>NZ_JACSCY010000009.1 GCF_014333615.1 Hymenobacter citatus | reverse complement strand
CAGACACCGTATCTTACTCACCAACAGCTCCTCCAACCTAACGCCCTAAACTGTCCAGCGTAATCGGACCACCTCATCGTTACTATATGATTTGTCCGGTATCCGGCCGGCGGGCAACGGTCTTGTTTCTCCGTGAGGGCACAGGTAAGTTTGCCCACCGTCTAGCTTACGGCCCGACCCAGCTTTTTTATAGTTCACAGTTAGAATCTAAAACGTTCCGGGGGTTGAGCAGCTATTTTGGTGTTGATAGAGAGTGGGAGAAACACTACAAGAAAGGCCGCAAAACGCACTACCAAGGCAAGCCTACCAAATGGTACACCCGGTTGCTAAAACTAGGTGAGAAAGCCGACGCCCTAGCGCCAACAATGGATAAGCTACTGAATGGGTACCGATAAATAGGGCATTGATTCTTTTTTGTCCCGTAAAACGTCCCAAGCAAAAACAAGAAAGCCTGTATAATGTTGATAAACAACGCTATACAGGCTTTACTTGTGGGCCCACTTGGAATCGAACCAAGGACCTACTGATTATGAGTCAGTTGCTCTAACCGATTGAGCTATAGGCCCGATGCGTACTAATCTGACAGAGCAGGTTGGTTTCGCTGCTACAAACTTCGAAGTTTGCGGGCGAATTTCCAATTTTAATCCGCGTCGGAGTGGTTCCGAGCGGACGAAACCTGCCTTCGGGCGGCTGCAAGCTGCCCCTACCTAACCCCGTATGACCAAGAAACCCAATCTGCTGTTCGACTTTGGCGGCGTTATTATCAACATCAACTACCAGCGCACGCTGGACGAAATGCGCCGTTTTAGCCCGGCGGGCAGCACTATTGCCTTCAACCAACAAGCCCAGGCCGAGCTATTCGACCAGCTGGAAACCGGCCGCCTCACGAGTGAGGCGTTTCGGGAGGGGCTGCGCACGGGCTACCAGCTCACCGCCACCGACGACGAGCTGGACGCCGCCTGGAACGCCATGCTGCTGGATGTGCCCGCCGAGCGTCTGGCTCTTATTGCCGAACTGCGGGAGCAAGGCCACGAAACGGCGCTGCTCAGCAACACCAACCACATGCATATCAACGTCATCAACCGGCAATTGCAAGAACAATACGGCTTCGCGCACGGCATTGCCGATGCGCTAGACCGCGTGTTTTACTCCCAGGAGGTAGGGCTGCGCAAGCCCGGCGAGGAGATTTTCCGGCACGTGCTGCGCGAAATGAACTGGAAAGCCGAGGAAACTCTTTTCATTGAAGACAGTATCCAACACATTGAAACAGCGCGCCGCCTGGGAATACAAACGCTATTTCTGGCGCCACCGCTGACGCTCACCGACGCTTTGCCCGACGCCATTCGTGCCTTCTCCCCTACCTCTGCCTGACGCCGAAGCCCCCACGGCTGCCGACGATTCTGCTTCTTATACCCTGGCCGATGCCCAAGAGGCTTTCGTGCGCTACGAGCAGCCCGAGCCGCCGCGCTGGCGCGTGTATGGCCTGCACCTGCTGCTATTCCTGGTCACGCTGGTGACTACCACGTTGGCGGGCATCATGCTCACGCGCGGCGGGTTGGATTTCCTACCCCTCGATGTCTTTGGGCTGCGGGGTGAGGCCTTGCGCACGGAGTTGAGCCGGGGGCTGTGGTTTTCGGTGCCATTTTTGGGCGTGCTCACGGTACACGAGTTTGGGCACTACTTCACGGCGCGCTACAACCGGGTGCGGACTACCCTACCCTACTACATTCCGTTTGTGCTGGGCATTGGCACGTTTGGGGCGGTTATTCGCATCAAAGACCGGATTTTCTCGCGTCGGGAGTACTTCGACATTGGCCTGGCCGGGCCACTGGCGGGCTTCCTGGTGGCGGTGCCGCTGCTGCTATATGGCTTCACGCATTTGCCGCCGCTGGCCGATTATTTATTCCAGATTCATCCGGAATACCAGCAATTCGGAGCCGATTATGCACGCCATGTATACCCACCCGGCGCCCAGGGCATCACTTTCGGCAAACCCCTGATTTACCAATGGCTGGAAACCTGGCTGGCCGATCCAGCACGGTTGCCGCATCCGTATGAGCTGCTGCACTACCCGGTGCTGCTGGCGGGGGTGCTGTCGTTATTTTTCACGGCGCTCAATCTCCTACCTATTGGGCAGCTCGATGGGGGGCACATCCTATACGGTTTGTTGGGCTACCGGCGCTTCAACCGGCTATCCACGGTACTGTTCATCGGCTTTATTTTCTATGCCGGGCTAGGAATATTTTCGCTGCACTCTGACTACGACACGTGGCTGTATGGCGGCGTGCCCTACGCGCTATACCTGTTTGTGGTGTTCCGCAAACTACTCCCTACCCCCGGCCGCACGGTGCTGCTAGCAGCAGCCGTGTGGTTTGGGCAGTTGGCCCTCACGGTGGCCCTACCCGGTGTGCTGGGCAACCCCGGCTGGCTGGTCTTCGGTCTACTGTTGGGTAGACTGACTGGCGTACACCACCCTCCTGCCCCCGACGAAAGTCCGCTGTCGCCGGGCCGCAAGGTGCTGGGCTGGTTGATGCTGGCGATATTTGCACTGTGCTTCACCCCGGCACCGTTTCATTAAATGGTGAAATGGTGAGGTGGTGAAATGGTGAGTTTGTTGTCCTGATCGCGCGAAATGCGCCGATAGCTCAATCAGAACAATAAACTCACCATTTCACCACCTCACCATTTCACCTCTCGCAACTACTTGATGGTTTTAGAACAACGCTCGCTTTTCTCTACCACCCAGCTCACCTTGCGTGCCCACGGCGTGCACGTCAGCAAGCGTTCGGCCACTGGCGACGTGCTGCTGGAATTTGAAATGCCGTACGAAGAGGTGTTGCCCGTGCGCGTGGAGAAGCGCCGCCCTACCCTGCCGCACCGCTGGCGCACGTGGCTGTTTGTGCTAGGCTGGCTGGTAGTGAATGCCTTGGGCAGCTCCTACGTGCGCGACCGGCTGAGCAACACCGTCTGGCTGGCCGCTACCGGCGGCGTGCTGGTGCTGGGCTTGATGCTCTATGGCTGGAACACCTGGCGACGCTATTTTGTGCTCGTCACGGCCCGCGCCCACGTGGTGCTGTCCGACAGGTGGCGGCAGCGTCGGGAGTTGCACCGCTTCGCCGATAAACTAGAGCAAACCACTAAAGATTACCTGCGCTATCACTACGCCGACGTGAACCCGCTGGGCCTGATTGAGCCGCAACTGCGTCGCCTACGCTGGCTCCGCGAACTGGAAGTCATCAGCGAAACCGAAGCCCGCACCGGCACCGTGCGCCTCACCGGCCGCCACTCCGACACCATCCAAAGCATGGGCCAGGAGCTGGAAGCGCCTTACTTGAATTAGTGGTGAGATGGTGAGATAGTGAAATGGTGAGTTTGATGTTCTATTGGTGCAACCTGCGCAAACTGCGCCAATGACACCAGTAGAACATCAAACTCACCATTTCACTATCCCACCATCTCACCTTCTACCCCAGCGCGGCTACGCCGGGCAGCTCTTTGCCTTCCATATACTCCAGCAGGGCGCCGCCGCCGGTGCTGATGTAGGAAACCCGGTCAGCAAAGCCAAGCTGATTGACGGCCGCCGCCGAGTCGCCGCCGCCAATGAGGGAGTAGGCGCCGTTTTCGGTGGCTTCGGCCACGGCGCGGGCTACGTACTCAGTACCCAGCGAGAAGTTCGACATCTCGAACACGCCCATCGGCCCGTTCCAGAGAATAGTTTTGGAGTTGCGGATAATGTCGGCGAAGATTTCGCGCGACTCAGGGCCGATGTCGAGGCCCATCCAGGTAGCAGGAATGGTGTGGTTGCCGGCCACGTCGATGTCGGCGTCGTTGGCAAACCGCGTGGCAATGATGCTGTCGCCGGGCAGTACCAGATTTACGCCTTTGTCTTTGGCTTTTTGGATGAGGCTGGCGGCCAGATCTACCTTATCAGCTTCCAGCAGCGAGTTGCCGATGCTGCCGCCTTCGGCCACCGAGAAGGTGTAGGCCATAGCACCGCCAATCAGCAGGTTGTCTACTTTATCCAGTAAGCGCTCAATGATTTCAATTTTATCCGAAATCTTGGCGCCGCCCATGATGGCCGTGAAGGGATGCTCGGGGTGCTCCAGCACTTTTTGGGCGTTGTCCAGCTCGCTTTGCAGCAAGTAGCCGCCTACCCGGTCTTCGGGGCCAAAGTATTGCGCCATCACGGCCGTAGAGGCATGGCGGCGGTGGGCCGCACCAAAGGCATCGTTCACGTACACGTCGCCGAGGCGGGCGAGTTGCTGGGCAAAGGCAGCGTCGCCTTTTTCTTCTTCGGCGTAGAAGCGCACGTTGTCGAGCAGCAGGATTTCGCCGGGTTGCAGGTTGTTAGCCATATCGGTGGCTTCCTGGCCGAGCACGTCGCCACCAAATTTCACTTCCTGACCATACTCCTGTTGCAGGCGCAGCACGAGGTTGCGAAGCGAATTTTTCTTATCGGGTCCGCCTTTGGGCCGGCCCATGTGCGAGAGCAGCACCACGGAGCCACCATCAGCCAGAATCTTCCGGATGGTAGGCGTAGCGGCCCGGATGCGGGTGTCGTCGGTGATGCGCAGCTCGTCGTCGAGGGGCACGTTAAAATCGACGCGCACCACCGCACGGTGGCCGGCAAAGTTGTATTGATCGAGCGTTTTCATGGGTGAAACGGTTGGGTTAGGTACCGTCTTATACGCGACGGCGCCGCGTAGTTCGGGAGAATTTCGGAAATGTTGCGTGTTGAGCCGCGTTAAATTGCCTTTCTGCTGTGCTGTCATCCTGAGCGGAGCGAAGGACCTTCTCACGCCAGAACAAGCCATTGGTACGCTAGTCAAGCACGCGTGAGAAGGTCCTTCGCTGCGCTCAGGATGACAAATGGGTTTACCTCACAGCACTCAACACTTCTAAACTCCTCCTACCTTTGCACTACGTATGAAAATAGGCATCTTCTTCGGCGGCACTTCGCGCGAGCGGGAAATTTCGTTTGCGGGCGGCCGCACGGTATATGACAATCTGGACAAGGCCCTGTTTGAGGCCGTGCCCATCTTCGTGGACAGTCGCGGCAACTTTGTGTTGCTGGACTGGCAGTACATCTATAAAGGCACCATCCGGGACTTCTACCCGCCCGTATCGGCACTGCCGGCTTCTGAACACAAGATGCAAGTCTACCTCGAAAGCCTGGGTGATTTGACCCAGCAGGAGCAAGACCAGATTATCAGCGAGGTAGGCCGCCGCGTGGCTCCGCATGAGCTGCGCGAGTTGCTGGATTTTGCTTTCCTGGCCTTGCACGGCCCCAGCGGAGAAGACGGTGCCATTCAGGGCCTGCTAGAATGGTATGGCATTCCGTATTCCGGCTCGGGCATTCTCCCCTCGGCCTTTGGTATCGATAAGATTGCGCAGAAAAAACTGCTGAAAGCGCTGGGCCGCCCTACCCCCGAGTTTCGCGTGATAACGCAGGAGGAGTGGGACGCTGTCGACCCGGAGGCTACCCTTGCCTACCTCACGCGGGAACTGGGCCTACCCCTCGTGTTCAAGGCGCCGCGCCAGGGTAGCAGCATCGGCGTGAGCATCCTGCGCAACAACGACGTGGCTAAGTTCCGCGCCGCCGTGGAGCGCAGCTTGTTCCGCAAAACCGTGTACCGCTCGGAATGGGCGCAGTTCACGGAGCGCGACAAGCTCGTGTGGGTGCAGCAGCTCACCGACATTCGCGAGGGCATCGGCCTGCCGGTAGAGCTGCGAGTTATAAGCTCCGAGTTACCAGTAAGCGACGATTCGCAACTCGCAGCGCGTAACTCGCAGCTCATCTACCATCCCGCAGCCCTGCTACATGCCCTCAACGAGGCTTTCTTGACCTCCGACGAAGTGCGCCTGACTAACGCCGACGGCGAAACGCAGGTATTAGTAGAGCAATTTGTGCACGGGCGCGAGTTTTCGTGCATTGTGGTGGAAGACCCCAATGGCAATCCGCTGGCCCTACCCCCCACCGAGATTGTGAAGGGCGAGGAGATGTTCGACTACCGCTCGAAGTACTTACCCGGCCTCTCGCGCAAAATCACACCCATCGACCTGCCGGAAGCCGACATTCAGCGCATTCGGGAGCAATGCGAGGAGATGTTCCGCACGTTTGGTTTCCAGGTGTATGCGCGCCTGGATGGCTTTATGACGGCCGATGGTGAGCTATTTTTGAACGACCCCAACACCACGTCGGGTATGCTGCCGGCGTCGTTCTTCTTTCATCAGGCCGCGGAAATTGGGCTGAACCCGAGTCAGTTCCTCACCTACCTTGTTCGCACTTCCCTGGCCGCGCGGCGGCGGGCGGGTATGAAGCCGCTGCAACTGGCGCAGCAGCTACAGCAGCTCGACACGGCCGTGGCCCAGCGTCAGCAGGAAGACCGGCCGCGCACGAAGGTGGCCGTGATTATGGGCGGCTACTCGTCGGAACGGCACATTTCGGTGGAGAGCGGGCGCAACATTTACGAGAAGCTGTCGTCGTCGGCTAAGTACCAGCCGGTGCCGGTGTTCCTGACGGGTAGCAGCGAGCATTTCCGGCTGTACGTGCTGCCCATCAACGTGATGCTGAAGGACAACGCCGACGACATTCGGGAGAAGATTGAGCAGCACGAGGCTGGCCACGACCTGCACCCGATCTTGCAGCGCATCCGGCGCGAGGCGGAGGGCATCACCAGCACCTACGCCGGTCAGCCCACGGCCCAGCCGCGCCGCATCTCCTTCGAGGAGTTGGCCCAGGAGGTAGACGAGGTGTTTATTGCCCTTCACGGCCGCCCCGGCGAGGATGGCGCCCTGCAAACCGAGTTGGAAAAGTACGGCCTACCCTACAACGGCTCGGGCACAGCTAGCAGCAGCATCACCATCAACAAGTTCGAAACCAACAAACGCCTGCGCGAAGCCGGCCTGCGCGTGGCCGAGCACCGCATGGCTACACGCCTGCACTGGGAGGCCGACCCCGAAGGCTTCTACAACGAGCTGGAAACGCAGTTCCCCTACCCCTTCATTGCCAAGCCCGCCGACGACGGTTGCTCCTCGGCCGTCAAGAAAATTAAAAACCGCGACGAGCTGGTAGCGTTCTGCCGTCTCATCTTCCGCCACCAGGAAGACCTGCTGCCCGACGCGGCCACAACCCTGCACTTGGGCTTCAAAGAGGAGTTTCCGCGCAAGGATGCTTTCCTGGTGGAAACGCTGATTGACCGCGACGGCGCGGCCCACTTCCTGGAAGTAACCGGCGGCCTGCTCACGCACTGGGGCGAGGCCGGCGAGTTGGAAATTGAGGTATTCGAGGCCTCGGAAGCCCTGGCCACGGGCGAGGTGCTGAGCCTGGAGGAGAAGTTTTTGGCCGGCGAAGGCCAAAACATCACCCCCGCCCGCTACGCCCCCGACCCGCAGGAGCGCCAGCGCATCTCCGAGGAGGTGAAGGAGGAGCTGCGCCGCGTGGCCGAAATCCTGGACATTCAGGGCTACGCCCGCATCGACGCGTTTGTGCGCGTGCGCCAGACCGGCGCCGTGGAGGTCATCATCATCGAGGTGAACTCCCTACCCGGCATGACGCCCGCTACCTGCATCTTCCACCAAACGGCCCTCAACGGCTACACGCCCTACCAGTTCATCGATCAGATTCTGGAGTTTGGCAAAGCGCGGCAGGAGAAGGCAGCGTTGGAGGCCGGAGAATAGAAAACCATTTGTCATCCTGAGTGCAGCGAAGGACCTTATTACGCAAGAACAACTGGCACAATAACGACTCGTTCTACCCTGAGAAGGTCCTTCGCTCCGCTCAGGATGACAAACGGTTTATTCCCACCCTCAATTCTTAATTTATAATTCTTAATTTTTAATTGAATAAATGGCTTTCCTGAAATCCGATACGCCTTTTGACGTGGTGAAGCACCTGGTGGTGATTGGCGTGCTGGGCGCGGCACTGCTGTTTGCCTTCTTCTTCGTGTACCTGCCGATTTCGACCAACCACGGCGAAACCATCATGGTACCTAAGATAACGGGCATGCAAATGGCCGACCTGGAGGACTACCTCGACGAGCGCAACCTGCGCTACTTTGTAGACGACAGCACCTACGAACCCGGCGTACGCCCCGGCACAGTGCTGATGCAGGACCCCGCCCCCGGCGAATTTGTGAAGGAAGACCGCAAGATTTATGTGTCGGTGGTGAGCAAGAACCCGCCGCAGATCAAGATGCCCAGGCTCACCGACGGCTCGGTGAAGAATGCGCAGATGATTCTGAAAAGCTACGGTTTGTCGGTGGGCAAGATTACGCTGGTGCCCGATCTGCGACAGAACGAAGTGTTGAAGCAGATGATGAACGGCAAGGAAATAGCGCCCGGCGCGGCCGTCACCAAAGGTAACCAGATTGACCTGGAAGTAGGCGACGGCCTGGGCAACCAGGAGTTCCCGGTGCCCAACGTGGTGGGCATGCCCGCCGACGAGGCCCTGACGCTGCTGGCTGGCCAGGGCTTGCAGCCCGGCGAGAAGTTCTACCAGCCCGCCACCGCCGACCAGCCCGAGGGCACCGTAGTGAAGCAGCGCCCGGCCGCTACCGGCAATGCTACCATTCGCATGGGGCAACTGGTAGATCTATGGATTGCGGGCAGCGAGCCCACCTCGCTCACGCCAGTAAACTAAAGCGGCTCAAAGCGGTATTGACGTAGGGTAGCGCGGAGCTGGCTGGCTCCGCGCTACTGCGTTCGTACCAAACTGCCGGGCCTACCGTTTAGCGTCCGTAACTTGCCTGCTGATGAACTATCTGCTACGCGTTTCCTGCTTACTGCTATTCCTCACGGCGTTGGTAGCACCCGGTCGTGCTCAAACGGTGCACCCCCTCGAAGCCGACCTGGCACGGGCAGCTCATGCCCGGCCCCGCGTAGCGCAACGCCCTACCCTGCTCTCTCTACCCTTCTTCGATGATTTCACGCTTCCAGTGGAAGGCGTGCCTAGCCCAACACGCTGGTTGCCGGGCGGCGCGCTGGTCAACAACCGCTTCCCAGTAGCGCCGCCCAGCCGGGGCGTAGCTACGCTCGATGGGCTCAGCGCCAACGGACAACCCTACGGCCCTTCTACCGCCTACAGCGACACGGACACACTTACCTCTCAGTCCATTAACCTGGCCGGCCTCACGGCAGCCGACAATGTGTATCTGAGCTTCTATTGGCAGGCTGGTAGCATAGTGGGTGCACCGCAGGCCAACAGTGGAGCGCGCCCTGTGTATCTGCAACTGGAGTTTCTGGACCGCAACCAGGTGTGGCAAGTGGTGTGGCAGCAGCTCAGCACAGGAACACGCACCGCGTTCCGGGAACAGTTTTTTGCTATCAATACAGCGGCCTACCTGCACAGCGGCTTTCAGTTTCGCTTCCGGACGGCAGGCAATTTGGCTACCACCCGCGATGCCTGGAGCATCGACTATGTACGGCTCGACCGCAACCGCTCCGCCGCCGACAACTCCACCCAGGATATTGCGACCAGTGCTCCGCTCACTAGTCTGCTGAAGCGCTATGCCGCCATGCCGGTGTGGCAGTATAACGCAGCGGCGAATGCAACGGATGAGCTGAACGACCAGGTAACCACCACCGTCAACAACTTCGACGCTATTGTGCCTACCCCCGTGCCCTATGCGGGCACTGTACAAGTATTACCCAACGGTGCCCCTGCTACCTTCCTCACAGGTACCCGCTCCCTCGACCCCAGTGCCCAGCAGGTATCCCTTACGGGTAGCCTGCGCACTACGCCCCTACCCCTCACGGCAGAGGCCAAGCGCGTGAGGCATCAAGTGGTATTGCGTACCAGCGAAGCCACCCCGCGCACCTTGCCCAACGATACCATTTACCGGGTAACGGAGCTGAACAATTACTACGCCTACGACGATGGCTCGGCAGAAGCAACTTTCAACGTACCGCGTGGCAGCACTGGCCCAGCCAACTACTTTGTATATCGCATCGACTTAAATAAGCCCGACCAAGTGCAGGGCCTGCGCCTGTACCCGCTGCCCTCCCCCACTGCTACCAGCCAAGGCATTGTGGTAGCTGTATGGAATGATAACCAAGGCAGACCCGACCGAGAAGCAATAGCCACCCGTGCTTATGCCGTGCCTACTACCCTACCAGCCGGCCAGTCCTACGTGGATGTCAATTTTGCCGCGCCGGTGCCAGTCAGCGGTACCTTTTACGTAGGCTTTGCGCCCACCAGCGACTTCCTGAATTTTGGAGCTGATTTGAACAGCAACGTACCCCAAGGCTACTTGCTATCAGGCTTTAATGGCACCAGCACCACCCAGGGCACCTGGAATGTTACAACGGCTATACCTGCTTATGCTCCCATGATGCGTCCGCTGATGACCAACGGCGTTACCACGGCTGCCGCGTCGGCCGGAGCAGCGGCGGCCCTTGCGCTCTACCCCAACCCCAGTGCTGGCCGGGTGCGGGTGGAAGGGCGCTACCGGTCGGCTACGGTGCTCGATGCCCTGGGCCGGGTGGTCTGGCAGCAGCCCGCGGCGCAGGCCGGGCAGGCCACACTGGATTTGCAGGCGCTGCCAGCAGGCCTTTACCTGGTACGCCTTACCCTCCCCGACGGTAGCACCACTGTTACCAAACGACTGGTTATCACCAAATCGTAGTTTTTCACCCCCTCCTCTTTTCATCTATGGCCGACATCACTGCCCCCGAACTCAAGCAACGCCTGCAAGCCGGCGAAACCCCCACAATTATTGATGTGCGCGAAACCTGGGAAAACGAAGAATCCCGCATCGACGGCAGCCAGAACATTCCGCTGGGCACCCTACCCGACAAGCTCGATGAGCTGGAGGAGCTGAAAGACCAGGAAATCATTGTGCATTGCAAGAGTGGCGGGCGTTCTGCCTCGGCCAAAGCTTTCTTGACTCAGCAGGGCTTCACCAACGTGCGCAACCTACTGGGCGGAATGCAGAGCTACCAACAGAGTTAATTTGCTATTTTTCAGCAGTGTATGCTGCGCCGTCTACCCTCGGTTAGTAGTTTATTCTGCCGGGGTAGGCAGCTTGGCGTATCATTTGCCTGTAAGATTTATGTAAATTTAATTTTACACAATTAAACATTACATCAGAGTACCGGTTATTATTGCACTTTCTCATGGCACAAGCTCCCGAACCCACCACGTCTGAAGAAGATTTCTCGCTGCTGAAGCTGGAAAATCAACTGTGTTTTCCACTCTATGCGGCGTCGCGGCAACTTACCAAGGCCTACCAACCCTACCTGCGCGAGTTGGACCCCGATCTGACATATCCGCAGTACCTGGTGCTGTTGCTGCTGTGGGAACACCAGGAAATGACGGTGAAGGAGCTGGGCGAAAACCTGCTGCTGGACTCGGGCACGCTGACGCCCCTGTTGAAACGCATGGAGCAGAAGCAGTGGGTGAGCCGCCGCCGCGACCCGCGCGACGAGCGCTCCGTTATTATTGGACTCTCGCCAGCAGGCGAGGCTCTGCACAAGCCGGCTTGTGCTATCCCGCAAGGTTTGTTTAGGCAACTTGCTATTTCTATGAAAGAGATAGCCACCATGCGTCGACTGCTCGATCATATTATCAAAAGGCTTACCTGACGCCTTTACGCGTCGCTTTTTTACTTTTTTCACCCCCCACATGAGCATTCAACGCTTGTACACGGCGAAAGCCAAAGCCACTGGTGGCCGCGATGGCCGCGCCATCTCCAGCGACAACATCATCGACCTTCCGCTGAGCACACCCAAGGAAATGGGCGGCCCTGGTAAAGAAGGCGCTACCAACCCCGAGCAGCTGTTTGCCGCCGGCTACGCTGCTTGCTTCGACGGCGCCCTAAACCTGGTGGCCCGCATGGAGAAAACACCCATCACGGGCAGCACCGTGGAAGCCAACGTAAGCTTCGGCAAAGACGGCGACAACTACGGCCTAGCCGTGGATCTGCACGTAAACATCCCCGGCATGGAGCAGGAACAGGCCGAAGCCCTGGTAGCCAAAGCGCACCAGGTATGCCCCTACTCGCGTGCCACCCGCAACAACATCGAAGTTAACCTGTCGACTTCCACCAACGCCTAACGGCTTTGTCGTTGCGCAACGCGTTGCTTTCCCGCTTCGTTGGGAAAGCAACGCGTTTTTGTTTTTCCACCCTTTTCATACTACACCATGAGCAACCGCACCATCTTGCTGGCTAGCCGCCCCCAGGGCAAGCCTACCCCCGACACATTCCGTTTTGAAGACTGCGAGCGGCCTACCCCTTCGCAGGGCCAGGTGTTGCTGAAAGCCCTGTACGTTTCTGTGGATCCGTACATGCGCGGCCGCATGAGCGATGCCAAATCCTATATACCACCTTTCGAGGTAGGCCAGCCGATTACTGGCGGTGTGGTGGCCGAAGTAGTGGAAAGCCAGCACCCTGAGCTGCCGGTCGGCACGGTGGTTACCGGCAACCTACCCTGGCAGGAGTATAGCCTATCGGACGGCAAGGGCCTGACGCCGGTGCCTACCGACGGACCATCCATCAGCTACTATCTGGGCATATTGGGTATGCCGGGCCTCACGGCCTACTTCGGCCTGCTCGACATCTGCCGGCCCAAGGAAGGCGAAACCGTGGTGGTATCCGGTGCGGCCGGGGCCGTGGGCTCTATTGTAGGGCAGCTAGCCAAAATAAAAGGCGCCCGCGTGGTAGGCACTGCCGGCTCCGATGAAAAAGTGGCCTACCTCAAAGGGCTGGGCTTTGATGAAGCCATTAACTACAAAACCACCCCCGACATTGCCCAAGCCCTGGCCGATGCCTGCCCCAACGGGGTAGACTGCTACTTCGACAACGTAGGCGGCGAAATCACGGATGCTGTGTACGATTTGCTGAACACCCACGCTCGTATTGCGCTCTGCGGTCAAATATCGACTTACAACGCCGAGGAAACGCCTGTGGGCCCGCGCCCAGAAGGTAAGCTGTTAAAAACCAGCTCGATGCTACAGGGCTTTATTGTGAGCAACTACGCCAAGCGCTTTCCCGAAGGCGTGCGCGAGCTCACGCAGTGGGTGGAGCAGGGCAAACTCACTTTTGAAGAAACCATTACCGAAGGCTTCGACCAGATTCCGGCTGCTTTCCTGGGCCTGTTTACTGGCGAAAACACCGGCAAAGCGCTTGTGAAAGTAGCCGACCACGGCGCCGCTTAGAGCGAGGGTAACCCTACCCTAAAAAGCACGATACACCTCGCAAGGCTGGCGAGGAAATTGCAGTACCTACCCGGTACCTTTTAGCAGAATTAGCCCTTCTGCCGAATGGATGAGCACAGCCCCGGCGCCACTTTGGTAGCCGGGGCTGTTTGCGTATAGCGTTATTCAGCAGCAGCTTGCCGCATCAGGCGGCCATCAGAGGCATAGCAGAGCTGCCCCAGATCCACCAGTTCCCGCAGCAGGGTCGTTACTCCGGCGGCTTGGCTGGGCGCAAACTGTGCTACAAGTTCGCGGGGCGTTTGGGGGGTAGTAGACAGCAGGCCTAGCACTTGCTCGCGCAGGGCCGGCGCGGGTGCCAGGGTCTGGACTTTTTTCTTTTGCGCCAGGCAGTAGTCGCACACGCGGCACGGTGGCGCGTCTAGCTCGCCAAAGTATTCCAGCAGCAGTTGTTGGCGGCAGCGGCCGCCGTTGGCATAGCGGAGCACCGCCTCGGTCTTTTCCTGTGCCAGTGTGCGGGCCTGGTTTAGGTATTTTTGGTTGAGAGGCAGCTTATCAGCATCGAAGCGCGGGGTGGTGAACAGGGCCTGAGGCGCGTCGTGGCGGGGCTGGTAGTGGATGATGTTGGAGCGATGCAAGAACAGCAGCATTTTGCGCACATCCACTACGCTCACCCGCAAGTGCTGGGCAAGGCTATTTTCCGAAATCCGCTGAAAACCCACAAAGATTTCGCCGCCGTTGAAGCGCAGCAGGGACTTGATCAGCGCATCGTGCTGGGCATTGGCTACCTGAAAGCGGTAGAGGTCGGAGTGGTCGATGGGGATGTGCACGCGGGCGGGGTTGTGCACGGCCTCGTTCAGCTGCACAAATCCCTCGCGCCCCAGCGTGCGCAGGGCGTTGTGCGCGTCCAGTGCCTTGATACGGTAAGTTTCAGCGAACTGCTGCAAGTCGAAATCGAACGCCACTAGCTCGCCGCCGCCCACTGCCGTGCGCGAGAAATTGGCCAGCGCCTGATACACGCGCCGCACCGTATCCAGCGGCGGGTGGGCCTGCTGGGTGCGGCGGCGCAGCTCATCGGCATCGTTGGGGCCTTGCAGCAGCACGGCAAAGGCGTATTTCTCGTCGCGGCCGGCGCGGCCCGCTTCCTGGTAGTAGGCCTCCAGGTTGTCGGGCGCATCGAGGTGCACCACTAGGCGCACGTCGGGCTTGTCGATGCCCATACCGAAGGCGTTGGTGGCCACGATGACGCGGGTGCGGTCCTGCATCCAGTCCAGCTGGGTACGGTGGCGCAGCTCGGCGCCCAGGCCGGCGTGGTAGGGTGCGGCTTTCACCTGATGATGCTGAAGGTAGGCGGCGGCGTCTTCGGTCTGACGGCGCGTGCGGGCGTACACAATGGCTGTTTTGTCGGCCCCTACCCCGCGCACCACTTCCAGCATCCGGCGGTATTTATCCTCCGTAGCCAGCACCGAGTACGACAAATTGGGCCGGGCAAAGCTCTGCTGAAACACCCGGTAGCTCGGCCGGAAATGCAGCTTCTCCACAATATCCTGCTGCACCTGCGCGGTGGCGGTGGCCGTGAGGGCAATAACCGGCGCATCGGGCACCAGCTCGCGCAGGGCCGCAATCTGGAGGTAGGGCGGCCGGAAATCGTAACCCCACTGCGAGAGGCAATGCGCCTCGTCTACAGCCAGCAAGCGTACGCGCATCTTCCCTACCCTGGCCCGAAACATATCCGTGAGCAGCCGCTCGGGCGACACATACAGAAACTTCACCGGACCATACACGCAGTTGTCCAGCGTTTGGTCGATTTCCTGGTGGCTCATGCCCGCGTACACGGCCTCGGCCTTGATGCCACGTTTACGCAGGTTTTCCACCTGATCTTTCATCAACGCAATCAGCGGCGACACCACCAAGCAGAGCCCTTCCCGCGCCAGTGCCGGCACCTGAAAGCAAATGCTTTTGCCGCCGCCTGTAGGCAGCAGCGCCAAGGTATCGTGCCCCGCCAGCACCGAGCGGATAATGTCTTCCTGCATGGGCCGAAACTGGTGGTGACCCCAGGTCTGGCGGAGTACATGCAGAATGTCGTCGGTAGCGGGCAGCATAGGAGACAAAGGTACTATGTGTCGATGCCTTTTCTGCTGCCTTTAGCCTGCTGATCCTGTTACGTGCCTATGTATACGGTATATTCTGTGGCGTCCGGCCCGATGTCCGATGATGTGCAACCGGCGGTAGCACCCAACCCAACGAGCGCACAGGCCACTGTAGCCTTCCCTTGTGCAGGAAGGCACTTTGCGCCTAATGGTTTAATGATGCAGGGCACCTTGATATAGGCACTGGAAATGCCGGCGACACTTCTTCCTATCAATTCACAAGAGCTAACCCGGTCAATTTATACTTTATCAATACAGGCAGCCCAGATAACACGTCTACCTAATCGGGTATGAGGTTGTTAAAAATCGTATTTGTTATATAAAATCAATTTTTATTGTATTATATCATTATAAATAACAGTACATTTGTCATCAAATTTTTTTCGCCTTTTAGCACATTATTGCCATACAACACTTCTATGGAACAAGAGCTACTTCTGGCTGCCTCCAATGTAACGGCTTATTATGATCGTACTAATAACTGGCTTTATCTGGACTGGCACGGCGAGATAACGCTGGACTCCGTCCGCTCCAATTGCTTGCAATTAGCACGCTGTTTCTTAATCAGGCGGTACAAACGTATTCTGAACGACAATACCAACGTTACGAAAATTACGCCGGAGGTAGCACCATGGCTGGCCGATGACTTTTTGCCTTATCTACGTTTACTGGGTATTGAATATGTAGCCTGGATATGCTCGCCTGATATGCACATCCAAAACGACACAGAAATAGTGTTGGAAAAGCTTACCTCGCCGGTAGTGGCCCTCTTCGATGATGTAGCTACGGCATACGCATGGTTAAGTGTCGCTAAGTTTCAGTCTCCTGTCATGCTAAATTCACCTCAAAGCTTCACTCAGATCATGACGGCTTTGAAAGAACGTATATCCTCTTTAGGAGGAAATGCCTAGCTGTTGCTACCTATGAAGTAGTGAAGCTGCCCAACGCTATATTCTACTTATTCGTGTTACATAGCTGGTTGCGCTTCTAGAGTTCCTTACCCGCCCCGCATAAAAAAACCCGGCGCCATGTGGTGCCGGGTTTTTCGTATATGCAGTTGTTTGTTTTGTGTATTAAGCGGCAGCCGACTCACCGTTCTCGCGGTCGTCGATGGCCTTCTTCAGCTTGGCAACGGCCTGCGTTGCGCGCTCCTCATCAAGACGATTGATATTCAGGAGCATTTTCGTTTTCTCCTGACGCGTAATCACCGGGTGGTTAAGCAAGCGGATAATTTCTTCCTTCTGCGCAGCCGAAGCATACGTAACAGCAGGCTGCTCGGCTGGTACGGCTTTCATAGCCGGTGCCTCTGCTGCTACAGCTGGTGCCGGAGCAGCAACTGGCTGCGTAGCTACCGGAGCCTTCACCTCGGGCGTATTGTTGCCATAGTCCATCTCCTCGGCGGGGGTAGGCTCGTAGCCAGCAGCCCGGATGATCCAAGCCAGGATGTTGCGGTAAGCCTTACCAATGGCGCGGGTTTGGGCCATGCTCATGATAGCAAACTCTTGGTAGAACTTCTTACCGTTCTCCTTATTGGAGCACACCGCAAAGCCAGCGCCTACCGTATGGCCCGAACGCAGGTCAAACAACGTCACTTTGGCCTGATACTTCAACTCGGTCTCGGTGCTGACGTTGATAACGTGGTCGACGATGGGCACGATGCCCAGGCGCGAGCCAGCGTACTGCCAGCCCTCCACGTTCACAAACTCCTTGCCCTGCACCGTGGTTGAGAGCTTATTGTCTTTGATGAACTTGGCCAAGTCAGTAGCCAAGTGCAACGTTTCATCAGAGCGCGCAATGTCGTAGCTCTCTACTTTGGCTTTGCGGGCGGTTTCCTTCGTGTTGTTGGTGGTCTTGGTTACTTCGCTCATGGCGTCTTCCCTTTAGTACGTTATGTTGTTCTTATTACTAACGAATGCAGCGTAAAATAGGTGCAATGAATCAAAGATTTTTCAACAAATTTTATCCTTGATTTTCAGACTATTACAAACTACATACCGCTTTGTATATCCTAACAAAATTAGCAATACTAAAATTCATTTCAACAGGATTTTGCTAAAAAAATGAGTCAAGCATACTACCCTATTGCGCTGGCTTGCTCTACGGAAGTAAGAATTACGATAGTAGGGTATCCTACCGCGTCGGCATAGCCTTTTTTGATTTGCATGACTTCCTGGGCCACGTTCGTCACCACAACCTCGCCACACGCAAAAAACCCGTCTCACTGTTCTAGAAACAACGAGACGGGTTACACAAACGGTCCGGGGCGGGTCGGACGCGTTGCCAGGTATACGGGTAAGGGTATAGCAGGAAAGAAAGTTCCTAGCTTAATACGATATACGCTTTCGTTACAGTCGAGCTTATTCTGAGATGTACCCGTCTTTCATCGTGATAGTGCGGTCGGCCATTTCGGCCAGCTGGTCGTTGTGCGTCACAATCACGAAGGTTTGACCCAACTCTTTGCGCAGCAAAAAGAAAATTTGGTGCAGCTCCTGCGCGTTTTGCGAGTCGAGGTTGCCGGAGGGCTCATCGGCGAAGATGATTTCCGGGGAGTTGATGAGGGCGCGGGCTACCGCCGTGCGCTGCTGCTCACCGCCGCTCATCTCCGAGGGCTTGTGGTCGGCGCGGCGCTCCAGGTTCAGCATGCCCAGTAGCTCGCGGGCACGTACGCGCACTTCCTTCTCCGAGCGCCCGGCCAGGTAGGCCGGCAGGCACACGTTTTCGAGGGCCGTGAACTCGGGCAATAGGTTGTGAAACTGGAAGATGAAGCCGATGTGTCGATTGCGAAACCGCGCCAGGTCCGAGCGCTTCAAGGCACTCACCGATTCGCCATCGAACAGCACCTCGCCCGTATCGGGGTTGTCGAGCGTGCCCAGGATGTGCAACAATGTACTCTTACCGGCCCCCGACGAGCCCACGATGCTCACGATTTCGGACTTTTCAATAGTCAGGTCAATACCTTTCAGCACTTCCAGGGAACCGTATGTCTTGCGGACGTTGATGGCTTGCAGCACAGCAGATGAATATAGTCGGGGGTAGGAAAACAAATCTACGGAGGAAAGCCGGAGTTTGTGGTCGGGCAGTGGGTCGGTTTCCGCGAAAGGTAAGGCGCCTGCCAAAATCCGGCCGAAAGCCCAGGTTCCGTTTCCCCCGATTATTACCTACTTTCGCGGTTACGAATACGACCCGAATCCCATTTTCAACTGACCTCTATGAACATTCACGAGTATCAGGGTAAAGAAATACTCAAGCGCTACGGCGTGCGCGTGCAGGAAGGCATCACGGCTGATACGGCCGAAGAAGCTGTAGAAGCCGCGAAAAAGCTGAACGCAGAAACCGGTACCAGCTGGTACGTGGTGAAAGCCCAGATTCACGCCGGCGGGCGCGGCAAAGGGGGCGGGGTGAAACTCGCTAAGAACCTGGAGCAGGTGAGAGACATTGCCGATCAGATCATTGGCATGCAGCTGGTAACCAAGCAAACGGGTGCCGAAGGCCGCAAGGTGCACAAGGTGCTGATTGCTCAGGACGTATACTACCCTGGCGAGTCGGAAACCAAGGAGTACTATATGAGTGTACTGCTGGACCGCGCTACCGGCAAAAACGTGATTATCTATACCACCGAGGGCGGGATGGATATTGAGGAAGTAGCCGAAGCGCACCCCGACAAGATCAACAAGGAGTACGTGGACCCTGCTGTGGGCCTGCGCCCTTTCCAAGCCAGCAAAATTGCCTTCAACCTGGGCCTCACTGGCCCGGCGCAGAAGGAGATGGTGAAATTCGTATCGGCTCTGTATAAGGCCTATGACGATACCGATTCGGCTATGTTCGAAATCAACCCCGTGTTGAAGACCTCGGACAACAAAATTTTGGCCGTAGACGCCAAAGTAACGCTGGACGACAACGCCCTCTACCGCCACAAAGACTTCGAAGCCCTACGCGACACCAACGAGGAAGATCCGCTGGAGGTAGAAGCCTCGGAGTCGAACCTGAACTACGTGAAGCTCGACGGCAACGTGGGCTGCATGGTGAACGGCGCCGGCCTAGCTATGGCCACTATGGACATCATCAAGCTATCAGGTGGTGAGCCTGCTAACTTCCTCGATGTAGGAGGTGGAGCCAACGCCCAGACGGTTGAAGCCGGTTTCCGCATCATCCTGAAAGACCCGAACGTGAAGGCCATCCTAATCAACATCTTCGGGGGTATCGTACGTTGCGACCGGGTAGCGAATGGTGTGGTAGAAGCCTACAAGAACATCGGCGACATCAAAGTGCCGATTATCGTGCGCTTGCAGGGTACCAATGCCGAAGAAGGCGCCCGCATCATCGATGAGTCGGGTCTGAAAGTATACTCGGCGGTGCTGCTGAAGGATGCTGCCGAGAAGGTGAAAGAGGTACTGGCAATGCAAAACGCCTAGGTTCTTTCTCTCAAAGAAAAAGCCCGCTGGAGCATTCCAGCGGGCTTTTTCTTTGAGAGAAAGAACCTATTGAGCACCGCCCTTCTCGGCGACACCAGTATTCTCGCTGGCATCTACCGGAATGGCTTCGCCTTGCACGCGCAGTTCTACTTCCATATTGCCACGAGTACCTACTGAGTAGGGGCAGATTTTGTGGGCCTGCCGCACCATATCAATGGTCTTGTCCTTGTCGAAGGCTTTTAAATCTACGTCTAGCACTGCCGAAAGGCCATAGGCTTCCCCTTCCTGAAACAGCGATACGGAGCATTTCACCTCCGTTTGCGGATCGAGCTTGTCGCCGGCGCGCTGGGCAATTACTAGCAGTGCTTGCTGAAAGCAAGACGAATACCCGGCGGCAAACAGCTCCTCGGGGTTGGTAGCGCCTTTTTTGCCGCCCAGGCCTTCCGGCACCGACATATCCAAGTCGATGATGCCGGTAGCAGAGCGTACGTGGCCACTACGGCCACCAATAGCCGTTGCATCGGCCGTATAAAGAGTCTTTTTTTCGGTGCTTGCCATAAAAAGAATGGGTCAAAGTAAACAGTTATGTATGCTAACTGGACTGAGCCGCGGAAGGTTACTATAACCGAGTGTATGATTTTGCAGAAAAAGCCTTTGGTGGTTTGGCAACGGCGTATTTTCTGTCTAGTTTTGCGCCTCACAAATCGGGTCGCGTAGTACAACGGATAGTATAGGAGTCTCCGAAGCTCTTGATCCAGGTTCGATTCCTGGCGCGACCACCACTAAGTATATAAGCCCTTGTAATACATTTGGTTACAAGGGCTTTTTGTTTTGCCTTTACGTATGTAGTCACCTACACTGCTTCTCTACCTTGCCTTGCTGATGCTGCCTAGCTTACTTACTATTGGAAGTTTACAGCCTTCTGTTAGCAATATCAGTGACTTTATTATCATTTACAGGCCCATACGGAGTGACGGCACTACTTCCAAGGCTATACTTATAATTATAACCAAGAGGTGCTTTTTACGTTTGTGCTGCTATCGGTTTCCATCACGCAGTACTTGGATAACCGGTAAGAAACGCTATTGAACTTGTAGAGCACCTCACTCGCCGAGTTTTCAGTGTTTTTCTTTTTTCTTACTGCTCTTTGCGCCCCTGTATTTGTTAAGCCAGAAAGTGAGCCAGCATACTGCTAGCCCACAACTAACCGGATTACACACTTACCGTGCTCCATCATTATCATAAGGCGCTATTTGCACAGTCCGTATGCCAACAGAGTTAATCAACGGTTTCGGTAAGGTATACCTTACTATTGAGTTCGATGCAGCGAATAACTGGGTGTATAACAATTGGATTGGCTATCAAACTTATGTAGGCATCATTGCCGGAGCTGATGCTTGCCTGCATCCCCTGCGGGACCACGCCTGCTCCTACCTGCTCAACGACAATCGGCAGGTTATTGGCCCTTGGGACCACGCTGTGGAGTGGCTGGTTACCAATTGGGCGCCCCGAGCCATCCATCAGGGCCTTACGCATTTTGCGCACATTGTTAGCTCGGAGGCACTGGCAGCACTTTCTGCCGAGGCCATGCATATTGGCATCAATGGTAAGCTACAGATGCGGATGTTTGATGATGGAGATGCGGCCCAAGAGTGGCTACGAATGGCCCAACGGGCTAGCAGCACGGCCTATTGAACTATGCCCTCTACTTACACCACGTAAATACTGCGTAGCCAGCGCACTGCTGGCTCTACTTCCGTGAAAAACTGAGCCGTAAGGGCAGCCGACGCATCACAGGCAGTTACTTTGGCTATTGCTGCCCTGGTCTGACTGTTGCGGGCCGGTATGATAGCCCGGTGAGAATAATTGGTTTCACGCACTACTGTAGGGGTCCAGTCGTGCATAAGCCAAGTTACATCGGCAGGTGACGGGGGTAGCATTTCACGATGGTCGGTTAGCACCAGCGAAGCCTGCGTAATAATTAGCAGTGCCTGTATATACCGAAACACTGCCCGAAATTCAGCGCTGTTCATTGGTTGTCCGGTCCAACGTACGTGGATGTAGCTGTCGGCCAGCCACTCTACTTGGGCTTGACTATTCTGGAAGCATAATGCACTGGGCTCGGATGAGGAAGCGCCAAATGGACTAGCCGACGTCATACCCAGATGAGGTTTAAAGGTCAGCAATGGTGAGGAAGCAAGAGGGCGGAGAAAGGAATGCATACAATCGTATTGTGCTGCTAAGGTTGCTACTTCCTGCTTCGAAGTCAAAGAACATCTGCCATTAATTGTGACAATAATTATTTTTATAAATTATATGACTCTTCCAGTCAAAATCAATTATAAATGTCTAGAATTCAATCTTGTAACGGATATTCTTTACCATAGAAAGGCGCCTTTTTTTCTGATTTATCTAGATTTACCACTGTATTGGAGATATAATGAATGCAACTAATTATGTAGTTTAAGCAGTATAGTTGGGCGAAATAGTGCTTTGATTTGCTTCAGTCGCGTATTGTTTCGTCTGGTTGCACCCCTCCGACGCACTATACCGTCTATGTACCGGCATGGCTATTTCAATGCTGATTATCCGCGAAACCCACGCAAGCGCAGCGAGTTAGTAAGCACCGAAACGGAGCTGAGCGCCATAGCGGCCGCCGCCAGCATGGGCGAGAGCAACACTCCGAAAAAAGGATACAGCACGCCCGCCGCAACAGGAATACCCAGTGCATTGTATACAAAGGCAAAAAACAGGTTTTGGCGTACCACGCGCATGGTTTGCCGCGATAAGGCAATGGCAGTTACCACGCTCCGCAAGTCGGCGCGCATGAGGGTGATGCCGGCGGCTTCCAGGGCCACGTCGGTACCGGTGCCCATGGCCAGGCCCACATCGGCCTGGGCTAGCGCGGGGGCATCGTTGATACCGTCGCCTACCATAGCCACTACCCTACCCTCTTGCTGTAGCAGTTGCACCTGAGCGGCTTTGTCTTGGGGGAGCACCTCGGCCACGTACCGCCGGATGCCTACCTGCGCCGCCACGGCCTGGGCCGTTTGGGGGTTGTCGCCGGTCATCATTACCACTTCCAGGCCCAGCGCCTGTAGCTCGGCAATGGCCGCGGCGGAGGTAGGGCGCACGGTGTCGGCCACGGCCAACAGGCCAGCCGCCTGCCCATCGAGGGCAACGTAGAGCACGGTTTTGGCCTGTTGCAAGAGCGCGTTGGCGGCCTGAGATAGGGCAGCGGGTAGGGCGATATTAGCGTCGGTTAGCAGACGCTGATTGCCAATGAGCACATGCTGCCCTGCTACTGTGGCGCGGGCGCCATGACCAGCTACAGCCTCAAAATCAACCACATCCAACGCAACATCCACTGGCTGCTGGATGGCGTACTGTACCACCGCGGCCGCCAACGGGTGCTCCGAGTGCCGCTCTACGGCTGCTACCAGGGCCAGCAAGCGCGCTTTAGGGTAGGCGGGCGTGGCCACAACGTCGGTTACAGTGGGCTGGCCGTTGGTGATGGTACCGGTTTTGTCGAGCAGGATGGTGGTGACGGCGTGGACTTTTTCCAGGGCTTCGGCGCTACGGATGAGCACCCCGTGCTCGGCTCCCTTGCCAGTGCTAACCATAATAGCCGTGGGCGTGGCCAGCCCTAGCGCACACGGACAGGCGATAATCAGCACAGCTACGAAATTGATGAGCGCCAGCGGCAACCGCATGCCGGCGGGAGCCAGCAAAAACCACGCAATGAACGTGAGCACCGCAATACCAATAACCGTGGGCACAAAGATGGCGCTGATGCGGTCGGCGAGGCGCTGAATGGGCGCCCGCGAGCCTTGCGCGTCTTCTACGAGTTGCACAATGCGCGCCAGCATAGTTTCCTCCCCTACCTGCGTTACGCGGAAGCGGAAGGCCCCGGTTTTGTTGAGCGTGGCGCCGAATACGGCGTCGCCGGCTGCTTTTTCTACGGGTAGGCTTTCGCCGGTGAGCAGACTTTCGTCGAGGGCCGAGCGACCTTCCGTGATGATGCCGTCGGTGGCTACCTGCTCGCCGGGGCGCACTGCTACCACATCGTCTACGTCGAGCTGCTCTACGGGCAGGTCTACCTCTTTGCCGCCGCGGAGCACGCGGGCCGTTTTGGGCTGTAGCTGCAACAGCGCCCGCATGGCGTCGGACGTGCGGTTTTTGGCGCGGGCTTCCAGCACTTTACCCACCAGAATGAGGGCAATGACGGTGGCCGTGGTATCGTAGTAGGGCTCGGGCATCAGGCCATGCGCCCGGAAAAAGCCGGGGGCCAGCGTCACGGCCAGGCTGTAGAGGAAAGCTGCGCCGGTGCCCACGGCAATCAACGTATCCATGTTGGCGGTGCGGTGGCGCAGGCCTTTCCAGGCCGAGACGTAGAACTCGCGGCCGCTATATAGCACCACCGGCAGCGTGAGGCCCAGCAGCAGATAATTGAGCCACTGCATGTTGATGCGGGCCGACAGCGCGGGCCACAGCATCAGCATCGACAATGGCATGATAACGGCCGTGAGTCCCGCAGCTACCCACAGGCGGCGCTTGAGGTGGTGGTAGGCCTGGGCCTTTTGCTGGTCTAGCGCGGCCTGGCGGTCGGCGGCGCTGGTGTCGAGGCGGCGGGCAGCCACCTCGTAGCCAGCGCGGCGCACGGCCTCACGCAGCACACCCGGCGAGGCCGCGCCCGGCTCGTATTCCACGGTAGCCTTTTCGGTAGCGTAGTTCACCAGCGCCTGCGTAACGCCCGGCGTGCGGCGCAACGACCGTTCAACGGCCGACGCGCAGGCCGCGCAGGTCATTCCCTCGATATCAAGGGTAGCCGACGCAATAGGACCAGCAGGAGCAAGCAAAGCGGATTGCTGGGACGTGGTGGGTTGCGTATCCATAAGGGTAGGAAGCTCAGATTAATAGCGAAGTCATCGAAAGCTGTGAATTCGCTATCAAGTAAACCAACAAAGGCCCCCGCTTGGATGTGCGACATTTGCCGGGCAAGTGTGCAGAATTTTGGCCTACCTTGTCTGCGTTGCTCCCTCCTACCCCAGCAAGTCTTGGTATTCGGCTTGATGGGACTGCACGAATTTTTGCATGAACTCGCAGCTGGTGCGTACCTGTAGCTTTTGCTCGCGGGCGAAGTCCAGGGCACGGCGGGCCATAGCATCGGCTACACCCTGGCCCCGTAGGGCTTTGTCGACGAAGGTGTGGGTGAAATCGACGACTCCTTCGGTGGGGAAGCTATACGCCAGCTCGCCCTGGTGGCCGTCGATGTCGACGGTAAATTCCTGATCCTGGGGGTGATGCTCGATAGAGAAAGACATATGCGAAAAATGTTGAAAGCGAAAAACAAAGCGGTGCGCACAGGCCACGCAGGCATTTTTTGCGGCCGGACGTAGCCACGTGCTGCCCACTTTACGTAGTTCAGGAAGCGGAGGCGGTCATTTCCACCGTTTTTCCGCCGTTTCACCCTAAGTCTCTCTCCCATGCAAAAGCACCCCAACGACGGCAGCAACGATAATCCGGACGAGTTCAGTGAGTTGCGCGAACCGCACGAAAACCAGGACGTCTTCAATTTGAAGGAAGGCAAAGAGGTAGCCAACCAACCCTTGCAGCCCAATCCACAAGCAGCGCAGCCCAACGCTGGCACACCCGGCTATGGTGACTTTGGCAAGCAGCCGCACACAACTACCAGTGACACAGAACACAAGCCAGCCGGCACCAACCCCGGTGGCTCGGCCGCGCCCGATACAGTTGACCCGCTCCAGCGCGGCGGCGTAGCCCAAAACCAAGACCCAGGCGGGGTAGCGAAAGCAATGGGCGACGACGCTCAGGAAGACGAAAGCCGTGCCTCTTGGGCCGACGACGACCCGCGCTACGGCAGCGGCACCCGCAACTGGCCTACCAACGAGCCCGGCAACCCTACCACAGTAGGACCCGACCCAAACGAGGATAATCTGTAATTCCGACCTTATCTAGCACATCATGGCTGATTCAGCAAACAATACCTCCGACAACCAACCCATGTCTGAGGAGCAGCGCAAGCACCACGACGAATTGTACTCTTATAAAAAGGACGAAGAAGGTACGCTTGACACCTCCGACATGCTGGACGAAGCCTCGCATGGCTTACCCGATACGCCCACGGCCGGCCCCGATTCCGACACCAGCAGCCAAACCGACGAACTGATGAATCCGGGTTTCAACAACCCCATCGACGACAACAACCGCTAAGCGGCGGTTTATATGGCATAAGCCCGCTCCTCCGTTTTGTTGGAGAGCGGGCTTTTGCATTGCTATCTGCTACGCGGTGGCTATTTTGAGCTTGTATCGTTTTACAGAACTTAACTTCAGTGCCCGATGCATCTACTTGTTCTAACTGATTTCTCGCCCGCCGCCGACCACGCGCTGGCCTACGCCGACGCACTGGCGGTGCAGCTACGTGCTACCTTGGTCTTGCTGCACGTGCAGCGCACGTCGCTTTTCGACCCGGAGGCCCTTACAGGTAGCTTGTCGCCGCTGAGTGAGGGCGAAATTGCTACGGCCTTGTTGCAGAGACGGGAAAAGCTGTCGGTGCCGGTTGTTACGGAGGCCACGGTAGCGCGTGTGGCCGAAGCTGCGGCCGCCGGCGTGCGGCGTTATCAGCCTGCCTTGCTGGTACTGGGTAGGCCGGCTGCCACCAAAGGCTCGCCAGAAGTAGTAGCCCAGACGACAGCTCTCAAGCTGCTCGGGCATTTGCCTTGCCCGTTGCTGGTGGTGCCCGAAAGTGCTCCTACCCCCATGCCGCCGCAGTGCGTTGGCATCGCTGCCGACAATCAACCCTTCTCCCTGCTCCCGCAGGCAAACGCTATAATAGCCTGGCTGCATCAGCTGTCGGCCCGCTTTACCATTCTGCATGTAGCCGAGCCGGAGGACAACGACAGTACCACTGTGGCGTGCCAACACGTGCTGGAAAGCGGCTTATTACCCGTCGATTCGCGTCCGCACCACCACGGTGTGCGACACCTGTCTATGGCCGATGGTATTGCGCAGGGTGCGCAGGAAGTTAAAGCGGACTTACTAGTTGCGCAGGTGCACCGGCACACGTGGCTGGGCGACTTGTTCAGCCACAGCGTTACGGCCCGGATGGTACAGCGGACTACCCTACCGTTACTGCTGCTACCTATCAACGACTAGCTACCGTTCTTGAACGCATGCACAATCTGAAACATATTACCTCACGCCGGCATTTCCTGCGCAATGCAGGGCTGGGCACTACCGCCGCGCTGGCTTCGACAACGATAACTGCTGTGCAGTAGTTTGCGAATTTTCAAAAAACCGTTTTCATCCTCGGTAGCGCCTTACAGATTAGCAGATCTAATTTATCAATAGGTTACAGTATAGTTAGCTGTAGCACCGGCAGACACGAATAAAGAATCAACATTCCATATCGTGACACCGTTTTTGATCTTTGAAGTACGTATTAGTACGGGCTGGTCTCCCGCTATTGGTAAAGGATTCTCAAGGGGTAGACTACTCCAATTAATTACCGGTCCGCCTCCTTGAATTTGAGAGCTAAAAGTACTGTTGTGACCGTAGCAATTATTAAAGGATGAACTGTAATACCCTACTATCTCCGTGGGGTTTGTAACCATCAATCTGACATAGGCTTTGCGGGGTATTATATAATTGTATAATTGCATCATAGTGTCGCGTTTAGCATCATATAAGGCAATTACGTCCACTCCTATCGTATAATATTTCTTGTCGTCGACTCCAAAAATCACCTCGAAGAAGCCGTCTTCCAACTCTCCGCCTTTAATAAAGAAACTTGTGTGGTAGTTTCCATTAGCATCTGTAGTAGTTTGACTCTTTAGCTTTGCTTTTGGCCAGCTTGGCGGCCCATAGATCCATTTGACAGACACTTGCGCACCCTTGATGCCCTGCTGGCCATTTGCAGTTAGCAGGCGGCCCGTTATAGTAGTACAAGAGCCCATGCATTCTTCTAGCTTATCTTCTGTCTCACAGCTAGTAGTTAACAGTGGTATTGCCAATAGGCAAAAAGAGAACATGGTTTTCATAGCCAATTGTACTATTTGCATATAAGCTAGAGTGAGCTACTAGATCTTGAACATAATGTGATACTACCGGGAAAAAGTATAGAGAGAAAACCAAAAGACGAACGCATCTGACTTTAATAAAAGAATATCAGAGATGTAACTTCATTCAAAAAGCAGTTGAGTGGTGCCTATCGGCAGTTTTAACGCCTTATAATTTAGATTTTATATAAGATGTTGCTCAGGTTGTTACGGACAATATGAACGCTTTCCACACCATTTATTGCAACTCTCTACCAGCGCCAGCCTACCGTGGCGCCGCCGTACCAGTTGCGGCCGTTGGCGGGCTGGAAGTAGCGGTTGCCGAATGCGTTTAGGTCATTGCCGAGGCTGTAGTTGCGGTCGGTGAGGTTGTTGACGCCCGCAAACACGTCCATTTCCAGGCGGCCCAGCAGAGTGCGGCGCCAGCCGGCGCGGCTGCCGAAGGTCCAGTAGCCGGTGGCGTACTCCGTGTTGGCATCGTTGAGGGGTAGGCGAGCTTGGTGGTTAACGGTGGGGTAGAGGTAGAAACCCAGCTGTGAGGTAGCGTCTAGGCCGGCCGTGAGCGTATGCGGCGCGGTGCCCGTAAGGCGGTTGCCACTGAAATCATTTCCGCCCGACTCGTAGGCGCCGAATCGGTAGCGCTGGTAGACGTAGCTGGCCCAAGCACGCACGCCGGTGGGTAGGGCAGTAGGTTGGGTACCCACGGCTGCATTGCGCCACAACCAGCCGCTTAGGGTGGCCTCTACCCCGCGCTGCCGGGTGGTGCCGGCATTGTAGAACACGCTCACGCCCTGGTTGGTGGTGCGCGTCACGATGGTTTGGTTCAGGTGGAAATCGTAGGCAGCCACATCAAACGTGAGGCGCTCTTGCCAGAAAGAGCCGCGGGTGCCTACTTCATAGCTGGTGCCGCGCTCGGCCTGCAACTCCTGGTTCAGAGCACCATCGGAAGTACGAATGTCGTCGGTGGTGGGCGGGGCGTAGCCGGTGCTCACGCTGCCGTACACCGACCATTGCGGCGTCAGTTGCTTCAGCAGGGCCACCCGCGGCGACACCTCCGGCCGGAACGTGCGCGTCAGCTCGTAGCCGTCGGGATTGGTGGTAGCGTCCGATACCCGCGCAATGCGGTAGCGCAGGCGGTTGTAGCTGGCGGCCACGGTCAGCAGGAAATCGGCGGGCAGCTCATAATCAGCCTGCGCAAAGCCGAAGCCTGTGAGCGTGCGTACCTCGTCGTTGTAGCGCAGCGCCCCTACCCTACCACGCAGGTTCTGGAAGCTGCGTCCATCCAAGAAACCCGTTTGCAGCTCGCCGCCGGCCGTGAGGCGTAGCGTGCGCCCGGCCAGCGCCGTGCGGTAGGTGAACGTAGTGCGCCCGCCGCCGCCCAGCTGGGTATTGCGCTCATAGTCAGTAATAGCCGCCGTACGGATGGCGCTGCCGGTGGTGTAGAGCGTGGTTTTGTTGGAAAAGCGCTCCGTGAAGCGGTACTCGTGCGACACGCCCAGCAGCGCCGTGCGCGAGGCGTAGAATGTGTTTTGCGCCACCGAGCCCGCCGCGGTGGCCGTGCTGGGCCGCGCCTGCCGCGGGTTCTGCTCGAACTGCGCCCGCGTGAGGCCGCCGGGCAGCTCATAGTCGATATCGGTGTAGAGCACGTGCACGCCCACGGTCTGCTTGGCCGATGGCCGAAACTCTCCATCCAGCGCTACCACGTCGCGGCGCAGGGCGCTTTGCTGGCGGTAGCCATCGAGGGTCTGGCGCACGTACTGCGCCCGGATGGAGCTAGTAGCCATACCGCTTTCGGCCACAGCCGCGTAGCGCCGTAGCCCGTAGCTACCCGCCGTAAAACCCACTTGTGCCCGCGTGGTGCCTATCTCGGGTTGGCGGCTGCTTAAGAGGGCCACGCCACCCGTGCCGGCGCCGTACACGCTGCCGGCCGGGCCTTTCAGCACCTCAATGCGCCCTATACTTGCGGCGTCTAGCAGGTTGAGGGCCGTGCTGCCGGTGGCGTCCGTAAACGGAATATCGTTGTAGTACACCTTCACATTGCGCACACCGTAGGGCGAGCGGAGCGAGCTGCCGCGGATGTTGAGCCGGTAGCTGGCCGTGGCGCGCTCCTCCAGTCGCACGCCGGGCAGCGTGTTTACGGCTTCAGCCAGGCTGGCTTCGTTGAAACGGCCGATAACGCGGGCGTCTATCACGCCCACGGCGGCAGCCGTGCGGCGCAGTGGCAAGTTTTGGCCGTAGCCTACCACCGTGGCTTCTGGTAGCACGCGCGCTGTATCAGAAGGTGTGGTTTGGGCGCGCAGAGTGGCGGGCAGCAGTATTAGCAGCAGCAGCGAGTAGCGGTAGGACATCAGGGAGCAGCAAGGTGTGTTGTGCCCAACGGGAAGTAACGGGTGTTTGTTTGGGCAATTTTATGCGTTGCGCGCTCGGCAGGTCGATATAACAGATTTATAGTAGTTTGGCCAACTACTCCCTGTGAAAACTCTATCACACAGCAACGTACTTCCTGGAATTCTACTATGCAATCAACACTATCTCCGCCTACTTCTCTTGCTAGCAGGCCTCATTTAGAAATACTGGATGGCCTTCGAGGGGTAGCCGCTGTAGCCGTGGTGGTATTTCACTTCATGGAAATTATTATCCCTGATTCCAGCAAGAATTTTATCGGGCACGGGTATTTAGCCGTTGATTTCTTTTTCTGCTTATCGGGTTTTGTCATTGCTTATGCATATGACAATAGAATTGCCGAGATGAGTATTGGGCGCTTTTTCGCACTGCGACTTATTCGCCTGCACCCGCTGATTCTTATCGGTACTGTAGTGGGTTTGCTCGAATTTCTTTTTGACCCACTGGTTGATTTATATGCTGTTTATGGAGCGGGGAAAACCTTTCTACTGGTCATATCGTCTGGCTTACTCGTTCCCTATCCGCTAGTCACGGAGCGGTACGCCAATATTTACCACTTAAACCCGCCCACGTGGTCGCTATTGTGGGAATACGTAGCCAGCATTTTCTACGCATCGCTGCTTTTCAGGCTGCGCAATAAAGGCCTATGGATTTTAGCACTTAGTGCGGCCGCGGTCCTTTTCTATACGGCGTATCATTTTAAAAATCTGTCTGTTGGGTGGAGCGGCGAAACGTTTTGGGGCGGCGGCAGCCGGGTGTTGTTCTCGTTTCTGGCAGGTATGCTAGTATACCGCTCGCGGTGGATACTGCCGTCGCGGCTTGGGCTGGGCGGTGTAGGTGTGCTGTTGCTTCTTGCCTTGCTTTCTCCGTTTTCAGATCAGTACAACTGGATAACCGAGCCACTTATCGCCATTGTTTACTTCCCGTTGCTGATTGCCCTGGGCGCCGGCGCGCAGGTATCCGGACGGGCGGCAACGGTTTGTCGGTTTTCCGGCGAGATTTCCTACCCGCTCTATATCATACACTATCCATTTATCTGGCTGTTTTATAGCTACTTCCAAACACAAAAACCCGATACCAACCAGCTACGTGTTCTGGTACCGCTGGCAACCGCCGCGCTGATTTTGTTGGCTTACCTAACGTTAATCTGGCTGGATATCCCCATTCGGCGGCGCCTCAAACACTGGCTGGACAAAGCCCGCTGAGTGCGCATCCTCTTTAAAATTTTAAAACGCCGTTGCGCACTGTAGAGACGTTTCGTCGTTGTTGATGTTGTTTGCTAGAGCGGTGCTAACGCGAGTCGTTCAACGACGAGACGCAAGGAGACATCTCTACAGCGTTCAGAAACTGAGGTTTTGTCTATTCCAGCCCTTTCAGTCCGTGCTTGGCAAAGTTCAGTAGGTCGCGGTTGAACCGGTCTTTATCTGTCAGAAACAGGCCGTGCGGGGCACCGTCGTATTCGAGGTAGGCAGCTTGGGGCACGTATTGCCACATGCGGCGCCCGCCTGCATCGGCGGCAGCTAGCTCGTCGTGGCTACCGTGGATAACTAGGGTAGGGATGGGTACGGCCAGGCTCAGAAAGGCCAGATCGGCGCGGAAATCGGTGGTACCGAAGGCCGCAATGCAGGCTTCGGTAGCCCAGGGCGCAGCGTGCTGGCAGAGCTGTTGCATCCATTGCAGTGAAGCACTGCCCACGGAAGCGTGCAACAGGCCGCTGCTGTAAAATTGCCGGTTGTAGTTGCGCAAGAACTCGAACCGGTCGGCGCGGACACGGGCAATTTCCTCCTCGCGGTCTTCTTCGCTCAGTCCCGCAGGGTTAGTCTCATCCTGAAAAAGGTAGGGCGTCACCGACGACACGAACACTACCTTACCTACCCTGGCGCCCTGGTGGCGGCGCATGTAACGAGCCACCTCGCCCCCACCCATCGAAAAGCCTACCAACGTCACGTTGTGCAGGTCTAGCGTATCAAGCACGGCCTTTAGGTCGTCGGCCAAGGTGTCGTAGTCGTAGCCATTCCAGGGCTTATCAGAGTAGCCGAAGCCGCGTCGGGAGTAGGCCACTACGCGTGCGCCGTGGCGCGGCAGCTCGCGCAATTGCGGCTCCCACATCTCCAGGCTGGCGGGGTAGCCGTGCAGCAGCACGATGGGGTCGCCCTCGCCCAAATCGACATAGTGCAGGCGGATAGGCTGGTGTTGGGCGTCGTGGCCGACGGTCAGAAAGTTCATGCAGGCAGAGCAAAAGGTGATTGGAGCTTGTGCGTACGGTCTAACGCGGACGGCCGTTTCGTAGGCTTCGGTGGTTTTTGCGTAGCTTAGGCTCTATCCTACCTTACTGTATGAAGCAATACCTCACGCCCCAAGTACTGGCCGCGCTGCAACGCCTGCCCACCACCGAGGCCCCTACCCCCACCACGCTGGCCACCACGCCTGAAGAGCTGCACCAGCGTGCCACCCAGCTCGACCCTACCCTGGCCGAGCTACCGCTGGACGCTATCGAAGCCCAACTGGCCGGCATCTACGACGATGATACCTGGACGCAGCAGCAGCTGCCGCAGGTACCCGAAGGGGTAGCACATCGGTATACGTATGTGTATGTGAATCAGGAGTTATTAGGATAAGCCGATGTATTTCCCACGCCGCTACCGCCGTAAGTTGTTTTTCCCACCGGGGCTGCTGGCGCTGGCGTTTCTGCTGCTGATGGGGTGTATGTGGGTGAGCAGGGATGTTCGATTAAAGCCGAAATATGTCATTGAACTGAACATGCCACCGCCTTATCCGACTAATGATCCAGGCATTAATCCCCCACCATACTCCCTGTCAAAAGACAAACTAGAAAGGTTTCGCAAATGGGACAATTTCATTGTAACTGGCAATAAGTTGCAGGATTCTATTTCACTATCATTCGCAAGTAAAATAGCGCTTCAGTACCAGATAGATACTTTACAAGAAAAAGGCATGCGTATTATACTTCAACCTAAGTCAAAATATGTTAGCATGATCACTATATTAGATATTATGAAAAAAAGCAACATCAAGAAATATTGGTTTGATATATTTCATTCTCCTACTACTTTTTATGCCATTACTGAAAAATACGTGCCGACATCAATCACTGAAAAATCTTATATGTTCATATGCGGCACTAGTGACCACATAGAAATAATTAATTATTCAGAGGAAGCTAAAGAATCATTTCTTAGCCGCTTAAAGCAATTCATTTTACCTTTTTTTATTTCACCTTGGCGTAATTCCTTATTTCTCCTTTTCCTCATCGGCATCGTGTCTATGTGGAAAACAATGCAATTCCGCTGGCAGCCGTAACCCTACCTCTTTATCCGCAGTTGAATAGGACACACCCTACCTCATTCAACCATGCATCTACTGCGCCACACCTTAACCGCGGCGGCCCTGGCGACTACGCTCACCGCCGCCGCCCAAAACGACTACCAGAAGTCCGTCAAAGCATCCTACGACGGCCACATATTCAAGCCCGAGCAGGTAGACCCCACCGATGCCCGAGTGGCACAGCTAAAGGCCCCGCCCGGCTTTAAAATCACCAAGTTTGCCGATAAACTGGAGAAGCCCCGGATGCTGGCCGTGGCCCCTAACGGCGACGTGTACGTATCAAACCGCGACAAAGGCACCGTTACGCTCCTGCGCGACACCAACAAAGACGGCCGCGCCGACCAAACCAAGCAGGTAGCCCAGGCCGACAACCTGCACGGCCTAGCCATCAAAGACGGCAAGCTCTACGTGGCAGCCATCCGGGATTTGTACGTGGCCGATATTCAGAAAGACGGCTCGCTGAGCCAGCTCAAGCGTCTCTACGACGACCTACCCGACGCCGGCCAGCACCCTAACCGCACCCTCAACTTCGCCCCCGACGGCACGCTCTACCTCTCGGTGGGGAGCACCTGCAACGCCTGCGACGAGAACAACAAGGAAAACGCGACCCTGCTGCAAGTGAAGACCGACGGCTCGGGCCGCACCGTGTACGCGCAGGGCCTGCGCAACACCATCGGCTTTGGCTGGCACCCGCGCACGGGCCAGCTGTTCGGCTTCGACCACGGCATCGACTGGCTGGGCGACGAGCAGCAGCACGAGGAGTTGAACGAAATCAAAAAAGGCGGCAACTATGGCTGGCCGTTTGTGTTTGAAGACGGTAAAGCCAACCCCGCCGATGAGCCGCCCGGCGGCCAGAGCTATGAGCAGTATGCCGCTAAAACCGAGAAGCCTAAGCTGTTGTACAAAGCCCACTCGGCCCCACTGGGCATGGTGTTTTACAACGGCAAACAGTTTCCGCAGGAATATCAAAACGATGCTATCGTGACCATGCACGGCTCCTGGAACCGCGCCGAGCCCTCGGGCTATAAACTGGTGCGCGTGCACTTCAACCAGCAGGGCCAACCCGAAAAGTTTGAGGATTTTGTGACCGGCTGGCTCGTCGACAACGATAAGGCGCAATTTGGCCGCGTGTGCGGCATTGCCCAACACGCCGATGGCTCCTTGCTGGTATCGGATGATGCGAATGGAGTGATTTACCGCGTGGCCTACGCGAAGAAGTAACTCCTTTTCACCTGTCATCCTGAGCGCAGCGAAGGACCTTCTCACGGCAGAACGACTCACATTAGGTAGTTACTATCTGACGTAGGTCGTTCTGCCGTGAGAAGGTCCTTCGCTGCGCTCAGGATGACATACTTTCTACTCTACCGCCCGCTTTCGTAGCTTCGCGCTGCATGAAGAAACTCTCCCGTAACCTCACATTTCAGGTTCTGACGGCCATTGCGCTGGGTATTTTAGTTGGTTCTATTTTCCCGGAGGTAGGCGCGGCGCTGAAGCCCATCGGCGACACGTTCATCAACCTGATCAAAATGCTGATTGGGCCTATCATCTTCCTGACGGTGGTGCTGGGCATTGGCAACATCGGCGACCTGAAGAAGGTAGGACGCGTGGGGGGCAAGGCCATTCTCTACTTTGAAATCATCACCACGTTTGCGCTGGTGATTGGGGTAGGCGCAGCCAATCTGGCCCAGCCCGGCCGCGGCATCGACACCAGCGGCGTGGCCGCCCAGGCCAGCCAAACCGCCGAGTACGCCGAAAAAGGCGCCAACATGGACTGGGTAAAATTCTTTACCCACATCGTACCCGACAGCTTTGTGGGCGCCTTCGCCGAAAGCGACGTGCTGCAAGTGCTGCTGATAGCCGTGCTGTTTGGGCTGGCCCTGAGCAAGGTGAAAGTCGATATCAGCGCGCCGGTTATCGGCATGTTTGAGAAGCTGAGCCAGATCTTTTTTGCGGTGCTGGGCCTGGTAATGAAGCTAGCGCCGCTGGGCGCCTTCGGTGGCATGGCCTTCACCATCGGGAAGTACGGCATCAGCACGCTCCTACCCCTGGCCAAGCTAATGCTGACCGTGTACGGCACTATGGCCTTGTTCATCTTTGGGGTGCTAGGGCTGGTGGCGTGGCGCTACAAATTCAGTATTCTGACGCTGCTGGGCTTTATCAAGGAAGAACTGTTGATTGTGCTGGGCACGTCGTCGTCGGAGTCGGCCCTCCCTCTGCTCATCGATAAGCTCGAAACCTTTGGCTGCTCGCGCTCGGTGGCGGGCCTGGTGATTCCTACGGGCTACTCCTTCAACCTTGATGGCACCACCATCTACCTGTCCATCTCGGCCATTTTCCTGGCCCAGGCCTTTGGCATCGACCTTTCGCTTACGCAGCAGCTCACTATCATCGGTATTTTGATGCTGACGAGCAAGGGCGCGGCGGGCGTTACGGGCTCGGGCTTTATTGTGCTGGCCTCTACCCTGGCCGCTACCAAGGTGATTCCCGTGGAAGGCATGGCTCTACTGCTGGGCGTAGATCGGTTTATGTCGGAATCGAGGGCCATTACCAACATCATCGGCAACGCCGTGGCCACGGTGGTCATTGCCAAAAGCGAGAACGAGTTTGATGAGGAAAAGAACCGCCTGGCTTTGGCCGGCCGCATCCAGCCCGAGGCACAGGAAGTAGCGGAGGAGTAGGGGCGTGTTGCGCGCGCCCGGCGCTGCTGAGGTTGTTGAAACTGCCGTAACAAACTATCTGGCTACCATTTTATCTTTGGTACAAGCGTACGGTTACACCTCACCAACACGGTAGTCTTTGAAAAGACGAAACCCCGACTGTTGGAGCAATCGGGGTTTCAGAAAGTAGGTGCTGTAACACCTAAATTCAATCGACAAGGAGCGTAAGATGCGTACGAAAGCGGAAGGGGCTTGACCGGTTTAGCTTCTTTCGCGTCTCCCTAGAGCTATGCAAAACAGCTGTGAGAGCGGTGATTAGAGCCGTAGTTAGCTACTGGCTCGAACATCACTAGTTGCAGGTAGCCGGTGCCCGTGTGGTGCCGGCTATTTTTGTCTCAGGACTGTGTCAAATTCGTCTCAATCTGTTTCATAACTATCTCAAAGTTGATAAGGTTGCACGAATATTTCAAACAATCATCGATCAGCATATCAGCCCATCAAAAGCCCAATGCCCGCCCTACCCCCCGACCTGCGTAAAGCCTTATTCAACCTTCGCCAGAAAGAAAAAGACCAACTGCTGGCCCGCCTCGTGGCTCAGGATAGCGTGCTCACGGAGCAGCTCAGCTACCGCCTACTCGAAGGCCCCGACGCGTTGGAGGACCGCCGCCACCGCTTGCGCCAACAAGTAGACGACCCCGTGCGCGGCTACCACCAAACCCCCAACGACCTGCTCGTGATTTTGCGGCAGCTCCAGGCCCGGCTGGCTTACCACACCAAAATTACGGGCGACACTTACGGGGAGGTGGAGCTGAGCTTCCGTCTGCTGCTGAACGTGTTTGCGCACCAACCCGAAAGCATGGCCCGTCTGCACGGCCCTACCCAGCCCTTGTTGCAGCACGTGGCCCGCCGCACGCAAGAAGCCCTCAAACAAGCCCAGAAACTGCACGAAGACTACCATGTGGAGCTGGCCGACAGCATCAATGAGCTGCTGACACGGCTCTATCAATCGGCCGCCGCACCGCTGGCGAGAGAATTAGGCGTGCCGGTGGCATGGTGAGATAGTGAAATAGTGAGTTTGGCGTTCTGCACTGCGCCAATAGTGCCAAAACAGTAACAAACTCACCACCTCACCATCTTTTCATTGCACTACTGCACAACTTCCCCATTCTGTAATCAGTAGAAGCAAGAACAGCCGCCGATAATCGGTCAGCTCTATCATTTCTACCCTATGTCGTCTGTTCCCACTCCCGAAAATGTGCGCGTACCCCAACACCTTTCCGATGCCGACTTACGGCAGGCGTTGGAGGAACTGGACGCCAAAATAAAAACACTGCACAACCGCGCCCACGCTACCACTGCCGGCTCGCACGCCACCTACCACGAGCACGCGGCGGCACTGGAAGCCAAGCGGGCAAAACTGGTTGCGCAGCTCGGCCCTGCCCCCGCCGAACACACGACTGGCACTACGCTGTCGGAACAAAATAAAAGCCTGTGGGAAGAAATAGCGCGGGGCATCGAAAACCTGCGCAACGACCTGCGCGACATCGTTTAGAAGTACCCTACCCTATGAAACTACACGCTACGCTGGCCGCTGCTGCTGCCTTGCTACTGAGTGCCTGCACCGCGCAGGAAAGCTACAAAAACGCGGTTAGCTGCGCCGAGGTAACTACAGGAATGACGCAGGAGCAAGTGCGCCACCTAATGGGTGAACCTACTGGCGACGACGCTACTGGCAATGGCCACACGTGGTCCTACCTTTTCGGTAGTGCCACCGACACGCAGCCCATCAAGATTATGTTTGACGCCACTGGCAAAGTAACAGGTAAAGAATGCGCCCCGGAAGCCTCGGGTAGTGAGCGGCCTACGGGCAACTAAGCGGCCGGCGAAACACGCGCAAAAAGGCGGGGTTCTTGCAGTAATTGAGAGCCACACAAGCGGACGAATCCGTACTCATCGGCAAGTTCGTATGGACTAGCAGATGGTCAGTACTTTCTACCGCTCCCTCATCCGCTCCCGATGCAGCTACTGCTACGCGCTATTCGTTATTTCTTGCTGATTTGCTGGTTGCTACCTGTTATGCGGGTAGCAGCTCAACAGTCTGGTTCGGCTACATCTTCAGCCCCCACCGTACAGCCAGGACGGTTGGTTTTCCGTTTGAAGCCGGAGCTACGTCATCTGGCTACTGCTACTGCTATTGCTGAACCTACCTTGGTGACCGCGCTGCAACGTCTTGGCGCGACGCACCTGCACCAAAAATTCAGCCATACACTCCTCCCCGATCCTGAAAAGCCCGAATCGGTAGATATCAGCTTGATTTATGAAATCCAGCTGCCTACCCCCACGGACCTTGACCGAGCACGGCACCTACTTCAGAATACTGGTTCCGTATTATACGCCGAGCCGCTTTACTATTACGCGCCCCTGTCTCAGCCCAACGACCCTCTGGCTGACTCCACCCGTGCCGATGGGCAATATTACCTGCGCAACATTCGAGCGTACAGTGCCTGGGATATCACGAAGGGCGATACAACCGTTGTAATTGGTATTTCTGATACGGGTATTCGCTTTGACCATCAAGATTTAGGTCAGGTAAAGTACAACTATGCAGACCCAATTGATGGCATTGATAATGACAATGATGGTTACGTAGACAACTTTAGAGGCTGGGACTTGGCCGACAACGACAATAACCCTTACGTTGACGCACTGCTAGGTCCTAAGAAACATGGTGTACTGGTTACCGGCATAGCAGCAGGCACACCTGATAATGCTAAGGGTATAGCTGGAGTAGGCTATAAGTGTCGCTATTTGCCTCTCAAAATATATCCCAGTACGGCCCAAGGCGCTTTTGCGGGTTATGAATCGATGGTGTACGCAGCCGAGCACGGTTGTCAGGTAATTAATCTATCGTGGGGCGGACCAGGTAACCGCTCTCAGTTCGAGCAGGATATTATCAGCTACGTTGCTGTAAACCGGGACGTGGTGATTGTAGCAGCAGCCGGCAATACTAATTTGGAAGAGGATGTTTATCCTGCCAGCTACGACCATGTACTGTCAGTGGCTGGTCTAAAAGCTGATAATACGAAAGGCACCTTAACTTATAGCCGTCGCGTTGATTTGTGTGCGCCAGGTACTGATATTCTAACAGCATGGGGCGATTATATCGATGGCTATACGGCAGTAATGGGTTCGTCGTATGCTTCGCCTATTGCGGCAGGTGTGGCGGCGTTGGTGCGCAGTCGGTTTCCTACCTATTCAGCAGCACAAGTACTTGCGCAGTTACGTGCCACTACCAATCCCGATATTTACACTCTTCCCGGTAATGCGGCCTACATAGGCAAGCTGGGCACAGGCCGGTTAGATGCATACCGAGCTGTGCTAACCACCGATGCGCGCGCTGTGCGAGTCGTACGCAATCAGGTACTGCGCACCAATACCGTAGGGCAACAGGAGTTGGAGATAGAGGTGCAAAATCTTTTGCAGCCGGTAACTAATCTACAGGTGTCTCTCACATCACTTTCTCCCTACCTCACCACTCCTGCTGCTGTTTTTGGCGTGGCAGCCCTCCCTACCCTCGGAAGAGCCACCAACATCGACCGCCCCTTTCGACTGACGATTGCTGCCAATACGCCCCTCAATGCCAAAGCACTGATTGAGTGCCGGCTAACGGCTGACAATGGTTACCAGGCCACACAGTATCTAACGGTAGTATTAAATCCTGGCTATGTAGTACTCAATGCCAACGACTTACAGCTTACCCTAGCCAGCCAGGGCACGTTGGGCTACGACAACCCTGCCTCCGGCATTGGAGAAGGGGTTACTTATCGTCAAGGCAGCTCGCTTCTATATGAAGGGGGATTGGTGGTAGCTACCTCGCCCACGCGTGTTTCCAGCCAAGTGCGTGGTGCCAAGGGTACCGATCAGGATTTTTACATGCAAAGTCAGACGCTCTTCAGCCGCCCTGTGCGGGCCACGCAAGAGGCGCAAGGGGTATTTCAGGACTCGCTACCCAGTGCTACACGCAACCGCACGGTAGGGGTACGTGTGCACCAACACGCCTATGCTTGGGCTGCTGCTCCCGCCCGCAACTATGTAGTACTGCAGTATCGGCTCACAAATATGACACCTGATACACTAAAGCCGCTATACGCTGGCCTGTTTATGGATTGGGACCTCCCCCGCGATGCCGCCCGTAACGTGGCCCTGTGGGATGCCAGCCGCTCGCTGGGGTATGTGTATAGTGTAGCTACGCCTGATCTGTATGCGGGTGTACAAGTTCTGGATGGTGGTGCGCCAGCGTATTATGCCATCAACAATGCAGCTACTACGGGTCTGGTAGCACCAGCTGCCGAGGGTTTTAGCCGCGCCGAGAAATATGCTGGCCTCAGCAACGGAACTACATATGCCAGTGCCGGCCTACCCTATGGCGCCGATATATCGCAGCTGGTAGGCGCCACTCTGCGCGCCCTCCCACCCGGCGACTCCACTACTCTAACGCTGGCCGTGTTGGGGGCATCATCGTTGCCAGAATTACAAGCGGCTGCCGACGACGCCCGCCAGCGCTTCGCACAGGTGCTACCCACGCGCTTGGCGTCGCCTAGCATCACCTGGCAGGTCTACCCAAATCCTACTACCGGAAAACTGCATATAGAGGTACCGCCTACCTTCTCTCCTGTTGGCATCCGTTTGTTTAATCAGGCAGGCGCTGTGGTATTGCAACAGGCAGCTACTACCCGTACTGTGCTGGATTTGCATCCGTATCCAGCGGGGCTGTACCTCCTGCAAGCATACTCAGCTAATGGTAGTACACTTTCTCAACGAATAGTTGTGCAGCCATAGCCAAAATGGTTTCTGGCTTAGTGCGTCTTGCTCCTCAGCATACTAACCACAAGATTATATACGTTTTATAAGAAACAATAATAAACTAATTATGTTAGCAAATGCAATAAAACATAGTAAGAATACTATATAACAACTCTATACAAAAAAGTACAATTTATACGCATTTATTATAACTATTTGACTATTAAAGCCGCATTAAATTTAGAATATATAAGTACTAATTTGCTTAGATTCGAATCAATATTCGTATCTTTGGATATGTCGAAAGTCAAATTACCCGTTCCAACGCCCGTGCAGCATTTTGCCCGCTGCGTAGACGACTCGTGTCGCCCGGCTGACTATGTAGGCGAATGGCCCGAAGCGGGCCAGATCTATCCTGTGCGCGTGTTAGCACACGCCCGTACTGGTGAGCCGCAGGTGCACATTCTGGGTTTCTACGCCGAGGCACCTTATGGTGCGTTTGCAGCTAAGCGCTTTGCGCCTGTTGCCAGCATCTGGCTGAACTAACTAGCCAGCCGTTTCTTCACGCCTTACCGGCTGCCTCCGTTACGCTACACGGAAGCAGCCGTTTTTATTTAGCGCCGGTTCTATCGTTTGTTTTCTACACTCGCTTCCTTCCCAATCTCCAAGGCGGGCGTGCTTTTGCCGCCATACAGTGTCTCTTCACTCAGGTTATAAATGTCTTGAATGTCGTGCAGGATGTGCTCAAAATCCAGGTTCAGATCTTTCAACAGACCAGTTCGCAAGTCGAATACCCATCCGTGTACAATGGGGTAGCCTTGCTTGAGGTAGGCCTGCTGCACCACAGCGGTTTTAATGACATTCACGCACTGCTCCTGCACATTTAGCTCCACTAAACGGTCATAGCGAGCATCGGTATCCTCAATAGCATCTAGCTCGGTGTGGTGCAAGCGATATACGTCACGGATGTTACGCAGCCAGGGATTCATAATGCCCAGATCCTTTGGTTGCATCGCTGCTTTTACGCCACCACAACCGTAATGCCCGCATACCACAATGTGCTTCACCCCAAGGTGCAACACAGCATATTCAATCACCGACATGGCGTTCAAATCGATGTTAATCACCATGTTGGCAATATTGCGATGCACAAAAGCTTCGCCGGGGGCCACGCCCATCAATTCTTCGGCTGTTACGCGCGAGTCGCTGCACCCAATGTACAAGTAATCAGGGCGTTGATCAGAGGCCAAACGCTTCAGAAAGTCCGGGCCGGATGCCTCATTGTTGGCTACCCACTGGCGGTTGTTCTCGAAAATCTGTTCGTATGTAATCATGGTAGGTTTGGAAAAAGTGCAGACAGTTCTCGGCTATACTACGATTTTGTTGGAGAATAGCTGTCTATAACTGCGTTACTTTTCCAGCCGATGTGGTGTTCCTACCTTTGTTCGGACTAACATTTCACCGTATGACTCCGCCCTCCGAACAGTTTGTGTACACCATTCCCGCAGCGTACCGACGCTTGGAAAACCTACACATTCTTTTCTGGCTACTCAAGGATATTGGCTGGTGCATGATCTGGAAACCTCTTGGTATTAGCATGATCTTTCCTACCCTGAGTATTGCGTTGCTCATTACGTGGCGCACCCGCGGCATTAAAGCCGAGCTGGCACATAATCTAGCCATTGTGTTCTGGATTACAGCCAACTCTTACTGGATGATCAGCGAATTTGCTGGTTTTGACGCGGTACAACTCGGCTACGGCTTCACGGGCAAACACTTAGCCTTAGTACCATTTCTGCTGGGCCTGAGTATTCTAGCTTATTACTACCTCATCGAAAAGCCGCGCGAGACGCAGCCCGAACAAGTGGCTACTTTATAACGTGTGCTACCGATACTGATAGAAAATACCCGAATCAAACAGTGTCCAGAGAGCGGCCTTTTGGTTGGCGACTTTCAGGCCATCGTTTGCCCAGGTGTTGCAGGTGTAGAATAGGTTATACACGCGCTTGGCCTCATAAAACGCATCGTAGCGGCCGTAGCTATGGCCTGTGATGTGCTGCACCCTACCCTGCGCATCGTAGCGGAAGCTATTTTTGATAAACTCAATCAGGCGGGCGTAATCGGCGGGCTTGAGATAGATGCGTACGCAATCGGGGCCTTCGCTGGGCTCGTGATAGAATGTGGTGTGCATGGCCGAGGAACTGAGCCAGAACATGGCTTCAAAGGCCGTGCTAACCTTCAGATCGGCCCAGGTAGGCGTATCGAGGTAGAAGCCTTTGTCGCCCCACCCAAAGCCCACATAGCGCATGGTAGTATCGGAAGCGGGCGTATCGGTGTAGGGAATAAACTCGCTCCAATCGATTTGCGAGGTACGCACGGGTAGTACAATGTCAGTATGCACCCCGTTGGATAAGATAAAGGCCTCAATAGCGCCCTCGGTTGGTGGGGTGCGCGTACCCACCGGAATGCGTGATAAGATAAACGACGTGCCCAAATACAGCGCTACCGCTCCCAAAATACCTGTGCCGGTATAGGCAATTCCTTTTCCTATCTTCTGAAGCGCTGTTGCCATAAAGAGTGTTGAGCTTTTTCCTTCATACGATTTCAGCCGAAAAGTAACCAGCGCTTCCTACCCTCGGCAACATAAAAAGCCGCTTCTCTACGTGAGAGAAGCGGCTTTTAGAAGGTAGAGCAAACTACACCAACTCGTTACACGAGGTTACCAGCCGTGTCGGTAGGTACCTGGCCCGACTCCTGCAAGCGGATCAAGTTGAGGGCCGAACCGGCTTTGAACCACGCAATCTGCCCCTCGTTGTAGGTGTGGTTGAGGGTGATAAGGTCGGTGTCGCCATCGGCGTGGTGCAGGCGGGCCTGCAAGGGCTTGCCGGGCTGGAAGTCCGTCAGGCCCAGGATGTCGATGGTATCGGCTTCCTCGATCAGGTTGTAGTCGTTCTTGTCGGCGAAGGTGAGGGCCAGCATCCCCTGCTTTTTCAGGTTGGTTTCGTGGATACGGGCAAACGACTTCACAATCACGGCGCGCACGCCCAGGTGGCGGGGCTCCATGGCGGCGTGCTCACGCGAGCTGCCTTCGCCGTAGTTCTCGTCGCCTACTACTACCGTACCGATGCCCATGCTCTTGTAGCTACGAGCGGCCTGCGGCACGGTGTTGTAGCCGTCGCCTTGCACTACGAAGTCGCGTACCGAGTTGGTCTCGTCGTTGAAGGCGTTGGTAGCCCCGATGAGCATGTTGTTGGAAATGTTATCCAAGTGACCACGGTACTTCAACCACGGACCGGCCATCGAGATGTGGTCGGTAGTGCACTTGCCTTTGGCTTTGATGAGCAGACGCAACCCTTTTAGGTCGGTGCCTTCCCACGCTTTGAAGGGCTCCAGCAATTCCAAACGCTCCGAGGTAGGATTAACAACAACCTCCACGCCCGAGCCATCGGCAGCGGGCGCCTGGAAGCCGGCATCCTCTACGGCAAAGCCCTGGGAGGGCAGTTCAATACCCATCGGCTCGTCCAGCTTCACTTGCTGGCCGTCTTTGGTGGGTAGGGTGTCGGTGAGGGGGTTGAAAGTCAAATCACCGGCAATGGCGAAGGCCGTTACGATTTCGGGCGAAGCCACGAAAGCGTGCGTATTCGGGTTGCCGTCGTTGCGCTTGGCAAAGTTGCGGTTGAACGAGGTGATGATGGAGTTCTTGCGCTTGGGGTCGTCGGTGTGGCGGGCCCACTGGCCGATGCACGGACCGCAGGCGTTGGCCAGCACCACGCCACCCATCTGGGCGAAGGTGTCGAGGAGGCCGTCGCGGGCTACCGTGTAGCGCACCTGCTCCGAGCCGGGCGTTACGGTGAATTCAGCATTTACCGACAGGCCTTTCTGCACAGCCTGCTGGGCAATGCTAGCGGCGCGGGTGATGTCCTCGTACGACGAGTTGGTGCAGGAGCCAATCAGGCCTACTTCCAGCTTTTCAGGCCAGCCAAACTCTTTTACAGCCGCCGCGAATTGCGAAATCGGCCAGGCGGCGTCCGGCGTGAACGGGCCGTTCACGTAAGGCTCCAGCTCCGACAGGTTGATTTCGATCAGCTGATCGAAGTACTTTTCCGAATCCTGGTACACTTCGTCGTCGGCGCGCAGGTGCTGGCGGATGCCGTTGGCCAGCTCGGCCACGTCGGCGCGGTCGGTAGAGCGCAGGTAGTCGGCCATCTTATCATCGTAGCCAAACACCGAGGTAGTAGCCCCAATTTCAGCGCCCATGTTGCAGATGGTGCCTTTGCCGGTGCAGCTCAGGTTATCGGCACCTTCGCCGAAGTATTCTACGATAGCGCCGGTGCCGCCTTTCACGGTCAGAATACCAGCTACTTTCAAAATCACGTCTTTGGCCGAAGCCCAGCCCGACAGCTTGCCGGTCAGCTTCACGCCAATTACTTTCGGGAATTTCAGTTCCCAGGCCATGCCAGCCATCACGTCTACCGCATCGGCACCGCCTACCCCAATGGCAATCATGCCGAGGCCACCCGCGTTGGGCGTGTGCGAGTCCGTACCGATCATCATGCCGCCGGGGAAGGCGTAGTTTTCGAGTACTACCTGGTGAATGATGCCAGCGCCGGGCTTCCAGAAGCCGATACCGTATTTATTGGAAACCGAAGCCAGGAAATCGTATACTTCCTTGTTTTCGTCGTTGGCCGTGGCCAAATCTTCCGAAGCGCCTTCTTTGGCCTGGATCAGGTGGTCGCAGTGTACGGTGCTGGGCACCGCTACCTTGGGCTTGCCGGCCTGCATAAACTGGAGCAGCGCCATTTGGGCGGTTGCGTCCTGCATAGCCACGCGGTCGGGAGCGAAATCGACGTAGGAAACGCCCCGCTCGTAAGCCTGTTTTACGTCGCCGCCGTAGAGGTGGGAGTACAGGATTTTTTCGGTTAAGGTGAGCGGGCGGCCAACGGCGGCACGGGCGGCTTCAATGCGCTGGCCCATACCGGCGTACACGGCCTGAATCATTTCTAAGTCAAACGCCATAATGCAAAAAGGGAAAAGGTGAACTAGGGTAAACTTCCTAATAGGTACGCAAATATAGTTGCCCGGCGTTGCGCTACCCAAACTTTATCTTAGCCAGAACTTAGTCTATAAACCAACTACCTACCGTAGTAGTTTAGCTTTGACTCATTCCTTACCTTGTTTAGAATATGTCTGTTTTTCAGAAGCTCCTCTTGGGTGCTGCTACTGCCCTCACCATAGCCGCCTGCACCTCCAATTCCGGCGACCGTACAACCGCTGATTCTGCCGCCGACCAGCCTTCCGGTCCGTTGCGCGAAGGTCCGTGGCGCGGTGTTCTTACAGCGCAGGGTCAGCAGATCCCCTTTTTATTCGTGGTCGAGAAAGACTCAGCCAACCAACCCGTGGTGTACCTGCGCAATGGCGAGGAGCGCCTGAAGCTGGATGAAATCACTACGGCTGGCGACTCCACGACCATCCGGCTGGGGGCGTTTGATGCGGCATTGGTCGTGCGCTCCGCCGGCGACGGGCAGCTGACGGGTGCCTGGGTGAAGTATGATGCCAAAGAGCCCTACCGCGTGCCGTTTACGGCGCAGCTGGGCGGGCAACAGCTGTTTCTCAGCAAACAACAACTCAACCCAGCTGACTTCAATGGCACTTGGCGCGTCACATTTCAAGGCAATAAGCCCGAAGATTCCTACCCTGCCGTAGGCGTATTCGAGCAAAAAGGCCACGACGTGACGGGCACCTTCCTGACCACCACCGGCGACTACCGCTACTTGGCGGGCCAAGCCAACGGCGACACGCTCCGCCTCTCTACTTTCGACGGTAGCCACGGTTTCCTGTTCACGGCGACTAAACAAGCAAATAACACATTGCAGGGCGATTTCTACAGCGGCAAAAGTGGCCACGAAACCTGGACGGCCACCCTCGACCCCAATGCCAAGCTACCCAACGCCGACTCACTGGCGGGCATGAAGCCAGGGCAGAAAAAGCTGACGTTTAAATTCCCCAGTGTGCTGGAAGGCGGCAGTATTTCGCCCTCCGACCCCAAGTACCAGGGCAAGGTAGTGGTGGTGCAGCTGTTGGGCTCGTGGTGCCCCAATTGCATGGACGAAACCAACTTCCTGGCTCCGTGGTACGAGAAAAATAAGCAGCGCGGCGTCGAAATCATTGGGCTGGGCTACGAGCGCACGCCCGACCAGAAGAAAGCTGCCGAGAAACTGCGGAAGATGAAGCAACGCTTCAACGTGGGCTATGATGTGGCCGTGGCCGGCGTGGCCGACAAGGACGCCGCCGCCAAATCCCTACCCCAGGTAGAGAAGGTGCTGGCCTTTCCTACTACTATTTTCCTGGATAAGAAAGGGGAAGTGCGCAAGATTCACACGGGCTTCTCTGGCCCCGGTACCGGCAAATACTACGACCAGGAAATTGCCGAATTCAACAAGACGATTGATCAGCTTCTGACCGAAAACTAGGTTATAGCACCGCCGAGGCTGAAAATAGCGCCCTGTCGCTCTGCGGGATTCTCCTGTGGGGCGACAGGGCGCCTTGCTTTTGCCTGTTACTCAACAGAGAGGTTTTTGTCTTCTCGCAGCCGTTCCAACACAACAATCGTATCGTTGTGATAGGTAGCGCGGGCAAACTCCTGAAAGCCAAATTTCCGCGCCAAATTCAGGGAGGCTATATTATCGGGGTCGATGATGCAGGTGATACGATTTGTTGGTAGCTGCGCATCAGCCCAGGCCAGTGCAGCATGCAGCGCCTGCGAGCCGTAGCCACGGCCGTGCACGTGCGGAGCCAGTACCCAGCCTGCCTCTGGTATACCTTTAAGTGAGGGTGTGAGGTCGCGCTGGAAATCAAAGAAACCGACTGTGCCTAGGTATCGGCCAGTAGCTTTTTCCTCGATAGCCCACGCACCGTAGCCCAACATAGCCCAGTGCCCTAGCTGCGCTAGCATACGGCGCCACACCTCTTCTTCAGAATTGGGCTTGTTGCCCAGAAAACGATAAAAGACCGGGTCGGTGTGCATGGCAGCGGCTTCCGGCAGATCGGTGGGGTAGGGGGCACGCAGGTACAGATCGGCCGTTTCGAGGAGGGGCACCAAGGGTAGGGGCGTCGTCCGTAGGTTAAGGGGTAAGGAGGCAGAAGTCATCAGCCGGCAAGATAACATACCTCTGGTCTGCGCCCCATGCTGCGTTGACCACTTTGGCGGTCATCACACGGTTTCTGGCAACTTAACAGGGCCTTCTGCGCGTACACTAAGGCTATACCGCCCTTTTACTCCAAAACCAAACCAACCTCCCTATGTGGATTCAACAAAAAGCCGACGAGCGTGCCTCCCTTTCCGATCTGCAAGGCCGCGCCGTGGGCCTCAAATTTGAGTGCAATAAGTGCCACGCCGAGGTATTTACGGACCTCATTGGCGTGCCCGCTCCCGATGCCCCTACCCCCGGCCAGCCCGAAACAGCCGCCGAAGGCTATGAAATCGAGGAAATCCAATGCCACAACTGCGGTATGCGCCACGAGCTAATGGTAGACAGCACCTTTGATGGTGTGCTATTCAACGTGAGCGAGGTAGCCCCGGACAAAGTGAGCTACCAGGTAGCCGAGCCCGAGCAAGACCTGCGGTAGTCTGTCTAAACCACGGATTCGCTCGGATTTTCCGGATTCCACGGATTTTGTGGACGACTACAAGCAAAAAGCGCTTCCCAAATGGGAAGCGCTTTTTGTTTTCGTACGGTTTAGGTTGTTCACAAAATCCGTGGAATCCGGAAAATCCGAGCGAATCCGTGGTTCAGATAATCAGTGATTCCGCTCGATAGTGTAGTTAATCAACTGTTCCAGCGACGTGCGGGCCGGCGACGCCGGAAACGTGTAGAGCAGCTGCAAGGCCTCGTCGCGGTAACGCTGCATGGTTTGGATGGCGTAGTCGAGGCCACCCGATTGCTTCACGAAGTCGATAACAGCCTGGATACGGTCTTTGCGGCCGTCGTTGTTTTTGACGTTGTAAATCACGCGGCGCTTGGTGAGCCAGTCGGCTTGTTGCAAGGCGTAGATGAGCGGTAGTGTCATCTTTTTTTCTTTGATGTCGATGCCCACCGGCTTGCCTATTTCGGCCGTGCCGTAGTCGAACAGGTCGTCTTTGATCTGAAAAGCGATGCCTACCTTTTCGCCAAACAAGCGGGCTTGCTCAATAGTAGCCGCATCGGCACCAGCCGAGGACGCGCCCACAGCACAGCAGGAGGCAATCAGCGAGGCGGTTTTCTGACGGATGATATCGAAGTATACGTCCTCGGTGATGTCGAGGCGGCGGGCTTTCTCGATTTGCAGCAACTCGCCCTCACTCAGCTCGCGTACGGCGTTGCTCACAATTTTCAGCAGGGCGTAATCGTCGTTTTCCAGACTCAGCAGCAGGCCCTTGCTAAGCAGGTAGTCGCCCACCAACACGGCTATCTTATTCTTCCAGAGCGCATTAATAGAAAAAAAGCCGCGGCGGTAGTTCGATTCGTCCACCACATCATCGTGCACCAGGGTAGCCGTGTGCAGCAGCTCGATGAGGGCCGCGCCGCGGAAAGTGGCTTCGGGCAGCGGGTCGCCGCCGCAGATTTTAGCCGAGAAGAACACGAACATGGGCCGGATCTGCTTGCCCTTGCGCTTCACAATGTAGCCCATGATTTTGTCCAGCAGCAGGACGTTGGACTTCATGGACTGGCGGAATTTGCGTTCAAACTCTACCATTTCGCCCGCAATGGGGGCTTGTATCTCGTCCAGGGTTACTTTCATGCGGGCAAATTGGGCGCTGCAATGATACGGGGAAAAACGATGAGATATAGTGCCTTTCTCTATCAGATCAATCGTATGTGTATCGCGGAGATAAACAGCACACCGCAGCCGTAAGCTCCTCTTTGTTCTCTCATTCCTCTTTTTTTCCTCTCTTCTATGCGTGGAATCACCTCTCTTGTGCTACTCACTGTTTCCAACCTATTCATGACCTTTGCTTGGTACGGCCACCTGCATTTGTTCAAGAAAATACCCTGGTTCGCTAAGCTGGGGCTCACGGGCGTTATTCTGGTGAGTTGGGGATTGGCTCTTTTTGAGTACATCTTTCAGGTGCCGGCCAACCGTTTGGGGTTTGTTGAAAACGGGGGGCCGTTCAGTCTATTTCAACTCAAAGTGATTCAAGAAGTTGTGACGCTCACTGTATTTACACTATGCGCCGTCTTCGTCTTTAAAACTGATAAGCTAGGGTGGAATCATGTGGTAGGCTTTGCGTTGCTGGTAGCAGCCGTCTATGTCATTTTCAAAAAATGGTAACCCACTTTATTGCTTAGTTGCAGTGTACCTTCGCTTCTATGGCTTCTTCTGTTCCTATTTCCGCCGATTTTCTGCTCCGCAGCCCCAACCACACGCGCCCGTTTGCGGCCGATGCCCGCTACCTGCCCACTGGGCAAGCCAAGCCAGTGGTGGTGTTTGTGCATGGCTTTAAGGGTTTCAAGGACTGGGGCCACTTCAATGTACTGGCCGACTACTTTGCCCGGCAAGGCTTTGTGTTCATCAAGCTGAACCTCTCACACAACGGCGTGGTGGTAGGCGGCAGCGGCGACCTAGAGGATATGGAAGCCTTCGGGCACAATAACTTCAGCCTGGAGCTAGACGATCTAGGCGCCCTGCTCGACGCGCTGCACACGCCCGGCGCCACGCCCCTACCCCCCACCGAGCTGGACCTCACGCGCCTCACCCTCATCGGCCACAGCCGCGGCGGCGGCTTGGTGCTGCTGAAAGCCGCCGAAGACACCCGCGTGACGGCCGTGGTTGGCTGGGCCGCCATCAACGACATCGACCAGCGCTGGAGCCCCGACCTCATGCAGCGTTGGCAAACCGATGGCGTACAGTACATCGACAACGCCCGCACCGGCCAGCGCATGCCGCTCTACTACCAGCTGGCCGAGGACTACCAGCGCAACAAGACCCGCCTCGACATCCCTACCCTGGTACGCACCCTGCGCCAGCCCCTGCTCCTGCTTCACGGCGACCAGGATGAAACCCTGCCCGTGCAAATGGCCCACGACCTACAAGCGTGGCAGCCCCGCGCCAAGCTGGTGGTGGTGCCCGGCGCCAACCACGTCTTCGGCGGCCGGCACCCCTGGGAAGAAACGACCCTGCCCGTCGATGCCCAGCGCATAGCCGACGAAACCATTGCCTTTCTGCGGTAGGGGCGCCTTGTAGGCGCCCGTCGTTGAACGACGCCTCCCCCTCCCGACAAATTTTATAGCCCCCGAGCCACGGGCGCCTGCAAGGCGCTCCTACCCATGCCTACCCTCGCCTACCTCCTACTCGGCAGCAACCTCGGCAACCGGCAGGAAACCTTGCGCGCCGCCGTCGCACAGCTGCACGAAGCCGCCGGCCCCATAGTAGCCCAATCCAGCCTCTACGAAACGGCCGCCTGGGGCTTCACTGACCAACCTGCATTTCTGAACCAAGCCGTAGCCGTAGCTACCTTGCTGCCGCCTGAGACGCTGCTCGCCATCTGCCAACAGGTAGAGCAGCAAGCCGGCCGCACCCGCGAAATCCGCTGGGGCGCCCGCACCCTGGATGTGGATATTCTGCTCTACGGGCAGGAAATCATCGATACCCCTACCCTGCAAGTGCCCCACCCGCGCCTGCCGGAGCGCCGCTTCGCGCTGGTGCCGCTGGCGGAAATTGCGCCGGAGGTAGTGCATCCGGGGCTGGGTAGGACGGTAGCGGAGTTGCTGGCGGGGTGTGGAGATGCGTTAGGGGTGAAGCGAATCAGCTAACAGATTCTATAAATACATATTAATTAAAATTCCTTTTTAATATTTTGCATCTTCTATGATAAAAAAGTTGACAGAACATGAGTTATCATCAATTAAGAGAAATCTTCCACAAATAAAGAAGCAGCTGTATAAAGACAGGGAATTATATCATGGAATATGTATTAGTATTTTTGAAAAATGGTTAAGTAAAGATGAATGCGAAAAAATTTATAAAACTAATCCAACCATATTGGCTGCTTGGCGAAGCAGATTAGAAAACGTAGTAACCGAGTTTTATAAGCTGACAACTATATATTTATGGCGACACAAAAACAATTATCGCATTGTTTTCTATAAGCCAAATGACTCAAAACATTTATATAAAAGATGCAATATTAGAAACCAGATTTGGAGTACCGGGCATAGCTATGATCTGCTATTGCCTGAATATTCTGCAGTTTATAGTGAAGAGTTCGATTGGACCAATATTATTTGGTATAATGATTTCGAAAAAATACAGCCTTTACTAGAATTAGTCAGAAAATCAGGTTTGTATATTCTTCCCTAAGTAGATATAGAAAATCCCAGCAGTAATTACTGCTGGGATTTTCTATATCTGTTATTGTTTCCTACCCTACTACACTGAAGCCACCGCCACTGCTGGTGCAATCTTCTTCACCAGGCCTTGCAACACCTTGCCGGGGCCGCATTCTACGAACTCGGTGGCGCCGTCCTGGGCCATGCGCTGCACGCTCTGCGTCCAGCGGACGGGGGCGGTGAGCTGGCGCACCAGGTTCTGGCGGATTTCGTCGGGGTTGGTGTGGGGGGCGGCGTCCACGTTTTGATACACGGGGCAGATGCCGGGCGAGAAGGTCGTTTTCTCGATGGCCTCGGCCAGCGCCGCTTCGGCCGACTGCATCAGCGGGGAGTGAAAGGCCCCGCCTACCGGCAAAGGTAGGGCACGCTTGGCGCCGGCGGCTTTCAGCTGTTCGCAGGCCAGCTCGATACCGCGCACCGAACCGGAAATCACCAGCTGACCAGGGCAGTTGAAGTTGGCGGCCACCACCACGTTGCCGGCCTCCGTGATTTCCTGGCAGATGCGCACGGTGGTATCATCGTCGAGGCCGAGGATGGCGGCCATGGTACCGGGCTGCTCCTGGCAGGCGGCCTGCATGGCCTGGGCGCGCTGGGCTACCAGCCGCAGGGCATCGGCAAACGTCAGCACTTTGGCAGCTACCAGAGCCGAGAACTCGCCCAGCGAGTGGCCGGCTACCATGTCGGGCCGGAGGTCGGGTAGCACGGCGGCTTGCACCACGGAGTGCAGGAAAATGGCGGGTTGGGTAACGTCGGTACGGCGCAGGTCTTCATCGGAGCCCGAGAACATGATGTCGGTGAGCGAGAAGCCCAGGATGTCGTTGGCCTGCATCATAAGCGCTTTGGCCTCGTCGTGCTGCTCGTATAAGTCGCGGCCCATGCCGCTGAACTGGCTACCCTGACCGGGGAAAATAACTGCCTTCATTGGAGAAAGGTGGGAGTGGGTTGTTGATTTGATTCTGATTGTCATTGATTGTCATTCCGAGCGAAGCGAGGAATCTGAATAGCCCTTCTGTTGCTTACTCAGATTCCTCGCTTCGCTCGGAATGACAAGATGCGCTTACTTCACGGGCTGCACCGATACGACGCCAGTTTGCTTGTCCACATTGAACGCGGCTTTGTTGGGCATGCGGCCGGCCCAGTCGGTGCGCGGTACCAACACTTGAAACTGCGCATCAGATTCTACCACGCTGGCCGAATCGACCTGGTACACAGTGCGGTTAGGTAGTTCCTGCACGTAGTCACGCACGGCCGTGCGGGCGGCGGCCTCAGTATTAATAGACGCATTCGGCACGGAGGTAGTGGCGGGTGTTGCAGCCGAATCGGCAGTTACGGTGTCGGCGGTAGTGGCGGGCATATCGGTAGTGGTTTCGGTACGCTGACAACTGCCTAATGCGCATGCAAGCCCCAGCAGAAGGGCCGGAAGGTTCTTCATCATACCGCAAAGAAAAACAAAAGGCGCAGACCAGCTTGGTCCACGCCTTTTGCTATTTAATAGGTAGGCCACCCTACCTATTGATCTGCACCCAGCCTTTGTAGGTACGCTTGGTGCGGCTCAGGTCATTGAACTCCACCTCGGCCAGGTAGAAATACATACCATCCGAAAGCTGGGGGCCGCTATTGCGTTCTTCGCTACTGCCGCCCCCGTCCCAGTTGATAAAGGGGTCCTGGTCGCCCTCATACACCTTCACGCCCCAGCGGTTGAAGGCGGTGAAATGTGTGCGGCGCAGGCTACTGGTCACTTTCGGCCGAAACGTATCGTTCACGCCGTCGTTGTTGGGCGTGAAGATATTGGGTAGCAGAAACAGCTGGCACTCATCGTTGCACGCCTCGTTGCTGAAGGCGCTCAGCTCGCCGTTGCTACCCACCGCCCGCACCTGATAGCACCCCGATACGGTAGCGAGGCCCACATGCGCGTAGCGGGGCTCTACGGTGGTAGCCAGCAGCTGATAGGCTGTTGCCTCGGGGCCACGGTAGTACACTTGGTACCCGGTTACGGCCACGTTGCAGTTGGGTGGCGAGTTAGTATCCAATTGCCAGCTTAGGTAGTTGGTGTAGCGCTGATTAGGTCCGATAATGGTAGCAGGCAGCGCGTACAAATTGGCCACCAGACTGTCGCAGTTCGTAGTTTGCAGGGTCAGGATGGGCCGGCATGGCACTGGCGCCACGCATATTTCCTGGCTGGCATTCAGCAGGTTGGTGATGTTAGGCGAGGCGTAAGAGCCGTTGGTCTGCACATAGTAGCAGTAGGTTTCGCCCAGTACGAGGGGGTTGGCCGCCGTGCCTCGGTCGGTGTAGGTGCCGCTAGTGGCAGTGCCCGTCACGGTAGCCAGTAGCGTGAAGGTAGGGCTGCCCGGTGCCCGGCGGTAGATGGTGGTAGGCTGCCGGGTGTTGTCCCAGGGCACGTTGTAGGTCCAAGTCAGCACGTTGCCGGATGCGGCCTCATCGGCCCTACCCGACAGACGCACGCTGGAGGCCGGAGCCGTCGTCTCCCGGATTTCGGCAGCGTTGGCGCTGGTGTTGTCGCGGCTGAAAAACTCCAGCTTGTAGGTGAAGGCACTATCCACCGTGTTGCGGCCCGCATCCACAAAGGTGGTTTCGGCGAGAGAAGTGGTATTGAATACCTGTTTGAAGGTAGCGGAAGTAGCTGCCACATTTTGGCCCGGTGCCCGGTAGAGGCGGTAGCCTGCCGGCGCCGTAAAGCCCGTCTGGTTGAGAGGCAGCGTCCACTTCACAGTTACCTGCCCATTGGTGGCAGTACGGTCTACCGTCACGTTAGTGAGCAGAGTGCTGGTACCATCCAGCGTGACGCAAGCTTCGGCAGAGGCAATGCTCTCGCCGCCTTTGGGCAGCGGAAACACCGCATAGATGCGGTAGCAGTACGTTTTGCCACGCTCCAAGCCCCGGCCGTTGTTGTCATCCAAGAAAGAACTCAGCCCCGCATCAATAGCTCCAATCTGCGTGTAGCCCGCATCAGCCGGGATGCCCGTCTGACAGTCACCGGGGGTGAAATCCGACGGGTTTTCCTTCCGGAAAATCAGCATCTGGCTGGCCTGCATGCATTGGTACCGGTCCCAGGTGAGTACCACCCGTGTGCTGGTGCCCTGCCGCTGGGCCTGCAAGGTTTGGGGCGGCGGCCCAATCACGCGCACCCGCCATATCTTTTCATCTATCAGCGGCGGGTTGCCGCTAGCGGGTACGTCCTGGGCTTTAAAGGTAAACAGGTAGGGGTCACGGCGCACGTCTTCGCAGCTCGTCACCCACCGAAACGTGCCGCGCGCCGCGGGTGGCCCCGTGGCCGTTTGCTGAAACGTGATGGGCGGAAACGTGCCGTAAGCAAACAGCTGCACGGGGTTACGGTCGGGGTCGGTGGCCGTCACGGCGCCATTCACAGTAGTGCCCGCCACCACGCAAATGTCTTCTGGAATGGTCACTTCGGGCCGCAGGTTGGTGCTGGGTCCTACCACAATTTGCATATCCCGGATAACGGTGCCAATAAGCCGGGGGCGAGCACCGGCCGTGCGCCGCCATTCTTCCACCACAAAGGCAAAGTTATACTCACCAATGCTCTGGCTACTTGGTGCGTTCCACACAATCAATCCTGTATTGATGTCCTGCCGAAAGTAGGATCGGTCGCCGACCGGATTACCCAAGTAGGCTACCTGCCGGCCGTTGGTATCATATATATCGGGATACTGAAAGCCGGGTACGGTACTCGCACTTACTACCCCGCCCCCGCTAGTGGCCCGCCTACTAGGCTGCAGCTTAAAAGCCAGTGAGTCACCATCCGCATCATACGCAGCCGGACTGTGCAAGTACACTTGGTTGGCAGTGGCCTGGTCGATGGCTGGAGCCGTGAGCACGGGCGAACGGTTGATGCCCAACGCCGGATCAATGGTAATACTAGTGCTTATAAAGAACGCCTGCATATCCGGATTGCTCAGATTTCGCACTTCCTTGTTGCGATACTCTCCTATGAAGCTGACTGCATACTGCCCTGGCGCATTATAAATGTGGTCGAAGTAATAAATGTTGATTTTGGTATTGGGCGCAGAAGGAATAACGGTTCCATTTCCTACCCGTGTCACATCTATACTAGTACCATCGCCGAAGAAGAAAGTAGAATTGGGCTGGTCTGCCACATCACGACTCGGTAGTTTGGTATACAGCACCATCTTGAAGAAGATGCGGCGCGGGTTGCGGGCGGGTGTGGTATCGGATTTGGCTTGAATGTCGCCGGCCCGGATATGTGAGGCGTAAGTGGCCAGCGGTAGTAACCACAAAATAAAAAGGGTTACCACTGCGAGTGGTAACCCTTTGCGCCAAGTAAGTAGGCTTACGTTCATGATAAGATGACTGATAAAGTTAACTGATAACCTGATGGTTACAAGTTAACGATTTATCTGCACCCAACCCTTATACGTGCGCTTGGTATTGTTGAAATCCAGGAACTCTACCTCAGCTTGGTAGAAATACATGCCATCGGCTAAGCGCGGGGTGCTGCTACCCTCGCCCACATTGCCGCCACCACTCCAGTTGATGCGTGGGTCCTGATTACCTTCGTACACCTTCACACCCCAGCGGTTGAACGCCCGGAACGTGATGCGTCGCACAGGGCTAGAAATCTTCGGCACGAAGGTGTCGTTCACACCGTCGCCGTTAGGCGTGAAGATGTTAGGCAACAGGAAGAATAGGCAGTCCTCGGCGCAAGCTTGGTTGCTGAGGTTGCTGCGCTGCCCAATGTTATCTACGGCTTGCACTTGGTAACACCCCGCAGAGGAGGGTAGGTTGCGGTGCACGTAACTCATAGTCGTTACGGAGTCTATAAGTGCGAAGGGCGCCTCAGCCGTGGCCTGGTAGAAAATGCGGTAATACACGATGCCGCTGGGGTTGCAGCCCGCCGGATTATTGCTATCCAGTGTCCAGGTGAGACGGTTGGTGTAGGTGAAGCCCGTCGGCGGGAAAGCGCCGTTTGAGGTGGAGCCCACCGTGCTGAGGCTGTCGCAGTTGAGCGAGCGAAGCGTGAGCACCGGCGTGCACGGCACCGCCCGAATGCACAGCTCCTGGCTCAGGTTGATCAGGTTGGTGGGTAGGCCCGCACCGCTGTACGAGCCGTTGGTCCGCATATAGTAGCAATACGTCTGTCCCGACGTCACACTTCGGTCGGTGTAGGTGCCGCCGGTGGCCGTGCCCGTTACGGTAGCAAGTTGCGTGAAAGTGGTGCTATTCTGCTCACGCCGGAAAATGACGGTTGGTTGCAGCGCGTTGTTCCAAGGCACATTATAGGTCCAGTTCAGCACATTGCCGGCGGTACCCTGGTCGGGCCTACCTGCTAGCAGTACGCTACTGGCCGGCCCCACCGACTCGGGGGTGGTAGACGCCGCCGTGAAGAACTCCAGCCGGTAGTTGTAGCCCGTACCTACGGTATTTAGGCCAGTGTCTACAAACACCGTGTCGTTCAGGTTGGTGGTCGTAAATACCTGCTGGGTAGGGTTGGCACTCTGCCCGGTAGCCCGGAACAAGCGGTAGCCGGCAGGCTCTGAGAAACCCGCGCTGCTGGTTGGTTTCGACCACCGCACCGTTATTTGCCCGTTGGCATCGGTGCGGTCCACTGTCACGTTACGCAGCAGCGCCGAGCGGCCGGAGATGGTCACGCAGGCCTCGGCCGAAGCAATACTCTCACCGCCTTTGGGCAGCGGGAATACGGCGTAGATGCGGTAGCAATATGTTTTGCCCCGCTGTAATCCCTGCCCGTTGTTATCATCCACAAACGAGCTCAGGTTGGCCCCTACTGCCCCTACCTGCACAAAGCCCAGGCCGGCCGGTATACCTGTGGTACAGGAATCGGGGTTGAAGTTCGACGGTCCTTCCTTCCGAAAAATCAGGATTTGGCTGGCCTGCTGGCAGATGTACCGGTCCCAGGTGAGGGTAGCCCGCGCTCCGCTGCCGCTGATGAGCTGCGCCTGCAAATTCTGCGGCGGCGGCCCCACCACCCGAATGCTCCACACCTTCTCGTCGATCAAGGGAGTATTGCCACTGCTGGGTCGGTCCTGCGCCTTAAACGTTACCAAATAGGGGTCGCGGCGCACGTCGTTGCATTCAGTATTCCACTGGAAAGTACCGGTTGCCGTAGGTGGACCGAGGGCCGTTTGCCGGAAGGTAGCCGGCGGAAAAATTCCGCTATAAGCAAATAAATCCACTGGGTTGCGGTCAGGATCGGTGGCCGTCACAACACCGTTCACCGTGGTGCCGGCCACCACGCAGATGTCGCGCGGAATCGTTATTTCAGGGCGCAGGTTAGTGCCGGGCACTACCGTAATCTGCATGTCGCGTACTACGCGGCCAATCAGGCGCGGCCGCGCACCTGCCACGCGCCGCCACTCCTGTATTTCGATAGCGACGTTATACTCACCCAGGCCAGACGAGCTAGGCGAATTCCACACGAGCTGGCCCGTATTAGGGTTGATGGTGAAGATGGACTTAGCGCCCACACTAGCGCCAATGTATGGTACCTGCACTCCTGGCGCATCCCGAATATTAGGATATTGAAAGCCAGGAATAACACTGGCCGTTACCACATTATTGAATACGTTAATCAAATCCTCCACTAGCGCCTGGGTGCGCTGGCTGGGTTGCAAGCTGTACACCAGCGAGTCGCCATCGGCATCGAAAGCCGCCGGATTATGTAGAAACACTTGGTTGGCCGCAGCTTTATCAATAGCCGGTGCCTTTAATACTGGTGAACGGTTGATGCCCAGTGATGGGTCGATCGTAACGCGGGTAGTAATATAAAAAGCGTACGTATCCGTACGCCCCGCCATATTCAGAATACCGTTGTTACGATATTCTCCTACGTAGCTTACATTATACTGCCCAAGGGCGTTATAGGTGTGTTCGAAGTAGAATACGTTGATGTCCGTATCCGCTGAAACCTGCGCGAAACCAGTTCGAGGTACATCCTTGATACTCGTACCATCGCCAAAGAAAAAAGTGGCCGTTTCTGCCTTCACCGATGAACCGCGGTTGGTATACAAAATCATCTTAAAAAAGATGCGGCGCGGGTTGCGGGCAGCCGTGGTATCAGACTTCGCCTGGATGTCGCCGGCCCGAATGTGCGACGCTTGCGCACGCGGCCCCAAGCCCAGAAACAGCATAAAAGCTAATATAAGCCCCAGAAATAGCCTGCGGCCCCAGCAGAGTAGCGGAAGGATCATATAGTGAACAGCTTAGAGAGCGGGAAGAAGAGTAGGAGAATATCAGGAAAAATCCGGTAGGAAACCAACAAATGTAGGACCACTGGTGTTGTGAAATGGTTTCAGGATTCTAACGGCGGTAGCTCCGGATAGATTCATGAACGATGAAACCCCTATCTAGATTGTTTCCTAGTAGGTCGGGGTGTACCTTTGGCCGTTGCAATTACATCACCTTCGCAAACCATTTCGCAGCTTTTAAATGAGTTGGATTAGTAAAACATTTTCCAGCAGCATTGGTCGCAAAATCATTGTGGCCATCACGGGCTTATTCCTGTGCTCCTTCCTTGTTGTCCACCTGATTGGCAACCTGCAACTATTTAAGAATGATGATGGCGTTGCCTTCAACATTTACTCCCACTTCATGGGCACCAACCCACTTATCCGCACCTTAGAATGGGGGCTATTGTTGGGCTTCGGTTTCCATATCTACGAGTCGCTCACGCTGTGGCGCCGCAACCAGGCCGCGCGCAGCGTAGGGTACGTATCGAACCACTCAGAGCAGAATAGCAAGTGGCAGTCGCGCAATATGGCCTTATTGGGCACCATCATTCTCATCTTTCTGTTGGTGCATTTATACAACTTCTTCTACCGTGCCCGCTTCGGCGAGCTGGACCCCGACATCAACAACAACGACGACTTGTATACGCTGGTAGTAAGCTCCTTTCATCAGTGGTGGTACGTGGCTCTGTACGTGCTGGCTCAGGTAGCGCTCTGCTACCACTTGCTGCACGGCTTCAAAAGCGCCTTCCAAACGTTGGGGCTCACGCACCGCAAGTATACGCCTGCCATTCAGGCTATTGGCTACGCCTTCTCCATCATCGTGTGCGCGGGCTTCGCCATTATGCCGCTGTACTTTTTCTTCTTCACCAACGGACAGGGCGAGCCGATTTCGTCGGTAGCGCCCTTGGTTGATTCCATTAACTTAGCGCTAAAGTAATGTTTCCGGACTCAAAAATTCCCGATGGTCCTATAGCTGAAAAGTGGGACAAGCATAAGTTTGACGTGAAGCTGGTGAACCCGGCTAACAAGCGTAAGTACGACATCATTGTGGTGGGTACTGGCTTGGCAGGTGCCTCGGCTGCCGCTTCTCTAGCGGAGCTGGGCTACAATGTGAAAGCATTTTCCTTCCACGACTCGCCCCGCCGCGCGCACAGCATTGCTGCACAGGGGGGCATCAATGCTGCTAAGAATTATCAGAACGACGGCGACTCCGTGTTCCGCCTGTTCTATGACACGGTGAAAGGGGGAGACTATCGCTCCCGCGAAGCCAACGTGTACCGCCTGGCGCAGGTGTCGGTGAACATCATCGACCAGTGCGTGGCGCAGGGTGTGCCATTTGCCCGCGAGTACGGCGGATTACTGGCCAACCGCTCCTTTGGTGGTGCGCAAGTGTCGCGTACGTTCTACGCTCGTGGCCAAACCGGACAGCAGCTGTTGCTGGGTGCCTACTCGGCCCTGAGCCGTCAGATTGCCTACGGTAAGGTAAAAATGTACACCCGCTCCGAAATGCTGGATCTGGTGGTAGTAGACGGTAAGGCCCGCGGTATCGTAACGCGTAACCTGATTACCGGCGACATCGAAACCCACGCTGCCCACGCCGTAATTCTGGCAACGGGTGGCTACGGCAACGTGTTCTACCTGAGCACCAACGCCAAGTACTGCAACGTGACGGCCGCATGGCGTGCCCACAAGAAAGGTGCTTTCTTCGCTAATCCCTGCTTCACGCAGATTCACCCTACCTGCATTCCTGTATCGGGCGACTACCAGTCGAAGCTGACGCTGATGTCGGAGTCGCTGCGCAACGACGGGCGCGTATGGGTGCCCAAGGAGAAGGCTACTGCCGAGCGTTTACGCAAGGGAGAGATTCGCGTGGCTGATATCAAAGAAGCTGACCGCGACTACTTCCTGGAGCGTAAGTACCCTGCTTTTGGTAACCTCGTGCCTCGTGACGTAGCCTCGCGTAACGCCAAGATGATGTGCGACGAAGGTCGTGGCGTAGGCTCTACGGGCCTAGCCGTGTACCTCGACTTTGCCGACAGCATCAAGCGCAACGGCGCCGATTGGGTAGCCGCTAAATACGGTAACCTGTTTGAGATGTATGAGAAGATTACGGGCGAAAATCCGTACGAGCTTCCTATGCGCATCTACCCCGCTGTGCACTACACCATGGGTGGTCTGTGGGTAGACTATAACCTACAAACCACGGTACCCGGTTTGTACGCGGCTGGCGAATGCAACTTCTCCGACCACGGTGCCAACCGCCTCGGTGCTTCGGCGCTGATGCAGGGTCTGGCCGATGGCTACTTTGTTATTCCGTACACCATTGGCGACTATCTCGCCAAAACGCCGCCTACTCCCGTTACCACGCAGGACCCTGCCTTTGCCGAGGCCGAAGCCGGCGTACGGGCGCGCATCGACAAGCTGATGAGCATTAATGGCACGCGCACCCCTACCGAATTCCACAAAGCCCTAGGCCATATCATGTGGGAGTATTGCGGCATGGCCCGCACTGCCGAAGGTTTGCGTCATGCCAAAGCCGAAATTCAGAAGCTTAAGCGTGAATTCTGGTCTGACCTGAAAGTGGTGGGTGTAAACGCTGACCTCAACCAAACGCTGGAAAGCGCTGGCCGGGTTGCCGACTTCTTGGAATTGGGTGAGCTAATGGTAGACGATGCACTGGACCGCAACGAAAGCTGTGGTGGTCACTTCCGTGAGGAATATCAAACGCCCGAAGGTGAAGCCCTTCGCAACGATGACGACTACGCGTACGTGGCAGCATGGGAATACCAAGGTGAAAATCAGCCGGAGAGACTAAACAAAGAAGAGTTGCATTTCGAGAACGTGAAGCTCACGCAACGCAGCTATAAGTAATTTATTGAGCTGTTAGCCACTGGCTGTTAGCTATTAGCGATATGCTGATAGGGTTATAGTCCACAAGAGCTAACAGCCATCAGCTAACAGCTAATAGCCAACAATAAAATGGCCGGAAGTAACCCCAACGCCAAGCCGATGAACCTCACTTTAAAGGTGTGGCGGCAAAAGAATCGTAACTCGGAGGGTAAGATTGTGGATTATCAGGTGAAAGATATTTCGCCGGATATGTCCTTTCTGGAGATGCTGGACGTGCTCAACGAAGACCTTCTGCATAGAGGGGAGGAGCCGGTAGCCTTTGATCATGACTGCCGTGAGGGCATTTGCGGATCGTGCAACCTGTTCATCAATGGGCGGGCACACGGACCGGAGAAGGGCACCACTACCTGCCAGCTTCACATGCGCAAGTTCAGCGACGGTGATACCATCACCATTGAGCCCTGGCGTGCCAATTCTTTCCCCGTAAATAAAGACCTGAGCGTAGACCGCTCAGCTTTCGACCGCATCATTCAGGCCGGCGGCTACATCAGCATCAACACGGGTGGTACCCCCGACGCCAACGAAATTCCGATTCCGAAAGAAATTTCGGACCGGGCGTTCGAGGCGGCTACCTGTATCGGTTGTGGCGCGTGCGTAGCGGCCTGCAAAAATGCTTCCGCCATGCTGTTCGTGTCGGCTAAGGTGTCGCAGCTGGCGCTGTTGCCCCAGGGCCACGTGGAGCGTAAGTCGCGTGTGGAGAACATGGTAGCACAAATGGACAAGGAAGGTTTTGGTGCCTGCACCAACATCGGTTCGTGCGCGGCAGAGTGCCCAGTGGGCATTTCGCTGGAAAACATTGCTATCCTGAACCGCGAATTTTTGGCCGCCAAGGCTACCTCGAATAACCTATCGTAGGCAGCGCGGTTGTACTGTACGGAAAGGCGAAGTGGGATTCCACTTCGCCTTTTTGCTTTCTCTCGTTTCTTTACGCGCATGATTACCATTATCGCAGGCACCAATCGGCCCAACTCCCGCGCTCGGCTAGTAGCCGACCTGTATGGCCAACTATTGGCCGATTTAGGGGCAGACTACCAACTGCTGGATCTGGCAGAGCTGCCGGCCGATTTCATCGAGACGGCCCTCTATGCGAATACCGGCCAGCATGCGGGCTTCAACCAGTTGGCCGCCAAAGCGGCTGCGGCCGAGAAGTTGGTGTTTATTGTGCCCGAATACAACGCGTCGTTGCCGGGGGCACTGAAGGGTTTCATCGATGGCCTTCCCTACCCTGGCGGTATCCGCGGCAAGAAGGCTGCGGTGGTGGGCCTGGGAACCGGTGCGCAAGGCGGTGCGCTGGCGCTATGCCACCTCACGGATATTTTGATGTACCTGGGCACAGTGGTGCTTCCTACCCGCGTGCGCCTACCCTTCATCGACCAATACCTTACGCAGAACGGCACCTTGAGCCATGAGCTATACATGCAGCTGTTGCGTGAGCAGGCAGCTCAGTTCATCGCGCTCTAGAAGGCTATCGGGCTGTCGGCAGCTTTTCGGAAAAGCAAAGCAGATCCTCCTGTTTTGCTTTGCTTTTACTGCGGCGTACCTACCTTTACGACTGTTTCTACTGCTCTGTTTGCCTGTATGACCCGTTGGTTTGCTGTTTTTCTCACTGCCTTGGTGCTGCTCCAGACGTTCAGTCAGGAGCTGCGGGTAGTGGATTATCAGCTACACAAGGAGCGGATTACAAAGCTGTTCTGCGTGAACAAAGCCCGGCCACAGCTCCATTGTAACGGCAAATGTCATTTGGCCAAACAGCTCCGCAAGGCCGCCGACGAGGAGGGCAAAGCGCCCAATGGCGCCGTGGTCAAACTTAAGTTTGAGGCGCTACCCTTGCTGCGTGTACACGTTGCACGACAGGTTTTTTATGCTGTCGTATCGCGCCGGTTTGCGCCGCGGCGAGCTGTGCACTACACTTTTTCGCCAGAACACGGCATCTTTCATCCCCCAAGCTTCTGGGCTTAGTTTTCGAATAGGGCGTACTGTCGTCATACGGCAGGCGCAACATTGCGCGTTTCTTACAAGGAGCGTGCGCTCGACTATCTATTTGCTTTTCAGAAGTTTCCCGATGAAATTTTCCCTACCTACCTTTTGGGTAGCCGCCGTGGCTACCGTATTTTCTCTGGCTGCCTGTAACGATAAAGAAAAAGACGCCCAGCCTGCTGTAGGCACAGTGGATATTGAAATGGAGCATGTAGTGGGCAATAGAGCATTGGCTCTCAACACTACTACATACACCAATCCGGCTAGCAACGAGCAGTTCACCATTTCTCGCTTCAACTACTACATTTCCAACGTCAAACTGCAAAAAGCCGACGGTACGGAGTACGCCCAGCCTGAGAGCTACTACCTAGTACAGGAGTCAGATGCTGAGTCGAAACACCTGCACCTGAAGGATTTACCCACCGGCGACTACACTGGTATATCCTTCGTGGTGGGCGTGGATAGTGCCCGCAATGTAGCCGGCGCCCAAACTGGCGCGTTGGACGTGAACAACAACATGTTCTGGAACTGGAACACGGGCTACATTTTCTTCAAGATGGAAGGCAACGTATTGGCTTCCAGTTCCTACCCTGCCAAAGCCTTTTTGATGCACGTAGGCGGCTTTACAAAACCTTATAATGCTGTACGCACTGTGAAGCTGGCGTTTCCGAGCAGCAACCTATTGGTGCGCGCCGACCATAGCCCCGAGCTGCACCTGAAAATAGACGCTTTGAAGGTGCTGAATGGCCCGCAACCCATTCAATTGAGCACGTTTATGGGTGCGCATATGCCGGGCGCCAATGCTGTGCAAGTAGCCAATAATTACGCGGCGGGTATGTTCTCGGTGGAGCACATTCATGCAAACTAGCAATGGGCACGGCCATTTCGCGGATGCTGACAGCCTCGCTGGTCCCGTTGCTGGGGCTGGCGGGGCTGCTGGTGGCCGGTTGTCAGCCTGATGCGGACGTGCTAAAGCAGCAGGCTGTACCGGGCGACACGCTTCCCAGCAACTTTCCTACCCCCGCCTACGCGCTGGAAACCAATCTGCCCGACCGGGCGACATTTGAGTTGGGCCGCACGCTGTTTTACGACCCACGGCTGTCACGCACCGGCGACGTGTCGTGCGGCTCTTGCCATCAGCAGTTTGTGGCCTTTGCGCACGCCGACCACCGCGTAAGTCATGGGGTAGACGGCTTGCTGGGTCCGCGCAATGCGCCGGCGCTACAAAATCTACGGTGGCGCCGGGAGTTGCTATGGGACGGCGGGGCTAAAAATCTCGAAACCATGCCGCTGGCCCCGCTCACCAACCCCGTGGAGATGGATGAGACGCTCGACAATGTGCTCAAAAAGCTCAATGCCGATGCCGACTACCAACGCCGGTTTGCGAAAATCTACGGCAAGTCGCCTATTGATTCCTACCAGTTTCTGCGGGCCTTGGCGCAGTTTACGGCCTCGCTTACCTCCGCCAATTCGCGCTACGACCACTACGTACGCGGCGAAGCGGGCGGACAGTTGAGCGAACCGGAGCTGCGCGGCCGTGCGCTGCTCGCGCAGAAATGCACGCCCTGCCACAGCACCGATTTATTTACGGACGAAACCTACCGCAACAACGGTCTGGACCGGGAATTTTCGGCCGATTCGGGGAGGGCGCACATCACCAACGTAGCGCAGGATAGGGGGCTGTTTAAGGTGCCTTCTCTGCGCAACGTGACCAAAACGGCGCCTTATATGCACGACGGCCGCTTTGCTACCCTACCCCAAGTGCTGGCCCATTACGACCACGGCGTGCAGGCCTCCCCTACCCTCGACCCGCTGCTGCGCCAGCCGGGTGGTCAATTGGGCATCCCGTTGACGGCACAGGAACAAGCTGATTTGCTGGCTTTCCTGGAAACACTGACCGATACGGAGTTTTTGCAGGACCGCCGCCTGGCCGAGCGCCAATAAGCGCGTGCTGCCGCTGCAAGGTTAGCAGCCTTTCATTCCTTTTTGCTTTTCACATGAATAAAATAGTACTGCCTACCCTGGCGTTTCTGCTACTCGCCGTGCCTACCTGGGCCTGCGATATTTGCGGCTGCTTTATGGGTATCACGCCCTACGACAACCAGAGCGGCTTTTCGATCATGCACCGCTACCGCGTGTTCAATGGCTACCAGCTGCTTGGGCAGCCCCACCGGCTGTTTCCGGCAGGCGTGCAGCCGTTTGTTCCATCGAATCCAAACTCCGACACGGGTTACAAGCACAACCACCAGGGCGACCCTACCGACTATGAGGCCTACCGTGTAGTGGAGCTGCGCGGCAAGTATTTTCTGGCTCGCCGGCTGGAATTGAACGCCTTTGTACCCTACGTCATGAACACCAGCCAGAGCAACGGCCAGCAACTCAATGTGGCCGGCGTGGGCGACGTAACGGTTTTCGCAGGCTACCACCTCATCCGCAATATCGAGACGCTGGGCATTCAGAGCCGCCTGATTGTGGGCGGCGGCGTGAAGCTGCCCACGGGCGACTACCGCCGCACCAACGCCGCCGGCCAGCGCTACGCTATGCTGAACCAAGTAGGCACCGGCACTACGGATGGGTTTGTGTACGCCAACTACATCGGTAGCCTGCACAACTTCGGGCTGAGCGTGAATGCCAGCTACCGCCGCACCACCCGCAACAGCTTCCAGAACAGCATCGCGCCTAGCGCCACCAATTTTGCTACCCTGTTCTACCGCCTACCCTTGGGGCCTAACTGGCAGGTTTATCCCTCGGCGCAGTTCTACTACGAGCGCACCAAGGGCGAAATGCTGGACGGTCAGCTCACGCACGAGCACGAGATGAACGACGCCCTACTCGGCCCCGGCCTTGATGTGTACTATAAGAACTTCTCCCTGAATACCAGCGTGCAACTCCCAGTTTACACCGCCACCACCGACCACCCCGCCAGCGCTGGCCGCATTGTGCTAGCCGTTGGGTACAGCTTCAAGCAGACGAAGTATTTGGTGAAATAAATGGTGAAGTGGTGAGGTTGTGAAGTTGTGAATGAAAACCTCTGTCATCCTGAGCTTGCGAAGGATCTTCTCACGTGTGAACGACTGACGTAACAACGACTTGTTCAACTGACATAAATTCCTTCGTAAGCTCAGGATGACAGAGGTTTTCATTCACAACTTCACAACCTCACCACTTCACCACTCCCTACAGCTCCCGCAAATGCTTGCCCGTTTGCCTACCCCAAAGTCCGTGTTTACTTTCCCCCACTATCTGGGCACTGTAGATGCCCTGGTGCCCGGAGAACAGGTAGCTTACCACGCACGCCAAGCCGATGTACAGCCCTCCTTCGGCCCCAAATAGCTCCAGCCCCATAAGAGTGCAGGCTAAGGGCGTATTGGCCGCGCCCGCAAAAACTGCCACGAACCCCATGCCCGCCAGCAGTGGCAACGGCAGCGGCAGCAGCAGCGCCAAGGCGTTGCCCAGGGTAGCGCCCACAAAAAACAATGGCGTCACTTCGCCCCCTTTGAAGCTGGCGCCCAACGTAAGCGCCGTGAGCAGGATTTTGAGCGCAAACGCATACGCCGGCAACTGCACACTGAACGACTCGACGATTACGGGCACACCTAGCCCGATGTAGCGCGTGGTGCCTAGCATCCACACCAGCAACGCCACCACGGCCCCGCCTACCACCGGGCGCAGGGGTGGGTAGGCAATCAGCTTTTTGTAGAAACCACTCACCAAGTGCGTAGCAGAGGCAAATGCCCGACCTGCCAGCCCAAAGGCGATGCCCGCCGCGGCGGCACTCAGCAGCCCTAGCACACTGGCCGTGGGCGCTACCATGTGGGGGTAGTGCGTGTGGCCAAGGCCATGTACATCGGGCAGATACAGCCCCCACCAGCGCGTTACATAATCGGCGCTGATGGCGGCCAGGAAGCTGGGCAGGATGGCATCGTAGCGCAGGCGGCCAATCAGAAAAACTTCCAGCCCAAACACCGCCCCGGCCAGCGGCGTACCGAAAATGGACGCGAAACCAGCACTGACGCCCGCAATGAGCAGCAATTTCCGCTCGCGGCGGTGTAAGCGTAGCGGACGCATGAGCTGGTCGGCGAGGGTGCCGCCCATTTGTACGGCCGTGCCCTCGCGGCCCGCTGAGCCGCCAAACAGGTGCGTGAGTACCGTGCCCAGGAGCACCAGCGGCACCATGCGCAGCGGCAGCGTGTGTTGCGGCTGGTGGATTTCATCCAGAATCAGGTTGTTGCCTTTTTCGGCCCTACCTGCCAGGTAGTGGTACATCAGGCCGATGAGCAGGCCGCCCGCTGGTAGCCACCAGATAATCCAAGGGTGCAGCTCGCGCCACTCGGTGGCCCAGGCCAGCGCTGCCAGAAACCCCGCCGAGGCCGTGCCGGCTAGCAATCCGATAATGGCGCTCAGAAACAGCCAGCGTAACAGAAAGAATACCTGCGGCCGGTATTCGTGCAGGAAGGCAACGGGAAGGTAGCGCATACGTGCGCCCAAAATACGCAAATGCCAGGGGTAGGCGTTCTACAACTTGCCTCCTATTGGTAACCCGAAACCATTTGCCCGGCACGCAACGTTGCGGCCTTATCGTGTATCTTGCTTACTGCATGCCCCTTTCTACCCCGCCCATGGCTTCATTACTCCGTTTCCTGCGTGGCCGTTTTTGGCCCGTTGTGCTGGTACTGGCCGTGGCGTGCAGCCCGAAAGGTACGATGGATGAGGAAGAGGAAGACCCAATCATAGCGCCTACCCCGTATGCGCTGCCGCTGCCGGCCACCTTTCCGCAAAACCCTACCATCCCGACGGATAATCCGCTCACCAACGAAGGCGTAGCGCTGGGCCGAATGCTGTTTTACGAAACGCGTTTGTCGCGTGATAATTCGATGTCGTGCGGCTCCTGCCACCAGCAGAGCAAGGCTTTCACCGACGGCCGGGCGCGGGCGCTGGGCGTGGACGGGCGGCAGCATCCGCGCGGCGCTATGTCGCTCACCAACCTATTATGGGAGACTACCCTAAACTGGGACGGCGCCGCCTCGACCCTCGAAACGCAGGCTCGCATCCCCATTGAGAACGAGGTAGAGCTGCACCAGCCGCTGACCGCGGGCGTGGCCAAGCTCCAGCAAACCGACTTCTACCCTCCCCTCTTTCTGAAGGCTTTCGGCTCGAAAACTATTACGGAGGAAAACACGCTAAAGGCACTGGCACAATTTGAACGCACGCTGATTTCGGCCAACTCCCGCTATGACCGCTACTTTGCAGGCGACCGGTCGGTGCTGACCCCCGATGAGGTGCAGGGCCTGCTGCTGTTCAACAACCACCCCGAGCCTAGCCACGGCATTGCGGGGGCCAACTGTTTCCACTGCCACGGCGGCACACTGTTTACGGCCCGCGACTTTTTCAACAACGGCCTCGACCTCAGCTTCGCGGATAATGGCCGCGGGCAGGCTACCCAGCAGGCATTCGACAACGGCAAATTTCGGGCGCCTACCCTGCGCAATATTGCCCTCACAGCCCCCTACATGCACGATGGCCGCTTCACTACCCTAGAGGAAGTGGTGGATCATTACAGCGACCATGTCCAGCGTCAAAGCCCCAACATCGACCCCAATATGCTGGATGCTACCAATGTGCCGTTTAGCAGCCAGCTCAGCCTCTCGGCCACTCAGAAACGGCAGCTAGTGGCCTTCTTGAAAACGCTGACGGACACGACGTTTGTGCAGGACAAGCGTTTTGCCAATCCGTTTACTCCCTAACTAGCAAGCAATAACCAGTTGCTTGCGGGCAAATTGTGTACTTTGCCGACATGAAACGCTGGTTTGCCTACGCGCTGCTCCTGCCGGGGCTTTTCCTGTTGATGGGTTGTTTTACGACGGCCCGCGAGCCTCACTCGCCGGCAGCCCGACCTGCCCGCGCCCCGCGCACACTCACCCCCGACCGGGAAATTGCCGAACCTGCGCAACCTGAAAAGGAAACCCCACCTAAGTCGTAGCATGGCGCAGCCGCAGGCATTGTTGTTACGACGGCGAAAAACTCAACGGCTCGTTGCACCAGCATTCTGCGTCGATACGCTCCGCTGCTTTCTGCCCTACCCCCTCCTATGTCCCGCTTACTATTCCTCTCCTTACTGGCTAGCTTGTCTAGTAGTGCCGCATTTGCTCAGTCGCAACCTACTACCCCTGCTCCCTTAGATTCGTTGAAGCTGGTGTATATGGGTTCTTCTGTACCGGCAGGTGTGGGAGCTACCAACCAACACGGCTACACGGCGCTTTATTCCGATTTGCTGGCAAAGCGAGCCGCCGCTGGGGTAGGGTTGCCTTGGAAAACGGCCAACATCAGCGTCTCCGGCAACAATACCATTGCCGTGATAAAGCGCTTCGATGCCGATTTGCTACCCCAGCACGCTAAGTATGTGGTGTTTGCCCTAGCGCTTGGCAATGAAGGCATCAAAGAAAAAGGCCAGCCAATTTTTGAGCAATTCAAGACCAATCTGGTCGCGCTCATCAACCAGGCACGGGCGCAAGGCATGGTGCCTATTATTACCAACGGTTACACGCGTAACGACTACGGCCCCGAGCAATACGATTTCACGCGCCGCATGAACTTGCTCATCCAGAGTTGGAACGTGCCCAGTATCAATCTACTCGGCGCCGTAGACGACGGGCAGGGCCGCTGGACTACGGGCTACTGGTACGATGGGCTACACCCCAACGACCGGGGCCATGCGGAAATGGCGCATACTATCGTCCCCTCGCTCTTTGATGCATTGCACGCAGGCAAACCCCTACCCTCCCACCGCCCAAGCAAGGGTATCAAGCTCACCAACACGGCCAGCCGGCCGGCGCCTGCCATCCGGTTGGTGCCCGAAGATGTGGTGCATCCTTTCACCACTATTATTCGCTTCAAAACCGGTACGGCTGGCCAGTTGGTGGCTATCCGCGACAGCGCTGGCCTTGCAGTGGGCACGTTACAGGTAGCGCCGAGCGGTGTAGTATCCTACAACTCGGCCAAGGGACAGCGCATCACCGGTAAAGTCCCCGTGGCGGACAATCATTGGCATCAATTAGCCCTTACGCACTACTACGCGCGCGGGACTACCCAACTCTATGTTGATAGCACCCAGGAAGGTAGCGTGGCGGAGCGCCTGCGCCCTACCCAGCTTGACCTCGGCGGAGCTACTGCCCCGCGTCGGGTGCAGTTACGCGACTGGTTTTTCTACCGCTCGGGCATGAATCAGGACGAAATCCGAGCTGTTGCTGCCGATTCCTTGCTCAAATCCAGCTTGGAACTCTATGCTCCCCTCAACGGCCGCCAAACTGCGTCTGACTCGCTCCAAAACCTGGCCCAGAGTCTGAATACGTTACATGTGGTTACTGCTTCACAAAAGATGCGAAAAACGAAGCGGCCTAGTACTCCTACCCGCTCGGCAATGTCGCAGCCGGCCACTACTCCTGCTTCCACTAAGCATCGTAAATGAGGCAGCAGCTACAGCTATAAGCAGTCTATCTGGTTAGGCTTAAAAAACACCGGCCCGCTGAAGCTACTTCAGCGGGCCGGTGTTTTTAGTTTCACTTGTTCTCTTAATCCACGTTGTCGTGCAGAAAGCGGTTGTCACCGAGTAGCTCGTTATCGTCTGATAGGTTGAAACGGCTGATGTTCTGCTCGCTGGAAGGTGTCACGTTTTCCAGCTTCACCTGGCGGCGTAGATAGGCCGGCGTTTCTAGCTGGTCTTTAATGGCTTCATTGGTGAGGCCATTGCTCAGGCCTTGCAAACGACGGCGGCGCTCCTCGGCGCGGGCATCGTGGGCGGGCCGAGCCGAAGGCTGGTAGGGCGTAGCGTGCACCGGCTGCTGCTGATACTGCTGCGGCTGTGGTTGCAGCACCGGCTCCGGGTTCGGCGTCGGCGACGGGTTAACGGGCGGCTCGTAGGTATACGGCGACGTTTCCAGGTCAAAGGTAACCTTGGGCGGCTCAGGAGTAACCGGAGGTGCTGGAATTGGAGCGGGAGCGGGAGCCGATGCTGGCGCACCAAACGTAGGCACAATCGAGTTATCGGAACGCGGCTCAACAGGCGCAGCCGGCGCAGGTGTTTCGGGTGTGCTAGGCGTTTCTTTGCTCACCAAGCTGTCGGTGATGGTGTGCGCCTCGCGAGCGAAGCCGGTGGCAATGACCGTCACCCGGATGCTCTGGCCCAGGGTAGAGTCGATGCCGTGGCCAAAAATCACCTCGGCATTCTGGCCCGCTTTGTCCTGAATGCACTCAGTAATTTCGGTCAGCTCGTCCATTTCCAGCTCTGCCTGGTCGCCCGACATGATGCTGAGCAGGATGCGCTGGGCGCCGTGAATGTCAGTATTGTTGAGCAGCGGCGAAGCCAGGGCCTCCTCGGCGGCACGACGGGCACGGTTTTCACCTTCCGTAATGGAGCTACCCATCACGGCGGCGCCCGAGTCCTTCATCACCGTTTTCACGTCTTCAAAGTCCACGTTCACATCGGCCGTCACCGTAATGATTTCGGCAATGGATTTGGCAGCCGTGCTCAGCACGTTATCCGCCTTGGCAAAGGCTGAGCGGATGGGTAGGTTGCCGTAAATCTCGCGGAGCTTGTCGTTGAGAATCACCAGCACTGTATCGCAATTCTCGCTTAGTTCTTTGATACCCTGCTCGGCTTGCTGACGCTTCTTTTTGCCCTCAAACATGAAGGGTGCTGTCACGATGCCTACTGTCAGGATGTCCAGTTCCTTGGCCACGCGGGCAATAACGGGGGCCGCGCCGGTACCCGTGCCGCCGCCCATACCGGCCGTGATGAACACCATTTTGGTGCCGTGGCTCAGCAGTTCGCGGATTTGCTCTTTGCTTTCAATAGCGGCCTGCTTTCCCCGCTCGGGGTTGGCACCTGCGCCCAGGCCTTCAGTCAGGTCCAGGCCGATTTGCAGGCGGTTGGGCACCGTCGAGGAGGCCAGGGCCTGCTTATCGGTGTTGCAGATAACAAACTCAACGTCCTTAATGCCCTGATTGAACATGTGGTTCACGGCGTTGGAGCCGCCCCCACCCACGCCAATCACCTTAATGATGGACGTGTTTTGCGCTGGTATATCGAAGGTGAAATTCATGTAGAAGGGTCTTAGGGTCTTGGGGGCTTGGGGTCTTGGTTTTCAGCAGAGTACTCAGAGTCAGGTTGCTACCGTAACAGCAAAACCAAGACCCCAAGACCCTAAGACCCCAACTACCTAATACTGCTTATCGTCGAAATCGTCGATGAGCAGGCCTTTGGTGCGGCTGATAATGTCCTGGAAGAACTTACTAGCGCCCGATGGTTTCTTGGGTTTTTCCGGCTCCGGTGCGGGAGCGGGTTGTTGCGCTACGGGCGTTGGCGGCGTGTAGCGCGGCTCTAGAGCTTGCGTCTGGTAGTAGGTTTGCGGCTGCTCCTCCTCGTAAACGCTCTGGTTGATACGCTCGTCGAGGGGGCGGTAGCCAGCCAATACCAAGCCCACCGTGGTAGCATACATCGGCGACTTCACGGCCTCTATCTTGCTCTTGCCCAAGTGCTCGTTGGGGTAGCCGATGCGGGTATCCATGCCGGTTACGTACTCCGTGAGCTGCACCAGGTTTTGCAGCTGCGAGCCGCCTCCCGTCAGCACAATGCCGGCGGCCAGCTTGTCGGCGTGGCCGGTACGCTGAATCTCGGCGTACACCAGCTCCACAATTTCCTCCATCCGGGCCTCAATGATGTAGGCCAGGTTTTTCAAGGAAATCTCCTTGGGAGCCCGGTCGCGCAGGCCCGGAATGCTCACGATTTCGTACTCGGAGGCTTCTTCAGCAATGGCTTTGCCGAACTTCACCTTCAGTTGCTCCGCCTGATTCTGCATCACGGCGCAGCCTTGCTTGATGTCGCTGGTCAGAATGTTGCCGCCAAAGGGTAGCACCGCTGCGTGGCGGATGATACCGTCCTTGAAAATAGCCAGGTCCGTGGTACCGCCGCCAATGTCGATCAACGCTACACCGGCCTCCTTCTCTTCATCCGACAGCACCGACATCGACGAAGACAGCGGCTCCAGGATCAGGCTGTCGATTTCCAGCCCAGCCTTGGTTACGCACTTGTTGATGTTATTGATGGCTGTGCTTTGCGCCGTGATAATGTGAAAGTTACCCTCAAGCCGTACCCCCGACATGCCCACCGGATCCATAATACCTTCCTCGTAGTCCACCTTGTAGTCCTGGGGCATTACGTGGATGATTTCGGAGCCGGGCGGAGTCACCAGCCGGTACATATCGTTGGTCAGGCGGTTCACGTCCTCCACCGTGATTTCGCTGTCGGTAGAAGCGCGCGTGATGCTACCGTTGTGCTGCAGGCTCTTGATGTGCTGGCCAGCAATACCCACGTTCACCACGCCAATATTGATACCGGATTGCTCTTCGGCCTGCCGGATGGCACGCTTGATAGCGTCTACCGTTTTGTCAATATTGGACACGATACCGCGCACCACGCCCTCCGACACGGCTTTGCCCATACCCAAAATTTCGAGCTTGCCGAATTCATTCTTGCGCCCTACCAGTGCGCAAATTTTGGTGGTTCCAATGTCGAGACCGACTACAATTTTATCGTTTTGCATGAGGCGGAGGCGTGAGGGTAGGGTGTTGCAGCTAGGTAAGCTAAGGAATATGACGCAAAAAACGCGTATTTCCGGCGTTTTTAAAAGAGACTATTGCTATTCGCAAATAATCTGATCTTTGAATTCCACGTTAACGCGGTGATAGGTATTCCAGCCCAGGGCAGGCGGAATTTGTCGGTAAAATACCATTAGTTTCGCAAATTTTTCCGAAATATTCTTCGGAAAACCAAATTCTATGCGTTGGTCGCCTACTTGTTGAGTGAGGGCAACTTTCCCATTTTGATCAATAAAAACTTCTGCTACCTGAGCACGCCAAAAAGGATGCTCATCAATGTAGCGCAGAAGCTCCAGGTAGTGCCGGCCAGTTGAATCCTGAAAAAAGCCGGCTTGCAAGGGCGCCCCACCCTGCCGGGCCACGGGCACCACGCGGGCCGTAAAGAGCGGCGAGAGTGGCAATTGACGGCCGTCGGCATCGAGGTAGGAATCCTGGCGAGTATCCGAGTGCGTAAGGCGGGCAATAGGTCGGCTCTGGCGCACATCAGCGTGCAGGTTGCCCGATAGGTCGCGGTATACCTGGGCATCCCTCACGAAGCTATGCGCCTTCAGGCGCCCTTCCAGCGCCCGCAGGTTCAGTGCTTCCGGGGCGCTACCCTCTAGCCGGTCCCGGCCGTTTCTGGTCAACAGTTGCGTCACTTCCCGCTCGCTAATAAAGTAGTTATTGAACTCATTACTAATTTTTACGATGACTTGCCCCACAGGCCGATGCGCCTGCCGGATACCAGCAAACACCAGTAGCCCAACCAGCAGCACCAGGCAGCCAGTGGCAAACAGTAGATTATTGGCTTTACGCTTCAGTTCCATTCCACTTACTATCTAAAATACTCCGCAACCGCGGCACTAGCTGGTCGATGTCGCCAGCGCCAACCGTAGCCAGCACGTCGAACGAGTCGTCGGTCTGAGCGGCGGTCAGCACCTGTTCTTTCGTCTGCAACGACTTTACGGGGGCCGTTATCAGATCCAGGAGCAATGCCGATGTGATACCGGGCAAGGGTAGCTCCCGCGCCGGATAGATATCGAGTAGCACCACCTCGTCGGCCAGGCTTAAGCTGTCGGCGAAGCCCGCCAGAAAATCACGGGTACGGGTGAATAAGTGGGGTTGAAACACCACCCGCAGCCGTTTGCCGGGGTAGAGCGCTCGTAAGGAACGCAGAAAGGCATCGATTTCGCGTGGGTGGTGGGCATAATCGTCCACATACACTTTCGGACCGGTTCTGGAAGTGGCCGTTACGATAAACTCGAACCGCCGCTTTACGCCCCGGTACGCCGCCACACCCGCTTTCAACGAGTCGGAATTGACGCCTTGCAACTGCGCTACGCAAGCAGCGGCCAACATGTTTTCCACATTGTGGTAGCCAGGCACCGATAATTGCAAGCCCATTGCGCTACCCGCTACGCTATGTAGGTCGAAATGAAACTGATGCCCCTCCGCGGTAATGGCAGAGGAATATAATTCGGGCCCCTCGTTTTTTGTGAGCCCGTAGCGGATGACGCGCACCTGCGGCCCCACCGCATCGGCCACACTGGCGTCGGCGGTATGGTTGAGCAGCAGGGTGCCACCGGGCTTTATCTGTCCCGCAAACTGCCGAAACGATTCCACCAGCGCGTCCTTGTCGCCATAGATGTCGAGGTGGTCAGCATCGGTGCTGGTGATGATGGCAACGTCGGGATATAGCGTCAAGAAGGACCTGTCATATTCATCGGCTTCCACTACGATGGGCGTATCAGCTGCCAGTTGCGAGTTGTCAGTTGTGAGAGCAGGCTTTCTATTTCTCTCCGGCAACAGCAAGTTAGAGCCGAGGTTAACGCTGATACCACCCAGGAACGCCCCAACAGGTAGACCGGCATGGTGCAGCAAATGCGCCAGCATACTGCTGGTGGTGGTTTTGCCGTGGGTACCGGCTACTGCCAGGGTAGGGCGACCTTCGGTAAGCACACCCAATACCTGGCTACGCTTGCGAATATCATAGCCCTGCTCTCGCAGCCACGCCCATTCTTGGTGGTCTTTCGGAATAGCCGGCGTAAGGACCACCAGCGTTTGCTCACGGTTTTCGCGCACTGCCGCCGGAATATTGTCTACCGCATCGGCATAATGAATGGCAATGCCCTCGGCGGTGAGCGCCTCGGTGAGGGGGGTAGCAGTTTTGTCGTAGCCGCTCACCTGATGGCCGTTGGCCTGAAACCACCGCGCCAGCGCCGACATCCCGATGCCGCCAATGCCCAGAAAATAGACGTAAGGTTTCAAGTAATTGAATCGTTAAGAATTAGAAGTCGGCTGCATCAGCTTTTCCAGCTCATCCACAATCGTAGCCGTGGCAGCCGGACGCGCCATGCTTAGTGCATTGGCCGCCAGCTGCTGGCGGCGCTCGGGCTGGTGCAGTAGGGCCAGCGCCTCATCGTAGAGGCGGGTAGCGGCTTGGCTGTCTGTCACCAATAGGGCAGCGTTGCGCTGCACTAAGGCCATAGCATTTTTGGTCTGGTGGTCTTCAGCCACGTTGGGCGAGGGCACCAAAATGCTTGGTTTGCCTGTGAGGCACAGCTCCGACACCGACAACGCGCCAGCGCGGCTCACCACTACATCGGCGGCGGCGTAGGCTAAGTCCATACGCTGAATGAATTCCAACGCGTGCAGGCCTGCCGCCGCATAGGGCGAAGCGGCGGGTGCCGCCTGGGGGTAGTACGTCTTGCCGGTTTGCCAGAGCAGTTGCACCCCTCCTTGCTGGAGGCGCGGCAGCGCGGCAGCCGTGGCCTCGTTGAGCGTGCGGGCACCCAGGCTACCCCCAACTACCAGCAGCACCGGCCGACTGGCGTCTAGCCCGAAGAAAGCCAGTGCCTCGGCGCGGTTGCCACTGGCAATTTCGGCGCGCACAGGGTTGCCGGTGAGCACCAGCTTCTCGGCCGGAAAAAACTTCTCCATGCCTTCGTAGGCCACGCAAATGCGGTCGACGCGGCGGGCCAGCAGCTTATTGACGAGGCCCGCATAGGAATTCTGCTCCTGAATAAGAGCCGGAATGCCACGCGAGGTGGCCGCTAGCAGCACTGGCGCCGAAGCGTAGCCCCCTACCCCCACCACCGCATCAGGCTGAAACTCTTCGAGTAGCCGCCCCGCCTTGCGCACCGACCGGAACACGCGCACCGGAAACAGCAGGTTTTGGGGCGTCAGGCGACGTTGCAGACCCGTCACATCGAGGCCCACGATGCGGTAGCCGGCTTCGGGCACGCGCGTCATCTCCATGCGGCCGTTGGCGCCCACAAAGAGAATATCCGCACTAGGGTGGCGACGGCGCAGCTCGTTGGCAATGGCTACGGCCGGAAAGATGTGGCCGCCTGTGCCGCCGCCGCTGATGATTATTTTCATGTTTATATTAAGCTGTTCGCCTCGTAGACCGTCATGCTGAGCTTGCAGAAGCATCTCGCGTGCTGATGTCTGAGTAGTATTGCAACGTCAGCACGCGAGATGCTTCGGCAAGCTCAGCATGACGGTCTGTGTGACCTTTCTCATATCTATATTACGTTCGGTAGGCGCGCGGCGGCAAGCTGCCCCTACCCCATGGCTACCCGCGGAATGCGGGCGGTATCGGTGGGCTCACCCACCATGGGGCGTACTTCCCGCTCGCCCCGGCTCACGGCCAGGATGATGCCGATACTGATACCAGTGAAAATCAGCGAGGTACCGCCCATACTCAGCAACGGTAAGGGTAGGCCCGTGATGGGACCCAAGCCTACGGCCACACCCATGTTCACCATGGCCTGCAAAACCAGACTAAAGCTGAGGCCCGCCGAGAGCAGCCCGCCAAAGGCGCCGGCGCTATTCATTACAGTTTTCAGCCCTCGATACAGAAAAGCTAGGTAGAGAAACAGCACGAAAGCGCCGCCTACCATACCATATTCCTCAATAATCACAGCGTAGATGAAGTCGGAATAAGGGTGAGGTAGGATGTTGCGCTCGGTGCTCTTGCCAGGGCCTTTGCCCGTAACGCCGCCTGTGGCAATAGCAATGTAGCTGTGTTCCAGCTGAAACGGCACCGGCTTCGATTTATCCGTGAAGCTCGACACGCGGCTCATCACCGTTTTGTAGCGCTGCCCCGAGGCCAGCCCTACCCCGCCGACCACTAAGCCAATGGCCACCATCACGGCCATCTGCTTCAACGGCACGCGCCCAATAAACATCAGCAGCAAACAGGTGATGAAGAGCAGCAGCGCCGTGGAAGCGTTACTCATAATGATGATACCGCAGATCAACCCTACCCACAGCATAACAGGTAGCAGCGTGGTTTTGAAGTCCTGCACGTGCTGCTGACGACGGCTGAGCATACTGGCCAAATGGGCAATGAGGGCCAGCTTGGCCAAGTCGGAAGGCTGGAAGGTTTGGTTGATAACTGGAATAGTCAGCCAGCGCGAAGCGTCGTTGAGGGTAGTGCCACCGAAGAAGAACGTGAACAGCAGCAACGGCACAGAAATCAATAGTGCATACAGCGACAGGCGCGAGTAGTAGCGGTAGTCGATGCGGTGGGCCAGCCACATGAAGAACAGCCCCACCAGAATCAGCCCGGTGTGCTTGATCAGGAAATACTCGGTGTTGCCGCCCATCTTCTTGTAGGCCAGCGTACCCGTAGCCGAGTACACCACCGCAATACTGATCAGCGAAAACAAAATCACAATTCCCCACAGGACCGGGTCGCCCTTGAGGTTGCGTTGCAGCCAGTTTTTAATGGGTTCCATGAGGTGAGATAGTGAGTAGTGAAATTGTGAGTAGTGAAATTGTGAGTGGGGTGCGGTGAATGGGGTCAATTCACAACTTCACTACTCACAACTTCACCATTTCCTGTACCGCCGCCGCAAATTGCCGGCCCCGGTCTTCGTAGTTTTTGAACAGGTCGAAGGAGGCACAGGCGGGCGAGAGCAGCACTACGTCGCCGGGGCGGGCCAGGGCAGCGGCGCGCTCTACGGCATCGGTCATGCTTTGGGTTTCGACGAGGTAGGGCACCACGCCGGTGAAGGCGTTGCGCAGCTTCTCGTTGTCGACGCCCAGGCAGATTAGCGCCTTTACGCGGGCTTCGGCCAGGGGCAGCAGCGAGGCGTAGTCGTTGCCTTTATCGGTGCCGCCGGCAATCCAGACGATGGGCTTGGTGATGCCGTCTAGGGCGTACCAAGCGGCTTCTACGTTGGTGGCTTTGGAGTCGTTGATGAAGGTAGCGCCGTTGATTTCGCCCACGGGTTGCAGACGGTGGTCGGCGTTGCGGAAGGTGGCCAGGGCGCTTTCAATCTGCTCCCGCCCTACCCCCGCCACGCGGGCGCAAAGCACAGCTGCCAGAATATTTTGCCGGTTGTGCTGCCCAATCAGCGGAGAATTAGCCGTGCTGATTTCCTCCGTTTTACTATAGAAACCGGGTAGCAAGTCCAAGCGCACCAAGTGCTCTTCCTCGTAGTAGCCCGCCAAATGAAAATCGGGGCGGTGGTGCAGGCTGAACGGCAGTTGCCGCACCGGCCGAAACGCCCCCTTGAAGTTGCGCTGGATATTCTCGTCGTCGGCGTTGTAGATGAAGTAGCCATTGCTGTCCTGGCGGCGCATAATGCGCAGCTTGGACTCGGCGTATTTTTCCAGCGAGTAGTCGTAACGGTCGAGGTGGTCGGGGGTGATGTTGAGCAGCACCGACACCCAGGGCTGAAAGTCGTGCGTGTCGTCGAGCTGGAAGCTGCTTAGCTCTACCACGTAGTAATCGTGCTGATCCTCAATCACCTGCTCGGCCAGGGAGTAGCCCACGTTGCCGGCTAGCCCTACCTTCAGGCCAGCCTCTTTCAGCAGGTGGTAGGTGAGCAGGGTGGTAGTGGTTTTGCCGTTGGTGCCTGTGATGCAGATGCATTTGGCCTGGGTGTAGCGTCCAGCTAGCTCAATCTCAGAGATGATAGGCGTGTTCTGCGCCCGTAGCGCCTGAATGATAGGCGCTTTCTCCGGAATGCCAGGGCTTTTCACTACCTCATCAGCCTGTAAAATCCGGGCTTCGGTGTGCTGGTTTTCCTCGAATTCAATTCCCGCCTGCGTCAGCTTTTCCTTGTAGCGCGGCTGAATCGGGCTTTTATCGGAGACGAACACGGCGTGGCCTTTAGCTTGCGCCAGCAGCGCCGCCCCTACCCCACTTTCTGCTGCTCCTAGAATGACAATGTTCATAGTTTGTTCTGATGAGTTTAGCCCGCAGAGGACGCAGTGTTTTCGCAGAAGACGCAGAACTCAGCGCCCTCTGCGAAAACACTGCGTCCTCTGCGGGCTAAAATTCATTACCTCAATTTCAAGGTTACCAGCGTCAAGACGGCCAGCATAATCCCCACAATCCAGAATCGCGACACGATTTTGGACTCGTGGTAGCCCAGTTTCTGGTAGTGGTGGTGCAGCGGCGACATGCGCAGCAGGCGCCTACCCTCGCCGTATTTTTTGCGGGTGTATTTGAAGTAGCTCACCTGCACAATCACCGACAGATTCTCAATCAAAAACACCCCGCACAATACTGGAATTAGCAGTTCTTTGCGGATGATGAGGGCCAGCACCGCAATGATGCCGCCAATGGCCAACGAGCCGGTGTCGCCCATAAACACCTGCGCGGGGTAGGAATTATACCACAGAAAACCCACGCACGCCCCCACAAAGGCCGTACAGAATACCACCAGCTCCCCAGAGTTTGGGATATACATAATATCCAGATAATCAGCCAGTACCGAGTTACCGCTCACAAAGGCGAAGATGGCAATGGTAGTGCCGATGATGGCCGAAGTGCCGGCCGCCAGCCCATCGAGGCCGTCGGTGATGTTGGCACCGTTACTCACGGCCGTGATGATGACGATGACGATGGGGATGTAAAGGAAGGCGTAGAGGCCATTGAAGTACGGCCCGGCGTAGCTGAACAGGTTGCCGTAGTTCAGCTCGTTGTTTTTGGCGAAGGGAATGGTGGTAATCATCAGCTTCACGTCTTGGTACACGGTGCTGGCGTCTACGGCCGAGAGCTGGCCGTCGGGCAGCAGGTACTGGCGTACGGTCACGTCGTTAGAGAAGAACAGCACCCAGCCCACCGTGATGCCCAGCCCTACCTGGCCCAGCACCTTAAAGCGACCTGCCAGGCCTTCCTTGTCTTTCTTCACTACCTTAATATAGTCGTCGAGGAAGCCGATGAGGCCCAGCCATACCGTGCTTAGCAGCATCAGAATGGTGTAGATGTTGTCGAGGCGAGCAAAGAGCAGCACCGGCACTAGGATGGCCAGCAGGATAATCAGGCCGCCCATGGTGGGGGTACCTTTCTTCTCCATCTGGCCCTGCAAGCCCAGGTCGCGGATGCCCTCGCCAATCTGGCGGCGCTGCAAGATGCGAATGAGCCGCCCCCCAAATACCTGGGCAATCAGCAGGGAAGTGATGACGGCCATGGCCGCCCGAAACGTGGTATATTGAAACACCCCCGCGCCCGGTAGGTGGTAGGTTTTGTACAAATACGTGAAGAGGTGGTAGAGCATGGGCGCGGTAAATCAGCAAAAAAGGACAGTCAGAAGGATTTCAAACTGCAAATGTTCAGCTTTTTGACGAGGCGTCAGGTATTGCGTTTGTTCAGATTTTGATTAGTACTGGTCGCGGTCCAGGGGCCGGGCAGGGCGTCGTGGTAGGTGGTGTGCACGGCGCGCAACTGCTGCACCTGAGCATCAGCCACAATTAGCGTAGTCGACAGCGCCGGCCCAACGAAGCGACGCGATGTATCGTTTTTCTCGGTTTGCTTCAGCCACAGGGTGGGGGTAGCAGGACGGCTCGGGTTCTTCTTCATTTCGCCAACAGCTCAAACATCTCGCGCAGCACTTGCTTGTCATCGAAGGGCGTGCGCACGCCCTTTATTTCCTGGTAGGTTTCGTGGCCTTTGCCGGCTACCAGCACAATATCGCCAGGCTGGGCCAGCGCCACGGCCGTTTTAATGGCCTCGCGCCGGTCGGCAATGGTGAGCACCTTGCCCATATCGGCTGGCGCTACGCCGGCCTGCATCTGGTGCAGAATATCGTTGGGGTCTTCGAAACGCGGATTATCAGCAGTCAGGATCACGCGCTCGGAGCCCTGGCAGGCCAATTTAGCCATAATCGGGCGCTTGGCCGCGTCGCGGTTGCCGCCGCAGCCTACCACCGTAATCACCTGCTGCCGTGGCTGGCGGATGTCGGCAATGGTATCGAGCACGTTTTCGAGGGCGTCGGGCGTATGAGCGTAATCCACAATGCCCGTCACCCGCGTTTGCACCGATACCACCGGCTCAAACCGCCCCGGCGCCGATAGCAAGCCCGATAGGATGGTCAGCACCGCGTCGGCGTCTTCCCCCAGCAGCACGGCCGCGCCGTACACAGCCAGCAAGTTGTAAGCATTGAATACGCCGATGAGGCGGAACTGCACCTCGCGACCGTCTACCTCCAGGTGCAGGCCGTGCACGGCGTTTTCGAGCAGCTTACCCCGGAACGTGCCTACCCCTCGCAGCCCGTACGACTCGCGCCGGGCCACCGTGTTTTGCAGCATCACCGGGCCGCGCTTGTCGTCGGCGTTGGTGAGGGCGAAGGCGGTTTTGGGGAGCTTGTCAAAGAAGCCTTTCTTGGCCTTGAGGTAGGCGTCGAAGGTGCCGTGGTAGTCGAGGTGGTCGTGGGTGAGGTTGGTGAAGACGCCGCCCGCAAAGTGCAGGCCCGTGATGCGGTGCTGCACCACGGCGTGCGAGCTAACCTCCATAAACACGTAGGCGCAGCCGGCCCGCACCATGCGCGCCAGCAATTCATTCAACCGAATGGCATCGGGCGTGGTGTGGGTGGCCGGAATCACCTCCTCGTCAATCTGGTTCTGTACGGTGCTCAGCAAGCCTACATGGTAGCCCAACTCGCGGAATAGCTTGTGCAGCAGGGTAGCGCAGGTAGTTTTGCCGTTGGTGCCCGTCACGCCTACCAGTTGTAGTTTCTGGGAAGGATGGTCGTAGAAAGTGGCAGCCATCAGAGCCATGGCGGCGGCGCTGTCGGGCACCAGCACGTAGCTTACGGCATCGGCCCGCTCGTCGGGTAGGGCTTCGCACACCACCACGGCGGCACCCTGCTCCACGGCTTTCGGAATAAACTGGTGCCCATCGGCTGCCACCCCGCGGAGGGCGAAGAACACGGTATCCGGCCCGGCCTGACGCGAGTCGAGGGTAAGGCCTTGCACCGTTGCCTCAGTAGGGCCCTGTTGGTCGAGTACCGGAATGCCGGTGAGCAGCGCAGAAAGAGAATGTGTTGTCAAGAGAAAAAACGACGCGACGGGCGCCGGTTAAGCTTTGGGTTTAGTTTCGGTCCGGCGCGGCGTTTGCTGCGTGATGGACGACGGCGCCGCACGTTTTTTGGTCGGTTCGGCAGGGTAGGTCACGGCCGGCTTGGGTTCACTGGCCACCGAGGGTAGCAGCACGGGCACCATCTGGCGGCCAATGGGCGCCAGCTCCAATACTACGATACTACCCCGTTTCAGGGCGCTACCCGCAGCCAGCGACTGGCGTTGCACACGGCCTGTACCTACGGTTTTCACGCGCAGGCCCCGGTTTTCCAGCAAAAATAAGGCATCGCGTAATGTCATGCCTTGCACGTTGGGCACATGGTCGCGCGACACGGGCTGGGCTACCACGGCCAGCTTGGCCGAGTCGCGGGCGGGCGTCACGCGCACCCAGTCTTCGGCTACCGCCTGCGGCGCGTCCATGCCTATCGAAAGTTTTTCGCACACTAGTTGCAACTCATCTTGCATACCGGCGCGCACGTAGGGCACCCGCGAGCGGGGGCCGCTACCCCGCGCCAGTAGGGGCCGCTGACTGGCCGCGTCGCGGGCCATGGCCTTATCGGCTACTTCCCGGAATACCGGCGCGGCCACCGTGCCACCGTAGATGCGGCCGCGACGAGGCGAGTCAATCACCACAATGCAGCTGTACTTAGGCTTATCGGCGGGAAAATAGCCGCAAAAGCTGGTGGAGTACATGCGGGTATAGTGGCCGTTTTTGAATTTCCAGGCAGTGCCGGTTTTGCCAGCAATGCTGTAATCATCGGTCTTAATGCCGCGGGCCGAGCCATTCAGCACCACCCCTTTTAGCATAGATTGCAGCTTGGCTACTGTTTTTTCCGAACAGATGCGCGGGTTCAGCACCCGTGCCTCGAAGCTCTCCAGCACCTTGTCGGCCTGCTTGATTTCCTTGACAATGATGGGCTCTACCTTCACGCCATCGTTGGCAATGGCGTTGTAAAACGCCAGCGTTTGCAGCGGGGCCAGCTTCAGCTCATAGCCAATGCTCATAGTAGAGAGCGAAGTACGGCTCCAGCTCCGGTCGTTAGGGTCCTTCACGTAGGGCCGCGCCTCGCCGGCCATCTGGAAGCCCAAGGGCTTGTCCAGCCCGAAGCTCTTGAGGTGGTCCGTGTACTTCTCAGGATTAGCAGAGAAATGGTCGTTGATGAGCTTGGCCACCCCAATGTTCGACGACTGCTCAATGGCTTTCTGAATCGTGACGCGGCCATTGGGGTGGGTGTCGGTTTTGATGGCGCCGGCAATCTTCATAGAGCCCGAGGTGCCGGTATTCACCGTGTCAGTCAGCTCAATGTCAGGGTCATCTTCAAACAAGGCCATCATCGAGGCCAGCTTGAAGGTAGAGCCCGGCTCAGTACGGCCCTGGTCGGCAATGGCGTAGTTGTAGTTCTCGGTATACACACCGTCGCCAATCTTACCCAGGTTGGCAATGGCCTTAATTTCGCCGGTTTTCACCTCCATCAGCACCACGCACCCGTATTGTGCATCATTGTCTACCAACGACTTATACAGGGCATTCTCGGCCACGTCCTGCAAGTTAATGTCGAGAGTGGTTCGGATGTCGTAGCCGGCTTGGGCCTTCACCTCTGAGCCGTCGTAAATGGGCTTGTTGCCGCCGGGTAGGCGCTCAAACAGGGCTTCGCCATCTTTGCCGGCCAGGCTGCGGTTGTAGGTAAACTCCAGGCCCGCGCCGTTTTTGTCTTCGTTCAGGAAGCCGATGGTGCGCTGGGCCAGCCCGCCAAACGGACGGAAACGCTTGTCTACCTTCTCAAAAATAACCCCGCCTTTGTTCTTCCCCAGTCGAAAAATGGGCCACGTAGCCAGCTGCTTTTTCTCCTGGAAATTGATCTGCCGCGAGTTCAGGCGAATGTAGCGCACCACGGGCGAGGCGTTGCGGGCGTTCTTGAGCTTGCGGGCATATTCCTGCGCCGACTTATCGCCGAAAAAGCGCGAAAGTAGCAGCCCCAGCGAATCGGCTTTGGCGCGCAGCAGGTCCTTGTCGACCACGCTCGGGTCCCAGGCTACCCGGTAGAAGGGGAGCGAAGTCGCCATAATGCTCTTGCCGTCGCCGGCCAGAATGGTACCCCGCGTGGCAAATACCGGCTGGTACACCACCCGGCGTTCCTGCTCCAGCGCCCGCCACTTGGCCCCTTCTTCCTCCGACTGAATGCGCGACACCTTCCACACGATGGCCGCCGAGAACAGGCACACCCCCAAAAAGGCCAGGCGAACCCGCGTAACTATGGCTTTTTTAACGTTTCCCTTCATTTCTTCTTCGCAGGTTTAGTGCGCGCTTTCGGGGCTTCAATCATACGCGGTGCGCGGGCGGGCGCAGCCACCGAATCGGGCGGTAATGCCCCGGCTTCCTCTTCGGCGGCCAGGCGGGCCAGCGAGTCGGCTACAACCCGTGCCGCCATGGAGTCGGCCGTGATGACGGGTAGGCGGTCCAGCTGGGCCTCGTCCAGTCGGCCAGCCGGCACCTTGATGCGGAACGGCGGCGACGAGCTTTCTACCAGCCCGTAGGCCGCTACTTTGCGGGCCACCTCGCTTTGCTTGCTGGCCTCCATATAATCAGAGGACAGGGTAGTAAAGTCGGCGCGCAAATCCTCGGTTTCCAGTTTCAGCTTCTGAATATTGCGGTTCATCCGCGTGGCGTAGTGCGTATTGCCGATGTAGAGCAACGTCAGGAACATCACAAACAGCAAGTGCGGTAGGTAGCGCACCGGCAGCCCCTCACGGAATAGCCCGTCCATCCGCATCATGCGGTCTACCACCGTAAATACGCTCCAGGTGCTAGCGGGCCGGCGCGGGGCGCGGTAGGGCTCCGGCTCTTCCTCGGGCTCCGGCTCGGGTATGTGGGTAGGCTCGGGCACTACCTCCGGCACAGGCATGGGCGCTGCCACCTCGCGCGGCACATTGGCGCGGGGTGGAGTTTTTTGCGGTGGTCTGACGGTATTAACGGCCATGTTTTATGAATTATGAATTATGAATTAGAAATTATGAAGTGCAGGCGGCGCAAATGCTTTTCCTACTCTTCTTATTCAATTTCATAATTCGTTTCATCGGCATTTAAAGCGTTCAAAAAAACTAATTCCTAATTCCTAATTCCTAATTCCTAATTCCTAATTCCTAATTCCCCAATGCGAAGTTTCGCGCTTCGGGCGCGGCTATTTTCGGCAATTTCGGCGGCAGTGGCTTCTATGGGTTTGCGCGTGAGCACGGTGAAGGGCTGGTGGGTATTGCCGAACAAATCCTTTTCTACTTCGCCGAAAAACTTGCCTTTGGCGAGGTAGTTTTTCACTAGTCGGTCTTCCAGCGAGTGGTAGCTCATCACTACTAGGCGGCCGCCGGGGCGCAATACTTGCGCCGTTTGCAGCAGCATTTCCTGGAGGGCTTCCATTTCCTCGTTCACCTCAATGCGCAGCGCCTGGAACACTTGTGCCAGGTACTTATTCTCTTTGCCGCGGGGCGTGCAGGGCGCAATAGCCTTCTTTAGCTCCGCGATGGTGGTAATGGCCCTACCCCGACGGGCGGCTACCACGGTGGCGGCTAGGGTGCGGGCGTTGGTCACCTCACCGTACATCCCAAAAATGCGGTGCAGCTCGGCTTCGGAGTAGTCCTGCACGATGTCGGCGGCGCTTTGGGCGGCTTCGGGGTTCATGCGCATGTCCAGCGGCCCGTCGAAGCGTGTAGAGAAACCGCGCTCCGGCGTGTCAAACTGGTGCGACGACACCCCTAGATCGGCTAGCAGTCCATCTACGGGTAGAGCGCCGCGGCGGGCTAGCTCGGCGTGCAGGTCGCGGAAGTTGGCGCGAATGAAGGTGAACTGCGGCCGGGCCAGGCGAGCGGCTTCGGCCTCGGCATCGGCATCCTGATCGAAGCTGTAGAGGTGGCCGGTGGTGAGATGCTCCAAGATGCGCGCCGAGTGCCCGCCTCCGCCAAAGGTCACGTCCACGTACCGGCCATCAGGGCGCAGGTCGAGGGCTTCGAGGCACTCGCGTAGCATCACGGGGCGGTGGTAGGCGGTATCGTTGGGGTAGGAAGTGCTCATGCAGCAAGCGGATTGGTAGGGGCCGCGTCGGGGGTGGTCAGGAATTTTTGGGCCAGCTTGGAGAAGCTTTGCTGGTCTTTGATGAGGAAGTTGTCGTAGCGCTCGGGGTCCCAGATTTCGCACCGGTTGCCGATGCCTACAATAATGGCCTCCTTCTCGATGCCGGCGTAGCGCAGCATGGTACGCGGCAGCATAAACCGGCCGATGCTATCCAACTCTACCTCCGTCATGCCCCGCAGGAAGTTGCGCTGAAACTGACGATATTCTTCGTTGAACTCGTCCAGCGCCATCACCTTCTCGTGAATCACGCGCCACGCCGACCGTGGGTACAGTACCAAGCACGGCTCGAAACCGCGCACCAGGATTAGTTGGTTGCCAGTTTCTTCCGGCAGGCTACCCTTCACCTTGGCCGGCAGCACCAGACGCCCTTTCGGGTCCAGCTTGCATTCATATTCGCCGGAGAGAAGGTTCATGGCAGTGCCTGGCGTCGTTTCAGGGATACTAGCAAAAGTACGGATTGCCTGGGAAAAGCCCACCACGATTTACCATTTTCTACCACTCCGGTAAAAGCCCGTTTCCAGTTTATTTGAGCGGTTTTGCATTTCTATCACCATAAAAAGCAAAGCGGCGCTACCGATGGGCAGCGCCGCTTTGACAAAATGGCAGAGGTGTAGTATTCGTCTGAACCACGGATTCGCTCGGATGTTGAGGGTGCCACGGATTTTGTAGACGGAACCGTCAGGAGGCGTCTGTCATCCTCCATCTGACGTCCGCATGCGAAGGATTTTCTCACGTGTGAACGACAGCCGTATCGACGAAGCGTTCTGCGGGCATAAGGTCCTTCGCTCTGCTCAGGATGACAAATAGGCTAAATCCTTCATCCACAAAATCCGTGTCATCCGACAAATCCGGGCGAATCCGTGGTTCAGACTACTTCGTGCGCCACAGGCGCCACCAAGGCAGGTAGGGCTGGTCGTGGTGCTCGTAGTGGTAGCCGAAAAAGTAGCAGCTCACGAAAGCCCACAAGTGGTGGCGCAGCTGGGTGCGTGACTTGTGCGGGTTGTCGGCAGCGTGCTCGCCCCGATGCGGCAGGTAGGTGCCGAAGAAGAACAGTTGCAGGGTAGCCAGCACGGCCGGCACCATCCAAAACGCAATAACATTTTCCTGCGGAAACCAGATTTTCAGCACGTTATAGGTAGCGGCCATTAGCACTACCTGCCACCAGGTCACGTAGTTCCAGGCGAAGCGCACGAACCAGAACAGGAAGCTGGGATGCTCGCCGTCGTGGTAATCGGGGTCGTCGGGGGTGGCTACGTGGCGGTGGTGCTGGTGGTGCTTGGGTAGCATCCGTGGGAACCAGTTGTAGGCAAATAGCAGCGCCGCGACAGTGCCAATGGCGTTGTTCAGGCGCGGGTTGGGGCTTACTACGCCGTGCATGGCATCGTGGGCCGTGATGAACAGGCCGGTATAGAGGTGCATCTGCACCAGCGCCAGCAGGTAGGGCCAGGGCATGCGCCAATTGGGCTGGTAGTAGGCCAGCAGATAGGCAAGCAGGCCCACCCACGTAGCCATAATCAGCAGCGCAATGCCAACCCCTTTGTAGCCCACAGATGTAGGTTTCAGGCGTTTTTGGGCAGGTAAGGCAGCAGTGGTAGACATAGGAGTTGCGCAGAGATACGCGAAAGTAACACTAGAGCGACCCGACGACGTTCAGAAACTCACTCAGCGCCTCATTCGCTCAGTCACTCGCTAGAGCCGCAGCAGCGTGTCGCGCACTTTCTCCATTAGCCACATGGGCGTGCTGGTAGCCCCGCAAATACCAATCGACTGCCCTGGCCGGAACCACTCGGTTTGCAGCTCTTCCACCTTCGACACGAAGTGCGTGTGGGGGTTGGTTTCGAGGCACACATGGTAGAGCACCTTGCCATTGGAGCTCTTGGTGCCCGACACGAAAATAACCTGATCGAACTGTGCAGCAAAACGGCGCAGGTCTTTGTCGCGGTTGCTCACCTGGCGGCAGATGGTGTCGTTGGCATTTACAGTGTGGCCGCGCTGCTCCAGCTCGCCCTTGATGCGGTAGAAGCTGTCGGTGCTCTTGGTGGTCTGGCTGTAGAGCGTGATATTGTCGGGTAGCTCGTGGCGCAACAGCTCGTCGAGGTTCTCGAACACCACCGCTTCGCCGCCGGTCTGGCCCAGCAGGCCGCGCACCTCGGCGTGACCGTGCTTGCCGTAAATGAAGATTTTATCCTTTTTGTCGAAGCTGGCCTTGATGCGGTTTTGCAGCTTCAGCACCACGGGGCAAGAAGCGTCAATCAGCGTCAGGTTGTTTTCCATTGCCAACTGGTAGGTGGCGGGTGGCTCGCCGTGGGCCCGGATGAGCACGGCCTCGCTACGCAGGGTAGCAAAGGTGTCGTAGTCGATGATGCGCAGGCCACGCTGGCGCAGGCGCTCTACTTCTTCATCGTTATGCACGATGTCGCCCAGACAATACAGATAGCCTTGCTCGTCGAGCAGGTCTTCGGCCATCTGAATAGCATAGATGACGCCGAAGCAAAAGCCGGAATTGGGGTCGATACGGACGCTCAGGTGGTGCGGCATAGCTTTCGGAATAACCGCAAAAACCGACAGAAGGTTACGGTGCGGCACGATATCCGGGAAAAGATACGCAAACTCAACCTTTCGGGCTACAAAACCCACGCATTTTCAGTGTTATAGGCGACCAAAAACCCGACGTTTTTCGAAGGACTGAATAACTCCTTCTTCTATGGGACTAGCTTGAATAATCTCGTTCTCTCGCCAAAATTGGGCGTTGTAGGGACGATTTTGCAGGGTTTGGAGGTCGTCGGTGCTGTGCTTCACCCGGCCGTAAGCCTGGCCAGGTAGGCGGCCAGTATATTGATACAGCAACAGGTAGGCTGATAGTAGCGACTGCACAGGTGGCCGGCTACCGGTTTGCACCTTCACGGCCAGCTCGCCCCGCGTACTAGCCAAGCGTGTGAGCGAATCGGCAACCGGTGCAAAGTCCGATACCAGCCGCAACGAATCCGACAACGGCTGAAATCCTTTCGTAAATGCCAGCATATTACCCATTCGCAAGCGCAGCTCCTGGCGGCGTAGGGCGGCCGTCTGGCGGTCGAGGTAGAGCGTGCCGACCGGCGCGGGCTTGTCGAGGCCCGGCCGGGGCTGAAAGTCGATAACGACGGTTTCGCGGCCGTTTTCGGTCTGGATTTCGCGCAGCGTGAAGGCAAACCGCTTGGCCGCATCCGCAGCCAGCGGCAGGTACAGGCTACCCCGTTTTGGGTATCGGGTGAAGGTAGGCAGCCGCATCAGGGTAGAAAAGTTTTTCATATGAAACGGCCCTGCCACCGCCGCGTAGCGCGACTCGCCCAGCTCCCACCCCACGATCTTCTGCGGCGTCAGCTCCACGTCGTAGAAGGCATCCGACAGCTCGTCGTAGGTGCCGTTGGTGCGGGTTTTCTGGCGATAGAAAGCCTTGCCAAAGTACGTGTCATTTTCGTGGCGGGCCAGCTTGGCGTAGGCGCGCTGTACCAGGTCTTCGGCCACGCGCTGGGGGTTGCGCACCACCACCTCGGGTAGCTGTACGGTGCTGGCGGGTAGGGTGATGGTGAGGGGCGCAGTGGTAGACACATCGGCCTCCGTGCGGGCATAGCCAATGCTGAGCACCACCAGCCGCTGCGGCAGGGGGGGCACGATCAGGCTGAACTCGCCTACCTCGTTGGTAGCAGTACCCGCTGTGCCATCGGGGAGGGCCACGCTGGCGTAGGGAACGGGTTGGTGCTGGGTATCCACTACCCTACCCGTCAGTCGAATAGTCTGGCTGAAAGCAGTCAGGTTAGTGACTAGTAGCGTACAGAATAGCAGAAGTTTACGCAGCATATTATGATTAAGAAGAGAGCTATAAGAGAGCTATAAGAGAGCTATCGACCGTCATTCTGCGCAGTAAGCAGAGTGCTCGGAAGGGCAGGAAGGTAGGTTTGAAGGCGGTACAAACAAAAGAAGCTCCAAACAGGAGCTTCCGGGCAACTATAACGAAGATCAATAAGCCGTCTTACAATGAAGTCAGGCGTTGGGCGTCGGGGCCGGATACGTGGCCGCGCTCTACCATAAAGTCGCGCACCAGCGAAAAAGATTCGTGGTCCATGCCAGAATCGGGGTGTTGCAGAAGGGTGCGTACCAGAAACTGCCGGTCATCGTCGACGTGCTGGCTGAGGCCCAGGAAGGCAGGCAGGTTGCTTTCCACGCTCAAGCGCAGGAAGCGGATTTCGGCGTTGTCGTTGTCGCGGCGCACAGCTTCTTCAAACAGCTTGGCGGCCTGCTGTACGTAGGTGAGCTTATTGAACATAGACGCGTCACGGGCCCGGATGGCTTCTGCGGCGGCTTTGTAGGCCAGCACCACGGCATCGTGCTGCGTGTAGGCAGCCATCAGCTGGTGAAACTTTTCACCGCCCTCTTTGCTGGCAGCGGCTTGTTGATACTGGCGGCGCAGGTTGGCAACGGAGTAGGGATTGGCGTCGGACACGAGACTGGAAAAAGTAAAAAACAGAGTGAAACAGAACGGCAAAAGGACCTTCACGCGGTGCAGGGTTGGTGGCTAGATAGCCCGGAGGCGGTAGCGAAAGTACGAACCTAGCAGCAAAAGCATTTTGGTGTTGTTGGGCACGCGCACTCGCTCACCCAAAATATGAGCAGCCGACAGCTTCCGAATTTTATAAAATAGCTTCAAATAATACACGTAGGCGAGATACACGCCCAGCCGCGCCGCACGCGGTAGCTGCACGATGCCGGCGTAGCCGGCCTCAAAATCGGCTAGGATATCTGCTTCAATCTCGCGCTTCACCTGGTCGTCGAACCGCTCGTACTGCACGCCGGGGAAGTACACGCGGCCCCGGTCCTCGTAGTCGGAGCGGATATCGCGCAGGAAATTCACCTTCTGAAACGCCGAGCCCAACCGCCGCGCTGGCTCGCGCAGGCGCTCAAATAGCGCTTTATCGCCCTCGCAGAAAATGCGTAGGCACATCAGCCCTACCACCTCCGCCGAGCCGTAGATGTACTCCTGGTACAGCGACTGGTTGTAGCTCTGGTCTTCCAGGTCCATCTCCATACTGCGCAGAAACGCGTCGATAAACTCCTGGTCGATGCCGTAGCGGTGCACCATGAGTTGGAACGCGTGCAGCACCGGGTTCAGGCTCAGCCGCTCGCGCAGAGCCTCGTCGGTCTGGCGCTTAAAGTCCTCGAACAGTGCGGCTTTGTCGTGGCTATGAAACGTGTCCACGATTTCATCGGCCCAGCGCACAAACCCATACACGGCGTACACGGGCAAATGGAAACGCTTGTCGAGCGTCCGGATGCCCAGCGTGAACGAGGTGCTGTAGCGCGTGGTAATCAGCTTACTACACGCCAGCGTGGTTTGGTCGAAAAGGGCAACGTGGTCCACTTTTTTAATTAGAAATTATGAATTAGAAACTATGAATTGGAGCGTCATGCTGAGCTTGTCGAAGCATCTCGCGTGCTGATGGCAGATAGTGTTTTTCGTCAGCACGCGAGATGCTTCGACAAGCTCAGCATGACGGTCTTTCGTCAGCACGCGAGATTCCTCGGCAAGCTCGGAACGACGTGCAACGCACCTACCCTCCGAAATCCTTTTCAATCTCCTTGGCTACTACCTGCCCTGAGATGAGCGAAGGCGGTACGCCGGGACCGGGCACCGTAAGCTGGCCGGTAAAGTAAAGATTATCAACTTTATTACTTTTCAACGCAGGCTTCAGGATGGCCGTTTGGCTTAGGGTGTTGGCCAGGCCGTAGGCGTTGCCCTTGTAGCTGTTGTAGTCCTGGATGAAGTCGCGGTGGGCGTAGCTGCGCCGGAACACCACCGCATCGCGGATACTCTGGCCGCAGTGCTTTTCCAGGCGCTCCATGATGAGGTGGTAGTACCGCTCGCGGGTCTCCTCGGTGTCATCCAGATTGGGCGCCACGGGAATCAGCAGGAACAGGTTTTCGCAGCCTTCGGGCGCCACGCTGGGGTCGGTTTGGGACGGGGCCGAGGCGTAGAACAACGGCCGGGTAGGCCACTGGGGCTGCTCATAAATCTCGTGCGCGTGCCGCCCAAAGTCCTCATCAAAGAACAGGTTGTGGTGACGCAGGTTGTCGAGGCGCTTGTTGACGCCGATGTAAAACAGCAGCGACGAGGGCGCCAGGGTGCGCTTATTCCAGTACCGCTCGGTGTAGTTTCGGTGGTCGAAGGCCAGCAGGTGCTGCTCGGCGTGGTGGTAGTCGGCGCCGGCTACTACCACGTCGGCGGGCTGAAAGCCGGTGGCGGTGCGCACGCCCGTGGTACGGCCGTTTTCCACCACAATTTCTTCTACGGCCTGGCTGTACTCAAACTGCACACCCAACTCCTGAGCCAGCTGCACCATGCCTTCCACGATCTTGTGCATGCCGCCCATGGGGTACCACGTGCCCAGCGCGAGGTCGGCGTAGTTCATGAGGGAGTAGAGCGCGGGCGTGTTTTGCGGGGTAGCCCCCAGAAACAGTACCGGAAACTCCACCAGCTCCAGCAGGCGCGGGTCTTTGAAAAACTTGCGCACGTGCTTGTGCATGCTTTGCAGCAAATCGAGGCGCAGGGCGTCTACCAGCAGGTGCGGCTTGGCAAACTCCAGCACCGAGCGACCGGGCATGTGCACAAATTTGTGCATCCCTACCTCGTATTTATAGGCAGCCTGGCGCAGAAACTCGTCCAGCCGCGCGCCGCTGCCTGGCTCAAAACGCTCAAATAACGCCCGCAGCTCCTGCATGGCCGCCGGAATATCCACGGCCTCGCCTCCGCGAAACACCACCTGGTAGGACGGGTCCAACCGCACCAACTCATAGTAGTCGGCTACCTTCTTGCCGAAACGGCCGAAGTATTGCTCAAATACATCGGGCATCCAGTACCAGCTCGGGCCCATATCGAAGGTGAAGCCGGCAGACCGGAACTGGCGGGCACGTCCGCCCGGGCTTTCGTTTTTTTCCAGCACCGTGACGCGGTAGCCCTGTTGCGCCAGGGAGGTAGCGGCTGCCAACCCGGCAAAGCCGGCCCCAATTACAAGTACATTCATTATCGCAGATGTTGCAGATTGACAGGATTTCGCAGATGCAGATGTGCGTCGTGCCACTCCGTGTCGCTACTCCGATACGGAAGCTCGGCCAACTCGTTCCGCCCTACCCTGTTCAGCTTGCAACAAACATACGGCCTACTCTGCCAACTTCGGCACAAACAGGCTACCCCTTTCCTACCCCATACGCTCGCAAAGCAAAAGTCCTAAGCTATAGAGCGGAGGTTCTATCACCGTTAACAGTGCGCGCCTGCATCCGCGAAATCCAGCCAATCTGCAACATCTGCGATAAAAAAACGGGCCGCGAACAACGTGACTTGCGTCAACACTGTTTGCGACCCGCTATACGCCCGGGGCAGTTGTACTCTCTCCCTATTCCCTACACGCCGGGAGCGTATACCTTTAATGCGTCCTTCAGTTCCTTCCGGGCAATGTGAATTCGGTTTTTAACCGTGCCAATGGGAATCTGAAGCTTCTCGGCTATTTCCAAATACTTGTAGCCGATGTAATACATCATAAACGGGGTGCGGTAATCGGCAGGGAGGTTGCCGATGGCCTCATTGATATCCGTTACTACGAAATCCGAGCTGGCGCCGTTGTGCGTAATGTAGTTTTCGTCGGTGTTGAAATACTGAAAATACTCCGTGCTGTCAATATTGCTATTGCGCTTGGTAATCTTGTTGTAGTTGTTAATGAAGGTGTTGCGCATGATGGTGTACAACCATGCCTTCAGGTTGGTGCCCGCCTTGAACTTGTCCTTGTTCAGCAGCGCTTTCAGCAAAGTTTCTTGTACAAGATCTTTCGCATCGTCAGCGTCGCGGGTCAGGTTCATCGCCACGGGCTTTAGAGAGTAAGAAATCTTCTGTACTTGGTTGGTGAATTCCAAAGAGGTCATACTGTTTAGCTTTTCGTGGCAAAAAGTTAAACAAAGATACGGGAGAAATTAAAAGTTGTGCACAATTGATAAAAAATAATTTTGATTATTTCCAAACAACGTACCCAACGGCATTCTAAGCGTACGAAACTGTTGATATTCAGATCATCATCTGAACTTCTAAAAAGCAATGGCCCTTTTCCTGTTGCCAGAAAAAGGGCCTGTACGCAGCCAGAAGGACGAAAAACGATGTATTAAAAAATTATGACTTCTGCGTAGCACGCACAGTCGTTCCACTTAGCTCAGGACTTCTGTAGGCTCCGGGTGTAGGCTCAAAGAGTTAGCTAATGCCAGAAAATCGGTCATCAAGCGCAGCTGTACCGCAGTGGCAGGTAGTTGCAGGCATTCGCGCTGCACCAGTGGGCCATACAAAAACAAGGGCGTGTGCGGATTAGTACGAGCCAGCTCCTCCACAAAGTTTTGCACCTGGTCGCGCTCCGGCACCGACGTAAGCACCGTGCACAAGGCGTAGGGCTGGTAGGCCTCGCATACTGCTGCCAGTTCTTTCACGGGTAGGCTTTGGCCCAGGTACAACACGTGGTGCTGCCGCGCCCGCAACGCGTAGCTCATAAATAGCAAGCCCAACTCGTGCAGCTCGCCCTGCGGCAAAAACAACACCCAGCGCCGGGCTTCTGTTGGAGGCACGTAGGGTAGAGCATCAATAGCGGCCACCATCTTCTGCCGTATCAGGTTGGATACCAGGTGCTCCTGCGCCGGATTAATGGTCCCTACCTGCCACATAATCCCTACCCTGCGTAGGAAAGGATACAGAATGTGCAGCATGGCTTCTTCGAAACCCAATTGGTCGAGAGCAGCGGCTATTTGCAGTTGCAACTGGGGCTCGTCCATGGCCACGGCAGCGGCTAGCAAGGCATTTACCTGCGGCACATAATCCTGACCCTCTTCGCCGCACTGCATCACGGCCTGACACAGTTCCTGCTCCGAGAGTTGGGCCACGCGCGAAATACGGTGCCCGCGGTTGCACAGCGTTGCCACGTTCAGCAGGCGGCGCAAGTCGCTCTCGCAGTACGTACGGATATTGGTGGAGGTACGCACCGGCCGCAGGATACCGTAGCGCTGCTCCCACATCCGAATGGTGTGTGCTTTTATTCCGGAGAGATTCTCCAGGTCGCTTATTGAAAACTTTCCCACGGCTGTTTTTAATTAATAATTACAAATGAATAATTATTAATTTTTCTCTATTCCCTTTTTATATGATTGTCACCTATTAACTCAACACCCCGCTGAAAGTTTTAATTAATACTTAGTCATTATTAATTATCTTCTTCCGCTGTCGCGCCATCTCTAAATATTTTGGCGACACCCACAGCAAACCAAATTCCACGGAGCCGTCGCGGCCGGTGGTTTTGTGGTGCATTTTGTGGGCCATGTTCAGTGCCCGCAGGTAAGTATTTTGTGATTTGCGCCAGAACCGTAATCGGCCATGAATCAGTACATCGTGCACGAAAAAATACACGGTGCCGTAGGCTGCAATGCCCACGCCTACCCAAAACCACCACCGTTGGCCGTTGTCGCCGGTGATAATGAGCGCAGCCGACAGACCACCGTACAACAGAAAGAATAGGTCGTTGTGCTCGAAAGGGCGTGGACTAGGCCGCACATGGTGCGAGCGATGCAAAAACCATAAGGGACCGTGCTGCACAAATTTGTGCATGAACCACGCCCAAAACTCCATTCCCAGAAAAGTAGCCGTCGTTACGGCCACGGCTGCCAGCGTTGTCATAGGGTGGTAACTTACTTTGTGAGGGTTTGTTTTCGGCGTTCTGTTCGCGCAGGTTAAAAAGGCTCCTATAACGTGGTTGTTTACACAGCACGTTGCGCATTATTTTGCTTTCCAAAAAGACAATAATAGCTACTTAATTTCCCCAATTTATTTTCTCTCGATTTAAAAAAGCAGCAATGCCCCGGCGGCAATCCAGGGAACTGCGGGCTTCGGCGTTGAGCTGTGCCACGTAGCGCAGGCTGTCTTCTAACGGCATTTCGGGGAGGCGGGCCAGCATTTCTTTGGTTGCTTCCATGCTTTGCGCTGAGTTTTCGACGCACAGGCGACGGGCAAACTGCTGCACCTGCTCGTCTAGTTCCGCTGCCGAGGTTAGAAAGTTGATTAGGCCGAACTCCTGTGCCCGTGTGGCGGAAATAACATCACCGGTCAGCAGCAGTTGCTTGGCGCGGCTCTCGCCTACCTTGCGTAGCAGGAAAACGCTTACAATGGCCGGCAGAAAACCTATTTTCACTTCGGTGTAACCAAACTTGGCCTCGGGCACGGCAAAAGCGAAGTCGCAGACGGTTACCAAGCCACAGCCACCGGCCAGCGCGTGGCCCTGCACTTGGGCAATGACAACCTTATTGAGCGTATAGATCTGGTGAAACAGCTGCATGAGGTGGGTGCTGTCGGCCAGATTATCGGTGTAGCCAAAGCCTTGCAACTCCTGAATGTAAGCTAGGTCGGCGCCGGCGCAGAACACGTTGCCTGCGGCCCGCAGCACAATCACTTTGCAGTTCTCGTCTTCTTCGGCGGTGTCAAAAGCCAGCTTCAGCTCAGTTACCATCTCAGCACTGAGGGCGTTGCGCTTTTCGGGACGGTTTAGGGTAATGTAGCCAATGGCATCGCGGCACTCATATCGAATATAGCGCAGGGCTTCCAGCTCCTTGGTAAGTATCGTATCCATGGTCGGCGGGGCTAAGCAGTGAAAGAGCGGCCGTCCACCTGACGCGTAACAGGCTCGACTGCTCCGAAATACACAGGGCAGTAAAACCAAACGTAACGAAAAGAAGGCAACCGTGAAACTATATAGCGCAAGTCAGATGAACTGGGTTGCGCGGCAGCGGGTTTACCTTCTTTATCGAGGAAGCTGAACCGTATAGGCGCCTTGCACCGTGACATCGTGCACCCGAAAACCGGCGGCCCGCAGCACGGAGTCTTGCCGCGCCACATACCACGACCGGCACGACGAATCGAACACCACCCGCGCCTGCCGGCCAAACACAGCAGCCAGCACCTCGGGCGACACGCGGGCATTGCGGCGCAATACCACCACATCTACCGGCTGCGGCTGGGTAGCGCTGCTTGGCTTTCCCGATACAAAAGCCAAGCGCACGCCCCGCCACACGCTAAGCACCAAACTGTTGTCGGCCTTTGTGGCCGGTATCGGCGCCCCGCGCCAGCCGGGGTAGTAGGCTACTTGCCGGGCCTCGCGCTGAATGATGCCGGGCACAATGCGGTAGGTTCGCTCGGTTTCGGTGAGGGGTAGGGAATCGGGGGTAATGATGGTGGCCGACGCACCTTGCCAGAAGCCCACCGCCGAGCGGCGCGGGATGCTGTAGATAATTAGATGCTCGTCGGGGGCGAGTTGGTAGGCCGCCCACACGCGGTTGCCAGCAAACACCCCTAGCAGGGCACACGCGATGCCCAGCCACGCCAGCCGCCGCGCCGCAAAAAAGATGAGTAAGGCTAGAATCACCGCAAAAATCAGCCACGCTTGCAGAGCCGTGATGTGGATACCCGCGATGAGGGCGCCGGGAAGGGCATGGCCAATCCAGAAGATGTATTCGTTGAAGAACCAGATCATCCACTCGAACAATACTGCTACGGCGCGCGGAGCCCAGTCCAGCACCGGCGCGGCAGCAGGTAGGGCCAGTGCCAGCAAGGTAGTCAGCCCCTTCACTACCAGCAGCACAATGCCTACATACACTGCCCCCGAAGAGACGGGCACCGCAATCAGATTGGAAAGCAGAAAGCTGAGTGGAAACTGATGAAAATAGAACAACCCCAGCGGAAACGTGGCTACCTGCGCCGCCAGCGACAGGGCCGTGGCCTGCCAGGTGGCATCAAGTAGTTTGCCCGCGCCGCGCCACACGCGTTGCTGCCACTGCGACTGCCAGGGCCGTAGGTGGCTCAGTGCCCAGTCACGCAGATCGAACCACCCCGCAATGCGCGGCTGCAAATGCACGATGCTGAGCACCGCCAGAAACGACAGCTGAAACCCTACATCCACCAGCAGGTAGGGATTGTAGCAGAGCAGCACAAACGCCGCCAGTGCCAGCGTATTGTACATGCTACTCTGCCGGTCTAAGGCCCGCGCCAGAATGATGAAGGAGAACATAACGGCTGCCCGCAGCACCGACGCCGAAAGGCCCGTCAGAAACGCGTAACTCCAGATAACGGCCAAGCCCAGCAGCGCCGCCACCAGCCGAAAAAACGGCCCGCGTCTACCCGGCACCAGCGTCAGCACCCACGATACGGCCCCAAACAGCAGCCCTACCTGCAACCCCGACACGGCCATGATGTGCGTGGTGCCCGTATTGGCGTAGGCCTGTTGGGTTTGCTGATCTACGTCGTCTTTGATGCCCAGCACCAGTGCCGCCGCCAGGGCGTACTCGCGCTTGCGGTGCACGTACTGCTTGAATACGCCCTCGATGGCGCGGGCAGCGCGCAGGCTCACGGCCACCAACGCATTGGGGGGCGCTACGCCCGTTTTCAGGTATTGATCGGGGTGCACAAACTGCTGATGGTATACCTGATGATAGGCCAGGTAGCGGCGGTAGTCGAACTCGCCGGGGTTGAGCGGGGCTTTACTGGGTGCGGGCGCGCCGCGCACCAGCCACACGTCGCCGTAGCGCGGCAGGACCACGTCCCTCCCCTGCTCCGTGCGCGGCACTGATACTCGGATGCCACCCGTAGCCGACTGCCACTGCCCGGCCACCCGCACCGCTTGCACACGCACGGTGGTAGCGTAGGTAGCGGGTCGCACCACAGAGGGTTCATCCACCACAGCCCGGTAAAATTCAATGTTACTCTCAAAGTAGTAGAGGTGGTCGGCGCGGCGCGACTCAGTGGCGTGCTGCGTGAGTGTGAGGCCAGCCACGTACAGCACCACCAACGCCAGCAAACCTGCCGCATCGGTAGGGCCAGGGGTAGGCTGACGGGCTGTCCACAGTTGAAATACGATGTAGCTGAAAATCAGCGCCAACAACACCCATTGCAACTCTGGCAATACGGCGCCCGCATACAGATACGTGAGAATACCAGCCGCCAACGCCAACGTCAGGCGCACGAAGGCAATAGGAGCCCAATGCAGCATACAATACGCGGGATAAAGTGAATAGAAAATCGATTACATAATCCGATAGGACGCTAGCTGACCGTATAAAAAATATGCCATTCAACAAGCAAACGAGGAACCCGAGGTGCCGCAATGGCTGCCTCAGATTCCTCGTTGCACTCGGAATGACATGGTATTATTTCCGCAGTTCCATTTTGTAGTGCTCAATATCGCATTCCGAGAACTGTTCGCCTACCTTCTCAAACCCGTGCCGCTCGTAGAAGCGCACGGCCGGTAGCTGGGAGTGTAGGTAGACCGTAGCATCGGGGTGGGCCGCCCGCACATCTTGTAGCACAGCGCGCAATAGGGCTGCACCGGCTTCCTGATTGCGGTAGCTGGCCAGCACAGCAAACCGCTCCAGCTTTACGCCTTTGTCGGTGGGGCGCCAGCGGGCGGCACCGCAGGGCGTACCGTCGGCCGATATGGCTAGGTAGTGGGTAGCGTCGGAGCGGTCGTGCTCATCGTATTCGGCATCAGGCGGCACGCCCTGGCCCTGTACAAATACAATCTCGCGGATATGGAGGGCAGAGGCTATTTCTTCGGCGGTGTTAACTTGCTGGGCGGTCATAGAAGGCATAAGAAAGGTGAAACGACAAGCAACAAATAAATGGGTTCTTGCAAAGAAAAAGCGGCCAGAACTATATCCGGCCGCTTCTCTCTACAAAAACATTCTTTACAACTGCTGCTCGTGGTTCACGGGCAGGTCCTGCATGCCGTCGTCCTCGGGGCGGGCGTCGGGGTGGCGGGCTGGGTCGGCGGTTTCGCGCACGAACCGTTGCTGACCGTTGCGGGGTGTGTACTCGCGGGGCGGGCGGTTGGCCTGCTCGCGCTGCTGCTGCACATCGAACTTGTCGTAGGCCTGCACAATTTCCTTCACCAGCTTGTGGCGCACCACGTCGTCGGCACTCATCTCTACGAAGCCAATGCCGTGCACCCCTTTCAGAATATCCAGGGCCTGCATCAGCCCCGATTTCTGCTTGGTGGGTAGGTCGATCTGGCTCCGGTCGCCGTTCACCATCACCTTGGCCGAGGGACCCATACGGGTCAGAAACATCTTCAACTGCGAAGGCGTGGTGTTTTGGGCCTCGTCCAGCAGCACGAAGGCGTTGTTGAGCGTACGACCGCGCATGTAGGCCAGCGGAGCAATTTCGATGATCTTGTTTTCCTGGTAGAACTTCAGCTTTTCGGGCGCAATCATGTCCTCCAAAGCATCGTAGATCGGGCGCAGGTAGGGGTCTACCTTCTCCTTCATATCGCCGGGTAGGAAACCCAGGCTTTCGCCGGCCTCCACCACCGGGCGCGAGATGATGATCTTCTTGACCTCCTTGTTTTTGAGCGCCCGCACCGCCAGCGCCACCGATACGTAGGTTTTGCCCGTACCAGCCGGCCCCAGCGCAAAGGTCAGGTCGTGCTTCATCACCGTGTCCACCAGCTTCTGCTGATTGGGCGTTTTGGCTTTGATCACGCCGCCTTTAGCCCCAAACACAATCACATCGGCAATGGGTGCCGTGGCCATAATGCGCTCCTGCTGCTCGTCATCTACGGCCCCAATATATTCGCTCACGGTGCGGTCCGTAATCTGGCCATATTGGTGGTAGTGCTCAATGAGTCCCGATAGGATTTCATTGATGCGGGTAATGACGGGCGTCTGGCCCTGAATCTTAATTTCGTTGCCGCGGGAAATGATTTTACTACCCGGAAAGGCAGCCGCGAGTTGACGGATATTCTGGTTGTCGGGCCCCAGGAAATCAAGTAGGGACACGTTTTCGAGCGTGATGACTTTCTCGACCAAATCAGGAATTTTTAGAGGGATGGGAATACATGAAAAGAAGTATCGGCTATCGGTTTCCACCGAAAAGGCCTACTTTTGCCGCCCCCGCAGGGGGTAAGCAATAGTACGAATAACTCAGGATTTTGGCATGGGGTTGATTACGTTTCTGTCTGACTTCGGCTACCGCGACCATTACGTGGCGGCCGTGAAGGCGCGGATGCTGCAACTAGCCCCCGCGCAGGCGGTGCTCGACATCAGCCACGCCATCGAACCCTTTAACATCGCGCACGCCGTTCACGTTCTCCAAGCGGTATTTCGTGATTTCCCGTTGGGCACGGTCCACCTTATCGGCGTCAACGATTTGGGTAGTGCGCAGCCCGCCTGGCACGCCGCCAGCTACGAGGGGCACTATTTTGTAGTGGCCGATAATGGCATCCTTTCGTTACTCACGGAGGGACGCCCCGAGGAAGTGGTACGCTTGCAAGCCGCTCAGCCTACCCCCTCCCCCACCCGCGACATTCTGACACCGGCGGCCGTGCACCTGGCTCAGGGCGGCCAACTCACCGACCTCGGCCTGGAAACCGCAACGTTTCGCTCGCTGGTGAACCGGCAGCTACGCTTGCAAGACCACCGCATCACGGGTCATGTGGTGCACGTCGACCATTATGGCAACCTCATTACCGACATCACGCGCACGGCTGTGGAGGCTGTCGGTCATGGCCGCATCGGCACCATTCGCTTTGCCCGTGAGAGTGTACAAGAGTTGCACCCACATTACCAAGCAGCCCCTCCCGGCGACGTAGCATGCATCTTCAACAGCCAGGATCAGCTTTGCATTGGAATCAACCAAGGCAATGCAGCTGAGTTGCTGGGGCTGCATTTCGACTCACAGGTAGAGGTTCACTTCCCATCGGAGGTTTCTATCGCGGAGGTAAATGCTTGATTACTGGCTGCAATTGAGCTTTTTATTTCTGTTTTTATATTATGTTAACTAGAAACATATTTTCAAAGTGTGCTGTCTTTGCTCGGTTCAGCTGTGCTATTCTTTACCCTGCCGAAACCCGTAGCCAGTAAGCTTGTTACTTACTTCTATCTCGCACTGGGCGCCAGCTTTCTTCTCTTATGACCACGGATTACTTCGAATTTTATCATCTCCCTGAGAGCTTCCGGCCCGATGAGGCTACTATTAAGCGCCAGTATTATGCGCTCAGTCGCGAGTACCACCCCGATTTCCACGCCACGGCCCCACCCGAGCGCCAGCAGGAAATCCTGCGCTTGGCTACGCTCAATACCAACGCCTACCGCACCCTCTCCGACGCTGATGCACGCATGGCCTATATTTTAGGCCGTCACGGCCTCTTAGAAGAGGGAAAACAGGAGCTGCCACCAGATTTTTTAATGGAAGTGATGGAGCTAAATGAACAGCTGATGGAGCTGGAATTTGACCCCGACCAGGCAGTAGTAGAGCGGGTGGAAAATGAGGTTAATGAACTGAACAACACCTTAGAAGTAGGCATAGAACCCGTATTAGTTGGGTACGACCAGTTACCTACCGATGCTCGCCCGCAAGCCCTACAGCAGATCCGCACCTATTATTTGAAACGGCGCTACCTCTTGCGTATTCGAGAAAGTCTCACTAAGTTTGCCACCCGTTCGTGAGTTACCGACCCGAACGGTTGTTCAGAAGCCCAGATGGCGGAATCGGTAGACGCGTTGGTCTCAAACACCAATACCGCAAGGTGTGCCGGTTCGACCCCGGCTCTGGGTACTAATACAAAAGCCCATGCGAAGCTTCGCATGGGCTTTTGTATTAATCTGGTTCCTATACTTTAGCTGCCCCTTTTCTTCACGATGAGTACGTGTAGAAGAAGCGAGGCGCAACTTAAAAGAAATCCTACGCTATTTCCTTGGGTTCAGGATGAAGGACTTCATCATTTCTAGGAGAAGTGAATCAGCAGCGTTTAGCCCAGGTGCCTTTAGATCTAATGCGTCCGGCTCTACGTAGCCTTGCAGTTGAGTAAACTCTTCTGACGACACTGTTTTGAAAGCCATCGACCATTGGCTGAAGTTACGCTGCATAATCTCCTTGTCGGCAAGCTTTACCACGTTTTGGTGTCGTGGGTCGTTTAACAGCTTCGCATACAGCAGTACCAAGTCATTTTCAGCTCCTTCGATGATTTGCATGAACTGATTATCACCATAAATCAGGGCGCCTGTGATGTCCTTTGCTTCGTTGGCGGCGCGGGCCTGCAGCAGCAACTCCCGCAACTGCTCCTCGCTCATGGGCTCTACGCCCCGGCTCATATAAATTATCTGGTGCATGCAAATGGTGTGTTTGGTATGTGTCGAAAGATAAAGCCCTTTCCCGATACCCCCACCCAACTGCCTTATAAGTACTTTGCCAAGTACGTCTGCGCCTCTTTAAGGCTACTGAATGTATGGGGTGTTTGCGCAACGGGGGCCATTTCTTCTAGCAGTAATTGCACTGATGCATCTTCTTCCGATAGATAAACAGTGGAGAGCTGATTGGGCCGCATTACATTGCTCGAGTACCATTGCTCTTGTATCCAGCGTTGTTCGTCTAGCGTTAGCGCCTTCATATTGCGTGCGTCGCACAGGATGCGCTGCCAGCCTCGGTCTACCAGAAAGCTACCCAAGTATTCCAACAGATTCCGCAAATCGTTTGAACGACGTGTCAAGGCATGATAACGTACCAGAGCATACCCATCGGAATGCGCGGCAATAATACCAGCTGTGTTTTCGAAAACGATGGGTAGAGCGACAATAGGCATAGATAAATGCAAAATCTGTTGAAACTCAACAGTGCAAATACATAGCCATTTTGTTGTATTATATTAATATTATTCCAAGAATAAGACAAACAGGAGGTTTATATTCATAGAATATATTCGTTAACTTATTTATAAGCAGCTTTTTAATATATAGGAACTGTTTTTCCCAGTAAAAGACAAATCTTCTGATCTTTCTCCTTTAAGAAAGTGCCTTTTCATACTCTGTTATTAGCTTCCCTATTGGGAGTTAGTATGGTTATGCTAGATCTGCTTTGATGATGTGTGATAGACAGTTCAGAACCTCTATGAAAGTCTTACTATGCATGGTAGCAGGACTTTATAGAGGTTCTATTTGAAAACTAATCAGATTTTGTGTAGTAAATCCGCAACTGCAGCTGGTGGCTGGTGTTGCGAAAGCTACCGAGTATGGCCCGATCCGGCGACTCGGCAGAACTTGGACTTAGTAGCAGCCCAGTGTTGGTGGAAGTGCGGCGTACCAAGCCGGCGAGGTAGGCCGTCAGGTCGAGCGTGTACTGGCCTTGTTGCAGTCCCGTACGTGCCGATTGCGCAGTGGTGTATGAAAAGGTGTGCGCAGTACCATCGGACGTGGTGAAAAGGGCACCAGCCCGGTTGGAAGCATCCGTGAGGCGTAGAGTGAGCGAGGTAGGAGGTGGCATATACGGCCGCTGCTCGGCGCTGGGTACTTCTTCTAGCACGAGCTGCGCGGATACGATGGTAGCCATTCCGCTAAGGTCATTCAGGTTCAGCAGGTACGGAATTTCGATCTTGGTGTATAGTCCCAGGCCACCTTCCACAAAGGTTTCCTCGGCCGTCTGGCTACTGGGTACTGCTTGCCGGGTGTTCTGCAACGACGCCAACAACGTGCCGCGCCGGTCGTTGCGCAATTGGTAGAAATGACGGGTAGAAACCGGAAACTCCTGCGTGAGGGCCGTAGACGGACTACCCGAATCGTGGTAATACAGGGTGAGCCCGGCGGAAGTGGCGGCGAAGCGAATGAGCGCAGCATTATCGGTGCTATCGGGCGTTACAACCAAGCCTTTCAGGTAGTAAGCCAACTCGTCTGCTGTGCTTAAGCGGCCAGCCCGGCCCAGCGTCATCAACTCCTGGCCTAGTGCATCGGGTAGCCGCAGCCGGATGCTGCGCGCACCAGACCGGGCCCGCATCGTTTTCGATACCAACGGTTTGCTGGCGTAGGCCAGGGTGTTTACCGTATAATAGGTAGTCGTTGGCGAAAACTGTTCGGTGAGGCGATGCACCTCCAGATGCTGTGTGCGGGTAGTGTCGCCGTAACGGTAGGCATCGGCCGGCAACACCAGTACCAGCGAGTCAAAAGTGCTGGTAGACACGGGCGTGAAAGCCGATTCTAAGCCCAGCTGTACAAAACTGCGCGCTTCTACCGTGCCCAGCCGCGAGTCGCGGTATCGGCCTACCAGTAAATAGGACGAGGTGGAGGTAGGCACCGAGTCTAGCAGCACCGTGCTGGTGCGCACCGTAAATGTATCAACGTAGACGCCCCCTGCGCCATTGGTCGCCTGCATATCCAGCCCAATGTCGTTGGCTTCTTCGCAACTGGTCAGCAGCAGTGCTACCAGACTACCCATCAACAGGAGCAGTCGCCCGATTAGCCAGCCGCCAACCGGGCGGCGCTGCTTAGTTTTCTTCCTCATCGGGTGCAAGCTGCCAGAAGTCATCCAGGCGTAGAGAACCTGTAAGGCCGGTACCAATATAGCCGTAGTTGCCAATGGCAAAGCCTACTGCCTGGGAGCGTGCCGCGCCGCTGAAGTTGCTCAGTGGGTTTTTCTGCGCCCAGGCATCTGCCGAGGGCGAATACTCCCAGCAATCGGCGCGTACGCCGCTGCTGTTGCCCAGTGCAATAAAGCCCCGGTCGCCAATCACGAAGCTGGTGGCATTGTCGCGCGGGATAGCGCTGTAGTCGTAATCCAGATCCGTATTCAACACCAGCTTGTTGTGCTCAGTCCAGACTTCGCTGGCCGGGTCGTAGGACCATACATCGGTCTGATACACGCCATTATCGGAGCCCAGCAGCAGGTAGCCTTGGTTATTGAGCGCGAAGCTGGTAGCGCCCAGGCGCTTGTTGCCGCCGAAGCTGGGCTTCTGCGTCCAGGTATCGGTGGCAGGGTCGTATTGCCAGAAATCCTTCTTGTAGTTACCGTCGTAGCCGGTGCCTACGTAGCCTTTGTCGTTGATGCTGAGCGCCGTAGCGCCGTAGCGGGCCGAGCCGCCGAAATCAGCCTTTTGGGTCCACTTGTCGGTGGTTGGGTCGTACTCGTAGAAGTCGCCGAGGCGGTTCACACCGTCGTAGCCGGTGCCCACGTAGCCCTTGCCATTGGCCGAAAACCCTACGGCCATGTAGCGCGCTGCCCCCGGAAAATCAGCCTTCTGAATCCAGGTGTTGGTGTTGGGATTGTACTCCCAGAAATCCTTAAATCGAACCGTGCCATCGGTACCCAGGCCCACGTAGGCCCGGTCGCCGATAGTGAAGCTGACGGCCGAGCTACGGGCCAGCCCCTCAAACTGCGAGCGGGAGGTCCACACGCCGTATATCGTGGCAGTATCGTCGCTGTCGTCGCTACAGGAGGTCAGGCTCAGCAGGCCAACCACTACCAGCCATAGCAGACTGCTATATCGTTTTGTTTGCATCAAAAAAGAGAGATTTAAGGGAATTACAGAAGATGGCGTGGGCACACGTTTTCCCTACCCAGCTGCCAGGCAGCCAGGCAATGGCATGAGCCAAGCCAAGAATTGAGCAGGGTACCCACTACCCTACCACACGTCACGTTCACGTGGGTAGGGCATCGGCAGCTCGTCAGCCACCGGTGAGCACCACATAGGAGAGTCGCCTACCCAAGCAGCCGTTGCATGCCCGCTTCTTTTCGTTGAAAAAGATGGCGGCACGCATTGCAGTTGGGTAGCCGCCTACCCCTAACGATCCGAGGAATCCAGCGTAGCTGCTCCCTGAATTCGTGTGCTATCACCATCATGCAGGATTAGACAAGCTTCTTTTTAAAACCCTGCGGCCACCTCGTGTATTTTTTCAAAATGTATTCGCGCAAGCCACGTTGAGGTCAAACGGCAGTCATACAGCTGCATTCGGATGCGAGAAAAGAGGCGAAAACCGCCTGGGTTTTCGCCTCTTTTTCAGTATTAAAAGGGTGGCGGTCCACTAGGAGTACCGGGTCCGCCATGGCCGCGTCGTCCTGACCGCCAACCAGGCCTGGGCATACCCTCACGACGGCCGGGAGGGCCGCCCCCGCCGCGCAGCATGGGCAGCTCGGCCAACACCTGCGTTAGTTGCTGGCGCTGCGCGGGCGTGCACAAGGCGGCTATTTGCTGAAAATGGCGGAGCGTGAGCACGTCAACCTGCGTCATGGCGGCGTGGCCGACGGCGGCACGCTGGGCCAACTGCTGGTCGGTGAGGGTCGTATCGTCCAGCAGCTGAAAATAGTTGAGTCTATTAGTGTGGGCGCGTTCCATGAGCGGGCGCATCTGCCGAAAATACATAGCCCGTAGGCTATCGAAGCGCGTGCGCTGGGCGGGCGTGAAGTGCAGCCGCTCGGCCAGGAAACTCTCGGCGCCTTCTGGTCCGGGGCCACCGCGGGGGTGCCAGCCGCCCGGCATCCGGGCAGGAGCCAGCCACAGCCAGGCTAGCAGGCTCACGTTTAGTATTACCAATACGATAAGGCTTCCCCATAACAGGCGAAAGCTCGACAAGCGCGGGGGAGGGCTATTCATACGCAACAACGTAGGGAGTCAGTTGATATTCGGAAGCGAAAGAGTCGAGGGGTGTGGTAGCAGTTGTGGAAGCAACCGTACGCTGGTAGGCGAAATGCAGTACGGCCCCCATGTTGATGGCTACCAGCAGGATAAGCACCGCCACCAGGTAGGCGGGACGCTGGAGCCACCAAGGCAAAGCGCCGGTTTTCGTGGCAGTGGCATCTAGCCGGGCCTGTACGCGGGTGAAGAGAAACGGGGTAGGCGCCGCGGGTGGCAGGTGCCGCAAACGCTGTAGGTCGGCCTCCAGGGCGTCGTCGGGGCCGGTTTGGGAAGGTAGGTGCGAATCAGGCATGGTAGTAAGACTGTAGTTGTTTGCGGAGTGCCTGCTTGGCGCGTACCAGCAGCGACTCGACGGCGGGAACGGTGGTTTCCATCACCGCCGCTATTTCCTGATAGCTCAGGTCTTCGCGGTAGCGCAGCGTGAAAGCCACTTTCTGCTGATTTGCCAGCCGATCAATAGCCCAGAACAGCTGCTGCATCCGCTCCTGGTCTTCCAGCAACACCCCCGGATGGCGAAAATCGGGTGGGTGGTGCTGCACTTCGTTGTTGTCGCCGAAGAGGGTAGTTAGAAAAGCGAAACGCTTCTTGGCTTTTCGCTTTTGAAGGGCGTTTAAGGCGCGGGATGTGGCAATCCGGTACAGCCAGGTAGTAAGGGCCGCATCGCCCCGAAACCGCCCCACGGTTTGGAACACTTCTACGAACACCTCCTGCGTGACGTCCTCCGCTTCCTCGGGCGACTGCACCAGGGCCAGCACCGTGTTATAGATGCGGGTTTGGTGACGCTCTACTACGGTGCGGAAAGCGGCTTCGCTACCCTGGCGGAGCTGCTCCAGCAACTGGGCCTCGTCGGGAAATGACACTGACAAACGGGAACTACTAGGTGTTTCGGCGGGAGAAACAAGCGGACTAAGAGCAACTGCCCGCTCGGCAAGGCGCATCGGCGGCTGATAACCGGCCAGCGTGGTCATTTACGTTTGCAGCCACTCGGCCAAGCAGTCGACTTGCTACGCCCTACCCCTGACCCACTCCCCATCATACTTCTCTTGTACACAAACATAGCAACGCAACCTGGTTGATTACACCACGTTAGGCCGCATTACTTGGCATTCCCTGCGGTCGGCTGTCACTTGCAGCCGTTTTTTGTAAAAAAACTTCTGAAAACGCGTTTTCAGCTACGTATGGCGGCTATCAGGGCGGTGGAGCCGCCGGCATCATCGTCGGTTACCAGCAGCAGCTCATAGTGCCCACGCCCAATGCGCCGCCGCACGGCCACGCCTTCCACTTTGCGTAGGTAGGGTTGGCCATCCGGCTGCACCAGTGGCACCCACCTGGGATTTTTGCCGGGTTCGGCCATGCCTACCAAGCTGCCCAACACAGCTCCATCGGCCACGGGGTCGAGTGTATCTTCTACGGAAGCTGTTACGAACAAGCGCCCATCGTACCAGGTAGCGCCAGATAATCCGGCTGCATGCCCGGCCACCGTGGGTAGCGCCAGCACCTGCTGCTGGATAGTGGGCGGCTGCGCGGTGCGGAGACGAATGAAATCCAGTGCCGGCCCCAGCGGTAACCGAAACGACAGGTTTTGTGCCCCTACCCCAATGCCCCGCTGAAACAGCCACAGCTCCGTGGTAGTGGCAGCAGCAGCTTCCAGATTCAGGCTGATGCCGGCCGGAAGTCGTGCCCGTAGCAGCTTATACAACGGCCCCAGCGCCACAGGGTACACCGTAGCCGCACCATGCAGCAGTGGCACCCAGAACCCTATTTCGCGGGTAGGTGCGCTACCCGACCCAAAGGTCAGCAGGCCGGTTTCGCCGGTAGGTAGGGTTAGCGCGGTCAGGCATTCCAGGTCGGGCTTTTCGGCTTTGGGAATGCGGCCGGTGCTGAAGTGCGCCGTTTCGAACAGCGTGGTAGGTTGCCCTGCGGCCAGCGAGGCCGCATCCAGTGTGTACAGGAAGGGGCTATCGTCACCTACTACATACGCCCGCTCACCTATCAACTCTACCCCCGACGCAGAGGGGAGGTCCGGCAATATCAGTTCGTGCAGGATGGTGGCTTGCATGGGGCCTGAGTAAGGTCGGTTACGGGGTAGAGACACAACATTTTGTGTCTAGTCGTTGCGGATGTTGTTTCATCATATAGATGCCGACTGCTCAACGACGAGACACAAAATAGTGTGTCTCTACTCTGCCATCACCAACGCTAAGCTAATCCTTGGTAATGGTGAACTCTACGCGGCGGTTGAGACGGCGGGTTTCTTCGCGGGCGTTGCTGGCGCGGGGCTTGGCGCCGCCGTAGCCCACAGTAGCAATGCGGCTGGCGGCCACACCGCGGCTCACGAGGTAGCGCTTCACCTCCTGCACCCGCTCCAAAGAGAGCTGCACATTCAGCTGCGGATTGCCCACGTTGTCGGTATGACCTTCCAGCTGGATGCTCACGGCGGGGTTGTCGGCCAGGGTGCGGGCCAAGCGGTTTAGTTCTTCGTAGGAAGCGGGCAGCAGGTCGTATTTACCCTGAGAGAAAATCAGGGTAGGGAGCTCCAGCTTGGAGCCCACGGCTGCCGGCACCAGCAGCAGGTCGCGGCGCATGGAGCCAGCCACCGTTACGGTGTCGGAAGCCGTGAGGAAGCCAGTGCTGGTGGCCGTGAGGCGGTACTGGCCGGGCGGCAGCGAAAACTGGTAGAAGCCCGTGCCCGCATCGGTGCGGCCGGTGGCGTTGAATACCATGTCGGAACCCAGGCGCACAGCCCTTACTTCAGCCGATACGGCCTGGCTGGTTTTGGTGTTCAACACTTTGCCTGTGAGCATGATGCGCGCTGCTACGGATTTGGCCGTAGTATCGGGCGCAGGCGGCTCCTGCGTCACGCCGGTGATGGTCCGAAACAAGTCGGCGGGGGCATCGAGCTTGGGCGCCGAGGCAAAGAACGCGTGCTTGCCGTCGCTAGACACCGACAGGTAAGCATCAAACCCTACCCCATTAATGGAGCCGCCCAGGTTGCGCGGCGCGCTCCATGAAGTCCAGCTTAGCGTATCCAGTCGCGTGCTGGCAAAGATATCGGACCCACCAAAGCCAGCATGGCCGTAGGAGGAGAAATACAGCGTTTTGCCATCAGGCGACATCCAGGGCGCAAAGTCGTAGCCCGGCGAGTTGATGACGCTGCCCAGGGTTTGCGGCTCGCTCCAGGTGCCATCGGCCAGGGAGTAGCTCACATACAGGTCGTTGCTGCCCTGCGTGTCGCTACGCTCAATGGAAAGCAGCAACACTTTCTCATCGGGCGTCATAAAGAACGTGTTCGACGGACTCACGGAGTAGTAGTTGCGGATGGGCAACGGCTCGGGCAATGCATTTTTACCCTTGGCTCCCGGCACAGCCCGCGACACGCCTTCGTCGCGGAAGGAGTCGCGGGTGTAAGTACCGCGTAGCAGCAGGGCTTTACCATCCTCCAGTACCGACATCACGCCGTTGTTCTGGGCCGTGTTCAGCCCTTCGAGGCGCGAGGCGGGGCCCCAGGTTTCGCCGTTGTCGGCAGAAGTACTCACCCAGATATCCCCCGACTCGGTGTTGCCTTCCGTGTTGCCGGCGTATTTAGTGCGGGCCAAGTAGAGGCGTTTGCCATCGGGGGTAGGCACGGGTTGTAGCTCGTTGGCGGGTGTGTTGAGGGCTGCTAGAGGCCGCACGGGGCCAAAGCCAGGCGCCGTGACGTCAATATTGAGTTGCAGCTTGAACAGGCGCCACTGCTGGGTAGCACGGTTTTGGGGTGCCTGCCCTACCACGGGCGTTGCGTTGAAGCGGTCGGCGCCGGCCAGGGCGGCGCATTTATCATTGCCGCGGTTGATGAGCTGCAAGGTGCCTACCGGGCCGGTGGGCACCAGGGCCCACTGCTGGTAGAAGCTGCCCGTCCAGGGGCGCTGCACAATTGGCGCGTTTTCGTCGGGGCGCTCCAGGGTTAGGCACATCGTGCTGTTGCGCGACTCGATGCGGTAGTACTGGCTGCCGGCCATCACGGGCACAAAGCGCCATTGCTGGCTGCGCGCCTGATTGAACTCCCACTGCACGGCAGCAGCACCGGCTTCGGCAGATGAGTTGGCAATATCGAGGCTGCGGCCGCTACTGCGGGCAATAATACCGTACCAGGCGCCTTCTTCGGGCATGATGCCCGCCGTTTGCGCCCATCCAGATTGACCTACTCCTACTACCAACAACAGCAGCCACAGGCCGCGAACTAGCATTGAATTCATGTGTGCACAACAGATGAAACGGCCCGCAAGTTAGCCCAAATCTGCAGCCGGACGTAGCCAACAACTTATTCTACGGATAAGGAAGGTAATAATGACTCTTGTTTAAATGCCGAAACGCCGCCCATTGCCTACTGGCAACGGGCGGCGTTTCGGTTTGGCTGACGGCTCGCGCGCAGGCAGCGAGCAGCAGTGCTATTTGGTGTTGTTGATGTACTTGAACCGTACAAACCGGTCGTTTTCGTAGATGGCCGCGAAGTGGCCGCCAGACGTGCTCTGCACCTCTTTTTTGGGTTCAATTGTCCGGCTGGGTGTAGCAGTAGTGGGCACTGCAGGGTAGGAGCCGGGAGCCAGTGTTGGGACATGGCAGATAAAGGAGAGGATTTTTGATGCCATAGATGTGTTTGTTAAATGAAGCTGTATAAAAGAAAGAGTCTGATGTCCTCCGCTGTAATGATTCAAATGTAATTATGTTCTTATTTAGTAGAATGATAAAGAGAACTATTTTTTCTTGGCTAAGTTAAAAATACCTAGTACCCCGTAGACCTTTCTCCGTACTGGTACGGAGGAAAATTAGACTGTAGCGGTTTCTACACAAGCTATACTGAGCCGTGCGCCTACTTGCCATTTAGTTTTGCTGAACAAGCTCTACGGACACTTTTAAACTTACAAGCTCAACCGTGGAAGAATTTCTGGCGGGACTCTACGACCATGTACTGCTTTTGTTGCCTTCTCCCAGAAAAAGCCTAGCTCTTCTTACTAGTGCTGAGCTTACCGCTATTTAATAAGTACAAATACGGACCCATTCAGGCTCCCCTATGGTAGATTCGTTAAGCCGCAGATTTGGGTCAGGGAATCAGCTTGTGCCGTAGGGCATATTGAATCAACCCCACCACCGATTTGGAGTTCGTCTTCACTAAGATGTTCTTCCGATGCGTTTCCACCGTTCGCTCGCTAATGAAGAGCGTTTCGGCAATCAGGTTGTTGGAATACTCGCGGGCAATCAGGCGCAGAATCTCGTGCTCCCGCGCTGTCAGGTTTACGGGCGTGGCACCTCCAGCGGCGGAATGTTGCAGGAGCGTGTTGCCTACCTCCTGACTGAAAAAGGTACGGCCCGCCGCAATGGTCCGGATAGCCGTGCTTAGTTCTTCGCGGGTTGTGTTCTTCAGCAAATAGCCCATGCCGCCGGCGTCCAGCACTTCGCGTATCTGGGCGTAGTCGTCGTCCATGCTCAGCACCAGCACGCGTACTTGGGGGTGGTGGGTGCGGAGCGCACGTGTCAGCTCCACCCCCGACATCTGGGGCATATTCATGTCTATCACCGCCACCTGCACTTCCGGATGCGCAGGGAACTGGGCCAGCGCCTCTGGCCCGCTGCTCGCCTGCCCCACAATGCAGATATCGGCCTCCGGGTGCAACAGCGTTTTGACGCCCTCCAGCACCAGCGGATGGTCATCTACCAGATATACGGAAATACGCTGTTCACTCATTCCAGTCTAACACAATGCCGCGCTGCGGCCTGATTTTACCATACTCTGCTTTTACGAGAGCGACGCTACCAAAGGTAATGCGAAATTATATATAGGAATATGATACTTCTTTTGTGGCGTTTCGAGCACTGTTTTATCAACCTAGCTGGTACTACCAACCTACTTCCTATAACTAAAAAAAGCCGCTTCTTCGGGTGAAGAAGCGGCTTTTCATGGCTCATAGCGGGTGCTATTTCAGCCCATACTTGGTCACGAACTTGTTGCTCAGGTACGTTTGCTTGTTGTCGCGGTTGAACTCACGGCCATCGATATAAGCGTGGGTGAGGTCGTTGGTGCGCATGTCGAGCAGGTCGCCGCGGCTCACTACCAGGGTAGCGCTTTTGCCGGTTTCCAGGGAGCCGTAGTCCTTGTCGAGGCCCAGAATTTGGGCGGGGCTAAGCGTTACGGCGGTGAGGGCCTGCTCTTTGGTGAGGCCGAAGCCGGCGGCCGTGCCCGCCACGAAGGCCAGGTTGCGCGAGCCGGCAGTTTCCATGCTGCCTTCGTAATCGAGGCAGTAGCGGATGCCGGCTTTTTGCAGGGTAGCAGGCAGCTTGTAGGCCTGGTCATAGTCGTCGCCGTCGCGTAAGGGTAGGGCATGAATGCGGGAGAGCACCACGGCCACGTCGTTCTGCTTCAGGAAGTCGAGCATCATCCAGGCGTCGCGGGCGCCTACCACCGTCACCTTCTGCACGCCCAGGCGCTTGGCAAAGCGCACGGCCTCCAGAATTTCTTTGCCGTTATCGGCGTGGATGTAGAGCGTTTTGGACCCATCGAACAGGCCGCCCAGCGAGGCCAGCCGCAAGTTGGTAGCGTGAGCAGTGGAGAGGTAGCGGTAGGCCGACGCCTCAGCAAACAACTGCTCCAGCTCGTTGAGGCGCTGCTGGCGGGCCTGCTCCCGACGCTCAGCGGCGCGCGGGTCGTTGGCGGCGCCCCCAAAGAAGCGGGGCGGCGCCGAGGTAGGCCACACCAAGTGCTGGCCCTCGTCGGGGCGCACGGCGGCGTCTTCCCAGTTCCAGGCATCCAGCTGCACCACGCTGCTTTGGCCGGAGAGCAGGCCGCCGCGGGGCGTAATCTGGGCCAGCAGCACGCCGTTGGTACGCACGGTGGGTAGGATGTCGGAGTCGGTGTTATAGGCAATCAGGGACCGGACGTTGGGGTTCAGCTCGCCTACCTCCCGCTCGTCCACCGTCGCCCGCACCGATTCGGTTTCCGTGAGGCCCAGGGTAGTGTTGGGCAAAATTAGGCCGGGGTAGATTTCTTGGCCTTTCACATCCACCATTTCAGCGTCGGCGGCGGGCGTGTAGCCGCTGCGTGCGCCAGCGTACAGGATACGGCCTTTATCGAAAGCCACCACGGCATCGGGTACTACCGTGCCGTTGCCCACGTGCAGCGTGCCACCTGTGAGGACAATGGGCTTGCTTTGGGCCGGTGCTGGCATGGGCACCTGGGCGTGGGCGGCGGTGGCCGTTAGTAAGCTGATAGCTAATAGCTGTTGGCTTTTAGCTTTTTTCAGCCGGGAAAGAAATGTAGTATATCGTTTCATGATGGTTGTCGTTGCTGAGGTAGGGGCGCGTTGCACGCGCCCGTCGTTGCGGTGGTTGCGGGCACTCAAGCTGAATCGTGCAGCCTACCGAACGGGCGGCTGCAAGCAGCCCCTACTTCGTTCTGTACCGGTTTACTGATCCTCTTCCTTCTCCTCGCCCAGCGTGTCGCAGGTGTAGTGGCTGTTGGTGCGGGCGGCTACCTCCTGGGCGGGGGCGCCGGACTTGCGGGCACTCACCATTTTCTGGATGATGCGCAGGCGCTCCTTTTGCATCTGGTCACGCAGCTGCTGATCTTCTTCCAGGCTGAACATCTGACGGCCGTCCACGAAGGTGCGCTCGGCTTTGGCGTACACGCTCAGCGGGTGCTCGTTCCAGAGCACCACGTCGGCGTCCTTGCCCTCCTTGATGCTACCCATGTGCGAGTCGAGGTGCAGCATCTTGGCCGGGTTGATGGTGATGAGGCGCATAGCCTGCTCTTCGCTCAGCCCGCCGTATTTCACGGTTTTGGCGGCTTCCTGGTTAAGGCGGCGACTCATCTCGGCGTCGTCGGAGTTGATGGCCACGTTCACGCCTACCTTGGTCATGATGGCGGCGTTGTAGGGAATGGCGTCGCGCACCTCGTTTTTGTAGGCCCACCAGTCGGAGAAGGTACCGGCGTTGATGCCGCGGGCCGCCATCTTGTCGGCTACCTTATAGCCTTCCAAGATGTGCGTAAAGGTGTTCACCTTGAAGCCCATGCGGTCGGCCACGTTCATCATCATGTTGATTTCCGACTGCACGTAGCTGTGGCAGGTGATGTGGCGGTCGTCGCGCAGGATTTCTACCAGCGCCTCCAGCTCCAGGTCGCGGCGCGGGGGCTCGGTTTTGGCCTGCTTGCTTTTCGACAGCTTATTATAGGTAGCCCACTCCTTTTCGTATTCCTTGGCGCGGGTGAAGGCATCCACAAACACCTGCTCAGTGCCCATGCGGGATTGGGGGAAACGCAGGGTATTGGCTTCGCCCCAGTTGCTCTGCTTCACGTTTTCGCCGAGGGCAAACTTGATGAAGCCCGGCGCATCTTTGATTTTCAGGTCATTCGCATCCATGCCCCAGCGCATCTTGATAATAGCCGACTGTCCGCCGATGGGGTTGGCCGAGCCGTGCAGGAGCTGCGCGGCCACCACGCCGCCGGCCAGGTCGCGGTAGAGGCCCACGTCCTCGGGGTCCACCACGTCGCCTACCCGCACTTCGCTGGTCACGGCCTGGGTGCCCTCGTTCACGCCCTGCGAAATGGCAATGTGCGAGTGCTCGTCGATGATGCCGGGGGTGAGGTGCTTCCCAGTGCCATCTACGGTGCGGGCGCCGCTAGGGGCGCTCAGGTTCTTGCCTACCTTGGCAATTTTGCCGTTTTGCAGCAACACGTCGGTGTTTTCGAGTTTGCCGGCGGCTTCGCTGGTCCACACGGTGGCGTTCTTAATCAGCACGGTTTCCTGCTTGGGAACCTCGGTGCGACCATAAGAGGCAAACGGGAACGTCAACTGTCCGATTTCCATAGGCCGGGGCGTGCGCGCTGAGTCGCGGCGGGCCGCTAGGGTAGCGCCCTCCTGACGGCGGGCCGTCCACTTCACCATGCTGGCGTCGGGCAGCTCGGCGTCGCCGCGAAACGTGTTGCCTTCGGCGGTGTAATAGCCACTGAGGCGCATGGAGCCGGCATTTTTGCCTTTCGCAGCAGCGTACACAATAGTAGCCAGGTCGCTGGTTATGGTCATGGTGCCTTTCACCGTGTCGGCGGCGGCGCGCACTACCTTCATCTGGGGCGCTTCGGGCTTGCCGCTCACCAGCATCTTCACCTCGGGCTGCTGACCTACTTGCAGCGTGTACACGCCGCGGTAGTCGTTGGGCAGCTCCGTGAGCTGGTACCGCTCGCCCTGCACCCAGTTATCGAGCATCACGTTGTCGTCGGCAAACAGCTTGTTGGAGCACACCAGGAAGTTGGCCACCATGCCGGGCTTCAGGCTGCCTACCTGGTCCTGCGCTTTGAGTAAGGCGGCGGGGGTGGCAGTGAGGGCCTGGAGCGCCTGCTCCTCGGTGAGGCCGTATTGCATGGCCTTTTTGAGGTTGGGCATAAACTTCTTTTTGTCCTTTAAATCACTGGCCGATAGGGCGAACGTCACGCCGGCTTTGGCGAGCATGGCGGCGTTGGCGGGGGCCATTTCCCAGTGCTTGAGGTCTTCCAGGGGCACGCGGGTGGCGTCGTACACGTCGTCTACCTTGTAGGCATCGGGGTAGTTGAGGGTGAGGACCAGCGGGGCGTTGGTGGCCTTCACCTCGGGTAGGCGTTGGTATTCGTCGCCGGCTCCTTTAATAATGTACTGCACCCCAAACTCGTCGCCTACCCGGTCGGCGCGCAGGGTGTTCAGCTTGTTGCTGGCCTCGAAGATGGCGGGCAGGCCACGCTGGCCGTTGAAGGCTTGCAGCGACAGGTTTTCCTCGCGGCGCGGGTTGCGCTGGTTCCAGTTGGCGTCGAGGTAGGTTTGGCGCAGCAGGGCAATGCTACCCATAAGGGAGCCGGGGTAGTCCTGGGTAGAGCTGCCCTTGTCGAAGGAGAAGCCGGTGGCGGCGCGGTCCACGAGAATCACCTCGTTTTCGCGACGGTTGGTATTCAGCGTCACCAAAGAGCCGGTGCCGCGGGCAATGCCGTCGGGCTGCAAGGTCATCACCGCACCGAAGCCCAGCTTACGGTAGGCATCTGCCTGCTCAGAATTCACCTTGAACATCTCAGCCGCGTTGGTTTCGGGCCGGATGGCCTGGTTCCAGTCGTAGGCGCCCTCCTTTTGGCTCTCAAACTGCGGCCCCGCCTCGCGCCTACCCCGGCGCTCGGGCATTTTCACGTCGGGCACGCCGTAGCTGGTAAACATATCCACGAAGCCCGGATAGATGTACTTGCCTTTCAGGTCTTTCACCACCGCGCCCTGCGGAATGGCGACTTTGTTGCCCACGGCCACTACCCTACCGTCGCGGATAACGAGTGTGGCGTCGTCGAGCTTGGTTTTGTAGTCGGTGTAGACGGTGGCGTGGGTGAAGGCGTAGAGGCCCTCGCGCTGGTCGTAGACGCCGTTGCGCGGGTAGGTAAGGGGTTGCTGGGCCCAGGCGGGTAGGCCGGTGGCCAGTAGCCCGAGCAAACCCAGCATGCGTAGTTTTTGGTGCATAGAGTGAATGAAAGAGTGTGGTTTGGAGGAAAAAAACGGGTGGGGGTGGGCGCAGAACAGAGCAGTGGTAAGCTACCCAAAGAAGCGTTGCCAGCCAAACGGGTTGCATGGGCTGAGCTATATAGCAGCATCACCCGGACTACACTGCAATGAACCAAAGAAACAGCTGCCGATATACTTTTTACAGGACAGCTTTCCCGACACTGATAAGGCTGTTTATAAGCATTTTACAATCAGATTTCCATTACCCTATTCGCCTAATCACTAATAGTCAACAAAGCTCAAAAAATGCAAGACTCTTTGATCAGAAATACCAGGAAATTGGTATTGCCGCCGACCAATATTGCGTGGAACTTCTTAAAAAAAGAGGAATTCTGCCTTTATATAACGAATTGAATATAGGTCACTTACCGCACCCCTACCTATTGAAGCACCTCTTTTAGCCTTGTTTCTCCTCATCTCATTCCCTTTTTCTCGCTTATGCTACACCGTTTTATTTCTCTTGGCGCGGGCGTGCGCCACACTGGTTTAAGAGCTGCTCTCCTTCTACTGCTAGTATGCGCCGCTCTTGGTGCATATGCACAGGGACCCGGCTCTGGTGGTCCTGGCTCGGGCGGTCCTTCCCCTGGCGGACCCACGCAAGCTCCTATTGATGGAGGTGCTTCGCTGCTGCTGGCTGCCGGAGCGGCGTATGGCGTGCGACGCTTAGCCGGACGGCGGCGGTAGAAGCGCTACCCTCCTTCCTGACCACTTAATTATATACTGGCAACCAGCTGCTTTCCGGCTGGGCTGGCGGCGCTTTGGTTTCTCTTCTGATGTGATGCGCCCTACTCTTCTACGCCTCCAGCCATCTATCAACAACTGGTAGCAAGCTGATTATCAGCATTTATACACAATCACACGAGCAGCCCTAATCCCTTAGGCGTATGGTATAACCTTTTCCTCCTTTTCTCTATCTGCTAACGCATGCCAGAGGCGCCAGCACCCTTTCGTTTGCTCAGGTTGGCTTCTTCGGCGCTGTGCTATTGCTCCTTATAAGCAACCTCGTGCTACGCTGGCTGCGGCTCCTATACTAGGTGGCGCAACGCTCGCTCTTCTTCTCCTCTTTCTTCCTCTTTTGAGCTTACAACCAGCTGTTTTGGCCTGGTCTGGCTACGCTTTTGTCCTTTTTTCACCCCTACCCTTTTCTGTGTATGAAACCTACCCCTACTACTTTCCTTCTGGTTGTGCTACTTGTGCTGAGCACGCTGGCCGCCCATGCCCAAACCATTCGCCGCGTGAATAACACCGGCATTACGGGCACCAACATCTACACCACCCTGCAAGCCGCCCACGATGCCGCCGCCAGCGGAGACTTTATCTACCTGGAGCCAAATGATAATTCGTATGGCAACCTGACGTGTACCAAGCAGCTTACCATCATTGGCACGGGCTATTTTCTGGAGCAGAACCCTGGCTTGCAGCTGGATAAGCGCGAGGCGACAGTGGGCGCTATTTCTTTCAATAGTAGCAGTGCTGGCTCTCGTATCACAGGGTGTACTATTGCTTCTACTTTGTATGTTGGTGCTAGTAATATGATTGTGGAGCGTAATTATCTACGCTCTGTTTTATACATCGGCTATAGCGGCTCAGAAGGATATACTTCCGTTGCGAATACTGTAGTACGGCAGAACTATATCAATTCCAATCTATCGTTCTTTCTCAACACTAATAGCGTAACAAACACACTAATAGCAAACAACATAATAGTAGGCGGCATAGGTGGAGGCAACAATGCAAATCTGACTAACACGGTTATTACCAACAATGCTATTGGTAGTGCAACAGGCAACAATGGCGCTGGTATCGACGTGAACAACACCGTTATTAAGAACAATATTCTGACTTCTACTTCGGCGAATATTTTCACCCTGCGCAACAACGCCGTGAGCTATAACATCAGTGCGGGGGCGCAGTTTGGCACTGGCAACGGCAACCAGCAGAACGTGAGTGCGACCAGCCTGTTTGTGGGCGGCACGGCCTCTACCGATGGTGCCTACCAGCTGCGGACGGGCACCAATCCGGCCCGCGGCGCCGGGGAAAACGGTACCGACGTAGGCCCCTTCGGCGGGGCGACACCCTACCGCGTGGCGGGTATTCCAAACGTGCCCACCATCTACCAGTACAACCAGACGGTGTCGGGCAACACGCTGAATGCTACCATCAGCACGCGGTCTAACAACTAGGGGCTCCGGGCTACCTAACGCGCTTTTCCGATGAACTGCCTGCACATGGTGCGGCGCGGCTGGCTGGGGCTGGTCGTGCTGCTCGTGGCGGCGGTGGCGGCCGTTGTGCCGCTGCACGCCCAAACTACGCCTCCCCTCGATCGGGTGGAATACTTCCTCGACACGGACCCCGGCTACGGCCGCGCTACAGCCGCTACCCTACCGGCCACGCCTACCACCACGCTGCCCAGCCTGAACTTTGCGGTTGATCTGAGCACGACGACACCGGGCTTCCATAACCTGTTCATCCGCTCGCGGGCGGGGGGTAGCAACTGGAGCCAGACCTACCGCCAGCTGGTGTACGTAGATACGGTGGTAACCACGCCGCCCGCGCCGGCTATTAACCGGGTAGAATACTTTGTAGACACAGACCCCGGCTACGGCCGCGCCACGGCGGCCACCCTACCCTCTACGGCCAGCACTACCCTCTCGGACGTGACCTTTGCGGTGCCGCTGGCGAACCAGACGCCGGGTTTTCACGCCTTGTACTTCCGCTCGCGCGATGCCAACGGCGCCTGGAGTCTAACCCATCGCCAGGTGTTTTACGTGGAACCCGCTACGACCAACAACCCACCTGCGGCCTTGGCTGGGTTGGAGTACTTTGTAGATACTGACCCTGGCTATGGCCGCGCCACCAGCGTAGCCATCAATGGCGGTATTGAGGCTCCGGATGTGCGCTTCTCGGTGGGGCTGGGCTCCCTCGCGCCGGGTTTTCACACGTTGTTTTTTCGCTCGCGCGATACGGCCGGCAAATGGAGCCTGACCCAGAGCCGCCTTTTTTACGTGGACGCACCCGCTGTAACGACCATACCGAATCTGAATAAGGCGGAGTACTACTTCGACACCGACCCCGGCTATGGGCAGGCAATCAACATTCCCATTGCTACGCCCGCCCCGGAGCTGGCCAACCTCAACTTCATTGCCGATGCCAGCGCCCTGCTCGACGGGCCGCACCGCCTGTTTGTGCGCGTGCGCGACGCGGCCGGTAAGTGGAGCCAGGTGCTGAACCGCAGCTTCGTGAAAAGCGGCTGCTCCAGCTCCAACAATCTGGCCGCGAACTTCCCGAATGCCAACTACACCGGCAACGGCTTGACCAGCGCCGCCGTGCTGGCCATTTTCAACGACAACGACGTGACGGGCAGCTCTTCCACGTTTTTCAACACCTACTACGCGCAGGTAGATTTAGGCACGGCGCCGCAACCTTTCTCTACGGTGCAGCTGAATCTGCGCAACGTGAACAGCGCAGCCGTGAGCTACACCCTGCAAATCGAAGCCTCCAGCAACCTTACCAACTGGACCACCATCGATACTTACCAGTCGACGCTGGCGGCCGGCCAAACGGAGCCTACCGTGGTGACTCGTACCCTGGCCACGCCCCAAAATAACGTGCGCGGGCTGCGGCTTCGGTTGCTGCTGCCTACTATTCAGCAGGGCATTCAGCTGACCAACGCGGGCGTCTACAACTTCACCTGCGTAGGCCCTACCATTCTCAGCTTCACGCCCGGTGGCGGCCCGGCCGGCACGGTGGTTACCATCACGGGTACCAATCTGAGCGGGGCTACGGCGGTGAGCTTCAACGGCACAGCGGCCGGTCCTATTCTCAGCAATACTGCTACCAGCCTCACGGTGGCCGCACCCGCCGGTGGTACTTCGGGACAGATTTGCGTGACCACGCCGGGCGGCACGGCCTGCTCGACGCAGAGCTACGCCTACCCGCCCACTATTGCCACGGGCACCGTAACCCAGACGACTATCTGCGGCGGACAGTTTATTCAGGTGCCGTTCAGCACCAACCGGGCCGATTTTGGCAGCGACAATACGTTTAAGTTTCAACTGTCGGATGCCAGCGGAGTATTCTCCAACGATTCGCGGCTGTTTGGTACGCTCATCAGCTCCAACGCCAACGGCGGTACGCTGCAGGACTCCATTCCCTTTCGGACGCCGGCCGGCAGTGGCTACCGGGTGCGCGTGGTAGCGTCAGCCCCGGCTGTATTTGGGACGGATAATGGCGTGAACCTCAAGGTGAATCAGTCGCCCGTGAGTCGGGCGGCCGGGCCGGCTACTGTGCCCAATGGCAGCGCCATCAGCCTGAGCGTAGCGCCCACTTACCCCGGTGCTACCTACTCCTGGACGGGTCCGAACGGCTTCCGCTCCTCGGAGCAGAACCCCACCATTGCCAGTGCCACCGTGCCCGGCGTGGCGCGCTATTCCGTCACGGTGTCGCTGGGCGGCTGTAGCTACGCCAGCTTCGTCGACGTAACGGTGCAGCCAAATATTATTCCCATTCTAACGCTGAACTCCTTTGGGGGCGACCTGTGCTTGGCTACGCCGCGCAGCCTGAGCTTCGTGGTAACGGGAATAGCCTTCCCGAGCGGCAACGTTGTCACGGCGCAATTGTCGGACGCCAGTGGCTCGTTTGCGACACCAGTGGCCATTGGTACGGCGAACTTTAGCGGCTTGGGCAACGGTTCCATTTCCGTTACCCTACCCGGCACCACCGCTACCGGCAGCGGGTATCGAATTCGGCTGGTGGGCTCTACCCCCACTTCCGTAGTCAGCAATGATAACGGCACAGGCCTGACAGTGAATGCCCTACCTCCCGTGACGGTGAGCAGCAACTCGCCCGTGACGGCGGGCGGCACCCTGCAGTTGCAGGGCGGCCCCAGCGCTACCGGCAACACTTATTCCTGGACCGTGCGGCGCGCCGATGGCAGCGGGACCTACTTCTTTAGCGGTCAGCAGAATCCCCAGCTTGCCAACGCCCAGCCGGTGCAGTCGGGTAGGTACCAGCTGCGCATTACCAACGCGGCCGGCTGCTCCGATACAGCTTCGGTTAAGGTAGTGATACAGCCTGTGGCACCTGTTACCACGCTCACGCTGAATGCCTTTAGCGGGCCCCTATGCGCGGGCAGCAGCTACACGCTCAACTACACCGCCGCGGGCCCCAACTTCAACGCGGGCAATACCCTCTCGGCGGTGCTGTCGGATGCGGGCGGCGCGTTCTCGGCCAGCAGCCCGGTTATCGGCTCGGCCACGGTAACAACGGCGGCGGCCGGCACGTTGCCCATCACCATTCCTGCCACCCTCACCGCCCTCAGCGCCACCTACCGCATCCGGCTGGTGAGCAGCAGCCCGGCCCTGACCAGCGAAACGGGTAGCTTGCTGATTACCAATCTAGGCGTGGCGGCGGCCGGGTCGAACTCGCCCGTGGTGGCGGGCACTACTATTTCGCTTACCGCTACGGGTGTGAGCGGCGCCACCTACCAATGGACTGGCCCCAACGGCTACGCAGCCACGGGACCCAACCAAAGTATTGCGGCCGCTACTACTGCCAATGCGGGCACCTACCGCGTTGCCATTACGCTGAACGGCTGCTCTACCACGCTGAGCACCACCGTCAACGTGACGCCAGCGGTTCCGACGGCCAGCATCCAGACCGGCACGCTGACCAACAGTTTGTGTGCGGGCTCCGCGCTGCGTATACCCTTCACGGCCGATGGTTTCACTGTGGGCAACGTCTTCACAGCCCAGCTCTCGGACGCCAGCGGTAGGTTTGGCGCTGCCCCAGTAGTCATTGGCACGCTCAGCAGCGCTACTAGCGGCAGCATTGCGGCCACGCTGCCGGCCAGTATACCTTCTGGCACGGGCTACCGCATTCGGGTGGTAGGCAGCCAGCCAACTGTTGTTGGGGAGGATAATGGATCTAGTTTGAGCATTAATCAACCGCCTGTCACGCAGATTATAGCCCCCGACGCCATCCGTTACGGCTCCCCTATTCCGCTGCGCCTGTCTGCTGCTACTCCGGGCGCTACTTACTCCTGGGTAGTCAGCGGCGGAACAAACTTCTTTTTCCGCTCTACCGATCAGGCCCCTACCACTCCCAACATTACGGTGGTGGGCACAGTCAATATCTCGCTTGTAGTAACGCTGGGCAGCTGCACCTACCTGGCTTCGAAGGATGTAACGGTGCTGCCAGCCCAGCAGCCTGTGCTTACCCTCTCGCGGTATGGCGGCTTACTGCCGATCTGCCTGAACACTCCGTTTAGCTTTGGCTTTACCGTTACGGAAGCGCCTTTCCCCAGCGGCAACGTTATTACGGCGGAGCTTGCCAACGTCAATGGCGGATTTACGGCTACTGTTGGTACTGTCAATTTTAGTGGGCAAGGGCAAGGTTACGTGTCTATTACGCTACCACGTAACACGCCGCCGGGTGGCGGGTATATCCTTCGGCTGATTCCTTCTACGCCGGCCACCGTAGTTCTAGCCCCGCAAACCACCACCATCACGCTACGGCAGCAGCTCACCGTGGCCGTCAGCAGCAATTCGCCGGTGGTGGCGGGCGGCACCTTGCAACTGCAAGCCACTTCCGGCGCGCCCCCCTACACCTGGACCGTGCGCCGCCCCGACAATAGCACGTTCACCGTTAGCACCGGGCAAGATCCGCAGCTGACCATTCCCAACGTGCAGCCGTCGCAGTCGGGCCGTTATGTGCTAACGGCTTCCACCTCCCCCGATTGCACCGACACGGCCTCGACGGTAGTAGTTGTGCAGCCTGTTGCTTCTACGGCCAGTATTCAGACTGGCACGCTAACGGCCAGCAGCTACTGCGCTGGTACTACGCTGCGTGTACCCTTCACGGCCGAGGGCTTCACTGCAGGCAACATTTTCACGGCCCAGCTCTCAGATGCGAGCGGTGTGTTTGGCGCAAATCCTGTTACCCTGGGCACGCTCAGCAGCGCCACCAGCAGCACTATTGCGGCCACGCTGCCGGCCAACACGGCGCCGGGTACAGGGTACCGCGTTCGGGTGGTAGGCAGCCAGCCCGCTACCACTGGCACTACTAACGGCGCGAATCTGACCATCACGCCAGCCGGGACGCTTACTTGGTTGGGCTCGGTGAGCAGCAGCTGGTTTGAAGCGGGCAACTGGAGCTGCGGCACAGTGCCCACGGCAAGCAGCAACGTGCTGGTTCCGGGCGGGTTGTCGCGCTATCCGTCGTTGGCCGCTGGCGACCTTACCCCCACGGCTCTCAACCTGACTATTGCGAGCGGCGCTTCGCTTTCGTTGCATACTAATGCGTTTGCACTGTTGGGCAATTTAGTGAACAACGGCACCCTGAATGCCGACGCGGGCACCCTGCGGTGCGTGGGCACCACCGCCCAAACCATCGGCGGCAGTAGCACCGTGCGGCTCTACAACCTGCTTATCGACAACGCGGCCGGTGTGGCACTGCAAAGTGCCGTGGGTGTGCGGCACCTGCTTGCCCTACCTCGTGGCAACCTGGCATCCGACGGGCACCTGACCCTACTCTCCGATGCCTCGGGTACCGCTCTGGTAGAAAACCCCGTGGGTGGCGGCATAGTAACCGGGCGCAGCACTATGGAGCGGTTTGTGGCCGATGCTACCAGCGCCGGCTATCAGCACTATGCCTCGCCTATGCAACTGGGCACGGCCAAGGTGCAGGAGTTTGCCGACGATATACCCGCATTTGTGCTGAACCCGAACTACAACACGCAAGGCACTTCCGTAATGCCCTTTCCTACCCTGTTCGAATTCGACGAAACCCGCATAAGTTCGGCGCTCTTTGATGTCTTTGACCGGGGCTGGAAGGTACCGGCTGCTACTGATAACCTAGTGCCCGGCCGGGGCTACTCGGTGCAGGTGCTGCCTACTACCACCGTCGACATCAGCGGCACGCTCACTACCAGCGACGTGCGCTACCCGCTCACGCGCGGGCCATACAGCAACTCGGGCTGGCACTTGCTGGGCAACCCCTTCCCTGCCCCTCTCAACTGGGACCGGGTACCGGCCGCCGCAGGAGTTGACCAGGCGGTGTATACCTACGTGCCGACTGGCCCCTACACGGGCTACTACCGCAGCTATGTGAATGGTATGGGGCAGAATGGCGGCTCCAACACAATTGCTGCCATGCAGGGCTTCTTCGTGCGGGCTACCAGCAGCGCCAGTTTGCTGCTGCCTAGTGCAGCCCGCGCTACCCTCACGCCGGTTGCCGCTACCTCGGCCCAACGTAGCAAGACGACGGCCACGGATGCCGCGGCAGTTACGGCCAGCAGCCGCGCCGCGGCAGCGCCTACGCGTCCGCTTGTGCGGTTGAGCCTGCATAGTGGCACCGGGCCTACCGATGAGACGGTGCTCTATGCCACGCCTGCTGCCACTGCCTCCTTCGACCCAGCATTCGATGCCTACAAAGTGCAACTCAACAGTGGCGGCACACCGTCGCTCTGGACGCAGGCTGGCACCGAGGCCTTGGCCATCAACGCGGTGGCAAATCTTGCAGAAGTGGCTTCTGTTCCCTTAGGCCTGCACATAGAGCGGCCGGGCGAATACACGCTGCGAGCAGTAGAGCTGGCCCAGTTGCCCACTGGTACTGAGGTCTGGCTGGAAGACGCCGAATTACACCAACAACAGGATCTGCGCGTCAGTGCTACTTATACATTCCGGGCCACGGCAGGCACTAGCAAAGCGCGGTTTTCTCTGCTCTTTCACCGTCCCGATGCCACGGCTAGTACGGCCGCTGTGTACCTCTACCCTAACCCGACCACTGGCACTACTACCCTGGAGCTAACAGGCCTAACGTCGACCGCGCCCGTGCAGGTAGAAGTGCTGAACACGGTAGGCCAAACCGTACGGAAGCTGACGCACCAGCCCCGCAGCAGCCGGCTCAGCGCTACCCTCGATGTAATAGACCTGCCCGTAGGCGTGTACCTGGTGCGCATCCGCACGGCGGAGGGCACCACCGTGAAACGGCTGGTGCGGGAGTAGCGCAGCGCTTTCCTCAGCCTACTTACCGAACGAAAAAGCCCCAATGCAGACGCATTGGGGCTTTTGTTGTCCTGACCAGCGTTTCGTCGGAGGCATTCCTACCCTCATCTTGTACCGGTGCCCGTAGCAACTTTGTCGTTGCAGGATCGGTATGCGTAAGTATCCATCACCTATCCTACCCCTACCCCCATGTTTCGCAAAGGCAGCAAAGTCAGCTGGAAATACGGCACCGGCACGGCCACCGGCAAAATCGAAGAAGTGCACAAAGACTCTATCACGCGCAAGCTGAAGGGCAGCGACATCACCCGTAATGGCACCGCCGACAACCCCGCCTACCTCATTACCCAAGAAAACGGCGACCAAGTCCTCAAGCTGAAAAGTGAGGTAGAAGCAGCGAAGTGAGTTGCCAGACCGTCATGCTGAGCTTGCCGAAGCATCTCCCGTGCTGCTGTGAGATAGTATTCAACGTCAGCATGCGAGATGCTTCGGCAAGCTCAGCATGACGGTCTATTAACTATAAAAAAAGCCCCGCGAACCAACGTTCGCGGGGCTTTTTTTATAGTTCCTACCTTACTTGCCGGCAGCCTCAGCGGCCCGCTCGCGGTTGAGCTTGCTGTTGTGACGACCGTAGAAAAAGTAAATCACGATGCCAATGGCCATCCAGATGATCAGGCGCAACCAGGTGTCCCAGGGCAGGTTGAACATCATGTAGCCGCAGATCAGGATACCCATGCCGGGCACCAGCGGTACCCACGGCGTGCGGAACGGACGGTGCAGGTTGGGGTCGCGGCGGCGCAGGGCGATGATGCCGCCGCACACAATTACGAAGGCCAGCAGCGTACCGATGCTTACCAGCTCACCTAGCAAGCCCACGGGCAGGATACCAGCCACAATGGCGCACACAACACCCGTGAAGATCGTCGTAACGTAGGGCGTCTGAAACTTGGGGTGCACTTTGCCAAAGATGGGCGGTAGCAGGCCGTCGCGCGACATGGCGAAGAAGATGCGGGGCTGCCCCATGAGCATCACCAGTACCACCGAGGCCAAGCCGGCAATGGCGCCCAAGCCCGTGAAGTAATACAGCCAGCCCAACGAAGGACCCGCAGCTTGCAGCGCTACCAGCACTGGATCGGGCACGTTCAGGTTTTTGTACGAAGTAAGACCCGTAAGTACCAGCGACATCAACACGTAAAGCAGCGTGCAAATACCCAGCGAGAGCAGCATGCCAATAGGCATGTCGCGCTGCGGGTTTTTAGCCTCCTGCGCAGCCGTACTCACGGCATCGAATCCAATATAGGAAAAGAACACCACGGCCGCGCCGCGCACAATACCTTCCCAACCGTAGCGCGAACCACCGCCGGGCAAATTCTCTACGGGCGGAATAAAGGGGCTCCAGTTGGCCGCATTCACATACTTAAAGCCGAAGGCAATAACCAACAGTACAATGGCCACCTTCACAAACACGATGATGTTGTTGAAGCGAGCCGATTCCTGAATACCAATAACCAGTAGCACCGTCATAGCCCCGATAAGGAGCACAGCCGGCAGGTTGATAACAGCGCCTGTGGTGCTGAAATGCGCGCCGTCGTAGGCGATAGGAGCCTGCGAAATGGCAGCGGGCACGTGCACACCGGCTTTTTCCAGAATGCTTACCAGGTTACCGCTCCAGCCCACGGCCACGGTGGCCGCACCAAAGAGATATTCCAAGATCAAATCCCAGCCAATGATCCAGGCAACGAACTCACCCAGCGTGGCATAGCCGTAGGTGTAAGCCGAGCCGGCAATCGGAATCATGGAAGCGAATTCGGCGTAGCACAAGCCCGCAAACAGGCAGCCCAGGCCGGCAATAATAAAGGAGATGACAATGGCCGGACCAGCCGCGTTGGCAGCGGCCGTTCCCGTCAGCACGAAAATGCCGGCGCCGATGATGGCCCCGATGCCCAGCATGGTGAGGTTGGTAGCCGTTAGGGTCCGCTTGAGGCCGCCGCCCTCGCCCTCGTCGGCTTCGTGCATCAGCTTATCGAGGGACTTTTTGGCGAAAATATCTGCCATAGAAGAGAAGGGAGAAAAAGAGAATGAAAAGTGTAAAAGGTGCGCTTACAAAGCCGCGAAATCAGTTCAGGTGGCCCGAATATAGCTTTTATCTGGTTAATGCGAGCGTAGCGACAACGCGCTAAAACATTTCTTCGGCCTCGTTAAACCTTGCTTTTGGGGCGCTGTCCAACGGCCAGTAATCACCCAAAAACAACGTAATAGTTGCTTTCAACCATGAAAAAATCCCTCATTCTGTTTGCTGCTTTTGTCTTTACCATGGGCGCCGCTTCGGCTCAGACCACTACCCAAAATGAAATGGGACAAATGCAGCGCCCCATGCGCGGCCAGGGCATGCGCAACATGACGCCCGAGCAGCGTGCCGACCAGCAAGCCCAGCGCCTCACCAAGCAGCTCAGCCTCTCGGCCGACCAGACTACGAAAGTGAAATCCCTGGCCCTGGCCCAACAGCAGGAGCGGCAAACCATGCGCACCCAGGCTAGCGCCGACCGCCAGGCCATGATGCAGAACATGAAAGCCTCCCACGACAAATACGAGGAGCAGCTGAAAGGCATCCTGACCAGCGACCAGTACACCAAATACACCCAAATGCGCGATGAGCGCATGAACAAGATGCAAGACAAATTGCAGGACCGCAAAGGCAAAAAAGGCAAGATGAAGGCCAGCACGAACGGCTAGTCGTAGCCTCTTAGTTTCTATTTTAACGGCCCGCTTGTTTGCACAGGCGGGCCGTTTTGCGTGGTTTCCGCAGCGGTTTCACCAGGTATTCTACTACCGGCCAGCCGTGGTAAATGCCGCTTTTCTGGCGGATGCATGGCTCGGCGGCTGAGCATGGCGTTGTCTGTGATAAATGCCCTGCCCTCTATTACGGGGCTACACGGCATTGCATAACCGCCTTATTTTTTATCCGATTGATGACCAATATATTACGCCTCAATTTTTTAACCCTTCCTTTCCCTAACCTCCCGGCGCACGTTGCGTTTGCTTATATTTGAGAATATGCGTTGGCGGGCCTGGCCCGGCCGATGCCGCGTCCGGACCAGCTTACCGCGCGGCGCCGCAGTCACTATATGCTTCCCTCATGAGTCCCCTGCCTAGTAGTCAGTCTGTTCAGATTCAGCAGTTTTATGATAAAGGACTGGCCCATGCCAGCTACGCTATCCGGTGCGGCCGCTACGTGGCGCTCATCGACCCCAGCCGCGACCCGCAACCCTACTATGATTTCGCCGACGAGCACGATGCTACGATTGAGGCCGTCATCGAAACTCACCCCCACGCCGATTTCGTTAGCTCGCACCTGGAAATAGCAGAGGAAACCGGCGCTACCATCTACTGTAGCAAGCTCACGAAAGCCGCCTACCCCCACCAGAATTTCGACGATGGCGACCGGCTCGTGTTGGGCACTGTGGAGCTACATGCCCTTAGTACCCCCGGCCACTCGCCCGACAGCATTTCGGTGCTGCTCATCGATGATTTGGGTCAGACCCGCGCCGTGTTCACCGGCGACACCTTGTTTGTGGGCGACGTGGGCCGGCCCGACCTGCGCGAAAGTGAGGCCGTGGGCGGCCACCAGCGCGAACACCTGGCCGTGCAGCTCTACCACAGCCTCCACAACAAGCTCCTGACCCTGCCTCCCGCCACCAAGGTCTACCCCGCTCACGGGCCTGGCTCGCTGTGCGGCAAAACTACCAGCACCGAGCTAGACAGCACTATAGGCAAAGAGGCACGCTCCAACTACGCCCTTCAGCCCATGACGGAGCCAGAGTTTGTGCGGGTGCTACTGGAAGATCAACCCTTTGTGCCCAAGTATTTTGGGTACGATGTTCTTCTGAACAAGCAAGGCGCTTCTTCTTTCGAAAACAGCGTGCGGTGTGTGCCGCGCCTGCAAGCCGATGAACCCCTGGAGCCCGGCGTGCTTATTATCGATACCCGACCAGCGGAGCAATTCAAGGCAGGCCACCTACCCTCGGCCATCAACTTGCAGGATGGGGGAAAATTTGAAACCTGGCTGGGCTCGGTAGTAGGCCCCGACGAGCCGTTCTACCTCATTGCCGACACGCGTATTGCTCTGGACACCGTTATTCGCAAAACGGCCAAAATCGGCTACGAAACAAACATCAAAGGCGCGCTGCTTACCCCGCCCATTCTGCCGGCCGTGAGCCTGCAGGTGGATGTGGAAGATGTGCGGCAGCACCCCGAGGAGTTTACGATAGTGGACATTCGCAACCGCTCCGAGGCCGCGCAAGCCCTGTTTCCGGGGACGCTGCTGATTCCCCTACCCGAGTTGCGCGAGCGAGCCGGCGAAATCCCGCGCGACAAGCCAGTGCTGGTGCATTGCGCCGGCGGCTACCGCTCGGCAGCGGGTGCTAGCATTTTGGTTCCGCTTCTCCCTGGCACTGCCGTATATGATCTGGGCGAAGCCGTGCAGGAGTTTCAATAGAGCCGCTTCGTGGGCACGTATTGCTGCTATCAGCTGTTGAGCCCACACTTCTGTTGTCATTCCTTACTTATCTAGATTTCCCGCGCCCGTCTTATCCATAAAGACGGGCGCTTGCCAAACGCCCCTACATGAAGGTTCTGCATACCGCCGACTGGCATTTGGGTCAGCGCTTCGTAGGTGGCCACGAGCGCACAGAGGAGCACCGCCACTTTTTGGAGTGGCTGGTGCAGACTGTGCGCGAGCAACGGATAGAAGTATTAGTGATGGCCGGCGACGTATTCGATACGGGCTCACCTTCCAACCAGGCGCTGGAGTTGTACTACTCCTTCCTGCTGCAAATGCGCAATACGGGCTGCCGCGACGTGGTGCTGGTGGGCGGCAACCACGATTCGCCGGCTACCCTGAACGCGCCCGCCCGCCTGCTGCGCCACTTGCGCGTGCACGTAATTGGCTGCGTGCCCGATTGTTTCGACGACCAAGTGCTAGTAATTGACAACGCACAGGGTCGCCCTGGCCTGGTGGTGTGCGCCGTGCCCTTCCTGCGCGACCGGGATGTGCGTTTGTCGGTACCAGGCGAAAGCGCCGAGGAGCGTGAGGCCCGCATCAAGCAAGGTATTGCCGACCACTACGCCCGCTTGGCCGAGCTGGAAACCGTATGGCAGCTGAAAGCCGCCGGCCTACCCGTGTTGGCCACGGGCCACCTCTACGCTGCCGGCGGCTCCCCTTCCGATTCGGAACGCACTATCCATGTGGGCAACCTGGGGCAGGTAACGGCCGAGCATTTCCCGACCGTCTTCGATTATGTGGCCCTGGGGCACTTGCACCGTCCGCAGCGCGTGGGCGGGCGGGAACACATCCGGTATTCGGGTGCGCCCATTGCGCTGTCGTTTTCCGAAATCGACTACCCCAAGGAGGTCGTCTTGTTGGAATTCACCCCGGATGGGCTCACCATTGCCTCCCTACCCGTGCCGGGTGTGCGCCGGCTGGTGCGCTTCCACGGAAACCTCGACGAGGTGCTCACCCAGCTCACTACTTACGACAATGCCGACTACCCTCTGCCTGCCTGGGCCGATGTGGAGATTCGCTCGGAGCTGAGCCAGCTAGAGGTAGCCGAGCAGTTATTGAAGGTGATAGAAGCCTTGGACCGGCAACAACTGCACGTGCTAAACCGACGCCATTTTCGTGTGGCAGCCCCCCATCTGTTGGGTCAGGAAGAAGAACCCCTCACCCGCAGCCTGCACGATTTTACGGAGCGCGAAGTATTTGCGCAACGCCTGGAAACGGAGCCGGAAGAAGACCGACCGGAGCTGCTGCGCACGTTTGACGAGCTGCTGGAAGGAATGTAGCACACTGCTCATTGCTGGCCTACCACCTCCTGAACTATCAGCTACTGACTACTCCCAAAAACTAGCCCACGGAAAAACACGGCCAGCAGTACGCCTACCAATACTTGCAGCGCCTAACCCGTAAACAGCAGCCCTAGTACGGGGCGGCTACCAAGTCAATGACAATGCCGGCCCGCTGGGCAAAGCTGGTGGAAGAGGATACGTCAGACATTCCAAACAAGCAGGTGCAACCCTTGCTTACGTAAGGGCCGGGCCAAAAGCAATTCTTTCCTACCCTGGAACTGTTCCGATAGCCTTGCTTCTCCACAACCTTCGGGAAAGGTAGGCGGTACTACCCTCTGTAGCCGGCACGCCCATGTAGTGTAGCCCGGTTACTCACCTAATTCCTTCACTTGCTTTATGGCTACAGACTCAAAAGCTGGCTCCACCGCTTCGCCTGCCACCATTGTATTGGCCGGCTCTACCGGTTCGCTCGGTTTGCTTATTGCCCACCATCTCCGTCAGCGAGGCGCTACTGTGCGGGCCTTGGTGCGCCCTAGCAGCAGCGCGTCGGCCGAGGCGGAGTCGTTGCGCCTGCAAGGTGCTACGGTGGTAGTAGTTGATTATGACAGCGTGGCTGACCTCACGCAGGCTTGCCAAGGAGCCGATTGTGTAGTATCGGCGCTATCGGGGCTGCGGCCGGTGATTGTGGATGCCCAAACACGCTTGCTAGAGGCGGCCGTGGCAGCCGGCGTGCCCCGCTTTATCCCCTCCGACTATTCTGCCGATTTCACCCGGCTACCCGGAGGCGCAAACCGCAACTTCGACCTGCGCCGGGAGTTTCAGCAACGGCTCGACCAAGCGCCCATCAAGGCCACGTCCATCTTCAATGGCATGTTCATGGATCTGTTCACCGGGCAGGCGCCGCTCATTCAGCCAGGCATACGCCGAATCGTGTACTGGGGCAGCGCCGATCAGCCATTAGAATCTACTACAATGGTTGATACGGCCGCTTATACGGCCGCCACTGCCCTCGACCCCACCACGCCCCGCTACCTGCGTATTGCCGGCGACGTTACCACCGTGCGCAACCTGCAAGCTATTGCCAGTGAGGTGATGGGCGAGCCATTTAAGCTATTGCGGGTAGGCGGCCTGGGCGTATTAGAAACGATGATTAAGGTAACGAAAACGCTCATGCCGGCCAAAAACGAGGTGTTTCCACCGTGGCAAGGCATGCAGTACCTGCACAACATGCTCTCAGGACAAGTCAGCTTACCCACACTAAATAACGACCGATACCCCGATCTGCACTGGACGAAGGTGCGGGACGTACTGCCGAAAAAGGGGTAGGCATCAACAATAACTGTTTAGGCAATAAGCAAATAGAACATTCCTTCGAACAACGGGAGAAATTTCGGGTGCCTATGCTGGATAGCAATTTTCATCGCTTGCAGTGAAAGCGGTAGCGAATGCACGTAGTATCAGTTCTGTAAGATTTATCCTTGTTCGCCCTACCAAATAGCGGTTGGCAATAGCCGCCACGCTCCTAACCTAGGCCTTTGCGGGCGTACCCGCAAAGGCCTGTTTGCGTAAGTAAGGGGCAACTACCCGCCACCCTGCTACGCACTGATGGATATATTTCCTCCCGAAAACGCCTCTCACTGGAAGCAACGCGCCTACCGCATTATCTTCGAATCGGACACGCCCGCCGGTCAGGCGTTTGATGCGGTGCTGCTCGTAGCCATTGTGCTAAGTGTGCTCACGGTGATGCTGGAAAGCGTAAGCCAGATTGCGGCGCAATATGGGCCCTTGTTGCGGGCAGTAGAGTGGGCCTTCACTGGCTTGTTTCTGCTAGAGTACATTATCCGGCTGGTGGTGGTGCGCCACCCTTTAGCCTACGCACTAAGTTTGCTAGGTATTATTGATCTGCTGGCCGTGCTACCTACTCTGGCCTCGCTGGTGATGGTTGGTAGCCACTATCTGGTAGTCATCCGGACGCTACGGCTGCTGCGTGTGTTCCGCATTTTCAAGCTGGGCCGTTTTGTGGGCGAAGGCGAGTTTATTGTGAGTGCACTCAAGGCCAGTCGTTTCAAGATTCTCGTATTCCTGGCGGCCGTACTCACGCTGGTTATTGTCATCGGCACCTTCATGTATGTGGTAGAAGGTGGGCAAAACGGCTTCACCAGCATCCCGAAGAGCATCTACTGGGCCATCGTCACGCTGACTACGGTCGGCTACGGCGACATCTCGCCGGGCACTGTGCTGGGCCAAACCATGGCCTCTATCCTGATGATTCTGGGCTACGCCATCATTGCCGTGCCCACCGGTATTGTATCGGCCCAAATGGCCCGCCCTACCCCCGATGCGCCTGCTTTCAAACAAGCAACTTGTCCTGCATGCCAGGCCATCGCCCACCGCAACGACGCCGCCTTTTGTTGGCATTGCGGGGAGAAGCTGTAGAGGCTGCTATATTCTACACTGCATTTAGCACCACACTAGGCTTACACTACTGCCAACCAGGGCTGTAGCATCTTTTTGAACTCCTCGTCACTGAATTTGAACTTGACACTACTGGTACCTACTAAAATACGCGTTGTGTAGGCAGTGGACCAAAGAAACGTTTGCTCCTCAAGTGCCCCAATACAAGACCAGGGAATGAGCAATGGAGGGTGGCCTATATGGAAAAGAAACGCCACGGACAATGATAAGCCGGACGCTGACGCGGCTGCTTGGATTACACCGTTGTACCTGGCTAAGCCTAGTTTGGCATGGCGCAGTCGAAACTGCGGCTCTATCATTTCTCCCGGCGCAACCTCAAATTGTGTAGACAGTTGGTGCCAGCCAAAAAAGGAGATGAGTTTACAAACCACGCACCAGAAGCCTATAAACACAGCTATGAACGCCGGGATAAGTAGGGGCGACAACGAACTATTCATGTACTAAATAACTGCAATTCGCTGCGCATAGCACTTACGCACGCCTACTTTTCGAGTGCCAAAAGATGAATCTGCTCCTTTTCGCGTCATACAGTTTCTTTTAGCGCAGTAACTTCGTGGTCCGCCCTGGTGTTTACTCCGCATGAAAATTCTCCGCGTCCGCTTTTTCAATCTCAACTCCCTGCGCGGGGAGCATTTTGTCGATTTCAGCCACGCTCCGCTGGCCGATGCGGGGCTGTTCGCCATCACAGGTCCTACCGGCGCCGGCAAAACCACCATTCTCGATGCCATCACGCTGGCCCTCTACGGCCAGGTACCGCGCCACGAGGGTAGCGGCCCCGAGCAGGTGATGAGCCACGGCACGGGCGAGAGTTGGGCCGAAGTGGAGTTTCAGGTGAACGGCAAAACCTACCGCTCGAAGTGGGGGCAGTACCGCGCCCGTCGCAAGCCCGGCGGCAATCTCCAGGACCCCAAGATGGAGCTAAGCGAGCAGCCCGAAACACCGAATCCGGAAGCCCCAGACAAGTGGCCGATTCTGGAAAGCTACAAGTCGCGGGTGCCGGTGCGCGTGGCCGAGCTGAGCGGGCTGGAATACCGGCAGTTTTTGCGCTCGGTGCTGCTAGCCCAGGGCGACTTCACCCGATTTCTAAAATCGAGCCCCGGCGAGCGGGCGCAGCTGCTGGAAAAGATTACCGACACGCGCAAGTACTCCGATATTTCGGTGGCGGCATTTCAGCGGGCCAAGGAAGAAGCCCAGCGGGTAGAGCAGCTACGGGCGGGTTTGGCAGGTGTAACGCTGCTGTCAGCGGAAGAGGTAGGAGCACTGGAAGCGGAGGCGCAGGAGCTCACCACCCAGCTGGAAACCGCCACTGCCACCCAGGAGCAGCTGCGCGAGGCGCGGCAGTGGCACCAGAAGCTGCACGACCTACGCCAGCGCCAGCACACCACCCAGCAGCGTCAGCAGCAGCTGGCCGCCCAGACCGAGACGCTGGCCCCATTGCGGCAGCGTTTGGCGCTGCATCAGCAAGCCGCGCCCTTCGCCACCGACTACGCGTTGCTCCGCCAGGCCGAGCAGCAGCTAGGCCAGCTACGCACCGAGGTAGGCCAGCTGCAAGAGCAACTGCCGCAGTTGCAGGAGCGCCGCGCCACCGCCGAAGCCACCCTGCACACCGCCCGCGAGGCCCATGCGCAAGCCACTGCCGCCCAAATGGAGCAGGAGCCCAAGCTGCGCGCCGCCGAATTGCTCGACCATCAGCTGGCCGACCAACAAGACCAGCTTGCGAAGGGTAAGCAAGAGTATCAAGGCTTCAACCTTCAGTGGAAAGAGCAAAAAAACACGGCCACCCAGGCTGCCGCGCAGGTGCATCAGCAGGAGCAGCAGGCCCGCACGTTGCGCGAGTGGCTTACGCGTCACACCGTACTCAGCAGCGCATCGGAAGCTTTGGCGCCTTTGAGCGGCTACCTCCAGGATTGGCAGCACAACCGTACTGAGCTTACAGGGCTGACGGAGTTGATTCGGGAGCGGCAACGCCAGCTGACGGCCGCTACCGACACTGAGGCCAGCAGCACGCAGCTACTCGCCGGAACCAATACGCAGCTCACTACCCTGGCCCAACGGCACGCCACCGCCACGGCCACTCGCACCGAGTGGCGCTACCAACTGACGCATCACGTAGCCCGCTTGCACCGCGAGGCTGCCACGCTGGATGCCAGCTTGCAGGACTTGCGCCGCCTCATGCACGCGCATCAGCTTATTCTGACCCACGAGGAAGCTCGTCGGCACCTTATAGCCGGCGAGGCGTGCCCGCTGTGTGGAGCCGTGGAGCACCCCTATGCCACCGGCGTACTGGGCGTGAGCGAAGACTCTGTGCAGCGCGATCGGGAACGGGAGCAAGCCCTAGAAAAGCAGTCAGTGGCGCTGAAAGGGCGCATCAACCGACTGGTGAGCATCAGCGGATTATTGGAAAACGGCACCCCCTTAAGCGAGTCCGAAACGGCGGTAGTGCGGTGGCTGTCGGAGGAAGAGGAAGCGACTATCCCGGCCACCGTGCGTGCTTTGGCTAAAGAGCTAAGTGAGACGGAGCAGCTACAACAACAGGCCCAGCTCATTCAGGCCAAAGCCCAGGCCGACCAACACAACGCCCGACAGCAGCAGCAACAGCTTCGGACTGAGCTAGAGCGCCTGACCACGCGCTTGCAGGACGCGCGCGAGCAGGAGCCTTTGATGAAGGAGAACATCACCAGCCTGATTCGGTCGTTCGGGCTGGAGTTTTCGGGTGAAAACGGCGCGGCACTGGTACGAAATTTGGAAACTGCTGGTGCCGATTTCCGCCGCAAGCAGCTGGAAGCTGAGCAGTTAGAACGTAAGCTGGACTTGGAAAACGAACGCGCCGCCACTGCTGAGAAAGAGCGCCAACGGCTGCAAGTAGAGCTGGATCAGCGTCGCGAGGCCCTGGAGCAACAACACAAGGCAATTGTGCAGCGCCAGCAGCAGCGCCACGAACTGCTACCTACTACCACTAGCGTAGCCGATGCCCGCCAGCAACTGGAAACGGCCGTGCGCACCGCCGACCAGCGCCGCCAGCAAGCCGAGCAGCAGCTACAGCAGCAGATCACCACGCTCACCATTGCCACCGATAAACTGCGCCAGCGCGAGCAAGACGCTACACAACAGCAGCAAGCGCAAGCCGAGCGCCACGCTACCCTGTCGGCTACGCTGGGCGCGGCCGGCCTCGCGCCCGACCCGACTATTCTGCCTACTCTGCTCCTACCCGATGCGGAGGTAGGCAACCTACAAAGCCAGCTGCGCCGCCACGAGCAGGAAACCAGCCTGGTCGAACAAACCCTGCGCGAAACCGCCGAGCAGCTTCAGCAGGAGGAAGCCCGCGCCCTCACGCCGGAGCCGGCAGAGGTTATTACGCAACAATTGACCATCAACACCCAGCAGCTTGCTACCCTCAACCAGCAGCTGGGCCAGCGCCAACAGCGCCTCGCCGACCACCGCGCCGGGGTAGCCCGGCACGCTTCGTTGGTGGTGGAAATTGAGAAGCAGCAGCAGGAAGCGTGGCGCTGGCGCCAGCTCACGGACCTCATCGGCTCGGCCGACGGCAAGAAGTTCAGCGAGTTTGCCCAAGGCCTGACGCTGGCACGACTCGTGGATTTAGCCAACCGCCACCTGCACCGCTTCTCCGACCGCTACCGCATCAGCCGCAACCCGCAGGAGCATCTCGATCTGCTCATCACCGACCACTACCAAGCCGATAACGTGCGCTCCATGAACTCGCTATCAGGCGGGGAAAGCTTCTTGGTGAGCCTCGCGCTGGCCCTGGGACTCTCGGAGCTGGCCGGCCGCAAAACGCAAATCGACACGCTCTTTATCGACGAAGGCTTCGGCACGCTCGACCCCGACACGCTCGATGTGGCCCTGTCGGCCCTCGAAACCTTGCAGGGCACTGGCAAAACCATCGGCATCATTTCTCACGTGGAGGCACTAAAGGAGCGCGTGAGCACGCAAATCAACGTGCGCAAGGGGGCAGGCGGCGTGAGCACGTTGCGGGTCATCGGATTTGGGGAAGAACAGTAGCGCCTATTTCCAGCGCATTCCTACCCCCAACTGCCCGTATCTCTGTCCACGTCCAGTAGCGGCGCGGCTCTATAGTGGCGTAGCCTTGCCGAAAAAATGACACGACTTCATGCTCTACTTCTTCCGTCGAAATCGACGATTGATACAGAGGGCGCTGGTCGGGGTCGGCGTAGCGCTGGGCTTTGGTGAGGCCTTTGCCGGAGAGGCGCAGCAGCGGGCCGGTGTCGGTGATGCCATCGTGGGTCCAGCGGCGGGTGGTCTGTTCCAGCGCATTCAAACGATTAGCCAGCGCATCGAGCGGCAGCCGGGGTAGCGTGGGGCGCGACTCCAGGTCAATCCATGTGGTGTATTTGTACTCCAGTTCGTAGCGCTGCTTGTCATAGAGGCTCAGCACCATATCGAAACCCGCCGTGGGGCCGAACAGGGCGTAGTAGGGCAGCGGCTCCGGCGTGCGCACCACCATCAGCCCAATTTTGGGATAGGGTGTGAGGCTGGTAGCGGGGCTTTGCATGATGGCTGCGGCTTGCTGCACCCGTTCGTATTCCGGCAGCCACACGGCGCGTTCGGACGCTGGGTTTTCCAGCACCGCGGCGAAGCGCGGCAGGAACCACGCAAACTTTTCGGCCGAAGCCTCGTCCTCGCGTCGGCGGCGGGCGGGTGCACCAAAGGGCTCGTAAAACCGCGCTTTTTCCTCGGCATTCAGCCAGCACACCAGTTGCAAGGCGTGGTTGGCCTGCGGGTCGTGCCAGTCGATTTCGCGGAAGTCGCCGAGGGTAGCCACCAGGCGCAGCAGGTGCACGTGGCGTAGTGCCAGCTCGGGGTAAAGCAGGCTCCACACGCCCACAAATCCGTCTACGTCGAAATGATTGGCCGATACGGCTTGAGCTTCCAGACCGGGCGTGGCGGGCTGGTGCAGGGCGCGCAGCACCGAGCCAGCGCTGGTATCGTCGCGCAGAGGCTCGGGGGTAGCGGCTCCGCGCCAGTGCGCCAGCGTGAGGGCGGCGCCCAGGCCCGTGCTATCCACCAAGATGGTAGGCTGCTGGCGTAGCTGGGCAAAAGGGACAAAAAAGCGGGAGGAACTCATGTCGGTAAAGGTAGCAGCCTGCCTGTTTCTGCTCGAAAGCAGAAGCGCAGGGCACACATCCAACTATGCATAATCCTATTTTAAATTACATAAGTAAAATCATTTTATTTATACTTCCCACGCCGGTTGGAAATCCGCTCTACGCGATTGTTCCGAATCCAACCCAGGTACTTTTGCAACTCCTCGGCTTCCCGCAGCGCCTCGATAGTGCCGTACTGCCGAGCCAGGGTTTTGTTGGGCAGTAGGAGGTGCACCGTACTATGACACGGCTGGCATAAGTCGGCTACAGGTCCATACTTACCACCTTCTTCCCGTGGCACCAAGTGGTGGCGCGTCACCTGCCTCACCCGCCGTAAGCAGAGTGCGCATTGCGGCTCTTCCGGCACAGATTTAGCAATTACCTCTTTCCGACGACGTGCCATATACTACTTATCTACTTGAGTAGCATTTTTTATGGTTACCGTATAAAAATTTATGTATATTGTAAATTTCATAAATACAATCACTCTATACTTCCAATATATTTTATATTTTACCAATTCTTTTAAAATCTGTTAATCCAGATTTTTTAGCCATAGCAGTTGCTTTCAAAAGACATTATACAAACAGCTCTGCTGTTTGAAGAACCCCAAAACCTGACTTTTCACTCCTTACATTTTATCTTTTGCGTATGCCCACTTCTACTTTCTCTTTTTCCTCTGTATCTGGTTTGACCACGCTGCTGCGGGCAGCTGGTTTTGCGTTGGCTCTGCTCCTGCTAACCTCTACTGCCTCCCACGCGCAAACCTGGATGGTATCGACGGACACGTACGTGAAGCTGGGCGTGGTAGACAAGTTTGGGCAGTTGGGAGCGTACACCGCCAAGTTTGTGGTGACCAACCAGTCGACGGGCAAAACATACATGCTGGACAAGCAAATACCTGCGGGCCAGAAAGGTGTAGACGTTATCTTCCCCTCGGAGCCCTCCGAACCCGACTACTTTAAGTCGGACCGTAACGAGGCGGGCACGGCCGCGCCCGGCCGCTACGTGTGGGAATGCCAGGTAAGCGGCAAAAAGGTAGTGGGCGGCTTCTTCGAATTTGAAAAGGCTGGCAACGACGTAACGGTTATTGAGAAGCGGAAGTAAAAGCCTTTTTGTCGGCGCCTGCGTATGCGGAGTAGTTTGTTTTTCTATCGAACTCCGCAACCATTGTTCCCATGCCGAAAAAGTCTTTTTCTGAGTTGATTAACAGCCCTGGTATGCCGGTGCTGGTCGATTTTTATGCCGATTGGTGCGGTCCGTGCAAAACCATGGCGCCCATTCTGCAACAGGTAGCCCAGCAGCACCAGGGCAAGTTGCGCATCATTAAGATTGACGTGGACCGCAACCAAGCGGTGGCCCAACAGTTTCGGGTGCAGAGCATCCCTACCCTTATTCTGTTTCAGAATGGGCAGCCCGTGTGGCGGCAAGCGGGCGTGGTGCCTGCGCCGCAGCTCAATCAGACGTTGCAGGGCTTTGTCAATCGTTGAAGTAGCTTTGTTGGTGCGCAGCTCCTAACCAACAGACTATCCGGCGAGGTCGGGCGTTGGAAGTAGGCGGCATTTGCCCGCACTTTTCTCCTGTTCGCCCCTGAAATCCTTCGTCTGTTGTTTGCACGCTGTACCCTTCTAATAGTTAGTCTGCTACTGCCCTTATTTGCGCTGGCGCAAACGCAGTATACCCTCAGTGGCGTGGTGCGCGCCGCCGACACGCACGAAGTACTACCCGGCGCGTCGGTGGCAGTGCCTGCCTCGGCCACTGGCACCGCCACCGATGCCCAAGGCGCCTACTCCTTGCCCCTCCCCCCGGGCACGCACGAGGTAGTAGTCTCTTTTCTTGGCTATCAACCTGTTACGCGCACCATTACACTGCGCCGCGACCAGCGCCTATTGGTAGAGCTGCCTACCGCGGCCAATGAGCTGGGCGAGGTGATTGTGCGCGGTACGGGCACGCTGGAGCAGAAACTCCAGACCACACAAATGAGCGTAGAGCGCCTGACCACCCGCGAGGCCAAGCTCCTGCCCGCGCTGTTTGGGGAAGTTGATTTGCTGAAAACGTTGCAGCTTAAACCCGGCGTACAAAACGGCGGCGAGGGTACCTCGGGCCTGTTTGTGCGCGGCGGCTCATCGGACCAAAACCTGGTGCTGCTGGATGATGCGGTGGTGTACAACCCGGCGCACTTGTTTGGGCTGTTTTCGGTATTTAACCCCGATGCCGTGCAGAGCGTGGACCTGTATAAAGGGGGCTTTCCGGCCCAATATGGCGGGCGTCTTTCCTCTATTATTGATGTGCGCCTGCGCGAAGGCAGCCACGAGAAGGTAGGCGTGAGCGGCGGCATCGGCCTGATTTCGTCGCGCCTGGCTGTGGAAGGACCCTTGAACAAGGGCAAGGGCTCCTTTCTGGTTTCCGGCCGCCGCACGTATTTCGACGTGTTCACGCGGGCCATCAACCGGGTGAACCAGGATGACCCGGATTTCAGCCCTATTCCTGACTACTACTTTCAGGACCTCAACCTGAAAGCCAACTACCAGCTGGGCCGCAAAGATCAGGTGTTCCTGACCGGCTACTACGGCAGCGACGTGTTTGGTTTCAACAGCGACGGTGGCTTCAACATCAACTTTGAGTGGGGTAATACCCTAGGTGCCCTGCGCTGGCAGCACACCTTTGCACCGCGCTTGTACCTGAATACTACAGCCTCCTTCACGCGCTATCGTTATAACATCGGCAATGCGCTGGACGAGTTTAGCTTTGGCCTAGCTTCTACCATCCGCGACCTAAGTCTGCGCTCCGACCTGGAATACCACACCGCCGATAATCGGCACATTCTGAAGGCTGGGGCAACCGTCACCTCGCACAACTTTGGGGTAGGCCGTTTGCAGGCCGAAAGCGTGAGCAACCTAGTCAACTTCGGCTCCGATGTTAGCTACACCGGTCAGGAAGGCGGCTTGTATGCGTCCGATAACTTCACCGTCAACGACAAGTGGCAGCTTGATTACGGCCTGCGTCTGTCGGGCTTTCACAGCGGCTCCGACACGTACGGTGGCATTGAGCCCCGCGTGGCGGCGCGCTATTCCCTTTCCCCTACCCTCAGCCTGAAGGCCAACTACGCGCTGATGTATCAGTACGTTCACCTGGTCACGAACTCGGGCGCCTCCCTACCCACCGATATCTGGTACCCCTCGCGGCTATCGGTGAAGCCGCAACGCTCGCAGCAGGTGGCCACGGGCGTGAGCTGGCTGCTGGGCGGTGGCAAGTACCTGCTCACCAACGAGGTGTACTATAAGTGGGCCGAAAATCAGATTGATTTTCGGGATGGTGCCCAGCTGTTTGCCAATGCCGATCTGGACCAGGAGTTCCTATTCGGCAAGGGCTGGGCCTACGGCGACGAGATTTATCTGGAGAAAAAGGAAGGAAAAACCACTGGCTGGATTGGCTACACGCTGGCTTGGACCAAACGGCGGTTTCCGCCCCAGCGCGGCACTACGGGCATCAACAACGGTGCGGTTTACTACCCTACCTACGACCGGCGCCACAACCTGACGGTGGTGGTACTGCACCAGCTTTCGCCGCGCATCAACCTTACAGGCTCGTTTGTATTCACCTCAGGAGCTGCTACCACGCTGCCGCAGGGGCGCTTTGTGTACCAGGATGCGCTGGGCAACGGCGGCAACCCGGTAGCGGTGCCGCTCTACCCCGAGCGCAACACCTACCGCATGGCGCCCTACAACCGCCTCGACCTGGGCTTGGTCTATAAGCTGCGGCCCCGCCACGGCGAGTCGGACCTGACGCTGAGCATCTACAATGCCTACAATCGGCGCAATCCGTACTTCATCTACTTCGACCGGATAGAAGATCCGCAGACCAACCTCACCACAGGCTACAGAGCCCGGCAGGTGTCGCTGTTTCCGACTATTCCGTCGGTTACGTACAACTTCAAATTCTAACGTGATGCGCTGTTTCCGCCGCCGACCTGCTGCCTGGCTGTTGCTGAGCCTCTTCTCTCCTACCCTGCTGGCCGGCTGCGGCAGCCTGCAACAAGATATTGATGTGGATCTGCCCTTTGGGCCGTCGCAGTTGGTGGTGGAGGCGTATCTGGAGCCCAACGTGGTGCCTCGCCTAACTGTGACCGAAACGCAGCCCTACCTAGCCGATGCGCTGCTACCTCTAGTGGATGATGCGACAGCCATCATCATCCGCCCCAATGGCACCCGCGACACGCTCACGTACGCGCCGACCATCGACCGCACAACCCGCAAAGGCTACACGCACATTGGTCGGCGGCGACTGAATGCCCGCCCCGGCGACACCTTCGGGCTAGAAGTATATGATAAGCAAGGTAGGCGCCTCACCGGCACGGCCACTATGCCTGCCACTGTACCAATCCAGAAGGTAGAGTGGCGCTTCAACAACGAAACTGGCAACCAGCGCAAAGCGTACATTCTCAACACCTTTCAGGACCCTGCCGGCCTCGGCGACGCCTACCGTTTTATGGTGCACCGCCGCTCCCTTCTCCGCGAACCAGAAGTGGAATACATCGTGCAAGACCGCCTCACCGATGGCCAGAGTATCACGCTGGGCACGTCCTACGAGTTTAACCCCAACGACACGCTCATCGTCAGCCTCTTCCACCTCGACACGCCTTACTACAACTTCCTGCAATCGGTGCAGGACGCACGCAGTGCCAACAACAACCCCTTCGCGCAGCCATCGGGCGTAAAATCAACCGTAACGGGCGGCATTGGGGTATTCACGGTCCTGAGCGTGCAGCGGCAGAGTGTTATTCTGCGGGAATAAGGTGAGGTGGTGAGATAGTGAAATGGTGAGTTTGACGTTCTGTCATCCTGAGCTTGCGAAGGACCTTATCACGTTGAACGTGTAGGTGTTACGATAATCGTTCTACGGGCATAAGGTCCTTCGCAAGCTTAGGATGACAGAACGTCAAACTCACCATTTCACTATCTCACCACCTCACTTACTCAACACTGCTCCACCACCGCTTTCAGCAACACGGTAAGCCGTGGCTCCGCATCAGCGGCTACGCGCAGAATATCAGCCAATTGCACGCGCTTGAGCTTGCCAGGCGCGCACAAATCGGTGATGACGGATATGGCCAGTACAGGCAACTGCATGTGCACGGCGGCAATAACCTCTGGTACGGTGCTCATGCCTACCCCATCGGCCCCGATGGTGCGTAGGTAGCGATACTCGGCGGGCGTTTCCAGCATGGGGCCGGGTAGGGAGGCGTACACACCGCGCCGCACTTTATCGGCAAAGCCCAGGTCCTGAGCGGCTTTTTCGGCCAGGGCCAGCAGGCCTAGGTCATAGGGCTCCAGCATGTCGGGGAAGCGCGGACCCAGCTCGTCCAGGTTTTTGCCGATGAGCGGGTTGGTGGGTTGCAGGTTGATGTGGTCCTCAATCAGCATGAGGTCGGCGTAGTTGTAGTCGGGGTTGAGGCCGCCGCCGGCGTTGCTCACAAACAGCTTCCGAATACCCAGCAGCTTCAGCACGCGCACCGGAAACACCACTTGCTCCATGGAGTAGCCCTCGTAGAAGTGGAAGCGTCCCTGCATCACCAGCACCCGCCTACCCGCCAGCGTGCCCGCCAGCAGCTTGCCCGAGTGACTTTCCACCGTCGACACCGGAAAGTGCGGAATATCGGCGTAGGAAAACGTGTGCTGCACGTCAATTTCCTGAACGAGTCCGCCCAAGCCGGTGCCGAGGATGATGCCGAATTCGGGTTGAAAGTCGTCTAAGCGGGCTTGGAGGTAGGCAGTGGCTTCGCGGAGGTGTTGCATGGGGGTGGGTTGAACTGTAAAATTATCTGTCATCCTGAGCTTGCGAAGGACCTTCTCACGTTGAACAGTTGTCGTACCAACGACTCGTTCTACTGTGAAAAGGTCCTTCGCAAGCTCAGGATGACAGATGCAATTAATCGTTACTCAATTGTCATCTCAAACGGCATGCGGGCCTGCACGCCGCGCATCTGGATGAGCTTATTATACTGCTCGTATAGGGGGTAGAGCGTGCCCATTTCCTGTTTCACCATGCGCAGGCGCACTTCCTCGTTCAGGCTGCTGAAGGTGCTTTCCAAGAAGGTTTTCTGGCGGGGTAGGCGTTGCAAGGAATAGTCGCCTTCTTTCAGGTTGGCGCGGCGGGCGGCAATGCGTAGGGCGTCGTCCATAGAGCCCAGTACGTCGACCAGGCCGCGGGCCTTGGCCTCGCTACCCGACCACACCCTACCCGACGCCAGGCGGCGCAGGCGCTCTACGGGCATGTGGCGGCCCTGGGCGGCTTTGGTGGTAAAATCGGCGTAGATGCGGTCTACCTCCTGTTGTAGCTGCTGCTTCTCGTAGGCTGTGAGCGGACGTGTGATGGTGGGAATATCCGAGAATTCGCCCGTTTTCACGCGGTCCGTCGTCACCCCGATTTTGTCGCTCAGGAACGGCCCGATGTTCGGCAACACGCCAAACACGCCGATGCTACCCGTGATGGTGTTGGGGTGAGCCACAATCGTGTCGCAGGCCATGGCAATGAAGTAGCCGCCCGAGGCCGCCACGTCCGACATGGAGCAGATAATGGGCTTCACCTTCTTCGTCAGTACCACCTCGCGGTAAATAATATCCGAGGCCAACGAGGAGCCACCGGGCGAGTTCACGCGCAGCACCACGGCCTTCACCTTATCATCCATGCGGGCTTTGCGAATGGCCTCGGCGAAGCGCGTGCTGCCAATGCTGCTGCTACCGCCTTTACCGGTCACGATGTCGCCCTCGGCGTAGATAACGGCAATACGGTTGTCGCCCAGCGTTTCGTCCTCGCTGTTTTTGGCGTAGTCGCTCAGGTCAATAGTACTCAGCTTTTTGTCTTTCGCTACGCCTACCTTGCCTTTGATGTAGTCGGTAGCTTGGTCGTAGTAGCCCAGGTGCGTTACCAGGCCGAGGCGCTTGGCGTCGTCGGCGTTGTGCACCAGCATCGAGTCGCTGATGACCTTGAGGCGCGGCCCCGGAATGTGGCGCGCGGTGGCCACGTGGCCCAGCATATAGTCGTTGAGCGAGTTCAGGAACGACGACGTTTGCAGCCGCGCCGAATCCGACATGCTGGTGCGGAAATACGGCTCCACGGCGCTCTTAAACGAGCCTACCCGGAAGATATAGGGCTCCACGCCCAGCTTGTCGAACAGGTTTTTGTAATAATACGTCTCCGAGCTGAGGCCATTGAACTCCAGCGTGCCCTGCGGATTGAGATAGATGCGGTTGGCCACCGATGCCAGGTAGTAGCTCTTTTCCGACTGCGCATCGGCATACGACACGATGAATTTGCCCGACTTCTTGAAGTCCAGCAGCGCGTCGCGGATTTCCTCCAACGAGGCCATGCCGCCCTGCACCAACTCCACGTTCAGCAGAATGCCCTTGATGTCGCCGTCGTCCTTGGCGCGGCCAATGGCCTCTTTCACCTGCTCCAGACCAATATCATCGGCCTGCGAGCTGATGAGCGAGGCCAGGGAGCTGCGGCTTTCGCGCTCGGCCAGGGGCTTGTCCAGCTTGATTTCCAGCACCGAGTTGCTGGCCACCGTCACCTCCTTATCGGCGGAGCTAGCCAGTGCAATCAATGCTCCTATTACCAGCACAAAGCTCAGTATACCAAACAGTACCAGCCCCGTGAGGGTAGCCAGCACATACTTAAAAAATTGTTTCATGGAGGAGAGTCAGATAATAGAGATGCGGGAGAAAGATACGAGGGGATAGAGTAGAACGGGTCATGCTGAGCGCAGCGCAGCGGAGTCGAAGCATCTCGCTCGCTTCGTTGAATTAGTTATGCAACGTCAGCACGCGAGATGCTTCGACTCCGCTGCGCTGCGCTCAGCATGACTCGTTCTACTGTGCTCCTATCCAATTACGCCGGCAGCGCCTCGATGCTACCCGTATCCTGCAGTGCCTGACGCAAGGCCGTTAGGCGCGTGAGCAGGCCTTCCAGCTGGTCCAGGGGCAGCATGTTGGCCCCGTCCGATTTGGCGGTGGCGGGGGTGGGGTGCGTTTCGATGAACAGGCCATCGGCGCCCACGGCAATGGCGGCTTTGGCAATGGTTTCGATGAGGGCCGGCTGCCCACCCGTCACGCCGCTGCTCTGGTTGGGCTTTTGCAAGGAGTGGGTCACGTCCATCACCACGGGCACGCCAAACTGCTGCATGGCTGGCAGGTTGCGGAAATCTACTACCAGATCGGAGTAGCCGAAGGAGTTGCCGCGCTCCGTTAGAATCACGTGCTCGTTGCCGGACTGCCGCACCTTGTCCACGGCAAACTGCATGGCGTCGCCGCTCAGGAACTGGCCTTTCTTCACGTTCACCACTTTGCCGGTTTTGGCGGCAGCAATCAGCAAATCGGTCTGGCGGCACAAGAAAGCCGGGATTTGCAGTACGTCTACGTACTCGGCGGCGAAGGCAGCCTCGGTGGTTTCATGGATGTCCGTCACGGTAGGCACGCCAATTTCGCGCCCTACCTTTTGCAGGATGCGCAGGGCCGTTTCGTCGCCGATGCCGGTAAAGGAATCCAAGCGGCTGCGGTTGGCCTTGCGGTAGGAACCCTTGAAAATGTAGGGAATCTGGAGCTTATCGGTGATGTGCTTGATGCGCTCGGCAATGCGCAGGGCCATGTCTTCGCCCTCGATAACACAGGGACCAGCCATCAGAAAAAACTGACCGGAATTGGTATTGCGGAAATGCGGGAGAGCGTTGGCGAGTTGGGCAAACATAGAAGCGAGGTAGGGGCCGGCGCCGCGGGGCTACTGGCTGGTCAGACAAAAAATGAGGGTAGAGAGTGAGAAACGCAAGCTACAGCTTAACCTCCGTTTTCCGACGCAGACAGATAAACAACTCCCTACCCTGCCGGGGTTTCAGCGAATTGTAGGCCGGCGCGAAATGCACGAAATCAAAGTACGGCTCGAAATAGGCACGGTACTCCGCGGCGCTACCCCCAAAAGGTGGGCCGGGTTGCGAGAATTCCGTATCAAACAGCAACCCCATTAGCTTGCCGCCGGGGCGCAGCAGCGCGGCGCTCTGCCGGGCGTAGGCGGGGCGCTGGGCGGGGTCGAGGGCACAGAAGAACGTTTGCTCTACCAGCAAATCGAACGGCTCGGCGGGCGTGAGGGCGAAAAAATCCTGCAATAGCAAGTGCTCCGCCGGGAAGTCGGGCACGCGGGTTTGCAGCGCCGCCAGGGCGTCGGGCGCTACGTCGGCCACCCACACCTGGGGGTAGCCCTGGCCGTGTAGATACTCGGCCTCGTAGCCCCGCCCGGCGCCCGGAATGAGGATGCGGCGGGCATTCGGCCCAGACAACTGCACAAAATAATCGCGCAATGGCGGCGTTATCTGGCCCGCGTCCCAGCCGGTTTGGTGGGCCTCGTAGCGGCCCTGCCAGTAGCTGGCATCCAGCTTTTGCGTAGGTTGCATCTTCCTGTCCGATTTACCCTTGGACTTGCGCACGTGCACAATCCCTTTATTTTTGTGCACAAAGGTACTAGTCCTACCCGCATCTGCCGGGTATCATTTAACCCTCCCACTACATGGAACCGAATCAAAACCCTGAACCTAAAAACAACAACCGCGTCTGGCTATTCGTGGCCCTTTTTCTGGTGCTGCTGGGCATCAACGGCTTTTTGTTCTACCTGAATCAGCAGAAAGGCAAGCAAAACGAGCAGCTGACAGCCACCGTCAAAGAGAAAGACACCAAGCTGGAACAGCAAATCAAAGAGTACGAAACCCTGAAAGCCGATTTTGAGCGTCAGAGTCAGGAAGTACAGGGCATGGGCCTGGCCAACGACTCGCTGGAAGCTCGTATTGCTGCCATCAACGCCGATTTGCTGAAGCTGCGCTCTTTCCGCAAGGGTAGCTTCTCTATTGCCGAGCAGCGCCGTTTCAAGGAGCGCGCCGCCAACTTTGAGAACCAGCTGCGCAAAAAAGACGAGGAAATTGCTCAGTTGAAGGCTGATAACGAAGCCCTCTACACCGAAACCACTACCCTGAAAGAGCGGCAGAACAAGCTCACCGACACCATCTCCACGGTGGTGCGCTCCAACCAGGAGCTGTCGCAGAAAGTGGAAGTAGCCTCCCGCCTGCAAGCCGACAACATCCGGGTAGGCATCATCAACGGCCGTAACAAGGAGAAGGACGACGACGACAACGAGTTCAAAGCCAAGCGGGTAGAGAAAGTAAAAGTTACGTTCAACCTGGCCCGCAACGACGTGGCGCCCAAGGAAACCAAGCAAATCATGATGCGCCTGATCGAGCCCGACGGCTCGGCGCTGTATAACCTGAGCACCGGCGGTGGCACGTTCATGGTCGATGGCTCGGAGGCGTTCTACACCGCCAAGCAGGACATCGTGTTCGACAATACCCGTCAGCCCGTGCAATTCCTGTACGCTAAAGGCGCACCCTATAAAACTGGTTTGCACACCGTGGAGCTGTACTCGGGTGGCGTGATGATCGGTAAAACCACGTTCACACTGAAGTAATCTGAACCACGGATTCGCTCGGATTTTTCGGATTACGCGGATTTTGTAGACGTATTTATACAGAAAGAGCTTGCCACATGGCAAGCTCTTTCTGTTTTGTGGGGATTTGGAAGTCGACTACAAAATCCGTGTAATCCGAAAAATCCGAGCGAATCCGTGGTTCAGGTTATTGATGGTCCTCCAGCTTTTTGATGGTACCGCTGATGTTTTCGGTGAAGATGCACACCACGGAACCGGGGCGGGCGGTGCGCAAGGCGTGGTCGATGGCGTCCAGCTCGTTTTCGATGTAGGTGATGGGAATCTCGGGCTTGTCCAGCTGTAGGCCACGCGTCATTAGCTCGCGCAGTTCCTCGGCGGTTTTGCCGCGCAGGTCACGGTCCTGGCGCAGAATCACTTCATCGAAAATCTGCCCGGCGATGCGTGCGAAGCCCAGTGTATCCTCCTCCCGCCGGTCGCCCAGCCCCGACACGATGCCTACCTTGTGCGTGGCTTCGGTAGCGTTCAGGAAATCCGCAAATTTCGTGATACCCGCCGTGTTGTGGGCATAGTCTACAATCACCTCAAACTGCGGATACTTAAACACGTTCATGCGGCCCGGCGTTTTGCTGGCCGAGGGCACAAACGTGCGTAGCGCCGTTTTGATGTCGTCCTTATCGAAGCCAGCCAGATAGCCAGCCAGCGCCGCCGCCAGGCTGTTCTCGATGTTGAAGCCGGCCCTACCCCCAAACGTCACCGGAAACTCCACGGCCCGATCAATGCGCAGCTTGTAGCTGTTTTTGTAGATGGTGATGTAGCCTTCCTCGTACACCGCCGCCACACCGCCATCCTCCACGTGCTCCAGAATGCGCGGGTTGTTCTCATCCATGCTGAAGTAGGCCACACGGCAGTCGAGCTTGTGGCCCATCTGGTATACCAGGTCGTCATCGCCATTCAGCACGGCCCAACCATTTTTACGCACCGTGCGGGGTAGCACGCCCTTCACAGCAGCCATTTCCTCCACGGTATAAATATCCCGCAGACCCAGGTGGTCGGCGGCTACGTTGGTAACCACGGCAATGTCGCAGGAGTGGAAGCCCAGACCGGAGCGCAGCATACCGCCGCGGGCGGTTTCCAGCACCGCATAATTCACGGTGGGGTCCCGCAGCACAAACTCGGCGCTTTGTCCGCCGGTGCAGTCGCCTTTCTGGAGCTGCACGCCTTGAATATAAATACCATCCGTGGTCGTGAAGCCTACCTTATATCCCTTTGAGGCCACCATGTGGGCAATCAGGCGCGTGGTAGTAGTCTTACCGTTGGTGCCCGTTACGGCAATGATGGGGATGCGGGTAGGCACGCCGGGCGGAAACAGCATGTCTACCACGGGCGCGGCCACGTTGCGCGGCAACCCATCGGTAGGCGAAATGTGCATCCGGAAGCCGGGCGCGGCATTCACCTCAATCACTGCCCCGCGGGTTTCGTTGAGCGGCACAGCAATATCGTCGGTGAGCAGGTCGATGCCGCAGATGTCGAGGCCGATGGTGCCGGCCACGCGCTCGGCCAGCAACACGTTGTAGGGGTCTACCAAGTCAGTCACGTCGGTGGCGGTGCCGCCGGTGCTGATGTTGGCCGTGCTCTTCAGGTAGATGGTTTGGCCAGCGGGCAGCACCGAATTTAGCGTGAGTTGCTGGGCGGCCAGAATATCCAGCGTGTGTTTGTCGGCTTTGATGGCCGTGAGCACCTTTTCGTGACCGATGCCGCGGCGGGGGTCGGTGTTCACCTCATCAATCAGCTGCTGAATGGTGTGCGTGCCGTTGCCGGTTACGGCGGCGGGGGTGCGCTTGGCCGCAGCCACCAGCTTACCGTTCACTACCAGCAATCGGAAGTCGGCCCCTTCGATAAATTGCTCCACAATCACGGCGCGGGAATACTCCTGCGCCGCTTTCAGGCCCACCACGGCATCTTCCCAGTTCTGAATCTTGATGGTAGCGCCTTTGCCATGGTTGCCATCCAGCGGCTTGGTTACGATGGGAAAGCCCAGCTCGTCAATAGCATCGCGCAAACCCTCTTCCGAGTACACGGTTGTGCCACGGGGCACCGGCACGCCCGCGTTTTTCAGCATCGCCTTTGTGCGGTTCTTATTGCCCGCAATTTCTACGCCCGCATTGCAGGTGTAGGTAGTGGTGGTGGCCCAGATGCGCTTCTGGTTCACACCGTAGCCCAGTTGAATAATATTGCTGTTTTCCAGCTGGATATACGGAATATTGCGAGAAGCCGCTTCCGACACAATGCTCTGCGTGCTGGGGCCGAAATACTCTTCCTCCCGAATATCGTGTAGCTCGGCCAGTATCGGCTTGAGGTCCACCGATTGGCCTTTACACAGCGCGTCCAACACTTCCACTGCATATTTGGCAGCTTGGCGGCCGGCTCGCTCCTCGCGGTAGGCAAACACCACCATCTCCATGCCTTCTTCGTGCGCAGGGTAGGACTTGCCCCAGAATACCGGCATGCCGGCTTGGCGCTGCAAGGCCAGCGCCATGTGTTGCAGCACGTAGGCCAGCGGCTCGCCATCGGCCAACTGCTCGCGGGTGAGGGGTGGGTGCTTGGCCGCCTCGGCAGAATGGTGCGGATTGGCCATACCCAGGTTTGGGAATAGCTCCGCCAACTGGTCCGGTAATTCAGACACGCTATTCGACCAAGTGCCGGCCAACTCCCCAAAGTCAACCTTCATGACAATCAGGCGAGTGTGTTTAACGGACCAATAGCTAGGGCCGCGCATGGTGCGCAGGTCGACAATTTTCATACGATAAGCGTGGGTGAAAACGGAGTATGCCCGCCCTATACGCAGGACCGGCTCAAAAGATAGACTTACTACTGAGCTTGCAAAATAGTTATGCTTACAGCTTGTGTACCCGGCTTCTGCTTCCGCCTACCCCATTACACGCAAAAAGCCCCGGTCGGGGCTAATCGACCGGGGCAAGCAAGCAAAACAGGAAGAGGTGACGGGCGGATTCGAACCGCCGTAGGAGGTTTTGCAGACCTCTACCTAGCCACTCGGTCACGTCACCGGATTGGGAGCGCAAACATACGTCAATAATCGACTTATGCCAAACAGAAGCGCTTCTTTTCTTGCCTTTATTCACTAAACTTCTGTATCATAGCAAGTTTTAGTACGAACAAAAAAGCCCCGGATTGCTCCGGGGCTTCCTGTTTCCAGCTTAGAAGTCAGCTTACGCTTTGTCTTCCGTGTTGGCTTCGTCGTCCGAGTCAAGCAGGTGCTTGGCGCGGTCTACTACGTCTTCGGCAGCGTGTGTCACGGTGTCGATGGCGTCGGAAGCGGCTTTGGTTACGCGGGCAACCAGGCCTTCTTCTTCGGCGGGAGCTTCAGCAGCGGGAGCAGCTTTTCTGCCGGCTTGCGCCTGCAATTTCTGCTCACCAGCCTCACGCTCCGAGCCCATCATCCGGTCACGCAGGGCGCTCAGTGCGTCCAAGTCACCCAGCGTCGACTTCTCAGCCGGCTGCGAGGTAGCCTTTTTCACGTCGGCTGCGCTTGTGGAAGCGGCACCACCAGCGGCGGTCGGTGTCTTCTTCTTGAACTTGGCGGCGCGGCTTTCCTCTTCCTGCGACTGGTTGTATACAGCCGTGTGCGAGAGTACAATGCGACGGTCGTCCTTCGAGAACTCTACCACGCGGAAGTCGAGCGATTCGCCGTTTTCAGCCTGCGAGCCGTCTTCTTTCTGCAGCGACTTAGGATACGCGAAGCCTTCGATGCCGTAGGGCAACTCCAGCACGGCACCACGATCGTTCTTCTCGGTGATGGTAGCACGGTGTACCGAACCAGGGGTGAATACCGTCTGGAACGTATCCCAGGGGTTTTCTTCCAGCTGCTTGTGGCCCAGGGCCAAGCGACGGTTAGCTACATCCAGTTCCAGAACCAGCACGTCCAGACGGTCGCCTACCTTTACCATTTCGGAGGGGTGCTTGATCTTCTTGGTCCACGACAGGTCCGACACGTGCACGAGGCCGTCTACACCTTCTTCCAGTTCTACGAACAGGCCGAAGTTGGTCAGGTTACGCACCAGGCCGTTGTGTTTGGTACCTACGGCGTACTTCGTAGCGAAGTCGCCACGAGTCCATGGGTCTTCGCTCAGCTGCTTAATACCCAAGCTCATCTTGCGGTCTTCGCGGTCCAGCGTCAGAATCTGCGCTTCTACCACATCGCCCTGCTTGATGAAGTCCTGCGGGTTGCGCAGGTGCTGGCTCCAGCTCATTTCCGAAACGTGGATGAGGCCTTCTACGCCAGGGATGATTTCCATGAATGCGCCGTAGTCGGCTACGTTCACAATGCGACCTTTCACTTTCGAGCCTACGCCCATGTCCTCGGGCAGCGAATCCCATGGGTGCGGGGTCAGCTGCTTCAGGCCCAGCGAAATACGCTTCTTGGCTTCGTCGAAGTCCAGTACTACCACGTTCAACTTCTGGTCGAGTTGCAGCACTTCCGAAGGATGTGCAATGCGGCCCCACGAGATGTCGGTGATGTGCAGCAGACCGTCTACGCCGCCGAGGTCGATGAACACGCCGAAGTTGGTCATGTTCTTGATAACGCCCTCCAGGATCTGGCCTTTCTCCAGGTTGTTGAGGATGGCTTCGCGCTGCTTCTCGAGGTCTTTCTCGATCAGGACTTTGTGCGAAACTACCACGTTGTCGAAAGCAGCGTTGATTTTCACCACTTTCACTTCCATGCGACGACCTACATAGATGTCGAAGTCACGGATAGGCTTCACGTCAATTTGCGAGCCGGGTAGGAAGGCTTCTACGCCGTCCAGGTCCATGATCAGACCACCTTTGGTGCGACGCTTTACTACGCCTTCCAGAATGGTGTCATTCTCCAGGGCATCGTAAATAGCTTTCCAAGCCTGCTTGATCTTCGCCTTCTTGCGCGACAGGATCAGCTGACCATTTGCGTTTTCCTGCTCCTCAATGAACACTTCCACCTCGTCGCCGGGCTTCAGGTCGGGCAGGTCACGGAATTCCGACACCGGCACCAGTCCGTCGGACTTGAAGCCAATGTTCAAGATAACGTCGCGGTCGGTGATGCCTACCACTACGCCTTTCACTACTTCTTCTTCCTGGACGGTCGTCAGCGTGTCGCTGTACATTTCCTCCATCCGGGTGCGCTCCTCTGCGGAATAGTTACCGCCGAAGCTGTTGGCTCCGACGTTGTCCCAGTCGAAGTTGTCTACTACTTCTGCCATATTAGCTAGTGGCCCTCGTGTACACGTTCGGCGCAGGGCCCGCCTCCGAATCGCGTTTTTGCTTGATACACAGCGCTAAAGCGCCGGCCCACCACCCTGGCGGGGGCGCAAAGATACGTAAATTTGTTATCAAGTCATTCGTATTCTGTTGAATAGCTTTTTTATTGAAAGTACTATATACTTCACTTAACATGCTCATAAAAAAGGCCGCTCCTTGTAGAGCGGCCTTCTCAATAAAGCCATTTTTAGCGCCTGCCCAACTCGCGCAAATGGGCTACGTGCGAAGCTACCGCATAGCGCATCTTCGGGTATTCGTTGTATTCGATGCCGAATTCCTCGCACACTTGCCGGATAATCTTGTTGAGAGCGGGGTAGTGCACGTGGGAGATGGTGGGGAACAGGTGGTGCTCTACCTGGAAGTTGAGGCCACCGACCAGCCAGCTCAGCACTTTGTTATCGGTAGCGAAGTTGGCCGTGGTCTTGATCTGGTGAATAGCCCATTCGTCTTCCAGCTTGTTGGTGGTAGCGTGCGGCACCGGAAAATCGGCGTGTTCCACGGTATGGGCCAGCTGAAACACGATGCTCAGCGTGAAACCAGCTACTGCCATGAACAGCAGGAAGCCTACCAGCCAGCTCACGAACCCTACCATATAGATAGGTAGGGCCACAAATAGCCCCAGGTGAAGCGCCTTAAAGCCCCAGAAAACGCCCTGGTCCGACGCGTTCATCTTCTTGATAGGCATTTCCCCGATTTTACCCCGGAAATACTTCTGGTAATCCATGTAGAAAATCCAGGCGATGAACAGCAGGGCGTAGAAAAACCAGAAGTACAGGTGTTGGAAGCGGTGCAGGCGGCGGCGCGGCTGGCCGGGGCTGAGGCGCAGCCAGGGTTGCGCGTCCAGGTCGTCGTCCACGCCGTCGATGTTGGTGTACATGTGGTGGATGAGGTTGTGCTTCATGTTCCACATGAAGCTGTTGCCGCCCATCACGTTCAGCGTGAAAGCGGCAAACTGATTTACCCAGCGCTTTTTGCTGAACGAGCCGTGGGCGCCGTCGTGCATCACGTTGAAGCCAATAGCGGCTCCAATGGCACCCAGCAACAAGCACTCCGCAATGGCCAGCCAGGTAGGCGGCGTCAGGAATACCAGATGCACGTACACTGCTACGAAGGCAGTTGTCAGAATCAGAGCTTTGATAAACAGGGAGTTGCCGCCTGTAGTGGCTTTGCCGGCCTCGGCAAAGTAGGCGTTGGTGCGGCGCTTCAGCTCCTGGTGAAAGGAGCGCGAAGCCGCGAATTTGGGTGCGTGCATGAAGAAAAGGGGATAAACAGGAGGGCAAAGGTACCTCTTCCTGTTGAGGGAACAGCGGGTAGCTGCGGTGCAAAATTGCGTGCCCTATCCGCCCAACCTGCACCGTACGCCGATAGTTCCTCTCCCCTACCCGCCGTATCTTTGTTAAGTGCTGACGCCTACCCCACCGGAGCCCGAAACCCGCAAGATCATCCACCTCGATATGGACGCCTTTTACGCGTCGGTGGAGCAGCGCGACAACCCCGAGCTGCGTGGTCGGCCGCTGGCGGTAGGTGGCGCCCGCGAGCGTGGCGTAGTGGCGGCCGCCAGCTACGAAGCGCGGCAGTTTGGCGTGCGCTCGGCTATGCCCGCCACCACGGCACGGCGGCTGTGCCCGGAACTGCTGTTTGTGCCGCCGCGCTTTGAGGTATATAAAGGTGTGTCGCGGCAGATACACGCCATCTTTGCCGAGTATACGGAGTTGATTGAGCCGCTTTCGCTGGATGAGGCCTACCTTGATGTGACCCAGAACCGGCCGAACATTCCATCGGCCACGCGCATCGCGGAGGAAATACGGGCGCAGATTCTAGCAAAAACGCAGCTCACGGCCTCGGCGGGCATTTCCTATAATAAGTTTCTGGCAAAGCTGGCCTCCGATTACCGCAAGCCCAATGGCCAGTTCGTAATTCGGCCGCACGAGGGACTGGCGTTTGTGGAGCAGCTAGCCGTGGGGCAGTTCCACGGCATCGGGCGCGTAACGGCGGCGCGCATGGAGCAGTTGGGTATCCGCACGGGTTGGGATTTGCGCCAGCAGTCGGAAGCCTTTCTGCGGCAGCACTTTGGCAAGGCCGGCTCGCACTACTTTGCCATTGCACGGGCGCAGGACCACCGCCCCGTGGTGGCCGACCGGGTGCGCAAATCCATCGGCGCCGAAACCACTTTCCCCCACGACCTTACTGCCCTACCCGACCTCACCGAGCACCTGCAACCCTGCCTGGAAAAAGTGTGGACGCACTGCGAACGAACCGGCCTGCGTGGCCGCACCGTCACGCTGAAGGTGAAATACGCCGATTTTCAGCAGATTACTCGCTCGCGCAGTTTTTCTACTCCCCTCACCGACGTAGCCACGGTGGCGCGCATCAGCCACGAGCTGCTCACGGCCCTCCTACCCCTGCCCAAAGGCGTGCGCCTGCTGGGCGTTTCGTTGTCGGGGCTGGAAACGGAGGCCGATATGGTAGGGCGGCAGTTGGGGCTGGGGTTGTAGTCAGATGAAAGAGGCTCTGAATTCCAGCGGCGACATATTGGTTTTGGTTTTGAACAGCTTGCTGAACGACTGCAAATGCTCGAAGCCTAACTCATAGGCAATTTCGCTGACGCTCAGGGTAGTAGTTGCTAACTTTTCCTTGGCTTTGGCTATCAGCCTGGCGTGAATGTGCTGCTGGGTGTTTTGCCCGGTCACGGAACGCAACAGGTTGCTTAGATACTTGGGCGAAAGGTGCAGACAATCGGCCACGTAGTGCACGGTTGGCAAACCCTGTCCCAGCACATTAGTACCATTGAAGTGTTCTTGCAGCAAGGTTTCCAACCGTTCGAGCACCTCGTGGTTGGCCTTTTCGCGGGTGAGAAACTGGCGGTGGTAAAATCGGTCTGCGTAGTGCAACAGGCTTTCCAGATGCGACACGATAATCGGCTTGCTGAACTGGTCGATGGAAGCAGCGTATTCCTGCTCAATGGCGAGCAGAAGACTCAAAATAGTTGCCTCCTCTTTAGCAGATAGAAACAGGGCCTCTTTAAGCGAATAATCCCAGAAATCGTACTGCCGGATGGTGTTAGCGAGCGAGGTATTCCAGATGAAATCGGGGTGCATATACACCACCCACCCCGATTTTTCCACTGCTTCTTCCGGATCAGCCACTGCCATACTAAACACCTGGTTGGGCGCCATAAACGAGAGGATGCCTTCGTTGAAATCAAACGAATGCTGCCCGTATTTGACGTGGACATTGTGCATGCGCTTGACCGAAATGGAGTAGAAGTCGAAGACCATACTCGTTGGCTCCTCACCGTAGCGGTGCGGCACGGTGCCCACATCCACCACGCTAAACAGCGGATGCTGGGGCTTGGGCAGCTGCACAAACTCGTGAAACTCGCTTATTGTGCGAAATCGCCTCATAGCAGTTCGCCGTTTTCCTGACGAATGGCCAGCACCAGCTTGCCCCGTACGTGCCAGGTTTGACTTTCGCGGTGGGCATCGGCCACTTCCGCCAGCGAAAACACTTTGTTGATCAGCACTTTGACTTTACCCGCGTCAATTAGCCCAGCCATTTCCTCCAGCCACTCCTGCCGGGGCTGGTTGTTCGATAGCTCGCCCGTGGCCTGTTGCCGGTCCAGTGCCGTCTGCACCGCCTCATCAAAGGGAAAATCAACGTTGACACTGACGAAAATACCGCCTTTCTTTAATACGGCCACGGCTTTCAGCCGCTCGGCGTTATTGCGCAGGGGCGAGGCCTCCAGCACCAAGTCCACATCGCGTACCGATTCTCCCAGGGGTTGGCCTCGGTAGTCAAGCACCTCGTCGGCGCCCAGCTGCCGGAGGTAGTCCAGGTTGCTGGCCGAAGCGGCACCAATGACGTACGCCCCCTTGGCCTTGGCAAACTGCACCGCGAAACTACCTACCCCACCCGAAGCACCCTGAATCAGAACCCGTTGACCGGGCTGTAGCTTACCGTGCTCGAAGAGAGCCGTCCAGGCTGTGAGGCCGGCCAAAGGCACGCCCGCTGCCTCATTGAAGTTGAGACTTTCGGGTTTGCGAGCAAACTGGCTGGCTTTGGCCACGCAGTATTCGGCGTAGCTGCCATTGCCAGGAAAGCTTGGCTCGCCGTATACTGCATCGCCTTGCTGAAACCCCGTCACCTCGCTGCCTACCGCTTCTACTACGCCCGCAGCATCCCAGCCCAGCGTCATGGGTAGGGTCAGGTAGGCCCGTAGCGCATCGTTACCGCCTTCACGCACCACCCAGTCTACGGGGTTAACGCCGCTGGCATACACTTTTAGGAGGATTTCGTCGGGTGCCGGTGTCGGCCGCGCCACTTCTTCTAGTTGCAGAACCTCAGGTCCGCCAAAGGCATGAATTCTAACCGCTTTCATAAGAAACTGGTGTTGGTTGATTGACCTTGCAAAGGTCGACCTCACCCGCCTACCCTATTTAACCAGACTGCCCTTTGTTTCAGTCGAAAAGACGCAGTAGAGTATTTTAACCGTCAACAAACCCCTTATTCTACCGGAACTACACAAAACGAGAACTGCTCGACCACCGGAGCGAGTTCAGCACAGCGCTAGTGGTCGACCAGTTCTCACTTTGCGGAAGCTCTATCTCTCGTTACCCCTTCGTGATAAATCGGCCTTACTCCTGGGTAGGGTCCCAGCCGCGTAGCACAGTAGCCAGGGTGTACTGCTGCGCCTCTTGCTCTGTGAGTAGATGCGCCCATGGCACGCGCTGCTTGGGCGCGGCACCGGGGCCAGTGTTTTGGTACTCGGCGTAGTAGGCCGTGCGCTTGTTTTCCTCCTTGCCCCAGGGGTCCCAGCCTTCGGGCTTAATAAAGCTGCCTAACTCGCAGTGCAGGTACACGGTTTTGGCGTAGGGACGCCAGGGGCGGCCCAGGGCGTAGCTGTTGGCCGGCGCGTTGCCGGTTAAGCGACAGTGATTGAGCACGTAGCCGTAGCGCGTGGTATCGGGAGTAGAAGCAGCCGTGACGAAGGAGCCGCCTTTCTTGCAGAAAATCTCGCACCGCTCAAACCACGCCGTGCTGGAGCCGAAGATAAAATCCGTAGTGCCCTCGATGTAGCAATCCTGGTAGTACTGCCGACTGCCGTAGCCATAGGTGTAGAGCGTATCCTGAAACCCCAGAAACCGGCAACTCTTAAATCGGGCTTTATCGCCGGCCACCCACACGGCTACCGCCTGCCCCACCGGTCCCGATGAGTTTTGAAACGTCAGATTTTCGGCCGAAAAGTCGGTGCCGAAGATGTAGATACTGGCCGAGCCCGAGGTGCCTTTGTCCTCCCCAAAGCGGTTCTTTTTCTGGTTGTAGTCGTCGTAGGTAAGAATGGTGGCGCGGGCATCTTCGCCTATCAAATGCACCAGGTTTTTGGTACCGGCTAGCACCAGCTTCTCCTTATAAGTGCCTTTCTTGATAAAAATCGTGGTGACTTTCTTCCGAAAATCAGGCACGGCATCAATGGCGGCTTGCACCGTGCGGAACTGTCCGCTGCCATCCTGCGCCACCACAAAATCGTACCCGAAGGCACGCTGTGTGAGCAATATATTGAGCAGACAGAACAAGAAAATCAGATGCTTCATGGGGTAGTGGGCTGGGCATCGGGGCCCTTGGTGGGCGGCACGGCGTTTTTGGGTAGGGGTCGGGCAAGGTGGTCGGCTAGCGGCGAGTGTTGCGTTTTCAGCTCGTTCACAACCAGTTGCGCCATTTTGCGGGCACCCAGCTCCGAAAAGTGTGTATTGTCCTGGCGGCCGTAGGGGTAGTTGGGATGGTCGCCAGGCGCGAGTTGCAGGAAGAGCAGCTTGCTGTTCGCTTCCCCAAACTGCTGCAACAGCTCCCGGCTTAGTTTGTCCAAATCAATCAACGGCACTTTTTGCCCCGTTGCCACTTCCGTAGTGGCAGCTGAGTAGGCCACGTGCGTTTCCTGCTGCTTGCCGCCCACAAATTTGAGGCGCGTGACGGGCGTAATCAGCACCGGATACGCCTGTTTGCGGCGCGTTTCAGCCACAAACTTCAACAGGTTTTTACGGTAGTCGGCTACTGGGGTGTAGCGGTCTGGATAATTCTCGGCCTCGTCGTTGTGCCCGAACTGGATGAACACGTAGTCGCCGGGCTGCAAGGCATCTACAATGGGCTGCCAGCGGTTTTCGGCCAAAAACGTGCGCGTGCTACGGCCATTTTTGGCATGGTTGGCCACTACAATGGTCGAATCGAAGAAGGTAGGCAGCGGCATCCCCCAGCCTGTTTCCGGGAAGGTCTGCGGTATTTTCTGGGCGATGGTAGAATCACCAATTAGGTACACCGTGGTTTTGTGGGTAGGCGGCAGCTGGAAGGCGAGCAGCCCTACTAAAAGCAGAAGGCCAATGCTCTTTATATATGACATGCTGTGGTCTTTACTTACTAAGTATATATCCCTACCGTGCTTGCGCATCCACGGTCTTCTTGGACTCGCGCTGCACAACGCGGTCAGCCAGCTCCAGCTTTAGCGCACGGATATCGGACAAAACCAGTTCGGCCATTTTGCGGGCGCCCAGCTCCGAGAAGTGCGTGTTATCCTCGCGGCCATCGGGGTAGTTGGGGTGCTCGCCGGGTGCCAGGTGGTTAAATAGCAACTTGCTGTTTTCCACCCCAAACTGCTGCAACAGCGTCTGGCTTTCGCGGTCCAGATCAATGAACGCCACTTTTTGCTCCTGCGCAATGGTCCGCACCAACGCCGAGTAGGTATCGTGCGTACCTTCAATCTTTCCGGCATCGTTGAACTTGCGACGCGCTACCGGCGTGAGCAGCACAGGAGTGGCCTTGTGGGCGCGGGTTTCCTGGACGAAGCGCACCAAGTTGGCTCGGTAATCGGCCTCGGGTGTGTAGCTTTTTTTCGTCGGCACCTCGTCGTTGTGACCGAACTGTATGAACACGTAGTCGCCTTCTTTGAGCGCGGCTGCCACGGGCTGCCAGCGGTTTTCGGTGAGGAAGGTTTTCGTGCTACGTCCGTTTTGCGCCCGGTTGTCGACGGTAACGGTTTCGTCGAAAAACACCGTAAAGGGCATACCCCAACCCGTTTCGGGGTAGGCCTTGCGCTCCTTGATGGATATGGTAGAGTCGCCGACCAGATACACGGTAATGTTCTTTTTGGGCGGCCCAAAGGCCAGCAACGCTAGCAGCAACATGGCTCCCGCGAGCCGGAACAGCGGATGATTCATGGGTGGGAGATAGGTAGGACGAAGTACATACTACCGGTTTACCCTACCTTTCCCAAGCCGGGTGCTGCATTTTTCTACGGGAACGTTGCCAAACGCAGTATTTTGCATCCTTCCGCTGCCGTTCTCCCTAACCTTTGTGCTGGCGCGGGGCTGTGCCCCGCGTCTACTACGAGCAGGCCTCTGGCCTGAGCTGTTTGCACAAGTTGACGCAAGCGAATGCAGGCCAGAGGCCTACTCGTAATAGACACGGGGCACAGCCCCGCGCCAGCCATTTAACTACCGCCGTACCACAATTTCATCCTAATACACGTATGCCCGATTCCAGATACGATGCCGTGGTAGTTGGCTCCGGCCCCAACGGTTTGGCGGCCGCCATTACGCTTCAGCAAGCCGGCTTGTCGGTGCTGCTAATTGAAGGAAAGGACCAACTGGGCGGTGGCCTGCGCACGGCCGAGCTCACGCTCCCCGGCTTCCGCCACGACATTTGCTCGGCCATTCATCCGCTGGCTGTTGCTTCTCCGTTTTTTCAAACCCTACCCCTCGCGCAATACGGGCTTACCTACATCACCCCGCCCGTAGCTGCGGCCCATCCCTTCGATGGGGGCACGGCCGCCGCCGCGTTTAATTCCCTGGCCGATACGGCCCGCCACCTGGGCCAAGACGAACAGCGCTACCGCCAGCTCCTAGAGCCGCTGATAGCCAACTGGCCCGCCATTGCCAATGATGTACTGGCGCCCTTGCACCTGCCCAAACACCCCATCCAGATGGCGCAGTTTGGTGCGCCGGCCATGCTGCCGGCCTCTGTGCTCACCAGCTATTTTCAGCAGAAAGAAGCGCGGGGCTTATTTGCTGGTATGGCTGCTCACGCCATTCAGCCACTTAGCAACCTTACTACCTCGGCCATTGGTTTGGTGCTGTTGATAGCAGCCCACCGCGGCGGCTGGCCCCTACCCCAAGGCGGCTCACAATCCATTGCTGATGCGCTGGTGGCACACTTCCGGGCGCTGGGCGGCACGGTAGAAACCGGCACGTTCGTACGTTCCCTCGACCAATTGCCCCATGCCCGCACCGTGCTGCTCGACGTAACGCCCAAGCAGCTGTTGCAGATTGCTGGCCACAGCCTTTCGGCGGTGTATCAGTGGCAGCTGCGACGCTACCGCTACGGTATGGGCGTATTTAAGGTAGATTGGGCCCTGGATGCGCCGATTCCCTTTACGGCTGCCGAGTGCCGCCAGGCTGGTACCATTCATATCGGAGGCACCCGCGAGGAAATTATTGCCGGCGAGCGGGCCACGGCCCAGGGCCACCACGTCACGCGGCCATTTGTGCTGCTGGCCCAGCAAAGCCTCTTCGACCCTACCCGCGCCCCGGCCGGCAAGCACACGGCCTGGGCCTACTGCCACGTGCCCAACGGCTCCTGCATCGACATGACGGCCGCCATCGAGCAGCAGGTGGAGCGCTTCGCCCCCGGCTTCCGCGACCGGATCATCGGCCGCCACACCTTCGATACGGCCCAGATGGAAGCCCACAACCCTAACTACGTGGGCGGCGACATCAACGGCGGGGTGCTAGACATCGGCCAGCTCTTCACGCGTCCGGCCCTGCGGGCTTCTCCCTACCGCACGTCTGCCAAAGGCCTCTACCTATGTTCCTCGGCTACCCCTCCCGGCGGCGGCGTGCACGGCATGTGTGGCTACCACGCCGCCAAGCAGGCATTGCACGGCGTGTTTCAGCTACCGGCTGCGCCGTTGTATGAGGGGTAGGGCAGAACGGAACATCATTCCATTACACTGCGCATTCAGCAAAGAGCAGCCGTCTTACGCATTACTTAGCGGTTGAAGGCACTTTTGTTTCAACCTGGGATTATAAAACGTATCAGCTCAGAGCTTAACTACTGAAAATAAAAAAGAGAAGAACTAATATTCCATTCACTGCAATCGGCGCTACTAGCGAGCTAAAATATAATCCTTATTTATTAAGTAGACAAACTAAAAAATCACTCCACCTTAGTTATAGCAACAATAAGTACTTACTGCTTCATATGTTCGTCATATTCTTCCTTTGACAAGACTCTTGTTCCTTGCCCGGCAACAAAATACCATTTGCCATTCTGCTTAATATACGTTTCTGTTCGAACAACCCTTATTGGGAAATCTCCCTTCTTTGTATCAAAAATAACATCTAACACAAAGTTCTTCACTGCTGCATCTCCATTATAAATTCGGAGAATTGTGCTACCAGGAACGGGCTTAGCAGACTTAAAGGTTGCTCCCGCTTCTTTGAAGCCTTTTTCCCATTCACTATATCCGTAAGATATCCTTCCCTCTGGCCCAACTGCTATATAGTCATCGTTGTTGAATCTGGTATTATCGTTTTTCCTGCTCAGCGCCTCAATGGCTTTTCGGTCTTCCGGATAAGAGGAAGTGTCATATTTATTTGTGGGTGGCGTTTGAGCATAGACGTTTGACACGAATAATGAAGCAAATATTGTTACAATCAATTGCCACTGCATCTTTTGTACATTCTGTGCCATTGTACGCAATTTTTATTTTGAAGAAAACCCACGCATAGCAGCCGTATACTATTTTATGTAAGCACTTCGCCTAATTATTTATATCCATAATTCTATAAAAATAAATAAATACAATTTTCTCTTATCATTTATATCTAAAATAAGTAATGTAAGATACATAAACAAAAAAGCCTGACCATCCGGCCAGGCTTTTTGCATAAACAATAACCACTTACAAGTTGGCCTTCGTCAGCACTTCCACCATTTCCTCCGAGATGCCGGTGGTGCTGAAGCCGCCGTCGTGCATGAGGTTTTGCATGGTCACGTAGCGCGTGAGGTCCGAGAACAGCGAGATGCAGTAGTCGGCGCAGGCTTCGGCGGGGGCGTTGCCGAGGGGCGAAAGTTTGTCGGCGTAGTCGTAGAATGCGTCGAAACCGCTGATACCGGCGCCGGCCGTGGTCTTGGTAGGCGACTGCGACACGGTATTTACACGTACTTTTTTCTGCTTACCCAGGCGCTGGCCGTAGCTGCGGGCAATGCTTTCGAGCACCGCCTTCGCCTGCGACATATCCGTGTAATCGAGGAAGGCACGCTGGGCGGCAATATACGACAGGGCCACCACCGAGCCCCACTCGTTGAGGGCGTCCTGCTTCTCGGCCACGTGCAGCATCTTGTGCAGCGACAGCGCCGAGATGTCCAGCGTCTTCTGGAACCAATCGTAGTTCAGCTCGCCGTAGTGCTTGCCCTTGCGGATGTTCGGCGACATGCCGATGGAGTGCAGCACGAAGTCAATCTTGCCGCCCAGCTGCTCCTGCGCACCCGAGAACAGCTTTTCCAGGTCCTCTACCGAGGTAGCATCGGCCGCAATGATGGGAGCGTTGCATTCCTCTGCCAAAGCGTTGATTTCGCCCATGCGCATGGCCAGTGGGGCGTTGGTCAGCACGAAGCGGGCGCCCTCGGCGTGGGCTTTCTGGGCCACTTTCCAGGCAATTGATTTTTCGTTGAGGGCGCCGGAGATGATACCGACTTTGCCAGCGAGTAGATTAGGCATGAAGTGAAATGGTGAGATTGTGAAATGGTGAGTCTGCGTTCTGAGGGCGCAATTTGCGCAATATGTGCCATATGCATCGCCCGAACATAAAACTCACCATTTCACAATCTCACCATTTCACCGCTTACCCCACCAACTCCTCGCCGCGCATGGCTAGTAGCTCGCGGGCGCTTTGGAAGGCGTATTCGCTGGGGTTGGCACCGGAAATCATCTGCGCGATTTCGCTGATACGCTCCTGCAACGTTAGTTCGCGGATGCGGCTGATGGTGCGGTCGGCGCGGTCTTCCTTGTACACAAAGTAGTGCGCGTCGCCGGCCGCGGCCATCTGTGGCAAGTGCGAAATAGCAATGAGCTGGTGCTTCTTCGCCATTTGCTGCATCATGCGGCCTACCTTCACCGCAATTTCTCCGCTGATACCCGTGTCGATTTCGTCGAATACGATGGTGGGTAGGGCCGTTTTGTCGGCCAGCATGTACTTGATGCACAGCATCAAGCGCGAAAACTCACCACCCGAGGCAGCTTTGCTCAAGGTTTGCGGCTGGGCGCCCTTGTTGGCCGTGAACAGGATACTCACCACATCGATGCCGCTGGTGGTAGGTTGGCCCACACTATGCTGCACCACAATGCGCGAGTTGGGCATACCTAGGTCGGCGAGCAGGGCCGCCAGCTCCTTCTGAAACTTGGGGAAGCTGCGTTGGCGTTGCTCTGAGAGTTGCGTAGCACGGCGCGTGACGGTTGCCAACGCTCCTTCGGTATCCCTACGCAAGCGGCTGATTTCCTTGTCCAGGTTCAGCACCGAGCCCACCTTCTGGCGCAGTTCCTCGCGCACTTCCAGTAGGGCGGGCAGGTCGCGCACTTGGTGTTTGCGCTGCAAATTGTAGAGGGTAGTGAGGCGACCTTGTAGCTCGTCGATGCGGGCCGGGTCGCCCTCGGTGCGACGCTCGGCAGTTTCCACCTCGTCAGAGATGTCGTGCAGCTCAATCAGGCAGCTGTCGAGGCGCGCTTTCAGGTCCTGAAACACATCGGCGTAGGCTGATACCTGCCCGAGCAGACTAGACGCCTCTTTCATGCTGCCGGTGGCGCAGTACTCGCTTTCGGAAAGGGCCTGCAAGGCCTGCGTCAGCTTGAACTTGATTTCCTCGGCGTGCTCCAGCTGCTTTATTTCCTGCTCCATTGCCTCTTGGTCTTCGGTATCGAGGCGAGCCTCTTCCAGCTCGTTCAGCAGAAAGCTATTATAATCCAGTTCTTTATTAGCCTGTGCTATCTGACTTTCCACGCTCTTGAGGTCGGCTTCCAGCTTGCGGTACTGGCGGTAGGCGGTGCCGTACTGGGCACGGGTAGGCACCAGGCCGGCGTATAGGTCGAGCAGGTTAAGCTGAAACACCGCGTCGCCGAGCAGCAACGTATCGTGCTGGGAGTGGATGTCCATCAGGTTTGCCCCGATCTTGCGCAGGGCGTCTAGCGTCACGGGCGTGTCGTTCACAAACGCCCGCGACTTACCGGCCGGACTAATCTCGCGCCGCAGGATGCACTGCGCGTCATAATCTAAGTCTTCGGCCTCGAAGATATCCTGCAACTGGTAGCCGCTAATATCAAACTGCCCTTCAATCACGCACTTTTTCTCCGTGTCGAAAAGCATTTTAGAATCGGCGCGGTTGCCGAGCAGCAGCCCAATGGCCCCAAGCATGATGGATTTGCCGGCCCCGGTTTCGCCGGTGATGATATTCAGCAGGGCCGAAGGCTGTAACTGCAATTGCTCGATGAGAGCGTAATTTTTGATGCGTAAATCAACTAGCATGGGAGTAGATAGAAGCTGGAAAGGTGGACCAGTCGGGCTATCGGCAGCTCAACCAGCGGAGTTCAACCGGGCTTTTCCAAACGCAAAAGCCCGCAATCAGCTAATAAAATTAGCTGATTGCGGGCAACTTACAAGAGACCACCAATTTTTTTAGTAGAAAATACTGATTTTATCCTGATTCAAGAACGGAGTAGAGACACACAATATTTTGTGTCTCGTCGTTGAGCAGTTTGCATTTTATCGTTAGGCCATTGGGCGGTCATGCTGAGCTTGTCGAAGCATCTCGCGTGCTGATGTGGGATACTATCT
>NZ_JACSCY010000008.1 GCF_014333615.1 Hymenobacter citatus | reverse complement strand
ATGCTGAGCTTGTCGAAGCATCTCGCGTGCTGGCATCAGATAGTATCCCACATCAGCACGCGAGATGCTTCGACAAGCTCAGCATGACCGCCCAATGGCCTAACGATAAAATGCGAACTGCTCAACGACGAGACACAAAATATTGTGTCTCTACCTCGCACATTCCGCCTACCCTACCGCAGAATAGATTGGTACTTGGCCGTATTCGTCGGGTCGATTTCGCCGAGCATATTTACTACCTGCTGCTTTTGCTGCGGGTCTTGGCTGGTACGGAAAATATTGGCTATTTCGTCGGACTTCGTATCAAAAAAGGAGCGGGCTACTAGTGTACCCGGACGCCGCAGCATGGCCGCTTGAATGCCAGTCAGCGCTGTCAGAATACTGGCGCGGGCATCTTGAGGCTTCTCGATGAAGATATCCATACCCTGCCGGTAGTAGGCGTACGAGCCCGTGCGGAAGGCTTCGAGCTGCGGGTCTTGCAGGTTGGTGAGTAGCCAGTAACGGTTGCGCGGCTCCCCGTCTTTCCACCCGCCATCCGACTCGTTGGTGACCGTCTGCGACGCGGCCGCCAGCAGAATATTGCGGGCGCGGTCATAATACGGCGTGCCGCCCAAGCGAACAAAGCTGTCCTGGTCCATGCCGATGATGATGTAGGCATAGAAGCTTAAAAGCGACGACAAATTGCCCACAAAGGTATTTTCCGAAAAATCCAGCGGGTTCTGAGGCGAGTAGTTGAACAGCCACCCCCGGTCGGAAATCGACATAACGTTGGTTTCATAACCGGTGCCGTACACGGGGCGCGTGGTAATGATGCGCACGGTGGCGGTGTAAGTGCCTGTCTGTGGAATACCGGTCAAGCCCACGAAAAACTTACAGCGAATTTTTTCCTCTGGCCGATAAGACTGGTTGGTCCAGGCGCGGGTATTGAGGAAGTTCTGGATATCATTCTGCATTTGCAGCACGATTTGCTGATCCGATACCGTCACGTTTTCCGTTGTCACGCGCACATCGGCCAGCAGCTCCTGTGCCCGCACTACCGATGTGCACAGGCAAGCAACCAACAACAAACACAGCGACAATAGTTTACGTGTATTGAGCATAGCGGGCAAGCACAAACTGAACAATATCCTGCGCCACGGCAGATTTAGGGAGTAAGTCCGACGTCGTGACCACGCCATCGGCCGTGAGCAGGGTTACCTTATTGGTATCGTGGCCGAAACCGGCCCCGGCATCGCGCAGGGAGTTCAGCACCACCACATCAAAGTTCTTGCGGCGGAGCTTGTCCAGCGCGTGTGCCTGCTCGTTGTTGGTTTCCAACGCAAAACCTACCGAAAATTGTTCAGCGCGTTTTGTTTCTCCCAGCGTAGCGGCAATATCTACGTTTTTGACAAGCGTGAGCGTGAGTGTATCGCCGGCTTTCTTAATTTTTTCGGGGGCTACCTCGGCGGGCCGGTAGTCGGCCACGGCAGCCGCAAACACCCAAATCTGCGCCGCTGGTGCGGCCTCAGCAGCGGCAGCATACATCTGCGAAGCCGTCTCTACCCGCACCGTCTGAATAGCCAGATGGGTAGGCGCAGGCAGGGCCGTGGGGCCACTCACCAGCGTAACGGTATGGCCCGCAGCGGCAAAGGCTTCCGCCAGCGCATAGCCCATCTTGCCCGTCGAGCGGTTGCCGATGAACCGCACAGGATCCAGCGGTTCGTAGGTAGGGCCGGCAGTGAGCAGGATATTCACTCTAATCTGAAAGTATAAATTATGAATTCTTCTGTCATCCTAAGCTTGTGAAGGACCTTATCACCTGTGAACGAGTCGCTTGATAGTAACTCCAACGTGAGAAGGTCCTTCGCTCTGCTTAGGATGACAGCTGAAAACAACTATTTCCCTACCCAAAAAACCGCTCCAGCTCTGCCACAATATCTTCGGGTTCCAGCATGCGGCCGGGGCCAGAGAGGCCACTGGCCAGTTCGCCGCTGGGCGAGTCGAGCACGTGGTTGCCGTAGCTACGCAGGGCGGCCAGGTTGGCCGTCACGGCTGGGTGCTGGTACATGTCCAGGTCCATAGCGGGGGCCAGAAACACGGGGCAGCGAGCCGAAAGGTAGGCAGCATCCAACAACGAATCGCAAAGGCCATGAGCGAAGTGGCCGATGGTATTGGCCGAGGCCGGAGCTACCAGCAGCACATCGGCCCATAGGCCCAGGTGCACGTGGTTGTGCCATTCGCCAGCTTTTTCGTCTTTCAGAAAGCCTTGTAGCACGGGCTTTTTAGACAGCGTGCCCAGCGTGAGGGGCGTAACAAAAGCCGAGGCCGAAGCAGTCAGGATTACCTGCACTTCGGCCCCGGCTTTCACGAGTAGCCGCACCAACACGGCTGATTTATACGCGGCAATACTCCCGCACACGCCCAGCAGAATCTTACGGTTGTGCAGTGCCATGCGCAGAGGGGCAATTACTCGTTGGCGAGCAAGTTGCCGTCGTTGTCAACCTCCGGCGTACGGAAGTATACTTTGCCTTCTAAGAACTCCTCAATGGCGAGGTTGGTAGGCTTAGGCAGGCGCTCGTAGTGCTTGGAAATCTCGATCTGCTCGCGGTTTTCAAATACCTCTTCGAGGTTATCTACTGTGGTAGCAAATTCGGCCAGCTTACCGTTCAGCTCCTCTTTCAGCTTCACCGACAGTTGGTTAGCACGCTTCGAGATGATGGCAATAGACTCGTACACGTTGCCGGTTTCTTGCGCGAAATCCGACATATTGCGCGTCACGATGGAGGGAGAAACGTTATTCGGAACTTTCATATTCAAGTATCTTCAGAATCAGAAAAATTTCTTTTGGAGTAGGCGCTGCCTAGTTGGTGGAAGCCGAAGCTGCCGTTTTTTCAGTGGTTTTCAGGCGGTCTAGCTCTTTGCGCGCGAAATCATACATGTTCTCGGCACTCTTGAGGTTGCGGCTACTGGGATAGGCATCGATGAACTGTTGGTAAAAGGCTACGGCCTCCAGATACCGCTCACGCTGCTTTTCGGCCACGCTTTCCTTGGCCAGGTTGAACTGTGATTCCAGCTTCAGGTAGGCCGCGTCTTCGCTGTATACCGAGGCAGGGTATTGCTGCTGGAAGTTGCCCAGCGCCACCACCGCCGACTGGTAATACCGCAGCTGCTGGTACAACTTAGCGCCCTGAAACGCTTTATTTTCCAGCTTTTTCTGCAACTCCTGCGACATATTTTCCACCTCAGGGCGGAATGTGCTTTCAGGGTAACGGTTCAGAAATTCCTGGATGCTCTCGTTGGCCGACAGCGTGTTGGTCTGGTCAAGCTCATACTCCGGCGAGTCGCGGAACAGCGACTTGGCGTGCAAGAACATAGCCTCCTCGGCATATTGCGAGTTGGGATACGTTTCGTAGAACGACTTAAAATAGTGAGCGCTCAGTACGTAATTACTCTGCTTGAAATTCGTGTTCGCGAAGAAGAATTGAGCCTTCTCCGCCTCGGGGCGGCCTTTCAGCAAGGGTTGAAGCTCCTCTAGCAGCGTACCAGCCTTGAAATAGTCGCCCTCCTCGTAGTACTTAATGGCGGCTTCGTATTTCTTGTTCACATCGTTGCTTTTAAGCAGCTTTTGGTAGCCGCTGCACGAGCCGAGCAGCAAGGCGCTCAAAAGCAGAACAACGAAGGCGGTAGGGCGAAACACAGACATGGATAGCATGAAGAACGCAAAGATAACGGATTAGGCGCCCGAATCAAAGGCGGCACAGAACGCGGTACTTACCGGGAAGTAGGCTTGCCGGTGGCTACCGGGACCTTACGACTGGGGGCTACAGGACGGGCTTTGGGGGCGGTTTTTGTTTTTTTAGACTTCGTCTTAGGCTTGACTTTGGGCTTGGCAGGCCTCCCAAACTGCCGCCCTAACACCTGCTGGCGGGTAGGACGTTCCGTAGCGCGCCACTGGAAGCCTTTCAGCTTGCGGTCCTCATCCTTTAGCTCGTGGGGCGGAATGAAGCTGGCATCGGGGTTGGTGTAGTAGGTGACTTTAGGCGCTTTCTTACCTTCTGTGAAACGGAGGGCCATGGAGGCGCCCACGGCTTTGTTCATGCCCGTGAGGGCGGTATCTCCATCAAGAGCAAAGTAGAGGCTCTCGGCGTTGCCAAGCACCGTAATTTTTTTCAGTTTGCTGTCCGCAAAGTAGGCCACCATGTTGCGGCCCTTCACTTGGTTGTAGTTCAGCAACGTGTCTTCGGCTATGCTGAACGCGTTGGCGTACAGGCGCATCTGGTCAATCTTACCGTTGCGTAGCCTGATTTCCATGCTGTCGGAGGTAAGCTGGTTTTGTTCCTGCCACAGAATGGGGTTCTTGTTGAGGTAAATAACCGAGTCCTGCCGGTCGTAGGTCAGCGAGTCGCAGGCGCCTTGTAGGTCGCTACGGTATATCTTGGCCCTGGGGTAGACATACAACACGCTGGCATTGAGTTGCTTTTGGGTAGGCGGCAGCGGCGCTGTGGTTTGAAAACGAATGCCGGGTTTAGGCTTGGGTGGCGGCGGTGGGGCTGGCTTTCCCTCCACGCTAATCAGCGTATCGCCCGCTACGTAGAGCGTATCCTTGCCAGAGATGTTGCGCATCACGGGTGAGCCGTACACCTTGGCTTTGCCCAGCGCCCTCCAATACCTCCCCACATCACCCCGAATCACGAGGTTGTCTTTCTTGGATGTCATGGAGACGTGGCCGGTGGCTATGCCGTAGCTGGTGTTTTCGTCGTACACCAGCTTATCACCGCCCAGTAGGTAGTCGGGCGTTTCTATTTTAGCATTCTTTTGAAAGTCAGCTACTTTCGTCAGGGTATTATACGTACCGTTTTCGGCGTAGAGCGTGCGGTTCAGCTTGTCGATGATGCGGGTAGGACCGAAAAAGTACACCACCTTCGATAGGGTATTGTACTGCAAGGTGTCGCTGCGAATCTCATTGCTTTTCGTGACCACGTGCACGTTACGCCGGAAGCTGAACACTTTACTTTCGGTATTGTAGTAGCCAAACTGGCTGTCGAGCGTGTTTTCGGGGTCTTGCAGGTGGCCGCCGGTGCTATAGTAGGCCAGGTTTCGGGTCAGGTCGTAGTCGAGTAGGCTGGTGGTGAGCGTCATGCGCGGGTCACGCATCACCACGTTGCCGGTCATGCGGGCCGTGCGGGCGTTGCCGTCGTAGAAACCCTTCTCGCCGGTGATGGTTACAGTATCATTCTGCACGATGCGCACGTTGCTGAACGCATCCACGGTATTGCGCTCCATGTACTGGTAGGCCGAGTCGCAAAACAACAGGGTAGTACCCTGCTTGAAGCGCACATTGCCCAGCAGCTTGCGGATTTTGACGCCGTTGAACTCGCCCCCTACAAACTGGTCGGTACCCAATAGCTCCACGGGCGGGTTCTTGCCGTTGTTAGCTGGCCGGGCAGCCGGTGTTGCCGGGCGTTGCGCCCAGCTAAAAAGGGGCACCAACAGCAGAAAAAAGAGAAAAACGGATTTTGGGAACGACATTTCGGCGCAAAGGTACGGAAGGTCGGTTGCTAACGGTCATCTTTGTAGAATAGTGCTTTTTGTGATTCCTATTAGACCGTCATGCTGAGCTTGTCGAAGCATCTCGCGTGCTGACGTTGCGCAACTAATCCAACGAAGCGAGCGAGATGCTTCGACAAGCTCAGCATGACGCCCCTACCCTACTTCTGCAACGACGGGCGGCTGCAAGCTGCCCCTACATTCTACCCCATGCTTGACCAGATTCGTCAATTCATTCTCGATAACAGTCTTTTCTCCCCTACCACCGATACCGTACTCGTGGCCGTGAGCGGCGGGCAAGACTCAGTGGTATTGCTCGACGTGCTGCACCGCCTGGGCGTGCAGATAGCCGTGGCGCATTGCCACTTCGGCCTGCGTGGCGACGAGGCCGACGCCGACGAGCAGTTTGTGCGCAAGCTGGCCAAGCAGTACGAAGCGCCCTACTTCGCGGAGTTCTTCCAGACCAAAGCCTTTGCCCAGCAGGAAGGCATTTCGACGCAGATGGCCGCCCGCGCCCTGCGCTACCAGTGGTTCGAGCAGGTGCGGCAGCGCGAGGGATACGCCTGCATCGCCACGGCCCACCACCAGCGCGACGCCGCCGAAACCATGCTACTCAACCTCACGCACGGCACCGGCTTGGCGGGTTTGCACGGCATTCCGGCCAAGAGTGGCCATGTGGTGCGCCCTCTCCTACCCATCGACAAACCCGCGCTGTTCGACTACTTGGTGGAAAACCGCCTGATCTGGCGCGAGGATGCCAGCAACGACTCGCCCGTGTATCAGCGCAACCGCTTGCGCCAGGAGGTGCTGCCGGTATTGCGCGACATCAATCCCAACCTCGACCAGACCCTGCAAATCACCGCCGAGCGGGTAGGCGGCGCCGAGGAAATTGTGCGACGCTACGTGCAGGACACCGCTGCCGAAGCCCAGCACACCGAAAACGAGGTAACCTACCTCCGCATCGACACGCTGCAACGCACGGCGGCCACGGCGCTGGTGCTGCACGAGTTGCTGCGACCGTTTGGGTTTTCCTACCTCGTGGTGAAAGACATTGTGGCGGCGTTCGGGGCCGAGCCGGGCCGGCAGTTTGAGTCCCCTACCCACCGTCTGGTAAAGGACCGGGAGCAGCTGGTGATTACGCACAAAAAGCTGGATAACTTCGGCACGCACCAGCTAGCGGCCGGCCAGGAAACCCTGAAAATCGACGGTTTGCACCTGCGGCTGAACTTGCACGAGGCCAACGGCTTTGTCCTACCCCGCGCCAAAAACCAGGCGGCCTTGGATGCCGATAAGCTGAAGTTTCCGCTGGTGGTGCGGCGCTGGCAGGAGGGCGACTGGTTTATGCCCATCGGTATGAAGGGCAAAAAGAAGCTCTCGGATTTCCTGATCGACCAGAAAATACCGCTGAACCTGAAGGACGACGTGCGCGTGCTGGTATCGGGCGACGGCAAGATTGCCTGGGTGATTGGCCTGCGGCCCGACGACCGGTTTAAGGTGACGGAGGAGACGCAGAGCGTGCTGGCCGTGCAGCGGATGTAGGGGCGGCTTGCAGCCGCCCATCGTTGCCGAGGTTGCCGGAACGCAACACGATTTCGGCCAATAACAGCCACCACCGTGCAGCCTTCGGGGTTTTCGGTTACATTTACGCGTATCGCATTTCCTACCCATTCAACGTATTCACTGATGAAAGTTACCGTAGTTGGGGCTGGCAACGTGGGCGCAACCTGCGCCGATGTACTTGCCACCCGCGAAATTGCCAATGAAGTAGTACTGGTTGATATCAAGGAAGGCTTCGCCGAAGGCAAGGCCCTCGATATCTGGCAGAAAGCTCCCATTATTGGCTACGACACCCGCACCGTGGGCGTAACCGGCGACTACTCGCGCACCGCCGACTCCGACGTGGTGGTGATTACCTCCGGCCTACCCCGCAAGCCCGGCATGAGCCGCGACGACCTGATTTCGACCAACGCCGGCATCGTGAAATCGGTGACGGAGCAGGTAGTGAAATACTCGCCCAACGCCATCATCATCATCGTGAGCAACCCGCTCGACGTGATGACCTACCAGGCCCACCTCACCTCCGGCAAAGACCGCACGAAGGTGTTCGGCATGGCTGGCATCCTGGACACGGCCCGCTACCGCGCTTTCCTGGCCGAAGCGTTGAATGTGAGTCCGAAGGATATTCAGGCGGTGCTCATGGGAGGCCACGGCGACACCATGGTGCCCCTACCCCGCTACACCACAGTAGGCGGCATTCCCGTTACAGAACTGCTAGATAAAGAGACTCTTGACGCCATCGTAGACCGTACGGCCAAGGGTGGCGGCGAGTTGGTGAAGCTGATGGGCACCTCGGCCTGGTACGCGCCTGGCGCGGCAGCGGCTCAGATGGTAGAAGCCATTGTGCGCGACCAACGCCGCGTGTTCCCCGTGTGCATCAAGCTGGAAGGCGAGTACGGCATCGACGGTGTATACCTGGGCGCGCCCGTTATTCTGGGCAAAAACGGCATCGAGAAAGTCATTGAGCTGCAACTCAACGACGAGGAGAAAGCGCTGCTGGAAACCTCACGCGGCCACGTGAAAGAGGTGATGGACGCGCTGGATAAGATGAGCCAGACTAACGCCTAACAGTATTCGGCACACCACCCCAACAACGGGCCGCTCTGCGTATGCAGGGCGGCCCGTTGTTTTTGTTGCTGAGGTCATCAACCAAAACTTCGGCCTAGCCGGTTGGTTGTTCTGGGCGATACGCCACCTGAATGGCGGCCGCTAGATGCGGTATTTCTCATCCTATATTCTTGCATTTGTATGGAACACCGTCAGTTAGGCGCTTCGGGTCTGCGCATTCCGGTCTTGAGCTTTGGCACGGCTACCTTTGGAGGAAGCACCGAGTTCTTTAAATCCTGGGGCAATACGCAGGTAGAAGAAGCCCGGAAGCTTGTTGATATCTGCCTGGAAGCCGGTGCCAACCTGTTTGACACGGCCAACGTGTACTCGCAGGGCGTGGCAGAAGAAATCCTGGGCAAGGCGCTGGAAGGCCGCCGCCATGAGACGCTGATTTCCACCAAGGCTACCTTCCCCACGGGTGATGGTCCGCAGGACTACGGCTCCTCGCGCCAGCACCTAATGCGCGCCTGCGAAGATTCCCTCCGCCGCCTGGGTACCGACTACATTGACATTTACCACATGCACGGCTTCGACGCCCACACGCCGGTAGACGAAACCCTGCGCACGCTCGATACGCTGGTGCAGAGCGGCAAAGTGCGCTACATTGCCTGCTCCAACTTTTCGGGCTGGCACTTGATGAAGTCCTTGTCCGTGTCGGAGCGGCACGGGTGGGCGCGCTACGTGGGCCATCAGGTGTACTACTCGCTGCTCCACCGCGAGTTTGAGTGGGAGCTGATGCCGCTGGGTATCGACCAGGGGGTAGGAACCCTGGTATGGAGTCCGTTGTCGGCGGGGCTGCTGAGTGGCAAGATTCGCCGCGGTCAGCCTATGCCCGAAAGCAGCCGACTGGCCCAGGGCGGCGGCCAGGGTCCGCAGGTACCCGATGAGCGCCTGTTTGCTATTGTGGATGTACTGGACGAGGTAGCTACCGAAACCGAGAAAACCGTGGCCCAGGTTGCCCTCAACTGGCTGTTGCAGCGCCCTACCGTTGTAAACCTCGTGGTGGGAGCCCGCAACGAAGAACAGTTACGCCAAAACCTGGCTGCTACTGGCTGGAACCTCACCCCAGAGCAGACAGCCCGCCTCGACGCCGTGAGCGACACCACGCCTACCTATCCCTACTGGCATCAGCGCCTGTTTCCCATGCTGGGTTCCTCGGCGCTGTAAGAAGCTGCGTTAGCTAAAATGTTACCAGGACGGTGTAGAGACGCATACTTGCGTCTTATCATTGAACGAAGGTCACTCTGATGGCGCAAACGCCGAGACGCAAGTATGCGTCTCTACACAGTTCATTAGTTAACTTACACAGCCTTTAAGCCTGACACAGTAGCGCCATTTAAACATTTGGGCCGAGCAAAGCACGTTTTCACACGTGCTTTGCTCGGCCCAAATGCTGTATTTATACTTTGCTTTACTGTTGACTGGCTCGGAAAAGCTTTTGCTTTTCTTCTTTCGAGAGGCTCTCGTAGCCAGAGCGCGAAATCTTATCCAGGATGGAGTCGATGTCCTCGGCGTCGGGCTGGGCGGGGCCTTTGCGGGCCTTGGTGGTGGGCGGCACCGTGGCGCGGTTGCGGTGCGACACGCGCAGGTTGGGCCGCCCCGTGAACAAGCCCCCTACCCAGTCGCCGATAGCGAGGATAGGGCGGCCCAAGTCGCGGCCAGCTTGCAATTGCTTGATAAAGGTGAAGCCTAGAATAGCGCCGCCAATGTGGGCCATTTCGCCGCCCGTGTTGCCTCCATCGAGGCCGAAAATGGCGATAAGCACCAGCACCGCTGCAATGTATTTGATGCGGACCGGACCAATTAGAATCAAGTTGAACTCATAATTGGGCAACAGGGTAGCAGCACCTACCACAATGGCTACCACAGCGCCCGAAGCACCTAGCACAATCGTTGGTCCCAACTGCTGAAGCTTTGGAATGAGGTTGTAGCCCAGCAGAAATAGCGCCGCGCCAGCCAGTGCGCCCAGTATATACAGGCTTGTCACCTTTCGCTCACCGAGGTATTCCCGAATCAGCGAGCCGAACCAATAGAGGTTCAGCAAGTTGAAGAGTATATGCAGAAAACCCTCATGCACAAAAGCATAGGTCAGTACTGTCCAAGGGCGGTAAGCCAGCCACGAGAGGTTGGATGGTAGGGCAAGCTGCTCGATAACGCTGCTGTAATACGGCAGCCCGCTCAGCCACATCACCACCCGAATCAGTTGCAGGACTACAAACACCAGCACGTTAATCAGCAACAACTGATTAAGCGAGTTGTCGCGGCGGTTGAAGGCAGTCCGGATGTCGTTAAAGATGCTCATAGAGAAGATGAAAGGAAGTGCCGGTTGCGAGCAAGAACGTCATTTCAAACGCAGGAAGAAATCCCGCGGGCTCCCGGTAATCTTATCTTGTGAAGTGAAAATTACTACCCATCATCAGCACGCGAGATTTCTCCCTGCGGTCGAAATGACGTTCCTCTTCACAACTTAATAAAACTGGCCGCGGCTTCGCTCCCAGATTTTTAACACAATGAAGCCAATCAACATTCCGCCCAGGTGGGCGAAGTGTGCCACAGTGTCGCCCGGCACGCGGTGCACGCCCTGAAACAGCTCGAAGGCCGCATAGCCGAACACCATATACTTAGCCTTCACTGGAAACGGAATGAACAAGAGCATCAACTCCGTATTTGGAAACAGGTAAGCAAACGCCATCAGAATCCCAAAAATTGCGCCCGACGCGCCTAGCATCGGTACGTTGAAGCTCTGATTAAACACATCATCCAGGTTTTGTGTGGCTTGGGCAATGTTGGCGGGGGTAGGACTCTGCTTTAGGATTTGCGCATTCTGCTGGTACGGGGCTTCCGGGAGGTAGGCTCGGAAAAAATCGGCGTAGTTGCCGGGAGTAGGGTCTTGGCGGAATTCTATCCGCGCCTGATTCATTTTATCCAGCTCGTAATAGCGCACGCCCGAATACAATACGCCAGCCCCTACCCCGCAAATCAGCCAAAACGTCAGGAAGCGGTTGGCGCCCCATTGCATTTCCAGCAACGGCCCGAAACTGATAAGCGCGAACATATTGAACAGGATGTGCATAAACCCACCATGCATGAACATGTACGTCAGGAACTGCCATGGCTGGTAGTTAGGCGAGCCCACCGGGAACAGCGCCAGCATAATCGTCTGGTCGCCGAGCACCTGCTGCGCCACGAACACGAGTACGTTAAGCAGTAGAATATTCCGGACGGCCGGGGTGAGGTTGAACATCGAAAGAAGGTAGGGAAGTTATAAATCGTCTGTCATCCTGAGCGGAGCGAAGGACCTTCTCACGTGTGAACGAGTCGTTGCTATGATGGTCGTTCCAACGTGAGAAGGTCCTTCGCTCCGCTCAGGATGACAGATGGGTGTAAGACGACAAACGAATTTCAGCCATTTACCTCACGGCTTACGGAAAAAGTCCTGAATCTGGTTGAGTTCCAGCAGTACCAGTGTGCGGCGGCCGTCGGGGGTGTAGCCGGGCACCTGGCAGGCAAAGAGGCGGTCGGCCAGAGCGTTCATTTCCAGGTCGGAGAGGCGGGCGGTGGCAGCGCTACTGGCCACGCGGCGCGCCAAGGCGCGCGCTACCTGCTCGCGCCGGTCGAGCTTCACGGGGCCGGCGTGGGTCCGGAACTGCTCGATGAGGCCTTCCAGCAAGGCCTGCTCGTCGCGGGCGGGCACGTCGGCCGGAATGCCCTCCACGGCCACCGTAAACTTGCCAAACTCCGTGAACCGGAACCCCAGCGCGTGCAGAGCATCAGTCACCTCGCGCAGCACCGCAAAATCCTGGGGCGAAAACGTGACGGTACGCGGAAACAGCAGCGTTTGCGAGGCGCCGCCCTCGCGCTCCAGCGCCTGGGCATACTGCTCAAACAAAATCCGCTCGCGGGCCGCTACCTGGTCAATCAGCATCACTCCCGATTTTACGGGCACCAGCAAATACTGCTGATGCACTTGCAGCACGCGGTTGCCGGGGCCGTTGGCGGTTTCGCGCAGGGGCAACTCGGGGTTGGCCTCTACGGGCGGCGCGGCCGGCGCTTTGGGGGGTAGGGCGCTCAGGAAAGCGGCCATGTCGGTAGGCGCGGCAGCGGCTCCGGCCTTCTGTTTGGGCGCGGCCGGGGCCTCGCCTTCCAGGTCGGCGGCCGAGAGCTGACCCAGGGACTTGTAGAAATCTTCCAGGTCGCGCTTGGCTTGCTCGGTAGGGCGCGGGGGTAGGGGCCGCTCGTAGTCGGCGGCTTTGTCAGTTTTGGAGGTGGACTGGCGCACCTGGCTGGCGGCCCCGCTGGCGGCGGCGGCCAGCGCATCGGGGCGGCGGGCGTCGTCGAAACGGTTGGGCGTGCTGGGGGTAGCCGGCGTTATGCGTAGCGGCTGAATGGGCGCAAAATTCACGTCGCCCTCAAAATCCAGCGAGGGCGCCATGTTGTGAATGCCTAACGACTGCTTCACGGCCGACCGCACAATGGCGTACACGGTTTTCTCGTCCTCGAACTTGATTTCCGTCTTGGTAGGGTGCACGTTGATGTCGATGGCCTTAGGATCCAGCTCCAAAAACAGCACGTAGAACGGGTGCGTATCGCGGGGGAGCAGGCCCTCGTAGGCCGTGAGCACGGCGTGGTTGAGGTAGGCCGAGCGAATGAAGCGGTTGTTGACGAAGAAAAACTGGTCGCCCCTACTCTTCTTGGCCGAGGCTGGCTTGCCGATGTAGCCGCGCACGGCCAGAAAGGGCGTTACCTCCTCCACCTGCGCCAACTGCTCCTTGTAGCCGTTGCCCAGCAGCGCCACAATGCGCTGGCTGAGCTTGCCCGCCGGCAGGTTGAACACCTCTAGCTCGTTTTGGTGCAGCGAAAACCCAATTTGCGGATTGGCCAATGCCACATGCTGAAACTCGTCCAGAATATGGCGCATCTCCACGGCGTTGCTTTTAAGAAAGTTGCGCCGCGCCGGCACGTTAAAGAACAAGTTCTTCACGCTGATGCTGGTGCCATCGGGGCAGGCCACGGGCTGCTGACTGCTGATACTGGAGCCTTCTACTAGCAGGAGCGTACCGGTTTCCTGCTGGCGCGGCTTGGTGCGCAGCTCCAACTGCGACACGGCCGCAATACTCGCCAGCGCCTCGCCCCGGAAGCCCAGCGTCCGAATCTTGAACAGATCTTCCGTTGAGCGAATCTTGCTGGTAGCGTGGCGCTCCAGGCTCATGCGCGCATCGGTGGGCGACATGCCCAGGCCGTTGTCGACTACCTGCACCAGCTGCTTGCCGGCGTCTTTAATGATGAGCTGTACTTGCGTGGCGCCAGCGTCCACGGCGTTTTCGAGCAGTTCCTTCACCACCGAAGCCGGACGCTGCACCACCTCGCCGGCGGCAATCTGGTTGGCCAGGTATTCGGGAAGCAACTGGATAATGTCTGCCATTCCTCAGAAACCGCGGGGCGGGAAGAAGAGTTTACGCGTTAAAAAGAAGAAGGGCATGCGCTTGACCACAACCGGCACGGCGAAATTATCCGTAAGTTTGTAGTCAACTTTTGTTACCCTAGCGGACTACCGCGGCTTTTTGCAGCAGCTTGAGCAGCACGCAACTGGCCCAAAAAAAGCTGGTTTGGCTGGCCCGGACGGATAACAAAAGTAGGGCTATTTCCGCTCGGTTTCAACTTTACGCCTGTTTCAGACGCACCCCACGGCGCCCATGCTCAAGGATTTTCGCATTCGACTTCTGCTGGTTTTCGTGGCGCTTATTGGTCTGATGATTTCAGCGGCCGCCCCGCGCACGGCCCGCGAAGCCGCCCCTACCTCCCTGGCCGAGCAAAACTGGGTGGATAGCGTGTTCACCTCGCTCACGCCCGATCAGCGCCTGGGTCAGCTGTTTATGGTGGCCGCCTACTCCAATAAGGACCGCCGCCACGTGCAGGGCATTGATGCGCTGGTGAAGAACTACAACGTGGGCGGGCTGATGTTTTTGCAGGGCGGGCCGCGCCGGCAAGCCATCCTCACCAACCGCTACCAGGCCGAGGCCAAAGTGCCCCTGCTCATTGCCCTCGATGCCGAGTGGGGCCTGGATATGCGCCTCGACTCCACCATGCACTTTGCCAAGGAAATGACCCTGGGCGCCATGGACGACGACCGGTACGTGTACCAGATGGGCCGCGAAATTGCCTTGATGCTCAAAACATTGGGTGTACAGGTGAGCTTTTCGCCGGTGATTGACGTGAACTCGAATCCGCTGAACCCAGTCATCGGCAACCGCTCGTTTGGGGAAGACAAGGACCGGGTAGCCCGCGCCGGGCTGGCCTATATCAGCGGGTTGCAGGACCACGGCATTATGGCCGTAGCCAAGCATTTTCCCGGCCACGGCGACACCGATACCGACTCGCACGTGGCCCTACCGGTTATCAACACCGACATGGCCCGCCTCACCAACGTGGACCTCTACCCGTTTCAGAAGGCGTTTGAGCGGGGCGTGATGGGCGTGATGGTCGGGCACCTCTACATGCCGCTGTTCGACACTGTGCGCACGCTCTCGGCTACCCTTTCGCCAAACCTGGTGACGGGCTTGCTGAAGCAAAAAATGAACTATAAGGGCCTGGTATTCACGGATGCGCTCAACATGAAGGGCGTAACCAGCTACTACAAGCCCGGTGAGGTAGACGCCATGGCCCTGGTGGCCGGCAACGACGTGCTGCTGTTCTCGGAAGATGTGCCGATGGCCCTGCAAAAGATCAAAGAAGCCGTAGCAGCGGGCCGAATTCAGCAAGAAGACATTGACCAGCGGGTGCGCAAGATCTTGCGGGCTAAATTCTGGGCCGGCCTCAACCGCTACCAGCCCGTGGATGTGCCCAACCTAATGCAGAACCTGGACCGCCCCGCGGCCCGCACCGTGCAGCAGCAGATTTATGAGCACGCCACCACGGTAGCTAAAAATCAGGACGACCTCCTCCCCTTGCAGCGCCTGGATACCCTGCGCATCGCCACCATTACCATTGGCACAAAGCCGGGTAGCACGTTTGGCGAAACGATGAACAAGTACCAGCCGGGGCCGGTGTACGCCATCAGCAACCGCTACGCGCCCGACTCTACCTTCGAGCAGATCCTCACGCGCCTCACACCCTACAACACGGTGGTGGTGAGCCTGCACAATATGAACAACACGCCCACCCACAACTACGGGCTGGGCGATGGCACCCTCACCTTCCTGAAACGCCTGCAAGCCAACCCGCACCTGAAGGTGGTAGTGGTGGCCATGGGCAATGCCTACTCGCTGAAGTATTTGGAAGACGCCCGCACGCTGGTGTGCGGCTACGAAGACAACTACGCCTCGCAGTTGGTGGTGCCGCAGGTGCTGTTTGGGGCGTTGCCGGCCAAGGGCCAGTTGCCCGTTACGGTGTCGCCTACCCTGAAGGCGGGCGTGGGCCTGCCTACCCCCGACCTGCGCCGCCTGCGCTACACCACCCCCGAAAGCGAGGGGCTGGACTCAAAAGTACTGGCACAGATCGACAACATTGCCCTCGAAACGGTGGCCTACGCCGCCGCACCCGGCTGCCAGGTGCTGGTGGCTAAGAACGGTGCTGTGGTGTTCGACAAAAGCTACGGCTACTACACCTACAACAAGGAACAGCCCGTGAGCAACAGCACGCTCTACGACCTGGCCTCCGTGACCAAAGTAGCCGGCACTTTGCAGGCGGTGATGTACCTGAAAGATCAGGGCAAACTCAACCTCGATGAGAAAGTATCTGCCTACCTACCCGAATTACGCAACAGCAACAAGCGCGACATGCTGGTGCGCGACGTGCTCCTGCACCAGGCTGGCCTGAAACCGGGTATTGCTACCTGGGAGAAGACCGTGACCAGCGCCGGTCCTAAGCCTGCTTACTACGCCACCACCAGCACCGCGCAGTTCCCCAACGAAGTCACGCCTGAACTGTACAGCGTGAAAACCGCCGCCGATTCGGTGTGGGCCTGGACTATCAATTCGGCGCTGCTGCCTAAGGTGAAGGGAAAGTATCCCGTGGAATACAGTGACTTAAGCTTCATAATAATGAAGCACCTGTGCGAGCGGATTTTGAAGCAGCCCATCGAGGATTTTCTGGACGCTACCTTCTACAAGCCGCTGGGGCTGGGGTCGATGACCTACAATCCGCTCAACCGCTTCCCCAAATCCTGCATCGCCCCCACTGAAAACGACAACTACTACCGCCACACCCTGTTGCAGGGCAACGTGCACGACCAATCGGCCGCGCTGGTGGGCGGCATTGCGGGGCATGCAGGCTTATTTTCGAATGCCAACGACTTGGCTATTCTGATGCAGATGGACTTGCAGAACGGTAACTACGGTGGCGCGCGCTACTTCCGCACGCCGGTGGTTACGGACTTTGTGCGTACCAGTGGCGTGGCTGGCAACCGCCGGGCGCTGGGCTGGGACAAAGGCACGCCGGAGAAGGAATCGGGGCCGACTTCCAACCTGTCGCCGGCCAGCACGTTTGGGCATACGGGCTTCACAGGCACCTGCGTGTGGCTCGATCCCGAAAACAAAATCGTATACATCTTTCTTTCTAACCGCGTGTACCCCGACGCCAGCAACCGCAAACTGGTGCAGTACAATATCCGCACGCGCATTCACGACGTTATCTACAAAGCACTGCAAAAGACATGAGCTGTTGGCTGATTGCATTTTCTTCTGAGTAGCTCCGCAACCGGCGGCCCGGCACCTGTTTTAGGTGGTAGGCCGCCGGTTTTGCTTGTAGCATTTGCAACCCTGCGGCCGTATCCGGTTCTTATTTTTCAGACTCCCCTTCCACCATTCGCGCATCTCTTTGCGCCTCTGCCTGCCCTACCTATGAATATCGGCATTGTTTGTTACCCCACTTTTGGCGGCTCCGGCGTGGTAGCCACCGAGCTAGGTAAAGCCCTGGCGCTAAAGGGTCACCGGGTGCACTTTATCACCTACAGCCAGCCCGTGCGCCTCGATTTTTTCAACGAGAATCTGTTCTACCACGAGGTATACATTCCGCCCTACCCCTTGTTTCAGTTTCCGCCCTACGAGCTGGCGCTAGCGAGCAAGATGGTAGACATTGTGCAGAACGAAAAGCTGGATGTGCTGCACGTGCACTACGCCATTCCGCACGCTTCGGCGGCGTATATGGCCAAGCAGATTCTGCTCACCCGCGGCATTCGGGTGCCGGTAGTAACGACCCTGCACGGCACCGATATTACACTGGTGGGCAAAGACGCCAGCTACGAGCCCGTAGTCACGTTCAGCATCAACCAGAGCGACGGCGTGACGGCCGTATCGGCTGATCTGCGGCGCGAGACCTACGAGTACTTCGCCATCGAAAAGGACATTGAGGTAATTCCGAATTTCATCAACTTGGAGCGCTTCAAGAAACAGAACAAGGAGCACTTCCGGGCGGCCATTGCGCCCAACGGTGAGAAGCTACTCACGCATACATCCAACTTCCGCTCGGTGAAGCGCGTGGAGGACGTGGTGCGCATCTTTGCCGGCGTGCGTGAGCAGATTCCGGTTAAGCTGCTGCTGGTAGGCGACGGTCCCGACCGCCCGCGCATCGAGAAAATTGTGCGGGAGCTGGAGCACCACCAAGACGTGCGCTTCCTGGGCAAGCTGGAAGCCGTGGAGGAAGTTCTGAGCGTGACGGACCTATTCCTAATGCCTTCAGAAAAAGAAAGTTTTGGGCTGGCGGCGCTGGAAGCCATGGCCTGCGAAGTACCGGTGCTGAGCACCAACGCCGGTGGCATTCCCGAGCTGAATATCAACGGCGTGACTGGCACCGTTAGCGAAATCGGCGACGTGCCAGATATGGTGCAGCAAGCCCTATTTATCCTGCGCGACGAAAACCTACCCCGATTCAAGGCAGCCGCCCTAGCCCGCGCCGAGGAGTTTGAGGTAGACAAGATTGTACCCCTGTACGAAGACTGCTACCGCCGCGCCATCAAGGCGCAGCTGGCATCGGTATAGGGTAGGGCATTGTAGAAAGTTTAAAGGAACGTCATGCTGAGCTTGTCGAAGCATCTCGCGTGCTGATGTTGGAGTTACTATCCGCCATCAGCACGCGAGATGCTTCGACAAGCTCAGCATGACGTTCTACTTTTTAGCTTCCACCTGCTTCTACCCCTCCCCTCACAGCAGCAGCTCCCCTACCTCCTGCCAGCTATGCACGCGGCGGTAGCCGGTTTCGTGGATGTTGTGTGGGGCATTAAATAGGATACCCTCGCCCCGGAAACGCTCAAAATTAAAGGCGTTGTCGTCGATGAGATAGTCGGCGTTGAGGATACTTTTGTCGCCGCAGAACACGTAGTTGGGCCACGGGATGAACGGAAAGTGCTGTTGCAGCCAGTCGTATTTGTCGCGGAAGCAGTTGGGAAACTCCATGGCCGCCGTGGCAATAAACAGCTCGTACCGCTCCGATAAGGCACGCAGCACCTGTTGGCTATCTTTGATAATGGGCAGGTCGCGGAAGAAGCCTTCCCGGTTCACGTAGTCGCGGATGATGGGCTGGTGCTCTGGCGCTACAGCCTGATGGGCACTTTTGCCTTGTAGCTGGTCCAGAGTCAGCTCTATTTTATAATCTCGGAGATACCACTCCTGAAAGCGGGCAATGGAGTCGGCAATTACCTCGTCCATATCCACGGCAATGCGTTGTTTGGTCATGCGTTCTGATTATCGGTTACTCCTACGAACAGGTAAACGGCCACTTCGTTTTACTACTCCAGCTCCGCGGCCGGGTCCCAGAACAGCTCCCGAAAGTTTTGCACTTGGTCTTCCACCACCCGCACACCTTCGGCCTCCAGCGCCTCCTGCATGGCGGTGGAAGTAGCGAAGTGCTGCCGGCCCGTGAGCAGCCCCAGCCGGTTGATAACGCGGTGTGCGGGTACCGGTTGGTGAGCCGTATGGGCGGCCATCATGGCCCAGCCTACCATGCGCGCACCGTGGCGGGCACCCAGGTAGTTGGCAATAGCACCGTAGGTCGTTACGCGGCCGGACGGTACCAGGCGCACCACTTCGTGCACGTCCTGAAAGAAATTGCGCTGTGCTTGGGTGGGATTTTTAGGAACGCTCATAGGGTGTAAAAGTACGGGGCAGCATCTAGTAATGAGAGCCAGACCGGTAGTCGGCAACCCATTGCGTTGCAGCAGCACATGTGTTGGAGAAATTAATAACGATCCATATGCTGGACAAATAGCGCACTACACTACAGCACTGGAAAGCGATATAAACAGCCGCTTTCCCAGAAAAAGCCTGCAACTCGCAGGCTTTTTCTGTGTCTTAGCAAGGGTAAGTCGGCAGAGAAGTTGTTTTCCGCTAAACTCTAACGCCCTACCCGTCGTTGTGATGGATTGCCACCCAGCGCCATTCACGCTTACCTATTAGTAATCACGCCTTTATTACATGCAAACGCAGGAGCGAGAGGAAGTAGAAACCACTTCGACAACCAGCCCCGGTCGTCGGATTCTCGGAATTATCATTGTCCTGGCCGTTATAGGCGCGCTGGTTTTTGTGAAGTACAAGTTCTTTCCTTCGCCCGAGGCTGGGGGCAAGGGTAGCAAAGGTGGAGGCAAGGCTGCGGGTAGCAAAACGGCCAGTCGCGTCCCAGTACAGGTATACCCGGTGAAGGCGACCAGCCTTTCCAATGTGGTAGCCGCTACGGGCTCGGTGCTGGCCGATGAGTCGGTGGTGATTCAGAGTGAGATTTCGGGCAAGATTACCAGCCTCAACATCAAGGAAGGCCAACCGGTGAAAAAAGGCCAGTTGCTGTTCACCATCAACGCCGACGAGATTCAGGCCAATTTGAAGCGGCAGGCTTTCAACCTGAAGCTATACCAGGACCAGGAAAAGCGCCAACGCACGCTGCTGGAGAAGGAATATATCAGCGCCCAGGAATACGAGCAAACCAACAACCTGCTGCTTACGGCCCGCGCCGATGAGCAGGCGCTACGTGCTGCCTTGGCCAAAGCCTATGTGCGGGCGCCCTTTAGCGGTGTGCTTGGGCTGACGACTGCCACCGTGGGCACCTACGTAAGCCCCGGCACGCAGATTACGACGCTCTCCCGTATTCGTCCCGTAAAAATCGACTTTGCCGTACCCAGCCGCTTTTCCAATGCCGTGAAGGTAGGCGACCCCGTAACGGTAACCGACGAAGGCACTACCAAAAAATATCGGGCAAAAGTGTATGCCATCAATCCCCAGATTGACCCTGTTTCGCGCACCTTGCAGGTGCGGGCTCTTTACCCCAACGCACAGGATGAGTTGCGCCCTGGCGCTTTCGTGAAGGTTAATCTGGAGCTGGGCGCTACCACCGAGGCTTTGCAGATTCCGACTGAGGCTGTTATTCCGGATGCCAGTGGCTACACGGTGTACGTTGTGAAGGATGGGAAAGCGGAGTCGCGCAAGGTGAAAATCGGCAACCGCTCCACGAAGCTTATTGAAATCACCGAGGGCCTAACCGTGGGCGATTCGCTGATCCGGACGGGTATTCTGCAAATAAAAGCCGGCGACAAGGTAGCCGTGCAAAAATAGAACGACACGCCCCTCCTCAACTGAGAAGGGAATGTTGCCGCTTCAGCGGCAACTGAGGTGGTTGGCTCGTTGCTGATGTTGTTAACGTCGCACGAACAACTACCAAACAGATAATCATATAGTTAGTACTGTTTTATAAACAACATCAGCAACGAGCCAACCATCCCAGCTTTGGCTAACGCCAAAGCATCCCCGTCTCAACTGAGGAGGGGAGTTGTCGTTCTTTCTACTTCCCTCCACCCATGAGTTTATCTTCCACCAGCATCAACCGCCCGGTTTTGGCCATTGTGATGAGCTTGCTCATCGTGATTTTTGGCGTCATCGGGTTTCGCTACCTCAGCATTCGGGAATATCCGAGCGTCGACCCGCCGTTTATTTCGGTGTCGACCACCTATACCGGCGCGTCGGCCGACGTGATTCAGTCGCAGATTACGGAGCCGCTGGAGGAGGGTATCAACGGCATTGCGGGTATCCGCAACCTAACCTCTACCTCCCGCGACGGCCGCTCCCAGATCAGCGTGGAGTTTGATCTGGACGCCAACCTGGAAGCCGCCGCCAACGACGTGCGCGACAAGGTATCGGCGGCCCAGCGGCGCCTCCCCGACGACGTGGACCCGCCCACGGTGAGCAAGGCCAACGCCGACTCGCAACCCATTGTGCTGGTGTACCTGAGCAGCAGCAAGCGCAGCCTGCTAGAGCTGACCGACTACGCCAACAACGTGCTGCGCGAACGGCTGCAAACCATTCCCGGCGTGAGTGAAGTGCGGGTGTGGGGCGAGCGAAAATACTCGATGCGCCTGTGGCTAGACCCCGTGAAGATGGCCGCACTGGGCATCTCGCCGGTGGACGTGCAAACGGCCCTGCGCCGCGAAAACGTGGAGCTGCCCGGCGGTGCTGTGCAGGGCGAAGCCACTCAGCTCACACTGCGCACTATGGGCCGCCTGTACTCGGTGGAGGACTTCAACAACCTGATTCTTCGTAACGACCCCACCGCGCTGGTGCGGCTGTCTGACGTGGGCACGGCCGAGCTCTACCCCGAAAACGATCAGTCGTCGTTGGCGCGCAACGGCTTTCCGATGGTAGGCATCAACGCCGTGCCGCAGCCGGGCTCCAACCAGATTGAAATTGCCAACGAGTTCAACCGGCGCATTGAGCAGTATAAGAAGGACTTGCCCGAAGACTTGAAGCTGAGCACCGGTTTTGATAACTCGGTGTTTATCCGGGCTTCTATTGGCGAGGTAGAGCACACCATTATTGAGGCCTTCGTGCTGGTAGTAGTGGTGATTTTTCTGTTCCTGCGCGACTTCCGCTCCACTATTATTCCGGTGGTGGCTATTCCGGTATCCTTGGTGGGTATTTTCTTTATTATGTACCTGCTGGACTTCTCTATCAACGTGCTCACGCTGTTGGCCATCGTACTGGCCATCAGCCTGGTAGTAGACGACGCCATTGTGGTATTGGAAAATATCTACTCGCGTATTGAAGCCGGCGACGACCCGCGGGAAGCGGCCATTAAGGGCTCGGAGGAGATTCTGATGGCCGTGGTATCGACCACGGTGGTGTTGGCCGCGGTGTTCCTACCCGTTATCTTCTTGGAAGGCATCACAGGGCGCTTGTTCCGCGAGTTTGGAATTGTACTGGCGGGCTCGGTACTGATATCGGCCTTTGTGTCGCTCACACTCACGCCCATGATGTGCTCGCAGATTCTGAAGCGGCAGGAAACGCACAACTGGTTTTACCGCAAAACGGAGCCCTTCTTCGAGCGCCTGACCACCGGCTACCGCCATAGCCTGGAAGCCTTTCTGCGCAACCGCTACTGGGCCTGGCTGATGGTGGTAGGCACGGGGGTAGGCATTTGGTTCTTTATGGGCGCCCTACCCTCCGAGCTGGCTCCAATAGAAGACCGGAACCGCATCAACGTGAATGCCACTGGCCCTGAGGGCGCGTCGTTCGAATACATGACCGCCTACATGGATCGGCTCACAAGAATGATTATTGACTCGGTGGGCACTGAAAACCTGGACAATGTGCTGACTGTAACGGCTCCGAGCGGTGGCGGCGGCGCGGGTGTTGTAAACACAGGTATTGCCCGCATTCTGCTGGTGGATGCCGAAAACCGCCCCATGAGTCAGCAACAATTGGCTGATAAGTTGACCCTCAGCGTGAAGCAGCTTACCAATGGCCGCACCTCTGTATCGCAGGACCAGAGCATTGGCAACAGCGGCGGGGGCTTGCCAGTGCAATTTGTACTGCAAACCCAGAACTTCGAGAAGCTGCGCGATGCTGTGCCTAAGTTCCTGGATGCAGCTCGTCAGGACCCTACCTTCAGCTTTGTGGATGTGAACCTGAAGTTCAGCAAGCCTGAGTTGCGCGTGATTATTGACCGCGAGAAGGCACAAAGTTTAGGCGTGTCGGTGCAGGATATTTCGCAAACCTTGCAGGCCGGCCTGAGCGGGGCGCGCTACGGCTACTTCATCAAAGACAGCAAGCAGTATCAGATTATTGGGCAAGTGGCGCGCGAAGACCGCAATCAGCCACTGGATGTGCGCACGCTCTACGTGAAAAACCGTGAGGGCAAGCTCATCCAGCTCGACAACGTGATTCGGCTAGAAGAGCAGAGCACGCCGCCCCAACTCTACCGCTTCAACCGCTACAATGCGGCCACTATATCGGCGGCGCTCAGCCCCAACAAAACTCTGGGCGACGGCATTGCCGCCATGCGCCGCATTGCCGATAAAACCCTGGACGACTCCTTTAGCACGGCCCTGTCGGGTGCCTCGCGCGACTTTGAGGAAAGCTCCTCGTCGCTGCTGTTTGCCTTTGGGCTGGCCTTGGTACTGATCTACCTGATTCTGGCCGCGCAGTTTGAAAGCTTCCGCGACCCGGGCATTATCATGATTACGGTGCCGCTGGCACTGGCAGGCGCGCTGCTGAGCTTGTGGTATTTCAACCAGACCCTCAACCTGTTCTCGCAAATCGGCATCATCATGCTGGTAGGGCTGGTGACGAAGAACGGTATCCTGATTGTGGAGTTTGCCAACCAGCGCGTGGAGCACGGCCTCGACTACATGACGGGCTTGGTGGAAGGTGCCACGGCCCGCTTCCGTCCTATTCTGATGACCTCGCTGTGCGCCGTGCTGGGTATTTTGCCCATTGCCGTAGCCACGGGTGCGGGCGCGTTTAGCCGCCGGGCCATGGGCATTGGGGTAGTAGGCGGCTTGCTGTTTGCTACCATCCTTACGCTGTACGTGGTGCCGGTGATGTACTCCTACTTTGCTACGGCAAAAAAGCACAAGCCCACGTCGGGCGCCGACACCTCGCAAGACCAACCCCTACCTACAGAGCAGCGCGAGCTGCAACCGGCGTAATTATTCAAATAAACCGTCATGCTGAGCTTGTCGAAGCATCTCTACCGGGAGTAATTTCAATCAACAGAATTACTCCTGGTAGAGATGCTTCGACAAGCTCAGCATGACGGGCATCCGTTCCTCCCCGCCTAGTCTGCCCCGCATGTTTTCTGCTACCCGTTTCTGCTTTTTTCTTACCTCCTGTTTCCTGTTGAGTGGCGTAGCGGTGGCGCAGCAGCTTCCCAAGCCCGAAGCCAAGCCCCAAACCGAAAAGCCGGCTACCGTGGTGCCTGCCCCGCCGCTTTCCCTGGAAGAAGCTCTGCGCATGGGCTTACAAAGCAACTACGGCATCTTGCTGGCCCGGCGCGACGAGGAAATTGCCAGCAACAACGTAACCCGTGGCAACGCAGGCCAACTGCCCGTTATCAGTGGCAACGCCCTGCGCACGTTCAACGTCAACAATTCCCGCCAGCAGCTCAACAACAACGACCCGCGCGTGGTACGTGGCGGCAAGGCCAATGCCCTGGCGGCCACGGCCAACCTGAACTGGACGATTTTTGATGGCCTCGGGATGTTTATTGCCCTGGACCGCTTGCGCACGCTGGAGCAGTTTCAGCGGGAGGTGACGCGCACGACGGTGGAGCAAACCATTGCCGATATCACCGACGCCTACTACGCCGTGGTGCGCGAGTCGGGCAAGATTAAGTCGCTGGAAGAAGCCCTGAACATCGGGCAGGCGCGCATCGACCTGACCCAAGCGCAGGTAGACGTGGGCCTCACGGCTAAGGTGAATCTACTCACGGCGCAGGTGGACTTCAATGCCGACCGCTCCCTGCTCATTCAGCAGCAGGAGCTATTGGCTACGGCCAAAATCAACTTGAACAACCTGCTGAGCCGGGCGCCCAACGTCGATTTTCAGCCTACCGACTCGATTGTGGTAGCCCGCGGCCTCAACCACGATGCTATTGCCCAGGCCGTGCGCCAGCGCAACCCGCGCTTGCAACAGGCCCAACTGAATACCAGCGTGGCTACCTACGACCGCCGCCTGATTCGGGCCAGCCGCTACCCTACCCTGTCGCTTACGGGTAGCTACGGCCTCACGCGCAACATCAACAACGCCATCTTTATCAACACGCAACAAGGTAGTTTTTTGGGGTCCAACGTGAGCCGCGTGTATGGTCCTGGCTACGGTGTGCAGGCCTCCATCCCGATTTTTGACGGCTTCAACCGCACGCGCCTGGAACAGAACGCCCGCGTGACGGAACTCCAAACCAAGCTCCAGCTCGATCAAACCCAATTGCAGCTCGATGCGGAGCTGGAGCAAGCCTACGTGCGCTATCAGAACCGCTTGCAGCTGTTGCAGCTGGAAGAAGACAATATCAAGCTGGCACGCCAAAACGTGGCTATTGCCCTGGAGCGCTACCGTCTGGGTCTGCTCACGCCCCTGGACCTGCGCGTGGCCCAAAACACCCAGCTCGCCGCCGAAGTACGCCTCCTCGACATCCGCTACGACGCCAAACAAGCCGAAACCGCCCTGCGGCGTTTGAGCAGTGGCTTGGTGCAGGGGGAGTAGTTTAGGGTAGAAAGGTAGGAGGGTGTGGGGGTAGGAAGAAAAAAGCGCGTGTCATCCTGAGCTTGCGAAGGACCTTATCACGTCAGAACGATATTCGTCACAACGACTCGTTCAACTGGCATAAGGTCCTTCGCAAGCTCAGGATGACACACGCTTTTTTCTTCCTACCCTCACACCCTCACACCCTCCTACCCTACTTCATCGCTCGCAAATCGGCTAGGGCCGCTTCGGTTTGCTCTATTTTCTTTTTTTCGTCTTCGTCGGCGGGCTTTTGGGGCGGGGTGTTGGAGAAGAACGCCAGGATGCTCTGGCGCAGCTCGGGGGTCATGCCTTCAAACTTCTTGTCGTGCAGCTTGCGGAGTAGCTCGCCGTAGGTTTCGTCGGCCAGCGGGTACTCGCCTAGCTTGGTGGCGTGGCCCGTGTCGAAGTCATAGTTGGGGAGGTCGGGATTTTGCTCGGCGGCCAGCGTTTTGGTTTTCGTCAGCACTTTGCAGTAGTCCTCCATCACTTGCTGAAAGCTTTCCTTGAAAAACTTCTGCGCCTCGGGGGTGGGCAGCTTGAAGGCAAAGGGCCGGAGCGGGCCAATTTTGGGCAGCACCTGAATGGCTTTTGACAGAATTTTGGCCCCGAAGCCCGGCTTGTCGAAATCAGTGGTGCCGAACTCGCGGCGATATTCGCGCTGGTTCACGCGGTACACGTAGTCGCGGCGACGGGCGCGTTTGTCCAGCTTCTTGATATTCTTGCGCTCGGCATGCCAGGCCGCCCGCGAGGCCGTCGGAATCAGCTGCATCACCGAGAAGCGGTAGGCGCTGATGCTTAGGTCTACGTTGAATACAATCTGGCCCAGCTCCAGGCCGTAGGTTTTCTGGAAAGCCCGCTCTAGCAGGTCTTTATCCACCTTGAAGCCGATAAAATCGTGGTACTTATCGGAGCGGTAGCGCCCAGCGGCTAGCTGCACCACATCAAAGGCAAACTCCAGCTGCGTGTGTTGAATGGGCGCCTGCTCGTAGGTGATGTAATTGCCAAACTCAGCCGCCAGCTTGGGGTACACCGAGGGCATGGCGCGGTTGGTGCCTTCGGAATGGCCTTTAATATCGGCCACATAGTGGGCCAGCGCGCCCAGGGCAAAGGCGTACTCCTCCCGGTCGTGGGCCTCGTTCAGCATATTTTGCACAAAGTCACCGCTGCGCACGTAGTGCGCCAAATTGGTGAATAGCTTGGAGCCGAACGGGTAGTAGCCCATATCTTGAATAATGGACCCGCCGTAGGCATACGCCTTGGCCGATTTCCACTCCTCCGGGGTAGCGCCAGGGTAGCGCTTAGCCAGCAGCGGCACCAGGCAGCGCCGCCACACCGAGTCGACGTTGGCTTGGTGCGTGAGCACCGAATACGCAGCGGCGGAGGATGGCCACCACAGCAATAACAGCAGCAGGCTGCCCAGGAACAGGATTTTTTGCATAGTAGCAGTTTCCCAAGAGCAATGAGCCGTGGGGTAGAGTGCACCTACGCAAAAGTTGCACTGAAGTTGGTACTACTCTTTGAAATAGTGTTCAGCTCGATGGCGAATTACTGGAACCGCTGCCTGCGTTGGCACCCAACTTAAGCCAATTCTAAGGATACCTCCCCACACAAACGGGCTTTCTGCCGTACCTTTGCTCGCATGAAATCCGTGCTGGCTTTCTTTCTAGCGTTCTTGATGCTCGCGGGCAGCCTGATTCCGCAAAATGATTTGTCGGAACTGACGAAGCTGCCCGAGCTGCTGGACCACTACCAATACCACCACACCGTGGCAGGTGGCAGCCTGTCGCTGAGCGAGTTTCTGGTGCTGCACTACAGCCCCAATACCACGCACTACCTGCACGCGCACTCGGCCCAGCACAACATTGAGCACCAAAAGCTGCCGCTGCACAGCCACCACGACTGCGTGATGGCGGCCTACGTGCTGCCGGCCCGGCCCGTGGTAGTGCCCTTGCGCGTACACTGGCCCGCGCCGGCTCATCGCGTCAGCGAAGCCACGTCGTATGCCTTCAGCTTTAGCAGGGCGCTATTGCAACCACCACGGGCCTAAGTGGGTAGGGGCGGCTTGCAGCCGCTCGCAGGACTATTGGGTGCCGTTGCTAGTATTCGGCACACCGTTCATACTAGGAAGCAGCTACTTGCTGACAGGCTGCCTATTTCTGACGGATCACTAGTCCTAGCCCTACCCTACCCCGCGGGCGGCTGCAAGTCGCCCCTACCCCAGCCGGTTCATGTGGCCGGTCAGCCTCCCCTCTCCTTCTAAAACCAACCCGGCTACCCGTGGCCGCGCCTGCCGTATGCGGTAAGCGCGCCGGGGCTAGGTCGTATTCCGGCGAAGCGCGGCTTTGCCTATTTGCTCATGCTCTCCCGAATTATTGCCCTAAGTATCCGCAACAAGCTCCTTGTTGCTCTGATGCTGCTTGCCCTGGTGGCTTGGGGCGGCTACGCGGCCACTACCCTGCCGCTGGATGCCATCCCCGACGTCACCAACAACCAGGTCCAGGTCATCACCCAGTCGCCGGCGCTGGCGGCGCAGGAGGTGGAGCAGTTGCTCACCATTCCGCTGGAATTGCAGCTGCGCACCATCCCCAACGTGCGTGAAATTCGCTCTATTTCGCGCTTTGGCCTCTCCGTTATCACGGTGGTGTTTGAGGAAGACGTGGACACCTACCTCACGCGCCAGCTGGTGGCCGAGAAGCTCACCACGGCCCAGGCCGACCTGGGCGCGGGGCTAGGCACGCCTACTATGGCGCCCATCACCACGGGCTTGGGCGAGATTTTTCAGTATTCACTGGAAGTCGACCCCAAGTACAAAGGCCAGTACTCCCTCTCGGCCCTGCGCGACATGCAGGACTGGATTGTGAAGCGCCAGCTATCCGGCACGCCGGGCGTGGTAGATGTGAGCAGCTTCGGCGGCTACGTGCGCCAGTACGAGGTGAGTGTGAACCCCGAGCGGCTGGCCTCGGCCGGCGTGAGTCTGCCCGAGCTGATGCAGGCCTTGCAAACCGGCAACGGCAACACCGGCGGCAGCTACCTGGAGCGCGGCCCCAATGCCTACTTCATCCGCGGCGAGGGTAGGGTAGAATCCCTGGACGACATCCGGCAGATTGTGGTGAAGCAAGTGGGCAGCGTGCCCCTGCTGGTAGGCGACGTGACGACCGTGCAGTTTGGCCACGCCGTGCGCTACGGCGCCATGACGCGCAACGGCCAGGGCGAGGCCGTGGGCGGTATTGTGCTGATGCTGAAGGGCGCCAGCTCCGAGGCCACCATCAAAAACGTGAAGGAGCGGGTGGCGCAGATCGAAAAAGCCCTACCCGCCGGCGTGCGCGTGCTCCCCTTCCTCGACCGCACCAAACTCATTGACAAAGCCATTCACACGGTCAGCAAAAACCTGCTGGAAGGCGGCGTCATCGTGATAATTGTGCTGCTGGTGCTGCTGGGCAACCTGCGCGCTGGCCTGGTGGTGGCGGCCATGATTCCCTTGTGCATGCTGTTTGCGCTGGCCATGATGAAGGTGTTCGGCGTATCGGCCAACCTGATGAGCCTCGGCGCGCTGGACTTCGGGCTGATTGTGGACGGGGCCGTGATTATTGTGGAGGCTATGATTTTTCACCTAGTGCACGAGCGGCAGCGGGCCGCCAACGAGACCATGGACCAGGTGGCCCAAACCGCCGCCACGCGCCTGATGCGCTCGGCCTTGTTCGGGCAGCTCATCATTCTGATTGTGTACTTCCCCATCCTGTCGCTGACTGGGGTAGAGGGCAAGATGTTCCGCCCCATGGCCCTCACGGTGAGCTTTGCCATCATCGGAGCCATGATTCTGTGCCTCACCTACGTGCCGGCCGTAGCCGCCTGGGCCTTGCGCAAAGACATTAAGGAGGAAGGCACCCTGGCCGACCGCATCATGAGCACCCTGCACCGCGGCTACGACCCCATCATCCGGGGGGCGTTGCGCATCCGGCCTATTGTGGTGGGCGCGGCGGTGGCCTTGCTGGTGGGGGCCGTGGCTATTTTCCTGAAAATGGGCGGTGAGTTTATTCCGCAGCTCGATGAGGGCGACTTTGCCGTAAACGTGACGCTGGCGCCGGGCTCGTCACTGGACCAGAGCATCAAAACCACCACCAAAGTGCAGAAAACCCTACTGCGCGAGTTTCCTGAAATTCAGCAGATTGTGGGCAAAATCGGCACGTCCGAAATCCCTACCGACCCTATGTCGCTGGAAGACTCCGACCAGATTGTGATTCTGAAAAATCAGGAAGAATGGACCTCGGCGCACTCGCGCGAGGGGCTGGCGGAGAAGATGCAGGAGGCGCTGGCTGGTATTCCGGGCATCAACCTGGAGTTTCAGCAACCCATTCAGATGCGGTTTAATGAGCTGATTTCGGGCGTGAAGTCGGATATCAGCATCAAAATTTACGGCGATGACCTAGAAGTACTATACGAAAAGGCCAACCAGGCCGCCGCGCTCATCCGGCCCCTGGCGGGGGTAGGCGACCTGAAGGTGGAGCAGATTGTGGGCCTGCCGCAGATGCGCGTGACCTACGACCGCGCTAAGTTGGCCCGCTACGGGCTGCGCGTGGAAGACCTGAACACGCTGCTGCGCGCCTCCTTCGCGGGCGACGTGGCCGGGCAGGTATACGAAAAGGAGCGCCGCTACGACCTGGTCGTGCGCCTCGACTCGGCCCGGCGCACCAGCCTCGCCGACCTGCGCCGCCTTTACGTGGACCTGCCCAACGGCCAGAAAATTCCGCTGGAAGAGGTGGCCCAGGTGCAATACCGCAACGCCCCTACCCAAATCTCCCGCGACGACGCCCAGCGCCGCATCAACATTGGCGTGAACGTGCGCAACCGCGACATTCAGAGTCTGGTGGAGGAAATTCAGCAGAAGATTCAGCAGGGCGTGAAGCTGCCCACGGGCTACACGGTGGTATACGGGGGCGAGTTTGAGAATTTGCAGCGTGCCAAGGCCCGCCTCACCATTGCCGTGCCGGTGTCATTGCTCCTGATTTTTACGCTGCTCTACCTGTCGTTCAGTTCCATGAAGCAGGCGGCTCTCATTTTCACGGGCATTCCGCTGGCGGCTATTGGCGGCGTGCTGGCCCTGTGGCTGCGCGGGATGCCGTTCAGTATCTCGGCGGGGGTAGGGTTTATTGCGCTGTTTGGGGTGGCCGTACTCAATGGGATTGTGCTGGTCGCCAGCCTAAACGAGCTGGCCGCCGAGGGTGTGCACGACGTGCGCGAACGGGTTCTGCGTGCTACTGCCGAGCGTTTCCGGCCAGTGCTGCTCACGGCGGCGGTGGCCTCGCTGGGCTTCCTGCCCATGGCCCTGTCTACCTCAGCCGGCGCGGAGGTACAGAAACCGTTGGCTACGGTGGTGATTGGGGGCTTGATTTCGGCTACCCTGCTCACGCTGGTAGTGCTGCCGGTGCTCTACACCTATTTCACCAAAGATGGCGAGCCGAGCCCTACGGCCGAAGCCGAAGAAGCGGCTGAGAAGCAGCAAGAGGAAGCGCAGCAAGCCGAGGAAGAGCTGAAACACCATCATAAACCGGCCCCGGAAACGCCACGCATCGGACCAGCTACTACTTTATTGATGATGCTGGTCGCGTTGACAGGTTTGCTCCTACCCCGCGCGGCCGCGGCCCAAAACACGCTGGGTAGCACAGCCGGGCAAACCGCCGTGGCGCCGCCTACCGGGCCGCTGTCGGTGGGGCAGGCGTTGCAGGCAGGGTTGGGGCAGAGTCTGCTGGTGCAGTCGGCGGCGCTAGAGGTGCGCCGGCAGCAGGCCCTGAACCGCTCCGGCTACGACGTGCCGCGCACGGTGCTGGACTACCAGCGCGGACAGATTTCGGATGCTTCCACCGACCAGAGCTTCAACATCATCCAGCAAACGGCCTTCCCTACCCTCTACGCAGCTCAGAAGCGCCTGCTCGAAAACCAGACGGGTGCCGCCGAGCAGCGTGCCCGCACCCAACGCCGCGAGTTAACCCGCGTCATCCGTACTGACTACTACGATTTGCTGATTGCTTACCGTCGCGTGCAGCTGTTGCGCCGCCAGGATAGCCTCTACCGCCGCGCCGCCCACGCCGCCCGCATCCGCTACCAGGTAGGCGAAACCAACCGCCTGGAGCAGGTGGCCGCCGAGGCCCGGATGCTGGAGTTGCAAAACCAGCTGCTCACCCTGCTCACCGATGTGCAGGTGCAGCGCCAGCAACTGGGCGTGCTGCTGGGCTACCCTACCCCCGTGGATGTGGATACCGCGGCCAGCGTGGTAGCCACCATCAACCCCGCCGACACCGTGGCCCTCTCGCCCGATGCCAACCCTACCCTGGGCCTGCTGCGGCAGGAGGTAACCATCAGTCAGCAACAAACCAAGGTGGAGAAGCTGCGCCGCCTGCCTGATTTGCGGGTGGGTTATTTCAATCAGAGTATCAGCCGGGTAGGCGGCTACCAGGTGGCACAGGCGGGCGTGGCGGTGCCGCTGCTGGGCGGGGTCCAAAAGGCGCGCATTGCCGCAGCCCGATTAGGCGAGCAGTATGCTACCAACCAGCTCAACTACTACACTGTGCAGCTTAATAGCCAACTACGCACCCTGCGCCAGCAGTTGGCCCGCGCCCGCGCCTCCCTGCGCTACTACGAAACCGTGGCCCTACCCCAGGCCCGCCTAGTGCTGAGCACGGCCGAGAAAAGCTTCCGCGCCGGCGATGTGGAGTACGTGACCTACGTGGTGAATACCGAGCCCGCCTGGCAAATCCAACAAGCCTACCTCGACCAGGTGAGCCGCTACAACCAACTGCTATTCCAGCTCCAGGCCCTCACGGGCACGGAGGAATAGCAGGCCGTACGCCCTCGCTCGACTGTGCCGAGTGAGCTTTATGCTTGAGGGGCTCTGCCCCGAATCCGTCTGCACCGCTTGTACGAAGCTGCGTGCGTGGCGCAGATGGAGCAGACGCACGCAGCAAAGCTGCTGGAGCATAGTCCTCACTCGGCACAGCCGAGCGAGGGCGTACGGCCTAAACAGATTTCCTTTTTGATTTCAACGACTTCGCTATATGCTTTTCTCGCTGTTTAATGCACCGCCTGTATCCTCACCCTCTGGCCCCTTCTCCTCGGGGAGAAGAGGAGCCGAACGATTTTCTACCGCCTGGCATGCGTATGCGCTGCTGTGGCTCCCCCTCTCCCCGAGGAGAGGGGGCCGGGGGGTGAGGTCCTTCCGCCTGCTCCTCCTGCTATGCGCCTGCCTCACAGCAGCCTGCAACTCTACCCCTCAGGAAACCAAAGAAGCTCACGCCGCGGCTGCGGCCACAGAAAAGCCTGTTGCGCCTAATCAACTGACTCTCAGCCCTACCCAAACGCAGGCTGCGGGCATCGAGATTGGCACCTTCGACCACCAAGAAATGACCACCGATGTGCCGGCCAATGGCCTCATCGACGTGCCGCCCCAGAATATGGCGTCTATTTCGGCAGTGATGGGCGGGTACGTGCAGAAGGTAAACGTGCTGCCGGGCGAGTTTATCAAGCGCGGCGGCACGGTGGCCGTGCTGCGCCACCCCGACTACCTGCAACTGCAACAGAACTACCTGCAAAGCCGTGCCCGCCTGCGCTTTTTGCAGCAGGAGCTGGACCGCCAGCAAATACTCGATGCCGAGGACGTAGGCGCCAAGCGCAAGCTTCAACAAGCCCAGGCCGACTACCAGACCGAGCAGGCTGCCCTGCGTGCGTTGGCCGCCCAGGTGCGGATGTTGGGCCTGTCGGTGGCGCGGTTGGATGGCGGCTACATTGCGCCTACCGTGCCGCTTACGGCCCCGGTGGGTGGGTTTGTGCGCGCCGTGAACATCAACCCTGGCCAGTACGTGGGGCCGCAGGACGTGCTGGTGGAAGTAGTAGACCGCTCCGATTTGCACCTAGAATTGAAGGTGTTTGAGAAGGACATTGCCCGCGTGAAGGTGGGCCAGCGCATCCTGTTCAACATCCCCAACAGCAGCTCGCCCGACAACATGACGGCCCGCATCTTTCTGGTAGGTAAGGCCTTCGACGACAACGACCGTACCGTGAGCGTGCACGCCCACCTGGAGCCCGAGCGCGACGACCTGCTGCCCGGCCAATACGTGTCGGCGCGCATCCAGACGGGCGGGCGCCGCCAGCGCACCCTACCCGAAGACGCCATTATTCAGGATGGGGAGGTGAGCTACGCCTTCGTGCGCACAGCCACCGACAGCGCGGGCAGCACTTTCCGGCGGGTGCAGCTGCGGGCGGGCCAGCCCCAGCACGGCGCCGTGGCCGTCACGCTGCTAGACCAGGTGCGCGACACCACCCAACTGGTGCGTCGCGGCGCCTACTTCCTGCAAGCCGAGCTGACCAAAGGCCAGGGCGACGAGTAGCCGTTGAACTGTCGTTATACATCGGTATGCAGCTGCTCAGCTGAAATTTTGCGCAGAGCTACGTCGAGCCGAAATTCAGTGTGTGCCAATGTATAATGACAATTCATCTTTCGCTTACCACGGACAAGTTGCGGGTGCGGGAAAATATTCCTCGCTGAAATATTTTCCGGTAGGGCCATCCGAATCAAGCAATGCGTACTTCACTATCCGCTGCCCGGCTTCTGCTACCGTGCTGGTTCCCTGGTGTCCCGTGAAATCAGTCTGGGTATAGCCTGGGCATACTGCGTTGATTTTGAAAGGTGTGTCGCGCAGCTCGTAAGCCAGGTTAAGGGTATACATATTCAAGGCCGTTTTCGAGGCCTGATACACCGGAAAACGGTAGGCAAAATTCTCGTTATCAAAGTCGGCGTACAGCGTCAGGGAGGCCATGGCGGAACTGACGTTGACAATGCGCGGCTGCGGCGCGGCCGACAGCAAATCGAGAAACGCCTGTGTGACCCCAGCCACGCCGAACACGTTGGTTTCGAATACGTCCCGAAACTGCGCCAGCGTGGCATGTTGGGCCGACTGCGACATGCCCCCAGAAATACCGGCGTTGTTGACCAGTACGTCCAGAACCGGCGTTTTTTCGCCAATGGTTGTCCGGGCCGCCCGGATGGAACCGGGACTGGTGACATCCAGCTGCACAGCTTCGAGGTGTGTGAGACCCAGGGCGTTGAGCTGCTGTACGGCCGCTGCTCCACTTGCCACGTTACGGCTGCCGAGATATACGAAGAACCCGTGTTGGGCGAGCAGCTTGGCTACTTCCAGGCCAATGCCTTTGTTTGCGCCCGTTACTAATGCTGACTTCATGATGAATTAGGTAAGGTGAAGTAAGATTGGTGAGAAAAAAACCAGCAACCCCCTGCGGCCAGACGGCTCACGCACGGGCATAGCCGTGCCGATCAGGCATTTGCCTGTTTAGAAGAAACATGAAAGAACTACAGAATTCAGTTGACCACTACCTGTCCGCGTAGCTGTGGGGAGTGCCACCACTGCCAGCTGGCGGTGCAGGGCAGAGCCCTGGCGGTAGCTTCATTGGCTACCTGACAAGAGCAGTTGGGGAGTAGCCAAACTGCTTTTTGAAAGCGTAAGAGAAGTGCGCCAGATTTTCAAATCCTACTTCCAGGTACAGCTCCACCGGTTTCTTTCTCTGCTCCGCCAGCTGATAATGCGCCAGCGTCAAGCGTTTCTGCGTGAGCCAGCGCTGGGGACTCAGCTGAAATGCCTTTTTGAAATCTCGCTTGAAAGTGGTGAGGCTGCGGCCGGTCAGATAGCTGAACCTGGCTAAGGGCATATTAAACATGTAGTTCGCCTCCATAAACTCCACCAGATTCAGCTTGCCCGGCTCGCCAAAATCGGCCAGTACTTCGTCGCTCTGCTTATCAAGGCCGCGCAGTATCTCCAGCACTTCTGTGATTTTCATGCCGAGCAGCTTGTCCGGCAAGCGGTGCTCCAGCTCCAGATAGGGCAGCAAAGAGGCGAAGAGGCTCTGCAAAAGAGGATTTTTTGGAAAAAGCAGCACGTTGGCGGCGGCCGGCCGGGTAGGCGCTGGGCTGTGCTGCTGATAGTATGCCTGCACCAGCGTTGTGGGCAGCTTCAGAACCACGGCGCGATACGCGGTACCATCTTTCGGATATTTGAGCAGAATGGCCGGCTGGTTGCGGGGCAACAGCACCGTATCGCCTGCGCCGCAGTGGAGCGTGCGCGCCGCCTGCACTACCTTCAATTCGCCGGCCAGTACACTGACCAACACATTCTCTTCGAAAGTTTTTTCTCCTCCGTAACGCTGGTCACCATAACAGACCGCCAACAGGTCGGCATGACGATTCATCTGCTTGTCGTTCATAAAGAAGCTGCGGTTGGATAGCGGTGAAATAACCTACCCTGATTGGAAGCGTCGCTTGATAAGGCAAAAGTAGGCCACTCAGAGCGGTAGCGCTTTGTTTAAAAGGCCAAAGTTACTTTGCTCAGCGGTCCACGCCGGCGGCCGACAACGCCCTGCGGTTATACTTTTGCTTTGGTTGTACCCTCCCGTGTCTTTCCGAATCAGCCGGGCAAGCCAACTTATCCTCTCACCCCCTGCCGCCCGCTGCGGCTTCAGCACGGGCCTGCTCAACGTAAATTCTCGCGTTGATTTTCCTTATCCTCGCAACCTCAATCCTTCCTGACAGTAACGGTAGACAACCTAACCGGAAGGCCTGTGCCCTCCGTTCCGTTCTACGAGCTTTCTCTACATGACGTCCGAACAACAACGCCTGGCCGAATCCGCCACGATTCCGTGGAAGAAATTTGGCCCCTACCTCACTGAGCGCCAATGGGGTACGGTGCGCGAAGACTACAGCCCCGACGGCAACGCCTGGGACTACATCACCCACGATATGGCCCGCAGCTACGCCTACCGCTGGGGCGAGGAGGGCCTCGGCGGCATCTCCGACGACCAGCAGCACCTGTGCTTTGGCGTGGGCCTGTGGAACGAAAACGACGAAATTCTGAAGGAGCGCCTGTTTGGCCTCACCAACGGTGAGGGCAACCACGGCGAGGACGTGAAGGAGCTGTACTACTACCTCGACAGCACCCCTACCCACTCCTACATGCGGATGCTCTACAAGTATCCGCAACGCACGTTTCCGTACCAGAAGCTGCTGCGCAAAAACAAGCGCCGCACCCGCAAGCAGCCTGAGTACGAGCTGCTCGACACGGGCATTTTTGACGACGGCCGCTATTTCGACGTGTTCATGGAATACGCTAAGGCCGGACCGGATGATCTGCTGATTCAGCTCACCATCCACAACCGCGGACCGCGCAAAGCGCGCTTGCACGTGCTGCCGCAGCTGTGGTTTCGCAACACCTGGGCCTGGGGCGAGGGCAACCCTACCCGCCCCCAGATGCGCACCCCCGCCCCCGGCATCGTGCAGGCCGACCACGAGGCGCTGGGCCGCTACCACTTCTACTGCGACCAGGCGCCCGACCTGCTGTTCTGCGACAACGACACCAACTACATCCGCCTGCAAGAGCCGCCCCGGCAGACGCGCTATTTCAAAGACGGCATCAACGACTACGTGGTGGAGGGCGACCCTAGCGCCGTTAATCCGGCTAGGGTAGGCACCAAGGCCGCCGCCCACTACCGCCTCAGCCTAGAGGCCGGGGCTTCCCAGACTATCCGCGTGCGTCTCAGCCAGCCTGCTCACGAGGCGCCGTTTGCGGAGTTCGACGCCGTGTTTGCCCAGCGCCAGCAAGAGGCCGACGAGTTTTACGACTGCGTGCAGGAAGGTGTAACCGACCCCGATGCGCGCAACATTCAGCGGCAGGCCTTTGCTGGGATGCTGTGGAGCAAGCAGTTCTATTATTACGACGTCACGAAGTGGCTCGACGGGGAGCCGAACGGGCCAAAGTCGTCTATCCGTCGCCGCAAGGGCCGCAACGCCAACTGGCGCCACCTCTACAACGCCGACATTATCTCCATGCCCGACAAGTGGGAGTACCCTTGGTACGCGGCCTGGGACTCGGCTTTCCACTGCATTCCGCTGGCCATGGTCGATGCAGAGTTTGCCAAGCAGCAGTTGCGCCTGTTTACCAAGGACTGGTACATGCATCCCAATGGACAGTTGCCGGCCTACGAGTGGAACCTCTCCGACGTGAACCCGCCGGTGCATGCCTGGGCCACCTGGCGCGTATATCAGATGGACAAAAAGCTGCGCGGCCACGGCGACCTGCAATTTCTGGAGGCCGTGTTTCATAAGCTCACGCTGAACTTCACGTGGTGGGTGAACCGCAAGGACAAAAGCGAGCGGAACATCTTCGAGGGCGGCTTTCTGGGGCTCGACAACATTGGGGTGTTCGACCGCTCTGCCCCCCTCCCCACCGGCGGCCACATCGAGCAGAGCGACGGCACCAGCTGGATGGCCATGTTTGCCCTCAACCTGATGCGCATGGCCCTGGAGCTGGCCGGCACCAACGCCGTGTACCAGGAAATTGCGGGCAAGTTCTTCGAGCACTTCCTCTACATTGCCGACGCCATGACCCGCGGCGGCGACGGCCGCTTCGACCTCTGGGACGACGACGACCAGTTCTACTACGACGTGCTGCGTACCCCCGACGACGAGCGTACCATCCTGAAGGTGCGCTCCATTGTGGGTCTGATTCCGCTGTTCGCCGTGGAGGTCATCGACCAGGAGCTGCTCGACACCGTGCCCGAGTTCACCACCCGCGCCATCTGGCTGCTCGAAAACCGGCCGCACTTGGCCAAGCTGGTGTCGCGGTGGCAGGAGCCGGGTAGGGGCGCGCGGCATAAGCTGTCGTTGCTGCGGCGCGAGCGGCTGGGCCACGTCTTGCGTCGTATGCTGGACGAAACCGAGTTTCTGGCGCCCCACGGCGTTCGGGCGCTATCACGCTACCACCTGGAGCACCCGTATGTGTTCAGCACCGAAGAAGACGATTTTGAGGTGAGCTACATTCCCGGCGAGGCCGAGTCCAGCATGTTTGGGGGCAACAGCAACTGGCGCGGCCCCATCTGGTTTCCCATTAACTTCTTGATTATCGAGTCGTTGCAGCGTTTCTACGCTTACTACGGCGACTCGTTTACCATTGAGTACCCCACCGGCTCGGGACAGGAGCACACATTGCGCGATGTGGCCCTGGCCCTCTCCGACCGCCTCACCAGCCTGCTCCGCAAAGACGCGCAGGGTAGGCGCCCCGCCTTCGGCAAAGATGAACTGTTGCAAACCGATCCGCACTTTAAAGACTACCTACTCTTCCACGAGTATTTCCACGGCGACGACGGCCACGGCCTAGGCACCACCCACCAAACCGGCTGGACCGGCCTGATAGCCAAGCTGCTGAGCATGCCCAGGGCAGGTACTACTTTTTAAGTAAGCCCCCCACTAGAGTCCCCGTTTCTTACCTAGAAACGGGGACTTTCTATTAGCGCTTGTCCTGGTACACGTTGTGTAGTAGACAGCAACCTATTTTGTTGTGCATACGCTTGTATCTATTCTGCACGAGTGGTGCTATATTCGATTTCTACAAATTATACCCTCCTATCCAATGGCGTCCCCTGATTTCCTACCTCCCGAGTACCCAGCGCCCCCTACCTTATCACCCGCCGAGCCGAGCGGTATACCCCAGAACAAGCCACCTCGCCGCCTATACCGGGCCGTGGGTGCTACTGCTACTAAGCTCGTTCCGCTGGTGACGCTGCTCCAAGCCATTCAGCCGCAAGTGGAGCAAGAATCGGTGTTTCATGCACGTCGCAAGAAAATTCAGGCACATATGGCCGTGGCTTTCACTGAGCTGAAAGCGGAACGCCCCCGCCGACGCGTGCTCACCAACTCCTTCCAGATCATTACCAACCTTGTGCGGGAAGAAGCTCACGACATCAGTAAAGACGAGGTAAAGCAAGCTACCAAAGAACTGGTGTTGGCTACCCTCAAGAATGCCCCTAAGCTGATCAGCATTGCCCATCAAGCCCGGCTGCTGTCATAACGTAAAGCGTACATATAGCTCTGCAACGCAAAAGCCCCGTTTCCAAGCTGGAAACGGGGCTTTTATGCAGAGGAGGAGGGATTCGAACCCCCGGAGGTTTAACCCTCAACGGTTTTCAAGACCGCCGCAATCGACCACTCTGCCACTCCTCTAAACTATGTGCTGCTATAAAAAAGACGCTTTCCGCAGCAATGAAAGGCCTTTGCAGAGAGGGGGGGATTCGAACCCCCGATACCCTTGCAGGTATAACGGATTTCGAATCCGTCGCATTCGACCACTCTGCCACCTCTCTAGGGTCCAAACGAGTGGGTTTGGGTCGACAAAAGTAGCAGGCCGAGGCAGGGTACGCAAACTCTACGAGCGTTTTTTTTAATCTTTTTTCTACGAAGTTGATTGTCTTTACTGTTCTTTCTTGAGGCTGAATAATTTAACCCGCCGCTACTACCTTACCTGACCGGCCGGGTATAGGCAGTCGATGGCGGGACGGGGTGGCTTCCTTGCCGTGTCGCAGGCGCCCGGTTACGGCATCAATGCTCACGTTCACTTCAAAGCCCAAAATCAACGTCATACACACGAAATCCAGCCACACCATGAGGCCGATGAGCGTGCCGATAGAGCCATAGAAATGGTTGTAGCTGTCGAAGATCTTGACGTAGAGGATAAACAAAAACGACACGATAAAGATCAGCACCGTGGCCACTACCGCCCCCGCCGATACGAAGGGCCACTTGTTGTGCACGGGCGGCACATAGTAGTAGATCAGGCAGGTTATCATCAGCGAAAGCCCCGTAACGGAACCATATTTCACAATGGTAATCAACTGACCTGTAAAGGCTTCGGATACTACCTCGTTGAACACCAGCCAGTCGATGATATAGGTACCGAAGAAAATACCCACAATAGCCACCAGCAGCAGCACCGACAGTACCACCGTCAGCAACGTGGCAATGACGCGCTTGCGCACGTAGGTACGCCGCTTAAACGACGGGTACTTTTTCTCGAACGCGTCGAGCAGGGCCATGATGCCGTTAGAGCTGAGCACCAACGCAGTAGCAAAGCCGAACGACAGCAAGCCACCGTGCTGAATCGTGATGATGTCGTTGATGGTGCTGGCCGTGGCGGCGTACATCTCCTTAGGCATCAGGTCGCCGATGAATTGCAGAATATCCACGTTCAGGTTAGGCACCGGGATGTACGGTATCAACGTGAACAGGAAGATGATGGTGGGGAAAATGGCAATGGTCAGGTTGAATGCCATGTAGCTGGCGCGCTTGGTGATGCTGTCCAGCTTCGACTCCTGAATCATGCGGTCCATCACATCGTACACCGACGCCCTACCTCCCGCGAAGCGCAGGCGCTTCAGCCACACCATCAGGCGGCGGTAGCTGCGGCGCTGACGGATGTCGGAGAGGTGGTATCGACGGACGGGTAGACGCATGCGGTGAGATGGTGAAATGGTGAGTAGTGAGTTTGCGGCGGTTCAAACCGTCATGCTGAGCGCAGCGGAGCGGAGTCGAAGCATCTCGCGTGCTTCCGGTAATTTTCTAACGATTAGGATTACCGTTGCACGCGAGATGCTTCGACTTCGCTCCGCTGCGCTCAGCATGACGGTCTATAATTGCTTCATTGTCCATAACTCTATACGAGCCGAACAGATTCCGCCTCCGCCCAGCCCCTACCCTCCTTCTACTCCTTTTTCAGGAAAGCGGCTGGGGCGGGCGCTTCCGAGGCGGGCGTTTTGGGTGGCGTGAGCGGGCCGGCCGTCTCTTCCTCAGTGAAGTAGGGCAGCAATTTTTGCTGAATAGCCGCCGGAATGGGTACCGGCCGGCCGGTGCTCATATTCACGAATACCATAAGCGTGTGGCCTTCGGTGAGCAGCTCCTGCGCCTCGTTGTAGATTTCGTACTCAAACAAAATGCGCGTGCCCTCGGCGGGCTGGCGCAGTAGCATGCGCACGGTCAGGAGGTCGTCGTAGCGGGCGGGGCGACGGAAGCGGGTACGCAGCTCGCCCACGGGCATCCCTACCCCCTCGGCTTCCATGGTCTTGTAGCTAATGCCCAACTGCCGGAACGCCTCAGTGCGCGCTACCTCAAAATACGCCGCGTAGTTGCCGTGGTAAACGTAGCCCATCTGGTCCGTCTCGGCGTAGCGCACGCGAATGTGGGTATCGGATTGGTACATGGGTTGAATGGCTAAATGGTTAAAACAGAACGTCATGCTGAGCTTGTCGAAGCATCTCGCGTGCTGACGTTGGATTTCTATCTCACATCAGCATGCGAGATGCTTCGACGAGCTCAGCATGACGGGCTAATTTTATTTTATAATTCCACTCCTCGTCAACGCGGCCTGGTAGCGGCGAGCGTTTACTAAGTGCGCGGCCTCGTTAGTAGCAAATGCGTGGTAACCGCTGAAGTCTTCCTTGGCGCAGAAATAGAGGTAGTTATGGTCCTCAGGGTTCAGCACGGCGTCGATGCTGGCAATGCTGGGCAGATTGATGGGGCCGGGGGGTAGGCCGTTGTACTTGTACGTGTTGTAGGGCGAATCCTTTTGCAAATGCACGTTCAGTACGCGCTTGATGCCGAAGTCGCCGTTGGCGTACACCACGGTGGGGTCGGCTTGCAGCTTCATGCCGCGCTGGAGGCGGTTGAGGTAGACGCCGGCCACGCGAGGGCGCTCGTCGGGGTGCTGCTGCTGCTCGGCCTCCACAATGCTGGCCAGCGTGCTCACCTGGGCGCGCGTGAGGCCCAGCTTCTGGCGCTTGGCGTCGCGAGCGGGCGTCCAGAACTTCTCATATTCCTTCTTCATGCGCTGCATGAGGTTGTCGGCCGAGGAGTTCCAGTACAGCTCGTAGGTGTTCGGGATAAACATGGTGAGAATGGTCGTGGTATCGAAGCCCAGGCTTTTGGTATAGCTAGGGCTGCTCAGCAACGAATCGAACTGCCCCGGCCGGCTGTCGATGGTGTGGCTGAGCTTGCGCGCCAGATCCTCGCGCAGCCGGATATTCTGAAACGTGAGCTTGAGGGGCGACTGCCGCCCAGCGCGTAGGTCCGACACTAGCTGGCGGTTGGTGTAGCCATCTTTCAGCTCATAGCGGCCGGGTTTCACCAGTTCAGGATACTTCATCAACTTGGCTACGAATGCAAACGAGAGCTTGTCTACAATAGCGCCAGTGGCATAAATGCTGTCCAGCACAGCCTTATATGGTTCGCCGCGGCGGATGAGCACGTAGGTAGGCCGGCCGTTGGTGTCCACGTTGGCGGTATAAAAAACCTGGTAGAAATAGTAGGAGAAGCTCACGAACAGCACGCCTGCCAGCGCCACCACGGTGCCAATACGTTTGCGACGCTTCAGGGCCTTATCGCGGCGCTCTATGATGTTGGGGGTAGGTTGAGAAGGGGTAGCCATACGGCAGGTAGCGAGTTGAGGAAGAAGATACTGGCCGACAATCCTACGCTACGGCCACCCAAAAGGCCCTACCGGGATTATCCGAAGGCCAAAAGTACGAGTTCTATCGCGCTAACTTCCGGCGGTGGGTAGCAAGCCCGCAAAACTTTCAGGCCGGCTACCGTGTATTAAGAGGATACATTTCGGCCCGCTGCGGCCGATATAACAGGCAGATAAGGCTATTTTTTCGCTTTATCTGCTATCTTTTCCCTACCCCATCGCTTGGTGGTAGCATCAGTTTCCACTCAATCCTTCTGCTTTCCTATGGCTGCTACGTTGCTTCGCATTCACCCTGATAATCCGCCCCAAAACCGTCTGCTGCAAGCCGTAGAAGTGCTGCGCAAGGGTGGAGTCATTATTTATCCTACGGATACCATTTATGGTTTGGGCTGCGACATTCACAACGCAAAAGCCGTAGAAAAACTCTGCCGCATCAAAGGCATTCATCCCGATAAAGCGAACCTGTCGTTCATCTGTGCCGATTTGTCGCACATCACCGACTATGCCCATGGCATCACCACACCTATGTATAAGGTGCTGAAGAAAGCCCTACCCGGCCCGTTCACCTTTATTTTTGAGGCCAGCCCGCAGGCTCCGCGCTACGGTGGCGTGAAGCGCAAAACCGTGGGTATCCGCGTGCCCGACAACCAGATTTGCACCAGCCTGGTGCGCGAGTTGGGCAATCCCATCGTGTCCACTTCCATCCGCGACGACGACGAGTTGCTGGAATACACCACCGACCCCGACCTGCTGTTCGAGAAATATCGCTCGTTGGTAGACCTCGTGATTGACGGTGGCTTCGGCAACAACGTCGCTAGTACCGTCGTCGACTGCACAAACGAGGACTTCGATATCATCCGCCAGGGCGCGGGAGATATTGAACAGTACTTGTAGAATAGTGAAGTGGTGAGTTTGTGAAGTTGTGAATGAAAATGTGGCTGTCATCCTGAGCTTGCGAAGGACCTCCTCACGTTAGCACAAGTCGTTGATAAGCTTGTCGTTCACACGTGAGAAGGTCCTTCGCAAGCTCAGGATGACAGACGCTTTTTATTCACAACTTCACAAACTCACCACTTCACTATCTCACCGCTTGTGCTTCCAGCGGCGATGCGACCAGAGGTACTGTGCGGGCGCGGCCTGAATATCGCGCTCCAATAGGCGCGCAAACGCCTCGGCAATGGGATAGGCACCTTTCTCGATGGGTGCGTAGCCATCGTAGAGCAGCGTGATGGTGATATCATAGTAGCCGCGCCGCACGCGCTGAATGCTGACATAGAATACTGGCGCTTGCAACTGCGGAGCTAGGCGGTCGGCGCTGGTGTAGAAGCTGGTATCTTGGTGTAGGAAGGTGGTCCAGTAGGGACTGTCGCGGGGGCCGGCGGCCTGGTCGGTGAGCAGGCTGAGGGAGCGGCCCTCGCCGCGGGTAGTCAGTAGGTAGCGCAGGGTGTTGCGCATGGGCACCAGCACCGCGCCACTGCGGGTGCGCAACTCATACATGAAGCTCTCAAAAAACGGACTACTGAGTGGCTTATACACCCCATCGGCTCTACCCGGAAACCGCACCGCCGCGCCCGACAAAATCCACTCCCAGTTGCCTGCGTGCGAGCCTAACGTGAGGACAGTGCGCCCAGCCTCAAACAGCGGCTCAATCAACTCCGGATTGGTGAAGCGCACCCGCTTACCCAGTTCTGCCGCCGAAATAGTGCGCAGCTTCAGAATTTCTACTATCACCTGAGCAAAGTGCCGATAGAAAGCCCGGCCAGTAGCGGCTACCTCCGCCTCCGTTTTCTCGGGAAACGAGTTACGAATATTCTCCGTGATAACGCGCCAGCGGTAGCGCACTCCATAAGCCAGCAGCAGATAGATGCCATCGGCCAGGAAATACAGCACCGACAGCGGCAGCCGGGACAGCCCAACCAGTAACCAGTTAATAGGGCGCAGGTACCAGGGGTAGGGTTTGGCGAGGGTAGAAGGAGACATGTGTTAATTGGTGGCGCCAGCGGGCGCGTAATCTTCCATATAGCGCGTTAGCACGGTGCTTTGCGTGGTAAGCAGCTGGTTTTTCGCGTTGCGAATTTCGATTGTAAAGATGTATTGGCCACTGGGAAGCGGCCCTAATGGCAATTCGCCCACAATAGTGGTAGGCTTGCCCTGAGCTGCCTGGTCGAGCGTGGTTTCGGCTTCAGCGGCGCCACCTTCATCGGAGGCGATGCGGTAGCGCACATTAAGGGGCTGCCCGGCGGGCGCTTGGTATAGTTCGGCGTAGAAAAAAATCTGCGCCGTGCCGCGCCCGTAATATCCGCCCGGTGCCCGCGACAACCGCAACCCGCCCCGCGCAAAATTATCCTGCGCGCTTGATTTCGCTGCTGGTCGCGCTAGCAGCACAATGTCACTTAGAAAAGCTTCTTTGTCCTTTGTTTGCAGCGTAAGCAAACGGTCCACCGTAGTTTCACTTCCGGCTTTGTATTGGTCGCGCAGGCGGGCGCGCACCGTGTACTGGCCATCGGGTAGGGCCACGCGTTTCTGGAAGCTGACCGGGTTTTTGATGGCCGCGGTGGTGTCGCTGAGCACGGGCGGCTTCAGCGTCACGGTTTCCTGGTAGGCCGGCTGGCCGTCGGCTTTCAGGATTTCTAGCGTGAGCACGGCCGCCGCTTGAAACGTTTTGGGTGCCCGGCGCAGGTAGGTGAGGCCAGTGCCAGGCACGGTGGCGTACAGCTCCACCACAGAACCTTTCACTACCCTATCCTCATTGCGAAAGTGAGCTACATCGAGTAGCAGTTGGGGCGCAGCGGCCTGCACAGTGGCCGCCAAAAGGGCAAAAAAGAAGCTGAGGAGAAGTCGCATCGTGTCAGTTTGGCGGGTAAAGGTAGCGGGTTCGGGACTGGTTGAATTGTTGAACAAGAAAACCGAGAGGCTTTGTGCCTAAGATTTAGTACGTCATTTCGAACGCAGTGAGAAATCTTGCGTGCTGACGATAGATAGTATCTCACATCAGCACGCGAGATTTCTCACTGCGTTCGAAATGACGTGCCAGACTAACAACTAACTCCTTCCCCGTGGTCCTTTTCGAGTCGCAGTACAATCCGCCCATTGCATTCTTCACTGAGCTGCTCGGGCAGGATACCTTGCTACTGGAAGCCCACGACCACTACCGCAAGCAAACCTACCGCAACCGCTGCCTGATCCTGACGGCCCAAGGTGTGAAGCCGCTGACCGTGCCCGTGGTAGACGGCAACCGGAGTGAGAAAATCGCCACTTCCGCCATTGAAATCGACTATCGGCAGAACTGGGTACACCAGCACTGGCGCACCCTGCAAACCGCCTACGGTGGCACCCCGTATTTTGAGTATTACGCTGATTATCTGCACGACATTTACTATCAGCGCCCTACCCTGCTGTTCGACCTGAATACCCAACTGCTGCGCTTCTACCTGCGCTGCCTGCGCCTGCGCCCTCACGTAGAATTCACCCATTCGTATCTTCCTTCCTACCCCTCATCAGAAAGCTCACCATCTCACCATCTCACCATCTCACCACTAGTTGACCGCCGCGACTGGCTGACGCCCAAGACCGCTGTGGCAGATGAACCTGACAGGACGTCGGGCCGTGTTTACCCCCAGACCTTTGGCGTGCAATTTGTACCCAATCTAAGTATCCTGGACCTGTTGTTTATGCAAGGTCCGTCCGCCGGAGCCTTTCTTACGTAAGGCCAATTACGGCTAGTAGAACCTTCGCCCGACCTTATCTGTTTTCAGGTACAATCGGCCTAATCCGTGCCCTGATCTTACTCCTGGGCTTGCGGGGTTCCGTTTTTCTTTATTACTTATCTGCATGGAAGCTAAATTCTCAAACCGAGTCAAGGAGGTAATTTCTTTGAGCCGGGAAGAAGCCATCCGGCTCGGTCACGACTATATCGGTACCGAACATTTATTGCTGGGCATGATTCGCGAAGGGGAAGGCACCGCCATTGGGCTGCTCAAGAAATTGGGCGTCTCGGTGGAGGAGCTAAAGTATGCCCTGGAACAAGCTACCCGTAATACGGCTACGCAGGGCACGAGCATCACCGGCTCTATCCCGCTGACGAAACAGACTGAAAAAGTCCTTAAAATCACCTATCTGGAGGCGAAAATCTTCAAAAGTGAGATTATCGGCACCGAGCACTTGCTCCTGTCGATCTTGCGCGATGAGGACAATATCTCTTCCCAGATTCTCAGCAAATTCAACGTGAACTACGAATCTGTACGTGACTCGCTGGACTATCACGGTGCCGCGAGCAACAACCCCACCAACGGCCCCGAGGCCGACGACGACGACAACGACCGTCTGTTTGGCGGTGGCCAGGGCCGTGGTGGCTCCGGGGCTACCCCCAAGAAAGGCAACGAGAAGTCGCGTACGCCCGTGCTCGACAACTTCGGCCGCGACCTGACCAAGCTGGCCGAGGAAGACAAGCTCGACCCGATTGTAGGCCGCGAGAAGGAGATTGAGCGCGTAGCGCAAATCCTGTCGCGCCGCAAGAAGAACAACCCGATCCTGATTGGTGAGCCCGGCGTTGGTAAAACGGCCATTGCTGAGGGCTTGGCCCTGCGCATCATCCAGAAAAAAGTGTCGCGCGTGCTGTTCAACAAGCGCGTGGTGACGCTGGATCTGGCTTCGCTGGTAGCCGGTACCAAATACCGCGGTCAGTTTGAGGAGCGTATGAAGGCCGTGATGAACGAGCTGGAAAAGTCGCCCGACGTAATTCTGTTCATCGACGAGTTGCACACGATTGTAGGTGCCGGTGGGGCTTCGGGCTCGCTGGATGCCAGCAACATGTTCAAGCCAGCTTTGGCCCGTGGCGAGATTCAATGCATTGGTGCCACTACCCTCGACGAGTACCGTCAGTACATCGAGAAGGATGGTGCTTTGGCTCGTCGTTTCCAGATGGTGATGGTGGACCCCACCACGCCTGAGGAGACCATTGAAATACTGCACAACATCAAAGATAAGTATCAGGACCACCACCACGTGGTGTACACCGATAAGGCCATTGAGCAGTGCGTGAAGCTGTCGGACCGCTACATGTCGGACCGTTTCCTACCCGACAAGGCCATTGATATCCTGGACGAAGCCGGTGCCCGCGTGCACATCAACAACATTGTGGTGCCCGAGGATATTCTCAAGCTCGAAGAGCAGATTGAGAACATCAAAGGCGAGAAAAACCGCGTGGTGAAGTCGCAGAAATACGAGGAAGCCGCCAAGCTTCGCGACACGGAAAAGAAGCTGATTGACCAACTCGAACAGGCCAAAAAGGACTGGGAAGAGGAGACCAAGAAGAAGCGCTACACCGTGAAGGAGGAGAACGTGGCCGAGGTTATCGCCATGATGACTGGCATCCCCGTATCCCGCGTGGCTCAGAACGAAAGCGCCAAGCTGCTGAACATGGGTGAAGAGCTGAAGGGTAAGGTAATTGGCCAGGATAAGGCTATTGCCCAGCTCGTGAAAGCCATCCAGCGTACCCGCGTAGGCCTAAAAGATCCGAAGAAGCCCATCGGCTCGTTCGTGTTCCTCGGCCCGACCGGGGTAGGTAAGACCGAACTGGCGAAGGTGCTGGCCAACTACCTCTTCGATAAAGAAGAGTCGCTGGTGCGCATCGACATGTCGGAATACATGGAGAAATTCAGCGTATCGCGCCTGGTGGGCGCGCCTCCCGGCTACGTGGGCTACGAAGAAGGCGGCCAGCTGACGGAGAAAATCCGTCGCAAGCCGTACTCGGTAGTGCTGCTTGACGAGATTGAGAAGGCACACCCCGACGTGTACAACCTGCTCCTGCAAGTGCTGGACGACGGTATCTTGACCGACGGCCTGGGCCGTAAGGTAGACTTCCGGAACACCATCATTATCATGACCTCGAACATTGGGGCGCGTGATCTGGCAGACTTCGGGGTAGGCATCGGCTTTGGCACGAAAGCCCGCCAGGAAAACCTGGACGAGATTACGAAAGGCACCATCACCAATGCTCTGCGTAAGACGTTCTCGCCGGAGTTCCTCAACCGTTTGGACGACGTGATTGTCTTCAACTCGCTCGAGAAAAAAGACATCCACCAGATCATCGACATTTCGCTGTCGAAGCTGCTGTCGCGCATTCAGACGCTGGGCTACCGAGTAGAGCTAACCGAAGCCGCCAAGGACTTCGTGGCCGACAAAGGCTACGATCCGAAGTTCGGTGCGCGTCCGCTGAACCGAGCCATCCAGAAGTACATCGAAGACCCGATTGCGGAAGAAATCCTGAAGGCGCAAATCGCCCACGGCGACATTATCACCGCTGATTACAAAGAAGGCGCCGATGAGTTGACCTTCTCCATCAGCAAGAGCGACGAAGCTCCAGATCTGCCAAGCGACGAACGCCCGGAGGAAACCCCGGCCCCGGACGACGCTTCGGATAAGAAGAAGGATAAGTAAGTTGTTGCTTAGATAAATAAAACGGCCGGCTCCTGTGAAGGGGCTGGCCATTTTTGTTGTTTATTAACCTTCAATATTTAGGCACCATAATATCAAATATTGATAATTATTATATACAAACCTCACAATATTCAGCTGAATTATATCACTTATCCATTCTTATATTTAAGAAAAAAACATCATTAATATAATTCATCAAATTATTTATCTTGCTTTTCCCCAGGGGAAATAAAAACTATTGTCATTAGTTTCAATCCAACAATAATCAGGACACTTTTTATTTGCTTTTGCTACTTTAGTAACAGCTATAGTTGCTGTTTTAATATATTCTTTTTTATAACCTTTGTCTATTAAAAGTTGCTTTAAAAGCAGAATAAAATCTCCTGACATAGCAAAATCATCGACAATCAAAATTTTTTTATCTGTCAACCTTAACATAGCTTCAGGAATAAGAATCTCCCATTTATTAGTCTCAATTCTTTCATAGTTACTTACAAATGAAGAATTAAAAGTTGAGGCTTTCCAAAAAGAGAGTCCGACAAATGTCGGAATATTTATATTATTAAACTCTGTTTCTAAAAGAGAAACAAAAGAAGCAGCTCTTAAACCAGGGGTAAATATCAAATCAGGAATAAAATTATCTTGCTTTATTTTATCTCCTAAGTCATTCGCACATGCTTGAACATCAGACCAATCAAGCTTTTTCTTTTGCATTTCTAAAATAGATGCTATTCTTCCATAATAAATAGTAACCCCAAGACTTATTATGGTTACTAATCCACAGATAATATTAAATATATCCATACACCATGAATTATTTATACTGTGATTATATCAGTGCAAATTTAAACTTTACGGAAACATAATTGTATAAATCACCAACTATGATTCTATTAGCTCAAGATAATAACTTTTGACTGACAGTGCAATAGCGTTAGTAATTAAACTAGTAGTTTCACTATGTTGAAGAAACACTAGAGCTATGACAACCCGCCACAAACGACGCTATACCGAAGAGGAGTACTTAGCGATGGAGGAAGCCTCCGAATTCAAGCACGAATTTGTGGATGGGCAGATCTATCCTTGGGGGCACCCGGATATGATAGGCATGTATGATGTGCAGGCAATGTCGGGCACTTCGTTGCCGCATAATACGGTGACCAGCAACGTCACTTTCCTTTTAGGGAATGGTTTACGTGGTAGAGGCTGTCGAGTATTCGGTAGTGATATGCGCGTGTATATCCCACTAACTGGCACTTATTTATATCCAGATAGTCTGGTGGTATGCGGGAAACCAGAGATTCGGCAGGAAGGCAAAATGGACTTGCTGACCAATCATATCCTTATCGTTGAGGTGCTGTCCGATTCGACGGCAGACTACGACCGGAGCGGCAAGTTCATGCGCTACCGCAGCATCGAATCGGTGCAGGACTATCTGCTGATTGACTCGCGCAGCCTGCGGGCCGAGCTGTATTCCCGGACTGCCACCGGGCAGTGGACGTTGACGGAGTTTCTGCGAATGAGCGACGTTATTGCGCTGCCTGGTTTGGATACAACACTGACTATGCAGGAGTTGTATGAGGATGTTGTGCTTTGATAGAGCCAGACCTACCCGCTATCCTGAGTAGAGCGCAAAATAATTTTTTACAACTAAATAGTACTTGCACTAACCCTTTGTTTCCATGTAGCAAGGCGTCTCATAAGCTCAAAGCACTTGACAGTTAGTTACTTTTGGATAAGCTTCTAGCCGCACCAAATTCTGGTGCGGCTTTTTTTGTTTCCTGCCTTACCTTTGAAGTTCACCCCCACCCCACCCCGCATGGCTGATCCGCACGCAAACGCTCATCTCAACAAACTGGAAGTTTTAGCCGCCAAAAACGCCGAAGCGCTCCTCGGCGGTGGTCAGGCCCGCATCGACGCCCAACACAAAAAAGGCAAGCTCACGGCCCGCGAACGGCTGGATTTGCTGCTGGATGAGGGCTCGTTTGAGGAAATCGGGAAGTTTGTGATGCACCGCGCCAAGGACTTTGGGCTGGACAAGGAGTACTACCTCGGCGACGGCGTGGTGACGGGCTACGGCACCGTGCACGGCCGGCTGGTGTACGTGTTTTCGCAGGATTTCACGGTGTTTGGTGGCTCCCTGAGCGAAACGCACGCCGAGAAAATTGTGAAGATTATGGACCTGGCCATGAAGAACGGCGCGCCCATTATCGGGCTAAACGACTCGGGTGGGGCGCGCATTCAGGAGGGCGTGGTGAGCCTGGGCGGCTACGCCGACATCTTCTACAAGAATACGCTGGCCTCGGGGGTAGTGCCCCAGCTGTCGGCGGTGATGGGGCCATGCGCGGGCGGGGCGGTGTACTCGCCGGCCATCACGGACTTCATTCTGATGGTGGAGGACACGAGCTACATGTTTGTGACTGGCCCCAACGTGGTGAAAACCGTGACCCACGAAACCGTGACCAGTGAGGAGCTGGGCGGTGCCAGCACGCATTCCACCAAGAGCGGCGTGACACACTTCACGGCCCCCAACGAAGTGGCCTGCATCCAGCAGCTCAAGCAGCTGCTGAGCTACATGCCGCAGAACTGCGAGGAAACCGCTCCCGCCCTACCCTACACGCCGGCCGACGAGCAGCGCCCTACCCTTGACACGCTCATCCCCGACAACCCCAATCAGCCCTACGATATTCGGGAGGTGGTAGAGGGCATTGTGGATGCCGATTCTTTCCTGGAAGTGCACCAGCACTTTGCCGAGAATATTGTGGTAGGCTTTGCCCGACTGGCTGGCCGCAGCATTGGCATTGTGGGCAACCAGCCAGCCGTGTTGGCCGGCGTACTCGACATCAACGCCAGCACCAAAGCCGCCCGCTTCGTGCGGTTCTGCGACGCGTTCAACATTCCGCTGCTGGTGCTGGAAGACGTGCCCGGCTTCCTACCCGGCACCGACCAGGAGTGGCGCGGCATCATCACCAACGGCGCCAAGCTGCTGTATGCGTTCTGCGAAGCCACCGTACCCCGCGTGACAGTGATTACGCGCAAGGCCTATGGCGGTGCCTACGACGTGATGAACAGCAAGCACATCGGCGCCGACCTGAACTTTGCCTGGCCTACCGCCGAAATTGCGGTGATGGGTGCCAAGGGCGCGGCCGAAATCATCTTCAAGCGCGAAATTGCAGAGGCTGCCGATCCTGAAGCCAAGCTTCAGGAGAAAGTAGACGACTACCAGCAGAAATTTGCCACGCCCTACCGCGCTGCGCACCGGGGCTTTGTGGACGAGGTAATTCTACCCTCACAGACGCGGCAAAAGCTGATTCGAGCGTTTAAAATGCTCGAAAACAAAGTGGATCAGTTACCACGTAAGAAGCACGGCAACATTCCACTTTAAGTTCTTTTTCACAGTGTTACTAGGGGTAGCAGGAGTTGCACAGAACTTCCCACCCCGAGCTCTGTGCTATTTCCATTTACACAATCTGTGCGCACAGTATATCACTTTACTTTATGCGTCCCGAATCTTTCGAATTTCTTCAGAAATACCTCAATAATGCCTCTCCTACCGGCTTCGAGAAGGAAGGCCAGAAACTGTGGCTCGACTACGTGCGGCCCTACGTGGACGACTACCTGATAGACACCTACGGCACGGTGGTGGGCATCATCAACCCCGAGGCTAAGTACAAAGTAGTCATCGAGGCCCACGCCGACGAAATCAGCTACTTCGTCAACTTCATTACGGAATCGGGCTTTTTATACCTGCGCAAAAATGGCGGCTCCGATCCGCTGGTAGCGCCCAGTAAACGCGTGAACATCCACACGGCTAAGGGCATTGTGAAAGCGGTGTTCGGCTGGCCGGCCATTCACGTGCGCAAGGTAGAGCAGGACAAGGCCCCTACCATGGAAACCGTTTACTTGGACTGCGGCGCGTCGAGCAAGGAGGAAGTGGAAGCCATGGGCATTCACGTGGGCTCGGTCGTCACGTTCGAGGACGAGTTTATGGTGATGAACGACAAGTACTATGTGGGCCGGGCGCTCGACAACCGCGTGGGCGGCTTCATGATTGCCGAAGTAGCTCGTCGTCTGAAGGAAGAGGGCAAAACCCTACCCTTTGGCCTGTACATCGTGAACTCGGTGCAGGAGGAAATTGGCCTGCGTGGGGCCGAGATGATTGCCCACCGCCTGCAACCCGATGTGGCTATCATCACCGATGTAACCCACGACACGCAGTCGCCGATGTACGAGAAAAAGACCTCTGGCGACCTGTTCTGCGGCCGTGGGCCAGTGGTTACATACGGTCCGGCCGTGCAAAACAACCTGCGCGACCTGATCATAGAGACGGCCCAGAAAGCTGAAATACCGTTTCAGCGGGCCGCTGCTACCCGCGCCACCGGCACCGACACCGATGCCTTTGCTTACGCTGGCATGGGCGTAGCCGCGGCGCTTATTTCCCTACCCCTCAAGTATATGCACACCACGGTAGAAACGGTGCATAAAGACGACGTGGAAAATGTCATCAAGCTGATTTACGAAACCGTGCTGCGGATTGAGGACGGCCACGATTTCCGGTATTTTGTCTAAACCACGGATTCGCTCGGATTTTGCGGATTGAACGGATTTTGTAGACGATTCTTTTTTGACGGCTGCCCCGTGTGGGGCAGCCGTTTTTGCTTTGCTTATACGATATGAGTAATCCGTTTTATCAACTAGTATATCACACAGCTACGCAATCCGGTAAATCCGTCGAATCCGAAAAATCCGCGGTCAGGATAGTCTCGCTGGTGCCTTCACAAACGGAGCTGTTGTTTGATTTGGGTTTGGGCGAACGGGTAGTGGGCGTCACAAAGTTTTGCATTCACCCCGCCGAAGCACGGCAGCGGGCCGTGGTGGTTGGGGGTACCAAGAGTTTCGACTTCGAGAAGATTGCGGCGTTGCAGCCTGATCTGATTCTGGGTAACAAAGAAGAAAACTATCGGGAAGGCATCGAGCAACTAGCGACTTCCTACCCCGTCTGGATCAGTGATATAGCTACGCTACCCGATGCGCTGGTCATGATTCGGCAGGTAGGCCAGCTTACGGGCACCGCCGACCGCGCCAATGCGCTGGCGGCCGAGATTGCGCAGTCGTTTGCCTCGCTGGCCGCCGTGCGGCCTCTGCTACCCACGGCGTATTTCATCTGGCGCAAGCCCTACATGGTGGCCGCCACCGATACGTTTATCAACGATTTGCTGGGTAGGGCGGGCTTTGCCAACGTGTTTGCCAACCAAACACGCTACCCTGAAATTACGCCTGCGCAGTTGGCCGCCACCCAGCCGCAGCAAATTTTGCTTTCCTCCGAGCCCTACCCCTTCCGGGAGAAGCACTTGGAGGAGTTTCGCGCCCTTTGCCCAACGGCTACCGTGCGGCTCGTTGATGGGGAGCTATTCAGCTGGTACGGCAGCCGCTTGCGACACTCGGCGGCGTATCTGCGGCAACTGCGTGATAGTTGTTAGTTGTCAGGCACAGGACACGTAAGAACGTCATTTCTCACTGCGTTCGAAACGACGTTCTCATGAGCGTTTACTTCTTAGAAAAGCCCTGTAGCTTCGTGCTTTACTACGTTTAAAGCCTGGGTGGTAGGGTCTACCTCGTTGGCAATAACGGTTTCGAGCACGCGCTTCGCCAGCTCCGTGCCGCGGGCTTGCTGGGGCTGGGGCAAACCGTGGTACGCCTGATTAATCATCGTCAGTACGTTTTCCTTGGCCTGCTTCACCTGCTGCCACGCCTCGGGACTCATATAGAGCTGCTGGGAAAGATTGTGCTCGTACTCGGCGCGGATTTCCTGCAGTAGCAGGCGGTGGTAGTCGGGCGCCGACTGGCCTGCACTGCTTAGGCGCACTAGCAGGTTGCTGGGCGTGATACGCTCCAGGAACAGGATGATTCGCTCGTAGGCTTGCAGACGCACGGGCAATACTTCTTTACTGCTTTGCAGGCGTAGTTCAATCAGGCGGCGCTGCTGTTCTTTCTCGAAGTATTGCTGCACCAGATAGAAAATAGAACCTGCCACCAGCAAAGCAGGTAGAATTATCTTTAGCAGGTCAAAAATGTAAGCGGTAGTATCCATATAAGGGGTAGGCACCGGCTGGCACCCATGCGTGAGAAGGAAAGGAAGGTAAGAGAACAGCGCGTCCGTAACGGGCCGCAAAGATATACGGTGAACCGTAGGGGATAGTAACGTGTTATACTATAACTTGATGAACTACGCGCGAATAGTACTCTGCGCGTCGGTTTGTATCTTTGCCTTCTCCATTATCTACCTCTGTCTTATGGCTACTGCTGTTTCGACCAAGCTTGCTCCCATCAGCCTCACTCCTCGCGCTCTGGAGGAGGTTCGTACCATTCTCCGCGACAAAAATGTACCGACCGAGTACGGTCTGCGCGTGGGCGTGCAGGGCGGTGGCTGTTCGGGCCTGAGCTACCTGCTAGGCTTCGATAAAGCCAAAGACGCCGACGAAACCTTCGACCTGGATGGCGTATTACTCATTATGGATAAAAAGCACGCCATGTACGTGATGGGCATGGAAGTCGACTTTCAGGATGGCTTGAATGCCCGCGGCTTTGTGTTCAACAACCCTCAGGCCAAGAGCACCTGCGGCTGCGGCTCGTCGTTCTCGGCGTAGCCTATTGCTTTGTATTCTTCGCGGCCCCTCGTCACGTGCAGTGGCGAGGGGCTTTTGCGTGTTGTGGGCTAGGCTGGCAGCTTTTCCAAGAGCGGCGTATTTAGCAGCTGCAAGGCTTCAGCCTGCCGCGTGCGTACCCGTTGCAGCTCGTGCGCGTCGGTGAGGTTTTTTTCGGCGGTTTGCAGGGTTCGCTCGCACTGCCGACGTATTATCTGCCGGCGCTTGAAGGAGGACGTCCGCCGCGCAATGGTTTCAAACGCGGTGAGCGTGCGCAGGTGCACGGCCACGTTGTCGGCACCGCTGGTACGAATCTGGTCGAAGGCGGTGGATACGTATTTGTCGAAATCCGGGCTGTTGGCAATGACGCGTACCCGGTCGCCAGCCGTACGCAGTGGGGAGCCCAACTGGCGGTTGGCCAGGTAGCTGATTAGTCCCCCCAGGTGGTCGATGCACATGATAGCCGTAGTGGTATCGTTGATGCCTGGCGACAGTGCTTTCAACGCAATGTCCACAATCTGGCGAATACCGAAGCCAGCATCCTGATCCAACGTGCGCTGGTGGCCAATGCTGAACTGATTGTTTAGGTGCTCAATAGTCTCTTCCGTCTCAGTCAGCAGCTTTTCGTCGTCCTGGTACAGGGCTACCGACACCAGCGGGTCGCCCATAGCCACAAAGCTGCCGATGGTATGCTCCATGCGAATGACACCATCCTTATCCTTCGCAAATTCCAGGATAGACTCGTTGTCGATGCCCTGCACGTAGCCGGTAGTGCGCGCCGGAATAGGGAGCCAGCGCAATCCGTCTGTAGTAGCCAGATCGGCCTTTTCTTCCGCATCAGCGGCTTCCCCCAACGCAGTCGGAAATAGCTTCTGCATCGACTTATACGTTTCTTCCGAAGCCCCGGCAATAATGTTGGCCGCCTGCACGGAGGAGGCAATATGATGGATAAAAAAAATCAGCATGCCAATGCTGACCAAGGCCAGCAGCAGTCCAAATGCCACCGCCAGCGACGGAATAAATTTGCCCTCGTCGCCCCCGCGAATCGTGCGCAGCACCATCAGGCAATACACAAAGATGCCTACGAAAAAGCCCATCACCACCTGATTAGCCCGGTCGCGCATGAAGTTGCGCAGCAGCCGCGGTGTATACTGGCTCGATACCTGCGCCAGGGTAGAGAGCGTGAGCGAGAAAATAAGGCCCGCCACCGTAATCATAGAGCTGGCAATGGCCGAGAGCATCCCACGGGCACCGTCGGCGCCCGCACCAAATAGCAGTGGGTACTCCGATACCCAATCGTGGCTGATGCCATCGTCAATCATCACTAGCCCATAGGCCAGTAGCATGGCTACCACCACCATGATGGTAGGCACAAACCACAGACTCGAATTGATATCAGACCACCACTGTTTTAGCTTATTCATGCAGCTTATAACTGCATTTTTCGCCGTTGAGTTGTGGGTGGGTGTTGGCTACACAAGTCCTACCCTTGTCTGCTCAATACGTCTTGGTCATGTCGGCGGGCACCACTACGATGTAGTCAGCTTTTTGCTGATTGTCCTTGTCCAGTTTTTGCAGCTGTTCCTGCGATATGGTGGAGATGGTCAGGATCTTTAGCTGCGGCTCTGCTTGCTTTAAGTACCACACAATGCCGTCGTGGTTGTCGGAGTGGTAGCTGCCATTGAAGTGCAACATAGTCTGGCCCGGCTGCCGGCTCTGGCGGATGAAATAAGCCATCGTAGCATCCTTCAGCGCCTGCGCCTGAATGATGTTTTGCACGCCCGCGGCATGGGCCGCATCGCCCCCAAACATGGCTTGCATATTCTTGTAACCCGGCAGCTCAAAATCGACGGTGATGGGTAGGGGTGCCAGCCAGGCCTTTTCCGCGTCGGGTAGGGCATTGAGGACCGACAGGCTACCCTTGGCTACCTGCGAGGCGTAGCGGCGGGGTACATTGGTGCCTACCACGCGCAGCTTTTGCTGGCGGGCCAGTTGCAGCAGGGGTTTGTAGTCGGTGGCGTAATTGGGCCAGGGGCGGCTGTCAGCTTCGAAGGCCTGATCGGTTAGCTCGCCGGTGTTGTACTGCTCTACTTGAGGCTGCACGTCGCGCTCAAACATCTCCAACCCAAGCACCAACTGGCCTTGCTTGCGCTGGGCCAGGTCTCGGGCTACTTGTAGCTCCAGCCAGTGCGCAATGGGGTCGTTGTGCTGCTCGCCGAACAGCACCACATCGGCCTGGGCCAGTTGGGCCAGCATTTTGTTGTAGTCGGCGGGCTTGCCGGCGGCCGTGAACAGGCGGTAGGCAGGTTTGTCCTGGGCGTGTACAGCCGGTGCAACAAGTAGCAGTAAGAAGAGTAAGACGCGCATAACTCAAAGATACGCCCTCCTCTGCGTCATCTGCGTTTTCCACTGCGTCCTCTGCGGGCTAAAACCATAACAACGATTTAGCCCGCAGAGGACGCAGTGTTTGCTACCCCTTATAGAACATCCACTTCGACAGCTCGCGGTAAGTTACTTTCTTGCCGTACATCAGCACGCCTACCCGGTAGATGCGCGCTCCTACCCACACGGTGCCTACAAACCCAATGGCCAGCAGCACCAGCGACAAGGCCAGTTGCCACGCCGGCACCCCAAAGGGTAGGCGAATGACCATGGCAATGGGCGAGGTGAACGGAATCATCGACATCCAGAACGCCACCGGTCCATCGGGGTTGCGCAGAATCACGGATACGCCAATGATGTAGCTCAAAATCAAGGGCATGGTGATGGGAAACATGAATTGCTGGGTGTCCGTTTGGTCGTCTACGGCTGCACCGATGGCACCAAACAAGGCCCCGTAAAGCAGGTAACCGCCTAGAAAATAGGCGATGAAGCCAAATAGGATGGTGCCAATGGGCAAATCGGCCAGCACTTTGAAAACGCCCGTACGCGCCGTGGTTGCCTGCTGTATGGCATCCTGGCCGTCGATGGGTTGCGTGGTGGCCGAGATGCTGCCCGATGCTGCGCTATCCGCAGTGGTTTGCGTAGCGGTGGTGGCTACCTCCGTTTTAGGTGGCGCAAATTTATTCAGCACCACCGACCCTACCAGCGTACCTGCGCCCCACGAGAGCAGGCCCCACAGCAAGAACTGCGTAAGCCCCACGGCGGCTATGCCCACAATTTTGCCCATCATCAGCTGAAACGGCTTCACCGACGACAGCATCACTTCCATGATCCGGCTCGATTTCTCCTCCCCTACCCCACGCATAATCTGCACGCCGTAGATAAAGATGAACATATAAATCAGTAGGGCCAGCGCGTAGGAGATGCCCGAAGTAGCCAGCGCGTTGCTGCTTTTTTCCTTGCCTTCTTCATCCAGATTGATGCTGGCTACATCTACCGAAGACCGGAGCGCATCCAGCTTTTCCTGCGACAGGCCGGCGCCGCGCAGCTTTTCCTCGGCTAGTATCTTATCCAGCGCGTCTTCCACGGCTTTCTGCTTACGCAGGCTCACATTGCCTTTGGCATATAGCTGAATGCCTGTGTTTTGTTGCGGCGTGATGGTAGCCGGCAGGTAGAGCAGACCGCCATCGTCCGATTTGCGGTACGCGCTTTTGGCCTGCTCCAGTGGCCCCTGCACTGGAATAAATTGCAGCCGCGCCGTCGACTTCAGGCGGCTGCCCAGCCGGGCCGGGCTCTGGTCCAGCACCCGCACCACGTCGATTTCGTCGTTGTCGGCCATGGCTACTCGGGCTATCAGAAACCCAAAGCCGACGAATAGCACCGGTACCAGCAGCGTCAGAATCAGAAAGCTTTTTTTGCGGACCCGGGTAAGGTATTCACGCTGGGCTACCAGCCAAAATTTCGATTCCATTCTCTTGACAGTAAATTAGTTGCTACTTTCTTCCAGCTCCACCAGCGTCTCGGGCATCGTTTCGCGCACCCGCCGGATAAAGATTTCATTGATACTCGGAATCTGCTCCCGGAAGGCGTGCACCTCCACGTTACCAATAAGGTAGCGCAGCAAATCGTTGGGGGTAGTACCGGCGTGCAGTCGAATGCGGTCCTGGAAGAAGCCGTTTTCGCGCTCTTTGTGCTCTAGCACCTCAAAATCGGGGTGCAGCACCATCAAGCGGCCCTTGCCTTCCACTATGTAGGTTTGGGTTTTGAACGCGTCGCGGATGTCCGTAACGGTACCGTCCAGCACTTTGCGCGAGCGGTTGATCAGGGCAATGCTGTCGCACATTTCCTCCACCGACTCCATGCGGTGAGTAGAGAAAATGATGGTGGCCCCGCGCTGGCGTAGCTCCAGAATTTCGTCCTTGATGAGATTGGCGTTGATGGGGTCGAAGCCGGAGAACGGCTCATCGAGGATGATCAGGCTAGGCTCGTGCAGCACCGTGGCAATGAACTGTACCTTCTGTTGCATGCCTTTGCTGAGGTCTTCCACGTTTTTTTCGGCCCAGGGCTTGATGTCGAAGCGTGTGAGCCAGTTCTTGATGCGCTGTGTAGCATCAGCCCGACTCAGACCGCGCAGGCGAGCCAAGTAAAGCAACTGTTCCCCTACCTTCATCTTCTTATACAGGCCGCGCTCCTCGGGCAGGTAGCCAATCTGGGCAATGTGCTCAGGGTTCAGCTTCTGCCCCCGAAACCGGATTTCGCCCTCATCGGCGGCCGTAATCTGGGTGATGATGCGGATGAGCGAGGTTTTGCCCGCACCGTTGGGTCCCAGCAATCCAAAGATGCTGCCCTCCGGAATGGCTAGGCTCACGCCGTCTAGTGCAGTATGCTGGGCGTAGGCCTTGCGTACGTTCAGCGCTTCGAGTATAGGTTGCACAAATAGAAAAGGGAAAGGTTAACGCCGTAATAATACAGGTTCCGGCGAAGGAATTGATGCCTATTTTACCCAATCGGTAAACTACCGGGACCGAACTGTTGAGAATACCCTGTGAACTGTTGTAAGCTCGCACTTATTGAGCATCCTGTAAGTCGCTCAGGGCAGCTTCCAGCCGGTCGAGGTGGCGGCCGTAGAGGTCCTGCAATACCTGGCGAACCACGCGGCGCACGAAATGGCTAACCACCACGGCTACCACGCAGCCTAGCCCTACCCCCACGAGCTGGATCAGTAATAACCGACCAGAATACTGAGTCAGCGCTTTGTATAGCGCAAAGGAAAGGACGATGCCGAACGTGACACACAGCACCCACACACTAGAGCGGTAGGAAGCTTGCAGTAGTTGCCGAAGACCTGCTACCCGCTGTGTAATGTGCGTGTGTATGGTGGCGCCTACCCCGCTCAGCTCTTGAATACCGCTGAGCATGTGGCGGTGATACGACACTAGGCTTATCAGACTAATGAGGATAAGCCACAGTAACATGGTACGCGTTTCAAGGCTCTTCACATAGAAGAATCCGATGGTGCTACCCACTAGCAGTACCAAAGTGAACCCCAGTTCCCACCGGGCATTGCGCCGCATCCGGCCAATCGAGTTTTGCTTCGTTTTCATGAGTAGTTGTTCTAAGGTTTGTGCGTTATAAGAAGTGGAAACATCAGGGGCGGGCTGTTGCCAGCGCCGGCGTAGCTCATCGAGTTCCATCAGGCGGGTTGCGTTAAGAGTTGACGAAGTTTTTCTTGCACGCGGTGCATTTTCACACGCACGTTGTTTTGCGTGATACCCAGAATATCAGCCATTTCCTCGTAGGTACGCTCCTCCAGATAGAGCAGCACAAAGGCTTTGTCTACATCGGAAAGGCAGTTGATAGCCCGGTACAACTGGTGCAGATCATCCGTATCGGGGCCATCGGCGGGGAGTAGGGGCACGTCGGGTAGTCGGGCCGCGTCGAGGTGGGCGGCGGCAGGGCGGCGGGTGCGCTGGCGCAAGTCGCTGATGGCTACATTAAGTGCCACGCGGTAGAGCCACGTGCTGACTTTCACATCGGGCCGGGGCTGGTAGCGCGGCCACGCTTGCCACAGCTGCGTCACTATTTCCTGGTACAAGTCCTGCCGGTCGTCGGCATCGGGGCAGTACAGGCGGCATACCCGCCGCAACAGCGGCTGGTATTCGTTCAGCAAAACCAGAAAGTCGGGCGGCGCGGCGAGCATAACGGACGATTTACTGTATTTATCGTCAGGCTCTAGCAATCATTACAGGTGCGTGCAAAAATATTTTGCAAATCAGGGTAGTAACTTAAACCAAATAGACCGTCATTTCGACCAGCGGGAGAAATCTCGCGTGCAACGGTAATCCAGTAGTTGGAAATTAGCGGGAGCACGCGAGATTTCTCCCGCTGGTCGAAATGACGACCTGCTATAGATCCCGCTGGTTTTCACTATCAGCGCTGACCTGAACCCAACAAAAAAGCCTGCTTCCCTCGAAAAGGAAGCAGGCTTTGCAATCGTCCACAAAATCCGTGGAATCCGAAAAATCCGGCTTAATCCGTGATTCTATTGGAAGTACTCCTTCACTTTCTCGAAGAAGCCTTTCTCGTTTTTACCAGGATTTGGTGTGAAATTCTGCGCATTGCGGAGCTTTTCGAGCAGCTCGCGCTCCTCGCCGTTCACGTTTTTGGGCGTCCACACGTTCAGGTGAATCAGCTGGTCACCGCGGCCGTAGCCATTGATGTCCTTGATGCCTTTGCCGCGCAGGCGCAGGATTTTGCCCGGCTGCGTGCCCGGCTCTACCTTGATTTTCACTTTTCCTTCAATGGTCGGCACTTCCAGGTTAGCACCCAGCGCCGCATCCACGAAGGAGATGTACTGCTCAAACATGATGTTGTTGCCGTCGCGCTTCAGTAGCTCGTGCGGCTCCTCCTCAATCTGAATCAGCAGGTCACCGGGCACGCCGCCACGCTCGGGGTAGTTGCCTTTGCCGCCCATGGAGAGCTGCATGCCCTCGGCCACACCCGCCGGAATGTTGATCGGAATAATTTCTTCCTGCAACTGGCGGCCTTCGCCGTGGCACACGTCGCACTTGCTAGTTACCACCTTACCCTCGCCGTGGCAGGTAGGGCAAGTGCTGGCACTCACCATCTGGCCCAGCATGGTATTCACCACGCGCTTCACCTGGCCTTCGCCGTGGCAGGTAGAGCACTCGCGCAGGTCGGTGCCATTTTTAGCGCCGGTGCCCGAGCAGGTGTTGCACGCCGTGTAGCGCTTCACCTTGATCTTTTTTTCGACGCCGTTGGCCACTTCCTCCAGGTCCAGCTTCAGCTTGATGCGCAGGTTGGAGCCCTTCTTCACGCGCCGGCCACCGCCGCGCTGGCCGCCTCCGAAGAAGCCCTCGAAGCCGCCCCCACCGAAAATGTCGCCGAACTGGGAGAAGATGTCCTCCATGTTGGGGCCGCCACCGCTGGCGCCGCCTACCCCCTGGTGCCCAAACCGGTCGTAGCGGGCGCGCTTGTCCTGGTCCGATAGCACCTCGTAGGCCTCGGCCGCCTCCTTGAACTTGTCTTCGGCCGATGGGTCGTCGGGGTTTTTATCGGGGTGATACTTGATGGCCACTTTGCGGTAAGCCTTCTTAATCTCATCGCCCGAGGCCGTTTTCACGACGCCCAGTATTTCGTAATAATCTCGCTTGGTTGCCATAGTTCGTTCACTGACCGGGGCGGACTACGCCGCCGGTTTGTTGCCGCAACAGCCACGGACTGTCCGAAAGTTCTCCGGTGTCCGTGGCCGCCTGCGGATGCTCTGCAATTATTGACCCAGTACTACCTTGGCGTGGCGCAATACCTTGTCGCCCAAGTAGTAACCTTTCTCTACCTCGTCCACCACCTTGCCTTTCAGCTCCTCGTTGGGGGCCGGAATTTGCGTGATGGCCTCATGCAAATCAGGGTCGAACGCGCCACCTTTGGTTTCCATCGGCGTCAGGCCCTTCTGTTGCAGGGTTTTCACCAGCTTGTTGTAGATGATGTCGATGCTCTCGCGCACAGCGTTTACATCGTCAGAATCTTTCGTGTAGCTATTGGCCCGCTCAAAGTCGTCCATTACAGGTAGCAGCGCTACCATCAGCTCCTGGCTGGCTGTTTTGAACAGCTCCTGGCGCTCTTTGGCCGTACGGCGCTTGTAGTTATCAAACTCGGCGGCCAGGCGCAGGTACTTGTCTTTCAGCTCGGCCAGTTCGGTTTCGGTTTTGGGAGTTTCCTCGGCGGGAGCGGTTTCTGCCGTTTCGCCAGCCGTAGTGGCTTGGTCGGCCGTCAAGTTGTCGTCCTGGGGTTGTTGGTTATCGTCAGCCATCGGATGAAATAGTCGTCGGAAGGGGTTTTTCACTCAGTTTTAGCCAGTTGGCAAGCACTCGGGCGCAAGGAGTTTGCCAAAGCAGATTTGGCTGTCAGTTTGGCACAGAAACATCTATGCATCTGCCCCTACTCTTTCGCATGCAACTGCGCCCAAATCATATCCTTCAGCTTTTGAATATTCTTATTCGTCAAGCTAGAAATGAACACCGTAGGCAAATCGGTGGGTAAGGTCTGGCGGATTTCTTCTTCCAGCTCCTCATCCAGCATATCAGATTTGGTGATGGCCAGCAGGCGCTTCTTGTCCAGCAATTCGGGATTGAATTGCTCCAACTCGCCCAGCAACACCTGGTACTCAGCGGCAATGTCGGGGCTGTCGCAGCTGATCATGAACAGCAAGGTAGCGTTGCGCTCGATGTGGCGCAGGAAACGCGTACCCAAACCTTTGCCCTCGGCGGCGCCTTCGATAATGCCCGGAATATCGGCCATTACAAAGGACTGGTAATCACGATAGGCCACCACACCCAGGTTGGGCACGAGGGTAGTGAAGGCGTAATCGGCAATCTTGGGGCGGGCCGCCGATACTACGGAAAGCAGGGTGCTCTTGCCGGCGTTGGGTAGGCCCACTAGGCCCACATCGGCCAGCAGCTTCAGCTCCAGGATAATCCATTCATCAATACCCGGCTCGCCGGGCTGGGCGTAGGTAGGGGCCTGGTTGGTAGCCGATTTGAAGTGGTCGTTGCCGAGGCCGCCGCGGCCGCCGGGCGTCAGGATTAAGCGCTGGCCATCCTCGGTAATTTCCAGGCGTTTCTCGCCGGTTTCGGCGTCGCGAGCCACGGTACCCAGCGGCACCTGAATCACGATATCGTCGCCCTGGGCGCCGGTGCGCAGGTTTTCGCCACCGTTTTCGCCGGGCTTGGCAATCAGGTGTTTCTGGTATTGCAGGTGCAGCAGCGTCCAGAGCTGGGAGCTGCCTTCCAGGATAATGTGGCCGCCCCGGCCACCGTCGCCGCCATCAGGACCACCGTTGGGTAGGCCTTTAGCTCGGAAGAAGTGGTGCGAACCAGCCCCGCCCCTACCCGAGCGGCAGTTGATTTTGACGTAGTCGATGAAGTTGTTGGAAGCCACGGGTTTTCAATTAATAGTCAAAAATTCAAGAATTAGGAATTGCTGCATTCCTTTTCTTCTGATTTTTAACTGTGGTATTGTAAAAAAAGACTGTCATCCTGAGCGCAGCGAAGGACCTTATCACGTCAGGACGAATCGTTGGTACGATGGTCGTTCTGGCGTGATAAGGTCCTTCGCGCTGCTCAGGATGACAGGTTTGTGCGAATTAGAATCGCAAAGTTACGCTTTTACTTCGTCGGTAGCTTGCTGGCTGCTTTCGGAGGTAGGCTGGTGCTGATCGACTACAGTGCAGATCTGCTGGAAGATATCCTCGATGGCGCCAATGCCATTGAGGGCGTGAAATTTATGCTGGTTGGCATAATAGCCGGCCACCTGAGCGGTTTCGGTGTTGTACACCTGCACACGCTTGCGGATTTTATCTTCGTTTTGGTCGTCGGGGCGGCCGCTGGTTTTGCCACGCTCCAACAGGCGTTTCACCAGCTCCTGCTCGTCTACTTCCAGCGCTACCATGCACGATACCTGCGTGTTGTGCTGCGCCAGCAGGGCATCGAGGCTTTCGGCCTGCGGTACGGTGCGCGGAAACCCGTCGAAGATGAAGCCACCGGATTGCACATTCTCTTTCAAGGCGCTGTCAATCATGCCGATTACCACTTCATCGGGTACCAATAGGCCTTCGTCCATCAGCTTTTTGGCCTGCAAACCCAGCACAGTGCTTTGCGCAATCTGAGCGCGGAGCAGGTCGCCGGTGGAGAGGTGCACCAGGTTGTAATGGGCAATCAGCTTTTGGCTTTGCGTTCCTTTGCCGGCGCCGGGCGGGCCGAAGAGCACGAGATTGAGCATGGGTAATGGTTTCGCGGATAGTGCAGAAGGTGAAAGAAAGTGGCAAGATAGGCAATCTGCGCTGAGCAACTCCGATTAATGCAGCAGTTACACCGCTTTGTACACGTCGGGGTAGTTCCGGCCCAGCCCGTCGTAATCAAGGCCGTAGCCCACGATGAAGTCGTTGGGAATTGACAGGCCAACGTATTCTACTGCCAACTCGTGCTGCAAACACTCGGGCTTTAAGAACAGTGTAGCTACCTCCAACGAGGCCGGATTTTTGGCCGCTATGGTATCCAGCAGCATCCGCATGGTATGGCCTGTATCCACGATATCTTCCAGAATAATCACGTGTCGATCAGCTAGTTCCTCATACAACCCCAATACCTCTTTCACGCTGCCCGTGCTGGCCGTGCCAGCGTAGGATGCTACCCGAATGAACGTCACCTCACAGTCAATGGTCATGCATTTTAGCAAGTCGGCCGTGAACATGAACGCGCCGTTGAGCACCGACAGGAACAGAGGCTGCTTGCCGGCATAGTCCTGGTTGAGGCGGGTGGCAAGCTGCTGAATGGCCTGAGCCAGTTCAGCGGCCGACAAATACGGAGCAAACTGCTTATTGTGCAGTGAAATAGTGGACGTAGGCATCCAGAAAGAGTTGAATCCTGTGCAAATGCGCTAGCAAAGGTAGGGGTTGAATGGTTGAGTGTTGAGTTTTAGCCGTTGAATTGGAAAGTCAAGTGTCACGTTGAGCGAAGCCGGAGGCGTAGTCGAACCATCGCTACCACTTTTTTATCGCGTCAGATAATACTCACGGTAGCGATGGTTCGACTGTGTTCCGCTTCGCTCAACATGACACTTGATTTGCACTTAAAAATCACTTTTTCTCACTCCCTGACCCGGAGTATAACTCGCGAAGCGTACCCCTTGCTGAGCGCCCAACTCAGTTTTTGGTACCGAGAGAGCCGGCGTCAGCGTGCGTGGAGCACCACCGGGCGCGGCAATGTGCGGGGCAATCACCAGCGACACGATGCTCATGAGCTTGATAAGAATGTTCATACTGGGGCCCGAGGTGTCTTTGAATGGGTCGCCTACCGTGTCGCCCGTCACGGAGGCTTTGTGCTGGTCGGACCCTTTATACACCATCGTGCCGTCAATCAGCACACCTTTCTCAAAGGACTTTTTGGCATTGTCCCAGGCGCCACCGGCGTTGCTCTGGAACATGGCCATCAGCACCCCGCTCACTGTGACGCCCGCCAACGTGCCACCCAGCACCTCCGGCCCCAGCGTGAAACCGATGAGGATGGGCACAATGAGGGCAATGGCGCCCGGCAGCATCATTTCCCGAATGGCAGCCGAGGTAGAAATAGCCACGCACTTCTCGTATTCGGGTCGGCCAGTGCCTTCCATAATACCGGGAATTTCGCGGAACTGCCGCCGCACTTCCTGCACCATGGCCATGGCCGCCCTACCCACCGCCGAAATTGCCAGGGCCGAGAAGATAAATGGAATCATGGCGCCCACGAACAAGCCAGCCAGCACGCGGGCATTGCTGATATCAATCACCGAAATATTGGCCGTGCCCATAAACGCCGCAAACAGCGCCAGCGAGGTAAGTGCAGCCGACGCAATAGCAAAGCCTTTGCCGGTGGCAGCGGTAGTATTGCCCACAGCATCCAGAATATCGGTCCGTTCGCGCACTTCTTTAGGTAGCTCGCTCATTTCGGCGATGCCGCCGGCGTTGTCGGCAATGGGGCCGAAGGCGTCGATGGCGAGCTGCATGGCGGTGGTGGCCATCATGCCGGCAGCCGCAATGGCTACCCCGTAGAGGCCAGCAAACTCATACGAGAGAATGATGCCGGCGGCCAGCACAATAATAGGTAGTACCGTGGACTCCATGCCCACAGCCAGCCCGCCAATAACGGTGGTGGCGTGCCCGGTGCTGCTCTGCTGCACAATGCTATTGACGGGCCGTTTGCCCATAGCGGTGTAATACTCCGTGATGATGCTCATGAGCGTGCCTACCACGAGACCTACCACCACAGCGTAGAATACATCGGTGGCAGTGAACGGCGCGGCGCCCGGCCGGCCAATCACGAGCGCACCCACAGGCAGCATCCAGCGGATAATGAAGAATGAGGCGATGCCCGACACGATAACCGAGGCATAGTTTCCGAAGTTGAGCGCCGCCTGCACATTGCCGCCCTCTTTCACCCGCACCAGTAGAATACCCACTAGCGAAGCTACAATCCCTACCCCGGCAATAACCATGGGCAGCAGGATGGGCGACAGGCCGTTGAATTGGTCATTGGTGGCCACCACCTCGCGGCCCAGCACCATGGTAGCCAGGATAGTTGCCACGTAGGAACCGAACAGGTCGGCGCCCATGCCGGCTACATCGCCTACGTTGTCGCCCACGTTATCGGCAATGGTGGCGGGGTTGCGGGGGTCGTCTTCGGGAATGCCGGCTTCTACCTTGCCCACCAGGTCGGCGCCCACGTCGGCAGCCTTGGTATAGATGCCGCCCCCTACCCTGGCAAACAGCGCAATGCTCTCGGCCCCCAGCGAGAAGCCGGTGAGCACCTCCAACGCAGTTTCCATCTCAATGCCATTGGCCCCGCCGCCTTTGCTCACTACAAACAGCTGGTAGAACACAATAAACAACGACCCCAGCCCCAATACAGCTAGTCCCGCTACACCCATACCCATCACCGAACCACCCGAAAACGACACGTTCAGGGCTTTGCTCAGGCTAGTGCGCGCCGCCTGGGCCGTGCGCACATTGGCCTTGGTGGCAATCTTCATCCCAATGAAGCCCGCCAACGCCGAGAAAACCGCCCCAATGATAAAGGCCAGCACAATTACGGGGCTGGATTTCTCACCGGTGCTGCCTAAGTAGAATAGAAAAGCTGAAGCAATCAGGCCAAACAACGTCAGGACGCGATACTCGGCTTTCAGAAAGGCAATAGCCCCATCGGCAATGTAGCCAGCAATAGTGCGCATGCGCTCATCGCCAGCATCCTGCCGGCTAACCCAGCCCGAGCGCAACCAAGTGTACAATAACGCCAACAGCCCGAGGCCGGGCACCAGGTAAAGGAACAGCATAGTGGGTGGAGTGAGAGGGTGGGAAGAAAAGAACAACCCGCCGGCCGAAGCCAAACGGGTTGGTAAAATACCTTTTATCCCTTAATAATCAAGCCCTCAGGCCCGGTTTGCCTCCTACCCTACAATTCCCGCATCAGCACCTGGTACAGCGCCAGCATACTCTCGATATCACGCTTATCCACGATTTCGTCGGGCGAGTGTACGTTGTCTTCGGGGGCTCCCACAAAGCACCAGTCCCAGGGCGCATCGGCGTGTTGCAGCTCCTTGGCATCGGAGCCGCCGGCGCCTTCTACCTCTAGCTGATGCGGTATGCCTGAAGCCGCTGCAATCTGCCGGATGCGGTCTACATAGGCACGGCGCGGAATTAGAGAGTCGCGCAGAGAAATGGCTACGCCCTCACCGGGCCGCACTCCCTCCGTCACCCAGGTGATGTCCGAAATCAGGGCTTGGCGTACCCCGTAGGTTTCATAAATATACTTAGCCAAGTAGGCCACCGAGCCGCCGCCGTGCTCCTCCCAGCAGCTAAATACCACAATGCCATGCTCCAGCGTTTCGCACAGGCGCAGGGCATTCCACACACCCAGGCGGTTGTCGAGGTAGCAGCTTTGCACAGTGGTTTCCGTCTCACGAAAGTCGCAGAAGAATGTGAGTTCCGTACCGCGTTCAATGTCGCGGGTGAACTCATAGCCTAATGCGCCGGTTTCCTCATCAACTGTCAGCGTGCAATCGATAGGCCCTTGTGTGTCTTCGCCTACCAGGCGGTAGCCGGGTTCCACGTCGGGGCCACCAATACGCACGAGTTGCCGGCCGTAGCGCACCGTGAAGCCGATACTATCTAAGTGGGCGAAAACGGCAGTGCGGGGCTGTCCAAACACGAGGATGATGCAATCCTGGAATTGCTCACCGGCCAGCACTTGCGGAGTAGTTTGCCAGTTTTTCTGCTCTGTGGCAATGTATCGGAGCAAAAATTCGGTGAGCCGTGTTTCGTGGCCAGAAGGTGCCGGTATGTGGCACAGAGTTCGTAGAAGTTGCATGAAGTGTAGGTTGTTAATTCGAAACTAGGGCAAAAGATATACTTTAGCTTATTCGTTGAATACTGACTGGTTTACCGTACCCATTGTCTGTGTTCGTATCCGTGCCCATGACCCACCCACGTTATTTTCTTCTGTTGTTGCTTCTGTTGCCCTTCCTGGCCTCAGCGCAACGTCCCGACACTTCCCGCGTACCGGCTCCCATCCGCAATATTCAGGTAGAAAACGTGGACGTGTTGCCCGGCGCGGTAGACACCAAAGGCTGGCTGTTGCTGGACCGCGACATTCAGCTGGAGCTGGAGGGGGCCATACAGAATATGTACAATTTCAAGTACGACAAGGCCGAAAAGCAGTTCCGGTCTTTGCGGCGGCGCTACCCTACCCATCCCATGCCCTACTTCCTGATGGGCCTGAGCACCTGGTGGAAAATTGTACCGACCAACGTGCAAACCACACAGTACGATAAGTTGTTCTTTGCCTACATGGACTCGGCCATTACGGTAGGCGAGAAAATGTATGAGGCTGACAATAAGAATTACGAAGCCTGCTTTTTCCTTTCCGCTGCCTACGGCTTCAATGCCCGCCTGCACGCCGAGCGGAAGGACTGGCGCAAGGCTACCTTCAGCAGCAAACACGCGCTGGACTACCTGCAAATCAGCAAGGAAGCCAACGGCCTCAGCCCAGAATTTTTGTTCGGACAGGCGCTGTTCAACTACTACGCCGTTTGGATTTCCGAAGAATATAAGCTGCTACGTCCCGTTTTGCTATTCTTCCCAAAAGGCGACCGAGCCTTGGGCCTCAAACAATTGCGCAGCGTAGCCGACAACGGTTTTTACACGGGCACCGAAGCCAAGTTTTTCTTGATGAAGATCCTCTACAATGAGGAAAACGACCCCGCGGCTGCTCTTCCCCTCGCGCGCTACCTAGCCACCAACTATCCCGATAATGGCTATTTTCAGCGTTTCTACGCGCTCAATTGTTTTCACCAAGGCGAGTTCAAGGAAAGCGAGCGAGTGAGCCGAGAGATTCTGGATAAAATCAATCGGGGGTTTCCGGGCTATGAATTCATCAGCGGCCGCTACGCCACCTATTTCTTGGGCTGGCTGATGCAGAATAAGTACAGCGACTTAGCCAAAGCCAAGGACTACTACCAGCGTTGCATTGTATTCGCCGAAGGCACAGGCGAAACTTCGGGCGGCTTCTACATCTACTCCCACATCAACCTGGCCCGTATGGCCGATAAGGCGAAAGATGTAGCCGCTGCTAAAAAATACTACACCGTAGTTGCTGACAAGGCTAGCCGCAAATCGGATCAGTACCGCGAGGCGAAGGCCTACCTAAAAAATCATAAATAACCCCGTTGGTATGGAGCTGAAGGATCTGTTGCTAACGCCTATCTACTTGGCTATTTTCTACGGCATTGCGTTTTCAGTGCGTAAGAAATATACCAACGTGCTCACAAAGAAATACTTCATTCCGGCACTGTCGTTGAAGTTTCTAGGAGCTATTGCGCTGGGATTGATATATCAGTTTTACTATGGTGGGGGGGATACGTTTAACTACCACTATCATACGCAGATCATTTATGAAGCCTTTCTAAACTCGCCATCAGCGGGCCTGCAACTTATTTTTGGTTCTACAGAAGGCTACAATCCGGATGTTGCTCTATACGCAGGCCGTTTGTATTGGTATCATGCCAGTACTGAATACGCGGTAGTTCGCATCGCTGCTTTTTTTGGTCTATTTTGCTTTGATACGTACACCGTCATTGGGTTATTTTTTGCAGCTATGAGCTTCAGCGGCATGTGGGCTATGTATCTCACATTCCTACGTATTTATCCGCTGGCCTACAAAAAGCTAGCTATTGCCATCTTCTTCCTACCTTCTGTCTTTTTCTGGGGCTCTGGCCTCATGAAAGATTCAATTTGTATTGGAGCGTTAGGATGGGTATTTTATGGATTTTACCATACAGCTATTCTCAAACGACAAATCATCTTCTCCGCTTTGGTAGGATTGCTTGGAGTCTATTTATTGATTTCCGTTAAAGTGTATATTCTACTCTCCTTTCTACCGCCTGCCCTACTTTGGATATTCAACGAGAATAACCGCCGTATCAAGTCGGCTGCGGCTCGTATGCTGCTAAAGCCTTTTTTCTTACTGCTAGGTTTAGGTGCAGGCTACATTGGGGCTACCCAGCTCACTGAAGGTGATGCTAAGTATGATGTAGAGAAGATTGGAGAACGTACTAAAATCAATTCCGAGTACCTCACCTCGCAGGTAGCCAATGGTTCAGCTTATAATATTGGCTCCTTTGATGGCTCCTTAGGTTCAATGGTAAAGGTGGCGCCTCAAGCGGTAGTGGTCAGCCTTTTCCGACCCTTCTTGTTTGAAGCCCGCAACCCAGTTATGCTTTTATCAGCACTGGAAGCAGCACTGTTTCTATACCTAACTGTTAATCTGTTTTATAAAACTGGCGTTATAAAGAGTTTACAATTGATTGCTTCGCAACCTATTCTCACGTTCTGCTTTCTCTTTTCAATAGTATTAGCTATTGGAGTAGGCACCAATAGTGGCAATTTTGGTACGCTGGTACGCTACAAGATTCCTCTGATGCCTTTTTATTTGGCTGCACTCTATATTATGCAGTTTATGGCTAGTGCAAAGCGTAAAGCACGCCTTAATCAACCTCAACTGAACAATCCTAGGAAGTTGCGGCAATTAGCTGTTACGGAATAACGCTGCTCTATTGTGCGCCGAGCAGCTCTACCCATACGGGCACGCACGTCTGCATCGCGCATTAGTTGGCGCAATGCTGTTTCCCATTCCTGTGGGGTAGCACATATATTGCCGTTCATACCGTCGACTACCACTTCAGTGTTCATACCTACTGGCGAAACTAAAGCTGGCTCGCCTAGGGCCATATATTGTAGCGCTTTAAAAGCACATTTGCCCTGTGCCCAGGGGTCATCTTCCAACGGCATCACCCCAACGTGGAAGGCTAATAAATCGGCAATTTCTGTTTCTTTTCGCCAAGGTTGGTATACCAACGATTGTAGAGGAAGTGCAGGTGGCTGGTTGGATATTACCCGAAATTCAAAATCATATTCTTGCTCTAATTTCGCTAGCACCGGCACTATCTGATGTAGATACTTCAAGGTAGAGTGAGTACCTGTCCAGCCAATAACTAGCCTGTCTCCTACCTGCTGATCGCGCACCTGATTGTGCAAATGCACCGTATCAATCGTTGTTGGATTGACAATAGACTGTTTATTAAATTGTTGAGCATATGCACGCAGGTACTCATTGCCACAGCTGACTTTGTAAGCCCACCGGCAAATATTTCCTACCTTATGATGCCACTTGATGCCTGCTACCAGTTTATTGGCTTCTGATGTATTGGGTAGCCAGATAGAATCGTCAAAATCGTAAATGATTCTTTTTCCTAATAGCTTAGCTATCACCCATTCAAATACTGGCGGGCCAATAGGTGATGCTTCCCGATGAATGAATACATAATCGTAGCGTGGTACTGTAAACATCAGCCCTACCCGTCGTAGAAAACCAGCAACAATCCCAATTGCCTTGCGCAGCGTCTGCCCTGGCTTATACAGAATTTTCCAGGTCTCCATCGATAGGAAGGGAGCTAGATGCCATTGATGACCGTTTTCAGTTAAAGTATCTAAGTACTGCTCGAAGCGAAAACGCTGTGAGGGCGCTTGGCCTAATGGATAAGGCGCAACAAAAAGAATTTTCATGCGTGTGGACTACTGTTTAGTCAAAACGGTAGCATACAGCCTACCCAAACGTAGATAAGTAGCTTCTGGGCTGAACTTTTGTCGTACAAAAATTCGGCTGGCGGCAGCAAACTGCGTTCTTTTTTGTGGGTCATCAGCTAACGTTATAATAGCTTCAGCCATAGACCCTACGTCCCGATTGGGCACCAAGATACCAGAGCCCCCATTTTCAAACAATTCGGCTGGGCCACCGCAGTCAGAGGCAATAAGAGGAATACCAAAATATAAGGCATCCAAGCAAGTCAGTGAGAAGGACTCAGCTTCTGAAAAGTTCAGTACGATGTCCGCTGCTTTCATAGCCTTTTCTACATCTGTTACAAAGCTGCCGAATGAGACTATTTGCTTTAAACCATCTTGCTGTACCTCCCTTTCTAACTGCTCTCGAAACTCTCTATTTCTAGGCATTCCCATATCTCCACCTATAAAAGACAGCCTTAACTGCTTATTGTACACATAAGCTTTCTTGAATGCTGCTAGCGCAAGGTCTTGTCCCTTGCCCGGAATGTAGTTGCTCAGGTAGAGCAGCTCAACAGTAGTAGGATGGCGCAAAATGGGTACTACAGCGACGGGATATTGCTCTGTTTCAGGTATCGGATCGAAGACTACTTGCACCTTTTCTGCCTCGCTGAAATACGACCGTACTGCCTGCGACACACACACCACCCGATCAGCGAAACGCTCTGCTAGCCAACGCCACGTGCGCGCCAGTGGTTGTGGTAGGCTTTGAGGTAGAAAGCGCACATGCGTTACTAGCCTCAGCTTCCCTAAACTAAAGGCTTTCGCAACGTAGCCGGTCAGGTTGTAGAAGTCGTTTAAGTGAACCATGCTTGCGCCCTGCCGCCGTACTAACTGGCGTAGACGCCAACTGTTAAGTAGCAACAGTGGGAAGTAGCGCAATACATCCTCTTTGCGGCGGCTAATTTCTACGAAAGGCAGCTCATGTACTGCGTAGCCATCCCGCTCCAACACCGCTCGGGCTGTGCTGCCTGTAGGTACTATGTATTCAAATATAAACTGTCCTCGCAATTGCCCAGTAGCGTTTCGCATAGCGTTCAACGCTCCCGTTACGGCACGCGAATTATCTACGACCAGAATACAGGGGCGCGTTGAGGATTGCTTGTTATTCTCACCCATTCACTGTGTGGCTACTTCTTCAATCACTGCTATCCACTGCCGAAAAATCTTTTCGCGTGTGAAATCCTGCATACGTTGACTCGCTAGTTTACCAAGTCGGCTCCGCTCCGCTGGATCATGCAGCAAATTGGCGAGTGTATTTGTCCACACCTGCAAATCAGCAGAGAGCGTAGTTGGCTGGTTCAGCATAGGCATCAATATGCCATACGCAGCTGGTTCGGCTGCCCGGATAGGCGTAAGCGGCTTAGTCGTGGTAGGCGCTAAAATCTCCCGGGGCCCGGTCGGACAATCAGCGGTTACTACAGTCACCCCGCAAATCATAGCCTCTCCCAGCGCCATAGGAAAACCTTCCCACGCTGACGGAAATACGAAGATGGTTGCGGGCCTGATATACTTAAATGGGTTCTGCTGCATACCCATAAAGTATACATCATAGGCAGGCGTAAGCGGTTGTGCATGCCATGCTTCGTACACTCGTAGTCCAAGATTCTGCGCGTATGTTACTAACTCATTCCGCAACTCTCCATCTCCCACAAACACTAATTTAACTGGCATATGCTGTAGCAGAGCGGCAAAGCTGTTCAACAACGGCGCTTGGTTCTTCTGTACAGAAAGACGTCCGGAGGTCACCAGCACCGGTGCCGCTGCATACACCGCCTGCTCAGCGGCCGTTAGCGGTTCCTGCGCTTTGGCTTCAATTTGGGCTACCTCAAAGAAGTTATTGATTGTCAATAGTTTCTCTGACTTTACTCCAAATCCGTCAATCAATTCCGGATTGATGTCGCGGCTAACGGTTACTATGCGGTCTGCACGATTATACAATCCTGGCATTAGAATTTTCTTACGCAACCACCCTGCTGCCCCCCGAATATTGGCATCATGTAGCTTAGAGCCGTGAATACACAAAATCACCTTTTCCCGGCCCTTGCTAAGTAAATTGACGTAATCGGCTCCTTCAAGATGGCTGATACACACATCAGCGCCGAGCCGGTGCTTTAGTTGGCGTAGGCGCGTAACACGCCGCATAAAGTTGCGCACTTTATCCAATGGATTTCCTCCGCCGCCTACACCCAGGCTCACTTGTTCGTTGCCACTTGGATAGATATTTCCCCCTTCTTCGTTGAATACCGCCTCCGTGACGTTGTGCTGCTTGGCCAGTTCTACGCTATGATCGTGAAAAACGCGTTGTGCACCGCCTAGGCCCAGGTTAGGAATAAGCAGTAGGAGACGTAAACGCTTGGAAATAGGATTCATGCTGTGCTAAGATCCACCGGGCTTTTACTAGTTGCCACCCAGTAGTACGAAACAAAAGTAAGCACGCCGCGCTACTCATCTCGGCTGCACCTGAGCAAATAGCTTTTCATAAGCAGCTATACACTTATCCATTCGAAATTTTTCGAAACACTGGCGCGCTAGCACTTTGTGCGCTGCCAAGAAATCCTTCTCGTCTGCATACCGTTGCATAGCCGCCGTTAGCTCTTCCGGATGTGTAAGACCGTGGACATTTTGTTCAAGTAGTATTCCTGCTTCGCCTCCATCTGACACTGCCAGCATAGCTGGAATTTCTCCAATACGTGTAGCAACAGCTGGAATCCCGCAGAATAGATATTCTGCAATTGAATTAGGTAGGCTCTCCGAAGCAAAATAGCTTGGCAACAGCCCCACATCAAACAGCTGTACCCAATCTATTGGATTCTGTGCAAACCCTATGAAATGCACAGCTGAACTGGTGTTTTCGGCTTTCAACTTGTTCAGATATTCACTCTCCCCTACTAGGATGAGGTGGCTATCAGGCTGCACTTGATGCACTTGGTGAAATGAATCAAGCGCATACTGCCAACCTTTCTCTTGAATACCACGCGCTACCATACCGAAGACAATATCTTCTTCTTTAATGTCTAGTTGAGCGCGTGTAGGTAGTTTATCAACAGTAGAAAATTGTCCCTCAAAACCATTATAGATTTGAGCGTGCGCTATGTCAGCCAACGGCCGGACATCTGGTGTCGAGAATATCTCTAAGTTCTTTTGTGTAAGATAGACTAGACCCGCTGTTTGCGCCAAAGCACGCTTCGACTTGAACGTGACTTCTGCCTGGCCGGGCATATGCAAAAAATCCTCATAGCAACCATGCATAGTAATGACTACGGGCACTATTGGCTGTAAACCTGAAGTTGCTGCTGTTGCCACATAATCAGACTTAATAGTGTGGCTATTAACAAGTTGTATATTAAGTTGCTGTACAATACGTTTTAAGTGCCTTTCTACGAGTTGCTCACGTAGTGAGATAGACAGCTTTAGGCGACGCAACGCTCCCTGAGCTTTCAGGAGCAGCCAATCAAGACCAGGCAAACCAGCATCAAACGCTATTACAGGAATATCAGGAGCTATTCGTTGGAGGAGTTCTTTGTTGATATAGTTTGCATAATGACAATATAGCCACACTTGGTGGCCATGATTATGTAAAGCTTCAGCCAAGCGCATTGCAAACACTTGTGCACCACCTGTTCGCAAATCTTCAATAGCAATTAGTATGCGCATAGAATCAGCTATATGAAAGCACTTTTTATCAGTCAGTAGTTTTATTGTTGCAACAAGTTTTGTGATGCCTTTTTGTTGCTGACTAAATAATGCTTCTCTTTTTCAGCTCATCTTTTAAACTTCTAGCCCAAGAATCCCAATTTAGAATATCTTCATACCTGATACGGGCTCTTTTGCGCATCTGAGTATAACGTTCAGTATCCTTAAACAAATCACTAATTACTTGCGCAAAATCTTTGCCTGTTGCTGACAGCGGAAGCATCACTCCATTTTCTCCCTCTTTAATAAAGCTACTGATTCCTCCCACGTCAGTTGTTATAACAGGTACGCCGAAAGAATTTGCATCGCAGAATGCAATAGCAGCACATTCTGCTCTTGAGGGCAGTAGGAAGAAGTCAGCCGTGCGAAATAGTCGATCAAGCTGCTGTAAGTCTGCTTCGTTACCCATATTTAAAAAAGGGATAGTACGAAACCCTGGGTGCGTGTAACGCTGTGCATCTGGCGGCTGACACCCTACCACAGTTAGCTCAGCTTTAACACCCATGTCAGTCAACTTTACTAAGGTTTCATACGCTATATCACCACCCTTTCGCCCCCATTCACCGCCTAAAAAAAACAAACGGCACACATCACTAGGCACCCGTAGACTAATTTCTTGCGCTGTTGGCGGTTTAGGATAATTAGCCCCAAAAGGAATTACTACTACTTTGGCAGGATCAGCACCATAGTCATTAATGGCAGACTGTGCAGCCCATACTGATGAGTAACAGATTAAATCAGCTTTATTTAAGACCTTTTTCTCAATGGCATTGAGTTCGCGCTTTGATATATCCAGCATTCCCGACATTCCTGGATAAAAATCAATAAGCTGCCCTAGTGTCGAGTCTTCACAATAAACAATAGGAACTTTAGTATTCAGATAAGCTATTTCAGTAAATGAGGCGGGAGCTAGCAGCAAATCGAAATGATGCTGGCCAATTCGCCGTTCAAAAATTTGGCTATAACGCCGCGCAATCAACTGATTAGCTGCATAATGATACCGTTTACCAGTAAGAGGCTTTATAAGGCGTCGATTTAAATTATCTCCGATCCGCAACGGCCAGACCATAGGTACAGGCCCTAATGCTTCCACTGTTCCCAGATTACGCTCGGCAGCCCGAAACATAGAATAGTGGACCCCTGACCATGAACGACGATTCAATGGATCGGTGCTAGTCAGAAAACCAATATGCAGTGGTTTATCAGAATGACTCATATTTACTCAGTTGTCCGCTTATGTTTCTACTTTACTCTAGCATATAACCTTTATATTCTTATATAAATAATTTTACTTTCATCATAAATATTATGTACAGATAGCGATATAACTTCAATTGAAGCAACAATGTTGCATAATTAGACTTATAACACGTTAAATTTATATTACAAATAAATTACATACAGTATATTTTGATGCGAATAATTTATATACAAGAATACATTAAACATGTATATTATATGTATTCGTTCCTATAATTCTAGCTGGATTACCTGCAACTATCGCATGGCTTGGAATATCTTTAACTACTACAGATCCTGCACCAATAATAACATTATCCCCAATAACAACAGGGCCGATGATTATAGAATTAGCGCCTATATCGACATTGTCACCAATTATAGGCGCATTCTGATTGATTGACCCATCCTTATCCTTTTTAGTACCAATAGTAGTAGTTTGTCTAAGTGAGCAACCCTTTCCTATTTTCGTTGCAGGATGAACGACTAAGGAGTGAACATGCCACAATACTAAACCTTCACCTATCTGGCTAGCTGGATAAAGCTCAACACACAATATCCAATGAACAAACAGCCTATATAGAGGCTGATACCAAAATAATATTATAGATAATAATTTACTATTATTAATGTACTGTGCAATCCTAAAAAGTACTACAACATATTTTCCTTTCGTCGCATTATGCCAATTGGCCTTACGATCCTGCATGACAAATTTGGCAAAGCTCATATTATTCACTTTCTTAAGCAGGAGCTTAAAAGTACGTCACCTAAGTATTAAAACGATTGCAAATAAACAGTAAAACTTCTATGCACACTAATCACTTAAATAACTAAGGAAACAATCATTACTAATTATAATAGTTTATCCTATTATAAGAATCTAGTTATAGAGCTTATGTAGTTAAACCAGAGCATGTTATTGACAAGCTATATGCATTAGCTTAACTACATTACAAATGCAGGTTTGTATATGATCCAAAGAATCTCAATCAAGCTGTCTCGTTATGTATAAAATCATGAATATAATTTCTAAACTTTTTATAATTATACTATATCAATATTATTTTTAACTAATCTAATAAATCTACAGATTTACGATACCTCCTAGCAAGATCATTGACAAATAATCTGGAAATTCCAATGCTTAACTAGCCTATTCTGTAAAGAGAACTAACTTTGCTTTAGCAAATATGCTTTCAACATTATGTCATTATCAGACACCAAATACCCTGCAGGAATTTCGGTTATCATTTGTTGTTATAACAGTGGTAAGAGGCTCCCTGAGACATTAGAGCATTTAGCTAATCAGCAATTTAGCAAATATCCTAATCTTGCGTGGGAAGTAATCATTGTAGATAATGCTTCGACAGATGCCACAAGTCATATAGCTGTTACAGAGTGGTCTAAGTATAATTCTCCAGCCCCAATGCGTGTACTACTTCAACCTATACCTGGTACAGGACATGCCCGAGAGATGGGAATGGCAAATGTAAGGCATGCTTTTCTTCTTTTCTGTGACGATGATAATTGGCTCAATCCAAACTATCTTGATCTGGCCTATGATATCATGATCCAAAATAAGAATATTGCAGGGTTAGGTGGCTGCGGTATTGCAGTTTGTGAAACACCTCCCCCTCTCTGGTTTGAATCATTACAAGCTGCCTATGCAGTTGGAGGACAAGGGCCTAATCCTAGTGGCCCCGTTAGTTTAGAAAGAGGATTCGTTTATACAGCCGGTGCTATATTTAGAAAATCAGCCATAGATGCTATACTATCCAATGGCTTTCAGAAGTTACTCTCTGGCCGAACAGCAAAGAGTTTGGGAGCAGGAGAAGACGTAGAGCTTTGCTATGCTATTATCCTGTCAGGCGGTGAGATTCACTATGATGAGCGGCTGCAATTTCAACACTTCATGCCAACGGGCCGCATCAACTGGAATTACTTTAAGAGATTGAACAACAGCTTTGGTATTACTTTCCCTTTTTTAACTCCCTATAAGCTATTAATGCTAAAACAAACCAACCGATTCAAGAAAGGTATTCATTGGCTTTATATAAGCGCTGTATATTTAATAATAAAGGATATATTTTCACTATTTACTTCCCTATTCAAAGGAAATTATCATAGAACACGAGCTGATTTTTCTAACCACTTTGGCTTTCTTACTAGCTTATTACAAAACCATAGCAAGGTAAAACAGATCTATCGCAATCTACCAAAGCAACAATGGATATCTCCTGAATTTAAAAAAGAGATACACTAACGTCTCTTTAATAATTTTATGATCATTGGATAGTCATATAGATATTCTAAAATTCTAACTTTAACAAAAAAAGAAGCTGATTTTATATCTACTTTGTAATTCTTATACTTTCTTTCTTTACTCTTCGGAGATTTTTTTAAATAATCATGATATACATATCTAAATTTATTTTCTCCTAATATAGACCATGGCTTATGCAGGCCTGTTGTATAATGAATAATGTATTTGTCAGAGATAAATTCTTTATATTTTTTACGTGGCAAGTCCTTTGGTATATCATAGAAAGTCACATTGTATCCTCCAGCTAACTTATATACATTGCGATAAAGCACTGCATTTAGCGCATCTTGATCTACCCACTTTATTTTTTCGGGATAATCAACTAAAAATTGAATAGATTTTTCTGATATCTTTTGCTCTTTCCAAATAGGTATATTTATTAATAGTACTCCAGCATTAAAATAATACCCTAACTCATCTATACCTAAATCAGGGCGAACAGCTACCACAGTATCTAATACTGCTCCCGCCGGATAAGGACGCACATCAGTTAAATACAAGTCCTTAAGGTTTCCTACCACTACTGTGTCCGTATCAATATACAACAACTGTTCTACATGCGCTGGTACTAATGATGGAAAAAACAAACGGTAATATGTAGCTACTGTAAAATAAGAATGCTCTGGAATAATTAAATTTGTTAGGTTTTTATCATCAATATTATAATATTCTATTTCTGCCCCATGCTGCTGAATATAGTCTTCAATATCTTGTTTATCTTTATCTGATACTCCAGTAGCTATAGCATGAAAGAAAATTTTTTCATGCTGATTATTATTAAATACAGAGGTTAGGAATACATAAGTTGGTGTTATAAAATTCTGATCAAAAGAAATAGCTATATGCATGTGCTCGAAAATTAGAGTAAGTGAAAAAAGCGCGCTATCTATATCAACAGACGTTTTCGCGCTTGCAAGCAGTGCTGTTAATTACTATAACAAATACTACAAGCCATGTTCATGTAACCTCTGCTCTATCAAAGAAGCTACCGTTTCTGGAGCAGCTTGGCGTCGCCACCACTCTAGGGTTTTTCGATGTAAATCAAGCATATAGTTAGGTTCTGCTAATAACTGCCTTATTGTTTTGTGCAACTCTCGCCATGATGATAACACAACAAAGGGAGCCTCTTTATAGACAGGTACATTAGGTAAGGGCAGCGTCACAACAATATTTCCTAGCTGAGCAGCCTCAAAGTGCCGCATTGTTTCTGGATTTTCAACTCCTGCTGGACACAAACAGATTTTACTATCCTGCATATAATTAGCGTACTCGGATGGAGAAATTCCGTTATGAAAACCTGTGCTGAAACGGATAACGGAAGAGGGAAAGGTGGCATCAAAGTTAGTACCTAGTAGCTTTTTTGTCCTATGCAGCAGCGCAAAAGGAACTAGATAAGCTCCCGTCAAAGCGCGATAAAGATCGGCTCGGCCTAAGTGCAGATTACCCGAAAAGAACACATTATATTGCCGTGCCTCAAAATCTTTAACTTCTGCGGCAACAAATTGAGTACTAGGCCCTACAGCCAAATGATTGAGTTTACCATGTCCATGCAACTGTCCTGGCAGATACGTACGGAAGACACTATCTACTTCAGCTAAAAACGGATACGAGACATTTGGCGACTCATCTCCAACACATAGTACTACCTTCTTTTTACCATTACTTGCAATAACCAAATCATTACCTTTCCATTTGCTCAACTGAAAATATAGGTATAACTCAACATCAGCAGACAGCCTGGCAGATAGATTAGTTGCCACCTCTTTTATGTAACCAGACTCTCTAAATGAATAAATTTCCTCGACAGGATAATTACCTTTTATTTCTTGTACTTTATTCTTCATCCAGTTGTAATCTGTTTTTAAAATGCGTGACAGCTACTTCCCTAACGCTAAAAACTTATTCATCATCGTCTCAGACGCATTGAAGTCAACACGGGGCTTAGCGTAGGCATAAGCTGCTTGTCCGATTTTCTCCCAATCTGTTTGCCTAGTCCAGCACCGTTCTAAAGCAGCATCCAACGAGTCGGGCAGTGAGGCCTCAGCTATAAAACCATTTTGCCCTTCCTGTATCCACTCTTTTACCATACCTACGTTGGTAGCTACTACTGGACGGCCACTCAGCATAGCCTCTGCTAGCACCATTGGGCCAGATTCAAGTCGGGAGGGAATAATCAAAACGTGATTTTCTGCCCAAATTTGCCCACTATCCGCTACGTGCCCCTTAAATGTCACGCGATTAGCAATGGCATAGTAAGTAGCCAATTTTGTCAAATAGGCCAGGTCTGGTCCTGTACCGTATAAATTTAAATGCCATAATCGCTCCTGCCACTGTGGACGGGCTAGTACTTCAAATAGCACATCTTGACCTTTCCTATCAGAATCCAAACTAGCTACTACAGCCCATTGCGGAACATTACTTGATGGAAAAGCAATGGGCCACTGTGTTGGTAGATTGATAGGGTTCTGTACAATGGATAAATGAGGCAGCTTCGTAGCAATTTGACGCTGCAATACATCGGCTTGGTTTCTGGAAATAGCAAATACTTGTTGAGCATTTGCGTAAACTCTGGTGATTATATTCCGTTCCGCCTCACGCAGCTTAATAGGATCCTGGTATAAATGACAAAGCAGACAATAACGATACTGTTTGCTTAGCAAAAGAGGCAACAAATCCTCTCGATATATTATATCATGAGCTCCCCCTTGGTTAATTACAAGCAGATCAGGCGCGAAGCTCTCAATAGCCCGTACTTCTTCAGATCTTAGTTTTCCTACTAGTCTTAATCGATTTGTAATTCTAGATATTATATCAGCACGATAACCGGGTCTTCGAAACAGAATAGCACCATCCTGCTGTAGAGCAGCTAATTGCGAAGGAATCTCTGGCCAACGGTAAGTCGATATAAATACTGCATGTCCTTGCTGTAATGCCAACGCTGCCGTTTTCGACCATAGCACTTCACTACCGCCCCAGGGCGCATCCCCCATTGTCAAGATAAATGCTATTCTCATCGGAATGGAAAGTACAATAGGAAGCTTCTCAGGAAAGAACTTTCTCTTGCTTATTTATGAAGTGTGTAAGTGCTGGTGCAGATACCATTCCCAAGTTCTTGACAATGCTTCAGCAAAATTAATCCTGGGGTGCCAACCAGTATGCGACATAAGCTTTTGATTGTCGAGCACATTTAAAGGAACATCGAAAGGGCGCGCAGGCAGAACCTCTACATCCACTTCTGTTCCTACCGCAGCAGCTAGCGGAGCTAAAGCATCAAGTATCTGTCGATTATTCAGCCCATGCCCACTCCCAAGGTTATATACTTCGCCTGGATTACCATGCAGCAAAGCGGCTACAATGCCGGAGGCCATGTCGTGCACATATAGGTAGTCGCGCACTGTGCCGTTTTCGCCAAATAGGTTTAATCGCTTGCCATCAAGAATTGACGCAATAGCGGTGGCAATAAAGCCTTGTCCTGAGTACGCACGCTGGCCTTCCCCAAAAGCATTCGATGGACGTACGCAGACGATAGGCAAGTTGCGCGTCTCGTAAAACAAGTGAGCGTACTTCTCTATAGCTAACTTAGTAATACCATAAGGTGATATAGGATTGGTAGCATGCTCTTCATTTTGGTAGCTAGCCATCGAGCGCCCATACACGGTACCTCCAGATGAAATCCAGACGAATTTTTGTATAGATGCCTCAGCCGCTAGTTCAAATAGCCGTACGGTAGTAGGTAAGTTAGTTAGTATGTCATGAACTGGGTCCTGGAAACTAGTTTGGGGTACAGTAGCATAAGCCAGATCAATAACCTCATCAACACCTTGTAAAGTTTGACGGAGGAATTCATCGTTTTCCTCATTGACCAAGTATGTTACTCCATGTGGCAATGCGTTCTGTGGTAAACTCTTGCGACCTAGCACCAGAATTTTTCTCCCGTGCTTTACTAGCTCCTGTACCACTGCTCGGCCAATAAATCCTGTACCTCCAATAACGCATGTCACAAGTGCACGGGTTGACTGAGCAATCATTCTCTTGTATTCTTTAGAACTGGTGTTAGAAGCTATGTGCGCACGAAGGTACGATTCGTATACTCACATCAGTCATTATACCGCGGCTCCTCTACTCCAATCTTTAATCAGATAGTTATTACGTAATACACCTCTTAATAAACTTTTCTAGTGAGCTTTAACATCTATGTAGCTGACTCACTAGCATTTGCCTAAGTATTGCGTAACCAACGTTTCACTAACCATAGCGTATCACGGTTTAAAGGACCAGATAGCAAGCAACGCGATAGATAATTTAATACAAGGATCTTAGAAAACCTCCCTCGAATCAATCGACCAGTAAACTCTTGCAAAGCTCTTAACTCGATGTCCTGGCTTTGCTCAACTGGAGGTTGTATGGTTCCGAATGGTAACTGATTATGACGTTTACTTTGGTATTTCAACGCATTTCTCACCCAAGAGTCATTTAACGAGCCCCGTGAATGATGCTCTATCAGCAGCCGAAACGTAACGCAAACCCGTAATCTATGCGAAAAAATTTCTGTACAGTAGTCGATATCATAGAAATGAAAATCTGAGAAAGTGGTGGCGTCAAAAGGGTATTTATGCCATACTTCTTTCCGAGAGCACATCCACACACCATCTACTACGGCTACATCTTCTAACTCCTTATTATCTGGATTGCGTAGCTCCATTACTTGCTGCCCATTATCCAGAATATTCAATAAGTTTTCGCGACACAACGTTAGTCCACATCCCCACCAAGGAGCCGGCGCTTTCACTTGGTACATACCTCCAGTGACACCCAGTACTCCAATGGATGTATCAGCAAGTATTTCCGCAACAGTAGCCCCCCAGTTATGCGTATGAAAGCGAATGTCCTCATGCATGAAGCATAGTAAGTCATACTGACTGCGAGCGGCTCCTACGTTGTAAGCTTCGCAGATACCATATTGTCCTTTACTGTTGTCGATGGCAACAATCTCGTAAGGAACTCCGATTGTTGACGCTACGCTTTCCTGAACGGCCTGCAGAGCTTGTACGTCACGAGAGCAGATGATAATGGAAAGCATGTTCCAAACAATTAGTTAAGACTACCTAGCTAATAAACCGCTCAAATACCTTGCAGCCTTTGGAATTACTGCCTCTACTGTATGCCGCTCCCTTACTTTTTGGGCGGCTTGGTGACCAAAGGCTAATCTAGCTGCTGAATTCCGCTGTAAGTCAATAATTGCTTGCGCCATCAAATCGGTACGTAAATAAGGAATGATAATACCTGCATCTTGCTCTACAAATTCTGACATACCACCTCCTTTAGCGAAACATAATACAGGCTTGTTTAAAGAAGCGGCTTCTAATCCTACTAGACCGAATGAATCTTCACGAGAAGTCATCATAAATACATCACACATAGCCATGTAATTATAAGGGTTAGGTTTTGTAGAAACGAAGCGTATATATTTACCTAATCCGACACGGATAAAATCATGGTGTAGCTCTCGTGCTTCTGGTGCCTCAATATCTCCACCAAGCCAAATGAAGTATGGCATTTCATCAGCAATAAGATGAGTTTGCTGGGCTATTTGAATAAATAAATCAGGAGATTTATTCCAATAAAGCGAACCAGCTGTTAGTATGACAAACGCGTTAGAAGGAATGTCTAGCTCTGCTCTGAGTGCCATTGATACATCATCAGAAGCAATTTGTATCTCTGCTATATCTATGTAAGCGTAAATAACCTTTACCCTTTCTGAGCTAATATTATAGTTTTCGACTAAATTATCCTTTGTAGCTTGTGAAACTGCAAAGAACAAGTCTACTTGACTTGACAGCCTCAGAAAATTTTCTGGACCTACAAACCGATTAATAAGAATATTTAACTCGTGAATATGAGACACCAAAGGAACATGCAATATCTCCTTAAGCTCAACTCCTAGCGCCAGAGACACACTACTATTCGCATAAATAATATCAGGATTACTCTTCTTCAAACGCGCTATCAGAGTTGCTCTATGTAGATTTGGCACATGTGCTATACGTTTGATCCTTCTCCAACGATTAAGCCACAAGGTATTTGTAACAGATTTCTCCCATACATATGTTTCCCCTACTTGCTGAAAGTCGGCTAATAGCTCACCTCCCTTTATTAAAAGAATTACTATTTCCCATGGCGTATTCTCTTTGAGCCAACGCAACATGCGTAATAATGCAATTGGCGCCCCTGTGCGGGTAGCCTCATGAGAAACAAACAATACTTTTTTACTCATCCCCGAAATGAAATTTTAATAGATTAAATACAACATAATCCATCATCTAGTACACAATATTCTTCAATTAAGTTATTTCTTAATACCTACAGATTCAGGCAATATATAATGCTTCACCCATTGTAGTACATACCCTATATTAGCTGGCATACCATTATGCCGAGCTATTACTAAACAAGCGCGTGCAGCTGCTCTGTCATATGTAGCTTGTTGGTTATAATGCACTACAGCTTGCCAAGCATAAAATTTAATTAATGATCGGAGCTCGTTAAGCGGAATATTCACAGTGTATAAAGACGGAACAAAATTATCATCATTAACCAAAAAGCGTAAGTAAGACATTAGCTCGCTAGCTTGATTTACACTAAAAAATATGTTATATATAACTTTTCTTATATCTTTTTCAAAATTTGGAGTTAAAGCTACTGTCTTTGAAGCTTCATGCAAGCGAAAATATGTGAGCAACTTATCGAAAAGAAGCACACGACTCTGTCCGTACTTTAGCAAGTAGCGATACCAAAGATCTAAGTCCATGGTATAGTGGAATTGCTCATTTATATCTAATTCTCTAAAAATAGACGTTTTAAAGAAAGTAGAAGGCTGATTAATTTGTCGTTTTAATATCGTATCGCCAACTGTAGCACTCAGTCCCATCCTTTCATTACGAGTATCTAAGTGGGTTAGATTACTAACAAAGTAATCGCAATAGCCACATATCACGTCATAACGCTGTAGGTCAAACTTGCTTGCTATTGCATGCAATGCTCCTGGCGCTAGTAAATCATCACTATTAATCCAATTGATAATATCGCCAGTGGCTATTGCTAGCCCCTTTCGAATAGCATGGCTTTGCCCTTTATCTTTCTCGCTTACCCAATAAGTTATCCAAGGTTCATACTTCTTGATAACTTGTAAGGTACTATCTGTACTCCCTCCATCTATAATGATTAATTCGTAATTGAAATAATTTTGTAATATAATAGAACGGATAGTTTCTTCTAAATAATGGCCTTGATTGTAGCTAGGGGTTATAATAGATATTTTAGGGACAGTTATTTCTCCTGACATGTGTTCCTCAAGAGTTGGCAATTGCCATGGCCATCCAGATTTGCCTGGTATTTCAGGAATAGTGGGTGATTCAGAAAATGTCATTTGACAATAGATCAGATGAGAACGGATTGCTTCTATACGCCTACAATGCTGTCAACAATCTGGACAAACTCATGGGCAAAACGCTTTACATCACGGTTATAATTATATGTTTCGCGATGTAAACCATTTTGTAGTACTTCCTCTAAGCATCTTGTTAAGTCTTCTGCATCTTTAGGCTCGAAGAACAGTTTCTGCTTGTATTCAGCTAACTGTTCTTGATGAACAGCTATATTAGATGCTATCAAAGGAGCATTTAAGGATTTTGCATCTTCTACTACTGTGCTCCAACCTTCGAATAAGGATGGTTGAATAACAGCTACTGCCTGCTGCATAAGAGCAAGTTGATCTTCACGCGGAATAAAGCCTAAGAACTTTACTTCATTATGTAAAGTTAATTCCTCTCGCAAGTTCATTAGCTCTTCGAAATAAGCAGGGTTACGATAGTCCTGCTCTTTCCCTGTAAACACAATTAAGGCATCCGGGTGTGTCTGCTTGAGATTTGCTAAGGCTCTCAGAACTGTAGGATGGTTCTTGTGTTTCCAAAATTGATTGCTACAAATAAAATAAGGCTGAGCAATTCCGTAGCGAGACAAACAATCGTTCTCTTTAGTAGAGACAGGTTTACTCGTAACTGCAAATTGCAAGATGTGCTGCGCTAAGCCACTGTTAGGATAAATTGCATTGAAGTCATTCTGTGCTGCATGACTGCTAAAAACAATATTTTGAGCCAGCTTTAATATAAGCTGTTGATCTACCTTGCGAACCGCAATTTCTTCAGAAGAGAAAAAGGCAGGTAAATAATGCTCTTGAAAATCAGGAATCCAATATAAATGATATGGTATTCGACTAAAATATTGTCGTGATCCTGTCGGTAATGGAAATACAATATCTGCATCTGAATACAACAGACTAATAAACCTTTTCCTTAGTACAATAGCTGTTATTTTGTTCAGTATGCGTTCGGGTAACGATAGGGTTCGTTCAAAACGGCGAAAGGACCAGTAAGGATACTGTACAGCTTTCTTCAGCCGTACTTCGTCGGCTTCATCCCAACTGAAGATCAGTAGCTCTGGTTGTTGAGCATCAGGAAGCTGCGCCAAAGCGGCAACTAAGTTCTCGATGTAGTATGTGCCACCGATCCAACTTTCGTTGTACGTGTAAATTAACGCAATCCTTCTTCGTACAGCCATTTTACGTAGTGTTGAACTCCTTCTTGTACAGATACTGCAGGAACAAACCCCAGCTTTGTTAGAGAGGTGACATCAGCTTGCCAATTTATAGGGTCGCCGGAGCGTCCAGCTCCTGAGTAGATTACTTCTCCGTTGTATTGTAACTCTTGCAACAACAAGGCTATTATTTCGCCCACTGTTGTTTCGGTACCACTAGCTAAATTATAGGCATCACCATCAAATGCAGCATGTTTCATAACTAGCTCAATGGCGCGCACGATATCCGCTACGAATATAAAGTCGCGTGACTCCTTCCCTGTGCCAAACAGTGCGATAGAATTTGACTGTTTACTTTTCTGAAATACATCCCAAAGAAGCTGCTTTTGTAGACCTGGGCCGTATGCAGAGAAGATTCGCAAACAACAGGTAGCAACATCAAAGTACTGCGCATACTGTTTGCACAGCATTTCGGCCATCAGCTTGTGCTGACCATAAGGCGACACTGGCATACAAGCAGCCTTTTCGGTGATAGGCAAACTAATAGGGTTACCGTACACTGCTGCGCTCGACAAATTGATGAAGCGGCAATGTGGCGCATGACGGCGAATAGCCTCCAATACTTTTGCCACATTGTAAGTATTCAAGGAGAAATCCCGTAGTGGATGCTTAAGTGAATCTGGTACACTGGCAGCACCTGAACAATTCAAGCAATAATCGAAGCTTTCGGCTTCAAATATTTCATTGAAGTCAGAATTTGAGCTATCAATAACAAAGTACCGCTCATCAACATAATCTACCACTACATCACACGCCCAACAATCATATTCAGCTTGAGCAGAAAAATAGGCATAGGCGTGAGAGCCAATAAAACCTTTGGACCCAATGATTAGAATTTTACTCACAACTTCTGGCATATGAACGAATACATTCTTCCTGGTACTTGCTTTTCATTTAACCAAGAAGTTGAAAAACCATTCTTAATCCTATACAAGGAAAGAAGAATAGGTATATTTGCCGCAAACCCAATTTTATTTTTCAGCTCATTTAACAAGTAAGCTTTATTTTTCTTCTTTTTATCTTCTAAATCACTAGTTGAGAAAGGATAATAATTAATAGGTGAATCGTAAAATTTCAACACCTCTTTTATGAGCAGCTTAGCTTTGGACATAGCTCCAGTATATTCCTCAAGAGTAAAGGCATTTTCACCGCCATAAAACTTATGCAGTGGGTGACTTTCTAGAAACCAAGCTTTGTCTTGTTCATCAAAAATAACATGGTCACGAATAGTTATCAACAAGCCACCTGGTTTTAATACACGTGCACACTCAATTAAAAATTTATCAAGATCGTAAGCGTGATGCATAGCCTGCCGTACATACACTATATCAAATGTAGCCTCAGCAAAGCCGACTTCTTCAGCAAAACTTTCATATACTGTTAAATTGTCTAGCTGATAATTTTGTTGAAGCCTGCGGATAGCATTAGCTCCTACACTGTCACTTGAATCTGGCTCAACAACTGTTACAGTGTAACCACTTAGCGCAAAGTTTATGGAACTAATTCCATTTCCTGCACCAACATCTAATATAGTATTTGCACTGGGTGCATACTGTCTAATTATATCTATTGTTTTACTATACTCTTCACTAGCTCCAAAGCGTTCAACGTTCAACCGCAAATCTTCATCAAAATACGCTAGCTTAACCAACTCGGCATATTGTGCATTTTCCCGTATGTACGCGATGGTTTCGTGCCAGTTCATGTCGTATATTTTAAGATTCGTGCAGGGTTACCTGCTACTACTGCATAATCAGGAACATCTTTGGTTACAACGCTTCCAGCTGCAATTATTGCACCTCTTCCTATTCTCACCCCTTTCAATATAATTGCATTAAAGTTTATCCACACATAATCTTCAATTACAATTGGCGAAGTGTTAATATTTCCTTTATTTTCCCAATGGCCCGTTTCTACTAATGCAGTATATCGTTCGGCCCTCTCTACACTATACAATTCATGAGAATTAGTATCCATTATATTTACATTATGAGATATTAAGACATTATTACCTATAACAATCTTATCACCAGACCATATTCTAGACCCATGACCAATGTAACAGTTTTCTCCTATCTCTACTTCGCCTCCATATTTAAAGATAGAAATCATACCTCTAATATGAGTACCTTTTCCTATTCTAATTTTTTCTGGTTTATTAGAAATATTATCTATAACTGCTTCTGGATAAAACACAGCGCCTTTATTTAACACACTCTTATTACAATTTAACACACTCTTTTCATCATCAAGTTGTTTTATTAAGTCTTGAAAAGAATATCTAGTAAATAACCAGGTTAATATTTTTTTTACCATGGCAATTTGAATTGCATAAAATGAAGTATGTTTTACTTTGTTGAAAAATTCTTTATTTTAAAAAGAAGTTTTACAAGTAAAACTTCAAAGCTTCTTTTTCCCATCGTTAAAGTCAAATAAAAATCATCTGCTTTATCAAATAATTCAATACCTTTTACAGGTTCAAACTTTCCAGCAGGTTTATAGATAAGATACTTGTACCAAAATGGGGCATAAAATGTATGTGTACCACGAGAATTAAAACCAATATTCCTAATCAAACTATACTGAGGCGTTACACATATTGCGTCGTACTTAAACAATGTATACACCCATTGGTAGTCCCAAGCGTCCACAACATGTGCTTTAGTTTTTTCAAACTCGTTGAAAAAATAATTTACATACTCCTCATCTTTCAACGTCCTAGTTAACACCTTTTTGATTTCATCATCTGAATCTTCAAAAAAGACAAAAGAATATCTTTTCCAAGCACGTCTCCAAGTTGCCCACCCCCAAGTTGAGGGAAGTTTAGAGAGATAATAACTTGCACTTCCTCTCTTAATTCCACATTGTAAATTTCCTCCTGAGACATGCATTACCTTTTCTTCATCTTTGTAAAATTCAAGCACATCTTTACAAAACGAAAAGAAGCTTACGTCTGGCAGACAATCATCTTCCAGAATTATACCCATTTCTACATGAGAAAAGAACCAAGTAATGGCACTACTCAACGCTTTGCCAGATCCTAGATTTTCTTCTCTAAATAGGGTATACACATCACAATCCCAATCTACATTGCTGACAATTCTCTTTACCTCATCGCATTTCTCCTTCTCCCCATCCTTATTAGGTCGAGGACCGTCAGCAGCTAAAAAGAGCTTCCTAGGCTTAGCTTGGCGAATTCTTTCAAATACAACCTGAGTTGTATCTGGGCGGTTAAAGACTGTAAATAGAACCGAAACGTCAAGCATGATTTTTACCAACTTTAAAGCAGCAAAGTTTTTCTCAAACTAGAAAGCCACCTTAACAAAAGACGAACTAATAATACCTACCGGGTATTCTTTTTTGACCTTGAACCCTATCCAAAATTCTGGCGCAAACACTTCCGCATTCTTCTTATTGAGCGATGCTGCCCACCAAGCAAATGTGCTATTAGATATAATTAATTTATCAGCGTTCATTAATACTTGAAAATCCAGTATTTCTTGATCAGAAACAACAAGCTTGTCTTTGATGAAAGGCAATTTAGCTTGTGCGCTTTTTGCATCATCTGTAACCAAGACTACCTTATAATTTTCATAATCAGGTATTAGCTTAAGTGCATTTTCATAATATGAATCAGGAAGTACCATATTGCTTCCTCCAAGCAACTCTCCACCCCATACTGCATAGTCACCTATTCTATAGTGAATAGCAAGTACCTTTTTGTTTTTAAACAAAGAAGCATATTTATCAACAAATTGCTGTTCATAAATATGCTTAATTTTAAAAATATCCTTTAGACTTGATTTAATGCTATCTATGTACTTTTCAGATTGAAAATAACCAGAATAATACACATTGTTGTTGACTAAGTTTTTGGAAATATCTACTTCCTCAAAACCAGTTTGTTCAACTATAGGCATTCTATCTCTGTAATACCTTTTTACTATCCTGCGGAGGTATTGATTATCTGTTATATTTATTCTTTCGAAATATTTTTTTACACTATCAACAACTAATCGATCATCTATAACATAAGAAGTATTTAGCTTCTTACTAAGTGCTACTGCGAATGCATATTGAAAAAGTTGATTCCCAAGCCGACCGTTCAAACATACGATAACCATAATTAGTGCAGCTGAATAGTATGCTCTATAGCAACAGCTCCGAACCCACGAGGCATAACTCGCCCACAATTAAAGAAATCACCTTCTTCCACTGTAAACTCCATCGCGTTCATTATCCAGTCTGCTTCATCTTCATCTATTTTACAGTATATACCTAACGTATAATTACCTTGTGACAAAGGCAACTTTGGAATACTGATAGTATAATAAGCAGAATCACTATGGATATAAGTATTATTATGTTGATAAAACGTTGTTAGCATAGAAATCATATTTTCATTTTCATCCATAATTATCACATCAAATCTAACATTGTGATCCTTTTTATCTTGTATATTATTTTCGAATTTGAGTTTCAACGATAATTGCTGACCAGTTACTATATTATAGATAGGCTGATTGTGACTGTCATAAAATTCTATAGAAGTAAATTTAATCAAACCTGTTCCTTTACGATCAGTCCTGCTACCTAAGTCACTCTCAAACACATTCTTTTGCATAGCAAAATACTCTTGCAGTGTTTTTCTCACTTCTCCGTCATAGAACAACTGACCGTTTTTCAACAAAATACCAGTAGTACACAACTGCTGTACAGCAGCCATGTTATGACTCACAAAGAGTACAGTGCGTCCATCATTCACACTTACATCCTTCATTCGCCCTAAACACTTCTTTTGAAACTCAGCGTCCCCTACTGCCAATACTTCATCCACAATTAGAATTTCCGGTTCGAGGAAAGCCGACACAGCAAAGGCTAAGCGTACATACATCCCGCTACTATAGCGTTTCACTGGAGTATCGATATAGCGCTCTACGCCTGAGAAATCTACTATCTCGTCAAACTTGGCACGAATCTCTGTTTTCGACATGCCCAGAATAGCGCCGTTTAGGAAGATATTCTCCCGACCGGTTAGCTCTGGGTGGAAGCCGGTACCTACTTCCAGCAGGGAAGCAATGCGGCCGTCTACTTTGATCTTGCCTGTGGTAGGCGCTGTTACTTTCGAGAGAATCTTGAGGAGAGTAGACTTACCGGCACCATTGCGCCCGATGATGCCTAACACCTCCCCTTTCTTCACTTCGAAGTTGACATCCTTCAGTGACCATACAAAGTCACTACTACCTTTTTTAGTGCGGTCGTTGGCTTCACCAATCTTGGCAAACGGGTCTTCTTTGCCGCGCACCTGAGCCCACCAACGGTTCAAGTCTTGGCTAAGAGTGCCTGTGCCTACCTCTCCGAGGCGGTAAAGCTTTCCGAGGTTTTCAACTTTTATAGCAACGTCACTCATCGGTGCATTCTAAAACTATTCAGGTAGGGTATTCTGAAGCGGAAAGGCTTTTATTACACCGTATCGGTGAAACTCTTTTGTACCCGGTTGAAGATAATTATGCCCGCCAGTAGCACCGCCAGAGTAATTACTGCACTATATGCCAACGCAGCCCAGCTAAACGTACCTGACCCTAAGAAGGCATAGCGAAACGTTTCGACGATAGAACTCATGGGGTTAGCCAGAATAATCAGCTTGTACTTGGGGTTAGTAATGCTGGAAAGCGGGTAAATAACTGGCGTAGCATACATCAACAGTTGCACCCCAAATGTCAGCAGCATAGCCAGGTCGCGGTACTTGGTAGTTAGGGCGCTAAAGATCATACCCAAGCCCAGTGACATCAGCCCCATTATTGCTATTAGTGCGGGAGTCAATGCTATCAACCAGTTGGGATGAATAGCATCGGTCTGTACTACATAATAAAGCCAGATCAACAGAAACAACCCAAACTGAATAGCAAACCGCACTAAGTTGGAAATAACGATAGACAGCGGCATGGTTAGGCGTGGGAAGTACACCTTGCCAAACATGGCTGCGTTATCGCGAAACACTGTGGAGGTGGCAGTCAACGTCTGGGCGAAGTAGTTCCAGATGGTAACACCTGAGATGTAGAACACCAGCGGCGGCAAAGCATCCGTTGAAAGGTTGGCTACTCTGCCGAATATGATGTAATAGGTAATAGTGGTGAGCAGAGGCTGAATGAAAAACCAGATAGGCCCGAGTACCGTCTGCTTGTATGTAGAGACAAAATCCCGCCTAACGAACAACATCACTAAGTCGCGGTAACGCCATACATCGGCAAGACCTAAGTCAAGTAAACGAGTGCGAGGTTGAATAACTTCAGTCCAGCTTTCTTCTTGCATACTGGTTTCGGTATGCGTTTTTTCTGGCTTACTCAGAACGTTTGTGGTGTCCACAAAGGGATGGGTTAGGAAAAAGATACGCCCGCAAGCAGTTACTTGCGGGCGCAAAGATAACTATACGGCAGGACAAACGTCTTGCAAGTACCGTACCTACGCTACTGATGCCGGCTGAAACGCCTCCTGGTACACAGCTTTTATCCCATCCGGTAGCGAAATCCTATACTTCCAGCCAGCTTCTGCCAACTTGGAAACATCAAGTAGCTTGCGTGGGGTGCCATCGGGCTTGTCAGTGTTGAAACGGATGTTGCCCTCGTAGCCTACCGTGTCGCGCACTAGTTCTACTAGCTCACGGATGGTTAAGTCTTCGCCCGTACCTACGTTCACGGGTTCCTTGCCATTATAGTGCAGCATCAGGTGCAAGCAGGCGTCAGCTAGGTCATCTACATGCAGGAACTCGCGGCGCGGAGTACCTGTACCCCATACCTCTACCTCTGGCGCACTGCTTTCCTTAGCTTCATGGAACTTACGCAGCAAGGCAGGTAGTACGTGCGAGTTTTGCAAGTCGTAGTTGTCACCGGGGCCATAGAGGTTAGTAGGCATAGCCGAGATGTAGTTACTCCCGTGCTGGTCGCGGAAGGCTTCGCAAAGCTTTAGGCCGGCAATTTTAGCCAGCGCATAAGGCTCGTTGGTGGCTTCCAGGGGGCCGGTTAGCAGGTACTCTTCCTTAATGGGCTGAGGCGCCATCTTGGGATAGATGCACGACGAGCCTAGGAACAACAGTTTCTTCACGTCCTGGTCGAAGCTGGCCTGAATGACGTTGTTCTGAATCTGAAGGTTGTCCAGTAGGAAGTCGGCGCGATAGGTGTTGTTGGCCAAGATGCCGCCTACCTTGGCAGCAGCCAGGAACACATACTCTGGCTTTTCTTCGGCAAAGAAAGCATCTACAGCCTTCTTGTTACGCAGGTCCAGCTCTTTGGAGGTACGGGTCACGATGTTCTGGTAACCCGCCTGTTGCAGTCGGCGCACTAGAGCGCCGCCTACCATGCCGCGGTGGCCCGCCACGTATATTTTAGCGTTTTGTTCCATTGGAAGAAATTTCAGGGTGTAAACCATAAACTGGCTCCCTTCCTTGGAAAAAGAAGGAGAGCCAGTTTATAGCTTCTAACAGCTAACTACTCGGCGTAGTTTTTCAGGATAGTATGGCCACCTTCGCGCAGGTACTCGTCGCGGCGCGATTCATCCAAATCTGACTGCATCATTTCTTTTACCAAACCCTGCAGATCATATTTAGGCTCCCAGCCAAGCTTAGTTTTGGCTTTCGTAGGATCACCGATGAGCAGTTCCACTTCCGTGGGACGGAAATAACGCTCGTCTACTTTCGTCACGATGGTACCAACCTCGATTTGGTACTCAGGATTGTTGCAGGCTACCACACGGGCTACCTCTTTATCTTCTTCCCCTTCAAAAGCTAGTTCTATGCCTACCTCGGCAAATGCCAGCCGTACAAAGTCGCGTACAGTCGTGGTTACCCCGGTAGCAAGTACAAAATCTTCGGCGGTTTCCTGCTGTAGCATACGCCACATGCCTTCTACGTAATCTTTGGCGTGGCCCCAGTCACGCTTGGCGCTCAGGTTACCCAAGTAGAGGCAATCTTGCAGGCCTAGAGCAATGCGCGATACCGCGCGGGTGATCTTGCGCGTTACGAAGGTTTCGCCACGCAGAGGGCTTTCGTGGTTGAACAGGATACCGTTGCAGGCATACATGTCGTATGCTTCGCGGTAGTTTACTGTAATCCAGAAGCCGTACATTTTAGCCACGGCGTAGGGCGAACGGGGATAGAAGGGCGTGGTTTCGCGCTGGGGCACTTCTTGCACTAAGCCGTACAGCTCGGAGGTAGAAGCTTGATAAATACGCGTTTTCTTAGTCATCCCCAGGATGCGCACGGCTTCCAGCAGGCGCAACGTACCAATACCGTCTACGTCGGCGGTATACTCCGGCGTGTCAAACGATACTTTTACGTGCGACATGGCACCGAGATTGTAGATTTCGTCGGGCTGTACCTCCTGAATGATGCGGATCAGGTTGGTAGAGTCCGTCAGGTCGCCGTAGTGCAGCGTGAAGCGCACATCTTTTTCGTGCGGATCTTGATATAGGTGGTCGATACGGCTGGTGTTAAACAGGGAGGCGCGACGCTTTACGCCGTGAACTTCGTAGCCCTTGCTCAGCAGCAATTCAGCCAGGTAGGTACCATCTTGCCCGGTAATACCGGTGATGAGTGCACATTTTGCCATGTGTAATGTGTGTTTGAAATGATGATAGAGGTATCGAAGTGAGAAACGCTGTTAGACAGTGAAAGAACTTGGTGGGTTTGGCAAATGGGCGCTCAGAAAGGCAAAATTAGTATTTTTTCTAATATGATATTGTACTGAAACGCGAAATTAAATAGCTATTTCGGAATAGTAAGCCCGAATGGTGTTTGCTATCCTGCCGATTTGGGCTTGCGTCATGCCTGGCCACAGGGGCAGGCTTAGACAGGTATCTGCTAGTTGCTCGGCAATTAGCAGCGGTTGCTGGAGTGCAAGTCCCTTGTAGGCGAGCTGCCGATGGGGTGGCACGGGATAATGGATCATCGTAGTAATGCCCCGGCCCGCCAAGTAGCGTTGAAGGGCATTGCGGTGGGGAGTATGAATAACGTACAGGTGATAAACGTGTGTGGCACCGGGTTGGATTGCAGGCAGGCCTAGGGTAGGAATATCGGCCAGATAGGAATTATACCAGGTAGCCAGCTGCTGTCGCTGGGCAATCCAAGTTGTCAGAAAAGGAAGTTTAACCCGCAGCACGGCCGCTTGTAGCTCATCCAGGCGCGAATTATGGCCCATTACGTCGTTGTAATATTTTTGTTGCGAACCATAGTTACGAAGTAGCCGAATTTTATGTGCTAGTTCCGGATTATTGGTCGTAACAGCTCCGGCGTCGCCCAGGGCACCCAGATTTTTACCGGGGTAGAAGCTTGTTCCATTCAGTTCTCCGAAGCTGCCGGTTGGCTGGCCCGCAAACGTGGCGCCCTGCGCCTGCGCGTTGTCTTCCACTACTGATAAGCCATAGTGTCGGGCGATGTGCATAATCTCCGTCATGCGGCACGCCTGACCATATAAGTGCACGGGTAATATGGCGCGAGTACGTGGTGTAATGGCCGCCGGCAGCAAGTCAGGGTTCAGGTTACTGGTAGCAGGGTCCGGCTCTACGGGAACAGGGATAGCACCTGTTTTAGTGACAGCCAGCCAGGTAGCAATGTATGTGTTGCTGGGCACAATAACCTCGTCCCCTGGCCCGATATCTAACGCCAGCAGGGCGAAGTATAGCGCGTCTAGTCCATTGCCTACCCCCACGCATTCTACTGTGCCATTAAAGCGGGCGTATTCCTTCTCGAACCCTGCTACTTCCTCTCCAAGCACAAGTTGCCCCGAATCGTAAACGCGTGCCATTGCCTTCAGGATAGCATCACGCAGGGGCTGGTGTTGGGCCTCAAAAGATAGAAAGGGGATGGGCAACATAGACAGACAACGTATATTTCACTGCGTACAGGTCCGAAACCGCCGGTTTTCTGTGCCCCTACCCTACCGAAAGGCATAGCACGGTATAGATCAAGCACTAGTATTGCGTGTTCAACCCATCTAGTGGATATAACAGAAGCACCTTTACCATTTTCATAGAAAAGGCAAAGGTGCTTCTGTATGCAAACAGCTGGTATCTATTGCTCACTCAGAATGTTTCTGCCTACTAATGGTTGAAGCGTAGTAGTCAGAAGCAAGGTGCTCTAAAAACTGCGCGGCGTGTTGTCGACCTTACCGGCCATTACCTCGCTCACGTGCTCTTTGAAATATTCCAGCGTGCGCTTCAAGCCTTCGGCGCGGTCTACCTTCGGCTCCCAGCCTAGGATTTCCTTAGCTTTGGTGATATCGGGCTTACGCTTCATTGGATCGTTCTGAGGCAGTTCTTGGTAACTGGGCTTGAACTCCACATTCATCAAACGCGCAATTTCCTCCCCAAACTCCTTGATGGTAATTTCGTCGGGATTCCCTACGTTCACCGGCATCGGGTAATCTGACAGCAACAGGCGGTAGATGCCCTCAATCAGGTCATCAACGTAGCAGAACGAACGGGTTTGCGAGCCGTCGCCGAATACAGTCAGACTCTCGCCACGCAGGGCCTGCGACAGGAACGCGGGTAGTACACGACCGTCGTTGAGGCGCATACGGGGGCCGTAGGTGTTGAAGATGCGTACAATGCGGGTTTCCAGACCGTGGTGGTTGTGGTAGGCCATGGTAATGGCTTCCTGGAAACGCTTGGCCTCATCATAGCAGCCACGTGGCCCTACGGGATTTACGTTGCCGAAATACTCCTCCACCTGCGGGTGAATCTCCGGGTCGCCGTATACTTCCGAGGTGCTGGCAATGAGCATGCGGGCACCCTTTACGCGGGCCAGGCCCAGCAGATTGTGCGTACCCAGCGAGCCTACCTTCAGCGTCTGAATTGGTATTTTGAGGTAGTCGATAGGCGAAGCGGGCGAGGCAAAGTGTAGGATATAGTCCAGCTTGCCGGGCACAAATACGAACTTCGACACATCGTGGTGATGAAATTCAAAGTCTTCTTTCCCAAACAGGTGCTCGATGTTCTGGAGGTCGCCCGTCACTAGGTTATCCATGGCAATGACGTGGTAGCCCTCCGCCAAGAACCGGTCGCAGAGGTGAGAGCCCAGGAAGCCAGCTCCGCCCGTAATAAGTACGCGTTTTTTGTCAGACATATCGTTTAAGCTGTTCGCTATTAGCTAGTAGCTGATAGCTTTTGTGGTGACACCAAGAATCAAATGGGCAGCTATTCTAAGCTGGCTCTTTGTGAGCGGTTTTAACGCCAATACAGTGGTAGGCAAAACCTAATTCGCGCAACTCAGCTGGGTCGTAAATATTACGACCGTCGAAGATAACCTTGTCCTTCAACAGCTTACCCACTACCTCGAAGCTAGGTGAGCGGAACTCAGGCCATTCGGTTACTACCAGCAGTGCATCGGCATCTACCAAGGCTTCGAAGGGGTCTTTGGCGTAAGTGATACGGTCGCCGAGCGAATGCTTGGCTTCTTCCATCGCCACCGGATCGTAGGCTGATACAGTGCCACCTTCGGCCAGCAGTTTCTCGATGATAACCAACGAAGGCGCCTCACGCATGTCGTCGGTTTTGGGCTTGAAAGACAGGCCCCACACGGCAAATTTCTTACCGCTCAGCTCCCCGCCAAAGTGCTTGCTTACTTTATCAAACAGCACTTCCTTTTGGGCGTCGTTCACGCTTTCCACAGCCTTCAGCACCTGCATTTCGTAGCCGTTCTCGGAAGCGGTTTTGATGAGGGCTTTTACGTCTTTCGGGAAGCAGGAGCCTCCGTAGCCGATACCAGGATAAATAAACTTGGTGCCGATACGTGCATCGGAGCCAATACCCTTACGCACCATGTTCACATCGGCACCCATGATTTCGCACAGGTTGGCGATGTCGTTCATAAACGAAATCTTAGTGGCCAGCATGGAGTTTGCGGCGTATTTCGTCATTTCAGCCGACGGAATATCCATGAAGATGATGGGGTGGCCATTGAGCAGGAACGGCTTGTAGAGGCGGCTCATCACCTCTTCGGCCCGCTCCGACGAAATGCCTACCACAATGCGGTCGGGCTTCAGGAAGTCGTCGATGGCGGCACCTTCTTTCAGGAACTCGGGATTAGAAGCCACGTCAAACTCAATGTTGGCGCCACGCTTAGCCAATGCGTCTTCCAATTCTTTGCGCACTTTGGCAGCCGTGCCTACCGGCACTGTGCTCTTAGTTACTACCACGCAATAGTTGTTCATGCTTTCGCCAATGCCACGGGCTACGGCCAGCACGTATTTCAAATCAGCTGAGCCGTCTTCACCGGGAGGGGTACCTACGGCAATGAAAGCCACATCACACTCTTTGATGGCCTCTGCCAGATTAGTAGAGAAACTTAGGCGGCCAGCCGATACGTTGCGGCTTACCATTTCCTCCAGACCCGGCTCGTAGATAGGCAATATACCTTTGTGCAGGTTATCTATTTTCTTTTGGTCGATGTCGATGCAGGTTACCTCAATGCCTACCTCGGCAAAGCATGTGCCCGTTACGAGGCCAACATAGCCTGTACCTACTACTGCGATTTTCATAATTGATGGGGAAAAGTCTGGTATAACTTCAGTACAAAGGTGAAACAAAAGGAATAGGAATCATGGATTATCTCAATAACCCATACCTAATAATGCAGTAAATGGCCTGCACACCATCACGCCACCCTATTTTTTTACCTTCGGCATAGGTACGGCCGTAATAGCTTATACCTACTTCGTATATGCGTATATGGGGCACGCGGGCTACTTTTAGCGTCACTTCCGGCTCAAAGCCAAAACGCTTTTCTGCCAGCGTCAGGCCCTGTACGATATCGCGCCGAAAAAGTTTGTAGCACGTTTCCATATCCGTCAGGTTGAGATTGGCGAAGAGGTTGGTCAGCATAGTTAGCCAGCGGTTGCCGATGCTGTGCCAGAAGAACAGTACCCGATGAGGACTACCCCCCATAAAGCGGGAGCCATATACCACGTCGGCTACCCCACGCAGCACGGGTTGTAGCAGCAGATTGTACTCGGCTGGATCATACTCCAGGTCGGCATCCTGGATTATGATATAGTCGCCATTAGCAGCGCGAATGCCCGTATGCAATGCGGCCCCTTTCCCTTGATTAACGGTGTGCCTGTAGTATTGCACCGCTAGGTGCGGGTGTTGGGCTTGATAGTGCTGCACAATGCGCGCCGTGTCGTCTTGTGAACAGTCGTCAACCACAATTACCTCTTTGGTCAGATTGCCCAGCAGTTCCACCGCTTCTACTTGTGCCAGCACTCTGCCAATCGTTGCATCTTCATTGTACGCTGGAATTACAATAGAAAGCTTACCAACCGGCGCAACAGAATTCATGCAACGAAAAGAGAATCAACAGTGAAGTAGACTGGTTATGCCTGCATCCACTTTTTCCACCACCACTGAAACACGATGAGCGCCCAGATGCGGGCGTGCACGTCGCCAGGGCTGCGGGAGAACAACTGGGTTTTGAGGGCGCGAATAGCTTCTACATCGAAGATTCCCTGGGCTTCGATGAATACATCAGAGAGCAGGTCGTCTTCAATCAGTGGGCGCAACTCACCGCGGAACCACTTGAGCAAGGGTACTTCGAAGCCATGCTTGGGGCGTTTGTACAACTCCTCGGGCAGCATAGGCCGGAAAGCATCCTGCACAATTTTCTTTTTCAGATTCGCGTCAATTTTACTTGACACGGGTAGGGAAAAAGCAAAATTGACCACGTTGTGGTCCAGGAACGGTGGACGCACCTCCAACGAGCAGGCCATGCTCATCAGGTCTACCTTGGCCAACATATCGTAGGGTAGCACCAGCTGCACGTCGGTGAGTAGCACCTCGTTCAGGTCGCCATCGGCGTGCAGGTGTTGCAGGATATCTTTGCGGCGCTTGTCGGCTAGCTTCTTGTTTACTTTCTGCTGGGCCGCAGGGCTGAGCAGATGACGCGCATCGGTGGCCGACGCGAAGGTAGCCCAGTCCCAATACCGGTCCTTGGGGCCACTGAGCATGCCGCGTGAGAAGCGTTGAAACTGCCGTACCCGATTACCAAAGAAAGAATTACGCGACTTAGGCAGCACGTCCCACAGCAAGTTCAGACTGGTAACAGCCTCGGCCTTGAATCCGCCCTGCCGCACCTGAAACTCGCCCATGTGCTTGTTATAGCCCGAAAACAACTCGTCGGCGCCGTCGCCGGACAGGGCCACGGTTACTTTTTCGCGGGTGCGCTTGCTCAGGATATATACGGCCAGGGCCGAGGAGTCGGCAAACGGTTCGTCGAGGTAGTTCAGCACATCGAAGATGTGGTCGTACAGGTCCTGATTGGTGAGCGAGAAAACTGTGTGGTTGGTTTTGTAGCGGTCAGCTACCAGCTTGGCGTACTTGGTTTCGTCGAAGAATGGCTCATCGCGGTAGCCGATGCTGAACGTATTCAGGTGCTGGGTATGGCGCGAGGCCAGCGCTACCACCACCGACGAGTCGATGCCCCCACTCAGGAAAGCACCCAGCGGCACATCGGCCACCAAGCGGCGAGACGTGGCATCATCGAGCAAATCGACCAGCTTTTTCTGTTGCTGCTCGTAGCTCAGCTTGTTCTTTTGGACCTTTTTGGGGTCGTAAGGCACTTTATACCAGCGCTTGCGCACCACCTTCTTGCCTTTAATATAGAGGTAGTGACCGGGTAGCAGCTTCTTAACGCCTTTGAAAATAGTAGCCGGACCCGGAATATAATTCAGCTGTAAGTAGTGACTCAGCGACGTGTAATCCAGCTTGCGCGGCACACCCAGGGCCAGCAGCGACTTCATCTCGGAGCCAAACAATAATTTGTCTTCATCGCGGTACACCAAGATGGGCTTCTCCCCCATTCGGTCGCGGGCAATAAACAGGGAGTTTTCTTCCTTGTCGTAAATCGCCAGGCCGAAGAAGCCGTTGAGCTTTTTCAGAAAGTTACGGCCTTCGGTGATGTAGAGTTGGAGAATAACTTCCGTATCGGTCTGGGAATGAAAACGACAGCCTTTCGCTACTAGCTTCTGCCGCAGCTCTTTGAAATTGAATATCTCCCCATTAAAGACAATGGTATAGCGCTCCGACTCGTCGGTCATCGGCTGGTTGCCATCGGCCGACAAGTCCAGAATGGCCAGGCGGCGGAAGCCCAGCCCTACGCAGTCGTATACGTATTGCCCCCGCGAGTCGGGGCCGCGACTCTCAATGGCGTCGGTAGCGGCGGGTAAGGCGGCCAGCGTCGTGCGACCCGCATCGGTAAAGGCGAATGTTCCGGTAATTCCACACATAGCAGTGGGTAAAAGTACGAAGTCTGCGGACTACCCCGTAAATAAAGTGCCAGATACCATCGCAACCAAAGCCCGGTTGGTTTAGTACACCCTGGTACCTGCTCACCCTCAGCCTCTCTTTCTTATGAATCTGCAAGAACAAATGAGCCTACAAAAGCAATTTGAAGTCGCCATCACGCGCGTAGATGGCCTACCCGCCGAGAAAGGCGCCGAATACATGACCGACCTCTATGGCCTCTATAAACAAGCCACCGACGGTGACCACGACACCAAACATGACGAGGTAGACACCGACGACCACGACAACCCCGACGGCCCTGCTGGCCTCTCGCAGGCGCAGTGGGACTCGTGGAGCAAGTATAAAGGAATGCCCGAGGAAGAAGCCAAGCGCCAGTACGTAGCGCTGGTCGAAAAAATTGCTGGTCCCGTGGGCGAAGCCGCTAACATTATCACTGGCAACGGTCAGCCCGCTACCGCTACTCAGGTAAATTCTGCCGGTACTGCCAGAGTTGATGATCCGCAGCCAGGAAAATCGGCTCCTGGTGGTTTACAAGGCAATCTGGACGGCGGCGCACCCTATGGTGGTGAGGACGACCTCAAGCTGGAACAATAATCAGGACCACGGATTCGCTCGGATTTATCGGATTACGCGGATTTTGTGGACGATTGTTCTCTACATAATACATCAAGCAAAAAGGCTTGCCACTTGGCAAGCCTTTTTGCTTTCTGGAGGGTAGGGCGTCGTCCACAAAATCCGTGTAATCCGATAAATCCGAGCGAATCCGTGGTTCAGACAGGCTGCCCCATCCGTGAATCGAAGATCTTGCCTGGGTTCATGATACCATGCGGGTCAAATACTTTTTTGATCCCACGCATCAGGTTGAGATTGGCTTCCTTGAGAGCAATACCAATATAGCCCTGCTGCACCAGGCCAATGCCGTGCTCCCCGCTAATCGTACCGCCTAATTTGACGCACAACTCAAAGATTTCGGAAATAGGCTTGCGGAGACCCACGTTCCATTTTTCGTCGTCCAGGTCACCCCGAATGATATTGACATGCAGGTTGCCGTCGCCGGCGTGGCCGTAGCACACACTCTTAAAGCCGTAACGTGCCCCTATCTCCTTCACACCCCGTAGTAGGGTAGGCAATTCGGCGCGGGGCACCACGGTATCTTCTTCTTTGTATACGGAGTTATAGCGCACCGAATTACCAATGTTGCGCCGAATTCTCCATAGCTCATCTTTCTGGGTGGCGTTATCGGCCAGCAGGATTTCGCCTACGTCGTAGTTCTCCAGCACCGTATATACTTGCTCGGCTTCTTTATACAGATCATCCAGATCCTGGCCGTCAAGTTCGATCAGCAAGTGCGCCGTAATATCATCCGGCAGGGTGAGCGGAATTTTTAGATAATCGGAAGACCAGGCAATAGCTTCACGTTCCATAAACTCCATACCCGACGGAATGATACCCGCCCGGAATACAGCTGACACAGCTTCAGCTGCCTGTGCCTCATGCCGGAAAGGCACCAGCATCAATATATTATGCTTAGGGTAGGGCAACAGCCGGAATACCACTTTTGTGATGATACCAAGCGTACCTTCCGAGCCTACCATCAGTTGGGTGAGGTTATAGCCAGTGGAATTTTTGAGTGTATTGGCCGCCGTCCAGATAATGTCGCCGGTGGGCAGTACCACTTGCAGATTTAGCACATAGTCGCGGGTGGTGCCGTACTTCACGGCTTTGGGACCACCACTGCTATGCGCCAGATTGCCTCCCAAGAAGCAGCTACCCTTGCTGGCCGGATCGGGCGGGTAGAACAGCCCTACGGCTTGCACGGCCTGCTGAAAGGCTTCATTTACTACCCCGGGCTCTACGGTAGCCTGCAAGTTGCGCTCATCAATTTCAACGATTTTGTTGAGGCGGTCGGTGCTCAGCACTACCCCATTGTGCACGGGTAGGGCCCCGCCACTCAGGCCAGTGCCGGCACCACGGGGTGTCACCGGAATGTGGTGTTCGTGGCAGAGGCGCACAATCTGGCTGATTTCTTCAGCGTTAGCGGGTCGGAGTACCACATCAGGCGCATAGTGTAAGTCCTCGGTATGGTCGCGGCCGTAGTCGGCGTACGCATCAGCTTCAGCATGTTGAGCAGTTAAGATGTACGCCGGGCCTACTATTTGCTCGAAAGCAGCAATCAGCTCGGGAGTGAGAGACTGGAAATTCATGGTAGAGAAAGAACAAATGACTGATTCACCTATCTTTGTGCCGATGCAGGCATCTATCGCGAAGGTACAGTATTCGGAGCGGGCGCGTCGGCTTTTCACTATTTTCCTACTAGGAATAGTGCTGTGGCTCAGCTCCTGCAACAGCACCCGTAAGGTGAATTACCGCAACGGCCGCTATTACTCGGCCCGCGATATGGCTCGCATGAAGGCCGAGGATAGGCGCCGCGGCACTAGTCGGAGTCGGCCCGTGGCCCGCACCAAAACCCGAAAATCCCTACCCGCCGGCCGCACCAAAATTGTGGTGAAGCGCAGCTCCCTCCCTGCGAATGTGCCACGCGAAATGGCCACCGTTATTGCTACTGCCCGCTCCTACCAGGGTACTCCTTATAAATTCGGCGGCACCTCGCGTCTGGGCATGGACTGCTCAGGACTGCTCTACAATTCCTTCGCGGCTATCGATGTAGCCATCCCCCGCTCCTCCAACGAGCAGGCCGCCTGGGGTGACCCCGTGAAACCGCAGAACCTACAAGTAGGCGACCTACTATTTTTCGGTGCCAATCCTGGTAGTGGTACCATCACGCACGTTGGCATGGTGACGGAGGCCACTACTGAGGGAGTGCAATTTATTCATGCGTCCAGCTCCTTAGGAGTTACCGAAAACAGTTTGGAGACAGATTATTACCTCAGCCGGTTTATTAAGGCGGTGCGTCCTAGATTATAAATACTTGACATACATCTATATACAAATAGATTTCTTAACCGCAACCTGTATAAGGTAACAATTTCTTAACATTACCTCTACCGGCAGAAGCGTTACTTTTGCGGCGTTTTTCCTGTGCTGATCAAGCATTTTTTCACCTTTTCCTTCTCTTTATGAGACAAACATTTTTACGCAACTTTATGCTGCTCTTGCTGATGATTATATCAGCACCTGTAGCGTGGAGTCAGATTACCACATCTGCTATGAATGGGGTAATCACTGACAAAACGGGTATGGGATTACCTGGCGCAACTGTTATTGCGGTGCATACCCCAACTAATACGCAGTACGTGGCTCCAACTAATGCGGAAGGACGCTTCACCATTCAAGGTATGCGTGTAGGTGGCCCCTATACAGTTCGTATTACGTTTGTTGGTTATCAGGACGTAAACCGCGATAACATCTTTCTAACTCTCGGACAGAATTTGCGCTTAGATGTAAATCTGAGCGAAAGCACGCAAGAGCTGGGAGAAGTAGTCGTGAACGGCCGGCGTGGCGCTATCATCAACTCTGATCGCACAGGCTCGGTTACCGCGGTTCAACGCGAGCAAATCGAGCGCCTACCCTCTATTAGCCGTAGCCTTAACGATTTTACACGTTTGACGCCTCAAGCAAACGGCACTTCTATTGGTGGTGGTAATTTTCGTCAAAATAACTTTACGGTTGACGGCGCAGACTTTAACAACAATTTTGGTATTGGGGGTAACTTACCTGCTAATGGCACTCCCATTTCCTTAGATGCTATTGAGCAGATTACGGTAGGTGTATCGCCATATGATGTGCGGCAATCGGGTTTTGTAGGTAGCGCCATCAACGCTGTTACCCGTTCGGGTTCTAACAATGTTAGTGGTTCAGTTTACACCTATTATCGAAACCAGGATTTTAATGGAAGACGTGTAGGCGACGAAAGGTTAGTATTGAATGATACTCGCTTCACTCAATATGGATTTCGTCTAGGCGGGCCCATTATTAAGGACAAATTGTTCTTCTTCGTAAACGGCGAATTTGAGAAGAATACCACACCCGGCCAACAGCGCGTAGCCGCTACCCCGCAATCTCCTTATACACCTGGCAGCAATAGCGTCACTCGCCCAACAGCAGAGGAGCTCAACGGAATTAGCAATTACCTTCAGAACACCTTCGATTATTCTACCGGCCCATACCAAGGCTATAACTTCACAGCTAACCGCAATAAGTTGTTGGGTCGTCTTGACTGGAACATCAGCCAAAACCATCGAATTAATGTTCGCTACAACCAGACGGAAGGCAAAACGCCTAGCTTCCCCAGCAACTCGTCTAGCCCCTTGTCTAACTTCGCAACAGGGGCTAGCCGTACCGATCCAAATGCTTTACCCTTCCGCAGTGCTAACTACTTCCAAGAGGCTAATTTCTACTCTTTAGCCGGCGAATGGAACAGCACTTTCGGTGCTACCATTGCTAACACGCTTCGTGCTACTTATACCAAGCAGAACGACCCACGTAGTGCTGAAAGCACCATTTTCCCCTTCGTAGACATTCTCAAAGACGGTCAGCCTTTCACCTCTTTTGGATATGAGCCATTTAGCTATGGTAACCTTCGTGATGTGGAAATCTACTCTATTCGGGATGACTTCTCTTGGACACTAGGCAAGCACAATCTGACGTTAGGCGGTCAGTATGACTACAGCAAAACGCAGAATGGTTTCCAGCGCTTTGGCACGAGCTACTATCGTTTTGACTCTTTCCAAGCATTTCAAAATGCTAACGATCCTGCTATCTACAATAGCTCAGACCCAAACGTACGCGCTACGGCCATTCCCTCGGCTTATGCCATTACGTATTCTCTCTCTCCTGGCTTCCAACAGGCCTTCCCTACTTTCAAGTTTAATCAATATTCACTCTACGCACAGGACGAATATGCATTCACGGAACAATTTCGTGTTACTGCCGGTCTACGCGCTGAGTTGACCCGCTTTCCTGAGTCGCTGAAGGAGCATCCCCTGGTTTCGGCACTAACGTTCGCCAACAACGAAAAGATTAATGTAGCGAATCTGCCAAAATCACGGGTATTGCTCTCTCCCCGGGTTGGATTTAACTGGGATGTGAATGGTGACCAAACCGTTCAATTGCGTGGTGGTACGGGTATTTTCACTGGTAAAATTCCTTACGTATGGGTAGTAAGCCAAGCGGGTGATGCGGGCTTGCTACAAATCACTCAGACTTACACCGGCGCTGCTGCTTTCAACACCACGCCTAGTGCGGTAACTGTACCTGGTGGCTGGCGTGGTTTCAGTGCCGACCCTGCTTTCTATCGTCCAGCAACTCCACCGGTAGCCGGCACGGTTATTCCAAATCCTATCTCTGCTATTGCGCGTGATTTCCGCTTCCCGCAAACATGGAAAACCAGCCTAGCTGTTGATACCAAGCTGCCCGGCGGCATCATCGGCTCCTTAGAAGGTATCTACAACAAGGATTTGAATACGGCTCTGTTTCGCAATGCCAACTTGGTTGATCCTCAAAACCTGAATATTAGCAATTATCCCGATACCCGTTTAATTTACCCAAACAGCAATGCGGATAAGTTTATCAACCCTATTATTGGTGGTAAAGCTGTAGCAAATGGAACTCGAGACGGAGGCGCCTTCAATGCAATTGTGCTAGATAACGCTTCGAAAGGCTATTACTGGTCATTGGCTGCCAAACTGGAGAAGCAATTTGACAATGGCCTCTTTGCATCGGCTTCTTATGTACGTAGCGAGGCAAAAAACCTTTTCGATGGAAGCGGCGACCAGCCTCTTTCTGCTTGGCAGTTGACTCCTACTGTAAATGGTGCAAACCGTCCAGTATTGGCACCTGCGGGTTATGTAGTGCCCAACCGCGTAATTGCTTCTTTATCGTACCGTAAAGAATATATTAACCACCTAGCTACCACTGTATCGTTGTTCTACGAAGGCAGTAACCAGGGCCGTTTCTCTTATGTTTACTCTGCTGATTTCAACCGCGATGGAGCAAACGCAGATCTGATTTATATCCCACGTAATGCTTCCGAAATTCGGTTCGTGGATCAAACGATAGGCACTGGCTCTACTGCTAGAGTTGTAACTGCTCAGGAACAGAGCGACTTGTTCTTCAAGTATATTGCTCAAGATAAGTACTTAAGCAAGCACCAAGGCAGTTATGCTGAGCGCAATGGTGCTTTACTCCCATGGCGTAATCAAGTTGACATCAAGCTTCTCCAAGACTTGTTTACAAATATTGGTAACAAACGAAATACGCTGCAGTTAAGCTTAGACATCTTCAATTTAGGCAACTTCCTGAATAAAGATTGGGGCTTGGTACGTACTACTACTGCTAGCTCAATTCTTGTTCCTAGAAATGTGGGAAGTTTATCCTCTAGCAGCAATACAGTACCTACTTTCCAGTTGCAGCTAGACCGTGGTGGCTTGCCACAGGAAACATTCCGTAATACCTTCACTACTGCTTCTACTTATTACATGCAGGTAGGCTTGCGTTACATCTTCAATTAGTATTAAGCACACCAGCAGGCACAAAAAAGGCGGAGAAATCTCCGCCTTTTTTGTGCCTGCTGGTGTGAAAGTTTCACAATATAAAATCATCACTAACATGAATACATTAGTAATATTTTATGCTTTTTTAACTCACTTAATACATGGTGTATAATTGTTCATTTTACCGCCATTACATGAGCTATTTCGCCATAACAATTTAGTAATACTACAACAGACAAGCCGGCACTTACATTTGTGCCGTTTTTCATTTAACCCTCTGTATGAAACACAGTTTTACACGTTACTTAGTAGTAGCGTTGCTATTGCTACTTGCCCATGTCGGTTGGACGCAGGGCGTGACTACTTCCGCCATGAATGGTACGATTACCGATCAGACGGGCAGCGGCCTGCCTGGCGCTACCATCATTGCGGTACACACGCCCACCAACACCCAATATGTGGCCCCTACCAACTCGGATGGCCGCTTCAACATTCAGAATATGCGCGTGGGTGGCCCCTACACCGTGCGTGTAACCTTTGTAGGCTACCAGGATTTTTTACGTGAAGGAGTTTATCTAACTCTGGGCCAAAACCTGCGCTTAGATGTAAACCTAAGCGAGGCCACGCAGCAATTGGGTGAGGTTGTAGTATCGGGCCGCCAGGATCCGGTTATCAACTCCAACCGCACGGGTGCTGCTACCACGGTACAGCGCGAGCAGATTGAGCGTTTGCCTACCCTGAACCGCTCGCTCAACGACTTCACCCGCCTCACGCCCCAGGCCAATGGCCAGAGCTTCGGCGGCCGCAACAGCGGCTACAACAACATCACTGTCGATGGAGCCATCTTCAACAACGCTTTCGGTCTTTCTTCTACGGTAGGTGGGCAAGCCAGCGCTCAGCCTATCTCGCTGGATGCTATTGATCAGATTCAGGTGGCTATTGCTCCCTACGATGTACGCCAGGGCTCTTTTACCGGTGCAGGCATCAACGTAGTAACCCGCTCAGGCACCAACAAGTTTTCGGGCTCGGTGTATGGCTTCTACCGCAACCAAGACTTAGTAGGCGATAAGGTAGGCGATGTAAAAAACCAGTATCCTAAGTTTAACTTGAAGAACTACGGTTTCCGGGTAGGTGGTCCCATCATCAAGGATAAGTTGTTCTTCTTTATCAATGGAGAGCAGGAGCGTCGCACCGATCCGCCAAACGGCAACTTCATTGCCAATCGGGCGGCTACCGCACCGGCTACCGGCTCGCAGACCTCACAGGCTAATGCCAATGACCTCGATTTCCTAAGCAATTTCCTACAGCAGCAGTACGGTTACAACCCCGGTCCTTACGAAGGCTACAACCAGCGCGCCAATAGCGACAAGGCCACCATCAAGATCGACTGGAACATTAACCAGAACAATCGCTTCAACATCAAGTACAATTACTTAAAGTCGTACGCTGACATCAACCCGAGCACCTCGGGTGCTATTGGGGGCAACCGCGCACAATCGCAATTCGGCCTACCCTTCTTCTCGTCGTACTACACCATCAACAACAATCTAAACTCGTTTATCGCTGAGCTGAACAGCACTATTGGCGGGGGCAAGTTCTCGAACAACCTGACGGCTGGTTACTCTGCCTTCCGCGATTTCCGCCAGAGTCCCGGTGGGTCTATTTTCCCGCTGGTAGATATTGGCAACAGTGTAGGACGCAGCACTTCCACCGCTGCCATTAATGGCATCCAAGCCTCTAACACGCTGACTTCGTTTGGCTACGAGCCCTTTACGGCTTTTAACATACTGAACTCGGACGTGTATCAGTTAGGAGACAACTTCACGGCCTACCTTGGCAAGCACAACGTGACGGTGGGTACTTACAACGAGTATTATAAGTTCCGCAACGGCTTTGCGCCAAACTACTACGGCAATTACTCTTTTAACTCTCTAGAGGATTTCTATGCCTCGGCCGGTTACAACTATACGCGTAGCAACGGTACAAGCACTCCGTCAATTGAGCCATTAGCTGCTGGTGTTAACCGCCCCGGCCCGGCCCGCTACAACCTGCAATACTCTGCCCTACCCGGCGGTGAGTTTCCGTATGCCGACATCCAGGCTATGCAGTTGGGCTTGTATGTGCAGGACGAATGGTCGCCGCGCAGCAATTTCAAGCTGACCTACGGCTTGCGCGCCGACCTACCTTTCTTGACTTCTGATTTGCTGCAAAACACGAACGCAGCAAATCTAACTTTCCGTGACGGAGTGAAGATCAATACCTCCGCCACGCCGAAGGAGCGTGTGCTGTTCTCGCCGCGCGTGGGGTTCAACTGGGATGCCAATGATGACAAGAAAACGCAGGTGCGCGGTGGTACGGGTATCTTCACGGGCCGTGTGCCCTTCGTGTGGCTCTCCAACCAAGCCAGTAACAATGGTGTGCAGTTTGGCTCGTATAGCCTGAGCGGATCTAATACGGTTAATCCTGTATCGGGCACTCCCTCCTACTTCAATGGCGATGTGAATGCCTACCGTCCGGAAAATGCTACCGCTAACACGGCCTACAACCTAGCCGTAACGGACAAAGACTTCAAATTCCCACAGGTGTGGCGCTCCAACCTGGCCATTGATCAGCAACTGCCCGGTGGCATTATTGCTACCCTGGAAGGTTTCTACACGAAGGATTTGAACGCCGTATATCACCAGAACGTGAACCTGCCTCAACCGTTGAACTACGCGGTAGGCGCAACAGAAAACAACCGCATCTATGCTGGCGACCGGCGACCTATTTTCTACACTTTAGGTGCAGCCCAAACAGGCGCTAATGCGGGCCTGGTGAGCATCACCCGCAACGAGCGAATCTACGGTGGGCAGGGTACGGCTTCAGCTGCCAACCCCAACATCAGCGATGCTATCCTGATGAAGAATACTAACAAAGGCTATTCGTATGCTGTGACAGCGCAGTTGCAAAAGTCCTTTGTGAGTGGCTTCTACGTGAGTGCGGCATACACTTACTCCGACTCACGCTCGGTGAACGATGGTGGCTCTATTGCCCAATCTATCTGGCGCGACCGGCAGATATCCGGCGACCCGAACGCTGATGTACTGAGCTACTCACAGTTTTTGCAGAAGCACCGCATTATTGCTTCTGGCTCTTATCGCAAAGAGTACTTGGGCCATCTGGGCACAACCATCTCTTTGTTCTATGAGGCTGCTCCGCAAAGCCGCTTCTCCTACGTGTACGCAGGCGACATGAATGGTGATAACCAAAACGCCAACGACCTGATGTACATCCCACGCAATGCTAGCGAAGTTAACCTGCGTGACATTGTATATTCTTATCAGAACCAAGCAAACCAATCGATAGAGTTTGCTCGTTACACTGCTGCTCAGCAGTATGCTGATTTGAATGCTTACATTCAACAGGACGACTATCTGAGCAAGAATCGTGGGAAGTATGCTGAGCGTAACGGCGGCGTGCGCCCCTGGCAAAACCGTCTGGATGCTCGTCTGTTGCAGGACATCTTCACCAACATTGGCGAAAACCGCAATACGCTTCAACTCAGCATCGACATCTTTAACATCGGTAACCTGATCAACAGTGACTGGGGTGTGTTCCAGACGCCGAATAAGGTGAACCCATTGTCGTTCTCTGGCTACAATACACAAGGACAGCCGGTGTTTACATTCCCTAATTTAACTAATCCTACCCGCAACGCTACCACAGGTGCCGTTACGCCAGGTACTCCGCTGACTAAAACCTTCCGCAACGACACGGGTGGTATTGGTTCGCGTTGGCAGGGTCAGATTGGCCTACGCTACATCTTCAACTAATTCAGAAGATTAACTTTCTAAAACAGGGCTGGCAATATTGCCAGCCCTGTTTTTTTGAAAAATATTTTAGCGCTAGCCTTGCGGATACCAAAATCTACCCTACTTTTGCATCACCAAAACGCAGTTGGCGGCTTGGTCTACGAAAACGGGGGATTAGCTCAGCTGGCTAGAGCGCTTGCATGGCATGCAAGAGGTCATCGGTTCGACTCCGATATTCTCCACTCCCGTTGCAAAAGCCTGACTCGTAGAGTCAGGCTTTTTTGTTTTTAGTAGCAACCGAGACGGCCCTGCTTCCAGGTAGAAAGCAGGGCCGTGTTGTTGAGTAGGTAAGCGTGTGAGGATGCTACACAAACAGGCCATCTACCGACAAATACCGCTCACCGGTATCGTAGCAGAAGGTGAGCACGCGGCTACCCTGGGGCATCTCATCGAGCTTTTTGGCTACTGCGGCCAGGGAGGCGCCGGAGGAGATGCCGCCTAGCACGCCTTCCTCGCGGGCCGAGCGGCGCGTCATTTCAAATGACTCCTGTTGGCTGACTTGGATAGCACCATCCAGCACGTTGGTGTGTAGGTTTTCGGGGATGAAGCCGGCGCCGATGCCCTGGATGGGGTGCGGACCTGGGGCACCGCCGCTGATAACGGGCGAAGCTTCGGGCTCTACAGCAAACACCTGCATATTTGGAAATTTTTTCTTCAACACTTCAGCTACACCAGTGATGTGGCCGCCGGTGCCTACCCCCGTGATGTAATAATCGAAACCTTCGGGAGCTTCTTCCAAAAGTTCTTGGGCGGTGGTATCGATGTGGATCTGAATGTTGGCGGGGTTGTCGAACTGCATTGGCATCCAGGCTTTGGGGTTTTCGGCCACCATTTCCTTGGCTTTTTCAATGGCGCCCTTCATGCCTTTCTCGCGGGGCGTTAGCTCCAACTGGGCACCGTAGGCCGACATCAGCCGGCGCCGCTCGATGGACATGGACTCAGGCATGACCAACGTAATCTGGTAGCCTTTCACGGCGGCTACCATGGCTAGCCCTACCCCCGTGTTGCCGGAGGTAGGCTCAATAATCACACTATCTTTGGTAAGGATACAGTCTTTTTCGGCCTGCTCAATCATGGAGAGGGCAATACGGTCTTTGATGCTCCCGCCGGGGTTGGTGCGCTCCGTTTTCACCCATACTTCTACGTCGGGACGGTGGGCAAACAGGCGGTTGACGCGTACCAGCGGCGTGCGGCCGATGGTATCTAGAATGGAATTAGCTTTCATGGGATGGGAATAGTTGAGTGAGTTACTGCTTATTGCTTGCTGAAGACAGTTTATGAAGTGGGTACCTATACAACATCTTTTTCGGTAAGAAGAACTGTGGCACCCCAAAGCATTTGCTAGGTAGTCAGCAAGTAGTTAAATCGAAAACATGATATCAGCCGTTGGGTCCTCGGTACGAGTTACTTGGATTTGGGCTTGGTGATACACGCGCGAATGCGAAGGCACGCTTTCTGTGAGCCACACATTACCCCCAATGATACTGTGACGCCCGATGACCGTGCTACCACCTAAAATAGTAGCGCCGGCATAAATTACCACATCGTCTTCGATGGTAGGGTGGCGCTTGGTATGCGCTAGGTGCTTGGCTACACTGAGCGCCCCCAGGGTAACACCCTGAAATATCTTTACGTGCGCGCCAATCACCGTGGTTTCGCCGATGACGATGCCCGTGCCGTGGTCAATGCAGAAAGACGGGCCAATCTGCGCGCCAGGGTGAATATCGACGCCCGTGCGGGTGTGCGCAAACTCGCTGAGCAGGCGGGGCACGCGGGGCACCGCCAACCGGTGTAGTGCGTGGGCCAACCGGTGCAGGGCAATGGCATAGAACCCCGGATACGTGGCAATGACTTCCAACAAGCCTTCGGCGGCTGGGTCGGCGGCCACGATGGCGGCGGCATCTAGCAGCAACAGCTCGCGCAGTTGCGGCAGTTGCTCGATAAAGTCGGCAGCTATAGCCGACGCCGGCTCTGCAATCGGCACTACACTAAGCAAGACCGCCAGATCGGAGCGAAGCTGGCTGATGGTAGCCGCCACAGCATCGGTGGTAGACAGGGGGCGGTCGGCGCGCTCCGGAAACAGGAGTTGCAGCACCTGCTCGGCCCAGTGGCAGAAAGCAGGCGCCGGAAGGGGCACAGCAGCCTGTTGGTGGGCGTGGGTGAGGGTGTGCAGAAAATCGTCGGACATGCGAAACGGATAAAGTAACGGCCGGCTACTGTTGCAACACACATAGTAGGAGCCGCCGAACGGTTTTCAACCAGTCGGCGGGCCGGAAGGTTTAAGGTACGTGGTACAACCACCATCCCCTACCCTGCGTTAGTTACGGTAATTCTCTCATCCACTCTAACTTCTACTCTGAACATTATGGCCGATACCACCATCACCAAAGTTGATTCGAAGCACTCGCCTACCGGCCCTGAGGGCGAAAAGTATTTGGCCTCTGGCGTCCACGTTTCGATGCGTATGTGGGAAAATGAGCAGCCTGCTGAGGCAAAGGAACCTTCTACGCGTCCGTACGAAACCGTAGGATATGTTATCAGTGGCCGGGCCGAACTGCATCTGGAAGGTCAGAAAGTGATTCTGGAACCCGGTAACTCGTGGGTAGTTCCTAAAGGCGCCTCGCATACCTATAACATTTTGGAGGCGTTTACGGCGGTAGAAGCCACTTCACCACCAGCGCAGGTGCACGGCCGCGAGGAAAAGTAATCTCCGATTTTCCTTTGAGTTCTATTGCAGCTCGCTTTTTCCGTAGTGAAAAGGCGAGCTGTTGTGTAGTATACCTCAGCCTATCCTGCTACTCGGTATATACCGATAGTTCTAGCAATGAGACCTATTGGCTCTGTTGATGAATAAAGTATATTCTATAAAAAATTATATATTTTACAACAACACTTATAATACATTTATCACTATAAATAATTGAAAGGCTTATCATTGCGATATAGATTATAACGCTTTCAAGAAAGGATTTTATATAACACAGTTCTTCTTTCCTCTCTGTATTCTAGCTAGTATACCTGCTTCATTTTTGTAGAAAGACAAATAGCATTTGTCGTTTCCTTTCTGCATTCTCAATATGAAGCACTTTCTACCTATTCCTACCCTTTTACTGATAAGTGGCCTAAGCGTAGCAACTAAGCCAACAGCAGGACAGCAAACCACTCCGACGGCTTTGTACGTGAATGATGCGGCTACCTCCAATGACCTATACACCCAAGCGGCGGGCAGTGACCTTACCGGCGATGGTACGGCCGCGGCGCCTTTTGCAACGGTAGGGCGTGCGTTGCAAGTAGCGCTAGCAGGCACTACTGTCTATGTAGATGCTGGCACGTATACCGAACGCATCGTATTACACAAAACGGTACACCTCCGTGGGGCAGGCACCGCAACAAATCGGCCCGATGGGGCTACGATTTTCAACGCGGGTTTGCCCCAATCTGGTGCGCGAAGCCATGAGGTAGGACTGCTGCTCACTGCCCCCGGTGGCACGGCAGCGGCACCGTTAGTCATTGCTGGCCTTACCATTCAGGCTTATGACCTCGGGATAGAAACCGATGGCAGCGCCCGCGCCAATGTGGTGTTGGAAGACGTAGAAATCCTGGACCAAAGGCAGTATGGTATTTTCTGGAACAGCCTGGGAGGCGCTGATAATCTGACGTTTCGGCGCGTGCACATTGCCCGAACGGCTGTTGATCCGGCCGATGTGCGTACCAACTATAATGGGAGTAGCAGCCCGGCAGGTCGCGGCTTGTTCATTGTCAATGGCACCAAACGGCAGATTTTGATTGAAGGTGGTGTTTACGAGCAAAATCGGCGCGCCGGTATTGACATCAACGATGGTAGCGTAAGCGACTTACTTATTCGTGATGCGCTATTCTCGCAGAATGGCGGCGGCGCTATTGCGTTGCTGGGGGCCGGGGGCCTGCGTGATGCGGCTGGCAACTTCCTGACTCCGGCGGCCCTGATTGAACGCAATATCATCCGCAATAACGGCTCCAACGGGATGGAGCTGAAATCAGTGACGGGCAACGGCCAAGCCAGCGGCCCGGGCAGCTTTGTGGTGCGAGAAAACGTGATTACACGCCTCACGACTCGCCCTAATCCGCTACCCGACGGGCTGCCCGAGGATATTCCAACCAGTCTGCTTGACGACAATGCCGCTATTGCCTTCATTGACCGTGACCGGGGGGTTATTCAAGCAGGGGGCGGCGTAACCGGCGACCTGGTGACGGGCGGCGCCTACCTCGCCAACAATACGCTGGAAGGATACATTGCCAGCGAACAGCAAAGCAACCTCAGCTCGGGCATCAACGGGTTCGGCATTGTGCTGGAGGGTAGCCACAACCGGGTTATCGGCAACCAAATCACGCAGTGCCAAATTGGTATTCAGGTGCAGGAGCGCCCTACCAACAGCACAGGGGTAGGCACGCCCTTCTTCGACATCAACCGCAATACCCAACTCCCTACCCTAGACAACCTTATCCAGGACAACAAGCTGGAGAACTGCACGCAGGCACTGGTAGCCGTCAACCTGAGCACGCCAGTAGCCGCACCGCTGAACTGGCTTGGCAGCACCGAGGTCAGCCAGCTTTACGGTCCCGACAAGCAGAATGGCTTGGTAGCCACAATCAGCAGGAACGGCAATACGTTTACGCGCGAAGCGCCAACCAGTGCAGCCGGGCGCATTGCCTACTCCCCTTTTCTGCATAGCAACCAGGATGCCGCCACCGACGCGGGCTTTCAGGGTGACCGAAGCTACCTGCACGTAGATGGCGCTAGCCCGGCCATCGTCCCCGGTGCCAGCTTGCAGCAAGGCGTGGAGTTCTTACCTGCAAACGGTACTCTTAGCGCCATGGCTGGCACTTACGATGAGGCTCTGACCGTAACCAAACCGTTTACCCTGACGGCCACCGGCAGCAGTACGCTGCGCGACCTTACCATCAACCTAACAGCTGGTAACGCCCTGACGCTGGGTGCCCCGTTTAGTTTGTCGGGAAACCTTACGCTTACGAGTGGCCATGTGGTGACGACCAGCACCAACCTATTGTCGTTGCTGGCTACGGCAATGGCTACAGCCGGCAACGCCACTTCGTACGTAGATGGGCCGCTGCGGAAGATTGGCAATCAAGCCTTCGTGTTTCCGGTAGGAAAGAATGGCCAGTGGGCTCGCGTGGGTATTTCTGCTCCTAGCGCTGCCAGTGCAGGTTTCACCGCCGAGTATCAAGCGCCTCAGGCGACTAGCACTACCACTAACGTGACGCTTGCGGCCCCGCTGCACAACATCAGCGCCATAGACACCTGGCAGCTGACGCAAGATGGCGGCGCGTCGGAGAATGTGCGTGTGCAGCTGTTTTGGGAAAACGCGTTCCGCAGCGGCATCGATGCCTTCACCAACGATTTGCAGGTAGCCCGCTACGATGGCAACACCTGGGTAAGCGCTGGCCACGGTAAGTTGAGCGGCGACTTGATGGCCGGTGCCGTAACTGCCGCGGATGCTGTGAGTCCGTTTGGCACCTTTACACTGGGTTCACTTTCTGCCGATGCCAACCCACTGATAACGGAGCTGGCCGCGCTGAAAGCCACTGAAGTGCAACCCAACGTGGTGCAACTAGACTGGACTACATCGGATGCGGTAGCCGTGCAAGGTTTCGATATCGAACGCTCCTACGATCAGCAGAGCTGGCAGAAAATTGGTGCCGTAGCCAGCCGGCCGGCCACGCCGCAACGCGCCTACACCTACCAAGACCGCCCCGACCGCACCAACGTAACGGCCTACTATCGGTTGCAGCAGGTGCTATCCAGCGGTACACGCGTATCGACGCCGGCGGCTGTAAACCTCACCAGCGTGACACTGCCCACCAAGGCCGCCGTTGCATCTACCGCGTTCAGTCTGTATCCCAACCCTGCTACCCGCCACGTGCAGGTAGCCCTACCCTCCACTGCCACGGGTACCGTCACGCTCACGCTCTTTGATTTGACTGGTCGTACGGTTCTCACCCAAACGCTGCCGGCTAAATCCGGTGTTACCCTACCCCTACCGGCATCACTAACGGCCGGCACCTACATGGTCCGTGTGCACGGCCAGGGTTTTGCCGATAGTGTAGTGCGCTTGGTGAAACAGTAAATCATTTACAAGTATCATGAAAAGGCCTCAGTTGCTCAACTGAGGCCTTTTCTTTAAAACGGACCGCTCTTACCGCACTAGCTCGACCCGTTCTATTGGGTCGCCAATTTCTAGGCGCTGTACTACGTCCATGCCCGCTACCACCTGCGCAAAAATGGTATAGCGGCCGTCGAGGTGCGGGGTTGGAGCGTGGGTGATAAACCATTGGCAGCTCTCGGTGTCTTTGCCCGCCGAGGCCAGGCCTACGGCTCCCGCGCCATAGTGTAGGTTGGACAACTCCGAGCGCAGATTGTAGTCGGTGCTACCCCAGCCGTCGCCGCGTGGGCAGCCGCCTTGGGCCACAAAGTTGGGTACTACCCGGTGGAAGTTTTTACCATCGTAAAATCCCTGCCGAATCAGCTCCACGAAGCTCGCTACGGAGCCAGGCGCCTCTTCTACCAGCAGTTGCAATGTGATGATTCCCTTACCGGTGCGCACTACCACACGCTGGTTGGCTGGAATGGCAGACACCACCGCCCAGTTGATGGGGTGCGAAGCGGCCACCGCCACGGGCGTAGGGGTAGCTGGCTGCTTCTGCAAAAAATCCAGCGTCTGCTGCACCGATTGCCACGCCTCCAAGTCTCGGGGTAGAACGAGCTTTGCCTGCGCTTTTTGCAGAAAAGTGAGGTCGGGCAATAGCTGGCGGAGGTTCAGCTTGGGGTCGCGCAGGGCTTCGGCAGCAATACCGAGCAGCGCTACGTCGCCGGTTTCTGCGGCTTGCCGTAGCGTCAGCGCAAACGAGGCGTATTGTGCTGCCGGGAAATCGGGCTGATGTCGCATGGCAACCAGCGCCTCTAACCCATAGGTGCGTACTACCAATTGCTGCGCCGAGGCAAACGTGGCCTGTCGTACAAATTCATACGCTGCCGGATCTTCGCCTAGCGCTTTCAGCAAATATCCCTTCTCGTAAGCGTTGGCCGCAGCAGTATAGCGCTCCTGCACCGCCTGCCGGATAGCAGCCTGCTCAGCGGATCGCTGTTTTAGAGCAGTGGCTAGTAGAGTAGCCCGCACCCGCCACTGCGTCAGCTTATTGGCTTTTTCCAGAAACAGCATACCCGGTTCCTGACTGGCATTGGCCAGAAAAAAATCAGCTGCTATGAGGGCTACCTGGTCGTTCGAGTCCGTCAGAGCTGCCCAGGCGGCCTCTTTCACCTGCACGTACATGGCAGTATTCATAGCACGTAAGGCGCTTATTCGCACCCGGTAGTCGGAGTCGCGGCGGGCTAGGGTAGCCAGCAGGGCAGGCATTGTGGGAGCATGGCTGGCTTTGCCCAGCGCCAATGCGGCAGCTCCACGCACGGCATAGCTGGGGTCTGTTTGTGCGGCAGTGGCAAGCGAGGCAGCATAGGGCGTCAGGTCGAGGCTACGGGTGCGGGCCAGGGCATTGGCCGCAGCCAGGCGGGCACTGTAAGGATTCTCTTTGCTCAGCAACTGCACCAGCCGGGCTACCGCGGGCTCCGAGGTGATACCGCGCAAGGCGGCACGGTACAAGCCCCAGCTTTGCCCGGTAAGGGCGGCCGTATCGGCGGTCAGCTGGGTGGGTAGGCGCACCAATGCGGGTAGGCCCGTGCGGGTAGTGCATTTTCCTAGTGCCTCCAGCACCTCAGCACGCACCGCTGCATTGGACTCAGTGCTTACTTGCTGACGCAACGCCGCCTCGGCGGTGCTGTCGGCCGTCTGGCCCAGCGCGTAGGCTACAGCACGCCGCACCGATGCTTCTGGATCGTTGAGGTGCGCATTGAGCGCGCCCGTAGCGGCTTTATCCTGCACTGAGGCAAAGGCCAGCGCGGCCTGCTCGCGGTAGCGCGGCTCAGGGCTCAGCAGGTAGTTCAACAGTGCCGCCGTCCGGCGTTCATCCTGCAGGGTAGCAATCCGGCGCAGGGTGCTATCAGCCGCAAACTTGTTGGGAGCCGCCGCAACGGTCGGCGTAGTTGCGGTGGGCTGTGTGGTAGAGCAGGCGCTGCCAACGGCTGCCAGGGTAAGCAGAGCGGCCAGCCGCACACAGCCGTACTTCGGGATATACGAATTCATATTCGCCCCTAAAATAGGCAAAATGCGATAGGCGGCCTCTGCCCTACATGGGTTTGTGCGCGGCTATTCCTGTTGCCCCTCAGCGGCTATCGTTACCAACTGCTGCGCCAGCGTAGCAAATAGCGCCTCGTTGCCGGACTGCTGATAGTGGCTTAGCTTCTCTTCAAACTCGCTTAGCTCGTAGAGAAAAGCCCGTACGTTGTCGGCCGTGAGAGTTGTGAAGTGGCGTCCATACCCCAGCTTTTCTACCTCCGCCGCGTTCAAAAACTGCTCGAATTGCGCCGGAATGGGCACCGCGCACACGGGCTTATGCAGGTATACTGCCTCGCTGATCAGCGAGAAGCCGCCGTTGGTAATCACCGCGCGGGCGCTGGCCAGGTCCTCTATAAAGCCCTGCTCACTGAAAGCCCTTAGGTGCACATTACCATGGTTTTCTTCTTTATTGAAGCCATATACCCGAAACTCCTGCCCTGGTAGTGCTTGCAGCAGCGGCACCAGGTTGGTTTGGGTAGTGGCCGACTGGTACACCAGCACATGCTGACCACGGGTAGGCTGTGCGGCTAGAATCTCGGGGCGGATAATGGGCGGCACCAGCGTGGTATTGGGCTTCAGAAGCGGCAGTTCGAAGAAGGTAGTAACGAGGTAGTGCTGGCTGCGGGGCAGCTTGGCCCGCACAATCTGACGAGCCAGTTGCAGGTGTTCACGCTCAGTGGGCGGCACAGCAATATCCAGTGCGGCGCGGCTAATTATCTGCATGTTATCGATGCTAATAACGGGCAGACGCTTCCAACGGGCGAAGAAATAGCTAAAGGACTCGAAATCGGAAATCACCACGTCCGGCGTAAACGCGCCCAGCAGTTCGCGGTACCGGGCAAAGTTGACACGCAGACTTTCCGGGGCTGTGCGTAGCGTGAGTGCCACCGTGCGCACGCGCGACACCGTGACATCTTTATACGCCAAGTGAAACCCCTTGATTTCGTGTACCCGGCCCGGAAAGTTGCGGGCCAGCATCTGGTAGGCGCGGCTGCTGCTCACTACCTGCACCTCATGCCCCTGCGCCAGCAACCAGCCAATCACTACTTTGCTACGGGTAGCGTGCCCCAGCCCTTCGCCGGGCACACCGTACAGAATCTTCATAAGTGAAATGGTGAGATGGTGAAATAGTGAGTTGATGTTCTGGTGACGCTATTGGCGCAAGTTGCGCGGCGAGAACGTAAAACTCACCATCTCACCATTTCACTATCTCACCTATCGGGTAGGCACACGAAACTGCAGGCCTAGGCTAGGTACGATAGTGAGGCCTTTGAGCGATGTGGAAGTGTTGTTGAGCAGCGCGAAGGTACCGTAGTTCTGGTAGAAAATCGACAGCGACGGAATGAAGTAGGCGTAGCGGTAACCGATTTTGACGTTGGCAAAAGCACCAAACGACGAGAAATTCTGCTTGCTGAGCGGCAGATCCGGAATTTGCTGATTACTACCCTTGTAGAAGATATTAGTAGGCTGAAAGCGGTAGCTCAGAAACGTATGCGCGTACACCACACCGTAGGAGAAAGCGCCTTTTTCCTCTTCCGGCCCAAACGACTTACTGAACACCAGTGGCACCAGCAAATCGTGGCGGGAAGCGCGGAAGCCCACCGCATCAGTGATGTTGTCCAGAAAGGCCAGGCCGGGCAGTTTGGCCCGTTGTGTAGCGTATTGCAGGCCAATACTAGCGTAGGTGTCGCCGCCTCTACCCTGCGGGTGCTCTACAGAACCCACCGGCCCTAAGAACTGGTACATGGCATCGAACACGTGCGAGCCGAATGCATACTTATAGCCCACATCGAGGCGGTCGAGCACGCCGTAGCGCAGGTAGAGGTCAGCAGTGGGCTGCACGGGGTCCAGCACGTAGGCCAGGGCCGCAGCTTGCAGGTTGGTAACTGTTTGACTGTACTGCACGGTGTCCTTGCCAGCAGTGCTTTCAGCGGCCGATTTCAGTGCTGAGCCGGCTTTGCCTAGCGTGGCGGTCGGCACGTTGAAGGCCGCGTTGCCTCCCACCCGAAACTCACCCCGCGGTGTCACTTTACCCGTGCTGACGATGGTGCGTGGCGCCACGCAGGAGGTAGCGGCTAGCAACGCGGCGGCGGCTACCCAAGAAAAAACACTACGAAATGAAGTACGCATACAGGCGAAGGAAACAGATACAGACCGACAAAGAAACGGGTTATCGGCCCTTCGCCAAAACCAAGCCGAATGCTGTACCTGTTTTCACTGTGCAATGCAACCTATTCTAACGCAACCAGCCCGGCGCAGGGCTGCACCGGGCTGGTTTGTTGGTCTGTAGTAGCACTAGTTGCCGCCTCCTACGTAGCCTTCTGTGAAGACGCGGTACTGGTCGAAAATGGAGCGTACGGAGCGGCGCAGCACAATCTCGCCGCGGGGGCCGTTGGGCACGGTTACGCCGGAAGCATAGCCGTTCCAAACGGCGCGGTTGGTGTGGTTGTCAATCAGCGTCACGAGCAGGGTGCCCTCGGAGAGCAGCATGCGCACAGGCTTATAGCCACGCTTGTATTCGTCGGGCGTTTCATCGTCTTCTACCACGCCCATCTTCACCCAGCGCTCCAAGTCTTCCTGCATATAGCCGCGGAAGCGCATGTCGCCCTCAAACACCTGGAAGTTGATGAGCAGATCGGGGCGGGAGGTGGCGGGGCGGTAGCCCTGGGCACGCAGGCGGTTGCGCACGGCATCGCGCAGGGCCTCGCCTAGCCGGCTGGAATCGGAAGCCAGGCCCTGCCCCCGCATAAACTCGTAGGTGCGGTAGCGCTTAAACGTGCCGCTATAGCTATAATCTGATTCAATTCGGGCCTCACGCGTGGCAAAACAGCCAGTCAAACTCAACAGCAACAGCCCTACAAGCAGGGTAAAGGTAGGCTTCATACGGATGGATTGTAGTGAGAAAGGTCATGCCTAAGATAAGCAATATTTCGCCTTATTACTCTCACAATCAGTCGTAAACCCGGAAAAAATTTTGCCCTTCCAATTATTTATCGGTAGCCGGCTGCCTGTAGCTGAAACAATTCTGCATAGCGCCCGCCCCGCGCCAGCAACTCCTGGTGCGAACCGATTTCGATGAACTTACCCTGCTCGATAACCAGAATGCGGTCGGCCATGCGCACGGTGCTGAAGCGGTGGGAAATGAGTACGGCGGTTTTGCCCTGCGTCAGCTCGTTGAAACGCTGAAACACTTCGTACTCGGCACGAGCATCGAGGGCGGCGGTGGGCTCGTCCAGAATCAGCAGTTGGGCGTCGCGCATGTAGGCGCGGCCCAAGGCAATTTTCTGCCACTCGCCCCCGCTCAGGTCTACCCCGCCGGCAAAGCGCCGGCCGATGATCTGGTCGTAGCCTTGGGGCAGTTTCTTCACCACCGAGTCGGCCAGGCTTTGCGCGGCGGCCGACTGGATGCGGGCGGTATTTTCCTTTTCCTCGATACGGCCCACGGCCAGGTTTTGGCCCGCTGAGAGCTGAAAGCGCACGAAATCCTGGAAAATCACGCCGATTTCCTGGCGCAGCTCCTGCGGGTCGTACTCGCGCAGGTCGTAGCCATCGAGCAGAATGCGGCCCTCGGTGGGGTCGTAGAGGCGAGAGAGCAGCTTGACGAGAGTGGTTTTGCCGGAGCCATTTTCGCCTACCAGCGCCAGCTTTTCGCCAGCGTGCAGCGTGAAGCTGAGGTTACGCAACGCCCACTTCTCAGCGTTGCGGTACTTGAAGCCCACGTTGTCAAACTCGAACCCTACCTGGATAGGCCGCGGAAACGGCCGCACGGGCCGCGACTCGTCGCGCACAATGCGGGGCTGCAAGTGGAAGAAATCGAAGAAGTCCTGTAAGTACAGCGCGCCTTCGGCCACCGAGCTAAACCGACTCAGAATGCCTTCCAGCAAACTCCGCATCCGGGCAAAGGAACCCGCCAAAAACGTGAGCTGACCGATGGACACTACCCCGCGCACCGCCTGCGCAATAATGTAGACGTAGGCCGCGTAGTAGCCGGCCGCGCCCACCGCCGCGAAGAACGTGCCCCAGCCGGCGCGGCGCACCACTAGGCTCTTGTTTTTCTCATAAAACTCGTCGGAAAGCTGACGAAAACGGTCGGTAAGAAAGCCAGCCAGACCAAAAATCTTTACCTCCTTGGCAGTTTCGTCGGAGGCGCCGGTCACGCGCAGGTAGTCCAGCTCGCGGCGCTCGGGCGTCCAGCCGTGCACCAGCGAGTAGCTGCGCTCATTGAAGTGCGACTCGCCCAGAAACGCCGGCACCACGGCCACTAGCAGGAGCAGGAGCAGCCACGGGTTGAACGCAGCCAGGCCCACCGCCAAAAAGCCCATCGTGATAAAGTCCTGCGCCTGCGAGAGCACCTGCGACATGAGCACCGTGCGCGAGAGCGTTTGGCGGCGCGCCCGCTCCAGCTTGTCGTAGAAGGCGCTGTCCTCAAACTGGTCGAGGTCGAGGTGGGCGGCGTGCTCCATGAGGCGGATGGACGACTGGTTGGCGAACAAGTCGCCCAGCAGCGAGTCGAGCAGGGCTACGCCCCTACCCAGCGCATCGGACAAAATGGCCAAGCCGAACTCCAAGGCCAGCAGCGTGAGCACCGGCGAGAGCGTGCGCTCGGCGGCGGGTAGGCGGCTCAGCGCCACTACCTCATCCAGAATAAGCTGACCTACATATAGGATAGCAACGGGTAGGGCGGCCCGTAGCAGACGCAATATAATGTTGGCAAGTGTGAGGGCGGGGCTGGTGTGCCAGACCAGCTTCAGGAACTCCGGTAAGTTGCCCAGCGCCGAGAACCGCTCCCGCACCGAAAGGACGGGTTTGCCGTCGGGCCGCGGGCGCTTAGCGGAAACCGCGTGCAGTGAATCGAAAATTGAAGCCATTAGTAGCCATACGACACAATTCGCTCCAACTAGGTTCGTGGGGTGTGGGGTAGTCGTTTTGGCAGATAATCGGCACGTTGCTTTGACAGCAAGCACGAGCGGTTGACCAGCTGCGGTTTCTCGCGCCTACGTGTCCACTTCCACTATATTCTGGAGCTATCCTATTGCGTGTTGGCTCTGGCAGATGTCTGCGCCTACTTTTTACACTGACTTGATGCAGAAATCGAAAGGTATACGAACGAGCACGCATCTACTTCACGCAAATACCGCTGCGAGGTGCAACGCGTTACCCCTACCCTCGTCTGTATCAGGAGAGTAGGGTACTGCATTACCCAAGCAGACTATACTGCATAGACACGCACCCGCCTGCTCCCTTCTACCCGACCTATTTCTACCCTAAAATCCCACTTGCATGAAAAAACTATGTACTCTTTTTGCCTTAGCTGTGCTGTTATTGCCTGGCTTAGTGGCGCAGGCGCAAACAACGACGGCGACACAGTCGGTGCTCATTGACTTTGGCGTGAACGACGGCACCAACGGCAACTCCACGCCCAGCCCCGATGCCAACGGCAGCTATTGGAACAACGTGCTCAACAACACGGGGGACACGTTTTCCCTGATCGACAAGACAAATGCCGCCACCAATATCAAGCTGAATGTGGGGCCTAATTTTCTGACCAATGGCATACTCAACGGGGGCTTGCTGACGCCAGATGCCGCGCTGCTGGGCCAATACGCCGTAGCTACCGCTACTCAGGATTATTTTTTCGTGCAGGGCACCGGGGCCACCTCCACGGCCACCATTCGTCTGAGCGGCCTAGACCCCGCCAAGCGCTACGTGTTTCACGTGTTCGGCAGCCGGCAGATTGCTACCGAGCGGCGCGTGTCGCGCTACACCTTCGCGGGCGCTACCACCAACACCATCACGCAGACCACCTCGGGTGCCGATGTGGGCGCGAACGGCTACCCCGGCAACAACAACACAGTTACTGATTCTGATACGCTGGCTGCGAATAGTAGCGGCATCATTGAGCTGACGCTGAGCAAGTCGGCCGGTTCTTTCGCCTACCTCAACCTGATACGGGTAGACATTGTGCCGGCCCGCGCCACGCCCCCACCACCGCCTGCTACGGCTAACACCTTCTTCTACTTCGATTTTGGGGTAGACGACGGCACCAACGGCAACCCTACCGCCAGCCCCGATGCCAACGGCAACTATTGGAACAACGTCCTGAATATCACCAGCGCCGCCGACACGTTTCGGCTGGTAGACAACGCCAACCGGACGACCGGTGTGAAGCTTGCCGTAGGCCCTAACTTCCTGACCAACGGCATCAACACCGGCGGCCTGCTGGCGCCGGACGCGGCCTTGCTGGGCCAGTATGCCGTGGCTACTGCCACCCAGGACTACTTTTTTGTGCAGGGCACGGGCAGTACTGCTACCGGTAGGTTGCGCCTGAGCGGGCTCGACCGTACCAAACGGTACGTATTTCACGTGTTTGGCAGCCGGCAGATTGCCACCGAAACGCGGGTGTCGCGCTACACGTTTGCGGGGGCTACTACCAGCACCTTCACCCAAACCACCTCGGGCGCCAATGTGGGCGCCAATGGCTACCCCGGCAACAACAACACCATCAGCGACTCCGACACACTCTCGGCGGATGCCAACGGCATGATTGAGCTGACGCTGAGCAAAGAAGCCGGTTCCTTTGCCTACCTCAATCTGATGCGCGTGGACGTGGTGCCGAACCGCAACCCGGTAACCGGCAACATCGCCTTCCAGAATCCGGGCTTCGAGCTGGGCAACTTCACCAACTGGACTACTACGGCGCGCGGTACCGGCGCCACGACTACCATCAGCACGGCTACCAAGCACGCGGGCAGCTACGCCGCCCAACTGGCGGGTGGTAGCCTGGCGCTGGAGCAGCAAATTACCTACGTGCCTACCATTGGCACCACGGCGCAGAAGCTGAGCGGGTGGTTTTACAACCCGGCCACGGCGGGACTGCAAGGCAGCCAGGCGGTGCACTTGGAGCTGCTGTACTACAACAGCAACAATGTGCTGCTGGGGCAATTCCGCTCCGATTCGCTGACGGCCGCCTCGCCTGCTGGCACCTGGACGCAGCTGCAAACTACGGCCACTATTCCCACGGGCACGGCCTATGTGAAAGGGGCCGCTGTGTGGCGCAATTCCGCCGGGGCCGCGGGCAGCGCCTACTTTGATGATCTACTGCTGGAACCTTACACCGTGCCGATACCGCAGAACCCGTTGAAAATTGTGTACATGGGCTCGTCGGTACCTTATGGCACGGGCGCTACCAACAACTACGGCTACACGGCCATGTACTCCGATTTGCTGGCCCGCCGCGCCACGGCTGGCACGGGGCAGCCTTGGGTAACGGCCAATATTTCAGTGCCCGGCAACAATACGGTAGATGTGCGCAACCGCTACGCCGCCGACCTCCTACCCCAGCACGGCAAATACGTGGTATACGCCCTGGCCTTGGGCAATGAAGGCATCCTGACCGGCGGGCAGCCCATCTTCGACCAGTTTCGCACCAATATGACGCAGCTCATCAAGCAAGCGCGAGCTGATGGCATGGTGCCTATTGTAACGAACTCCTACACCCGCTCCGACTACACAGCCGAGGCCTACGCCTTTGTGCGGCAGATGAACCTGCTGATCCACGGCTGGAACGTGCCGAGCGTGAACCTGCTGGGCGCCGTAGACGACGGCCAAGGGCGCTGGGCCGCTGGTTATCGGTTTGATGACCTACACCCCAACGACCTGGGCCACGCCGAAATGGCGCATACGCTGGTGCCCTCCCTTTTCGATGCCCTGCACGCGGGCAAGCCCCTACCCACCCGCCGCCCTGGGGCAGGCGCGGGCATCACGCTGGGCAAAACGGTGGGGCAGCCTACCTCGGTGGTGCGCTTTGTGCCCGAGGATGTGGTGCACCCCTTCACCCAGGCGCTCCGCTTCAAGACCAACGGCGCCGGCCAGCTAGTCGAAATCCGCGACAGTGCCGGTATTGCGGCGGGCACCATCCGCATCAGCACCGATGGCAAGCTGCTCTACACGTCGGCCAAAGGCCAGACTATTACGGGCACGGTGCCGGTAGCCAATAACCGCTGGCATAAGCTGGTACTCACCCACTTCTACGCCCGCGGCACCACCATGCTCTACGTGGATAGTGTGCGGGAGGGTAGCGTGGCCGAGCGCCTGCGTCCTACCCAATTCGAGGTAGGCGGCACCACTGCCCCAACCAAGCTACAGTTGCGCGACTGGCTGTTGTACCGCTCGGGCATGAACCAGGACGAGGTGCTGGCTATGGCCGCCGACTCCCTACTCAAATCCAGCCTGGAGCTGTACGCCCCACTCGATGGCCGCCCCACCGCCGATTCGCTGGTCAACCTTGCTCAAAGCCTGAACACGCTAGCCCGAACCGCCGGCCCCGTAACGCTGGGCACACGCGAGAGTACGAGGGCGGCGCAAGTAATCCTGTATCCCAACCCTACCACCGGCGAGTTGCGCCTGCTGGCCCCCTGGAACCTGGAAGGCACCGAGGTAAGACTGTATGATACGATGGGTCGCCTCGTGCTCCGCACGAAAGCAGTGGGCGGCAAGCTCAACATTGGGGCGTTGAAATCCGGGGTGTACTCACTGGTATTTGAAACGACGGATGGGCTGGTACACAAGCGCATAGTGCGCCAGGCCAACTAAGCGCAAAAGGTGTAACCCGTCATGCTGAGCTTGTCGAAGCATCTCGCGTGCTGATGAAAGATACTATCCAACATCAGCACGCGAGATGCTTCGACAAGCTCAGCATGACGGGCTTTTTGACCTTTTAAACAACTCAAAAATCAAGCATACGGGAAGCAAAGGTTTTGCTTCCCGTATGCTTTGTTAGCCAATAGGTTATTCACCATTTCACCCTACCTACCCACAAAATCCGTGTAATCCGTCAAATCCGAGCGAATCCGTGGTCTACCTTTGCGCGCTATGTCCTCTGCTGCTCCCACCCGCGTGTACACGGCCGGTTTCTGGCTGATGTGTTTGTCGTCGTTCCTGTTTTTTGCCAGCTTCAACATGCTGCTGCCCGAGCTGCCCGACTACCTCACCAGCCTGGGCGGCGCCGAGTATAAGGGCTACATCATTGCCATGTTCACGGTCACGGCGGGGTTGTCGCGGCCGTTTTCGGGCAAGCTGGCCGATACGGTGGGGCGCATTCCGGTGATGGTGTTTGGGTCGCTGGTGTGCTTTCTGTGCGGCTTTTTCTACCCCTGGACGGCCACAGTGGGCGGCTTTCTACTGCTGCGCCTGCTGCACGGCTTTAGCACGGGCTTCAAACCCACCGGCACGGCGGCGTTTATTGGGGATATTATTCCGTTTGAGCGCCGGGGTGAGGCCATGGGCCTGCTGGGCGTGGCCAGCTCGATGGGCATGGCCGCCGGCCCGGCGCTGGGCGGCTTGCTGGCCGAGCATTTTTCGCTGAACGTGCTGTTTTACTGCTCTTCCGGCACGGCCTTGCTCTCGCTTATCGTGCAGGGCACCATGACCGAAACCCTACCCCCGGCGCAGCGCCAGAAGTTCAGCCTCAAGCTGTTGCGCCTGCGCTGGGACGAGGTGCTGGAGCCCCGCGTCTTCCGACCAGCGTTGGCTACCCTGCTGTGCATGTTTCCGTACGGGGCCGTGCTCACCGTCATTCCCGATCAGAGCACGTATTTGGGCATCAGCAATAAAGGCCTGTTTTTCACCTTCTACACCGTGGCCTCGCTGGTGGTGCGCCTGGTGGCCGGCCGCGCCTCCGACCGCTACGGGCGGGTGCCGGTGCTGCGCTTTTCCACTACCCTGCTGTTGGTGGCCCTAGTGGCGCTGGCCCTGGCGCCTTCGGTTCCGTTTCTGCTGGCGTCGGCCGTGCTCTACGGCTTTGCCACGGGCCTCAACTCCCCTACCCTCTACGCCTGGACCATTGACTTGAGCCCCGCCGAGCGGCGCGGCCGCGGCGTGGCCACCATGTACATTGCCCTGGAAGCCGGTATTGGCCTGGGCGCCCTGCTGGCCGGTTGGATTTTCGCCAACTCGCCCGCCCGCCTACCCTACGTGCACGGCCTGAGCGCCGCCGTTACGCTAGTGGCTTTGGTGTATCTGTGGGTAGGCGTGCGCCACCGGCCAGCTTCAGAAGTCGCGTAGCCTCCTACCCTTTTACCGCAGTCCTTCTGCCGCTACCGGCACGGCGGGTGTCTTCTTTTTTCTTCCAGTAACGCTCCAATCGGTCGGCCTCTTTTGCCGTGAGCTGAATTACCGTGCCGTGCTTCGGCGACGTGAAATTGGTGGCCTTCATCACGCCCGTGTTGAAATGCCCCAGGTCGTTGAACGTAGCGAAATCGGTGGTTTGGCAGAACCCGAAATTGTGCGGTTGAATGCTGAACACGTCATACATCAGCACCCATTTATCTTCCCCAATGCGCTTCCACATATTGGGCGCTTCGCAGGCGCCCGGCTCGGCGTCTACCCACGCGGGGTTGTAGCGGTAGCCGCTGTGGATACTGTCGGACAGCGCCATTTTGATACCGCCGGGCTTTTCCTGCGCCACGTACGTTAGGCAAAATCGCTTATCGGGGAGTTGGATGATGTCGGCATCCAACACCTGTATTTCGGGGTTTGGGTATTCGAAGAGGATTTTCGGGGCCGAGGTGAGCCGGGTAAAGGCCGCGTCGGTGTAGGCGTAATACAGCTTAGTGCGCCCGTTGCCCAAGCGCATCGTGAAGTATAGCATCATCTTACCAGCCGCGGCATCATAAATTGTCTCGGGTGCCCAAACACAGCCCACATCTTTTAGCTCCGGAAACGCCTTGTCGAAGCGCACGACATGGTGCGTCCAGTGAATGAGGTCGGTAGACCGGAGCAGCACCAGCCCGCGGTTGTTGCCCCACCCGTAGGCATTTTCGTCGCGCTCCCAGGTGGTGGCGCGGTAGCCCTTTTGCTTGGCAAACAGGTGCAAGTCGGTCATGGCCATATAGAAAGCACCATCGGGCCCGCGGTAGATGTGCGGGTCGCGGATGCCGCGCTGCTCAGCAATGGTGTCGCCGGCTATAACAGGCTGGCCCTCGTTCACGGCCGTGAACGTGTAGCCGTCGCGGCTGGTGGCCATAAACAGGCTGTGCGTGGGGTCGGTGAAGAACACGAACAGGTAGGCGCCCATCTTTTTTTCGTTGGGCAGTGCCCCGTGGCGTTGTGCCGCCACTAATCCCACCAAACTCAGCAACGCCACCACGCCTGCTACTACCCTATTTCGGTTCATACTTCCCTATAATGTCTTCGTCGAAAAATACGGCGCGAAACCCACACCAGCGCAACCGCCGCTAAACGACCACTAGCGCTCTGCACAGCAGCTGCGCATTTGTGCGTGAAACTTAGAGCACAAGCTCACAAATAAAGTACAGAAATTTGGCTAAATATCATCTTATCTTCATCTTTGATGAAGATAAGACAGCCTGCCTTATAAGATCGGCTTAGACTATCAGTATCAATTGGTTGCTATTACGAGTCGTTTCTACTTTTCCTGATTATGCGTCATTTTATACTCGGCAGTGGCTTGCTGCTGGGGCTACTGTGTGGCTACCGGCCAACAATGGCACAAAAGGCCGGCCTAAAGCCACCCATCTCCTTCGGCGACGTATCGGTCGCTGATTTTGCTCCCAGCCCGACCCCTGTGGCTGCCGATAGCGCCGCCGAAGCCGAGGTACTGTGCGACTACGGCCAGTCGCGCATTGTGGGGGCCACGGAGAAATTCCAGGTGGTGTTTGACCGCACCACGCGCATTCATATTCTGCGTAAGGCCGGCTACGAGTGGGCCACGGTGCGCGTGCCCCTCTACGTGGACGACGACCAGCGCGAGAAGCTCTCCAACCTGAAAGGCTTCACTTATAATATGGTAGGCGGCAAGGTGGAGAAAACCAAGCTCGACCCCGGCTCGGGGGTGTTCAGCGAGAAAATCGACAAAAACCACGTGCTCTACTCCTTCACCCTACCCAACGTGAAGGAAGGCTCGGTGGTGGAGTTTACCTATACCATCACGTCGGATTTTCTGTTCAACCTTCAGGATTGGCAGTTTCAGCACCGCATTCCTACGCGCTGGAGCGAGTACCGCGTGGCCCTGCCCTCGTTTTTCCGGTACAAGGAAATCACGCACGGCTACCTGCCCTTTGCCACCCAGGACCAGGCGTGGGTGCCCTACAGCACCGGCTACCACCAGAACCAACAGACGGGTTATGGGTCCGTGAATACGGGCCCTACCCAAACGACTAGCATCAGCACGCAGGCACTGGCTAAGCGCTGGGTGCTGCAAAACGCGCCGGCTTTCCGGGAAGAGCCGTTTATGGCCGCCGCGCAGGACTACATGCGCAGCGTGCACTTCGAGCTGGCCGGCTCCGATTTCACAGGTCACGACTTCCGCGACCTGTCGCATACCTGGGAGAAGATAGGGGCGGCGCTGCTGGCCGACGAGCGGTTTGGCGCGGTGCTCAACCAGAATTCGCCGCTGACAACCGAGGCCAAGGCCCTGCGCACCCGCCTACCCGATGCCCACGCCCGCGCCGAGGCCGTGCTGCGGCTGGTGCAGCAGCACGTGAAATACAACGGGCAGGAACGGCTCTATACGTCGCAGCCTACCCGCAAAACCTACGAGCAGCACCAGGGCAACTCGGCCGATGTGAACCTGCTGCTGCTGCAAACGCTGCGTGCGGCCGATTTGACCGCTAACCCCGTGCTGCTGAGCACGCGCAGCCACGGCCGCATCGTGACGGATATGCCCCTGCTCAGTCAGTTCAACTACACTATTGCCCACGTGCTGCTGCCCGATGGAGAATTGCTGCTGGACGCCACCGAGCCGTTGCTACCCATGGAGATGCTGCCGGAGCGCTGCCTCAACGAGCAGGGCCGCCTGCTGACTACTACCGGTGCCTGGCTACCCCTCACCAGCAACCGCAACTACCTGGAGTACACCAAGGCTGACTTCAAGCTCGACGATACGGGCACGCTGCGCGGTACCATGCGCCAGGGGTACAGTGGCTATGCTGGCCTGGCGGCCCGGCAACAGGTGTTCAGCCAGGGCGAATCGGCCTATAAAACCCAACTGGGCCACCGCTGGACCGACTGGCAGCTGACTACCCCGCCTACCTTGCTGGAGCTGGAAGACCCCAGAAAGGCCTTCGCCGTGGACGTAGCCATGACTCTACCCGGCTCCGAAACGCCGGCCGCTACGCTGTATCTGCCACTGATGCAGACGGTTGGCCTTACCACTAACCCTTTCCGCCACGCCGACCGGTTTTTTCCCGTCGATTTTAGTACCAGCCGTGAGCTGACGCAGGTGGTGAGCTTGGCCCTACCAGCCCGCTACACGGTGCAAGAGAAGCCTGCCGACCTGACCCTAGCCCTACCCGGCAATGCAGGCAAGTTTCTCTACCACGTGGCCCAGCCTACCCCTGACCGTCTGGAAATCACCTCGCGCTTACAACTCACCAAGACCAGCTACAGCCCGGCCGAGTACGCGGCCCTGCGCGAGTTTTACAGCCGTGCCATTGCCAAGCACGCCGAAATGCTGGTGCTGCAACGGAAGTAGAAGAAATACGCCAGCAGGATGACGAGACGCAAGTTTGCGTCTCGTCATCCTGCTGGCAATGAGAAATAACGCAAACCGTTTTCTACCCGCCGCCCTGCTTTCTGCCCTACACCTTATGCAACTATGATATTCTGCGGCTGCACGCCTAATTGGCGCGTGGCTGTGGCTCCCTGTGCCTACAATAATTACTACCCTCCTTACTTATGCAAAAATTACTACCCCGCTTCCTGCTGCTGGCGTTGGCCAGTGGCCTCGCCCTTACTGCCCAGGCCCAGAACGAGCCCATTAAGTTCGGCAAGCTCGATCCGCAGGACATGGACGAGAAAAACTTTGCGGCCGACAGCGCCGCCGAGGCTGTGGTGCTGTGCGACTACGGCGTGTCGCGCTTCAACGTAGCAAACGGCGACTTCAAAATTGTATTTGAGCGCGTCACGCGCATCAAGATTCTGAAGAAATCGGCCTACGACCGGGCCACGGTGGAGGTGCCGCTGTATCATCAAGGCACCAGCGAAGAGAAACTGAGCACCCTGCGCGGCTTCACTTACAACATGGTGAACGGGCAGCTAGTGAAAGAAAAGCTGGCCAGCGAAAATACCTTCCGGGAGGAGAAATCGGCCAACGTGACGGTGCGCAAGTTTACACTACCCAACGTGCGCGTAGGTTCTGTGATTGAGTACGCCTACACCGTCAATTCTGACTTTCTGTTCAACTTCCAGAATTGGCAGTTCCAGGAAAGCATACCTGTGCGCTGGAGCGAGTACCGGGCCAGCATCCCGGAGTATTTCGACTACAAAATGCTGATGCAGGGCTACGAGCCGCTGGCCATTAGTGAGCATCCTACCGGCCAGACGCAGTATACGATTAGCACCGGTGGCTCTTTTGACGACTATGGCAACCGCCGCAGCGCCAGCAGCCAAACGGTATCGGCCAGCGTGACCAACCACCGCTGGGTGATGAAAGATGTGCCGGCCTTCCGCAACGAGCCGTACATGACCACCTCGCGCGACTTTATAGCCCGCATCGACTTTGAGCTGGCGGGTACCAAGTGGCCCAACCAGGGATACCATAACATGGCCAATTCCTGGAACAAAATTAATGAAGAGCTGCTGACGGAGGAGAGTTTTGGAAACCAAGCAAAGCACGCCAGCTTTTTGAAAGAGGAGATTGCAGCGCTCAAAGCCAAGCACGCCGGCAACCCGGCGGCGCTGACGGCCGCCATACGCCACTTGGTACACCACTCGGTGAAGTACAACGACCAAGACCGCCTCTACGCTACCACTACTACCCGCCGGGCCTACGATCAGCATAACGGGAGTGCTGCCGACGTGAATCTGCTGCTAATAGGTGCCCTGCGCGACGCTGGCCTCACGGCTCATCCCGTTATCCTAAGCACCCGCGACCACGGCCGCGTAAACACGCTCTTTCCGCTGCTGTCGAACTTCAACTATGTGGTTGCCCACGTGGCCCTACCCGACAATAAGGAGATGCTGGTAGATGCCACCGAAGAAGCTATGCCCTGCGGCAACCTGCCTGGCCGCTGCCTGAATGGTGTGGGTCGCCTGCTCCTGCCCAATGCGGCGCAGTCGCGTTGGGTAGATCTTGCTCCCCTCACCCGGTTTATCGACTACCGCAAGGTGCAGCTGCAACTAGATGATAAGGGCGGCTACACCGGGCAGGTGCACCAAGAGTACGGCGGCTATCTGGGCGCCCACCACCGCTCGCGCCTAGTGAAGCTGGGCGAGAAAAAGTTTATGGAGGAATTGGCCAAGGGCCACGAGGGCTGGGACATTCCGAAATATGCGTTCAAGGAAAAAGAAACTTATACGGCCCCGCTTTCCCTGGACTACGAGCTGACCAGCGCCGGCAACGAGCAGGCTGCCGACATGCTATACATCAATCCCATGCGGCATTTCAGCGACAGCAAAAATCCATTTCTGCACGAAGACCGTCGTTTCCCGGTGGATTTTGGCGCACTAATGGACGAAACCAATCTGGTGACATTGGCCCTACCCGCCGGCTATGCGGTAGAGGAGATGCCCAAACCGCTGGTGGTAGACCTGCCCGACAACGGCGGCCGATTTATGTACTCCATCTCGCCCGGCGAGAACTCCTTGCAGATTATGACCCGCATGAACCTGCGCAAAACGGTGTACTCGGCCGAAGAGTATGCAGCGCTGCGGGACTTCTACTCGCGCCTGCTGGCCAAGCAGGCCGAGCAAATTGTGCTCAAGAAAAAATCGTAAGCCGATGCGCTACTTTCCCCTATCCTGCCGGGCTACTGTACTGAGCATCGGCCTGTTGCTAAGCAGCACTGCCTGGGCCGCGCCGGCGCCCAAATACCCGGTGAGCGACCTATCGGCCAGCCTACGCGAGAATGCCCACGGCGTGGTGCGCGCCTACGACGAAACGCTGGTGGTGAAGTCGGTGAGCCGCACAGTGAGTACGGTGCACCGCGCCATCACCATCCTAGACGGCGCCGGCGCCGACTGGGCCGAGCTGCTGGTGCCCTATGATCAGCTCAACAGCATCAACTACCTACGCGGGGCTGTGTACGATGCCGACGGCCGCCTAATTCGCTCCCTGCGTGCCTCCGACGTGAAGGACTACGGCCTGTCCGACGGCTTTAGCTTGGCCACCGACAACCGCGGCCGGCTGGCCAAATTGCAACAGTCGGCCTACCCTTATACGGTGGAGTTCGACTACGAAATCACTTCCGACAACTCGTTGTTCTATAGCACCTGGGATCCGCAGGACGAGCCCCAGTTGGCCGTAGAGCACGCCACTTTCCGGGTGCTGACGCCCACGGCCCTACCCCTACGTTACCAGGAGCGACACCTGCCCCAAGGCGTGCAGGCCGCACGCTCGCAGCAGGGCGGGCAGGAAGTGTATCAGTGGGAAGTGAAGGGGTTGGCCGCCATAGAGCGCGAGCCGGATGGTCCGCCCCTGCGTGAACTGACGCCGATAGTAGTGACAGCGCCTGCTGCCTTTGAGGTACAGGGTCATGCCGGAAGCGCTGCTTCCTGGCAGCAGCTGGGCCAGTGGAGCTACGAGCTGAACAAGGGCCGCGACGTATTGCCCGATGACCTGCGGGCGCGCGTGGCGGCGCTGGTGAAGGACGAGAAAGACGAGCGCGCCCGCATTCGAAAAGTGTACGAATTCTTGCAGGCCAATACCCGGTACATTTCGGTGCAGTTGGGGCTGGGTGGGTGGCAAACGTTTCCGGCCTCGGCGGTGAGCACCAACGGCTACGGCGACTGCAAAGCCCTATCGAACTACGGCATGGCGCTGTTGCAGGCGGCTGGCATTACGGGCTACTGTGCCCTGGTGCGCGCCGACGCGCCCGACATTCACACCGAGTTTCCCAGCACCCAGTTCAACCACGTGATACTGTGCGTGCCGCTGGCTGCCACCAAAACCGCCAAGGCCGATACGGTGTGGCTGGAATGCACCAGCCAAACGGCGCCGTTTGGCTACATGGGCAGCTTCACAGGCAACCGCCACGCGCTGCTGCTCACCCCGCAGGGTGGTAAGCTGGTGCGCACCCCTACCTACGGCGTGCGCGAAAACCGCCGCGAGCGGCTGGCCGATGTGTATCTGGATGCCCAGGGTAAAGCCACAGCCGCCGTACGCACGGCCTACACTGGCCTGGAGCAGGACCGCCTCAGCGCTATGCTTGATGGGCTGGACCCAGCTCAGCAGAAGAAATACATCACGGAAAGCCTGACCCTGAACAACTTCAGCATCACGAAATTCAACCTGACGGCCAACCGCCAGCAGGCCCTACCTATGGTAACGGAGAAGCTGGACCTTACGCTGCCTACTTTCGCGTCGGTGAGTGGCAAGCGCCTGTTTCTGGCGCCCAACCTACTCAGTCGCCTACCCGCCATGGCTGTGCCGGTGGGCGGCCGCCAGTCAGATGTGTGGCTGAGCCACGCCTACACCTACGCCGATACGGTACGCATTCATGTGCCGGCTGGGCTACAACCCGAAAACCTGCCGGCGCCAGTGCAGCTTACCACGGCTTTCGGCACGTACTCAGCCCAGCTGCGTACTCTGCCTGATGGTACGTTGCAGTATGTGCGTCAGCTGCAAATGCCCCGTACGCGCTTCGCCAAGGCAGACTACCCGGCTTATGTGGAGTTTCGCCGCAAAATCAGCGCGGCTGACAAGGCGCAGATTGTGCTGCTGAAGACGGACGTATAGTCTACTTGTTTATTTTTGAAAAGTCTGGCTGCCGCTGGCAGTCAGACTTTTTTTATACCCTGCACGACCAACGAGGCTGTCTGCTACGTAGCTCCTGCACTAGCGCAATGTTATTTATTACACATCATCTTCCCGCGCAGCCGAAAACGCTCTATCTTCTACCCGGATAGTCGTTGTTTAGGCGCCGTTGGTCGAGTAGATGACGTATGACGTTGAGGTGTTGCTATTTTCGTTTTCCCTGTTCTTCCTACCCTTCCTTCTTTTCTCTACCTGATGCAAACTTCTACCCTGCGACGCGGGCTGCTGAGCGGCCTGTTTTTACTGGCAGGCCTACTACCGGCCACGGCGCAACGCGTACTGTGGGCCGATGCCTCCCCGGCTGTAGTGCCCAAGCAACATGCGCTGGCCCTGAGCCGCTTCCGGGCCGTGACGGTGCAGCTGGGCACGGTGCGCAGCACCTTGCGCGCTGCTCCGGCCGAGCGCAGCGCGGCTGCCCGACAGTCGGGTACGGTGGTGTCGCTGCCCCTACCCGATGGCACCTCCCAGCGGTTTCGGGTGGCAGCCACGCAGGTGATGGCGCCGGCGCTGGCGGCGCGCTATCCTCGCATTCGGACCTATGTGGCCCAGGGTATAGACGACCCCACAGCCACGGCGCGCCTCGATGTGTCGCCGGCGGGTTTTCATGCCCAGATTCTGGCAGCTGGCCGCACGGTGTATATCGATCCGGCCGCGCCCGGCGACACGGTAAACCACCTAGTATTTGACCAGAGCAGCATGAGCCGCTCGGCGCTGGGCGCTGTGTGCTACACGCCCGATGGCCTGAGCCGCACGACTGCTACTGCTCTAAACCGCTCTGCTGCTCTCCAGCGACCCAACGGTAGCCAGCTACGCACCTACCGGCTGGCGGTGGCTTGCACTGGTGAGTACGCGGCTACCAAAGGCGGTACGAAGGAGGGCGCCCTGGCCGGCATTGTCACCTCCGTGAACCGCGTGGATGGGATTTACGAGCGTGAATTAGCCATTCGGATGGTGCTGATTGCTAACAACGACCGTCTGATTTTTCTCACCGACTCCACCGACCGATACACCAACAACGACGGTGAAACCATGCTGGGCCAGAACCAAGCTGTTCTGACGGATAGCATTGGCTCGGCCAACTACGATATTGGACACGTATTTAGCACCGGCGGCGGGGGCATTGCCTCCTTGGGCTCGGTGTGCGTGGCGGGCCGCAAGGCCATGGGCGTGACGGGTTCGCCAAATCCGGTGGGCGACGCCTTTGATGTGGATTTTGTGGCCCACGAGATGGGCCACCAGTTTGGTGCCGACCATACGTTTAATAGCCAAGCCGGCAACTGTGGGGGAGGCAACCGTTCTGCCTCCTCGGCCTACGAGCCGGGTAGTGGTGTCACGATTATGGCCTACGCGGGTATTTGCGGGAACGACAACCTACAGGCCAACAGCATTCCCTACTTCCACTCGCGCAGCTACGACCAGATTCTGAACCACGTAACCGGAGCTGGCAACTGCGCCGTTGTTACCGCTACCGGCAACCAGGCACCTACCGTAAATGCCGGCGCCAACTACCGCATTCCTATCAGTACGCCTTTCACGCTTACGGGCTCGGCCACCGACCCTGATGGTGATGCCCTGACCTACACGTGGGAGCAGTACAACCTCGGGCCAGTCGGTACGCCTACTGCGCCACAGGGCAATGCGCCCATTTTCCGATCGTTTGAGCCTACCCCGAGTGCCAGCCGCACGTTCCCGCGGGTGTCGGACCTGGTGAATAACACCACAACCATTGGGGAGGTGCTGCCAACCTATGCGCGGCGCCTGATCTTTCGGTTTGTGGCGCGCGACAACCGGAATGGCGGGGGCGGCGTGGAGTACGATTCCATGAACGTAGCTGTGATTGGTACCGCCGGCCCCTTTGTGGTGACTACGCCCAACACGGCTACCACCTGGCAGGCTGGAGTGCCCCAACAAGTAACCTGGGATGTAGCCAATACCACGCAGTCGCCTATCAACGCTGCCAACGTGGACATTCTCTTATCTACCGATGGAGGCCTCACGTTCCCAACCGTGCTGCTGGCCGCTACCCCCAACGACGGTTGCGAATCGGTGACGGTACCCGCTGCCACCAACACAGCGCTGGCGCGTATTAAAGTGCAGGCTACGGGCAACGTGTTCTTCGATATTTCCAACCAGAACTTCACTATTCGGCCGCTTACGGCGCCTACCTTTTACCTGAATACGGCCTGCATTGCAAGCAATCTGCTGACGGTGTGCCCCGGCTCCAGCGTGCCCGTGAGCCTGAGTATTGGGCAGGCGCAAGGCTTTGCGGGTACTGTAGTGCTGGGTGCTACCGGGCTACCCAGTGGCCTTAGTGTTAGCTATGCGCCCGCCAGCGTAGCAGCGGGTGGCACGGCAGTAGCCACCATTGCGGCGGCGGCTACTACCACGCCCGGCACCTACACACTTACCCTCACGGGCACTAGCGGTGGGGTAGTGCAGAATCAGGTGGTGCGCGTGGTGGTGCCGCCGCTGGCCACGCAAGCGGCCGTAGCCGTAGCGCCGGCCACCAATGCGGTGACAACCACGCGGCCGGTCTTTACGTGGCAGGCCGTGCCCAATGCCACTGCGTATGCTGTGCAAGTAGCCACCGACGCCGCTTTCAGCAATGTGGTGCTCACTCAGAATATAGCGTCGGGCACTACCACTAGCTTCACTCCTACCACTCCCCTAACGGCGGGCACCACCTACTATTGGCGCGTGCGCGGTGGCAACGTTTGTGGCGCGGCACCCTATTCGGCAGCCACGGCTTTCCGCACGGGGGTAGTCTCCTGCCAGCCTTATGCGGCCACGCAAGTGCCCGTCACGATTCCGGAAACGGCGAATGCCTCCGTTTCTTCGACGGTGGAAGTAAGCTCGACGGACGTGGTATCGGCTATTCGCATTACTAATCTGGCCATTACCCATCCCAACGTAGGCGAATTGACGGTAACGCTAACCAACCCGGCTGGCCGCTCGGCCGTGCTGCTGGCTACTCTGTGCGCAGGCACGGCCAACCTCAACTTGTCGCTGGATGAGCAGGCTACAGCAGCTCTTGCTTGTCCGCTGAACGCGGGCGGCACCTACCGCCCTGCTACCTCGCTGGCCGAGTTGCTGAACGCGCCCGCTAACGGCACGTGGACCTTGCGCATTACCGATACTGCTGCTGGCAATGGCGGCACGCTTACAGGCTGGGCATTGGAGTTGTGTACGGTGCCAGCCCCACCCGCTGCGCCTACCAGCCTACTCGCCTACCTCAGTGGCACCAGCGGCAGTACGGCTACCATTGGCCTACAGTGGCAGGACAACGCTAATAACGAAACCGGCTTCGAGCTGGAACGCTCTCTGACCACCAACGCCAATTTTCAGCGCATTGCCACCATTGCCGCCAACCAGACCACTTACTCCGATGCGGTTTCTGCCACTGGCCGCTACGTATACCGCATCCGGGCTATAAACGACATAGGCAATTCGTCCTACTCCAACGAGGCCGTTGCTAGCGTAACGCTTGCCAGCGCCACCGCGCCAGTCCTGAAAGGGTTAACAGTATATCCCAACCCCAGCAACGGCTTGTTCAAATTGGAGCTGAACAATGCGCATACCGGCGGGGTACAGGTGCAGGTATTCGACGCCTTGGGCCGCAATGTGCTGACGCGCACCTTTGCCAAAGCGGGCAATAACTTGCAACAAACCCTGGATTTACGCGCCCTTAGCGTAGGCATTTATCAACTACGCGTCATGCAGCCGCAAGGCACGTCGGTAGTGAAGTTGGTGAAGGAGTAAATGGTGAAGTGGTGAAATGGTGAAATGGTGAGTTTTATTGTTCTGTCATCCTGAGTGCAGCGAAGGACTTTCTCACGCTAGAGCGAGTCGTTGTTACGACTGTCATTCTGACGTGAGAAGGTCCTTCGCTGCACTTAGGATGACAGAACAGCAAAACTCACCATTTCACCACTTCACCATTTTACAAACTCAAAACCGATACCGCGCCTGGGCTTTCACTTCGGAGCGGCGGTTACCCTCGATTAAATCCAGGCCCGAGCCGATGGTCGTTTGGTTGCGGTAGTGCGTTTCGGCGTAGCGCAGCCAGAACGTGAGGTGACGGTTGCAGCGCACTTCGGCCAACGCGTACGTGCGTGTGCCCTGCCCGTAGAGGGCGGGCACCGAAAAAGCGTAGAGCACGTCCTGTTCAAACACGTACTGACGCGTATCATAATCGTCGGTATCAAACAGGGCGTAGCGGCCACTCAGGCGCAGGTAGCGGCCGAAGGTGTAAGACATGTCCTGAGCCAGCACGTAGCCCGTATGGCGCGGGCCCTCGCCCTCGCGATAACGAGTGCCCTGCACCCGCGTGCGCAGGCTGAGTACAGTGGTAGGATTGGCATCATAGAACAGCAGCAGGCTGTGGCGCAGCGTGGGTTCCGGCAGTGGCAGGGGGCGCGGGTCGTCGGCGTTGTACTCTTTGAGTCGGGTGCGCAGTTGGGCATAGAGCAGGCTGGTTTTGGTGGGCGTGTAGGCCAGGCGCAGCAGCCAGTCGTGGCCGTGCGAAGGTGCGCCTACCCGGTAGCGCAGCCACGGAAACCAGAATTGGTCGTAGTACGTCGAGATTTCCCAACCCGCTGCTGGCCGTACTTTCAGCCCTAGGTAGAGGCCACGCTCGTTGATGTTGCGACTGTTTTCGCTGAGCGCGTTGCCGTAGAAGGTATGGAAGTCGCGGGTGTAGGAGCGGTAGAGCACGGCGGCATCCACGTTGGGGGCCAGGCTGGCCAGCAGGCCATTCACTGTGCCTACCCCACCGCTGCTGCTACGAGCTGTTTCGCCAAATAGTAGCAAGTTGCGCAGCACGTAGCTGTAATGCATACCCACAGCCAGATTATTCTGTCCTCGGAATTCATACGCGTTATATAGCGCCGACCGGCGTTGCAATGCTCTATCGTAGTGCGTGCCTACGGCCGTGAGGCCCACCGCCAGGTGGTTGCTGCGGCTGGTATAGGTCACGTTGCCGCCCCCAATGGCCTCGCCGAGACTTTTACGATTAGCCAGCTCGGTAGCCGTACGGTGCAAGCCCGCCACCAATACCCCCGACGCATACTCCGTGAAATCAGCCAACGAATCCAGGCTTTGCTGGCGGTTGGCATCTACGTGTTTGTAGGAAGCAAATGCTGTGGCCCGCACCGTATTACTCACAGCTACAGTAGCCGCGGCGCCCCGAAAAAAGGCGCTTTCCAGCACCGAAGAGTAGGGCCGCACGCCCAGCGAGCTGCGCCGAATGGTGGTAATGGTTTCGCCACCCTTGCCTACCTGCAACCCCGACGACAGCAACAACCCCTGCCCAAATTGCAGCTGATAATCACCTAGCGCCAGGGTTTTCAGGCGGCCGCGCTCCTGCACTACCACGTGCGCCGACAGAAAATCGGCGCCGTAGCGGCGCTGGCCGGGCTGCCACGCCAGCGGCTCGCCGGCGTCCTTTTCGGCCGTGAAGCCCACGCTGAAATCTTTGGTATGGCTGACGCGGTAGCGCAGCAACAGCTTGTCGGGCGAGCCGAGATAGCGGCTGGTGAGGCGGCCGGTGCTGGTGGTATCGGGGGCAGTGTAGCCACGGCGTTGCTGCAACACCCGCTCGTAGCGCACAAACAAGGCGTTGTTGTCTTCGTGCAGCACGCGTTGCCAGAGCGGCCCGCGGGCGGCGTTGGGGCCGGCATCGGTCACCGTCACGAAAGGCCCCACGCGGTAGATGGTGCGCAGGTCAAAGCCGTCGATGCTTTGCAGCTCGTAGAGGCTGAGCAGCGGCCCTACCCGCTGGCGGTGCTCCAGCAGGTGCGTAATCTGCACTTCCGACAGCAGCAGCAGTCCGCGTAGCTCCTCACGCGTAGCCAGGTTCAGGTTGAGCGGCGTTTGGTAGTAGAGCAATAGCGTTTCGTACATATCCTCGTAGGGCACGTCGTCGCTCTGCTGATCGGCAAACAGCTCCTGCACCAGCCGGTCGAGGTCGGGGGTAGGGCGCGGAAACTGTTGGGCCTGGGTAGGCTGGGCAACACAGAATAGCCCCACCAGCACAAGCCCAAAGGCTACTCTCAGGTAGCTAGGCAGCTTTTTGCTCATGGCTGCCCAGGCTTGGCGAGCAACACATGCACGCTCAGATACTGACTGAGCCCAAGTGCCGTTTGCCAGGCGGCAGCGTAATCAATGCGCAGCTGGCCTGTGTGAAAGCCTACACCACCGGTGGTTTGCTCACTGAGCGCCGCAAAACCTGCCCGCACCTGTAATGCATCCAGCGCTTTATATTCCAGGCCCGCCCGAAAATCGGCATCGTGGTCCACGTCCTTTTCGGTTTCCACGGTCAGCAGCACCTTATCGGTGGGCTGGTAGCCCAGGCCGGCTCGTAGCACGGTGGGCACCCGCTCGTCTTGGTAGCGGGCTAGGCGGGCCTGATTGAGGTTGTAGATATAGGCGCCAAATACCAGCTTTTTGGGCACCACTTCGGCTTGCCCACCCAGCGATACGGCCAGCGCCCGGCGACTGCCCAGCCCTTCTATACTCACCTGCAACACATCGAGGCGGGCGCCCACACTCACCAGCCCGCTCCGGTAGCCATAGGCCGCACCCAAGCGCTGCTCGGCGTAGAGCTTGCCTCCGAAACGCTGGGCTTCAAAACCGACTACGCCATTTTTTGCGCGGCCTTCTACCACTTCGCCTAGAGGTAGGGCCACAGCTAGCGCGGCCGTGTTGAAATTGGGTAGCAAAAAACGGTTTTCGGCGTAGAATCCTACTTCTGGCTGTGTGAGTTGGCCCAGCCCGGCGGCGTTGTTGCCCACGGCCCACACGTCGTGGAGGGTGGTGCTGGTGTAGCCCAGCGCCGCGGCCCGCGCCCCTCGGATGCCCGGCCCATTGCCTTGTGCCAGCGCCTGCCATCCCAACAAAAACAGGCAAAAAAATAGCGGGTAGCGTTTCTCCATAGAAAGCTAATCAAGACACTAGAATAACTACAAAAACAATTCACTAATAGACCCTACAGCAAAGAATCTGCTTGGTTTTATTCAAATACCCCGCCAAACAAAGTACTCATATTACGTGGCGGGCACCAGCTGCCGATGTTTCGCGTTCTTTGCTACGATGAAGTCGTTGTTCCGCCGTTTGCTGCTAACGCTATTGTGGGTGTACCGCCACCTGCTGTCGCCCCTCAAGCCTCCTACCTGCCGCTACCAGCCCACGTGCTCGGCCTATGCCGTGCAGGCCATCGAGCGGCACGGTCCGTGGCGGGGCGGCTGGCTGGCCCTGCGCCGCATTGGGCGCTGCCACCCCTGGGGCGGCCATGGCTACGACCCTGTACCCTAACGCCACAATTATCGTATACCCTTGTGCACGCGCCTCTGCCTTTGGGTAGGGGCCTTTTCTTTTGCCCTCTTTATGCATACCATGCCTTTTCTTTTGACCACAGCCCTGCTGACTAGCACGTTGCTGAGTAGTTGTAACTCTACCCCCGCCGAACAGTCTACCACCGATTTCACCACCACGCAGGCTGATCAGGGGAAAAAAGGGAAGAAGGGCAAAAAAGGGAAGAAATCGAAGGGCGAGGCCGTGGAGCTAAACAAGGTAGGCGACCTGGAAGAAGTTCGCGAAAGCTCTGGCTTGGCTGTAGCCGATACGCCCGGCACGTTCTACACGTTCAGCGACGCCGGTAATCCACCGATTGTCTATAAAGTGTCCGAAACAGGCAAGCTGCTCGGCACGTTGCGCCTCAGTGCCACCAACTACGACTGGGAAAGCATTTCGCGCGATAACCAAGGATACTATTATCTGGCCGACGCGGGCAACAATAGTAACGACCGCGAAGACCTGGCCATCCTCCGTTTTCGCCCAAAAACGCCGAACCAAGTAGATAAGATCAACTTTTCCTACGCCGACCAAACCGAGTTTCCGCCCAAAAAAGGCGACCGTAATTTCGATGTGGAAGCTTCGCTGTGGCACCAGAATCAGCTCTACCTGTTCACGAAAGACCGCGCCAACAGCAGCACCAGCAAAGTATATACGCTGCCTGACCAGCCCGGCACGTACAAAGCAAAACTGCTTACCAAACTGAGCATTCCCGGCCAGGTGACGGACGCCAACCTGAGCCCCAACGGCCGCCGCCTGGTACTGATGGGTAGGGAGGAAATGTTTGTGCTGGAAGGCAGCTCTTTGGCCGATGCGCTAAAAGCCACCCCGCGCCAGATTTCGCTGAAGGGCGCCGGCCAGACAGAAGGCGTGGTCTTCACCGACGACAATACCATCTATATCAGCACCGAACAAGGTGATTTGTATAAGTATGAGTTTTAAGTAGGATTGTAAGCAAAAAGCCGTGTCATCCTGAGCTTGCGAAGGACCTTATGTCAGTTGAACGAGTCGTTGTTAAGACGGTCGTTCAACTGACATAAGGTCCTTCGCAAGCTCAGGATGACACGGCTTTTTTAGGTCAACTTCACCCTTACTTCGCCTGCGCCAGCTTAGGGTTTTGTTCTTCTTTACCCAAGTCGCGCGGGGCGTAGCCGTAGGGATTCTTGGGGTCTTTGCCGGCGCGCAGCAGCACCCAGAAGCCAATGGCTACCATCGGGATGCTCAGGATTTGACCCATATCCAGGGGTAGGCTATTTTCGAAATCAACCTGGCTTACTTTCAGGAACTCCACGAAAAAGCGGAACGTGAACAGCAGCACCACAAACAGCCCAAACAGCTGCCCGCGCGGGGTGCGCTCCTTGGTGCGGTTCCACATAAAGTACAGCAGCACAAACAGAAACACGCAGAACAGCGACTCATAAATCTGGGTAGGGTGGCGCGGCACGGCCATGCCATTCACGAAATGCTCCCGGTCGCGCAGGAAGATGAAGGCCCACGGCACGTCGGTTTCGCGGCCCACGATTTCGGAGTTCATCAGGTTTCCCAAGCGTATGAGCGCCCCACCCGAGGCCACCACAATCACGATGCGGTCGAGCGTCCAGAGTACGTCGAACTTGTTGTTGCGGCTGAACAGATACACCGCTAGGATAATCCCGATGGTAGCGCCGTGGCTGGCCAAGCCGCCGTGCCATATCTTGAACACCTCCAGCGGATCTTTCAGTATTTCAGGCTGATAGAATAGCACGTGCCCCAACCGGGCGCCTACGATGGTGCCAATCAGCATGTAGATGGTGATGACATCCACCCACATCGGCGACACTTTTTCTGACTTGTAAATGTGCGCCAGCACAAACGTGCCCACCACAAAGCCCGACATAAACAGCAGCCCGTACCACCGCAGCGCCAGCGGCCCCAGCGTGAACGAGCCTATATTCCAGGGGCCAAACTCAGCAATGAGGGGCGATACATCCCAGGTGATGGCAGCAAGAAAAGAAAGCATAGGGTAGGCAGAAGATGATAGAAATTCAAAGGTACTCACTTCCCGTTTGGTAGGCGGGTGGACACGATTTCTTGACAAAGGCGGCTAATAGCCGCTGAAACTGGCCTCAGGTGGGTTACTGCTATCCTGGTTGACTTCGCCTCCTGTATGTAGCGCCGCATCATCGCCGCTAAGCAGGAGCAGTATGGCCAGCAAAGCGGCGTAGGCGGGCCAGTGCCGCCAGGTCCGTACCGGTGGGTGCTGCACTCCTGCGGCATGCACTAGTTTAGCACGTACCCGACTGTAGAAATACGGCCGTGGCGGGGTGGCTACTTCAGCCCGCCATTGGTGCAGCAGCTTTTTCCATTCTTCGTCGGCGTTCGTGCGGTCAACAGAATCAGACATGGCGTAGGGTGGGTTGAAGATGATGGCGAAGCGTTTTGCGGGCCCGAAATAACAATGACTCCACGGCCGACACGGTGGTGTTGAGCACCGCGGCTATTTCCTCGTAACTCAGCTCTTGCTCGTGGCGCAAGGTGAAAGCCACTTGCTGCTGGTCGGGCAGTTGGGCAATGCGTGCCCGCAAAAGCGCTACCTGTTGTTGGCCTTCTAACTGGGCCTGGGGGTGTTCGTTATGGGCTGGTTCGTACAGCACACGGTTGTCGAAGCCAAGCAAGCTGGTTAGGTAGGCGAAGCGCTTGCGGGCGCGGGCGCGGCGCTGCTGCTTGAGCGCCCGCGAGGTAGCCAGCCGGTAGAGCCAGGTGGTCAGGGATGCTTCGCCCCGGAAACGGCCAATGGTTTGGTACACTTCCACGAAAACCTCCTGTGCTACGTCCTCCGCCTCCTCCGGCGAATGGAGCAGCGCCAGCACCGTGCGGTAGATGCGGTGTTGATACCGCTCCACCAACGTGCGAAACGCCGCTTCGCTACCCTGCTGCAATTGGGCTACCAACTCAGCCTCCGCGCAAGCCGCAGCTGGCTGCGCGCTAGAAGGTATCGGTTGAAGACAAGGCAGCGGAAAAGTGTACATCCGGGAGACAGAAAAGAGGAACAGCGCCCTACCTACTTTGGCCGTAGCCGCAGGTAGCAGGGTCACATCAGCTTAGGTCCCTTCATTGTAGAAAACTTGCCCGACTTCTTCAAATAGATTATAACTATCTGTGAAACAGATTTATAATTTTCTCAACAAACTAAGTGTGTAGCATCTACTGAAAAAAACAGCACTACTCACTAAACAGCTACAGCGCGTTCAGCTCTTCGGTATAGCCGCCGCTCAGGATAGGAAAGCGCAGCCAGGAGCGCGGGTCTACGTTGTAGTCGTCGAGGTGGAAGGCGGGGGCGTACCGCTCGCGCTTCCATTGGTTGCGGCTCCATAGCGAGTAAAAACGCTTCAGGTAGACCTTCAATTGTTCGCGGTCGGCGGAGGGGTCCTCTTCGAGTAAGGTTGCCAGCACCTGGGCTGGGCTCAGGCGGTTGTAGAATGCCAGGCGCTCGATGCGGTTGAGCAGCACGTAGGGCATCAGGTCGCGCTCGTCGGTTTGCTTTTCCTCCAATGGCCGCAACTCGGCGGTGGGTTGCAAAGCATTCACGTGGCGCAGGGCAGGGTAGTGCCGTTCCACCTCGGCCCAGCGCAGCCACTGCTTCACGAAAGCCTTATCGACGCCGGCAATGGGCGAAATACTGCCGGCGGTGTCGCCATCCATCGTGCAATAACCCACGGAGGCCTCGGAGCGGTTGGAGGTGGTGATGAGCAGGGCATTGAGCACGTTGGCTAGCAGCCAGATACCGGGGGCCCGCACCCGCGCCTGAATGTTTTGCAGGGCCAGGTCATCGGTTTTCCAGGTAAGGGGGCGGTCCAGTGCGCTGGCTATTTTGCTGACGTACCCAGATACCTCGTCGTCGATGTTCCAATTGTAGAACACGGCGCCCAGTTCTTCGGCCAGTTCTTGGGCCGAGTTCAGGGTATCATCGGAGGAGTTGACAGTGCCTTGATAGGCGCACGTGAGCAGGCGGCCAGTGATGCGGCGGTTGATCTGGCGCTGCTCGTCAGAGGTTACTTCGGTGCTGGCTTTGGGTAGGTTATCTGAGGGCGCTTCCTGCGGGGTGCCATCGGCGGCGGCGCGGTGCTCTTGCATGGTAGGTGCCTCCGTCTGGCCGGTGATGGCCACAATGTCTTCGGCCGTGAAGCATCCCGTACGGCGCATAAACTCGGCCGTGCCTAGCTCAGCCGTGCCCAGCCGCACCATTTCCGCCACCGATACCGCGCACATGCACGAGTCGGCCCCGCCCGATAAGCTCAGCACGAATCCGCGGGTGCGGGCTTTGCGCATGTAGTCGAACAAAGCCAGGCTCAGGGCCTGGTTCAGCTCCAGGTATTCGTCGGGGGTAGGGAGCGGCTGAATTTCGGCGGCCGGCTCCAGCGGCGTAGCAAAGTCCACGTCTACGCACTCCACGTCCACTTCTTTGAAGCTCAGCAGCTGATTACGCGTCAGTAAATGACCTTCGCGGGCCACCAGAATTTCGCCGTCATAGATGATGCGGCCGGCCTCGTTGCCGAGTAGGTTGGCGTAGAGGTATGTGCAATGAAAATTGCGTGAAGCATTGAGCACCAGCTTGTAGCGCAAGTCCGTCTTGCTCATGGCAAAATGGCTGGCCGACGGGTTCACAATCAGGTCTACCCTACCCTGCAACCGGGCAGCGGGGCGCACGTGGTCGGGGCGCCAGGCATCTTCGCAAATCTCGAAGCCGAAGCGCACGCCTTTGTGCTCAAAGGTAAGGTCGCCCATTGGCCACTCCTGGTCTTGCCAGCGCACCGTAGTGGTTTCGCCAGCCGGCCAGGGGTAGAAAAAGCGCGTTTCATAGTGCACGCCATCGTTGGCTAAAAACTGCTTGGCCGCAAATCCCAGAATCTCGCCATCGCGCAGCACGCAACTGGTATTATAGGTTCGGCCTTCCAACCGCACGGGCAGGCCCACGCACACCAAAATGCCCTGGGTCCAGGGACGGATTTGCTGCAAATAGTCCAGCGCTTCCTCACAAAGCCAGTCGCTCAGAAACAGGTCTTCGCAATTGTAGCCAGTTAGGCACAGCTCGGGCAAACACAGCAACTCTACCCCCGACGTGCGGGCCTGCTCAATGGCTGTGCGAATGGTGCGCAGATTGTGCTGCCACGCAAAAGGAATCTGGTTGAGCGCTGCGCCGGCGATACGCATGGTGGTGAAGTTGTGAAGGGTGAAATTGTGAATATGAATAACATTAGAACGTCATGCTGAGCTTGCCGAAGCATCTCGCGTGCTGATGAAAGATAGTATTTCTAACATCAGCACGCGAGATGCTTCGGCAAGCTCAGCATGACGTTCTATGAAGAAAAAAGTTACTTCTGTGTCAGCTTACTAGCGGCAGCTTCGTCCAAGAACCACGTTACGTTGCCGTTTTCGGGCTGGATTAGTTGGGCAGGGTATTGCTGCACGTCGCGCTTCTCTTCCAAAATCTGGCGCACGGCTTCGGCCTTGCCCTCACCGTACACCAAAAAGGCGGTGGCGCGGGCCTGGTTCAGCAGAGGCGCCGTCATGGTGATGCGGTTGGCCTGCACTTCTTCGATGTAGAGCGCCTGCACGCTCACCGTGTCGTTGGTGAGCACGGAGGTGTGCGGGAACAGCGAGGCCGTATGGGCGTTGTCGCCCAGGCCCAGCAGGTCCAGATCGAGGGGTAGGGAATCCTGGCTACCGAAGTACTGCTGCATGGTGCGCGTGTAGGCGGCGGCAGCCTCGGCGGGTGGCAGGTCGGTTTCGACGGCAAAAATATGCGCGGGCTGAATGTTGAGTGGGTCTAGCAGCGCCTTCTTAGCCATCAGGTAATTGCTCTGCGGGTCGGTGTGCGGCACGTACCGCTCATCGCCCCAAAAGAAATCTACCCGCTCCCACTCCAGTTGGTCGCGGTAGTCAGAAGCCAGCAGCTCAAACAGCTTTTTGGGCGACGAGCCGCCCGACAGCGCCACCGCAAACCGGCCCCGCGCCGCAATGGCTTGCCTACCCGTTTCCACGAAATAGTCGGCCAACGCCTTATTAGATTCCTCAACGGATGGAAATACGCGAATAGCCATTAGCACTCTTTTTTATCGTGAAGGGGTAGGGTAAACCAATGGAAACCGTCGCGGGCGATGAGCGCCTCGGCAATTTCCGGCCCCCACGAGTCGGCGGAATAGTTGGGGAAGTTCATGCTCTTTTTGCTTTCCCAAGCGCTCAGAATCGGCATAATCAGGTCCCAGGCAGCCTCTACCTGGTCGCCGCGCATAAACAGCGTTTGGTCGCCAATCATGGTGTCGAGCAGCAGGGTTTCGTAGGCCTCGGGCGTGTCGTTGGTGTAGGTGCCCTGGTAGTCGAACACCATGTCTACCCGGTTGAGCACCATATCCAGGCCGGGGCGCTTAGCCTGTACCTGCAACCGAATGCTCATCTCGGGCTGAATGCTGATAACCAACCGGTTCTGGTGCCACGCCTCCGACGACTCATTCGGAAAAATCAGGTGTGGCACGTCCTTAAACTGGATAGTGATGATAGACGCCGAGCGGTGCAGGCGCTTGCCCGTGCGTAGGTAAAACGGTACTCCCTGCCAGCGCCAGTTGTCCACAAAAAACTTGATGGCGGCAAAGGTTTCGGTGTTCGACTCGGGGTCCACCTTGTTTTCTTCACGGTATCCGGGCACTTCTTTGCCCTCTACCCAACCTTTGGCATACTGCCCGCGCACAGCGGCCGAACGCACTTCTTCCGGCCCAAAGCGGCGCATGGCGCGCAGCACGTCTACCTTACGATTGCGCACCTCATCGGCCTCGAAGCTCACGGGCGGCTCCATCGCCACCAAGCACAACAGCTGCAACAGGTGGTTCTGAATCATGTCGCGCAGGGCGCCCGAGCCGTCGTAGTAGTCGCCCCGGTCGCCCATACCCAGCTGCTCGGTCACGGAAATCTGCACGTGCTCGATGTAGTTGCGGTTCCAGAGCGGCTCCAGAATGGCGTTGGCAAAACGGAACGCCATGATATTCTGCACCGTCTCCTTGCCCAGGTAGTGGTCGATGCGGTAGATCTGGCGCTCCTGGAAAATGCCGGCCAGCAGGTCGTTCAGTTCCTTGGCCGTTTCCAGATCGTGCCCGAAAGGCTTCTCAATCACGATGCGCACGCGGTCGGGGTCCTCAGCCAGCTTGGCTTCGGAAAGGTTGCGGGCGATGATGGGGAAGAAGTTGGGCGATACGGCCAGGTAGTAAATCACCTGGGCTTTCACGTTCCAATCGGCCTCGTGCTCGGCTACTCGTTCGCCAAACTGCGTGTAGGTAGCCGCATCGTTCAGGTCCGATACCTGGTAGGTCATGTGCTGGGCAAACTCCTCCCACTTATCCGAATTCACCTTGCCCCGGCGCGAAAACTTATCGATGTCCTCCCGGACTTTATCACGGAAAGCCTCGTCTGTGAGCTTGGTGCGGCCCGTGCCAAGAATGGCAAACTGCGTGGGCAGCCAGCCATCCAAAAACAAATTATATAGAGCCGGAGCCAGCTTGCGGGCGTTCAAATCGCCCGTACCGCCGAAAATGACGAAAATGGTCGGCTGAATTTTCTCGTTGTTACTCATTTTTAGATTGTAACGCGTGATGGGTACGGACACAGACTATTTGTTGGGCGTAACGGGCGTTTCGTTTTCGGTGCCGGTTCCGCGGTGCGTGTCTTGCTTGTTCTCGGCTTCCTCGTGCGAAGCCGTCCACTGAGTATGAAATACGCCTTCTTTGCCGATCAGCTCATAGGTGTGCGCGCCGAAGTAGTCACGCTGGGCCTGAATGAGGTTGGAAGGCATCCGGCCAGTGCGCAGCGTGTCGAAATAGCTGAGTGACGCCGCCAGCGCGGGTACCCCAATACCAGCCGTAGCCGTGCGCGCCACCACGGCGCGTGCACCTGCCACGGCGTCTTGCACCTGCTGGCGCACGTCGCTATCAAGGAGCAGGTGCGCCAGATCAGGCTGCTGCTGGTAGGCGTTGTAAATCGTATTCAGGAACTCAGAGCGGATGATGCAGCCGCCGCGCCAGATTTTGGCAATGTCGGCCAGGTTCAGGTTAAACACATATTCTTCGGAAGCGCGCGCCAGCATGTGCATGCCCTGAGCGTAGGCGATGATCATGCTGAAGTACATGGCCTGCTCCAGCTCCGCCAGCTGCTCCTGCTCATCCTGGCTGGGGGTAGGGCGGGCGCCGTACGCCTTTTCCATCTCCTCGCGCAGCGCTTTGTACTTCGACAAATCGCGCATGGCCACGGCCTCATCAATCAGCGACAGAGGCACTTGCAAGTCCATCGCAATCTGCGAAGTCCACTTGCCGGTGCCCTTGGAGCGAGCTTCGTCTTTGATATCGTCCAGCAGCAGGTGGTCGGTGTCGGGGGCGATGTAGGCAAAAATGTCCTTGGTGATGTCTACCAGGAAGGACTGCAACCGGCCCTCGTTCCACTTGGCGTACACCTGCTGCATAGCCTCATTGCTCATGCCCAGACCGTTTTTCATCACGTCATACGTCTCGGCCAGCAGCTGCATAATGCCGTATTCGATGCCATTGTGTACCATCTTCACAAAGTGCCCGGAAGCGCCCGGCCCGATATAGGTCACGCACGGCTCGCCGCCTACCTTGGCTGCCACGGCTTCCAGCACGGGCTGCATCCGCTTGTAGGCTTCTGGGTCGCCACCGGGCATCATGCTGGGGCCGCGCCGCGCGCCTTCTTCCCCACCTGAGATGCCCATACCAAAGAAATGCAGGCCTTTCACTTCCAGCTCTGTAGCCCGGCGGGTGGTATCCAGGAAGTAGGAGTTACCACCATCAATCAGCATATCCCCTTTGTCGAGCAGGGGCGTAATTTCTGCAATTACGCTGTCCACAATCTTGCCCGCCGGCACCAGCATCATCACCACACGGGGCTTGGCCAAGCTCTGCACAAAGGCGCCCAGGTCCGAAAAGCCCTCCACGTTTTTCACCCCGTCTTCGTCGGCTTCCTTGTGCAGCAGCGGAATTTTGCTGGTGTCTTTGTCATACCCGGCCACCGAAAAATCGTGGTCGGCCATGTTCAGCAGCAGGTTGCGGCCCATAGTACCCAGGCCAATCATGCCGAAGGCGTAGTTTTTTGGTTGTGGTGCGCTCATTGGGAAAGAAAGTTTCTAGCGGTGTTAGGTGTGAGATGAAATGCGGAAGCAGATGCCGCGAAGGTAGCAATTGGCAGCAGACGGCCTACCCTTCTCTAACCGTTGGGGTAGGGCATGGTTTCAAACCAGCGCTGCCCGCGGTTGGGTAGGGTGTACGTAAACAATGGCGTAGATGATAACGAAAAAGCCGGTGCCCTACCCAATAATTGGGTAGGGCACCGGCTTTTAGCACCGCAAAAAAGTTGCTTTTTAAAGGCCCAAGGCTGTTAAGGCACGCTCGGCGGCTAGTTGCTCAGCCTGCTTTTTCGAAAGCCCCATACCGGTGGCCACCACTTCCTCATCAATGAGCAGCGTGGCCGAAAACTCCATCACGCCGCCGCCGCGCGGCTCACCGGCCAGCTCGTAGCGCACTACTTTGCCTTGCCGTTGCGCCCACTCAATGAGCTTGCTCTTGAAGTTGGACGTGGTTTCGGTCAATGACTTCACATCCACGAAAGGCTTAATCAGGCGGCTGAGCACGAACTTACGGGCCACTTTATACCCCTGGTCGAGGTAGACAGCGCCCACCAAGGCCTCTAGCGCGTTGCCGTTTACGGAGCGCGAGCGGGCGGCCCTACCCTGCGTGGCATCCAGCTGCACCAGCTTATCAAGGCCCAGCTTAAGGGCGAGTTGGTTAAGGCTTTCGCGGTTGACGATGCGGCTACGCATCTCCGTCAGGAAGCCTTCCTGCTCGTACGGAAACTTGCGAAACAGGTACTCGGCCACGATGGTGCCCAGCACGGCATCGCCCAGAAACTCCAGGCGCTCGTTGCTCTGGTGCCGGCCCTGCTCCGGCTGCTGCCGCACCACCGAAGAGTGCGTGAAGGCCAACCGGTACACACGCACGTTGTCGGGCGAAACGCCCGTCATGGTGGTAATGGCCTGCCGAAAAGCCCGGTCGTGCCCCAGCAACCGCCGAAAAAATCCAAACACAGGCAAGGGCTGACCGGGCCTCGGCATTAGTCGCGGAATTTGCGGAAGACCACCGACGTGTTGTGGCCGCCAAACCCAAACGTATTGCTCACAGCAATATTCACCTCGCGCTTCTGCGCTTCATTGAAGGTGAAATTTAGCCGGGCGTCCAGTTCCGGGTCGTCCGTGAAGTGATTGATAGTAGGCGGAATGATGCCGTGCTGAATGGCCAGAATGCTGGCTACGGCCTCAATACCACCCGCGCCGCCCAGCAAGTGGCCGGTCATGCTCTTGGTAGAAGAGATATTGAGGTTGTAGGCGGCATCGCCAAACACCTTCTGGATGGCCGTAATCTCGGCGCCGTCGCCCAGCGGCGTGCTGGTGCCGTGGGTGTTGATGTAGTCCACATCTTCCGGCTTGATGCCCGCATCACGCAGGGCGTTCTGCATTACCAGCACCACGCCTTCGCCCGTGGGATCGGGCGCCGTGATGTGGTAGGCATCCGAAGACAGGCCACCGCCAATGATTTCGGCGTAGATTTTGGCACCACGGGCCTTGGCGTGCTCGTAGTCTTCCACTACCAACGCACCACCGCCTTCGCCTAATACAAAACCGTCGCGGTCTTTGTCGTAGGGGCGCGAGGCGGTAGCAGGGTCGTCGTTCCGCTCGCTCATGGCTTTCAGGGCGTTGAATCCCCCTACCCCGGCTTCGGTAATAGCGGCTTCGGAGCCGCCGGTTACCACCACATCGGCCATTCCCAAACGGATGTAGTTGTAGGCCGATACAATGGAGTCGGAAGAAGACGCGCAGGCCGACGTGGTAACGAAGTTGGGGCCGCGGAAACCGTTCTTAATCGAGATGTTGCCCGACGAGGAGTCGGCAATCATCTTCGGAATGAAGAACGGATTGTAGCGCGGCGTACCGTCGCCCTTGGCAAAGTTGAAGCTCTCCTGCTGGAAGGTGGTGAGGCCCCCAATGCCAGAGCCCCAAATCACGCCTACCCGGTCTTTGTTAACGCCACTCTCGTGCAGGCCGGCATCTTTGATGGCTTCATCGCTGGCAATGACGCCAAACTGCGTGAACAAGTCCATCTTCCGACCTTCCTTGCGGTCGAAGTAGTCGTCGGGACTATAGTTTTTGACTTCGCAGGCGAAGCGCGTTTTGAACTTGCTGGCGTCGAAGCGGGTGATGGGACCCGCGCCGCTTACGCCCTGCGCCAGGCCCTCCCAGTAGGCGGGGGCCGTGCTGCCAAGCGGGGTGATGGCCCCAATGCCGGTCACAACAACTCTCCGAAGAGACATAGGCTAGAGAAGAAACGAAAGAATAGGAAAGGGTGGGAAAAGCAAAACGGCCGGCGGCAAGCCGGCCGATGAGCTGTAAGCCGTAAAAAAAGAGCGTCGAAGACTACTTAGCGTGCTCCTCGAGGTAGCTGATAGCCTGCCCTACGGTAGCAATGTTCTCCGCCTGGTCGTCGGGGATAGACACGTTAAACTCTTTTTCAAATTCCATGATCAACTCAACGGTATCGAGCGAGTCGGCGCCCAGATCGTTGGTGAAGCTAGCCTCTGGCGTTACTTCCGAAGCTTCTACACCTAGCTTATCGATGATAATGGCTTTTACTTTTTCTGCGATTTCAGACATTTCCGTGGGGGTTTGAGGAAAACTAGGCACAAATAACACCATCTTCGCTAACATTGTCAAACAAACCCGGTCTAATCTTACAGGTACAACATTATGGCCGGGCTGGTTCCGCCGCGTTTAGCGCCTCCCTTGTTTTGCCTGTTTTCCCTTGATACTCAGCCGATGAAAACCCTGACTCTCGACTTTGAATACGACTGCGACTTCGAGTTATTCGGGCTGGTTTCCTCTACCCGCGAGCACCGCCTAGCCTGGTTGCTAAACGCCGACCTGCGCCTGCGCCTGATAAAACAGCAGGATATCATCTATGATTTGCTCAGCCGCGGCCGATTGGTAATCAGCAACTATCTGCACACCACGCACACGTGCACCCTGCGCCTGCTGCGCAACCGCTCGGTGGCGCCCTCCACCCTCAAGAAGCCCTACCTCGCCCCCGACGTGCGCCAGTACGACTACCTGCTGCAAATCAGCAACGGCACGGGCACGCTGGCGCCGGAGCAGGTGCTGGCGCGCCTCACTGCTTTAGACGACGTTCAACATGTGTGTCAACTGGATCCTAACCAATTGGAATTCAAGGAAAACCTATTTTTCTAACAGACCCCTACCCCGTTGACCTGAGGCAGAAGCCTTAGGTTCCGCTACCTTTGTGGCACTGTGCTTCGCACGCTACCCTGTTTTTTCGTACCACCAGACATACCATTCTTTTCTTCTCTTGCATGGAACCACGCCCTTATTTCAATAAGACCAAGATTGTAGCCACCGTTGGTCCGGCTTCTGACACGTACGAGCGCCTGGGGGCCCTGATTCGCGAGGGCGTCAACGTATTTCGCCTGAATTTCTCGCACGGCGAGCACGAAACGCACCTGAATGTTATCAATACCGTGCGTCGCCTCAACAAAGACCTGCGCACCAATACGGGGCTGCTACAGGACTTGCAGGGACCAAAAATCCGTTTGGGAGAAGTAGAAGGCGGCAGCGTAGAAATCAAGGCTGGCGACAAGATTAAACTGGTGTGTGGCGAAAAGGAAATCAGCACGGCCGAGCGCCTGAGTACGATCTACCTGGGCCTGGCCCGCGACGTGAAGCCCGGCGATGCGATTCTGATTGACGACGGCAAGATTGAGCTGCGCGTGCTGGCCACCGACCGCGAGAAAGAGGTAGACGTGGAAGTTGTCTACGGCGGCACCGTGAAGCCCCGCAAAGGCATCAACCTACCCGACTCCGACGTATCGGCCCCTTCCATGACGGAGAAGGACATTGCCGATCTGAAGTTTGGCCTGGAAAACGACGTGGACTGGGTGGCGCTGTCGTTTGCGCGTCGCGCCGAAGACATTCGTTTTATTAAGTCGCTGATTGCCGAAGCCGGCAAGCAAACCCGCGTCATAGCCAAAATCGAGACGCCCGAGGGCCTGCGCAACGTCGACGAAATCATTGCCCTCACGGATGCCGTGATGGTAGCCCGCGGCGACCTGGGCGTGGAAATTGCCGGCGGCGAAGTGCCCTTGGCGCAGAAGATGATTATCCAGAAGTGCAATAAGGCCGGCAAACCCGTGATTGTGGCTACCCAGATGATGGAGAGCATGATTACGGCCCCTCGCCCTACCCGCGCTGAAACCAACGACGTGGCCAACGCCGTGCTCGACGGTACCGACGCCGTGATGCTCTCCGCCGAAACCGCCGTAGGTGCCTACCCCATTGAGGTTATCCGGCAGATGGTAGCTATCATTCGGAGCGTGGAAAGCAAGTCGGAAACCATCTTCAACCACTGGGTGCCCATCGACTCCTCTGCGCCTGGCTTTATGGTAGATAGCCTCTTGTCGGCGGCGGGTCACTTGGCCAAAAACACGGGCGCCAAGGCCATTACCGGCATGACGCATCGCGGCTACACGGCTTTCCAACTATCAAAATATCGCCCCAAAGCGGACATTTTCATCTTCACCGACAATCGCGACCTGCTTACGGTTCTGAGCCTCGTGTGGGGCGTGCGCGCGTTCTACTACGACCGCATGAACAGCACCGACAGCACCATCGATGACCTCAAGAACATTCTCACCACCACCGGCCACCTGCAAAAAGGCGACGTGTTCATCAACACCGCCTCTATGCCGATTACGGAGAAAGGCAAGACCAACATGGTAAAAGTGAGCGTAGCGTAGTCATAATCACGGATTCGCTCGGATTAAAGCGGATTTCACGGATTTTGTGGACGATTACAAACAAAAGCGGCTGCCCAATTTGGGCAGCCGCTTTTGTTCTGCTGACAATTAAGGCAACTATGTAGAGTTGAGAGGTAATAAGGATAAGGATAGATCGTCCACAAAATCCGTGAAATCCGCTTTAATCCGAGCGAATCCGTGATTCGAAATTCGTGTAATCCGATAAATTCGAGCGAATCCGTGGTTCAGACAAAAAGGCCCCACGCTTACGCACGGGGCCTTTTCTATTAAAAAGAGCAGGAACGCTGGAAAAAGTCGCCTTAAGCGGCCAGCGAGCTTACGAACTTAGCCAGGCTCGACTTATTGTTAGCGGCTTTGTTCTTGTGAATAATGTTCTTCTTAGCCAGCCGGTCCAGCATCGACGAAACCTTCTTCAGCTGCTCCTGTGCTTCGGATTGGTTTGTAGTAGCACGTAGCTTTTTGATAGCGGTGCGGGTCGATTTGGCCTGGTAACGGTTCAATACGCGCTTAGCTTCGTTGGAACGGATGCGCTTGAGGGCCGATTTGTGGTTTGCCATGGGGTTGAAATAGGTACGTTCTGCTCTGTTTCAGTTCAGTTGGGGTGGCAAAGGTACGGCTTTCAATGGAATTAGCAAACAGTACAGGAGGAATTACGTGCATCATGGACCGTCATTTCGACCGCAGGGAGAAATCTCGCGCGCTGACAATAGATAGTATCATTCGTCAGCACGCAAGATTTCTCCCTGCGGTCGAAATGACGCCCTACCCTTCTATACAGTAGTCAGCAATAGTATGCATGACGACTTGTTTTGTTATCTTTAAACATCGTACTGGCTTTTCTGCCTGCTTACTTCGCTTTCCATAGCCGCCATCTGCCATGCCCGTTATTGCTGAATCCCGCTACCAGCCGCCGTTCTACCTGTTCAACGGCCACTTGCAAACCATCGTGCCCAGCTTGTGGCGTTCAGTGCCGGAGGTGCGCTACCAGCGCGAGCGGGTAGAAACCGAAGACGGCGACTTTCTGGACCTCGACTGGTCGCGGCCGGCTGGCGAAGCGCGCGACACGCTGGGTGTTGTGTCGCACGGGCTGGAAGGCGACGCCTCGCGGCCCTACGTGCGCGGCATGGTGCGGGCGCTCAACAACGCCGGCTTTGATGCGCTAGCCTGGAATTACCGCAGCTGTAGCGGCGAAATGAACCGCCTGCTCCGCTCCTACCACCTCGGCGACACCGACGACCTGGATTTCGTGCTGCGGTACGCGCTGGCTACCGGCCGCTACCAGCGCGTGTTCCTAACGGGTTTTTCGGCCGGCGGCAACGTGACGCTGAAGTATCTGGGCGAAAATCCCGAGCGGGTGCCGCCCCAAGTGGCGCGGGCCGCCGTCTTTTCAGTTCCTACCGATTTAAAAGCCAGTTCCTACCAGATTGCCCGCCCCGCAAACCGCGTGTACATGGCGCGCTTTATGAAATCGTTGCGAACCAAGATGCGGCAGAAAGCGGAGCTGCTACCCGGCCAGGTAGACTTGGAGGGCATTGATCTGCTGCGCGATTTTCCGGAGTTCGACGCCCGCTTCACGGCGCCCATGCACGGCTTCCAATCAGCCGACGAGTACTACGAGACGGCCAGCTCTGGCCGCTACCTCAGCCGCATCCGCATTCCTACCCTGCTGGTAAATGCCCAAAACGACCCCTTCCTGGCCCCTACCTGCTACCCCCGCGACGTGGCAGCGCGTAGCCAGTACGTGTTCCTGGAAACGCCGCCCGCTGGCGGGCACGTGGGTTTTGCGGAGGGCACGCCCGATGGCAAGTATTACTCAGAACGCCGGGCCATTGAGTTTTTGACGGCAAGGGTACCGGGGTGATTAGAGGGGGAAATTATACCTCAATATAATTTTTACTTCTCGGACAGGCTTTGGAAAAATAACAACTTATAGCCTGTTGTTATACGCATAAATACATAGTACTATTCTTACTATGCTGACTCTGGGGTTATGAGTTCATGCCTCTTTCCAAAGGCTGTTCTCTCTGCACTTCTGTGAGGCTAATGTTGTGCCGAGGCATACGGTACATAGGTTAAAATTTGCACTCGCACAGCTTGACCACTTTGATAGCCTGGCGTCCAAGGTTGCTGCTGTTGTAGTACGCGTAATGCTTCAGCGTCATAGGCTGGGGAGAGACCTTTCGAGATCTTGAAGTCGGTTAGCTCTCCCGTCTTGGTCACCACAAAGGTGGCCCATACCCTTCCTGTTAGCTGAGGCTGATTGATGGGAGGTTGCACTTGGCTTGCGACAGCCCGCGAAAACGCTATGTAACCTTGTGGTGGCATTGGCATCCGTTCAACACAGCTATAGGTGTCTAAAGCAGGAGACAGTGCCGCACAAGGAAAGCCACAAATGCAGCTCGCCTCGCCTAAATCATTTGGCGAAACGGCTGGTGTATTCGCGGAATGGGTAGAAGCTGTTGCTTTTTTCACTTGTCGTTGTTGCTGAGCCTGAATGAGGAACGGCTGAAGCACAAACAAGCCAGTCAAGAACAGGGAGAAAAGAAGAATCTTCATCACAGATCACAGACAATAAGGCTCAACGACACCAAAATAGCAGCGGAACTAACAGACTAAAGAAGCTATAACATTTATTGAACGGTCCCTTTAAATAAGAGGTCATCATCTCTTTGCCGGCACAAACACCACCTTCTTCGTCTCAAAAAACTCCTCCGCGAAGAAGTCGCTTAGATCGGTAATATGCGCTTTTAGGCCAGACTCAGCAATTTCCTCGGTTAGGTCGCCACCTTTGAGGTAGTAGAGGCCACTGTTAGCAGCGGCGTGGGGCTTGTAACGGTGGGCAATCCAAGTATGAAAGGTGGCGAGGCGGGCTACAGCGCGGCTCACTACGTAGTCGTATTTGGTGTGCAGCTGCTCGGCGCGAATTTGCTCGGCCGTCACGTTGGTGAGGTGCAGGGCCTCAGCCATGCCTTCCACTGCCCTGATTTTCTTGCCAATGCTATCTACCAGGTGAAATTTCACCTCCGGAAACAGGATAGCCAGCGGCAAGCCGGGTAGGCCGCCGCCCGTGCCCACATCCAGCACCGACGAACCCGCCGGAAACTCTATCACCTTGGCAATGCCCAGCGAGTGCAGAAAATGGCGCTCGGCCAGGTTTTCCACGTCGGTGCGGGCGATGAGGTTCACGCGCTCGTTCCAGCTGCGGAACTCGGTTTCGAGCTGGCGGAACTGGTCGCGTTGGTGGTCGGTGAGGGTAGGAAAGTAGCGGAAGAGGATGTCCATGATGCGGGCAAAGATAGTACAGCTGCATAGTAACCGCACTGTCATCCTGAGCTTGCGAAGGACCTTCTCACGCTAGGACGAGTCGTTGTTTCATCAGTTGTTCAACGGTTTGTTCTCACGTGAGAGGGAAGGTCCTTCGTCGCTGGCTTGATGCGCCACATGCTCAGGATGACAGATGGTTTCAACCCAAACAAAAAGCCCCGACCAAGGCCGGGGCTTTTCAAATTAATCATCAGCACATCAGATAATGTGCTTCTTGTTCTTTACCATGTCATAGAGCAGCTCGCGGGCGCGGTGCAGCTGGGCTTTCACGGTGCCGAGGGGGGCTTTCAGCTCCTGGGCAATTTCCTCATAGCTCAGCTCATCGAAATAGCGTAGCGTCACGAGGCGTTGGTACTTATCGGGCAGCCGTGATACCACGTGCTGCATGATTTCGATTTTCTGGTTTTTGATGGCGTTTTCGGCCGGGTTGAGGTTGCCGTCGCGGAAATCGATGGTGATTTCGTCGCCGTTGTCAATCTTGATGGCCGAGTCAATCGACATCGTTTTGATTTTATTCTTGCGAATAAAGTCGATGCAGTTGTTGGTAGCGATGCGGAACAGCCAAGTGCTGAACGCATACTCGGGGTTGAACTTGTGCAGGTTGCGGAAGGCTTTAGCAAAGGCCTCAATCGTAAGGTCTTCGGCGTCGTCGGCGTTGCGCACCATCTTCAATACCACGTGATACACGGGTTTCTTGTAGATCTGCATCAGTTCGGCGTAGGCCTTCTCATCGCCCTGCTCTACGGCGGCACGAATCAGCTTGAAATCGTGCTTGGCTTTGGCGGAGAATTGCTTCTGTATTTCCTGATTGTTTACTTCCATCGGAGCGTGCGGTGAAGGAACAGCGAGGTTCCCAGGGCTAGATAGTAGAAAGAATAGATGGCGTCGAGCACGGGCAGCAGCGCCGGGGGTAGGCGGTCGTCAAGGCGGCGTCCCAATCGGTGATAGGTCAGCAGCATGATACCGGTCCGTAACGACCATAAGACAGCCAAAGGTATCCAATCGGGGCGGGAAAATAACAGTCCAAACGCAGTGAAATAAAAAAGCAGATTAGTACCAATAAAGTTTCCTACCCGCCATCTATCGGCGAAACGGTAGCGCTTACCAGCCGACAAATGCCGACGTTTTTGCCGCCACCAGGCGCCCCACGTTGCCGCTGGCTCACTGAGGGTATGGGCACTGGGCTCGGCCACCACGGCCACCCGGGCACCCTGGGCTACGGCATCCTGCACCAGCAAGTCGTCGTCGCCACTGAGGCTGCGGATGTGAGATGCAAACCCTTTGGTGGAGCGGAAGGCTTGCTGCGTGTAGGCCAGGTTGCGGCCCACGCCCATGTAGGGCTTACCACGCCAGGCAAACGACAGATACTGCGCTCCGGTAATTAAGGTTTCAAAACGGATGAGCTTATTGAGCAGGTTCGGTGCGGGCGCATAGGCTGAGTAGCCTAGTACCATGTCGGCGGGTTGGGCAAAGCCGCGCTGCATCAGCCTGAGCCACTGGTTGGTAGCCGGAATACAGTCGGCATCGGTGAACAGCAGGCGCGGGTGACGGGCGGTTTTGATGCCCAGCGTGAGGGCGTATTTTTTTGGTGCAAGGCCATCGGGTGTGCGGTGCACCTGCACCAGCCGCACGTGGGGGTAGTACTGCGTGAGTTGCTGCACGTAGAGGTAGGTATCGTCGTCGGAACGGTCGTCGACGAGGACGACTTCGAAGCCGGTGGGGTAGTCCTGCTGGAGCAGCAGGGGCATTAGCTGGCGCAGGTTTTCCAGCTCGTTGCGGGCGCAAATGAGTACCGAAACGGGTTCTTCGTCGGGGCCGGGTTCCTCGGCCGCGGGCTCGGGTGGCCGGTTGGCGAAGGGTAGGAAATAGTAAGCAAAGTATAACAGCTGCACCAGCACGCACGCCAGCAGCAGCCATACCAGCGGGGAAAACGGAAGTGGCAACACAGCAAACAGAATAAGCAGGCAAAAGTAGGCATTAGTTACCTTTGTGAATTCTTACCCCCTGATTCATACTATTTCTCGCAGAGGTTCGCGGAGGGAGGCGCAGAGGTTCGCAGTGTTTAACGGTTATCGTTCTCTGCGAACCTCTGCGCCTCCCTCCGCGAACCTCTGCGAGAAGCTCCTCCAGAATGACCTTCGATTTAGTTGCCCAGGACCCGCAGTCCAAAGCCCGCGCCGGTGTAGTGCACACCGCGCACGGCGCCATTCAAACGCCCATTTTCATGCCCGTAGGCACGGCCGGCACCGTGAAAGCTGTGCAGCAGCGCGACCTGAAAGACGATATTAAGGCGCAGATTATCCTCGGCAATACCTACCACCTGTATTTACGCCCTGGCCTTGATGTGCTGCGTCAGGCGGGTGGCCTGCACAAGTTCAATGGTTGGGACCGGCCCATCCTCACCGACTCGGGTGGCTACCAGGTGTACTCGCTGAGCGGCACGCGCAAGATCAAGGAAGAGGGCGTGAAGTTTCGCTCCCACATCGACGGCTCGCAGCACCTGTTTTCGCCCGAGGGTGTGATGGACATTCAGCGCACCATTGGGGCCGACATTATGATGGCCTTCGACGAGTGCACGCCCTGGCCCTGCGAGTACGACTACGCCGCCCGCTCCCTCGACATGACGCACCGCTGGCTGAAGCGCTGCATCGAGCGTTTCGACAGCACCGAGGGCCACTACGGCTACCAGCAAACGCTGTTTCCCATCGTGCAGGGTAGCACGTTCAAGGATTTGCGGGTGAAGTCGGCGGAGTTTGTGGCCGAGCAGCAGCGCGAAGGCAATGCCATTGGCGGCTTGAGCGTGGGCGAGCCGGCCGAGTTGATGTACGAAATGACCGAGCTGGTCTGCGACATCCTACCCCAGGATAAGCCTCGCTACCTGATGGGGGTAGGCACGCCGGCCAATATCCTGGAGAATATAGCGTTGGGCGTAGATATGTTTGACTGCGTGATGCCCACCCGCAACGCCCGCAACGGCATGCTGTTCACCACGCAGGGCATCATCAATATCACCAACAAGAAATGGGCTACCGACTTCGAGCCGATTGACCGTGAACTAGGCGGCTACGTGAGTACGTTTTACTCGCGCAGCTACGTGCGTCACCTGTTTCAGAGCCAGGAAATGCTCGGCCCGCAAATTGCCTCTATCCACAACCTCAGCTTCTACCTGTGGCTGGTAGGCCAGGCGCGGGAGCGAATCCTGGCCGGCACCTTCCGCGAGTGGAAGGACAAAATGGTGAAGCAAGTGATGACTAGGTTGTAATCATAAATGCTTGTGTCATCCTGAGCGGAGCGAAGGACCTTCTCACGGCAGAACGATTAATGATAACAACGACTCGTTCTGCCGTGAGAAGGTCCTTCGCTCCGCTCAGGATGACAGTCAAAAACAACAATGCGGCTCCTCGATAAATACATCATTCAGAAATTTCTCACGGCGTTCGTGTTCACGGTGCTTTTGCTGGTGAGCGTGATTTGCGTGGTGGATTTCACGGAGAAAAACGACAAGTTTATTCAGCATAATCTGCCTGCCAAGAAGATTATCCTGGATTACTACATCAACCTGTTTCCGTATTTCGCCAATCTGCTGTCGCCCATCACGGTATTTATTGCCGTGGTATTTGTGACGGCGCGGCTAGCCGAGCGCACCGAAATTGTGGCCATGCTGGCCAGCGGCATGAGCTTCAACCGGCTGCTGCTGCCCTACCTGGTAGGCGGGGCCATTATTGGTGGGGCCACGTTTGGGCTGATTGGCTGGGTGATTCCGATAGCCAACAAAACCCGCGTCAACTTCGAGCGGCTCTACGTGAAACGCCCCTACCACTTCGATGGGCGCAACGTGCACATGAAGCTGGGCGAGCGAAGCTACGCCTATATGGAAAGCTACGACAACACCGCTAACATCGGCTACCACTTTGCCCTCGAAACCATCGACGGTACCAAGCTGCGCCGCCGCCTTACGGCCGATGCCATCAGCTGGGACTCTACCAAGCATGTGTGGCACCTCTCGCCGCAGCTGGTGCGCGTGATTGACGGGCAGCAGGAGCGCCTGCTCACCGTGCCCGCCCGCGACACCACGCTCAACCTCTACCCCAAGGACTTCGCCAGCAAGTACCGCCTGGCCGAAACCATGACGCTACCCGAGCTGAACGACTTTATCCAGCAGAAGCTAGAGCGCGGCGCCGACGACACGCAGCAGTACCTCAGCGAGAAATACGAGCGGTATTCCTACCCCTTCGCCATCGTCATCCTCACGGCCATCGGCGTGATTCTTAGCTCGCGCAAGTCGCGGGCTGGGGTGGGTGGGCAGATTGCTTTGGGCTTCGTGCTGGCCTTTTTATTTATCATTTTCGTAATTCTGGGCCGCAACCTGGCCAGCGTGGGCGACATGCACCCCCTGCTAGCCGCTTGGATGCCCAGTATTGTTTTCTCCTGCATCGGCGCCGGACTCTACCGGTTTGTACCGCGCTAAGTGGTGATATGGTGAGATGGTGAAATGGTGAGTTTGACGTCCTAACTGCGCCATCTGCTCAAACTGCGCCAATAGCACCAATAGAACGTCAAACTCACCATTTCACCATCTCACTATTTCACCACATGAAAGATTACCTGCGGCTCCATTTTATTGTGCTGCTTTGGGGCTTCACGGCCATTCTGGGCAAGCTGATTTCGCTGCCGCCGGTGGAACTGGTGTTCTGGCGCACGTTGCTGGCCAGCGCGGGGCTGCTGGGGTTGCTGCTGATGCGGCGGCAGTCGTGGCGGGTAGGCTGGGCCGATACGGCGCGGCTGCTGGGGGTAGGCGCGCTGGTGGCGGCGCACTGGATTACGTTTTTCCTGGCGGCGCGGCTGTCGTCGGTGAGTGTGTGCCTGGCGGGCCTAGCTACCCTGGCCCTGTGGACGTCGTTGCTGGAGCCACTGATTCTGTGGCGGCCGGTGCGTTTTTACGAGGTAGGGCTGGGGCTGCTCACGATGGTGGGGCTCTACATTGTGTCGCAGGCTGAGCTGAACCAGCTGCTAGGACTGAGCGTAGCCATTGTGTCGGCGGGCTTGTCGGCGCTGTTCAGCGTGCTCAATTCCAAGTTCGTGAAACGGCACACGCCTACCCAGCTCACCTTCTACGAAATGACTGGGGCCTGCCTGAGCATCGTGCTATTCCTACCCTTTTATGGCCGCTATTTCACCAACGGCGCGGGCCTGCAACTGGCGTTGCACGACAACGATTGGTGGCTGCTGCTGGCGCTGGCGGGCGTGTGCACGGTGTACGCCTTCTCGGCCTCAGTGGAGCTGATGAAGCGCATTTCGGCCTTCGTCGTCAACCTCACCATCAACCTGGAGCCGGTGTATGGCATTTTGCTGGCCGTGTATTTCTTTCACGAAAAGATGTCGGCAGGCTTCTACTTGGGCACCGCCATCATCCTGTTCAGCGTCCTAATTCATCCGGTGCTGGACCAATGGAACAAGCGCCGCCAGCGCAGGGTGGCCGCAGCCGAAGTGGTAGTGTAGGGGCGTCTTGCAGGCGCCCATTGTTGCTGATGTTGAACGTCATTTCGACCAGCGGGAGAAATCTCGCTTGCTGACTTCAGATAGAAACTAGTATCAAGCGAGATTTATCCCGCCGGTCGAAATGACGGGCTAGTGGCCGCAATGACGGGTAGGCGGCCGCAACATCAGCAACGACGGGCGCCTGCAAGGCGCCCCTACAGCTGGCCGCGCCACACGGTGTACTCCGCCGGCCACGCCAGCGCCGGCGCCTCTTCCCTACCCACAAACAACCCATACACCGCCGAGCCTGAGCCCGACAGACTGGCATAGGTAGCGCCCGCATCGTAGAGCTGCTGCTTGATACTACCCAGCACCGGATATACCGGCGTCAGGACATCCTCAAAATCGTTGCTGACGGTGTGGCGCCACGTACTCATAGGCTGCGCAAGTGCCTCGCGCAGATCGTGGCGCGGCGCGGCAGGTACCACGCGGGCATAGGCTTCGGCCGTGCTGATATGCAGATTGGGGTAGACTACTACGCAGGGCGTACCGGTTAGGTTGAGAACGATGGGCGCGAATACGTCGCCTTTTTCATGGGCGAAAACGGGTTTATTTTCAATGAAGAAGGCGCAGTCGGAACCCAGGCGCCTGGCATAGCCAACGAGCGTTTCGGTGGAAAGTTGGAGGCTGAACAGGTCGTTCAGTACCCGCAAGGCAAACGCCGCGTCGGCAGAGCCACCACCTAGCCCGGCCCCGATGGGTACCACTTTGTGCAGATGCAGCTGCGCGGGCGGTAGGTCGAAATCGGCTTTCAGCAGCTCGTAGGCGCGCAGGCACAGGTTGGTAGCCGGGTCGCCGGGGATGGGCAGGCCGGTGAGCGTGAGCGTGGTTTCGGGGGCGGGTAGGGCCTCCAGGGCGTCGGTCCAGGGCAGGGGTAGGAAAACCGATTCGAGGTTGCGGAAGCCGTCGGGCCGCTGGCCGGTGACGTAGAGGCCAAGGTTGAGCTTGGCGTTGGGAAAAACAAGCATGTAGGGGCGCCTTGCAGGCGCCCGGTGCCGGAGCGCCCATCAGTAACATATCGGCCACACCACCGGCGCAGCCCGCGGCGAAGCTACAGCTTCTCCGGCACAGAAACCGTATTTTTGCGGCACGCATGGCCCATCTTTCTACCCCAGCTTCTTGGTATACCCGCCGCGGCAAACGCCTGCTGGATATGGCGCTGGCCGCGCCGCTGGTGGTGCTCACGGCCCCGCTGCTGCTGAGTGCCGCCGCGCTGCTGGCCGTGCAGAACCGGGGGCGGGTGTTGTTCCGGCAGCAGCGCCCCGGCTTCGATGGACAGCTGTTTACGCTCTACAAGCTGCAAACTATGACCGAAGCCCGCGACGCCCACGGCCACCTCCTCCCCGATGCCGACCGCCTACCCCGCCTCGGCCGCTGGGTGCGCGCCACCTCCCTCGACGAGCTGCCCCAGCTCTGGAACGTACTGCGCGGCGACCTGAGCCTGGTTGGGCCGCGCCCCCTACTGGCGCAATACCTCACGCTGTATTCGCCCGAGCAGGCCCGCCGCCACCACGTGCGGCCCGGCATCACGGGTTGGGCGCAGGTGAATGGCCGCAACGCCATCAGTTGGGAAGAGAAATTCCGGTATGATGTGTGGTACGTAGACCATCTCAGCCTATGGCTGGACCTGCGGATTCTGCTGCGCACAATCAAGCGGGTACTTGGGGCGCAGGGCATTACCGCCGCCGGCCAAGCCACTACCACCGCCTTCACTGGCTCGTCTTCTACCCTACCCCATGAGTGATTTGTCTACGCCGTCTCCATCACAAGGGACTCCTCTGGTTATTTTTGGGGCGGGCGGATTGGGCCGAGAGGTGCTGGTATTGGTACGCCAGCTCAACGAGGTGCGACCCATGTGGAACCTGCGCGGCTTCTACGACGACCAGCCCCCCGCCACCCCTACCCTGCACGACTTACCCTACCTCGGTACCACCACCGACCTCAACGCTACTACCGAGCCGCTGGCCGTGGCCGTGGCGGTGGGCAGCAGCCGCAGCCGGGCCGCTATTGTGGGCCGACTCACCTCGCCACTGTTGTCGTTTCCTACCCTCATTCACCCCAGCGTGGCCTGCCAGCCATACCAACGCCTGCGCTTCGGGGCGGGCTGCCTCATCACGCAAGGCTGCATTCTGACGACGGATATTCAAGTAGGAAACTTCGTACTGCTCAATCTGGGCTGTACTGTGGGCCACGATGCCGTGCTGGAAGATTTTTGTTCCCTGATGCCGCACGCCAACGTGGGCGGCGAAGCGTACCTGGGCGTGGGGGCCTATTTGGGCACCAATGCCACGGTGCTCAACCAAGTGACAGTAGGGGCGCATACGACCTTGGGAGCGGGCGCCGTGGCCGTCCGCGACCTGCCGGCCTACTGCACGGCCGTGGGCGTGCCGGCCGCCGTTATCAAACAACACAAGGCCGTATAGCTTCCAACATCACGGCGCTTCAGCTGTTCCTGCGTACCTTCCCCACCTTGCTACCACCTTCCGCCTTTCATGCGCAGCCAGGATTACGACCGAATTTACCTTTCGCCCCCGCACCTGGGCCGCCACGAGCTGAATTATCTGCATAAGGCTGTTGAAGACAACTGGGTAGCCCCAGTTGGCCCCAACCTCACGGGCTTCGAACAGGACGTTTGCCAGTACACCGGCGTGGCGCACGCGGTGGCCCTCACCTCGGGCACGGCCGCTATTCACCTGGGGTTGCAGCTGTTGGGGGTAGGGCCGGGCGACGAGGTGCTGTGTCCGTCGTTCACCTTTGTGGCCACGGCCAACCCCATTCTCTACCTGGGCGCTACGCCGGTCTTTGTGGACAGTGAGCCTACCACTTGGAACCTCGACCCTACCCTACTGCGCTCGGCCATTGAAGACCGGCTGCGCCTGGGCCGCAAGCCCAAGGCTCTCATTCTGGTGCACCTCTACGGTATGCCCGCCCAGCTCACGGAGTTGCTGGCTATAGCTGCCGAGTATGCCATTCCGGTGCTGGAAGACGCCGCCGAAGCCCTTGGTTCGCGCTACCAGGGTAGGCCGCTAGGCACGTTCGGCAATGTGGGTCTTTTCTCGTTTAATGGCAATAAAATTCTGACCACCAGCGGGGGCGGCGTACTGGTGACCAACAACGCCGACCACGCCCGCCGGGCACTCTACCTCGCTACCCAAGCCAAAGACCCTGCCGCGCACTACCAGCACTCCGAAGTGGGCTACAACTACCGCCTCAGCAATCTGCTAGCCGGCATTGGGCGCGGGCAGATGGAGTTGATTGAGGACCGCGTGAAGAAGCGTCGCGAAATCTTTGCCTGGTACCAGGACAAGCTGCGCGAGCTGCCGGGCCTCAGCTTCGCGCCCACCGAGCCCGAGGGCGGCCGCAGCAACCGCTGGCTCACCACCGTGCTACTCGACCCGGCTACCGCTCCGGTTACGCCCGAGCAACTGCGCCAGCACCTCGAAACGCGCAACATCGAGAGTCGCCCGCTCTGGAAACCGCTGCATTTGCAACCGCTATTTGCCGGGGCGCCCATGTACGGCGGCGCCGTGTGTGCCGATCTGTTTGCCCGCGGCTTGTGCCTACCCTCTGGCTCTGCGCTCACCGATGACGATTTGGCTCGTGTAGCCGGGGCCATACGCGACGTTTTGCCCGCAGCGCCGTAGCACAACAGTTGCGGCAGGGATAAAAGAGAGGCCTTTCGCCGGGCAAATTGCCTATTTTGCAGCTTCTGTCGATTTTATCTTCTGCTTTTCATGGCTGACGAAGCTCCCATTCCCCAGGCCTCACCAGTACCGGTGCCGCCTATTGCCCCACCCGTCGCCCCTACCCTCACCCCGCAAGCCCGGCTGCGCAATTTCGCTTTGGTGGTGCTGGGTATCCTCTCGGCCGGTATGGGCCTCAAAGGTTTCCTGTTATCCAGCCACCTCATTGATGGCGGCGTAACGGGCATTTCCATGCTCTTGTCTAGCGTGACGGGCGTGCCGCTGGCGGCGCTGCTGCCGCTCATCAACCTACCCTTCCTGATTTTGGGCTACCGGCAGGTAGGGTTGCAATTTGCCATTAAGAGCGCGGCAGCCATTGCCGGATTGGCGCTTTGCCTGGCCGTAGTGCACTTCCCCGACGTCACCCACGATGTACTGCTCACCTCGGTATTTGGCGGCGTATTCATCGGCGCGGGTATCGGCTTGGCCATGCGAGGCGGCGCTGTGCTCGACGGCACCGAAATAGCCGCCCTGCTCATCAGCAAATATACGCCCCTGCTCAAAGTCAGTGATGTTATTCTGATTCTGAACATCTTCATCTTCAGCGTGGCCGCCTTTGTGCTCAGTGTCGATGTAGCCCTGTATTCGATTCTGACCTATGTAGCGGCCTCCAACTCCCTCGACTTCCTACTGAATGGTATTGAGCAGTACACGGGCGTTACGATTATTTCCGCTGAGTTCAGCGAGCAAATCCGGCAGGCCATTACCGAGAAGCTTGGTCGGGGTGTTACCATGTATCAGGGCAAGCGGGGCTTTGGGAAGCGCGGCGCTCAGAATGTGGACATGGATATCGTCTTCACCGTCGTTACGCGCTTGGAAATACCACAGCTCCGCGCCGAAGTGCGCAGCATCGACCCCAAAGCTTTCGTTATTCAGTATCGGATTGATGACACGGAAGGCGGCATGGTGAAGAAAAGGCCTTTGCACTAAGTACGGTAGCAATAACCTAAAAGCCCCCATAACACGTCGTTGCGGGGGCTTTTTGTATGTAAAACAGCATGATTAATTATCGTATTGTGTAGAATATTGCCTCAAAAAGGTACATAAAGTTCAACGGGCAGTATATAACGCACAAAAGGCTCACTGCTCAGTATAAAATGCTACCCCTTGGATAGCGCTTGTTGCAGATCAGCTAGCAACTCATCCACCGGCTCAATACCCACGGATAGCCGCACCAGTCCGGTTGTGATGCCTAGCTCCGTGCGCTGCTCCGGCGTGAGGGCGCGGTGCGAGGTGCCGGCCGGGTAAGAAAGCGACGAATCGACCCCTGCCAGCGACGGCGCAAATGGGAACCGCTGACTCCGCTGCATCACCCGGTTCACCACTTCGTCTTCATCAGCCAGCAGGAAGGAAAGCATACCGCCGAACAGCCCGTGGCCCTGCGTCGCGGCCAGCTGGTGCTGCGGGTGGGTAGGCAAGCCGGGGTAATACACGGCCCGCACGCTGGGCTGCTGCGTCAGCATATCGGCAATCTGCGCCGCGTTACGCGAGTGCGCTTCTACGCGCAGACGCAGTGTTTTCAGCCCCCGCACGGCCAGCCAGCTTTCCATCGGGCTCAGGGTAAGCCCAAACGTCACGCCGATTTGCTTGAGGCGCGCTGCATCTTCTGCGGTACGCGCTACCACGGCACCAGCCGTCACATCGGAGTGGCCGGCCAGGTACTTTGTGACACTGTGCACGGCCAGATCGGCGCCGAGCGCCAGCACCTGCGTCAGCACCGGGGTAGCAAACGTATTATCCACCACCAGCTTCAACCCATGCGCGTGGCACGCCGCCGCCGCTGCCTGCACGTCTACCACCCGTAGCAAGGGGTTGCTGATAGTTTCGCAGAGCAGCAGTTTGGTACGCGGTTGCAGGTAGGGCTGTAAGTCGCCCGTCAGATCGGCAAACGGTACGTACGTAACGCTGATACCCAGGCGGCTCAGCTCCTGATTCAGCAGCGACGACGAGCCCCCGTAGATGTCCTGGGCGCACAGCACATGGTCGCCGGCCTGGCAGTAGCACAGCATGGCCGCAAAGATGGCCCCCATGCCGGAACCAGTTGCCACGGCTCCCGCGCCGGCTTCCAGTTTATTGATGGCCTCGGCCAGCTCATCAGAGTTGGGGTTGCCATTGCGGGAGTAGAGGTAGCGGCTTCCCGGCTCTCCGAAATACAGCTCCAGCTCGTTCAGGTCTTCAAACTTGAAAACGGAAGTCTGGTAAATCGGGGTGATTTTGGGATGAATTTCCATCGAATACAGCAAAGCATGGTTCGCGGCACAAGCTACGGCTTACGGCACAAAAAAAGGTCTTTCTCCGCGGAGAAAGACCTTTTTTCAGAAAATCAGAAGTGCGAAAGTTACGCCTTGATCGACTCTGCCAGCACAATCACGTTGTTGCGCAATACTTCTACCACGCCACCGTCGATGTTGAATGACTCGCGGCCGCTGGTGCCGTTAATCGTTACAGCGCCGGTTTTCAACGCCGAAATCAGCGGGGCGTGGTTGTTCAGCACTTCAAACAGCCCGTCGATACCCGGAAACTGCGCCGAGGTTACTTCGCCTTCAAACACCTTCCGGTCCGGCGTGATGATTTCTAAATGCATAGTGGTTGTCAGTTTTTAGTTGTCAGCTGTTAGTTTCAGAACAAATCCTGACAACTGACAACTAACAACTGGCAACTAAAAAATTATTTCGCTTCGGCAATCAGACGCTCACCTTTGGCTACGGCATCTTCGATGTTGCCTACCAGGTTGAAAGCAGCCTCGGGCAGGTGGTCATACTTGCCGTCGATGATTTCGTTGAAGCCTTTGATGGTGTCCTTGATGTCAACCAGTACGCCTTTCAGGCCCGTGAACTGCTCGGCCACAAAGAAGGGCTGCGACAGGAAGCGCTGCACGCGGCGGGCGCGCGTTACTACCTGCTTGTCCTCCTCCGACAGCTCGTCCATACCCAGGATGGCAATGATGTCTTGCAGTTCTTTGTAGCGCTGGAGCAGCTCTTTCACGCGCTGGGCGGTGTTGTAGTGCTCGTCGCCGAGGATGGTAGCGTCCAGAATGCGCGAGGTAGAGTCCAGTGGGTCTACAGCAGGGTAGATACCCAGCTCAGCAATCTTACGCGACAGTACCGTGGTAGCGTCCAAGTGAGCGAAGGTGTTGGCCGGAGCCGGGTCCGTCAAGTCATCGGCAGGTACGTATACAGCCTGTACCGAGGTGATGGAACCACGCTTGGTGGAGGTAATGCGCTCCTGCATGGCGCCCATTTCAGTAGCCAGGGTAGGCTGATAACCTACGGCTGAAGGCATACGACCCAACAGAGCCGATACTTCCGAACCTGCCTGCGTGAAGCGGAAGATGTTGTCGATGAAGAACAGAATGTCACGACCAGCGCCGGTGCCGTCGCCGTCGCGGAAGCTCTCGGCAATGGTCAGACCCGACAGGGCCACGCGGGCGCGGGCTCCGGGAGGCTCGTTCATCTGGCCGAACACCAGGGTAGCCTGCGACTTTTCCATCTCGGCCATGTCTACCTTGCTCAGGTCCCAGCCGCCTTCTTCCATCGAGTGCTTGAACTCCTCGCCGTAGCGGATGATGTTGGCCTCGATGAATTCACGCAGCAAGTCGTTGCCTTCGCGGGTACGCTCGCCCACACCAGCAAACACCGACAGACCCGAGTAGGCCTTGGCCACGTTGTTGATCAGCTCCTGAATCAGTACGGTTTTGCCTACCCCGGCGCCACCGAACAAACCAATCTTACCACCCTTTACATAGGGAGCAAGCAGGTCGATTACTTTGATGCCGGTGAAGAACACCTCCGACGACGTAGCCAGGTCCTCAAACGCCGGGGCGTGGCGGTGAATGGACATGGGGCCGGCGCTCTTGGGCTGCGGGATGCCGTCAATGGCCTCGCCGATTACGTTGAACAGGCGGCCTTTCACGCCGTCGCCGGTGGGCATGGAGATGGGGGCGCCCAAGTCACGCACTTCGGCGCCGCGGGTCATCCCCTCGGTCGAATCCATGGCAATGGTGCGTACCCGGTCTTCCCCCAAGTGCTGCTGGCATTCCAGTACCACAACCTGGCCGTTATCCTTCGTTACTTCGAGGGCATCCAAGATATTAGGCAGTTTAGCGCCTTCACCCGCGAAGCTCACGTCCACGACGGGACCAATGACCTGGGTGATTTTACCGATATTCGCCATGCGGTTCTATTATATGTAGGGGTGGTGCAACGTTTTCAGGCCGCAAAACTACGGCAAAATCGTTGCTTTGCCAAGTCTACTTACCAAGAGACCCTGAGAAATTTTCAGCTTTTTAGTGGAAACGTCACACTCTGAAAATCAAGGTTTCAGCCGCTTCAACCAGCATGAAAAGGGCTTTTGAAACCAGTTGGCTGAAAAAAATATTTGCCCGAAAGTTTGCCTTGAATCCTAACAGTAGTACATTTGCACACCCAAACGGCACACCCCGTTGGGAATTACAAATTGTCCGATGGTGTAACTGGCAACACGCTTGATTTTGATTCAAGAAAGTCCAGGTTCGAGCCCTGGTCGGACAACTGCTCAACTACCGCGAAAGGCGCTGCATCTTCCTAAACAGGAAGGCAGCGCCTTTCGCTTTTTTAGGTTTTTCTGGGGCGCTGGCTTTATTCGGGCCAACGCTTGGCGCTTTCTACTTGCCGCCCGTTCTTTGTCTTCTTCTCCAACACCTCTACCTCTTTTTCATGTCACAACAGGTTAAGATCTTTACGGGCAATGCTTCGCACGAACTCGGTGAGCAAATAGCGGCCGCCTACGGTATGCCGCTGGGCGACCTTAGCATCCAGCGCTTCGCCGACGCGGAGCTGGGGCCGAGCTTCAACGAAAGCGTGCGCGGCTGCGCGGTTTTTCTGATCCAAAGCACCAACCCGCCCGCCGAGAACCTGATGGAGCTGGCCTTGATGGTAGACGCCGCCAAACGCGCCTCGGCCTATAAAGTGAACGTGGTGATGCCCTACATGGGCTACGCCCGCCAGGACCGTAAAGACAAACCGCGCGTGAGCATCGGCGCCAAAGTATTAGCCAACATCATCCAGAGCGTAGGCGCCGACCGCCTCATGACCTGCGACCTGCACGCGGGCCAGATCCAAGGCTTCTTCGATATTCCGGTAGACCACCTCGACGGTGCCGCCGTGACGGTGCCCTACATCAAGTCGCTGAACCTGGACAACCTGCTGTTTGCCTCCCCCGACGTGGGCGGGGTAGTGCGCACGCGGGCCTACGCCAAGCGCTTCGGCGCCGAGATTGTAGTGTGCGACAAAATGCGCCTGCGGGCCAACGAGATTGCCTCCATGCAGGTAATCGGCGACGTAGCCGGCCACAACGTGGTGCTGGTAGACGACATCGTGGACACAGCCGGTACCATCTGCAAAGCCGCCGACCTGCTGATGGAGCGCGGCGCCAAATCGGTGCGGGCAGTCATCACCCACCCCCTGCTCAGCGGCCCCGCCCATGACCGTATCCGCAACTCCGCGCTGGAGGAGCTGATTATCACGGATACCATTCCGCTGCGCGAGGAGAACAAGAAGATCAAGGTAGTATCGGTGGCAGCACTGTTTGCACAGGCCATGCACAACGTTGTTTCGCACGAGTCGATTAGCTCGTTGTTTATTTAGATTTTTCTGTCATCCTGAACGCAGTGAAGGACCTTATCACGTAAAGACGGTACTCGAAACCACGAGTCGTTCTCACGTGATAAGGTCCTTCACTGCGTTCAGGATGACAGAAAGACCTTATTTCAGCACCTCCACATCCAAGAAACTGTCCCCATACACCGTGTGCGTAGCTTTCGTGTAGTCGCTGGCGTCGGCTTTGTAGGGGTTGGGCACGAACTTTTGCGGATTGCGGGCAATGAATGGGAACCACGTGCTTTGCACCTGTACCATAATGCGGTGGCCCTTTTTAAAGGTATGCAGCACGTCCTGCAAGCGGAAATCAACGGCCGTTTTTTGATTCGCTACCATTGCCTCGGGCTTCTCGAAGCTGTTGCGGAAGCGGGCCGGCATCACTTCGGAGCGCACCATCTGCCAGTAGTTGCTGAGCATGATGTTCTTGTTGGGCATGTAGGCGTTGTTGGCCTCATCGCCCGGATACACGTCGATGAGCTTCACTACCCAGTCGGCGTCGGTGCTGGTGGTGGCCACTTGCAGCTTGGCCATGATTTCACCGCCCAGCGTCACGTCTTCGGTCAACACATCGGTCTGGAACACCACTACATCGGGGCGACGGCCAGCGAAGCGCTGATCCTCGCTCATATAGTTGTGCGGGGTGAAGCCCATCGTGGTGGTCAGGTCCTCGGTGTAGGGCACGGGCTTCAGCGGGTCGCTGAGGAAGGTAGTGGTGCCGGGCGTGGCGGCTGGTTGCTGGCTGATTTTACCATCGGCGGCGAGGTAGAGCTTTTGGTGGGTAGCGTTGGCGGCGGGCCACTTGGCAAAGGTTTCCCACTGCTTCTTGCCCGTGTCATACATATAGGCTTCGGGCAGGCCGGAGTTCTTGCCGCTGTCTTCTTTCAGGAAGTGCCGGAAGAACTTCGCCTCGATATTCTTCTGATAGAACGTGGCAATGCTGTCACCAAAATACACGTTGCTGTGCATGGTGTGGCCGGTTTCGCGGCTCCAGCGCCCGTGTCCAAACGGCCCCATCACGATGGTGTTATAGGCGTTGGGGTTTTTCTTCTCAATGGTCTTATAAATAGTGAGCGGGCCGCGCAAATCCTCGGCGTCGAACCAGCCGCCTACCGTCATCACAGCCGGCTTGATGCCGGACTTGTAGTGCTCAGGTAGGCCGCGCTTCTGCCAGAACTCGTCGTAGTTGGGGTGGTTGATGGTTTCCTGCCAGAAGAAGTTGTTGGCGTAGTACTGGTCGGCGTTTTTCAGCGGACCAAGATCCAGCAGAAACTGGTAGCCGTCCTTGGTGTTTGGCTTGATGTTTTGGGCGCTGTACCAGGCACGGCTGGTGGTATCCTGCTTCTGCACCCCAAACACCGGAAAGGTGAAGATGTACGATTCCAAAAACGCCCCGTTGTGGTGGAAATCGTCGAAGAAGAAGTCCGAAACGGGTGCCTGCGGCGAGGAAGCCTTCAGCGCCGGATGGTCCGACAGGATGCCGGCCGCCGTATAGAAACCGGGGTAGGAAATGCCCCACTGTCCTACCCTGCCGTTGTTGTTGGCTGCTTTCTTAGTCAGCCACTCAATGGTATCGTAGGTATCAGAGCCCTCGTCGACGTCCTTTTTACCCTTCTTGTTGTCGATAACGGGCGTCATGTTGGTCCAGGTGCCCTCGCTCTTGTAGCGCCCGCGCACATCCTGATACACAAAGATGTAGCCCTCCTTCATCATCGTTTCCGAAGGTCCCAGGCGCGCCGGATACTTGCCTTCGCCATAGGGCGCGATGCTGTAGCAGGTGCGCTGCATCATCATGGGGTACTTGTGCTGCTTGCTGGCATCTTTGGGCGTGTAGATGGCCGTGAACAGCTTGGTGCCGTCGCGCATCGGAATGTACACTTCCTGCTTGGTGTAGTGGGCTTTGGCGTAGCTATCCTGGTTTTGGGCCAGCGCCGGAACGCTACACCACACCAGTAAGCCGAGGGCAACTGCTTTTTTCATGGGGAGAGAATAGATGAGGGCCTCAAAGTACAGAATTGCCTGCGGAGGCTACTGCCAAAGTCTGCGGTTTTGCCGGCAGGTTGCGTTAATGGCTCCGATTGCGTGAGAACATCTTTGTCCGTCATTTCGACCAGCGGGAGAAATCTCGCGTGCCACGGTAATTCCTGACGATTGAAATTATCACGGCACGCGAGATTTCTCCCGCTGGTCGAAATGACGTTTTGACGGAACGAGACATTTCAAGGATTATCCTCACTTATCTATTCATACTTCTGAATTTATACCTACCTTTGCGGCCCGTTTACCCATGCAGGGTAGGCGTTCTATTTCTCTCAAACACACGTTTTTATGAAAAGCCTCGAGATTGTAGGGTTTAAAAGAGCGAATCTCGGTAAGAAAGATGCCAAGGCGCTGCGCCTGGAGTCGTATGTACCGTGCGTACTGTACGGCGGCGACGAGCAAGTGCATTTTTCAGCCCCGGCCATCCTGTTCCGCGAACTGCTGTACACCCCCGAAGTACACATTGTAGACCTCAACGTTGAGGGTACTACCTACCGTGCTATCGTGCAGGACGCGCAATTCCACCCCGTAAACGAAATGCTGCTGCACGTTGACTTCCTGTTGCTGCAAGACGGCAAAGAAGTGAAGATGGACGTGCCCGTACAATACGTAGGCGTATCGCCGGGCGTGCTGGCTGGTGGCAAGCTGGTAAGCAAGCTGCGTAAGCTGAAAGTGAAAGCCCTACCCGAAAACCTGCCAGATTCCGTGAAAGTGGACATTTCGGACCTGGGCCTCGGTAAGTCGATCAAAGTAAGTAAGGTAGAGCCTGAGAACTACACCATCCTGACCAACCCCCTGGCTCCTATCGCCACCGTGGCCATCCCACGTGCGCTGAAAGGCCAGATGGCTGGCGAGAAATAAGTTACTGGCTTCGGCTACGTATCGTATACATAAAGAGCCGCTCCCACAAGAGCGGCTCTTTTTATGAACAATGGAGCGTATTCTTTGCAACTTCGTTCTTATTAAGAGGCTAAGCGCCTACCTTACCGCATGAAATTCCTCGTTCTCGCTCTCGGCAATATTGGGCCGGAGTATGCTGATACGCGCCACAACATTGGGTTTATGGTGGCCGATTATCTGGCGAAGAAAAACGACGCCCGGTTTGAGCTAGGCCGTCATGCCTTCGTCACCGAAATCAAGCACAAGGGTAAAATCTTTGTACTGGTGAAACCCACCACCTACATGAACCTGAGCGGCAAAGCCGCCGCGCACTACCTCACCAGCCTCAAAATCCCGAAGGAAAACATGGTAGTGGTAACCGACGACCTAGCCCTACCCTACGGCAAGCTGCGCCTGAAAGGCAGAGGCTCGGCTGGTGGGCACAATGGCTTGAAAAGCATCCAGGAAAGTATCGGTTCCGACGAGTACGCCCGCCTGCGCTTCGGCGTAGATGCCAACTTCTCGAAGGGTAGGCAGGTGGATTACGTGCTCAATCCTTTCTCCGCCGACGAGCAGATCGACCTTTCCACCCACATCGAGCGGGCGGCCGACGCGATTCTGTCGTTTGGCACGATAGGGCTGGAACGCACGATGAACGTAGTGAACACGAAGTAGGGGCGCCTTGCAGGCGCCCTTAGGTAGGCGACACATAAAAACCGCCTGTCATCCTGAGCTTGCGAAGGACCTTCTCGCGGCAGAACGAGTCGTTGTGACGCTCATCGTTCTACCGCGAGAAGGTCCTTCGCAAGCTCAGGATGACAGGCGGTTTTGATTATAAGATTATAACAACATCAGCAACGAGGGGCGTGTGCAACGCGCCCCTACGCCACGTTGGATCCCGGCAATACGTGGCTGCTCGGCTGCATCAGCGACAATACGCCATCAGCATTTTCAGCCATCAGCAGCATGCCCTGGCTCTGGATACCTTTGATTTCGCGGGGCGCCAGGTTCAGCAGCACCTGCACTTGCTGGCCGATGAGGGCTTCGGGTAGAAAATGTTCGGCAATGCCCGATACAATGGTGCGCGGCTCGGGTAGGCCCAGGTCCACGGTGAGCTTTAGCAGCTTCTTGGTTTTGGCTACCTTCTCGGCGGCGGTGATGGTGCCAATGCGCAGGTCCATTTGCTGGAACTGCTCGAACGAAATATCCGCTTTAGCGGGAGCAGCTACAGCAGCGGCCAACTCGTTGGCTTTCTTTGTGTCAAGCAGCTTCTGCACCTGGGCCTCTACCGTGGCGTCTTCGATTTTGTCGAAGAGCAGGGCGGCGGGCTGGAGCTGGTGGCCGGCGGGTAGGACATCGGAGCGGCCGGCTTGGGGCCAGCTGCCTTTTTCCAGGTTCAGCATCTGGCCCAGCTTGTCGGCCGAGGCGGGTAGGAAGGGCTCCAGCAGCGTTACGAGGCCAGCGGCCAGTTGCAGGGCCACGTGTAGCACGGTGCCGGTGCGGGCTTGGTCGGTTTTGATGAGCTTCCAGGGCTCCATATCGGCCAGGTACTTGTTGCCGAGGCGCGTGAGGTTCATCAGTTCGTTCAGGGCGTCGCGGAAACGGTAGGCTTCAATCAGGTCGCCTACCCGCTGCGGGAATTCCGCGAGTTGGCGCAGCACGTCTTCGTCTTCGGTAGCAAAACCCACGGATTCGGGTACTTTGCCCTCGAAGAATTTGTGCGTGAGTACTACGGCACGGTTCACGAAATTACCCAGGTTGGCCACCAACTCGTTGTTGTTGCGCGCCTGGAAGTCCTTCCAGGTGAAGTCGTTGTCCTTGGTTTCGGGAGCGTTGGCGCAGAGCACATAGCGCAGCACATCGGCCTTGCCGGGGAAGTCTTGCAGGTACTCGTGCAACCACACGGCCCAGTTGCGCGAAGTAGAGATTTTGTCGCCTTCCAGGTTCAGGAACTCGTTGGCGGGCACGTTGTCGGGCAGGATGTAGTCGCCGTGGGCCTTCAGCATCGTGGGGAAAATGATGCAGTGGAACACGATGTTGTCCTTGCCGATGAAGTGCACCAGCTTAGTGCCGGCGTCCTGCCAATAGGGTTTCCAGGCGTCGCCGGGCAGCAGGTCTTTGGTAGCAGAGATGTAGCCGATGGGCGCATCAAACCATACATAGAGCACTTTGCCCTCGGCGCCGGCTACGGGCACGGGCACGCCCCAGTCCAGGTCGCGGGTTACGGCGCGGGGGTGCAGGCCCTGGTCGAGCCAGGATTTGCACTGGCCGTACACGTTGGTTTTCCAGTCCTGCTTGTGGCCTTCCACAATCCACTCGCGCAGCCAGGGTTCGTATTGGTCGAGGGGTAGGTACCAGTGCTTGGTTTCGCGCAGCACGGGCTGGTTGCCGGAGAGCATGGAGCGCGGGTTGATCAGCTCGCTGGGGCTCAGCGACGAGCCGCATTTCTCGCACTGGTCGCCGTAGGCGTTTTCGTTGCCGCAGTGCGGGCAGGTGCCCACAATGTAGCGGTCGGCCAAAAACTGCCCGGCTTTCTCGTCATAATACTGCTCCGAAACCTGCTCGATAAACTTGTTATCGTCGTAGAGTTTGCGGAAAAAACCGCTGGCCGTTTCGGCGTGCGTTTCGGAAGAAGTGCGCGAGTAAATATCGAACGACACGCCAAATTCCTGGAAAGAATCTTTGATGATGGCGTGGTATTTATCGACCACCTGCTGGGGCGTGACGCCTTCTTTTTGGGCGCGAATGGTGATGGGCACACCGTGCTCATCGGAGCCGCAAATGAACTTAACGTCGCGCTGCTGGGCGCGCAGGTAGCGCACGTAGATGTCGGCCGGCAGGTACACGCCCGCCAGGTGACCAATGTGCACGGGGCCGTTAGCGTAGGGTAGGGCCGCCGTAACGGTATAGCGTTGAGGAAGAATTTGCATAGAAAAAGAAACCAAAAACAGTCGTCGCGGAGGGAAAACGGCGCGCAGAAGTGCGCCAATTTTCCGGCAAAGGAACGAGTAAAAAACAGGAGTTAGGATGGTAACAAATTCTTAACGACTTTCTCCTACCGTTGCATGGTACCTTTCGCCACAACAGTCGAGCCGTGCGCGCGTATCTGCTACCAACAAAACACCTTCTTACTGCTCCCTACCCATGAAAAAACTGGATAAAAAACTGAAGTCGGCCAAAGCTGAACTCATCAATACCAAAGCTTCTATTGCAGAAAACGATAAAGCTGAAGGCAAAAGCAAAAGCAAGAAGAAAAGCCCCCCCAAAGCCACGGAGCTGGTAACCGACAACCGCGCCGAGAAGAAGACCAACCAGAAAAAATCGCTGAAAGCCGCCGCCAAAGAGCTGCAAAAGGAGCTGGACAAGCGCATGAACGAAGTGGTAAAGCGCATCCGCAAGGAAACCAAAGCCAAACTGAAGGAAGTGGTGCGCGAAGCCACCAACCGCCTCGACGCCGACACGGAGCGCATGTTTGAGCAGGCCCTACACACGATAGTGCGCCACTACGATACCCCTACCCCCGCCGCCTCCGACAGCATCGACACGGAAGAACTAGCCGCCACGCCAGCTGATACGGAAGAAGCCGCACCGAAACCGGCCGCTAAGCCGCGCCGTCGCGCTACTTCCGCGGCCACGTCTACCCGCAGCCGGCCCTCACGCGCTAAGAAACCAGCTACTCCCGCACCTTCATCGGATACTGCTGCCGATACAGAATAACCACCGGCTTTACCGTGGCGGTAGCCGCAGTGTATCCAACGGTGCCCCGCGCAGGCGACTAAGCCGCGTTTCGGTAGGGGTGTTGTTGGGTAGGTTGGTGTTCAGGCTCTCGGGCCGCTTGCGCGAATTTACGTCGCTGGCCTGTTGCCCAGGCTGCACCCGGCCGGGGGTAGCATCGGGCGCGGTGCCGCTGCCAAAGCCCGCATTACTGTTGTAGGCGGCTTGGCGGTCGGCATCCGTTAGGATTTCGGCGGGCACGGCGGGGCGGGCTACCTCCACGCCTTGCTCCTGTGAGATGGTGCAGGCCGCACCGCTAAGCAGCAGCGAAGCACTGAGAAACGAAAGTAAAAGTCGGGCTGACATTATAGAACGGGCGCGTTGTGGGAGGTATTTTCTCCTACAACGCGCCCGTTCTATATTCAGTTGCTATTCTGTCATCCTGAGCTTGCGAAGGATCTTCTCACGCTAGAACGACCATCGTATTAACGACTCGTTCTAGCGTGAGAAGGTCCTTCGCAAGCTCAGGATGACAATGGTATTGATTAGTCCTAACGAGTCACTACGAAGCCGTTACACCTAAATCGGCCTGGATGCCGTTCCAGAGGGCTACGCGGGCCTGCATGCATTCGGCGGCTACGGTAGCGGCTTCCTGCCATTTCTGGGCATCATCGCCGCACAGTTCGCGCACCATTTGCTGGGCCAGGGGCGTGTGCACTTCCTCATCCAGCTCGATGTGACGGTTGAGGTAGTACGCAAACGTATCGAGCTGGCCGGGGAAGCGGCGTTGCAAATCGGCTACCAAATGGCGGAACATATCCGGAATCACGTCTTCGCGACCAAACGTGAAGGCGGCAGCCACGGCGTGCGGCTTGCCCGAGTCGATGATGGCAAACGTGCTTAGCACAAACTCCCGCACCGACGCTGGCGCTTGCGCAGCTTCCAGGGCTTCGGCTACGGTTTTGCCTTCGGCTAATGCTGCCAGTAGGCGCTCCGCTGGCTGGGTGTCGGCGCCGCATTCCCGCATGGAGCGCAGGTACAGTTCGAAGTGGCTGCTGGGGCGGCCTTCGGGGTCTACATCGGTTTCTTCTTCCAGCACAATGTCGTTGATGAGGCGGCGGGTAGCGGGGTTGCCCTTGGGCACCCAGGGTAGGGATACACAGGTCAACTCACGTTGCAGCGCTTTCAGCAACGACATAAAATCCCACACCGCAAAAACGTGGTGCTGCATAAACGTGCGCAAATCGTCGAGCGACGTGAGGGCATGGTACACGCCGTGGTCGACAAGCTGCTGGCGGGCGGGGGCCAGCTGCCGTTGCAGGCCTTCGATGGAATTGGGGTGAGCGGACATAGGTAGGAAAATAAAAAGTACCGCCAAGCCGAAGCTCAGCAGCACAAAAATACAGTTCAGCTTAGGTTATTTAGCCTTCTCGAAGGTCATGCCATACGAGTCCATGCAGTATCGCAGGCCGGTAGGCTTGGGGCCGTCGTCGAAGACATGGCCGAGGTGGCCGCCGCACTTGGCGCACACTATCTCGTCGCGGCTCATCCCGAAGCTTTCGTCGTCGGTTACTTTCAGGCTATTATCGGTAGCAGGTGCCCAAAAGCTCGGCCAGCCTGTGCCCGACTCGAACTTGGTGCTGGAGTTGAACAGCAGGTTGTGGCAGCCGGCGCAGTAGTACGTGCCCTTGGCGTGATTGTCCCAGTAGGGGTTGTTGTAGGCGCGCTCGGTGCCTTTCTCGCGCAGGATGTAGAACTGCTCGTCGGTGAGTTGCTTTTTCCATTCGGCGGTGGTTTTCTGCACCGGAAACTCGCCGGGCTTGCCCGTCACGGGCTTGGGGGCGGCGTATTTTTTGTCCACCGCATTCACGGTGCGGGCTGGCACGTCGGGGCCGTTGGGGATGGTTTTAGCTTTATTCTGAGAACAGGCTGTGGAGCTGATACCGAGGGCTAACAGCAAAGCCAGCAAGGAGGTACGCATGAGGGTAGGAAATGAAAGGCCGGAGGAGATGATGAGCAGTAAACTCATCTGTGATGAAACGTACGCACTTGGCTTTGCGTTCGGTTCTGCCACGCAGCGCGGCTCTTTCAGTCACAGTGAGTTATCTTTTTGTTGCTGTGCGTTTTTGCCACCAAAAATGCGTACCTTTGCACCCGCAAAACCCTTTGTATGCAGAACATTCGGAATATCGCAATTATTGCGCACGTTGACCACGGCAAAACCACGCTCGTGGACAAGATCATTCACGCCTCGAAAATCTTCGACGAACACCAGCAGTTCGACGACCTGATTCTCGACAACAACGACCTGGAGCGCGAGCGGGGTATCACCATCGTTTCCAAGAACGTGTCCGTCCGCTATAAGGACGTTAAAATCAACATCATCGATACCCCTGGTCACGCCGACTTCGGCGGTGAGGTAGAGCGCGTACTGAAGATGGCCGACGGCGTATTGCTGCTCGTCGATGCCTTTGAAGGCGCTATGCCCCAGACGCGTTTCGTGCTAGGCAAAGCCATCGACCTGGGCCTGAAGCCCATCGTGGTAGTAAACAAGGTAGACAAAGAAAACTGCCGCCCCGACGAGGTGCACGAGCAGGTGTTCGACCTGATGTTCAACTTGGGCGCTTCGGAAGACCAGCTGGATTTCGTGACCCTGTACGGCTCTTCCAAGCAAGGCTGGATGTCGCGCGACTGGAAAGAGCAGACCGACAACATCACGCCCCTACTCGATGCCATCATCGAGGTGATTCCGCCCGCGCCGTTCAACGAAGGCACCCCGCAGATGCAGGTGACCTCGCTCGACTACTCGTCGTTCGTGGGTCGTATCGCCATCGGCCGTGTGCAGCGTGGTACCCTGAAAGAAGGTGCCAACATGAGCCTGTGCAAGGCTGATGGCAGCATCAAGAAGGTAAAAATCAAAGAACTACAGGTATTCGAAGGCCTCGGCCGCGCCAAGGTTTCGGAGGTTAGCGCCGGCGAAATCTGCGCCGTAACGGGCATCGAAGGCTTCGACATCGGCGACACCATTGCCGACGCCGAAAACCCGGAGCCCCTACCCCGCATCAGCATCGACGAGCCGACGATGAACATGCTGTTCACCATCAACAACTCGCCGTTCTTCGGTAAGGAAGGTAAGTTCGTGACCTCGCGCCACCTGCGCGACCGTCTGTACAAGGAAACCGAGAAAAACCTGGCCCTGCGCGTGAAGGAAACCGACAAGGAAGACTCCTTCTTGGTGTACGGCCGCGGTATTCTTCACTTGTCGGTGCTCATCGAGACGATGCGCCGCGAAGGGTATGAGTTGCAGGTAGGCCAGCCCCAGGTACTGTTCCAGGAAGACGAGAGCGGCCACCGCCTGGAGCCCATCGAGCACCTGGTAGTAGATGTGCCCGAGGAAACCGCCGGCAAGGTGATTGAGTTGGTAACCATGCGCAAAGGCGAGCTGACCATCATGGAGCCCAAGGGCGACTTGCAGCACCTGGAGTTCAACATCCCGTCGCGCGGCTTGATTGGCCTGCGTAACAACGTGCTGACCGCCACCGCTGGTGAGGCCATCATGAACCACCGTTTCGTAAAGTATGAGGCGCACAAGGGCAACATTCCCGGTCGTGTTTCCGGCTCGCTGATTTCGTTGGAAACCGGTCCTGGCACCGCTTATACCATCGACAAGATGCAGGACCGCGGCGAGTTCTTCGTGGATCCGGGCGAAGAGGTATACGCTGGTCAGGTAATCGGTGAGCACACCCGCCCCAACGACCTCACCATCAACATTCAGAAAGGTAAGAAGCTCACCAACATGCGTGCTTCGGGCTCCGACGAAAACGTGAAGATTGTGCCCAAGCGCCAGTTCTCGCTGGAAGAAGCCATGGAATACATCCAGAAGGATGAGTACCTGGAGGTAACGCCGAAATCGGTGCGGATGCGCAAGATCTACCTCGACGAAAACGAGCGTCTACGCTACGCTAAGCAGGCTGACTAACGTTTGTGGTAGAAGCTATTGGCTGATAGCTTTAAAGGAGCGCAACCAAAACGGTTGCGCTCCTTTTCTTTTTTAGCTTTATCAACTGCCGGAGCAATTACGTATCTTGGCTTACCAACTTATACTATTCTATGGATTCTGAAAACCGCAATAAGCGCGACCTGCCCGAAGTAGTAGCCGACATTTTGATTACGCTGGAACACGTGCAGCAACAGCAAGCGCAAATGCAGCAAGAGCAAGTGCAGATGCGCCAGGATATGAACGAAGGCTTTGCACGGCTCAACAACTCCTTCGACCGCATGACGGAGGCCGTGATTGATGCTATGAACAGGCAGACAGCGCGCTATGATGGGGTGGCTACGCAGCAACAGCAGCATACGGATATAGAAAGCTTGCAGCAGCGCATTGAGCGGCTGGAAAAAACCGTGTACAACAAAGCCAGCTAGACAGGCTGTCGTGTGAAATTAAAAAAGGCTCAGCGTATACGCTGAGCCTTTTTCAATGGCGCCGCACTTCAAATTCAGTGTAGCCTTGCATCTCCCCCCACCGTTTTCTCTACCCGCTCTACCTTAGCGGTGCTAGGGCCGTGCTGACACCAAGCGGCTAGCTTATTCAGCGCCTCCGCAGGTCCTTCGGCCTCAATTGTAACGGTGTTGTCGTCGTTGTTGCGGGCATAGCCGGTGAGGCCGAGTAGGCGCGCTTCCTGTTGTGCGCTCCGTCGAAAAAAGACGCCCTGTACGCGGCCGCGAATGCGGAATGTGCGGTGTTCGTGTGCCATAGCGTATGCCTACGCCAAGGCAACGAGACGGGTTGAGCGTGAGAACCCCAACTGCTTTCGATACCCTACCTGCTTATTACCGTTTAGTAGCTTAGCACACACTCTACATCTGACTACTCCGCCACCATGTCGTACCTGCTTACCAACTGCACCATTTACAGCGGCAACACCGTTTTGCACGACCACGCCGTGCTGATTAAAGGAAGCCATGTGGCGGCCATTGTACCCGAAGTAGCCGCCCCCGCCGACGTAGACCGCGTGGATGGGCGCGGGTGCAATGTGAGCCCCGGCTTCATCGATTTGCAGATTTATGGGGGTAGTGGGGCACTGTTTTCGGTTGATCCAACGGTGCAATCGTTGCAGAAGCTACAGGCTTACGTGCGACGCCACGGCACCACCGGCTTTCAGGCTACCATGCCCACCAACTCGCCCGAGATGATACGGGCGGCCTTGCAAGCCGGCCGCGACTACCAACAGGCCGGGTACCCAAGCCTGCTGGGTATTCATCTCGAAGGTCCTTACATCAACCCTGTTAAGAAGGGTGCTCACCAGGAAGAATTTATTCAGCAGCCCACTACCGAATCGGTAGCGGAGCTACTCACAATAGGTGAAGGCATCCTGCGCATGATGACGCTGGCGCCCGAAGTGACCACGCCGGAAATAATAGCTCTGCTGCGCCGCGCGGAGGTAGTCCTGTCGGCAGGGCACTCCAACGCTATGTATGCGCAGGGCGCGGCGGCCTTCAAACAGGGTTTCACGGCGGCTACGCACCTGTTCAATGCCATGTCGGCGCTGGAAAGCCGGGCGCCGGGGCTGGTAGGGGCCATCTACGATGCCGATTCAGCTCACGCCAGCATCATTGCCGACGGTGTGCACTGCGACTTTGCGGCCGTGCGCATCAGCCACAAACTACTGGGCAAGCGGCTGTTTCTGATTACAGATGCCGTGGAGGCCGGCACCCACGGCGCTTACCGTTTCCGCCGAGCCGATAATTGCTTCGTGGACGAAGACGGCACGCTGGCTGGCTCGGCTCTCAGCATGATGGATGCCGTGCGCAACTGCGTGCAGGAGGTGCGCCTACCCCTGGAAGAAGCCCTGCGCATGGCTACCCTCTACCCCGCCCAGGTCCTCGCCCTCGACGACGAGCTAGGCCTCATCCAACCCGGCTACCGTGCTGATTTATGTTTATTCAACGCCGATTTTGAGGTGCAAGGCACCGTGCTGGCGGGGGAGTTGGTTTGGAATGAAGAATGAAGTGGTGAGGTGGTGAGTAGTGAAATTGTGAGTTGAAAAGACGCGTGTCATCCTGAGCGGAGCGAAGGACCTTATCACACTAGAACAACAGACGTCACAACGACTCGTCCAAGCGTGATAAGGTCCTTCGCAAGCTCAGGATGACAGCCGCCTTTTTCATTCACTACTTCACAAACTCACCACTTCACTATTTCTCCTCTCTGCCGCACGGCTTCAAACGTTAGTATGGCGGTGGCGGTGCTTACGTTGAGCGAGTCGATGGCGCCGCGCATGGGGATGATGATGGTTTCGTCGCAGGCTTGGCGTAGTTCGGGGGTGAGGCCGTCGGCCTCGGTGCCCATCACGAGGGCCGTGGGGCCGCGAAAATCGCGGGTAGTATAGGGTAGGGCCGCGTCGGTGAGGGCGGCGGCGTAGGTGCGGATGCCGTGCTCCTGGCACCATGCCAACAGCTCAAGGCGCGAAGTAGCCACCGTGGGCACCGTGAAAATGCAGCCAATGCTGCTGCGGATAGCGTTGGGATTGTAGAGGTCGGTGCGTGGGTCGCAGACGATGACGGCGGTAGCCTGGGCAGCATCGGCGGTGCGCAGGATGGCGCCTAGATTGCCGGGCTTTTCCACGGCTTCCAGCACCAGCAGCAGCGGATTGGAGGGTAGACTCAGGTCGGTGAGCGTACGGTGGGGTGGGCGCACCAGGGCCAGCACACCATCGGAACCCTCGCGGTAGGCCACGCGCTCAAACACGGCTTTCGAGACGGTTACCCACTCCGTACTCTTATCGAGCACAGCAGCGAGAGTAGGCGGTTGGGCTGCGCCGGCCAGCTCGGGGCAGATGAATATGGTAGGCACCGCTACCCCCGCCTGCCGGGCTACCGTCAGCTCGCGCAAGCCTTCTACAATGGTCAGGCCCTGCTGGCGCCGCTCCGACGACTTTTGCTGCAACCGCAGCAAGGCTTTAATACGCGGGTTCTGGGGGCTGGTAATAAGGTCAGACATGGTAGGCAAAGATACGGGCTGGCAGGTGCCAACAGACAACAAGTTGGGCATTTGCGGTTAGCTCAGTCTCATACCATATCCAAATGTTCTGACGTTATGCAACCATTGGGTTGCCAGTGGTCATCCATGTGCTAATGGTTTGGCTGCTTCCATCAATTTTCGGCTAGCAGCGTAGCAAAATTAATTTTACCTTCATGCCGACCCCGTTTTTTTGGGCTTCTGCTTTTTCTCTACGCACCATGACTTGCCGCTCCTTTCTCTTCGCCGTACTCCTGCTGGGCGCGCCCGCCGCATGGGCGCAGCAGGAGGGTCCTCGCCAACTCAACACGCTGCCGCAAGCAGCCCCCGCGCCCGTAGCTGCTCCCGATACGGTAAGGCCCCAGTTGGCGGCGCCACCGGCCTTGTCGGAAGCTGAGATGCGCCAGCAACAGCAGCAACGCCAGATGCAGAGCCTACCCCCGGCCAATACCAGTCGCTACGCGGTGGGCCTGAAAAGCGGGCAGGTGTACCGCGCCTACGACGTCGAAATCAAGCAGCCCGTGTTTGGGCGCAACTTCTTATTGCTCGACGGGCAGCAACGCATCGACTTCGACCAAGTGCGGTACTACGAAGACGAAACCGGATTCTATGTGCGCACTACCCTACCCAAATCGCGCCGTGAGGCTACCCTGCGCCGTGACCGGGTAGGGCGCCTGAGCCTGTATTCCATCACCCGTACGCAGTATGCAGGCGGCAGCCCTTTCGGGTATAGCCCATTTGGCTACGGAGGCTTCGGCATGCCCTACGGTGGTGGTTTTGGAGGCTACCCCTACGGTGGCTACCGTACAGTGAAAACGTCGTATTTCAGCAAGGAAAACGGGCCGGTGCAGGACCTGAATGTGCGCAACCTGAGCGTGGCCGTGTCCGACAATGCCGGCGCCAGCGCCCTGCTAGCCCAGGCACGCCGCTACCAGACCATCACTACCCTAAGCTACGTGGCCGCCGGTGGTTTGCTGGTGGCCGGGTTGGTATCGTCTGTTAATCCAAACGCAACTGGGCCTACTATTTCGCCGCTGGTGTATGCGGGTATACCGCTGCTGATTGTACCGCTGGTGTTGCAGGGCAAGCAGCAGAATAACATCAAACAGGCTATTACGATTTATAACAGCGACAATAACGCCGGTAGATAGGAGACAGCGCGGGCAACCCTGCGGCCGGCGCTTTGCGTAGGCAAGCAAGTGAAGCCCTCCCCTACCGCCCCCGACTCTCCTACCTTCGAAGCCCGCCAGGAAAAGGCACTGCTGGTACACGAGCGCCTCTGCGCTCAGTACGGCGCGCCTTTTCCGTTTTTCAGCGAAAAAGATCCTCTGAGTGAGCTCATCAGCTCCTTGCTTTCGCACCGCACCAAAAACCAGGATTCGCACCGCGCTTACCAGCAACTGCGCGCCCGGTTTCCAGACTGGGATGCCGTGCGCGACGCCCCGACGGCGGAGGTAGAAGCCGCCATCAACCCCTGCACTTGGCCCGAGCAAAAGGCCCCGCGCCTGCAAGCCGTACTGCGCGAGGTAAGCACCCGCTGCGACGGCCCCTGCCACCTAGAATTTCTGGCCGATATGCCCATTCCAGAGGCTCGGGCCTGGCTGGAGCAACTGCCGGGGGTAGGCCCCAAAACCAGCGCCGCCGTATTGCTGTTCAGCACATTGCACCGGCCCGCTATGCCCGTCGACAGCCACCACCACCGCGTGGCCCAACGCCTGGGTCTGATTGGTCCCAAGGTAGGCGAAGGCCCCGCACACGCCCTACTAGCAGCCCTACTCCCCCCCGATTGGACCGCCCAGCAAGTCTACGACCACCATGAGGCGCTCATGTTTCATGGGCAAAAATGCTGCTACTACGCTGCTCCGGCCTGCGGGCGCTGCGTTGTGCTCGACCAATGCCCGTTCGGGCAGGCACGGGTAAGTTGATGTGCTGATACGTTGATTTTTGATAGGCTGATTGCGAACCCTACCATATCATTTCAACCATCCGAGGAAAACGGCGTTTCAATAAGGCGCATCGAAACCAGCACATAGCACATCAAACCGTCGAAAATCAACTTATTAGCTCTATCACATCATCGTATCGACTCATCAGCACATCAACCAAACAGCACATTAAATAATCGACTAATGAAACAGACCTACGGCGTTCCAGCCCTTGCTTCCATATTCCTGCCCGGCTTGGGCCAATTAATCAAAGGCCAGATTCTGAAGGCGCTGTTCATTTGGGTGATTAGCGGCTTGGTCGGATTTTTTCTGTGGTGGACGTTTATTGTGCCTTTCCTGGTGTGGGCCTGGAACGTGTACGACGCCTACAACGACCCCGCGTAAGGCAACTGTTTTGGCCATTTTGCACCTCAAAGCCAAGCCTAATGCCCGTCGCAATCAGCTGCTGGTAGCCGCCGATGGCACTGTAGCGGTGCGCCTACAGGCGCCCCCTCAGGATGGCAAAGCCAACGCTTGCCTGCTGGCCTACCTGGCCGAGGTATTTGGCGTAGCCAAATCAAGTGTTGAGCTACTAAGCGGCCATACGGCGCCTTCCAAAAAAATAGCCATTGCTGGTGTGTCAGAAATTGACTTACAGATGGTTTTGCAGCAATATAAAGCGGATTAGTTAGCACAAAACCGCGAAAGACCGTAGCTTGCAAGTACAACGATTCGTGTTTACTTATGGCTGCTTTACCCGATCCATCCGCTATTCAACCGCTGCTGGAAGCGCTTACCTTCTCGCCCGATAATCTACCCCTTCGCAAGCACGTAGCCGGCCTGCTGGTGCAAGCTCAACGCCTCCCCGAAGCCGAAGAACTATACCGCACCGGCCTGCGTCAGGTACCCACCGATACGGATTTGCAGTTGGGATTAGCCGAAGTCTACACTGGCTTGCACAAAACCTCGGCGGCTTTTGTGGTGGTGGAAGAACTATTAATCAGCGCCCCCGAGCACGCGCGTGCCCACTTGCTGCACGCGCGCCTACTTGCCCAAACCGGTCAGCAAGAAGCCGCCCGTGAGGCGTATGAAACGGCTCTGCACCATAACCCTACCCTGGAGGACGCTACCTTGGCCGCCCAACTGCGCGAATCGGCTACGCCTGTGCCGGCACAAGGCCCGCGCCCCACCGATAGCGCGCCTGTGGTAGACGAACAAGCCCTGTTTGCGGGCCTCGAAAAGCCCAAAATCAACTTTGCCGATGTAGGCGGCATGGAGGCGGTGAAGGAGGAAATCCGCCTCAAAATCATCCACCCCCTGCAATTCCCCGACCTCTACAAAGCCTACGGCAAAGCTACCGGCGGTGGGCTGCTGCTGTACGGCCCGCCTGGTTGCGGCAAAACTCACCTGGCTCGTGCCACAGCCGGCGAGGTGCAGGCGTCGTTTATCAACGTCGGCATCAACGACATTCTGGATATGTGGCTGGGCAACAGCGAGAAAAACCTGCACCAGCTGTTTCAGATGGCTCGGTTGCAGGCGCCGTGCGTGCTGTTTTTTGACGAGGTAGACGCCCTGGCCGCCAATCGCCACGACTTGCGCCAAAGCGCGGGCCGTACCGTTATCAATCAGTTTCTGGCCGAGTTGGATGGAGCCGTGAGTGCCAACGACGGCGTGCTCATTATGGCCGCCACCAACGCGCCTTGGCACCTGGATGCAGCTTTCCGCCGTCCCGGCCGCTTCGACCGCATTGTGCTGGTGACGCCGCCCGATGAGGCTGCCCGCCAAGCCGTACTGGAAGTGATGCTGCGCGAAAAACCGCTGAGCACCAATGTGAACGTGGCAGCCTTGGCCGCCAAAACGACTGGCTTCTCCGGCGCCGACCTCAAGGCGCTGGTAGACGTGGCCATTGAAAACCGCCTGCGGGAGTCGATGAAGCAGGGCCGCCCCCTGCCCCTGGAGCAGACCGATTTCCTGCAAGCCACCGGCCAGGTGCGCCCCAGCACCAAGGAGTGGTTTGCCACGGCCAAAAACTACGCGCTTTACTCCAACGAGGGCGGCGTGTACGACGATATTCTGGTGTATTTGGGCATTAAAAAACCGCGGGAGTAGGTAGGCGGCTTGTGTGATGAGGCAGGAAGAAGAATGGTTTGCCCGGGCAGCGCTCCTGCTTCAGCACCACCGCCCCGTCGATGCGGCTCAGCTGGCCATGCGCCGGCTCCAACAGGAACCGTACGACGTGCAGGCCCACCTCACGCTAACAGAAGCCCTATTGCGGCAGCGCCGGCTGTCTGAGGCGCTGGAGATGAGTCGCACCACCATTGCACTGGCCCCCGAGGAGCCCAGTGCTTTCTTCCTATTGGCCCAGGTGCAGCACCTGCTTAGTCGCTATCTGGCCGCCGACGAGGCCATTATCCAGGCCCTGCGCCTGCGCCCCGATATGGTGCGGTATTATGCGTTGCGGAGTCAGATTTTGTGGTTTGCGGGCTTGTATGCGGCGGCTATTGAGGTAGCCTATGCAGGGTTGAGCCTGGAGCCCCAACACGCAGGTAACCTACTATGGCTGGGCATGGGCCTCAATAAGCTGCACGACTACACCACTGCTGATGCCGTGTTTACGCAGCTGTTGGTGCTAGCGCCGAGCACAGCCATTGTGCGGCTCAACGTGGGCTCGGCGCTGCTGGAACGGCATCAGGCTACTGCGGCCCTACCCCACCTGCGCGAAGCCCTGCGCCTCGACCCTACCCTACAGGTGGCGCAACGACTCTTGCAACAGGCCACCCGCGACACGCGCTGGTGGCGACGGCCCATTGTGTGGGCCACAGCGCAAAAACAGGAGATTCAGCACCAGTGGCAAGCGCCGCATCTTCGGAGCAAGCTGTGGGCGGTTTGCCTGACGTTGGGCTGCTGCCTGCTCCTCCTACCCTTGGCCGGTGCGTGGTTGCTGAGCGCCGTGCTGGATTGGCGGTATCAGCAGCAGCAACGCGCCCCCACGCCTACCGATGCCTGGTTTTATGGTGGGCTGATCTGGGGAGGCGTCACCATCGCCAGCGCCGCTCTGTTGCCAGCTAGCCTACCAGTGGTGTGGACATTGGTAGGAGGCGGGCTGATTTTCCCGCTGCGCAACGCGTGGCGACGCTTTCGGGAGGGCGACAAGCGCCTACCGCTGGGCTTTTTGCTACTGCTCTCACCGGGCGGCAATGCGTTGCTTATGCTGTATGATTTCTGGCAAAACCCTGATCCTGCCACCGAAAGCCGGGGCTTCCTGGCTATTTTTGGGCTTTTCCTACTGATCTACCAGTTGTTCCGTCCTGCTAAGCCATATGCTCCACAACAAGAGTAGCAGGCTTCACTTACGCTATCCTTTATGCCCGTAACTCACTGGACCGACCGCATCCTGCTGCTCCTACGTCAAGACCGGGCCCCGCAGGCCGAGCAGGAGCTACGCCAGATGCTGCACGACGACCCTACCGATGCCCTCGCGCACGGCTGGTTAGGGATGGCCTTACTGGAACAGAATAAGCTGGAAGAGGGACAGCAGGAAGCGGAGTTGGCCATCCATCTGGCCCCGGAATACGACTTTGCTTACTACCTGCTCAGCCTGGCCCACCTGCGTCAGCACCGACCGCAGGAGGCCCAGCAAGCCATTGAGCAGGCGCTGGCGCTGGATCCCGCCGACCCCAACTACCACCACACGTTGGGCATCATCCGGTTTCGGCGCGGGCAATGGGAGGCCGCCCTGCGCGCCGCCGAAACCGGCCTGCGCTACGACCCTGCCCACATCGACTGCCTGGGGCTGCGCGGACGGGCGCTGGCCCGCTTGGGCCGCCGCGCCGATGCCGCCGACACACTCCAGGAAGCTCTGCGCCACGACCCCGACGCAGCCGGCACCCACGCCGATGCTGGCTGGGTGGCCCTGGAAGCCGGTCGGCCCAAACAGGCGCTGGGCTATTTTCGCGAGGCCCTGCGCCTCCACCCTACCTCTGACTACGCCCGCGAAGGCCTGGTAGAAGCCCTGAAAGCCCGCTACTGGTTGTACCGCGGCTTCCTGAAATTTGCGTATTGGTCTACTACGCTTAGTGATGGCACTCGTCGAGCCTTGTTTATTGGACTATGGGTGCTGGCGCGGTTCGTGCCGCTGCTGCTGCCGCTGTACTTGCTGCTGGTGTTCATGAGCTGGTTCGCCGATCCACTGTTCAACTCCCTACTACGCCTCAATAGTCACGGCCGCCACGCCCTCAGCCCCGACCAGGTACGCCAATCGAACCAGTTTCTGGTGTTGCTGCTGGGTGGCACAGTGGCCGTCGTAGGCGGACTATTAGGCCAGCTACCCGCCGTGGAGCTGCTGGGCTTTGCCACGCTGGGGCTACTGTTTCCAGTGGTGGGTACATGGCGGCTGCTGGCCCCCAAACGTCAGCGTCAATCGATGTGGTTTGCGGGTGGCTTGGCGGTAGTAGGGCTCATAGCCGTCGGCCTCGTGGCGCTTGGCATGCCGCAAACCTACGTTACGCCCGCACTGGCTTTATATTTCGGCGGCCTCGTGGTGTACGTCTGGACGTATGCGTTGCGGTAGTTTAGAAAGATAGCTGTAACGGTTCCAAGACGCCTACGTGCGTTTTGTTGTTCGCGCCCTACTACCAGATTTGTTCAACGACGAGACGCAATATGCTACACCGTTTAGATAGTATGAACACCCTGTAAACACAAACGGCCCATCTTCATAAGACGGGCCGTTTGTGTTTATAGGGTGCTTCTACGCATTTACCGAGAAAGTAATTCCGGCTCCGGCTCATGTTGCATCGGAGTTCTGCGGTAGGTGCGCTCGTACTCCTCATCCACATGGTAGGTTGATTCCTCGTGCTGGCTCAGGTCTAGGCCCAGGTCTTCGTCGGCTGGCTTCACGCGCAGTCCAAAAACAGAGGCTGTTATTTTCAGCAAAATCCAGGACCCTACAAAGGTGTAGGCCACTACGATAACCAACGCCAGCACATGGTAGCCAAACGTGGTAGCCGAGCCGTGAATCAGCCCTACCTTATCCGCAAACACGCCCGTAAGCAGCATGCCTACGATACCGCCCAAGCCGTGGCAAGGGAACACATCGAGGGTGTCGTCGAGGGTAGTGCGGCTGTTTTTCCAGTGCACGGCGGCGTAGCTAATCAGGGAGGAAATAACCCCGATGAAGATGCTGTGTCCGCTCTGCACGTAGCCGGCCGCGGGCGTAATGGCCACTAAGCCTACCACTGCTCCAATGCAGGCGCCCAGCGCCGTGGGCTTGCCGCCCCAGATGGTTTCAATCAGCATCCAAGCAATAAGGGCTGCGCCCGAAGCCAGGGTAGTATTTACGAACGACAGCGCAGCTATATCATTGGCACCCAGTGAGGAACCGGCATTAAAACCAAACCAACCAAACCACAGCAGGCCGGTGCCCAGCATGACATAGGGCACGTTGGGCGTCGAGAAAGAGCTTTGGCGCACATGGGTGGAACGACGGCCCAGCACCATAGCCCCGGCCAGGGCCGCAATACCCGCCGAAATGTGCACTACCGTACCACCCGCAAAATCCAACACACCCCACTGCCGCAAAAAGCCCTCAGGATGCCAGGTCCAGTGCGCCAGCGGGCAGTAGATAAACAAACTAAACAACACCATAAATGCCAGATACCCCTTAAAGCGCACACGCTCGGCAAACGAACCGGTGATGAGCGCCGGGGTGATGACGGCAAACTTCAGCTGAAACGCAAAAAACAGCACAAACGGAATGGTAGCCGCAAACGCCGAGTTGGGTGCCGTGCCTACGTTGCGCAAGGCTATGAACGTGAAGGGGTTGCCGATCAGCCCGTGCCAGGAGTCGCCGTAGGCCAGCGAGAAACCTACCAGGTAGAATAGCACCGTGATAACGCCCATGGCCACAAAACTCTGGAGCATGGTGCTGATAACGTTCTTGGGCCGCACCATCCCCCCATAGAAAAAGGACAAGCCCGGCGTCATAATCAGCACGAGGGCGGTGGCCGTAAGCATCCAGGCCACATCGGCGCCGTTCAGCGAATCGGGCGCGGCGGTGGGGTGCTCCAGGGGCACCAGCGCTACTACTAAGCTAATGGCTACCAGCGCAAACAGCGAAAACAGGGTGTAGCTTGGTCGTAAAGTAGAGGGGGAAGACATACGTAGAGGTGATTGAAAGGACCGGGGGTATAGTTTCCAAGGGCAATATACACCTGAAACCTATCTTTCATCTAGATACCCTCTAATTTTTACCCCCTTTCTCTACAAATTACCTATTATTTTTCAGATTACACCTATCTAATTCACATCAATCAACGCGTATAACTACTATTCCCTTTTTTGTTTTTCGTTTATTCTTTTCTAGAAGCTGCTTGTGTTAGTTATGAAGATGAAGAGACGTATCCTCGCGTTTCATTATCAAACGCCCCTACCGGCATCGTTCAAAGACAAGCCGTAAGGGCGCGTCTCTACACCGTTCCAATAATTCACCGATTTAACAAAGACAGCTTCTCCTACCCCTTGGACCTGCCCAGCACATTGTCCAAATACTTCTGCCCGGAGCCGGTATTGAGCAGCAGGATTTGCTCGTCGGGACGGATGCTACCAGCGGCTAGCAGCTGCCGTGCGGCCATCCACACGGCGGCGCCTTCGGGCGCCACAAACAGGCCTTCCAGTTGGCCTAGCTCACGCATCCCTACCAGCATGTCGTCGTCGGAAATGCTTACTATCGTGCCGCCGGATTCTTGCAGCACGCGCAGCATCATTTGCTCGCCCAGGGGGCGCGGCACCGCGAGGCCATTGGCAATAGTAGGCTGCCCCACGTAGGCGGCGCAGCTGGCCTGGCGGCCGAAATACGTTTCGGCGAGTGGCTGGCAGTTTTCGGCCTGTACGGCCACCATGCGCGGTAGCGTTGCGCTGGCGGGCAGCCAGCCCAGCGCCTGCATTTCTCGGAAGGCTTTCCAGATGCCAATGAGGCCGGTGCCGCCGCCGGCGGGGTAGAGCAGCACGTCGGGCAATTGCCAGTCGAGCTGCTCGGCCAGCTCGTAGCCCATGGTTTTTTTGCCTTCGAGGCGGTAGGGCTCCTTTAGGGTAGAAACGTCCAGCAGCTCGTTGCGGCTGTTCAGCTCGCGCACGCGGGCGGCGCAGTCGTTGATGAGGCCATCTACAAGATGCACCTCGGCGCCGTACCAGTAGCATTCTTCTTTGAAGGCCGTGGGCGTGTGACGGGGCATTACTACCACGGCGCGCAGGCCGGCGCGGGCGCAGTAGGCCGCCATGGCTACGCCTGCGTTGCCAGCCGTAGGAATAATGCACCCTGTACTGCCCAGTTCCTTTGCCTTCGACACGGCCATGCTCAGGCCCCGGGCTTTAAAGGAGCCGGTCGGATTCTGGCCTTCGTCTTTCAACAATAGCTCGCGCAGGTTGTAGCGGCCCGCCAGTTGCCGTAGAGGCAGAATGGGCGTAAAACCCTCGCCTAGCGTCACCTTGTTTTCGTCGTCGAGCAGGGGGAGCATGGCCCGGTAGCGCCACATGGAGGCATCGTGCACGTTGATGGCCACGGCTCGGGTCAGGCGCGGGCGCTGGTCATACACTGCCTCCAGCGGCGCCGCGTGGCACTCCGATACGGTTTGCAAGAGGTAGGCCGTGTGGGCCTGGCCGCACACCGAGCAGCGCAGCTCGTGCAGGCGCGAAATAGGTTCTACAGAAGTCAGCATAGCAGCAAAGTCTACGCAAAGCTGCGTGCTGTTCATTCCTGAACCTAACAGCTATTTGGAATAGGCTATGCCCGTTTGGAATACGGATGGTCTTATCATTTCCACCTACCTAGGCTTAGTTAGAAGTTCAGCACAGCCGTTAAATACTTGACCAATAGCGCACTTTCATTTAATCAAATGATTCTATGTGGGGCTCTTCTTCCACAAGGCGCGGATTATACGCTACGTATTGAGCACCTAGGGCAAAAGGCTGGCTCAACGTTGCATCGGATTCTCCAGCTGTTGCAACACGCGAACCTGGCAGAAAGCTATGCGAACAACACGACCCGCACAGAAGCGGCGCGCACCTTGGCACGCACGGCGCGGGCCGGGGGATGGCGAGTATTGGAAAGGAGAGTGCCATCACACAAACAGGACGAACCCTCAGAGTTGAAGGACCTACCACTTCGTTTTTTACACATAAACCACTTTTAATCAGTTAAATGCGTTAATAAGCAGTGTAAATAACAGTATTAACGGTCGTTTTCGCTAGTTGCTTTTGCCAATGTTGAGAAGTGTATAAGACTATCGGTTTTTAGATACCTTGTTGTCTCATCACGAACGGTTATGCTATCTGGCCACGCACCCAAAGGTTATTTCCTGTGTAGTTAACAATGTAGGCTTCCCCGTGAAGTAGGCCAGTGAAAAGTAGAGAAAGGGGGTATCTTTTCCCATTCTTTCCCTACTGCCCC
>NZ_JACSCY010000007.1 GCF_014333615.1 Hymenobacter citatus | reverse complement strand
CTTTATGACCCCAACCGAGTTTCGTCAAGCCGCCTGACCTCTATTTTTCACTGGCCTACCGGACAGGGAAGCCTACAGGCGCTCAGTAGTAGTGCCAACGAGGGTTTCGGCATATCTTAGAGCTAGGTGCCCGCCAGCGGAAAAGCCTCCAATAAATATATTGCGCCCCACCGTTGGGTACTGCTGCAGCACGCGCTGAAGAACTTCATCTAGGAAGTGAGTACCCGCTGAGTCCAAGTAGAGTCGATTATTCAGCGTCGGAACTATGGTTAGTATGCCAGCCCGGGAAGCTTCCCAACCTAAAGCTGTTTCCCGAAATACGCGTTTAGCTTTTCCTCCAAGCCCAGGTAACAAAAGCAACACGCCGCGCGGAGTAGGTGTCTGTGCGGGCAGGCAGTAGAAAGCTAACTCACTGGTCGAGTTACTGGTGCGATATAAATGGGTAGGGTCGTGCAGTGGCAAGCGCTGTTTTTGCACCGTTTGGGCGGCCATCGGCAACACTATACCGATCTGCAATAACAAAGCATTTTGTAGAAGGCGAAGAACGGAAGGCATAAAACAGAAAGGCAGGTGTATATATGTGCATACCCAGATGTCTCTTTAGTGCCTTCAGTTGCCTACAAACGACGCAGCCTTTTCTCCTTTATCCTGTTTGTCTTATAATTTATATTATGTTAAGTAGAATTTCCAAAAAAACTGCCCGAAGCTAAGTAGTAGCCTCGGGCAGCATCCCCTATCCTTTTGGATAAGGCAAACTCTATTTGCCTTCCAGCTTGGCGTTCAAGCGGTCAGCATCTGCGTTGCGGCCCAACCGAACATATACTTTCTGCAAAGGCACAATGACGGCCCGTTCGTCTGGCTGTAGCTCAAGTGCTTTTTCAAAGTATGGCAACGATTGCTGGAAATACTTCTTACCATTCGCTTCTAAAGCCTTACCTGACTTCTGGTACGCTGCCAGATCCATTTTGCTGGCTTTGGTATACAGTTCCGCTGCTTTGTTGTAGTAGTATACGCCAAGGTTGTACTGCGCATCGAAGTTGTTTGCGTCCAGCTCAATGGCCTTCTTATAAGCTGCTTCCGCTTGCTCTGGCTGTTTCAGCTTATCGTACACCGAGCCAAGCACACTTTGCAGGTTGGAATTCTTTGGGTCCAACTCAATCGCGTGCTGTAGTTTGCTGATGGCTTCTTTATCCTTACCCGCCGTGATTAGCTGGTTCAGATCCTCCAACACAAAGGTTTTGTTGTTTGGATACGCCTGCAAACCGCTTTGCAATAGCTTATTGTACTCGTTGGTATTGTTCTCCTGCCGGGCAATCTGCATCAATTGGCTGTACATAGTAGGCGATTTATAGTTCATCGCCATCAGCTTGCCATAGTATTCTTTGGCGCCGGCAGTATTCTCGTTGGCCAGAGACGCATATGCAGCATACAGATACGCCGTTGTATCCTGAGGATTCATCTGCTGCGCCATCTTATACGACTTGATAGCCTCATCGTAATTTTTGGCATTGTAGCTTTCCACGCCGGCATTCAGTGCCAGGCCATACAGACCCTGCATCTTCGCCGCGGCCTGCTTACCGAACTCCCCATCTTTGCCATCCAGCTCTATCGCCTTCTGATACGACTCATAGGCTATGTTCATGCCTTCGCCTGCTTTCAGCGTTTTGCCGTAGATAGGGTTACTAGTCATGGCGTCATAAATCTCGCCACGGGTGTACCAGGTTTTGGCCTTATCCTTGGTTTTATCGTTCGTAATGGCCTTGTCAATTTCGGTGCGGGCCTTATCTAAAGTGCCTTGCTTTTGGTAGAGCAACGCGTTATTGACAGCTGAGTTTTGAGCTGATGCAGTAGTTAGCGCGGCCGCAGCCACGAGGGTTAACACAAGTTTCTTCATGGTGTTCTTTGCGAAGAATAGGTAGAGATTGGGTGAATTTAGAAAGCAAACTAACGCAAAACGGCAGAACCCATTGCTGAGTTCCGCCGTTTTATCGTAGCTTTTAGTTTGCGCTGAGGGTATCAGGGTCGGTTAGCGAGGTCAGATCTGTGTCTGTTGCGCCCTCCGGTAGCCCCTCCCCGCTCCCATTGTCTGGGGTGCCATTTGGCTCTACAAAGCCGTCAACAGCCTCGTCGTCTTTCTCTTCGGCCGCCACCTTGGCTACCGACGAAATTTCGTCGCGCTCGTTGATTTTCAGTAGCCGCACACCCTGCGTGGCCCGGCCAATGGTGCGCAAATCGGCCATTCGCAGGCGAATGGTGATGCCCGATTTGTTAATAATCATCAGATCATCGGTGTCCGTTACGGCCTTGATGGCCACCAGCGCACCGGTTTTGTCGGTAATCTTCATGGCGCGCACGCCCTTACCGCCGCGGTTGGTGGTGCGGTACTCCTCCAGCTCCGAGCGTTTGCCGTAGCCGTTTTCGGATACCACCAACAACTCCTGGGTCTGGTCGGAGAGGCACACCATGCCTACTACCCTATCGTTGCCGTCTTCGGCCAGCGAGATACCACGCACCCCGGCCGCGTTGCGGCCCATGGAACGTACTTTCTCCTCGTCGAAGCGCACGGCCCGGCCGGCGCTGGAAGCCAGAATTACCTGGCTGTTGCCGGTAGTGAGCTGCACGTCCAGCAGCCGGTCGCCCTCGTTGATGCTAATGGCGTTGATGCCAGCGGTGCGGGGACGCGAGTAGGCTTCCAGCGGCGTTTTCTTCACGGTGCCCTGCTCGGTGCAGAACATCAGGAAAGTATTTTCCAGATAATCGGGGTCCCGCAGGCCGCGCACGTTCAGAACAGAACGCACGTTGTCTTCCCGTGGAATCTCAATTAGGTTCTGAATTGGGCGACCTTTGGCGGCCTTCCCTCCTTCCGGCACCTCGTATACTTTCAGCCAGAATACGCGGCCGGCTTCGGTGAAGAACAGCAGATACTCGTGGGTAGTAGCCACAAACAGGTGCTCCGTGAAGTCGTCCTGCTTGGTGGCGGCGCCGCGGGCACCTACCCCTCCCCGCCCCTGCGAGCGGTATTCATCCAGCGGCGTGCGCTTGATGTAGCCTTCGCGGGAGATGGTAATCACCATGCTCTCGTCGGCAATCATGTCCTCCATCGAGAAGTCGCCGCCGGCATACTCAATGGCCGTGCGGCGCTTGTCGCCGTACCGCTCCCGAATATCCACCAGCTCATCCTTGATGATTTGCCGCTGCAATGTGGGCGAGGCCAGTACCGATTTCAGGTAGTCGATCTGCTGCATCAGCTCCTCGTACTCCTGCACAATCTTGTCGCGCTCCAGGCCGGTGAGGCGCTGCAAGCGCATGTCCAAAATGGCGCGGGCCTGTACCTCGCTCAGCTTAAACCGCTCGATGAGCTGGCCACGGGCCACCTCGCCGTCGCGGGAGCCGCGAATCAGGGCAATTACTTCGTCGAGGTGGTCGAGAGCAATCAGCAGGCCTTCCAGGATGTGGGCACGCTTCTCCGCTTCGGCAAGCTCGTAGCGTGTACGGCGCACTACTACCTCCTCGCGGTGCTCGATGAAGTAGACAATCAGGTCCTTCAGGTTCAGCGTCATGGGCCGGCCTTTCACCAGCGCCACGTTGTTGACCCCAAACGAGCTTTGCAGCTGCGTGTATTTGTAGAGCTGATTCAGCACCACGTTGGGCATAGCATCGCGCTTCACTTCGTACACCACCCGCATCCCCTCGCGGTTCGACTCGTCGCGGATGGCGGAAATGCCCTCGATTTTCTTGTCGTCGACCAGCGCGGCGGTTTTTTCCAGCATGGCGGCCTTGTTCACCATGTAGGGAATCTCGGTCACCACAATCTGCTCGCGGCCTGAGGGTAGCGTTTCGAAGTGCGCTTTGGCGCGCATCACGACCCTACCCCGACCGGTTTCGAAGGCCTGCTTCACGCCCTCGTAGCCGTAGATGATACCGCCGGTGGGGAAGTCTGGGGCGATGATGTGCTCCATCAGCTCGGCAATGGTCACGTCCTCGTTGTCGAGGTAGGCTACGATGCCGTTCACCACTTCCGTGAGGTTGTGAGGGGCCATGTTGGTGGCCATACCCACGGCAATGCCCGAGGTGCCGTTCACCAGCAGGTTCGGGAACTTGGCCGGCATCACCGACGGCTCCTCCAGGGAGTCGTCGAAGTTGGGCTGGAAGTCTACCGTGTCCTTGTCCAAGTCGCCCAGCAGCTCGTCAGACAGGCGCTTGAGGCGGGCCTCGGTGTAACGCATGGCAGCGGCCGAATCGCCGTCCACGCTACCAAAGTTACCCTGACCGTCTACCAAGGGGTAGCGCAGGCTCCAGTCCTGGGCCATGCGCACCATGGTATCGTACACGGAGGAGTCGCCGTGCGGGTGGTACTTACCCAGCACCTCGCCCACGATACGGGCGGATTTCTTGTAGGATTTGTTGTAGGAAACGCCCAGCTCCGACATGCCGTAGAGCACGCGGCGGTGCACAGGCTTCAGGCCGTCGCGCACGTCGGGCAGGGCCCGGGAGATGATAACCGACATCGAGTAATCGATGTAGGCGCCACGCATCTCGTCTTCAATGTTAATCGGAATGATCTTTTCGCCTTCCGCCATAAGAGAACAAAGTCGGCCGGCGTGCCCCGAAACGAGGCCCGCCGGCGCCGGTGAATGTGTACTGCGTTAAGCCTGCAAGATACGAAAAAAAGGCCATTTTCCCTTGCTTGGCGGGCTTTTGGCAGCCTACTTCAGCGGCTTGCTCTTATCGGCTTTGTGCTTACCTTTTTCTTGCCGGTGCCATTTGATTTTCTCGCCAATGGCGGGGTTTTGTTTCTTCCACAACGGCTGCCCGCGGTACTTGGCGCCATCGTGCATGTGCACCTTGCGGGTATGGCAGGAAGCAATAGGACACGTGCGGCAGCCGGCGGCCAGCAGCAATACAAGTAACAGAAGATACAGGCGTGAGAAGGGGTAGCGAAGCGTCATGCAACAAAGGTAGGCAGGTTGCGCAGGGCGTGCGCAAAAGCCGGGCCGGGGTTACTCATATGCGCCTTGTTATAAACTAGTTTCTTGTTTATTTGAGATTTTTCGTTTTATCCCCACACTCGCCTACTCATTCATTATAGTACTTTTGAGAATTCTCTACAAACAAAAAACAAATACTACCATGCAAGTTCTATCTCATCGAAATACGGAAGAGTTTGTTGTTTACAAGGAATTTAATTACACCTATTTAACTCCTATAAATAAATATGTACAAGGAAAGCTAGAAGAAAACCGATGGGATGATTACAATGAACTTTATCACGCAATTAAACTAGTGGAAACGGTACAACGGGCACCCGACCTCTGGATGGAAACTCATTGTCTTATCCGTCAGGAAACTATTTTGGGAGTACTATTAATTTTGGGCGGCGAGATAGATAAAATAGAAACCAAATATCCTATTCCTAATAAAAACAACTCTCTGTTACTGAAGTATTTTCACATTATTGAAAAGGGTAAAGGATATGGAAGCCACTGGTTAAATTCTGTTGTTCTTCCTTATTATAAGGAAAGAAATTACAAACAAATTTATATTAATTCAAGCCATGTCAACTCATTTCCTTTTTATCAAAGATTGGGTTCACAAATCATAGACTATCAGCAAAGCAGTGACAATGGTTTGTATCAAAGACAAGGAAAAAGCTTCTTAATTACATTATAGTATAAAGCCGTTTCCTGGTACCGTGTATTCTCGTAGAGAGGATGGAAAGGTCCATCGTTTTTCTTGAGACTCCCGCAGAAACTGCATCAGAAATGCCTCCATAAACCGCTGCCTACCCTCGGCCACGCGCTTGGCGGCGGGCGTGTTCAGCCGCTCCCGCAGGTGCAGCAGCTTCTCGTAGAAGTGGTTGGTGGTAGGGCCGTTGTTCTTCTTGTAGCCATATCCAAAAAGGCCCCTATCCGCTCACCATGAGTAACGCGGATAAGGGCCTTTTCAAATACCCGTCAGCCCTTTTATTTCGGCTGATTCGGCTGAGCCAACGCTTGCTCTGCTTTAGCAAACGTGCGCTGATAACTCGCTTTTTCTGCCGCGCTGACAAAACCTTGCTTTTTCGCCAATTCCACCACTGAGGTTCTAACCTCTCCCAATTCTGAATACAGGGTATTGGCCGTATTCTGCGTGAGCTGTTGGGACTTTACCGCCTGCCCTAGCTGGGCTTGCAGCGTAGCCACTCTAAGCCCGATAGCGGCTTGATCGACCCGACTAACCTCCAGTCCATTCCGGTCGACATGGGCTTCCAAACCAGTACCCTGTACTATCCGGATCAGCGCATCCGTAGGCGTGAATGTTCCTTGCACGGCCGGGCTACGGAACTGCTGCGCTATCTTCTTATCGTAGTGCACCGGGCAACCCAACTGCTTGGCAAGGTCGGTAAGCGCTTTATCCAACGAACCCGCCGTAATGCGTACGGCGGCAGGAGTGGTTTTGCAGGAATTCTGCGCGGAGGTCGATATGCTGGATCCGGTGAAAACACCTAGTGACAACAGAAAGACCACATGTTTTGTGTTCATGTTTTTGCTCTTGGGGAGAGCGTGCCCGTTAGAAGTTGATTGAGGAACAAAAATACCTTTAAACAGATCAAAAATCCAGCTTTCTACCCCTCTAACGGGCAAGAAATTTTATCCACAAATCACCCCACATCCTCCCCCTCCCACTCCCGCAGGAACTGCGTCAGAAACGCCTCCATAAACTGCTGCCTACCCTCGGCCACGCGCTTGGCGGCGGGCGTGTTCAGCCGCTCCCGCAGGTGCAGCAGCTTCTCGTAGAAGTGGTTGATGGTAGGGGCATCGTTTTTCTTGTAGCTCTCGAAGGAGTCGTGCTGCACGGGCGGCACGGCGGGGTCGTGGAGCAGGCGGCCTTTGTGGCCACCGTAGGCAAAGGCCCGCGCCACGCCAATGGCACCAATGGCGTCGAGACGGTCGGCGTCCTGCACCAGGGCGCCTTCCAGGGTGCTCATGGGGGTAGGCACGCCCAGGCCCTTGAAGCTGATTTCGCGGATGATGGTTTCGACGGGTTGAATGGCCTCCTCGCCTACCCCCTGGCTCTGGAGCCACGTGCGGGCGGCGCGGGGGCCGGCTTCCTCGTCGCCGCCGTGGAACTTCCAGTCGGCTATGTCGTGCAGCAGGGCGCCCAGCTCGGCAATGGTAGCATCGGCGCCAGGCGTTTGGCGGGCCAGCGCCTGCGTGGTGCGCCAAACGCGCTCAATGTGCGCCCAATCGTGGCCGGAGCCTTCATGCAGGAATTTTTCGCGCACGAAGGCAGCGGTATTGGTAATCAGGGTAGGCGCAGATGGCATGGACATGGTATGCGAATGGCACTGAATGATACGGGTACCAAAAGTACGACGCTCACTATAGAACGTGCATCCAAACGATTACGAAAAGGTATTTTCAGTTTACACTATAGTATCGTGTATAATGGCCTTGCAGGCAGGAGGCAGATACTTATTTCCGCATATATTATCTTCATTTTATCCCATTATATCCGCTTTTATTCTCGAATCTGGAAATCTTCACCTCTGTAGCCTTAGATTGCTCAGCTGTAACTCATTGATAGTTAGCTATTGGACGATACAGCAGGTGGATGGCACAACAGTTGGCTTAGTACAGCAACTTAACAGTGGCTTTGTTGTGTGTCGATTTGCTTTACCAGGAATAGCTATGATTTGCCCCACCCAGGTTAAAGATTTTTTAGTTAGTCATTTTCCAGAATTAGCCCCTGAGCTAAACGTACCGGAAATACAGTATTCCCTGCCGCAGCAGCTCCGCATCTTTGCCGTTTTCACCCAACAGGCAGTAGAAGAAGGTAGCTTAACGACATTGAAGGAATGTCTTATGGTAGCGGATATGCTGCGGGCAGAAGACGAGCAGTTGGCGTATGCCATTCAAAACACGTACCTACGTGGCCTACATTTCAAGCAAAGTACGTATTCGGCTCAGCTGGCGCGGCTGCTGATGCCTACTCAACTCTACGCCGTTTTCACCCGTAATTAAGCTAGCCGCTAACGTTTCTCACTTCTATCTGTTAGCTGCAAGAACTCTTTCACCTCTGCGGCTATGAAACCAACCGAAATAGAACCCCGTCAGAATCGGGTTTTGTATATTCTGATGAGTGCCGTGGCTTTCACAGCTTTAGTATATGCTATTTGGCACCATTTTCAGTAAGTAAATTACTATAATTACCTTATTATAGTTCTATAAATACCGGTTTGCCATATATTGTATTTCAAATTTCTGCTCTACGCCTGATTAAGCAGTAGATCGGCATACCATTTGACCATTGGAGTATTCGACTAACTGTTTACTCTATGGCTCACTCCTACTTTACTACCCTACCACCAGATTTACCGGTGGCTGAAATTACTGCCCGCCGCCGCCGCCAACGCCACGCTGAGTGGGGCGTTGCCGTTGCCCGTATGGGTGGCGCGCCCCTTGATGATACCATTATTGCCGGCTTGCAGGCTTACATCAATGGCGTACTTTCTATTGAAGAGCTGGCCCGGATAGAATCCGAGCAACAGCCCTCCCCTGCCTACTTGGCTACGCTCACCCGCCATCGCCTGAGTGGGAGCTGAATGGTCATAAAAGCTACTGATACCGCACTTACCAGGGGGCCAACTTCACAAGTGAAGTTGGCCCCCTGGCGTTTTTACAGCTATTACAATCAAGGTTGCACCCTTACGCTCTAGGTGTATAGACCCACGGCGGGAAAATATGTACTTTGTTGGGAACAGCTTGTCTTATATGCATAGTATTAGCAGATTTAGCTCAATTCTCTTACAGAGATGGATCTGCCTCCTTCGCATCGTACGGTACGCTCAGATAAGCGTACACAAGTACTTATCTCCTATGGATGTTTTTTGTCGTCACCACGTCTGTTCTTATGGTACTGGGCCACGCCCGATTGTATTTTCGCATGGGTTTGGCACTGATCAGCAGATATGGCATTATGTAGCGCCTGCTTTCGCTGCACACTACCAAGTAGTGCTGTTTGATCTCATGGGGGCAGGCAGCTCCGACAAAGCCGCTTATGACTTCACTCGGTATCAGACCCTAGATGGCTACGTATCTGATCTACTGGAACTGATCCGTGCTCTACAAACACCTAAGGTGGTCTACGTAGGACACTCCGTAAGTGGTATTATAGGAGTACTCGCGGCTATTCGGGAGCCCGCATTATTTGAGCGGCTGATCTTGCTAGCTGCTTCCCCTTGTTATCTTAATGATGGCGAGTACGCAGGCGGCTACGACTCAGCTGATCTGGAAGAGCTTCTTGGGTTTCTGGACCGGGATTATAATGCCTGGAGCAGCAGTGTGGTCCCAAACCTAGTAGGCGGCGATATGCGCCCAGATTTGGTGGACGAAGTACTGCAGAGTTTTTCCCGCGTAGACCCGGCTATTGCCCGGCAGTTTGCCCGCGCCACATTTCTATCTGATTACCGGCATATAATATCCCAGTTGCAAGTACCGGCGCTCATTCTGCAGTGTGCAGAAGATTTTATAGCTCCCCCCAGTGTAGGACACTACCTGCACCAGCATCTACAAGGCAGTACTCTACAAATCCTTGACACTACGGGGCACTACCCTCATTTGAATGTACCTGTTGCTACTATTGCTCACATGGAACACTATTTAGCATCTCTGCCCACCGGCTCCGCTTCAGCATACTAAAAGGTGACTTCTTACACTCTGAGAGAAGCCCGGCAGTGCTACCCCAAAAAAGCTTCTATGGCAGCAAGTGTCTCCAATGGGGCACTCAAATGGGGGCAGTGCCCCGTTGCTTGCATAGATACGAGGATACCCTGGGGTAAGTGTCGTGCCAAATAAGCTCCTACCTCCTCGGGAGCAGCTACATCTTGCTGACACTGCAAAATAAGCGTAGGCACATGCACACTGGGCACCACAGGGCGAACATCGGTATAGAACGTTAAGCGCGCGAGGTTTTTCGTGATAAGATGATCGGCCTGACAAAAGAAGCCATTCAATTGTTCGCCCAGTGTGGCGGGGTTTTGCGACCCGATCAGTAAAGAGGACAGTAATGAAGCCCAGCCATCGTAGTCCTGTTCCATTAACGACAGAAGCTGGTCTACATCCGCCTGTTCAAACCCTCCATAGTAGCCTGGTTCATTCAAATAACAAGGCGATGGCGCGAGTAATACCACCGACGCCAAGGTAGGCGCGTGCACAGCGGTTAACAGCGCAATACCAGCCCCCACGGAATGCCCAACAAGAATAATACGCTGTAGATCCAGCGCCTGGCAAATTGCTACAATATCCTCTACGTACCCTTGTAGCGTACTGTGGCGATGAGCATCATATGCATCCGGCTGTGCATTGCCGGTGCCCGGATAGTCAAACAATACCAATTGATAGCGCGTACTGAGGCGCGGCGTAAGGTATTGCCATATTTCCTGACTACATCCCAAGCCATTGCAGAAGAATAAGGTCTGCTCTCCTTCTCCCTGCACATGCACATTGTAGCGCTGTAGTAACTGGCTATTGACAGTGGATGTAAGAGCGCTGTTATTCTCTGGCTTACTAGCTGGCGTCATAACAATCAAAAAAAGAACTTACTATTATCCTATTCACTCCTTAATTACACCCTAAAAATACAATTAGTCAACTAAACACAACTGCTCAATCTGTTTTTTGAGTAGATATCCCCTCGCTATTCAGTAGAAATCCCGATACAAAACATGAATCTCTTTCCACAATATTCCCAGTATGAAACCATCCAGGCTTTAATAAAAAAACGCCTTGCAAATCATTGATTTACAAGGCGTTTCAGGAACCGTGAGCCCCCAGCCGGGATCGAACCAGCGACCTACTGATTACAAGTCAGTTGCTCTACCAGCTGAGCTATGGAGGCGTGTTGGTGGTGCAAAAGTAGCTACGCGAGACTATTTTGCAAATAGCAAACGAATAATTTTACACCGCATATCTGTATCCTTCTCCGTATCAGCGGCTTAAATTTTTCAACAAAAAAGGGCCTGCTAATGCAGCAGGCCCTTTTTGTTGGTTTTATGTCAGTGTAGTACTAGCTACGCACTACCTTCAGTTGCTTTTTCAGCTGCTCGATGCGGACCTTCGCCTCATCAATGCGGCCTTGATACTCACCGCGCAACTGATCCGCATTCTTCGAGCGAGCGAAGAAATCGAGGTTGGTTTGCAGGGTAGCAATGTCGTTTTCCAACTCGTTAATTTCGCGGCGGAGCATTTGCTCTTGTTTGTGCAGGGCTTGCTGCGAATCGGGACTCGCCTTCAGTCGTTCTACCTGCAATTGAAACAGCAGGTTGGCGCGCTCTGAGTAGCTTACCCCAGGTACCGCATCTAAGTATTGCCCCATCAGTGACTGAAACTTCTCCTCAGCGCGGTCGGCGCCACGGCCACCACTGGCGCCAGCTTGCGTGCGCCACTCCGCGGCGTGCTGGCGGAAGCCTTCTAGCGTGCCCGGTGCCTCTGGCGTGAGCAGCGAAATGCTTTCCTCCAGTTGATCGAGGTAGGCCGACTGCTCCTGCGACACTTGCTGCTGCTGCTGCTGACGCTGGCGGGTCTCCTCGTGCTTGCGTTCAAAGAACGCGTCGCAGGCGGTGCGGAACCGGTTCCAGATTTTATCCGACTGTTTCTCGGGCACACGACCCACCGTCTTCCATTCCTTTTGCAGCCGAATGACGATTTCCCTACCCTCTTCCCAATTCGGATTGGCCAGGGCAGCTTCAGCCTGCTCGCACATTTCCTGCTTGCGCTTCAGATTGGCGTTCTTCTCCTCGTCCATCGCCTTGAAGAACTGATTCTTGCGCTGGAAGAAGCCTTTGTAACCGGCCCAAAACTGCTTGTTGATAGCCTCAGCCTGCTGGCGAGGCACCAAACCGGTGGCGTCCCATTCTTCCTTCAGCTTTTGCAGCTCGTCGGTTTTGGCCCGCCACTCATTTACCCGTTCCGTCTGGAAATCCGCCAGCGGTTGCAGGCGCTCTAGCAGGGCTTGCTTACGGGCTAGGTTTTCTTTTTCCTGAGTGCCGCGGGCGTCCAGAAGTTCCTGCTTGCGGGCGTGCACCTGCTCCGAGGCAGTCAGGAAACGAGCCCACAATGGCTCACGCTGCTCATTGGGCACAGGCCCAATGTTCTTCCACTCCTCATGCAGCTGCCGCAGCTCCTGCAAGGCTTTGTTAACGTTGGACTGCGCGCTCAGACCCTCGGCCCGCACAATCAGCGCTTCTTTGGCCTCTTGGTTGCGGCGACGGTCCAGCTCCTTCATTTCGAAGAACAGGCCGCGGTTGTTGTAGTAAATATCAAGCAGGGCGTGGTAGTTGTTCCACAGCTCCTGCGAGTCTTGCTGGGGCACAGGACCAATAGCCTTCCAATCGTTTTGCAACGCCTTCAGACGGGCAGAACTATCTTTGGTTTCGGCCGATTCTACCAGCTGCCGGAGCTGGGCCAGCAGATGCTGCTTGTGCGTGAGGTTGCGGGCGCGCTCCTCATCTTCCGCTTTCGCATCACGGGCGCGGCTCTCGCGGAACTCCTGCACCGCTTTGCCCACTTCCGGGTAGCCCTCGGGGCCCAGGTAGGCAAAGGCGTCGGCAGGGTTGCCTTCGTCCACAAAGCGCTGTTGGGCAGCGGTGCGGTCGGCAGCCACGGCGGTTTCGTACTGGCGGTTGAGGTCGAAGATACGCTTGCGGTTCTTGCGGGCACCCTTGTCGCGCAGCAGCCCCAATAGGTAGGTACCTTGCTCGGGTAGGCTCAGGGAGCTGAAATCGGGTTCGGTTGCACCAGCATCGGTGGTTTCTTCACCTGTTTCGTCCGCAGTAGCATCTGCCTCCTCGGCTACAACAGATTCGCCACTTACGGGCGTTTCGGCGGAGGTGGAGAGCATCGCTACGCCTTCAGGAGCTTGCTCGATGGCCTCTGCTGAAGACAACGACACGTGCGGCACATGCTCTTCTATCTCCTTGATATCGGCAATGCCATGCGGGGTAGTAGGTTCTTCGGTAGTAACGGACGCAGCGGACGCGGAGGCGGTATCTGCCAGCACTTCATCGTTCTGGGCGCCTTCGTGCGCCTGAGCCCGCTGCTGCGAAGCCGAAATATCGGAAGCAGGCGGCGTGGTTTCCGGCGCCACATCGGCCGGCGACTGGGCGCTGCCGGGTGCTGGGGCGGGGGCTGCTTCGGGCTCCGGCTCAGCAGTACCGGCACCGGGTGGCGTGCCCTCGGGCAGCGCGGGCGTACCCTGGGCGGGCCGCTCCTGAATCTGCTCGGTTTCCGAGTCAGTCGAAGGGGCGGGTGTAGTAGCGGGCTGCTTCTGGGCGTTGATTTCGGCCAGGCGGCGCTCCAGAATGCTCTGCGGGGTTTCCGCAGAATTTTCGGGGCTCTGAGGGGCGGTGTTGGGGTTCTCGGGTTGCATACGATTCAAACAAAAAGCCGGCGGCTTGGGTGGGCGCCGACGCGGCACATGACCAACTGATTTAGTTCAGGCGAGGGTCTACGGGATAGTTGGACAGCATTCGGTAGCGGCCCCCTTTTTCGCGCAGAATAGCTTGCCAGAAGGCATCATTATCCAAAGTAAATACTTTCCCGGCAGCATTAGGGTGCACGATCCAAACATTTTCCCGCACTTCCTCGCGCAGCTGCCCCGCCGTCCAGCCCGAATAGCCGGCATAAAGACGAATATCGGTGGGCGGCAGCACACCGGTTTCTACCAGGGTGAGCAGTTGTCGGAAGTCGCCGCCCCAGTATACCCCATCGCCCAGGGGTAGGGCGTCGGGTAGGTTGGGGGAGCGGTGCAAGTAGTGCAGCGTGTCGGGCTCCACGGGGCCACCCAGGTGTAGCGGCAGGGTAGCCACCACCGAATCGGTGGGGCCGGGCAGCTCCAGCACGTCGCCCAGCCGCAGGTTCGACAAGCGGTTGAGGGTCAAGCCAAATGCCCCATCGTCGTCCTCGTGGCGGCAGAGCAGCACCACGGAACGCTCGAAGTTTGGGTCACCTAGAAATGGCTGAGAAATCAGGAGGCTGCCGGTACGTAGCTGAGACATAAGACAAACAGTGAAAAGGGTAGCCGATAGGATAGTTAGGGAAATAGAGGGTCAATAAAGTACTTTTACTGGAAGTAAGACCGTAGGTTCGGCTGCTTTGCGCTGGCGCCTGATGGCTGCCGGGGCGAGGGCAGGCCTCTTTCTTCGTTACGCATTCCTTTTTATTTCGCTGCCATGACCGACCAGGAACTTGCCGACCTGCGCCAGAGCTACTCCCAACGCACCCTCTCCGAAGCCGATGTACAACCCACGCCCGTCCCGCAGTTTCGGGCCTGGCTGGATGAGGCCCTGGCCGCTCATCTCGACGAGCCCACGGCCATGACGGTTTCCACCGTTGGCCCCGATGGGCAGCCCTCGGCCCGGGTGGTGCTGCTCAAAGGCTTGCCCGACGACGCCACGTTTTTGTTTTATACTAACTACGATTCGCGCAAGGGCCAGGAGCTGGCCGCGCAGCCGCGCGCAGCCCTCACCTTTTTCTGGCCCGGTCTGGAGCGGCAGGTACGCGTGGAAGGCCGCATCGAAAAAGCCCCGGAAACCATGTCGACGGAGTACTTTCAGAGCCGGCCGCGCGGCAGTCAGGTAGGCGCCTGGGCCTCGCCCCAAAGCCAGCCCATTGCCGACCGGGAGACGCTGGAAGCCCGGGAGCATGAAATAGAGGAACGTTTTACCGGGCAAGATCCCCTACCCCGCCCTCCGCACTGGGGTGGCTATCTGCTCCGTCCTACCCGCGTAGAGTTCTGGCAGGGCCGCCCCTCGCGTCTGCACGACCGGATTGTGTATGAGCTGGCCAGCGACACCTGGCGTTTAAGCCGCTTGGCGCCGTAAGGGTTGTCTTGCTATTTTGCTTTGTCATCCTGAGCTTGCAAAGGACCTTCGCACGTAGGAACGACAGACGTAACAACGACTCGTTCAACCGGCAGAAGGTCCTTCAACACTGGCTTGATGCGCCACATGCTCAGGAGGACAGGTGTTTTCTAACTCCCTACCTCACCCCCATGCCCCCCATCGGCCACGCCCTATCAGTGCCCCATCTCTCCATTGTCAGCCCGGTGTATCAGGCGGAGGCGATGCTGGTGGAGCTGGTGGAACGGATTGCGGCCAGCGTGCAGCCGATTACGGAGAGTTTTGAAATTATCCTGGTGGATGACCGCAGCCCGGACAACTCCTGGCCGGTGATTGAGCAACTCATGCGCCAGGACCACCGCGTGCGCGGGGTGCGCCTGAGTCGCAACTTTGGGCAGCACCGCGCCATCACAGCCGGCCTCGACTACAGCCGCGGCGAATGGATAGTAGTGCTGGATTGCGACTTGCAGGACCGCCCCGAGGAAATCCCTACGCTCTACGCTCAGGCACAGCACGGATACGAGTTGGTACTGGCCCGGCGCCACCAACGGCAGGATGGCTGGGAGCAAAAAGCCTTCTCACGGCTGTTCTACGCCACGCTGGCCTACCTCACCGACACACCCCAGGACCGCACACTGGCGAATTTTGGCATCTATCACCGCAAAGTGGTGGATGCCATTGGGCAAATGCGCGAGAGTGCGCGCTACCTGCCCACTATGGCCCGCTGGGTAGGGTTTCGGGCCGCTACGGTGAACGTGACACACGCCGAACGAGGCAGCGGCACTACCGGCTACCGCTTCCGCAAGCGCCTGCATCTGGCCCTGGACGTGATGCTGGCCTACTCCGACAAGCCCCTGCGCCTCACGGTGCAGTTGGGCCTGCTCATTTCGGGAACGGCGTTTCTGGCAGTGCTCTACACGCTAGTGCGCTACTGGCTCGGACAGATTACAGTACTCGGCTATGCCAGCCTGATTATTTCTATCTGGTTTTTTTCGGGCTTACTACTCAGTGTGTTGGGCGTGGTGGGACTGTACGTGGGCAAAACCTTTGAGGGCGTGAAGAACCGCCCACTCTATATCGTCGATGAGGCGCCCCCTACCCCGCCACGTGCGTAATCCCCACGGGCTGTACCTTTGTTGAAGTCCCTGCCGCGCATGTCCGTTTCGCCTATTCCGTTCAGCAAGCCCTATTTCTCCGGCCGCGAGTTCCAGTATATGGAGCAGGCCATACGCTCGGGCAAGATTTCCGGCGACGGGCTATTCACCCAAAAATGCCACGCTTTTTTTGAGCAGGAACTAGGATTTCAAAAAGCCCTGCTGACCTCGTCTGGTACCGATGCGTTGGAACTGGCGGCCCTGCTGCTCAACATCCAGCCCGGCGACGAGGTGCTGGTACCCTCCTACACGTTTGTATCCACGGCCAACGCCTTTGTGCTGCGGGGGGCGCGCATCGTGTTCGTAGACAGCACCGCCGAGAACCCCAACCTCGACGTTGCACAGCTAGAGGCGCTCATCACACCCCGCACCCGCGCCGTTGTGCCGGTCCACTACGCCGGTATTGCCTGCGACATGGACGAACTGCTGGCCGTGGCCACCCGGCACAACTTGGCCGTGGTGGAAGACGCCGCCCAAGCCATCGACAGCTTTTACCGGGGTAGGCCGCTCGGCACGCTCGGCACGCTGGGGGCTTTTTCCTTTCACGAAGCCAAGAATATTATAGCCGGCGAGGGCGGCTTGCTGACCGTGAACGACCCACAACTAGTGCGCCGGGCCGAGATTATCCGGGAAAAGGGCACCGACCGGACTGCGTTTTTTCGGGGCGAAGTGGACAAGTACACCTGGATGGAGCCCGGCTCGTCGTTCCTACCCTCCGACCTTACGGCTGCTTTTCTGTGGGCGCAGTTGGAGAATATGACGCGCATTCAGCAGCGGCGCCATGTGCTGTGGCAACGCTACGACGCAACCCTGCGCGCCCCACTGACGGCCCGGCAAGTGGGCCTGCCCGTCATTCCCACCTACGCCACCAATAACGCTCATATGTACTACCTCACGTGCCGCTCCCTAGCCGAGCGCACGGCCCTGATTGCGCACCTTGCCCGGCAACAGGTACTACTGGTGTTTCACTACCTCTCCCTGCATCACAGCCCCTACTATGCGCCTTACCACGACGGCCGCGCCCTCCCCTGGGCCGACTACTACACCGACCACCTGGTGCGCTTGCCTCTCTACTATGAGTTGGCCGAAGCAGACCAGGACCGGATTATAGAGGCTATTCTGGAGTTTTATGCGGATTGGGATAAGGGCTAGCTCCCCTCCTTTTTTTCTAGGAGGGGAGCTAGCTCTACTACCTCTCGCTCTACTAACGTTCTTTTCACTTACAACTTCCTCTACTTGGCCGAGATTCAACCCGTACGCGGCTGGCGCTACGCACCGCCCCTAAGCCAACAAATTGACGACTACGTATCGCCGCTGTTTGATGTGGTGTCGGAGCGGCAGCGCGAGGCGTTGTACCGCAATCCACTCAACAGCCTGCACCTGACCGTACCGCGCGGCGACGACCCAGCTGCCGAGGCCCTCACGCGCCTGCGCGAGTGGCAGCAGCAGGGCGTGCTGGCCCAGGATGTGCTGCCGGGCATCTACGTGTACTACCAGTATTTCCGCCTGCCCGGCAACCCCGGCCACGAGTATTGCCGCAAGGGCTTTATGTGCCACATTCGGGCGTATGAGTGGGCCGATAACGTAGTATTGCGCCACGAAAACACCCTACCCTCGTCGGTGAATGACCGCGCCGAGCTGCTCAGCCGCTTGCAGCTGCAAACCAGCGCCACCCACGGCCTCTACCGCGACGACGCTCATGAGCTGGAACGCTACCTCGACGAAGCCATCCAGGACCCGCTCTACCAGACCGAGGAGGACTACCAGGGTGCCCGCGACGTGCTGGCCGTGATTCAGGACCGACGTGTGATCCGGCGGTTTCAGGAGCTGCTGTCCGATAAGCAGGTGATTCTGGCCGACGGCCATCACCGCTACGAAGGTTCCCTGGCCTACCGTCAGGCGCGCCGCGCCGCCGCTGGCGATGCCTATACCGGCCAGGAACCGTGGAACTACCACCTGATGTACCTGACCAACGCCGCGGCCGACGACCTGCGTATTCTGCCTACCCACCGCCTGCTGCTGGAGCTGCCCGGCAACCTGACGGCCGAGGAGTTTCTGGCTCGCCTCCTGCCCTATTTTACGGTTCTGCCCCAAGACGACCCCTACGGCCTGCCCGAACTGATTGCTGGCAAACCCTGGGCCTTTGGGTTGTACCTGGATGGGCAGTCCTACAAAATCAGGCTGCGACCCGAGGTGCACGCCCAACTCGACTGGCCCACCACCCCCGAGGTGAAAGCCTTGGACCTGACCGTATTGCACTACTTTGTGTTGGGTAGGGCATTGGGCCTAGGCAACATAGATGCCCAGCGCAGTTGGCCGGGCGTGGCCTACGTGCGCAACTTTCCTGAGTGCCTCACCCGCGTAGACCGGGGCGAGGCCCGCGCCGCCCTCATCACCAACGAGGTAACCATGCAGGCCGTAGAGCGCGTGTGCCATTCTGGAGCCGTGATGCCACCCAAATCAACGTTTTTCTACCCCAAAACCATCGGAGGCTTTCTGTTCTCCTCCATTCGTGACGACGATGCCCATCACCCATTTGCTGCTTGCTTCTAACTCGCCCCGCCGCCGTCAGCTGCTCACCGAGTTGGGCCTACCCTACGAAATCCGGCTGAAGGAGGTAGACGAGGAGTTTCCGCCCCACCTGCGCCGCGCCGAGGTAGCCGAGTTTTTGGCTGCCCGCAAAGCAGCCGCCTACCGCGAGGAACTGGCCGCAAACGAGGTCATTCTAACCGCCGATACCATCGTCTGCCTCGACGAAGACGTGCTCAACAAGCCCGCCGACGCAGCCGAGGCCATCCAAATGCTTACGCGACTGCAAGGCCGCACCCACGACGTGTTCACCGGCGTGTGTCTGCTCACCAGCGACGGCCGTCAGGTCGTGTTCTCTGACCAAACCCGCGTGACGTTCCGCCCGTTGTCTTTAGCTGAAATTGAATTTTACGTCAAGAAATATCAGCCTCTGGACAAAGCCGGTGCCTACGGCGCGCAGGACTGGATTGGGATGGTAGGCGTGACGCGGCTGGAAGGTTCTTATTTTAATGTGATGGGGTTGCCCGTGCATCGGGTATGGGAAGAGCTAGAACAGTTGCTGGGAGAGGACTTTGTGGGGTTGGTGGGTAGGAAGTAGAAAAAACGTGTGATCCTGCGCTTGCAAAGGACCTTAGCACGCTAGAACAAGCCGTTGTTATGACTTTCGTTCTTACGTGCTAAGGTCCTTTGCAAGCGCAGGATCACACGTTTTTTCTACTCTCTACTCTACCGGCTCAGCCTTGAGCCTACCCAGCAAATCCTGCTGAGCAGCTTCCCAGGCCGCTAACTCGCTACCCTCAGCCCACTGCTCCTGCATTTCCGATTCTTTCAACACCGATTCAACGGCGCGGCGGGCCAGGTCGGTTAGCTCGTCCTCGTCGCTTACGTCGAGGTGCTGCACTTTAGGAAGCAAACCGGGTAGGAAATCGGAGCCGGGGTGGCCGCGCCAGGCAGCTACAATTTCGGCGGCTACCAGTGCGGCGGCGGCTACGTCTACTTCTAAGTATTCGTCGGCCTCGGCGGCGGGTATTAGGGCTTCCAGCAGTGTTACTTCGCTGCCCGAGTCCATAAATTCGCCGGCAAAATCGACGGCGTCGTCGTTGTCAAAGTTGAAATGGCCCCAGGCGCCCATGTGGTGAGTGGTGAAATTGTGAAAGGTGAAGTTGTGAAATGGTACGGCAGCGCTGCGCGAATCGTTATTCTTCTTGCCGTTTCTACCCTTCCTAAGCTCACAACCTTACCCTTTCCCACTGCTCCTTTCGCTCTTCTTTCACAAATTCACAACTTTACAATTGCTGCGCCCTGGTGGCTGCCCACGTTACGCATAAGCCCATCAGGGCAATAAGGGAATAAGACACGCGTAAGCTAGTGGCGCCGGCCACCAGCCCAATCAGGGGCGGGCCAATAAGAAAGCCCAGAAAGCCAATGGTCGAAACCGCCGCCAGTGCCATGCCCGGCGACATCACCTTGGACTTGCCCGCTGCGCTATACACCAACGGCACCACCGACGACACCCCAAAGCCCACCAGCACAAACCCTACCAGCGCCGTGATGAGGGTAGGCACGCCTACGGCAATGAGCAGCCCCACGGCCGTGAGCAGCCCGCTCAATTGAATGACGCGGCGCGGCCCCAGACGGCCCGTTAGCCAGTCGGCCCCGAAGCGACCCAGCGCCATGGTGCTCATGAAGGCCGTATAGCCGGCCCCTACCCACGCGCCCTGGGCCTGCACTACTTTCTTGAAGTAGACCCCGCTCCAGTCGAACATGGCGCCTTCGCAAATCATGGCGCAAAAGGCAATCATGCCCAAACCCAGCAACGGTCCATCGGGACGCACAAATACGGGTTGGTTGGCGTCGGTTTGCGCATCGTGGGTGAGAATTTTGCCCTGGCTGAGTACAGCTAGTACGGCTACCATCCCAATGATCAGCGCAAAGTGCGGCAGCGGCACCACGCGCCACCCAATCATGGTAGTGCCGATGGCCGCACCCACAAAGCCCGCGGCGCTCCACACCCCGTGAAAGGACGCCATAATGTGCCTACCCTCATACAGTCCCTCAACGCCCACAGCTTGGGTGTTCACGGCAATGTTCATCAGGTTGCTGGCAAACCCAAATAGCACCAGGCAAGGCACCAGCAGGCCCACGGTGGGCGCCGCACCCAGGCCCATCAGCCCCAGGCTGTAGAGCACCACACCCAGCAGCAGCACGCGCCGGCTACCGTGCTTGGCAATCAGCCAGCCGGCTAGTGGCAATGAGGGGAGCTGCCCCAGCGGAATAGCCAGCAGCACCAGGCCCAGCTGGCCATCGGTGATGCCCATGCGCTGCTGCACAAACGGAATACGGGAAGCCCAGCTGGCAAAAATCAGCCCTTGCAGGAAAAACCACGTGGCCACGGCTACGCGGTGCACGTGGCGGGCCCGGGGCAAGGAAGGTTGAGTGAGTGTCAGATTCATATACAGCGGCAAAAGCAACAGAACATCTTCTGCCACACAAAGGTAGCGCACTCCCACGCACCATTGTCCTTTTCTGGTACCGGCAGAAGCTGCGCCTGGCTGGCGTAGCCTCGGTTTTGCGTGCCAGATACCGGCTTTGTGGTCTGCGGGTTTGCAAACGTTTCAGGGGGATTTTCAACCGTATTCCTACCCTTTTTGCAGCGCTATTTTCTGGCTGCCGCGCGGCCTGCACATGTTGTCGCCTACCCTCCGCAGCACTCATAAAAAAGATAAACGGCCGCTTTCTTTTCTTTTCCGAAGGGATGATTTTAGTGAGCGAAGGCCCGTGACTACCTCGGTAATCACGGGCCTTCGCTCACTAAACCAGCAACGCTACCGTAGCTTTTCTTTCAGAATTTCCAGCTCCACGGCCGGGGCAATTTTCTCGTAAAGCACATGGTAGGCGGCCGAGGTGATGGGCATCGTTACCTTCAGCTCCCGGTTCAGCTCGTAGATGCTTTTCACGGCGTAGTAGCCCTCGGCAATCATGTTCATTTCCAGCTGCGCCGATTTCACGGAGTAGCCCCTACCCACCATGCTGCCGAAGGTGCGATTGCGCGAAAACTGCGAGTAGGCCGTCACCAGCAAATCGCCCAGGTAGGCCGAGGCCGACAGGTCGCGGGGCTCGGGGCTGAGGGCGTGCAGAAATCGGCGGATTTCCTGCACCGCGTTGCTCACCAGCACCGCCTGAAAGTTGTCGCCGTAGCCCAGGCCGTGGGCAATACCGCAGGTGAGGGCGATGATATTCTTCATAACGGCGCAGTACTCAATGCCGTCGAGGTCGACGGCAGCGTGGGCCCGCACATAGCGGTTGCGCAGTAGCTGGCAAAACTGCTCGGCCAGGGCCACATCGGGCGAGCCGATGGTGAGGTAGCTTTGCTTTTCCAGGGCTACCTCCTCGGCGTGGCAGGGGCCGGCTACTACGCCCATACACCCTTCCTTCAACCGAAACCGCTCCATGGCGTAGTCCGTCACCAGCTCGTTGCGCCCCGGAATCATACCCTTAATGGCGGAGATGATACGCTTGCCTTTCAGCGCATCGCGGTCGAGCTTATCGAGCGCCTCTTTTACGAAGGCAGCAGGCACAGCCAGCACCACCCAGTCGGCCTCTTTCACTACCTCCGCAATATCCGTGGAAGGAAATACCCGTGTCAGATCAAAAGCCACCGACGACAGGTAGCGCGGGTTGTGGCGGGTGGTGCGCAGGTGCTGCACGTCATCTTTGCCGCGCAGCCACCAGTTCACGCGCGCGCCGTTTTCAGACAGAATTTTAGTAAGTGCCGTGGCCCAGGAGCCGCCGCCCAACATGGCTATTTTTTCCAAGGTATCGCTTGCTTTATCAGTTATACATCGATGTCATCCTGACGAAGGAAGGACCTTATCACGCATCGAGCAACTGCCCCAGCGTGATAAGGTCCTTCCTTTGTCAGGATGACAATGAGGGTAGAGCCGCGCTACTTCGCGGCTACGTCCTCCTTCATCTCCGCCTTGTTAATCGTGTTGGCGTCTTTAATGGTCACTAAATCCCCGTTTTTCAGGGTTTTCGACACGGCCCGGAAAGGACCGCTCACCACTTGCTCGCCCGCTTGCAGACCGCTCTTGATTTCAATGTTGGCGAAGTCGCTCACGCCGGTTTTCACGGGCGTCATTACGGCTTTGCCGCCGCGCACCACAAATACCACTTCCTGCACGTCCACTTTCGGAGCGCCTTTGTCGGCCTCGGCGTCGTTGGCGCTGTTGCCGCCGCGCTGGGCCATGGCGGCCTTATAGGCCGTAGAGTCGGAGCGGGTAGCCACGGCGGCCAGCGGCACGCTCAGCACGTTGCTCTTCCGGTTGGTGATGATGTCGACGGAGGCCGTCATGCCGGGCCGGAACGGAATGCGCGTGCGTCCGTTCACAGTGGTAATCAGGTCCTGGTACGAGGCAGGCAACAGACGAATCCGTACTTCAAACTCGGTTACGGCTTCGGCCGTCACCGCATCTTTGGCCGTGTTGGCAATGCTAGTCACCAAGCCCCGGAAGGTTTTGTCCTGGGCGGCGTAGCTGTCTACTTCCACGTCCACCGAGTCGCCCAGGTGCACGTTGATGATGTCGTTTTCGTTCACGTTCACGCGCACCTCCATCGAGTTTAGGTTGGCGATGCGCATGATTTCAGTACCAGCCATCTGCGAGGTACCTACCACCCGCTCGCCCTTCTCCACGCTGAGCTTGCTCACGGTGCCGCTCACAGGCGCGTAAATGGTGGTTTTATCCAGTGTGCGGCGGGCTTCCTCCAACGAGGCCTGCGCGCTGGATACGTTGCTCTGCGCCGCTTTTATGCTGGCGCGGGCGCTGTTTAGCTCTTCCTGCGAGGCATTGTAGGCCGCTTGCGAGGCTTCGTAATCCGCCTGCGAAATCACTTTTTGCTTGTACAGGGAAGCATTGCGGCGGTAGGTCAGCTCGGTTTGCTTGGCGTTGGCAATGAGCTGCTGCAAGCGGGCCTGGCTCTGCGCCACGTTGGCGCGCTGGGTGTTCACCACCGCCGACTGCTGGCTGACAATGGCCTGGTAGTTATCGGGGCGAATGCGCAGCAGCAGCTGGCCCTGCTTCACGGAGTCGCCTTCCTGCACGTACAGCTCCGTGATTTCGCCCGATACGTCGGGCGAAATCTTCACTTCTACCACCGGCTGCACTTTACCCGAGGCGCTGACTTTCTCCACAATATTGGTCGGGCCAGCCTTGGCCACCAGCACTTCCGTGCCCACTGGCTGCCCAATCCAGCCCTGTTTTTTCCCGACTATCACGACGAGTACGACCACCACGACCAGGCCCAGCAGAATATAGAGTAAACGGTTATTTTTCATAGGTTTTGAAGTTGGGGGCTTGGGAGTCTTAGGATCTTGGGGACTTGGGGACTTAGTTGACGTTCTGACACGTAGTGGTTGAACAAAGAAACCAAGTCCCCAAGATCCTAAGACCCCAAGACCCTAACAATTACAATTCAATCGATTTACCCTGGTAGAAGTCCAGCACCTTGCGGCGGAAGATGAAGCTGTACTTGGCCTGAATCATGCTCGACTCAGCAGCCGTAAGGTTGTTTTTTGCAATGTTGAACTCCGTGCCATTGAGCAGACCGTTGTTGAAACGAATTTCCGAGTTACGGTACGAAAGCGTGAGGGCCTCTACCTGCTGGCGCGAGGCAATATACTGACGTTGGGCGGCCAGCGCGTCGGCATAGGCCTGCTGGATGCTTTGGCGCAGCACCAAACGGGCTTGCTCGGCCTGCACCTCGGCCTGCTGCACGGCAATCTGGGTGCGCTGCACGTTGGTGCGTACCTGCAAGCCGTTGAGAATCGGAATCTGGAGGTTGAACTGCAACGAGCGGCCCAGGTTATTTTTCAGCTGGCTGCCAAAGCTGCTCGACTCCTGCGCCCGCACCGGCTGCGTAGTGAGCACGGCATAGGGCGTAGGCTGCGGATTCACCAGCGGGTTCAGCGGATCGAGCTGAAAAACAGGTAGTGGAATCGTAATGGAATCGCCGGTGATAATAGGTCGGGTGTAGACCGAGGAATAGCCCGTGAAGGCGCTGGCCGCAAACGTGAGGCGGGGGTAGTAGGCGCCGCGGGCTACTTCCACGTTGCGCAGGGCGCTCTGCACGCGCAGGTCGGCTGCCTTAATTTCGGGTAGTCGGGCCTGGGCCGTTTCGTATACGCTCGCGGGGCTGGCATCGGCCAGCGACTGCTCATCGGGGTCGGGTAGAGAGGGCATCACAATCTGCAAGCCCTCCAGGCCGGCTTCGTCCAGGTTCATCAGCTGCGCCAGTTGCAGGCGGGCAATCGTCTCTTGATTCTGGGCCGTGATGACATTGTATTGGTCGGTGGCCAGCTGTGCCTGCAAATCGAGCAGGTTACTTTCGGCTACGCTACCGGCCTTTAGCAGCACTTGCGTGCGCTCTACCTGCTGCTGGGTACTGCTCACGCGTACCTGATTGGTCCGCACCAGTTCCTGCGCCAATAAGGCCTGCAAATACACCGAGGCCACGTTCAGGGCCAGATCATTGCGTGCCTTTTCAATATCACTCAGGGCTGCTTGGTAGTTAAGCACGCTCCGCTTGACGGTGTTGCGCAATTGAAAGCCCGAAAACAGTGTAACCTGCGACACAGCCGAGAAGTTGTTGGTGCGCGTGGTCTGGCTCTGGAATGTAAAAGTCAGCGGGTTCACGTTGGTGCCGTAGTTCCAGGCCTGGGTGCCGCTTAGGTTGGCCGTAGGCAGCAGGGCCGCGCGGCTCTGGAGCAGGGTAGCGTCCAGGGCCTGGGCGCTGAGACGGGCCTGCTTCACATCCAGGTTATTGGCCAGGGCGTAGTCTACGGCGGCTTGCAAGGTCCAGGGGCCACTGGGAGTTGGGGCCTGTATGCTGCCGGCGGGCGGCTGCGCGGGCGGATTCCGTTGCTGGGCGTGCGCCCCGGGCAGGTTCCCTACCAGTAGCAACAAGCCAAGGCCAGCCACCAATGGCCGCCGAAACAAAGTAAACGTTGTTTTCATAAGCACAAGCGAAAGAAACAGGAAGCAATTTCTTCAGGCAATATTCGGAATATAAATAACGCGGTGTATCCAGCGCAGCTGGCGCAGGTACTCCAGGGTAATGGGTTTCAGGTCGGAGTCCATCTCGATAAAATGCCGCGCCCGGTCGTTGCGCCCCTTGCGCGACACCGACATGGTCGCAATATTACATTCATCGTGCGCAATGACGGAGGCAATAAAGGCGATGGAGCCCGTGCGGTCGTCGGCGTCGAGAATCAGTGTGTGCAGGGCCGCCGAGAAATCAGCTGGAAAGCCGTCTACCTCCACAATGCGAATGACGCCCCCACCCCGACTCTGCCCTACCACCTCCACCTGGTGGCCGGTGCGCTCATCGCGCAGCTGTAGCTTAATGGTGTTGGGGTGCATGGTAGAGGCGTTGCCCACGCTCTGAAACGTGTACTGCAAGCCGGCCTCTTTCGCATGATCGAAGGCGTCGCGGATGCGCACGTCGTCGGTGGCGTAGCCCAACAGGCCACCAATAATGGCGCGGTCGGAGCCGTGCCCCTCGTAGGTGCGGGCAAAGGAGTTGTAGAACGTGACGGTGGCGTGGGTAGGCAAGCTGCCCAAAATGCGGATGGCGGCGCTGGCAATGCGCACCACGCCCGCCGTGTGCGAGGAGCTGGGCCCGATCATCACCGGCCCAATCATATCAAAAATACTGCTCTTCTCTGCCATAACGGGCTAAAGGTATCAGATTCGCGGGGAAAGGCCATACCCGGTAGCTGCCATTGCCTACTAGATACCAAAAAGTAGGTAGGGGTTGCCTGAGCTTGCCCACACTATTCAGCTACTATGTAATACATTAGCCTGCCTGGAACACAGTCCAGGTGGTCGATCAGCAGCGCCTTATGCGCGGCTCACTTATGTGACCAATCACATACTGGAGCATGTGCTCCCTCAGCCACAATCAAGTAAAGGAGAGCGAATGAGTAAAACCATGCACGCCGTACAGAATAAACCTCATTCATTCAAAAAAATACTACGCATGGATACCCAAGTCCAGGACCTACTTAAAAAAGCATACTTCGCTTTTAACTCAAGGGACATTGCTACAGCCCTTTCAACGTTTCACCCGGACGTGCAATGGCCAAAAGCCTTTGAAGGTGGTTACGTAAGCGGGCACGACGCAATACGAAGCTACTGGACAAGACAGTGGTCAGAAATAAATCCCATTGTAGAACCAACTGGATTTAAGGAAAGACCAGACGGTACAATAGAAGTGACCATTCACCAACTAGTGAAGGACTTACAAGACGCGCCTCTGTTCGATGGTATCGTAAAGCACGTGTATACTGTACAGGACAACTTGTTGCGCAGAATGGATATTGAACTTGAATAGGTTGAGCATAGCTAAGCAGGGCCGATAGTACGACATACTTCGGTGCTGAATATAGCTTTGCCGTTCTTTGCGCAGTAGTTTGCCTGGTTTTAAAAGTTGTACCAGGCCTACCCTGTTGCTGATACGCGCTTGCTTCTATACTTATGCCTACTTCCACTCCCGAAGAATTCTCTCCCGCCGTGCTGGCCCAGCTGCGCCGCTTGCAAGCGAAATACGCCGCCGATGGCCAGGACCTGGCCGCCTACCTCGAAGGCCTCTACTACGCCGACTACGTCAACTACTGGGACTATATTGAGCTGGACACGCTGCTGAGCCTGCAACGCCCCCTCACGCAGATTCCCGACGAGCGGATTTTCATCATCTACCACCAGATTACGGAGCTGTATTTCAAGCTCTGCCTCTGCGAGTACGAGCAGCTCGGTGACCTGCAAGAGCCTACCCTTCAGGAAGTAGTGCTGCGGGTAGGCCGTATCAACCGCTACTTCGAGAACCTGATCGACTCGTTCGACGTGATGGTGGACGGCATGGACAAGCAGCAGTTCCTACAATTCCGGATGGCGCTGATGCCAGCCTCGGGTTTTCAGAGCGTGCAGTACCGCATGATTGAGCTGGCCTCAACCTCCCTCGACAATCTGGTAGACAAGGAAAAGCGCCGCCTGCTGGGCGAATCGGCCGACGCGACGGAGCTACTAGGCTGCATCTACTGGAAGGCCGGCGCTACGGTGGAAGAAACCGGCGCCAAAGCGCTTACGCTCACCCAGTTTGAGGAAAAATACACCAAGCAGCTGCACCAGCACGCCGCCGAATACACGGACCGCAACGTGTGGAGCGTGGTGCAGCGCCTACCCCAGCAAGACCAGCGCCACCCGCGCCTGGTGCGCGCTCTGCGCCAGCTCGATGTGAGCGTGAACGTGAACTGGCCACTGATGCACTTCAAATCGGCGGTGCGCTACCTCCAGCGCGACCCCACCGATGTGCCCGCCACCGGCGGCACCAACTGGCGCAACTACCTGCCTCCCAAGTTTCAGCGCCGCATCTTCTACCCCCAGCTCTGGACCGAGCAAGAGCAAGCCGATTGGGGCAAGGCCTGGGTGGAAGAGGTACTGGGAGAGGAAATGTAGATAAGGAAGTGCTGTGCGGCTAGGCTATTTTTAATCAGGATATATTGAAGTGATATGAAGTCCTTATTCGCCGATAAAAGCTTCCGCACGGCCGCTATTATTTCATTCGTTTTCCTATCGCTCGGCTTTCTGCTGCTCCATTATGGCTTGGTAGCCTATGGTTGGGCATTTTTTATTCTGCTACCCATTGTGACGGGGGTAGCCATTGGGGCGCTGCCTAACCGCAAGTGGGCACACATTGGGTTAATCACAAGCCTGGCGATATTTTTTCTACTGCTACTAGTTGGCCAGCTGGAAGGCATGATTTGCGTACTGATGGCCTTGCCCTTGGTGGTATCGTGCTTGTTTGTGGGGAGCGTGGCCACGCATCTGCTGCGTCGCCGACAACAGCTACTCGACCAGAACAGCCTGCCGGTAATAGTGCTTCCATTCCTGCTTTTTTTGCTGAGCGCCCCTGCCGAAAAAGCGCTGGAAAGTCGTCCTGCCATCGTCGCGGTTCGCACTGATATTCTCCTGCCTTACTCAGCAGCACAGGTGTATGAGCAAATAAAATCGGTGGATACGCTGGATGCGCCGAAGCCCTTCTTATTACAAATCGGCCTACCCATTCCGCAGAAATGTGTGCTGGAGCGCGAAGCAGTGGGTGCCCGTCGCATCTGCTACTTCAGTGGTGGTCAGATAGTAGAGCGCGTCACAGAACTACGCCCAGGGGAAATCCTGCGCATGGATGTGGTGAAGTATCAGTTAACAGGGCGTAAGTGGCTGGGTTTTAAAGAAGCTATCTACCTGTTTGAGCAAGTAGATGCGCACCAAACGCGCCTTAGCCGCATCACCACCTACACCTCCGAGCTAAACCCCCGTGCTTACTGGCAGCCGCTGGAGCAACTCGGCATTTCGCAGGAGCACCAGTACGTATTCGATAATCTGCGGCAGGATTTAGAACGAGCGTACGGGCAAGCCAAGTTCTAACATTACTAAAATAATTAGCAAAATACTTCTACTATCTTGCTAATATCCTTATCTTTGAACTAACGTACGGTTGTCACCCCGCCAACACGGCTGCTTCTGAAACAGCGAAGCCCGTGTTGCGAGCACGGGCTTCTGGATAAGTAGGGTGTTTTGGCCACCCTCAAATCCACTGGACTATGGGTAAGAGACGTATGCCGCTGGATGGCTTGAAGCTGCGCTTCGACATCCAGGTAAGCAGCACTTTCGTTGTAAAAGTGCTGGCAGCCTGCAGCGGCGGGAGCGGATTGTACCTGCTACTGTCGCACTGGCTGAAGTAGTGAAGATGGCAGTCAGCCTAGTAAGGTTGGCTGCCATTTTCGCTACACAAACATACGCGATATTTTCAATATGTAACGGAAACCGGCAAGGTAAGGGTAGCGCCCGGGTATCAAGCGTATGTGGCTGACTTGCTACGCATTGCCTTTACTTCACCATAAATTCCACCCCCGTCGTGGCCCACTGCATGGTCACTTTGCCGGAGTTGGCAGCCGTGATGGTGAAGCGCTCTACAGGTTGTTTGAGCGTGGTAGGCTTCACTTTCACGCGTAGCGCATCCTCGCTTTCTTTATACTCGAAAGCACCCCATTGCTTGGCAGTTTTGTTGAAGATAATCGTCCACTCATCTTTGCCGGGGATGGAAAACAAGGCGTAGGTGCCGGCTGGCAGCGCCTGCCCGTTGATTTTCACGTCTTTGCTTACCGTGAAGGTGGTGGCTTCGTTGGCGCCGGTGCGCCACACTTTGCCGTAAGGCTCCAGGGCACCGAATATTTCCCGGCCTTTCACCGATGGTTGGCTGTAGTCAATCATCACCTTGGTGCCGCCCACGGTGGCCGAAGCAGTAGCTGGCGGGCTGGGCCGCTTGGACTTGTCCTGCGCGGGCTTGGTGGTAGAGGTGGTCATTTGGGCGTGGCTGCGGGTAGGAGCCGCCACTAGCAGAAGGGCGCAGGCGCCCAGCAAGAAGGAAATGCGTTTCATGAGAGAAATAGGTTGAGATGAGTACTGCGGCTATAAGCCAGAACGGTTGGGCTTTGTTTCCTCCCCAATAGCTTTCGCCTGCATAAGTAGACCACTAGATAAGCAGCTTTTCGTTATTTGCGGCTGCTGATCTTCTTTTCACCCCTACCCTCATGACGACGCCCTACCACCCCAACCCCGACCGCTACCACCAGATGGAATACCGCCGCTGCGGGCGCAGCGGCCTGAAATTGCCCGCTATATCGCTGGGCCTGTGGCACAACTTCGGCGACGTAGACGTGCCCGCCACGTTTCGCGAAACGCTGCGCACGGCCTTCGACCACGGCATCACGCACTTCGATCTGGCCAACAACTATGGCCCGCCCTACGGCACCGCCGAAACCAACTTTGGCCGGATTCTGAAAGAGGATTTCCTACCCTACCGCGACGAGCTCATCATTTCCACCAAGGCTGGTTACGACATGTGGCCCGGCCCCTACGGCGAGTGGGGCTCCCGCAAGTACCTCATTGCCAGCCTCGACCAAAGCCTCAAGCGCATGGGCCTGGAGTACGTGGACATCTTCTACTCGCACCGCCCCGACCCCGAAACGCCCCTGGAAGAAACCATGGGCGCCCTCGACCACGTGGTGCGCCAGGGCAAGGCGCTGTACGTGGGCATCAGCAACTACCAGCCCGAGGAGGCCGCCGAGGCCATTCGTATTCTGCGCGAGCTGGGCACGCCCTGCCTGATTCATCAGCCCAAATACTCGCTGTTTGAGCGCTGGGTGGAAGGTGGCCTGCTCGATTTGCTGGAAGAGCAAGGAGTGGGCTGCATTCCGTTTTCGCCACTGGCCCAGGGCATGCTCACGGATAAGTACCTGCACGGCATCCCGGCCGACTCGCGGGCGGGCCGCGAGGGGCGCCACCTCACGCCCGAGCAGCTCACGCCCGAGCGCCTAGAGCAAATCCGGCAGCTCAACGAATTGGCCCAGGAGCGCGGGCAAAGCCTGGCCCAGATGGCACTGTCGTGGCTGCTAAAGGACCCGCGCGTCACGTCGGTGCTCATTGGTGCCAGCCGCCCCGCCCAGCTGCTCGACTCCTTGCAATGCCTGCGCAACACCGGTTTCCAGGACGACGAGCTGCAACGCATTGAGCAGATTTTGGGGGCGCGGTAACTGCTCCCATCTACACCAACTCTGCCTTGATTGAACGCTCAGGGGCAACAAAACCAAAATTTTGCTGCCCCTGAGCGTTTTATTTTATTCCGATACCATCATGCTACAGTACAGCTTGTTTGAAAGAGTATTTTTCCGATACCCAACACTACCTTTTTTCTTCTATCCGCACTGACGTTGGACAGTTGCGGAATTTAGTGCAAACCAGGTAATTTTAGTACAAGTTATCTAATTGAATAATAGCATTTTACCTATCTTTTTTTGTTCAAAAAGCGCTTAAAAACCTTTATCTTCGGTGCATCCATCCGCACGTTCTATCTCTTACAGCCATGGGAAAAAGTTTACTTCAAACGGTGAAAAGCTGCTTCACCGCGCAGCAGATCAGCCAGATTAGCGCCACAGTTCGGGAGAACGAAGCGGGTGTTGAACAGGTCGTCAACCAAGCGGCTACCCTGGTGGTGCAGCACCTGATGGCGCGGGCGCAGCGACCAGGTGGCACCGAAGTACTGGCCACACTGGCGCAGGAAGCTTACCGCGCCGGCGTGTTGCACCACCTAGCCGACCTGCACACCACCGACTGGCAGCGCCGCGGCCTTGACCTGATGCAGGGCCTGCTGGGCGATGCCTATGCTCTCACGCTCAACCGATTGTCTGTATCGGCCTACGTGGAGCCCACGGCGGCCCGCACGCTGCTGGGTACCGTGGCCGCGGCTACGCTGGCAGCGCTGGGGCGCTACGCCGCCGAGCAAGAGCTGAGCGTACAACAGCTCAGTTCCTACCTGCAAAACCAGCCGGAGGAACTAGGGGCCATTGGAGCAGCCGCCTGGCATCCCGTTAGCGCTGGTACACCCGAGCTGGCACCCCGGCCAACGCCCGAGCTGGTGCGTGCTGGGGTGGGTAGCTGGGGCACTTCCCCTGCCTCTCCTGAGCCCGTTGAGGGTGGGCGCGCCGCTACCTCGCTACGCTGGCAGTGGGGACTGCTGTTGCTGCTGGCCGTTAGCCTGGGGTACTATTTCGGGCACGAGCGGCTGTCGGCCGTGCCGGGTACTGTGGCCTTTGCGGGCACTGCTCCTACTCCTGCCGCCACTACCTATGCGGGCACGGAAAACGCGGCTACGGCTACCAGCACAGCTGCTACCGGCCACTACGACAGCGAGAGCGACAGCTACATCTACGATACGGGCCAGCCGGTTATCCTGCAACTCGCCAATGGCACTACCCAGAAGGTAGGCGCCCGCTCCACCGAAAACCGCCTGTATACCTTCCTGGCCGAACCCAGCATTCAGGTGGACCCGGTGAACCGCACGAAGGGCTGGATCAACTTCGACCGCGTGTACTTTGAGCCGGCCAAAGCCGTGCTCACGGCGGAATCGCACCAGCAGCTGGTAAACGTGGCCGGCATTCTGAAGTCGTTTCCGAAGGCCGTGGTGAAGATAGGCGGCTACACCGACAGCCTCGGCAACGACTTACAAAACCTGCACCTAAGCGAGGAGCGCGCCCGCGCCGCCATGTTTGCCCTGGCCGATATGGGAATTCCTGTGGCCCAGCTGCAAGCCAAAGGCTACGGTTCCAAACATTCGCTCACCAGCAACGAAACCGTGGAGGGCCGCGCCCTCAACCGCCGCATCAGCATTCGGGTAGTGAAGAAATAACCACTACTTTCTTTGCCTATTACACGACGCCTCTTCTGCCCCCGCGGAAGAGGCGTCGTAACTTATTGGGGGGCGTGCTGTTTTCCCTACCCCGGCAGTTCCGACTTGGCCGTTGCCGGGGCTAGGGTTTTCGTTCACGCTTTTCCTACCTATGTCTACGCTTCTTTTTTCCCCGCTGCGTTTGCGCGGCCTTGAGCTTAAAAACCGCATTGTGGTGTCGCCGATGTGCCAGTATTCCTCGGAAGACGGCTTTGCCAACGACTGGCACCTGGTACACCTGGGCAGCCGCGCCGTGGGCGGGGTAGGCCTCATCATCTCGGAGGCCGCCGCCGTGGCGCCCGAAGGCCGCATCACGCCCCAGGACCTGGGCATCTGGAAAGACGAGCACGTGCCCTTCCTGAAGCGCATCAACGACTTTGTGCGCCAGCAGGGCACCGCCATGGGCGTGCAGCTGGCCCACGCCGGTCGCAAGGCCAGCACCACGCCTCCCTGGGAAGGCGGCAAAGCCATTGCGGCCACCCAGCCCGACGGCTGGGAGGTGGTAGCGCCCAGCGCCCTCCCCTTCTCCTCCGACAAAGCCACGCCGCACGCGCTGAGCGAAGCCGAAATCCAGCAGATAACGGCTGATTTTAGGGCCGCCGCCCGCCGCAGCCTGGCCGCTGGTTTTCAGCTGATTGAAGTGCACGCCGCCCACGGCTATCTGCTGCACGAGTTTCTGTCGCCGCTCAGTAACAAGCGCACCGACCAATACGGTGGCTCCTTCGAGAACCGCAGCCGCTTGCTGCTGGACGTGGTGGCCGCCATCCGCGCCGAGGTACCCGACGACTACCCCGTTATCGTGCGCGTTTCGGCCACCGACTGGACCGAGGGCGGCTGGACCAAGGACGATTCGGTGCAGCTGGCCCGCGTGCTCCAGGCCAATGGCGTCGATCTGCTGGATGCCTCTACTGGCGGCAACGTGCCCGATGCCAAAATCCCGACCGGCCCCGGCTACCAAGTGGAGTTTGCCGAGGCCGTGAAACAGCAAACCGGGATGCCCACGGGTGCGGTGGGCATCATCACCACCGCCCAGCAAGCCGAGGAAATCCTGCAAAAAGGCCAAGCCGACTTGGTGCTGCTAGCCCGCGAGTTTCTGCGCGACCCCTATTTCCCTTTGCACGCCGCCTCCGAGTTGGACGTGGACCTGGCCTGGCCTGTGCAGTACGAGCGCGCCAAGCGTCCGAAGCGGGCGGATAAGTAGGTTTTCCCGTAAATAAGACTAGTTCTGATATAACCCTGGCTGCTGCAGTAGCCAGGGTTTCTTGTTTACGCCAGTGAGCAACCTAATTTTCCCAAAATAAAAAAGATTGTGTCATATTGATTCAACCTACTACAAATCTTATCTTTATAACTGTACTTTTATAGATATAATCCGTGATTTTGCGCACTATTACCGACTTCTGTTTGCAATATGACGAGGTAGTAAGCGTGCTGCGAGTGGAATGGATAAGCGGGCGCAACGTGCGCCAACTACGCCGTAGTGCCAGTCAGTTGCTCCTGCTGCTACAACAACTAGCCGTGCGCCGGTTGCTGCTTGACATGGACAGCGTCCCCGACCTATCAGTAGAAGATGAGCTATGGCTGGGCACACACTGGATGCCTGGCTTGGTGGCCCTACCCCTGGAGCGACTGGTATTGGTGCTGGATAGCGGGCAGATGCATAACCAGTTGGCCATTGATGCGTTGCACGACCTGGTACAGCCAGCCATTCGCTTCGATGCGCAGTATTTTTCTGATATACAATCGGCTATGGGCTGGCTGACGGATGACTCAGACCGCCTTCCGGCCCTCGCGGCCGAGTGGAGTGCCCGGTAGTCAGCTTTTATACTTGGTTCATGCGCGAGGTGTGCCGGGTGTCGGCCATGCGCAGGTAGGTGACAAGGGAAATACTGGCGCAGGCCGTCACGTACCAGTAAAACCATACTTCCACATTGTGCTGCTTCGCCAACAGCGCTACATACTCAGCCGTACCTCCGAAGATGGCCACCGTGAGGGCATAGGGTAGCCCTACCCCCAACGCCCGGATTTCGGTCGGAAATAGCTCGGCTTTTACCACGGCGTTGATGGCCGTGTAGCCGCTCATAATAAGCATGGCAATGACCAGCAACCCAAAGGCTTCCCAGCTGCTGCCGGCGTGGCCCAAAGCCGTCAGCAGCGGCACGGTGCCCAGGGTGGCGCCTACCCCAAAGGCCAGCAGCACCGGCCGCCGCCCTACCCTATCCGACAGCGCCCCCACCACGGGTTGCAGCACCATAGCCACGGCCAGCGCCCCAAACGACACCAGCGTAGCCTGGTCCTTGCTGAAGCCCGCCGTATTCACTAAAAACTTCTGCGTGTACGTGGTAAACGTATAGAATACAATGGTGCCGCCCAGCGTGAGGCACACCACCGTAAGCACTTCGCGGGGGTAGCGCAGCAGCACGCGCAGCTTGCTTTCGGCTTGCTCTGGTGTTGGCGCGCCCGGCTTATCGGCTTGCACGAAGGCGTCGGTTTCTTCCATATGCTGGCGCAGAAACAGCGCTACTACGGCCGCCGCTGCCCCTATCACAAACGGAATGCGCCAGCCCCAGGCGTGCAGTTGCTCTGCGGTTAGCAGCGCCTGCAGGCCCAGCTGTACCAGTAGAGCCACCAATTGCCCGGCAATCAGGGTCACGTATTGAAAGCTGGAAAAGAACCCCCGATTCTTCTGATCGGCCATTTCGCTGAGGTAGGTGGCCGAGGTGCCGTACTCGCCGCCCACGCTCAGGCCTTGCAGCAGCCGCGCTACTACCAGCATCACCGGCGCCAATACGCCAATGCTGGCGTAGCCGGGCGTGAGGGCAATAAGAAGAGAGCCGGCGCACATCAGCAGCACCGACAGCAACAGGGCGGCTTTCCTACCCCGACGGTCGGCGTAGAGGCCCAGCAGCCAGCCACCCAACGGCCGCATCAGAAACCCCACCGCAAAGATGGCCGCCGAGTTGAGCAGCTGCGCCGTTTGATTGCCTTTGGGAAAGAAAGCCGGCGCGAAGTACAGCGCAAACGCCGAGTAGATGTACCAGTCGTACCATTCTACCAGGTTGCCGATGGAGCCGCTGAAGATGGATTTCACCCGCGAAGCCATAGTGCGGGTAGGTGTTGTTGTCATGCAGTATCCGGCGGGGCGTTGTTTTCTAAATAAGGGTTGAAATTGCTTATTACGCCATTCCATATGCTATGCTTCGTGCAATGTGCAACCATTCTCGCCTTTTCAACCCTCCTATCTGTAGCGAAGAATTTTCTAACAGTCATTCATAAGGCGGTTTCTATCCCGATAACTCTTTGGCCATGATACGCTATTTCCTATTGCTGGGCATTCTATTGGTGGCGTTTAGCTGCCAGAAAAACGACGCTGCACCGAAAGAGTACGAGGTGGTAGCCCAGGGGGTCGGCGGTGACTGCCGCTTGCCGTTGATAGATTTTGTTGATAAGCAGCAGAATAAAGAAGTGGGGCGAATGTTCGGCTCCTCGCTAAGCGCTTACTCTGAGAGCGGACGCTATTACGCTCTCAACCTACCTACAACTATACCTCAAGGCACGAAAGTATACATCACCATCCGTCAACTCAAGCCCGATGAGGAACGCGCTTGCACGACAATGGGACCAGCCTACAATACTGTTTTTACCTTTACCTACCGCGTCGAATAACTGTTGTGTTTGCTGCTATGTAACGCTTACATGCGTATTCCCGCGCCAGCGCCTACCTTTGCCGGCAGTTGTTCTTTGCCTGTTTTCCAACAGACGACGGAAGGTGGCCACTCCTGCGAGTGGCCTGAAAAGGGAATCGGGTGCAACTCCCGAACAGACGCGCTACTGTGAGTGCCCCACAGTGTCCCCGCTTTGCTACCCATTGCCTGGCTCCGCGGCCGGGTGAGAAGGGTCGGGTGATACGGCACGAGTCAGGAGACCTGCCTGCCGTCGACTGGCAACATGTTGCCCCCGCGCCTGGGGCCGTTGTCGGGTATGCGAGAAAGCACACGACCCACCCCGGAGCGCCTCGCGCCGCCGGCCTGGGGTCGTGCGCATCTTCCTACCCTCCTATCGGCTTTGTGGTGCGGTGGCTTCCTGCGGAAGGCCGTCGAAGGGCGTTTCACCCTTTCACTCCGTTGTGATGACCCTCGAAGAAAAGATTACCCGCGCCGAAACGCGCATCTTCAAAGCCGTATTCCCCAACACCACCAACCACTACGACACGCTGTTTGGCGGCGCTACCCTGCACATGATGGACGAGGTAGCCTTCATCGCGGCCACCCGCTTCTCGCGCCTGAAAATGGTAACAGTTTCCTCCGAGCGGGTCGATTTCACCCACCCCATCCCCGGTGGCACCTTGGTAGAGCTAATTGGTCGCGTGGAGCACGTTGGCAACACCAGCCTGAAAGTGCGCGTGGACCTGTTTGTGGAGCAGATGTATTCCGAGGAGCGTGAAAAGGCTGTGTCGGGCGTGTTTACGTTTGTGGCCATTGATGAGAACAAGCGCCCCGTCCGCATTCTGGATACGCCCGTGGAGGCGGTGGGGTAGGCGGTTTGAGAGCATCATTTAGAACGTCATTCCGAGCTTGTCAAGGAATCTCGCGTGCCACGGTAATTTCAATCGTCAGGAATTAGCGGAAGCACGCGAGATTTCTCCCTACGGTCGAAATGACGTTCTAATGGCTATTTTCTGCTACAGAAACCAGCTCCTGCGTATCTTTGCGGTCCTTTTCCTACGCCGGTTTAAAGGGTAACTACCTTTCACCCATGTCTACCCCTTCCCCCCAGGAAGTCGAGCTGCTGCTTGCGCCCGAGCAAGCTTACGACGAACTTACCCGCTACGAAGCCCTACTGGCTGCTGCCGGCTTGCGCCCCGGCCAGGCCGATTTTGTGCACCTGCGCAAGCGCAGCATCGACGCCCGCGGCCGGCAACCGTTGGTGCGCCTGCGCGCCGACATCTACCGCACGGCGCCCCCGGCCGAGCTATTCGGGCCGTGGTTCCAGTTTCCCGACGTCAGTCGGGCCCGCCGCACGGTGCTGATTGTGGGCGCGGGTCCGGCTGGGCTGTTTGCGGCGCTGCGGGCTATTGAACTTGGTATCAGCCCCATTGTGGTGGAGCGCGGCAAGGACGTGCGCACCCGCCGCCGCGACCTGGCCGCCCTCAACAAGCAGCAAGTCGTGAACCCCGACAGCAACTACTGCTTCGGCGAGGGCGGCGCGGGCACCTACTCCGATGGCAAGCTCTACACCCGCTCCACCAAGCGCGGCGACGTGCAACGCATCCTGCGCCTGCTGGTGCAGCACGGCGCTACCCCCGATATATTGGTAGATGCCCATCCGCACATCGGCACAAACAAGCTGCCTGCCGTGGTAGCTGCTCTGCGCGACTCGGTGCGCCAGGCCGGCGGCGAGGTGCGGTTTGACACGCGGGTAGATGATCTGGTACTGACCGGCAACCACCTGCGCGGCGTGGTCACGGCCCAGGGCGAGGAGCTGCTGGCCGATGCCGTGATTCTGGCCACCGGCCACTCGGCCCGCGACATCTACGAGCTGCTGCACCGCCGCGGCGTGCTCATCGAGGCCAAGCCCTTTGCCCTGGGCGTGCGCGTGGAGCACCAGCAGCAGCTTATTGACAAGGCCCAGTACCGCCTACCCGACCGTGGCCTGCTGCCGGCCGCTTCCTACGCGCTGGTGCACCAAACCCAGGGCCAGGGCGGGCAACGGGGCGTCTTTTCGTTTTGCATGTGCCCCGGCGGCTTCATTGTGCCCGCCGCCACTGCCCCCGGTGAGGTAGTAGTCAACGGCATGAGCCCCAGCCGCCGCGACTCGCAGTATGCCAATTCCGGTATCGTAACGGCCGTGGAGCTGGAGGATATGGACCTGCGCCAGCACGGCCCACTGGCCGGCCTGCGCCTGCAACAGCAGATTGAGCAGCGCGCCTGCCAGCTGGCCGGCCACACCCAGGCCGCCCCCGCCCAGCGCCTGGGCGACTTCCTGAAAGGCAAGGTATCGGCCGAGCTGCAGGAAACGTCCTACCAGCCGGGCCTGGTATCGGTGCCCATGGACAAGGTGCTGGGTAAGAATCTGGCGGGCCGGCTGCGGCAGGGCTTCGAGAACTTTGGCCGCAAGATTCCGGGCTACGCCACCAACGCCGCCCAGATTGTGGGGGTAGAAAGCCGCACCTCCTCGCCCGTGCGCATTCCCCGCGACCGGGACACCTTGCAGCACCCGGTGGTGCGCGGGCTGTTTCCGTGCGGCGAGGGCGCGGGCTACGCCGGCGGCATCGTATCGGCGGCAATGGACGGCGAGCGGTGCGCGGAGGCGGTTGGCGTAGCTGTTGGCTGATGGCTAGTAGTTGTTAGTTTGCTTTTTTCAAGCATTTACAGGCTTTTGCCACATGAGCACTACCCTTTCTCCCCTTATAGACTTACAGTTGAAAGGCTTTAAGGTGTACGAGAAAAACCTGACGTTGCAGGAGGCAGAACGGCCGCTGCTGGCGGCGCAGATCTTCAGCCGGCGCGACTATTATAAGGTGCTGCTGCTGGAGAGTAAATGTGTGCTTCACTACGCGCACCAACGCCTGGAGCTGGACGGGGGGCAGTACCTGTTCTTTACCAATCCGCATATTCCGTATTCGCTGGAGCTGCGCACGGACCGGCTGCACGCCTACGCCTGCCTGTTTACTGAGGAGTTTGTGGCCGCCGCCCGGTCAGAAAGCCTGCACCAGTCGCCGCTGTTTCGCATTGGCAGCACGCCGCTGTTTAAACTCCCGGCGTCCCAGGCGGACTACGTTAGGGGTATCTTTCACAAGATGCTGGCCGAACAGCAAGGGGACTATCCGTTCAAGGGCGACCTGATTCGCACGTATGTACAGCTGCTCATTCATGAGGCGCTGCACCTACAGCCGGCAGATCCCGTTGTGCAGCCGAACAATGCCGCCACCCGCCTCACGTCGCTGTTTCTGGAACTGCTGGAGCGCCTGTTTCCCATCGAGCTTCCAACGCAGCAGCTGACCCTCAAAACACCGCAGGACTTCGCCGACCGGCTGGCCGTGCACGTCAATCACCTCAACAAAGCCGTGAAGCAGGTGACGGGTAAGCCCACCAGCGCCCACATTGCCGGCCGCATCCTGGACGAGGCCAAGGCGCTGCTGCAACACACCGATTGGAGCGTAGCCAGCATTGCCACTTGCCTCGGCTTCGAATACCCTACCTATTTCAACAACTTCTTTAAGAAGCACACCGGCGTTACGCCCCTGTCACTGCGCCGCAAAGATTGAGTTAGGCATTGCCCTACTCTACCGGCGCATCATGGCCTGCTGGGGGTAGGGCAGGGATATAGGTGGCGTGATTTGTATACTTTTTCGATTGATTTCAGTTACCTGCCCGTTGGGGAAGGCCGGACCTTTGCGTCTGTATCTTACTTCAGAAGCAACAGTCAGATGGAAAGCAACCACAAACCCTACCCAGACCTCGCCGGGAAAACGGCGTTGGTAACGGGCGGCACCAAAGGCATTGGCAAAGCCATTGCAGACAAGTTAACGCAAGCAGGAGCCCAGGTACTCATTACCGCCCGACAGCAGCCCGCGGAAACCAACCCGGCCCATCACTTTATCGCAGCCGATCTAACCCAGCCGCAACAGGTAGACCAGCTGGCCCAAACCATCCAGGACACATTTGGTGGCCTGGATATTCTAATCGACAATATTGGCGGCGTAACGGCGCCCGGTGGGGGCTTTAGCAGCCTAACGGATCAAGACTGGGAGCAGGAGCTGCAATTCAACCTGCTGGCGGCCATTCGGCTGGATCGTGCGCTGCTACCCCACATGCTGGAGAAAAAAAGCGGGGTGATTATTCACGTTTCGTCGGTGGCGGGGGTGAAGCCCGTGTGGTATCAAAATCTGGCCTATGCCACGTCGAAAGCGGCGCTAAATGCCTACAGCAAAGCTCTGTCGAATGAGCTGGCCCCCAAAGGTATCCGCGTGCTGACCGTTTCCCCCGGGGCCACCAACACGCCCCTGATGCAGCAGCTCATCCAGAAGGCGGCGGCCACTTCCGGCCTGAGTGCAGAGGAAACCTTTCAGCAAATGGCGACGCGAGCGGGCGGCATTCCGATGGGTCGGATGGCGGAACCGGAGGAAGTGGCGGCGCTGGTTCATTTTCTGGTTTCGCCCGCCGCGTCCTACCTCACCGGCGCCAACTATCTGGTTGATGGGGGTACTGTGCCCGTGGTATAGCGTTGGTTACGGGTTGAATGCGGCAGGGTCGACCGACGCCCGTATTTCAAACTAGCGGCGGTTAGTCAACTGGTTTACGAAAACTCTACGTATACCCTTGTGTTTAACCTGAACACAAATGCTAGCAGCCAACCGCTACTAGCCCTCAGCTTATGAAAAAGACCGTTGTTATCGGGGCCAGTGACAACCCCGCCCGCTATTCGTTCCGGGCCGTAAACATGCTCAAAAACCACGGCCACGAGGTAGTGCCCGTGGGCATCCGCAAGGGCCAGGTGGCCGGCCTCGACATTCACACCGACCGCCCCGCAGAGGAAGCCGTAGATACCGTGACGCTGTACGTCGGGCCCCAGAACCAGCCCAGCTGGTATGATTACATCCTGGACCTCAAGCCCAAGCGCATCATCTTCAACCCTGGCACCGAGAATGAAGAGTTGGAGAAAATGGCCCAAGCGAAAGGCATCCGCACCGAAGAAGCCTGCACGCTGGTGATGCTGTCCATCGGGAATTATTAGCACCGGAAACCAGAGATTCTGCTGGTAGTCAGGCCCACAAAGAAGCCCCCGTACGTAGCGTACGAGGGCTTCTTTATTAGCGTGGTTCAAGAAAGACCAGCTTACTCCGCGTTGCCGTACATGTTCGACTCACCGCCATCCACGGCAATGGTCTGGCCGCTCACATAGGAAGCGTCTTCGCTCAATAAAAACGCCACCAACTTCGCTACCTCTTCTGGTTGGCCCAGGCGCCGGGTAGGGTTGTTGCTGGCGTACTGCGCTTCGGCCTGCTTGGGGTCGGTGGGGTTGACCTGCTTGAACGCCTCGGCGACCATGGGCGTCAGGATGGCGCCGGGCGCAATGGCATTGGTAGTGATGCCGTAGCGGCCGTATTCCAGGGCTGCGTTTTTGGTCATGCCCGACACGGCGTGCTTGCTGGCTACATAGGGCATCTGGTTCAGCACGCCCCGGATGCCGCCAACGGAGGCCACATTCACAATGCGGCCACTACCCTGCTGCTGCATCACGGGCAGCACGTAGCGCAGGCCGTAATATACGCCCATCAGGTTGATGTCGATGACCTTTTTGAATACGACCATATCGTACTCGGTGATGCTGGCTTGTTTGCCTTCGATGCCTGCGTTATTGTAGAAGCCATCAATGCGGCCAAACTGGGCCACAGCTTCATCGACGTAGTTTTTCACGGCCGCCTCATCCGATACATCGGCTACTACGGTCAGCACTTCCACCTCTGAGAACTGCTCGGTAATGGCTTGGCGCGCCTCTTGTAGGCCTTGCTCGTTGTAATCCACCAGTACCAGGGTAGCGCCCCGGCTGGCCAGCTCTTTGGCGGCGGCTAGGCCCAGTCCCATGGCGGCGCCCGTAATCAGCATTACTTTTCCTTTCATCGTACTCATAGCAGCAGAATTAATGTTGGTACATATAACAGTACTACTCGTCGAATTGTTGTGCTTGCCCTTTGCCTCTCACGCTATTCCAGGCCCCGCACAATTATTTTTATCAACTCAGGCAACCGTTTTCACTACCCCTCCATCTACCTTCCCAAACACGCTCTCTATTGCCCTAGACCTCTACCCCCGCACCCGTGACCGACGCCGACCTCATTGCCGCTTGCCGCCAGGGCAACAGCCGCGCCCAAAAGCTGCTCTACGAGCGGTTTGCGGGGCTGATGCTCTCCGTGTGCCTGCGCTACCTACGCCACCGCGAGGATGCCGAGGAAGTGATGATTGGCGGCTTCGTGAAGGTGTTTCGGGCGCTGGACCAGTACCGGCACGAAGGCTCGTTTGAGGGCTGGATCCGGCGGATTATGGTGAATGAGGCCCTGGGGCAGCTGCGTCGCAAGGAGCCTCTGCACCTAGCAATCGACGACGTGCCCAGCACCGCCGCCGTGACGCCCGCCACCGCCGACACCCAGCTGCAGGCCGACGACATGCTGGCCCTGCTGGCCGAGCTGCCCGCCGGCTACCGGACGGTGTTCAACCTGTACGCGTTGGAGGGCTACTCCCACCCCGAAATTGCCGAGCTGCTGGGCATTTCGGAAGGTACCAGCAAGTCGCAGCTGAGTAAGGCGCGGGCCATGTTGCAGCGCCGCCTGACCGTAGCCAACGCCACGGCCATTTCTACCACCCCACCAAAAGAATACTATGCTACCGGAAGATATTGATCAGCTGTTTCGGGACCGGCTCCAGGGCCACGCCCCTACCCCGCCCGACCATCTATGGGCTCAACTGGAAGAAGAGCTGCAACCTGCTAAGAAGCGCCCTACCATGTGGTTATATTCCATGGCCGCAGTGGTAGCCCTGCTGCTGGCTGTGGGCCTGGGCTGGCTGCTGCAAGCTCCCGGCACCGTAGATACAGCGGGCCAACTGGCTACTAATTCCCCTACAACTTCAGCCCCAAAAAAAGAATTGCCTACCCAGGCAACCGCTCCCCAAGACCTCGCATCTACCCCTTCAGAAGCCCCGGTTGCTACCGCCCCCGATGCTTCGGCAGCGCAATCGGCGCTACCAGCCTACCACCAAGAAGCAGCCGCTTCGGGTATGGTGGCGGCCGCCACTACTTCTGCTCGCCCGGCGCCGGCTGCCGTGGCTACGCTTGTTACCCCCAAGGCGCGTCCGGAGCGCCTAGGTGCGGTAACGACTTCGGAAGTAGCGGCTGTAGCTGTGCCAGCCACGCTGACCACCACCCAGGTGCCCACCAGGCCCATTGAGGTGGAGGTAGTGCGCGAAACAGCAACACCGGTGCTGGCCGCAGCCGAAACTCCGGCTTCCACGCCCCAGCAGCGTAGCCGCCTGGGTGCGGTGCTGCGCCAGGCCCGCAATGCCGTGGTGGGCGACCCGGTAGACCTACAGCAAGTAGGCTTACCCGAAACCCTGACGGTGCAGGCCCGCGTGGCCGGCCATCAGCTCAACAAAACGATTCAACTCTAACGCTCCCACGCCATGAAACGCGTATCTTCCCTGCTAGCCGCCGCCGCGCTGCTGGCCCTGGCCGCGCCTTGCTCGGCCCGCGCTACCGACCTCTTCTCCGTTCGCTCGCTTCGTCCTACCCCTGTCCACAACGACGATACCATCATCGTGCGCCTACCCAATCAGGCCGTGATGACGCTGTATGTGAAGAACAAAGCCCAGCTGCGCCAGCTCCAGAACTACAAGCTCGACTCGCTGATGACCGTGCTGAACGGCTACATCTCGCAGGCTGAGGCCGCTGGCAAAAACTCACAGTCGGGTGAGGTGACGACGGAGTTCTACCCCGCCAAAGACCACCCCGGCGCCGGCGTACCCGAGCAAATCCGCATCACGGTGCGCAACGAGGACGCGCAGGGTAAGCCTCAGAAGCCCACTGCCGAGCGCGTAGACGTGACCCTGGGCCGCGTGGGGAGCGTGACGGTGGTAGAAAACAAAGACGGCCAAGGCAACGGCCACGTCTCCATCCACATCGACAACGACGGCAAGAAGGAAGTCAACCGCGACTCGGTGCGCCTGGCCCGGCGCCAGCACGAGGCCAACCGCAGCAGTAAAAACGCCTTCGGGATGGATTTGGGCTTGAATGCGCTGGTGAACAAGAGCATGCCCACCAACGGCCAGCCCATTGATCTGCGGCCCTTTGGCTCGCGCTACGTAAGCCTGTACTGGCGCTACGCCCAGCGTTTGGGTAGTAAAGGCTCGCCTATGTACCTGCTGCTAGGCCCCGAGTTTTCCTTCAACAACTACATGCTCGACAACAACACCCGGTTTGTGTCGAACTCCAGTTTGGTAAGCGGCCAGCCCGACTTCACCACCGTGCAGCGCACCGGTTTCAACGTGGAAAAGAGCAAGCTGACGATGTCCAGCGTCAACCTGCCCATCATGCTGCAAGCGAATCTGCGCGACAAGGAATACCGCAAAACGTTCAGGCTGGCCGCTGGTGGTTTTGTGGGCTACCGCCTGGGCACGCACACCAAGCTGAAGTACGACCAGGACGGCGACACCCGCAAAGACAAAGACCGCGGCAGCTACAACCTGGAAGACTTTCAGTACGGCTTGCAGGGTAGCATTGGCTTCCGCAAGGTAGACCTGTTTGCCAAGTACCACCTCAACCAGCTCTTCAAAGACAACCGCGGCCCCCAGGCCCAGAGCCTAAGCTTCGGCATCACGCTCTTCGGGCTGGATTAACGAGTAGTATTGGCTGTATAGAGCCCGTCCCGTCATGCTGAGCGCAGCGGAGCGGAGTCGAAGCATCTCGCGTGCTGACGTTGAATTAGTATCAGACGTCAGCACGCGAGATGCTTCGACTCCGCTCCGCTGCGCTCAGCATGACGTTCTTTTTTTGGAGCAAATGCCCCTCAACTCCCTACCCTGCCCGGAAGAAGTTATCTAGCAGGATAGCCGCTGAAATGGCCACGTTCAGGCTTTCGGCCTGGCCGCGGCCGGGGATGTGCAGGCGCTGGGTGAGGCACTGCTCTACGGCCGGCGTGAGGCCATGGCTTTCGCTGCCCATCACCAGCACGCCCTGGGGTTGCAGTTGCAGGCGGTGCACGTTGTCGCCGTGCAGGTCGGCGCCGTAGATGGGCGTGCCGGGGGGTAGGGCGGCCAGCCATTGTGGTAAGTCGCGCTGCCAGACCGGCACGCGGGTGAACGAGCCCATAGTGGCGGCCACGGTTTTAGGGCTCCAGGGGTCGGCGCAGGTGTCGGAGCACACCACGCCGGGCAGGCCGTACCAATCGGCCAGGCGGATGAGGGTGCCCAGGTTGCCGGGGTCGCGCACTTCATCCAAGGCCAGCAGCAGGCCGGGCGCGGTGGGTAGGGGCGGCTCCTGAGGTAGGCGGGCCACAGCCAGCGCCGTTTGGTTGGTAGCCAGCGTACCTAGGCGCGTCAGCTCCTCGGCCGAAACCACCTCCACGGGTATCTGAGGCGGCAATGGCGAAATTTTTGCCGCAAACTCCGCTGTCACGAACAACCGTTCGGTCAGAAGTGCAGAACTTAGCAGCTCCTGAACGCTTTTGCCCCCTTCCACCAAAAAAGCGCCGTGCCGCAAGCGGTATTTTTTCTGGTGCAAGGCGTGCACGTATTTCGCTACTGCTTTTGAGACCATTGTTATTTCGTAATACATCCGCAGGAAGCCTACCCTGGCGCCGCTTGCTACCCGTGTGCTGGCTGCTGCTGGCGCTAGCCGGCTGCGCGCCCACCAAGCTATTGCCGCCCGGCCGGAATCTGCTGAATGAGATTGAGTTGAAGGGGGTAGACAAGGCCGATGCCGAGCGCATGCAAACGCTCTATCAACAAAAGCCCAACTCCCGGTTTCCCATCCCAAAGCTACTCATCTATCAGCTGGGGACGAATTTTTATGACTCAGCGAAAGTTCGGCGTAAGCTCAATGCCGACCTTGAGCGCTACAACCGCCTCATTGCCCAGGCCCGCCCCGACTCGGCCGAAGTAGCTAAGCTCACGCTGAAGCGGGAGCGGCGCAACCGCCGCTACCAGCAGAAGCTCGATAAGGGCAACGCCATCATGCGCATCGGCGAGCCGCCCGTGCTCTACGACACGGCCCTCACGCGCCAAACTGTTACGCAGCTCGGTATCTTTTTGAAATCCAAGGGTTTCTTCCGCAGCAGCGTGTACGCCACCGATACCGTGGAGGACCGCCGCGTGACCGTGACCTACCACGTGCACGAGGGCCCACCCTTCCATTACGCCCAGCTCGACTACACCATCCCCGACACGGCCGTGGAGCGGCGGGTGTTGGCCTCGCGGCCCCAGTCGTTGCTGCACGTGGGCGACCAGTACGATGAGGAGGTGATTGGGCAGGAACGCACCCGCATCGAGACGCTGCTGAAAAACGCGGGCTACTACGATTTTCGGGACCAGTACATCACGCTGGAGGCCGATACTAGCTTTGTGCCGACCACCGTACGCCTGCGCACCTTCATTGCCGATCCGGCCCCGGGCCAGTCGCACCGCCTGTATACTATTGAGCGCGTGAGCTTTATTGCCGACGCCGGCATCGTGCGCTTCGGGGTAGCCCGCGACACAGTGGTGCGCGACTCCATCAAGTTTCTGGCCTACGAGCACAAAATCCGGCCGCGCATCCTGGACGACAAGCTGGAAGTGCGCCCCGGCGACCATTACAGCCTGGCCAACACCCTGCTCACGCAGCGGCAGCTGGGCACGCTGGATATGTTTCGCTTCAACACGGTGAACTACCGCCGCCTCCCCCGCCAGTCGAACACCCTGGCCGACTCGGTGCAGGGCCAGCTGGCGGCCATCGTGAATGCCTCGCCGGCCAAGAAGTACCAGGAAACCACCGAGTTTGGCGGCACCTACGTGAGCGGTCTGGTAGGGCCGTTTGCCAACGTGCGCCTGCGCGTGCGCAATCCGTTTGGTGGGGCCGAGGTGCTGGAATTTGGCGTGCGTACTGGCTTCGAAGGGCAGTACAACATTGCCAATACCGACAACAACGACGGCAGCACCCCGCGGGCGGTGCTTACCACCCAGATTGGCGGCAACGTGAACTTGGTGATTCCGCAGTTTATCATTCCATTTCGGCCCCAGCGCTACCTGGTGCGCTACAACCCGCGCACCCGCATCAACGCGTCGTACACCTTCGTGAGCCGGCCGCAGTACACGCGCACCAACGCCGAGGCCACCTACGACTACATCTGGCAGCGCTCCGAGTTTCACCAGTATGTGTTCACGCCCGCCGATTTAAGCGTGGTAAATACGCCCTTCAACTCAATTGACAAGGCTTTCTTAGCGAACTTACAAGCGCTGTCAAACCAGGGCTTTCCGCTGATTCAGAGTTTTACGCGGCAGCTGGTGCCCAGCATCAACTTCACTTCCCTCTACAATTCCAACGATTTCAACGAAACCCGCGACGCGCGCTATCTGCGCGTGTACACTGAGGTAGGTGGCCTCACACGCAAGCTTTACCAAGCGGTTTTCCCGAATCTGAACGTATTTAACTTTGCCCGTTTCAGCGCCGATTATCGCCGCTACATCAAGCTGAATCCGAAGTCGTATTTCGTCTACCGCTTCAATGTGGGCGTGGCGCGGGCCCTCACCCCTACCACGTATTACCCCCCCGGCTCCGACGTGCAGCGCACGGGCCTGATTATCCCTTACGATAAATTTGTGTTTGCCGGTGGTAGCTCCAGCGTACGGGCATGGGCGCCGCGCCGCCTGGGCCTGGGCTCGGCGCAGACGCTCGACGCCGATGGCCGCCAAAACCTGGCGCTGGAACAGCCCGGCGAGCTGCTGCTGGAAGGCAACCTGGAGTACCGCTTCCCGCTGTACAGCTTCATCAACGGGGCCGTGTTTACGGACTACGGCAACGCCTGGCTGCTGCACAAAGACAGCCGCGAAAACGCTGATTTCCAGCTCAATCGCTTCTACAAGGAGTTTGCCGTGGGCTCGGGCTTCGGCCTGCGCTTCGACTTCACCTTCCTCATCCTGCGCCTCGACGTCGCCACCAAAGTCTATGACCCTACCCACCCCGGCAACCGTTGGGTGATTCGCAACTTCGGCTTCGGCGCCCGCCAAACGGCCTTTAACCTGGGTATCGGGTATCCATTCTAAGAGTGGTGAAATTGTGAGTGGTGAGTGGTGAGTGGTGAGTTTATAAGTAGAAAATACGCCTGTCATCCTGAGCGCAGCGAAGGACCTTCTCAAGGTAGAACGACAGGCGTAACAACGACTCGTTCAACTGGCAGAAGGTCCTTCGCTCTGCTCAGGATGACAGGCGTATTTTCTACTCACAAACTCACCACTCACCACTCACAATTTCACCACTTACCACCCCAGTAGCTCACCCAGCGTTTTGGCTACCTTCTCAGCGTTGGGGAGCATTTGGTTTTCCAATGCTACGTTTAGCGGAACGGCAGGTAGATTGGCGGCGCCTAGGGTGAAGACGGGCGCGTCGAGGTGCTGGAAGCAGGTGCGCTGGATGCGGCCCGCGAGGCTTTCGGCGAAGGAGTTGAGCAGGGGTTCTTCGGTGAGCACCAGCACTTTGCTGTGCTGACGTACGGCTCGTTCTACTGCCGCGTAGTCGAGGGGATTGAGCGTGCGCAGATCCAGGATTTCGACGCGGCCGGGAAACTGCTGGCTGGCGGTTTTGGCCCAGTACACGCCCATACCGTAGGTGATGACCACGCAGGTAGCGCCCCGGCGCGTCTGCTCGGGGTCGGCGGGTTGGGCAATGGCGGCCTGACCCAGGGGCAGCACGTAGCCGGTGGCGGGCTCGGGCGTGCGGGCGTCTTCGGTGCCGGGTACTTTACTCCAGTACAGGCCTTTGTGCTCCAGCAACACCACCGGGTTGGGGTCGAGGAAAGCGGCGCGCAGCAGGCCCTTCATATCGGCGGCGTTGCTGGGGTAGACCACTTTGATGCCCCGGATGTTCAGCAGGGTGCTTTCCACCGAGCCCGAGTGGTAGGGGCCGCCCCCACCGTAGGCGCCTACCGGCACCCGAATCAGGCTCTGCACCGGAAACTGGCCGTTGGAGAGGTAGCACGATTTCGACAGCTCCTCTACCAGCTGGTTCAGGCCCGGCCAGATATAATCGGCAAACTGAATTTCAACAATGGCCTTCGCCCCTACCGCCGACATACCGGCCGTGCTACCCACAATATACGCCTCCTGAATGGGCGTATTGAACACCCGCGCCGCGCCGTGCTTCTGCGCCAGCAACGCCGCCTCCCGGAACACGCCGCCCAGAGCGCCGCCCACGTCCTGTCCATAGAATAGCGCCTCCGGAAACTCGCGCAGAATATCGTCCACGGCGTGCAGGGCGGCGTCTACCATCGTTACTTTCTCGGCACCGACTGGGCTTCGCTCGCCGGCTTCCTCGGTCACGGCGGGTGGGGCAAATTCATGGTCGGCGAAGGTAGCCGGGTCGGGGTCGGCGGCTTGCAGGGCGCGCTGGTAGTCGGTTGATACCGTAGTGCGGGCCTGGGCGGCGAGGTCGTCCAGCTCGGTTTCGGTGGCCAGGCCCATGTCCAGCAATTGGCGGTGTAGGCGCGGCAGGGGGTCGTGGGGTTCGTGCTGGGCGAGGTTGTCGCCGCGGTACTTTTCGCGCCGCACGCCGCTGGTGTGGTGGGCCAGCAGTGGGCAGGTAGCGTGCACCAGCACCGGCCCGCGGGTGTCGCGGGCGTGGGCAAAGGCAGCGGCCAGCCCGGCGTAGGACACGGCAAAATCGGCCCCATCAATCTTGAGTCGATGCAGCCCCTTGAAGCCGGCCGCAAACTCGTAGGCGTTCATGGCGCGCATCTCCGCGCCAGTGGCCGAAATGCCCCAGTCATTGTCCTGCACCAGAAAAATAATGGGCAGCTCATGCAGCACGGCCATTTGCAGGGCCTCGCTCACCTCGCCCTCGGTCATGGCCCCGTCGCCGATGGAGCACAGCACCACGGGGCGCTGGTCGGCGGTTTTCAGCAGGCCCTGGCTTTCTAGGTATTTGATGCCGTGGGCCATGCCGGTGGCCGGAATGGCCTGCATGCCGGTGGCCGAGCTTTGGTGCGGAATCATGGGGAAACCCTCCCGGCGTAGCGAGGGGTGCCCGTAGTAGGTCCGCCCGCCCGAAAACGGGTCGTCGCGCTTGGCCAGTAGTTGCAGCATCAGCTCGTAGGGCGCCAGGCCCAGGCCCAGCAGCAGGGCGTCGTCGCGGTAGTAGGGAGCGGCGTAGTCGGTGGGGCGCAGGTGGAAGGCGGCGGCCAGCTGCACGGCCTCGTGGCCGCGGGCGGTAGCGTGCACGTAGCGGGCCGTCACGGCCTTATTTTCTTCGTAAAGACGCGCCAGCTCGGCGGCCGTGTGCATCAGGCGGTAGGCGCGCATCTGGGTATCCGGGCGGGGAACGGTGAACGGGGAAGCAGGGTCGGAAAACGGGATGGGTGGGGTGGTCATGCGGGTGGGGTAGGAAAAAGCGAAAGTACGGCTTTGGGCGAAGAATGCCTGCGGGGCAGGTTTTGTACGTATTTTTGCACCTTCGGCCCCGGCGCCCTAGCGCGGCGGCTTTTGTTAGGCTACATCTACCGTGCTTTTGTCTGCAACTCCCTCCCCTCTTCCTACCACTTTTCGCGCCACTGTGGAAAGCTGGATGCGTGACTTTCAGGACCGTCTTTGCCAACAGCTAGAGCAGGCCGACGGCACCAGTGAGTTCCTGACCGATGCTTGGCAGCACCATCAGAGCGGCGGCGGCCGCACCCGCGTGCTCATCGAGGGCACGGTGCTGGAAAAGGCTGGCGTGGCGTTTTCGGCGGTGGCCGGCGAGATGAGTGCCCAGGCGGCCCAGCTGCTGCACATGCCCAACCCAGCGTTTTTCGCCACGGGTGTGTCGGTGGTGCTGCACCCGCGCAGCCCGCGCGTGCCCATTGCCCACATGAACGTGCGCTACTTCGAGGCCGGCGACGGGCAGGCGTGGTTTGGTGGCGGGCTCGACCTAACACCCATTTATGTAGATGAAGCCCAGGCCCGCTGGTTTCACGAGCAAATTCAGGCTGTGTGCCAGCGCCACGAAGTAGCCTCCTACCCCCGCTTCAAGCAGTGGGCCGATGACTACTTTTTCCTACCCCACCGCCAGGAAACCCGAGGCGTGGGTGGCATCTTCTTCGACCGCCTCACGGTGGGCAAAGACGGCTCGGCCGAGGAATTATTTACCTTCGTGCAGGACATAGGCAACCTGTTCGGCCCTACCTACACCGAGCTGATGCGCCAGAATCAGGCCCTACCCTTCGGCGAAGCGGAAAAGCAGTGGCAGCTGGTGCGCCGCGCCCGCTACGCCGAGTTCAACCTGGCTTTCGACCGGGGCACGCGCTTCGGGCTGGAAACCGGCGGCCGCACCGAAAGCATCCTGATGAGCATGCCGCCCCGCGCCGAGTGGCACTACAACCGCGTGCCCGCGCCCGGCTCGCCGGAGGCCGCTACCCTGGCCTGGCTGCGCAAGGGCGTCGACTGGGTATCTTCTACCCCAAACGCCGATTCCCTTGCTTGAGCAACTGCGCGCCTTAGACCGGTGGCTGATCATTGCCATCAACCTGCATCACTCGCCCGCCCTGGATAAATGGATGGTGTTCTTTTCGGAGCGCTTCGTGTGGTTTCCGGCGTATTTTGTGCTGGTGGTGGTGCTTGGCTACCTCTACCAGCGCCGGGCCCTGCTGCTGCTGCCCCTGCTGGGCCTGAGCGTGGCGCTGGCCGACGTGATTTCCAGCCGCTTCTTTAAGCCCTACTTCGCCCGCCTGCGCCCCTGCCACGACCCACAGGTATCGACTACGCTGAACCTAGTGAACGGGTGCGGCGGGCAGTTCGGGTTTCTCTCGTCGCACGCGGCCAATGCCTTTGCCTTAGTCGTCTTCCTGTGGCTGGTACTGCCCACGCGCTACCGCCTGGCTAAGTGGCTCACGCTGGCGTGGGCCGTCGTGGTGTCCTATAGCCGTATCTATTTGGGCGCCCACTACCCCACCGACGTGCTGGCCGGCGCCACGCTGGGCAGCCTCACGGCTTGGGGCTGTGCCGAGCTCTACAAATGGGGCGCTGCTCGCTGGTGGCCGCAGGCAACCACCCGCATGCGATAAAGAGCAGTCAGAAGCACGCGCCCTTTCACGGCGGGGTGCTTCTGCCCTACTGCCGGGAACCGCATGAGTATCAGCCTTACGCAGTTTGTTTCCTCCTAATTCTGCCTATCTTCTGCCCGTTCTTTTGGCACGACAGGCATGATGAAAACACTTTTTGGGCTATTGCTGCTGTTGAGCGTAGCGGCCTCCTCCTACGCGCAACAGCCGGAGCGCGTGCTCTGGCAAATAGGCAAAGCTGATCGATCGGGAGCGGAGTTTGCGCTGGCTCCGGCGGGCTTTCGCAAGTTTGTGGGCCAGGATTTTGGCTACGAAGACAAGTGTTTTTTCATTGGGGCGTCGAAGGAGAAGCAGGACTTTCCCTACGTATTGCCTGGGCCAGTAGACACGTGGGGCGGCACTTGGAGCACCGCCGGCTGGCGCACCAACCAGGTGAATCTTCTATTTACTTTGAAGAAACTGCCCGCTGCTGGCAGCTACAGACTCGTCATTCGCCTGGCCGACTATGCTAAAACGTTTTTGCCGCTGCTGCACGTTAGCATCAACGGGCAGGAAGAACGAATACAACTGACCGCCGCGGGCTACGACGTGCGCCAACAGCGCCGGCCTAAGATGACCGAAAGCCCCGTTGACACAGCTTCTATTAGCGGTAACCTGGCAAAGGCTACCCCCAAAGTCATCGAAATTCCGCTGGATAAAGGCGTTTTGCAAGCAGGTGGCAACCACGTAACTATCACCATCACGGAAGGCTCCTGGATTCTTTTTGACCAGGTAAGCCTGCTTGGCCCAGCGGGCGTGACGGTGCAACGGCCCCAGCAGCTTTTTGTGCGCTCCGTAACGCCCGCTCCGTACGAGCTACCCGCCGATGGGCAGCGCCGGCAGCCGTTGCTGGTGAGCGTGCAGCACGTGACGGGCACGCCTACCCTGAGCGTGCAGCTGGATAAGCAGACTATTTTCAGCGAGCCGGTAGAAAAAGGCGCATACGAGTTTGAGGCGCTGATGCCGGCCGTAACCGCTCTTACCCAAAGTCGCTACGCCATCCTGGAAAATGGAAAAGTGGTGCAGGAAGGCGTGGTGCAACGGGCACCTCAGAAACAGCAAACCCTAGCCGACTACGTGGATACGCGCATGGGCACGGCCCACTCTCGGTGGATGATTGCACCGGGACCGTGGATGCCGTTCAGCATGGTAAAAATGAGCCCCGACAACCAGAACGGCGGTTGGCAAGCGGGCTACCAGCCTACTTATGAAAGCGTGGGCACCTTCAGCCACATCCACGAGTGGACGATGGCCGGCCTGGGCGTATTCGCCACCAACGGCAAGCTCCAGACCAGCATCGGCGACGAGTTGAGGCCAGAATCGGGGTACCGCTCGCGTATCGACAAGAAAACGGAACAGGCCCCCATTGGCTACTACGCCGTGCAGCTGGCTGATTACGGCATCAAGGCCGAGGTGACGGCCACTACTCGCTGCGGGTTCGAGCGGTTCACGTTTCCGCAGGACCGCGACAGCGCCCGCGTGCTGCTCGATTTTCACATTCCGTCGGAGTACGATTATCAGTTGAAGGACGTACAGGTGAAGCAGGTGAGCCCCTACCGCCTCGAAGGGAGCATCCACCAGTTTTCGGGTGGCGTGTGGAGCCACGACGCGGACCAGAACTACACGCTGCATTTCGTGGTCGAGTTCGACCAGCCCATCAAACGGCTGGGTGGCTGGCGCAACAACCAGGTGCAGTACGGTACTACCCTCACTGGCAAAGACTTGAAAGACGCCGGCTTGTTTGCTGAGTTCGACGCCCAGCAGCATCCTGTGGTGCAGGTGCGGTCCGGCATTTCGCTGGTAAGCATTGCCAATGCCGCCCAAAACCTGCAAACCGAAGTAACAACGCCCTTCGGCTGGCGCTTTGAAGCCGTGCGCCAGCACCAACTCGATACGTGGAATGAACTGCTCAATCGTGTGCAGATCACCACCACCAACCGGTTGGAAAAGGCGCGGTTCTACAACGCCCTGTACCGGTCTATTTGCAGCCGCAACACCTGGAGCGACACCAACGGCGACTGGCGCGGCACCGACGGCCAAGTGCATCGCCTACCCCACCCCGCCGACGATGTGGCCCTGGGCTGCGACGCGTTCTGGAATACCTTCTGGAACCTGAACCAGGTCTGGAATCTCATTACGCCCGAATGGAGCAGCCGCTGGGTACGGTCGCAACTAGCACTCTACGACGCCTACGGCTGGCTGGCGAAGGGCCCGGCCGGCATGAACTACATTCCGGTGATGGTGGCCGAGCACGAAATTCCGCAGATGGTGGCCGCCTACCATATGGGTATTCGGGATTTTGACGCGAACAAAGTGCTGGCAGCGGCGGTGAAAATGCAGACTACCCCGGCCCAAAAAGTTTTCACGGGATTTGCCGGCAACCGCGACCTGGTGGCCTACGAGCGCTACCACTACGTGCCCTCCGACAAAGGCCGCTTTTCCAACTCGCTGGAGTATTCCTTCGACGATTGGACGGTAGGGCAACTGGCCAAGTCGCTCAACCAACCTGCTCTCTATCAAAAATTTAATGACCGTGGCTATTGGTGGCAAAACACGATAGATAGCGCCGGCTACAGCCACACCAAACTCAGCAACGGCACCTGGACAAAGAGTTTTGACCCGTTCCGCAGCGGCGCCAACGAGGAATACGTGGAGGGCAACGCATGGCAGCTCACGTTTTTTGTGCCCCAGGATGTACCCGCGCTGATCAACCGGGTGGGTAGGCAAACCTTCATCGACCGGTTGGAGTGGGGCTTCCGCGAAAGTGAGCCGTGGCGCTACAATGGCCTAAACGACCAGTACTGGAACTACCCCGTGGTGCAGGGCAACCAGCAGTCGATGCACTTTGCCTTTCTGTTCAACTGGGCCGGCAAGCCGTGGTCTACCCAGAAATGGAGCCGCTCTATTCTGGAACGCTACTACGGCTACGGCGTGGGCAACGCCTACCTCGGCGACGAGGACCAGGGCCAGATGAGCGCGTGGTTGGTAATGGCGGCCTTAGGCCTGTTTCAGACCGACGGCGGCACCAGCGCCGCCCCGGTGTACGAGATTGGCAGTCCGCTGTATACTAAGGTTGAAATTGACTTGGGGCAGCGGTTTGGGCGGGGCCGTAAGTTTACCATTGAGGCCAAAAACGCTTCCCGCCGCAACCTCTACGTGCAGGCTGCCACGCTCAACGGCAAGCCGTTGCAGTCCTTTCAGTTTCCGGCAGCGGAGTTGTTGAAGGGGGGCTCGTTGGTTCTCGTGATGGGTCCGCAGCTCAACGAACAGTGGGGAATAGCCCCGGCTAAATGAGCGTTATATAGTAAATCGAGCAAGTTATTTTGATCGTTTACTGTCAAAACGATCATATTATTCTTAATATAGCAGCGACAAACTCACCGCTAACTGGTCGACAACAGCCGTCGGCACGCGATGATACCAAGTTTCGCGTCCCTCTTTACAAGTGTGATGCGGTGCCTATACTACCCCTGTTGCTGCCTTTCTATGCGCTCTTCTACTTACGATAAATTTCCCTTTGTGCCGGTTGCCGCGAGGCCGCAGGCTTGCCAAGCCGGGTGGCCTGCTATTGCTGAAGCATTGCGCGCCGCCCTACCCGCAGCTGCCACTCCCCCTGACCACCCTCTGGTGCTGGCCGTGGAATGCTACCCTGGTACCGACCTCAAGCAACTCCAACAAGAACTCGTACAGGCCTTGCAGCCAACGCAGTGCCTGGTAGCCGACGACCTCTACCGCTCCCCCGCCGACATCGACGCCATGGTGGCGGGTCCGCTCACCGACGACCCCGTTTTCGGCCGACTCAATGGGCTGACGGTGGCCGACTTCTTTGCCCCGGCGAAGCTTCAGGAAGCGCAGGCGACGCTGGCTTCGGCAGCGGGCAAACTGGTGGTAATTATAGGCACTGGCGCTACGTTGGTGTGCCCTACCCCTACTCTTGTAGTCTACGCTGACCTGGCCCGCTGGGAGATTCAACTGCGTCAGCGGCGCGGCGAGATTGCCAACCTGGGCAGCGAAAACTTCACCGAAAAAGCCAGCCTGAAGTACAAGCGGGCGTATTTCGTAGATTGGCGTGCGGCTGACCGCCTGAAAAAGCAAGTTCTACCCCGCGCCGATTTTCTACTCGATACCAACGACCCTACCCTACCCAAGCTCATTACGGGCGCCGACCTCCAAGCCGGACTAGCGGCCGCCGTGCGGCGGCCGTTCCGGGTGGTGCCGTTTTTTGACCCTGGGGTGTGGGGCGGGCAGTGGCTGCGCGAGGTATGCGACCTGCCCGACGGTCCGCCCAACTACGCCTGGGGCTTCGACTGCGTGCCCGAGGAAAACTCGCTGCTGCTGGGCTTTGGCGAGGCGCGCGTGGAAATCCCGAGCATCAACCTGGTGTTTGCCCACCCTCGCGAGCTGCTGGGCGAGGCAGTGCACGGACGCTTCGGCACCGAGTTTCCCATCCGCTTCGACTTTCTCGATACCATGGGCGGCGGCAACCTCTCGCTGCAAGTACACCCGCTCACGGAGTACGCTTTCGACAAGTTCGGCCTGGCCTATACGCAGGACGAAAGCTACTACATGCTGGACGCCGAGCCAGATGCTGTGGTATACCTGGGCATGAAGGAAAACGCTGATTTTCCCGCCATGCTGGCCGATTTGCAGCGCGCCCAGGACGACCCCGCCGCACCCTTTCCGGCCACGGAGTACGTCAACGAGTTTCCGGCCCGCAAGCACGACCACTTCCTGATTCCGGCGGGCACGATCCACTGTTCGGGTGCGGGCAGCATGGTGCTGGAAATTTCGGCCACGCCCTACATCTTCACCTTCAAGCTCTGGGATTGGGACCGACTGGGCCTCGATGGTCGCCCCCGACCCATCCACCTCACCCACGGCGCGGCCAACATCCAACCCGACCGCACTACCACGTGGGTAGAGCAGAACCTGGTAAACCACTTGGAGCCCGTAGCCAGTGGCCCCGGCTGGCGGGAGGAGCGCACCGGCCTGCACGAGCGCGAATTCATTGAGACGCGCCGCCACTGGTTTACGGATGTTGTGCCCCACCACACCCACGGCGGCGTGCAGGTGCTCAACTTGGTAGAGGGCGCCGAAGCTATTGTAGAAAGCCCCGATGGCGCCTTCGAGCCCTTTGTGGTACACTACGCCGAGACGTTTATCGTGCCCGCTGCCGTAGGCGCCTACACCATTCGGCCCTACGGCGCAGCCGTCGGGACAGAGTGTGCTACCCTGAAAGCCTACGTGCGAACCTAGTGAGAGCACCCGCCAGCCGGTTCGATGCTTGCGGCGTCGGACCGGTATCGTTGCACGAGCTTCGTGCTACCGTTTACACGCCCTTGCTAGTAGATCGAGAAACAAGCGACGCAGGCATATAGCAACGATACCGGTCGGGCGCCTACGTCGGGCCGGCAGACGCCTCCGGCCCCCATAGGCAAGAAACCGTGAAATGTGAATCCCCTACATTCATAACTTCACTTTTCACCACTTCACCATTTCATCGTGTCTGATTTACTGACCTCCGATAACGCCGCCACCACCCGCGCCCAAACTATTGTTGAAAAGCTTCTGCACACCGGCACCGTAGCCGTGGAGGAGCTGGCCGCCGAGTTTGGTGTATCCGTGGCTACCATCCGTCGCGACCTGACAGAGCTGGAGCAGCAGGGGTGGCTGCGCCGCACCCACGGTGGCGCAGTGCCCCGGGAGCCCCTGCTCTACGAGCCGTTTCGTTATAACTCAAGCTTTCACGAGCAAATAGACCGCAACCTCTCCGAAAAGCGCCGCATTGGACTGGCCGCCGCGGGCCTTATCCAGACTGGCGAAATGATTTCCCTTACGGCCGGCACCACCACCACGCAGGTAACGCGCAGCCTACGGCCGGGGTCCAACGTGACGGTCATTACCAATACTGTGAATGTGGCCATGGAGCTCAGCCACCGCGACGACGTGCGCGTGTTCGTGACGGGCGGTTTCCTGACGGGCAGCTGGTTTTCGGTGGTAGGGCCAGCCACGGTGCAGGCACTCAGCCAATTCTTTGTGGATAAGCTCTTTATCGGCGTCAATGGCATCGATGCCCAGAAGGGACTGACTTCTCTGCACCCCGAAGAAGCCGCCGTAATTCAGGTGATGGTGCGCCAGGCCAAACGCTGCATTGTAGTGGCCGACCACACCAAGCTCGGCACGGTAGCCACGTCGCTGATCTGCCCGGCTACCGATGTGCACCAAATCATCACCGATACCGGCGCGACGGAGGCCCAAGTAGCTCCTTTCCGTGCCCTGGGCATCGACGTGATGCTGGTATGAGGCACCTCGTCTCTATAAATGACCTGAATTGTGTGACACCCGCCTAGAAAAACAGGTGGCCTTTACGAATACTTCTCCTTATCGGCAAAGCGCCGCTTCCTTCTGATTCTTACCCTAACCTACCCACCTTCTGATGCTTACACCCGCTGCCCCAGGCCCTACCCCTCGTCACGCTGCTGATGGTCCAACTGGTAGTGCCGGCTACGTGTACCTGATTGCCACCGTAGCGGCATTGGGTGGCCTGCTGTTTGGTTTCGATACGGCCATCATTAACGGTGCGCTGGTCTTTTTGAAGAAGGACTTTGGCTTGACCGACGCGCAAACCGAGCTGGCGGCCAGCGCCATCCTGTTTGGGGCAGTGGCTGGTGCTGCCGTAGCCGGCTGGCTCACCGACCGCTACGGCCGTCGTCGTTTGCTGTTTGGGGCCGCCATGCTGTTCACGCTTTCGGCGCTGGCGGCGGCGGTGCCGCGCACGCTCACCGAGTTTGTGGTGGCACGGCTGGCGGGCGGCCTCGCCATTGGGGTAGCCTCCTTGCTCGTGCCGCTCTACATAGCCGAAATTGCCCCGGCCCGCATTCGCGGCAAGCTGGTGACGCTGAATCAGTTGGCCATTGTGACGGGTATTCTGCTGGCCTACGTGGCCAGCTACTACCTGGCCGATTTAGGGTTGGCGTCGTGGCGCTGGATGTTCGCGTCGGCGGCGGCGCCTTCGTTGCTGTTTATGCTCACGCTGCTGCTGGTGCCCGAGAGCCCGCGCTGGTTGCTGGGTAGGGGCCGCGAGGCCGAAGCCCTGGGTACGCTCACCCGCCTCAACGGCCCGGCTGCCGCGGCAGCCGAAGCCGAGGAAATTCAGGCGGCCCTGGTGGCCGAGCGCGGCGAAGATGCCAATCTGTATCAGCCGCGCTTGCGCCAGCCGCTACGGATTGCGGTGGTGCTGGCCGTGTTGCAGCAAATCACGGGCATCAACACTATTCTCTACTACGGCTCCATCATTTTCACCGAGTACAACGGGCAAAGCGCCTCGTCGGCCATTGGGGCTAATGCCCTTATCGGGGGCATCAACTTCGCGGGCACTGTGGTGGCCCTGTTCGTGATTGACCGGGTAGGGCGCAAGCCGCTGCTACTTTTTGCCTCGGGGGGCATGGCGCTGGCGCTGGGCGCACTGGTGGTAGCCTTGCAGCTGCACGCACCGGGCACGCTGCTGCTAGGGCTGATTATGCTCTACGTGGCCTGTTTTGCCGTGGGTCTGGGACCGGGCGTGTGGGTGGTCATCACCGAGATTTTCCCGAACGCCGTGCGCGGCCGGGCCGCCTCGCTGGCCACGGTGGCCCTCTGGATAGCCTGCACGCTGATTTCCTACACGTTTCTGTCGCTGGTGAAAACTGCGGGCTTAGCCGGCGCCTTTGGGCTCTATGCGGTGCTGTCGGCCTTCACCTTCTTCTTTGTGTGGCGGGCCGTCCCCGAAACCAAAGGCCGAAGCCTAGAAGAAATCGAGCGCAGCTGGCAGTAGCAAATAGACAGTCATGCTGAGCTTGTCGAAGCATCTCGCGTGCTGACTTCTAATTAGTATCTCACATCAGCACGCGAGATGCTTCGACAAGCGGACGCCAGATCAAGCAGGACATGCTTGATCAACTCTTAAAAATTAACACTACCCTGTATATGAAACTGTCTTTCCCTACCGGCGTTTTGCCCCTGGCTCTGCTGCTAACGCTCAGCGAAGCCGGCGCGCAGAACGTGCTCAAGTACGTGAACCCCAACATTGGCACGGCGCACAGCCGGTGGTTTTTCTACACCCCGGCGGCCGTGCCCTACGGCATGGCCAAGCTAGCGCCTTCCACCAACGGCCACTACGGCAATAAGTCGGGCTGGGAAGCCGTGGGCTACGACACCCGCCAAAACTCTATCGAAGGCTTCGTGCACTTCCACGAGTGGCAGGTAGGCGGCGTGAGCTTCATGCCCACCACCGGCAAGCTACAAGTGCAGCCCGGCGAGCTGGAAAAACCCGACAGCGGCTACCGTTCCCGCTTCGACCGCAAAAACCAGGTGGCCGAGCCGGGCTACTACAAGGTTCTGCTCGATGATTACAACATCACGGCCGAGCTGACCGCCACCAAGCGGGTAGGTTTCCACCGCTACACCTTCCCCAAAAACGACCAGGCCCACATCATCCTCGACATCGGCAACACGCAGGGCGAGAGCGGCGAGGTAACCAATGCCAACATCCGGATGGTAGACGCCACGCACGTGGAGGGCTTCGTGAAAACCTACCCCAAATACGTGAAAACCTACGACCCACAGGGCCAGGTAAACATGTATTTCTTTGGCGAAATCAGCAAAAAACCGGCAAGCGTAGAGGCCTTCACGGCCGCGGGCACGCAGGGAAAGAAGAATGAAGCCACCGGCAAAGGTGCGGGCCTGGTGCTGAACTACCAGACCGCCGCGCAGGAAAAAGTTGAGTTGAAGGTAGGGATGTCCTACACCTCTATTGCCAATGCGAAAGCCAACCTGCAAGCGGAAGCACGCACGCTGACGTTCGATCAGGCCCGCACCGCCGCCCAGGCCACGTGGCAGCGCGAGCTGGGCAAACTGGCCGTAGAAGGACCCAACGAACAGGACAAGACCAAGTTCTACACTGGCCTCTTTCACGCCCTGCTGGGGCGCGGCATTGCCAGCGACGTGAACGGCGACTACCCCAAGCACGCCGGCCAGACGGGCAAGCTGGTAACCACCGGCCGCGGCCCCAAGCCCGAGTTCATCAACACGGACGCCATTTGGGGTGGCTACTGGAACCTCACGCAACTCTGGGCACTGTCCTACCCCGAGTGGTACGGCAGCTTCGTGAACACCCAGCTGCAAGTGTACCGCGACCGGGGCTGGTTTAGCGACGGCATGGCCAACAGCCAGTACGTATCGGGGGTAGGCACCAACTTTGTGGGGCTAGCCATTGCCGCCGCCTACCAAACCGGCATCCGCAACTACGATGTGAACCTGGCCTACCAGGCCGTGCGCGCCAACGAACTGAACTGGCGCAACCGCCCCTTCGGCTCGGGCAAAATGGACGTAAAAGCTTTCACGCAGTACGGCTATGTGCCCTTTAAGGAGGAATACAAAGAGTACAAAGGCGAGTGGTATAAAACCGATTCTACGGGCGCTTATTTCGCCAACTCGCACACGCTGGAGTACAGCTACAGCGCCTTTGCAGCGGCCCAAATGGCGAAGTCTTTGGGTAAAAAGGACGATTACGAACGCCTGATTACGCTTTCCAATGGCTGGAAGAAAATTCTGAACCCGCAGAACAAGCTGATGCAGCCCAAGCTAGCCGACGGCTCGTTTGTGAGCAATTTCAAGCCCTACGAGCCGTGGCGCGGCTTCCAGGAGGGCAACGCCATGCAGTACACCTTCTACGTGCCCCAAAACCCCGCCGGCCTGATTGACGCCATGGGCCGCGAGAAGTTCAACAACCGCCTCGACAGCATCTTCACGGCCTCGGCCAAAACGGACTTTGGGGGCGGCAAGGAAATAGACGCGTTTGCCGGCGTGAATGCCATCTACAACCACGGCAACCAGCCCTGCCTACACATCAGCTGGCTGTTCAACTTCTCGGGCAAGCCCTGGCTCACCCAGAAGTGGACCCGCCAGATCTGCGACGATTTCTACGGCACCGAGCCCATCCACGGCTACGGCTACGGGCAAGACGAGGACCAGGGCCAGTTGGGCTCGTGGTACGTTATCACGGCCCTGGGCTTGTTCGATGTGAAGGGCTTCACCGATGCCCGCCCCATCGTGCAGCTGGGTAGCCCCCTCTTCAGCAAGGCCACCATTCAACTGGGCAATCAGAAAAAGCTGATCATCGAGGCCAAGAACACTTCCAAGGAAAACGTGTACGTGCAGTCGGCCACCATGAACGGCAAGCCGCTCAACAACTGCTGGCTCTACCGCGACGAACTGATGCAGGGTGGCACGCTGGTGTTCACGATGGGAAGCCAGCCTAACACAACCTGGGGCACCAAAACTCCGCCGCCGTCGGCGCAGTAAGGGTTTTACTACCCTCGCATTCGTTGTACAACCAACCGACGCCTACCCTCCGCAGAGGGTAGGCGTCGTGTTTTTATCGCCCCAGCAACTTCGCCACGTACTTGCCCACAATATCAAATTCCAGATTCACCCGGTCGCCGGGGCGCAGGTCCTGGAAGGTGGTATGCTCGTAGGTGTAGGGAATGATGGCCACCGAAAAGCCGTCGTCGGTCGAGTCGAAGCACGTGAGGCTGGTGCCGTTGATGCAGATGGAGCCCTTTTCGACCGTCACGCGGCCGGGTCCGGGCGCGTGACGGAAGCGGTAGCGCCAAGAGCCGTTCTGGTCCTCCACCGACTCGCACTCGGCCGTGAGGTCCACGTGGCCCTGCACGATATGGCCGTCGAAGCGGCCGTTGGCGGAGAGGCAGCGCTCCAGGTTCACGCGGCGGCCAGGCTGCCAGTTGGCCAGGTTGGTTTTTTGCAGCGTCTCGTCGATGGCCGTTACGGTGTGCGTGCCGGCCGCGGCATCCACGGCCACCACCGTCAGGCACACGCCGTCGTGGGCCACGCTCTGGTCGATTTGCAACTCGCCGGCGAAGGGCGATTCAACCGTAAAGTGAATGTTGGAGGCGTCGCGCCGTACGGCGGCGATAGTGCCCAGGGCTTCTATGATTCCGGTAAACACGTTGGTTGATGTGCTGATTGATGATGTGTTGATATGCTAATGGCTGATATGCTGATTATTGATGTGCTACTTGTTGGCAACACATATCCTTTTGTATTTTAAACAGCGCGGGAAGAAGAAATGATTTTTGAGAGAACCTTGCGAATACTCAACAGCTTTGCTCTCAGTTCGTTTGTATCGCCGTAGCCAACGGAATGATGACAGAGCAACAACCAATACTCTGTTTCTTCGGCTTCCTTCGCAGCTACCTTGCACTTATGGGTGAAATCGGCTCGACTCTCCGCGCTCTGCGCTTCCCGCACATTTGCTCCAATGGCAGTGCCACTCTTCAACAGTTGATTCGCTATAACAAACCGCCGTTTATCTTCCAATTGCTGAGTGAATTGAATGATGCACAGCGCAAAATCAAATGTCAGCTGCACAATCAGATTATCCCGTTCCGGCATCATTTATCATCGAAAAATATACATCATCAATCTGTAAAAAATCATTTCAACCAATAAATCAACACATTAAAAATCAGCACATCATTTTCCTCTCCCTTCCATAATAATCTTGAGCGTGTAAAGGAGCACCCGCAGGTCCATAGCCAGGCTCATGTTTTCGATGTAGAGAATGTCGAATTTGAGACGTTCTACCATCTGCGGAACAGTTTCGGCGTAGCCATACTTCACTTGGCCCAGGGAGGTTAGGCCGGGGCGCACGCGGTGCAAGTGGCGGTAGTGGGGCGCTATTTTGGCAATTTGCTCGATGTAGTACCGCCGCTCGGGGCGAGGACCTACTACGCTCATGTCGCCTTTTAGCACGTTCCAGAACTGGGGCAGCTCATCAAGGCGCACCTTGCGCATAAAGCGTCCCCAGCGCGTAATGCGCGGGTCGTAGTCGGAGCTAAGGGCGGGGCCCATTTTCTCGGCGTCTACCACCATTGAGCGGAATTTGTAGATCCGAAATGGTTCTCCGTGACGCCCAATACGCTCCTGCGCGTAGAACACGGGCCCTGTAGAAGTCAGCTTCACCATCAAGGCCGTGAACAGGTAGATAGGCCAAGCCAGCAACAGAAAGATGATGGCCAAGCCTACGTCGCCACTACGCTTGAGCACAGCCTGCCATACGGGTAGCAAATCCTGCTTGATCTCGATAAGCGGCGTTCCGAACAGGTGATTCACCTTCACCGAGCCTAGCAGCATCTGGTAGAGGTCGGGTAGTACACTGATGCGCACAGGCACGCCTTGCAGAAGCGTTAGAATATCCTGAATAAGGCGGTGCTCGGAGGGCTCAATGGCAATAACCACCTGTTCAATCTTCTGCTCCGCGATGATGCTGACCAGTTCCTGGTAGGAGCCCACGTTTGGCAGCTCGGCGGCCAGGCGCGCATCGGGCTGCTCGCCTACCTGCGCAAACCCTACCAGCCGCAGTCCCAGGTGCTGGCCCGTCCGGCGCAAATCGTGGAAGGTTTCATGAGCCAGTGCCTGCGCCCCTACCAGCAGGGTATTAAAGGAGATAACACCACTGCGCACCAACCGCTGCACACTCGATACGGCCCAAGTGCGCACTACCGCCGTGAGCACAAAATGCAGCAGAAAGTAGACCGTAATGGTTTTGTAGTACAGTCGGTAGTCATTCACGCCTTCATCATCGAGCAGCCGGGTGAAAAAGATAACAACGGCGCCCGCTACCGACACGCGCCCCAGCCGGATAACCTCCGTGAGGCGGGACTTGCGAAAAATGTCGCGGTACTCGCCGATGAGCGTGTAAAGTATCGTCCAGAATGTAGCAATCAGCACGGCCGCGCCCAGCATAAAGAACCACATGCTGGTGGTAAGGTGAAAGCCCGCATCGGCTTCCTTCAGTAAGTATTTGCGTAGCAGGAAGAAGCAGATCCAGGCCAGCAGCGCCGCGCCGAAGTCGGCGGCCACCAGTTTGAGCTTCTGCAAGGTTCGGAGCAAGGGAAAGAAAGGAAAAGGTGAGGCGGAAAAGCGGTTTTTCGGGGCCGAAACCGTAGTTTCGCAGCCCGTGCCGCCAGCCTGGCCCTGCGGGCTGGCCGGGCACAAAGGTAGGGCATACACTGGAACCCGCTACACCGCCCGGCCTCTTCCTTCCGCTATGGACCCCGACAGCTACCGGCACCGTGGCCAGCGCCGCGCCCTCGCGGCCGAGCTGCGCCACAAAGGCATTCACGACGAGCAAGTGCTTACGGCCCTGCTGGCCGTACCGCGCCATCAGTTTTTCGATCCTGCATTTCAGGCTCACGCCTACCAGGACAAGGCCTTTCCTATCGGCGAAGGCCAGACCATCTCGCAGCCCTACACCGTGGCCTACCAGACGCAGCTGCTGCGCGTGCGCCCCACCGACCGGGTGCTGGAAATTGGAACGGGCTCGGGCTACCAGTGCTGCGTGCTGCTCCAGCTCACCAGCCACGTATTCAGCATCGAGTACAACCAGGTGCTATTTGAGCGTACGCGCCGCCGCCTGGCCGCCATGCACCAGCCGGCACACCTGTTCTGCGGCGACGGCTCGCTGGGCCTACCCGCCCACGCCCCTTTCGATAAGATTCTCGTGACGGCCGGTTCGCCTACCATCCCGCGCCCCCTACTCCGCCAGCTGCGGGTAGGCGGCGCGTTGGTCATCCCGGTAGGCGATGCGCAAACCCAGCGCATGCTGCGCATCGTGCGCGAAAGCGAAGAGGAATTTGTGCGCGAGGAATTCGAAACGTTCCGCTTCGTGCCGCTGCTGGGTAGGGCCGGCTGGGAGGGGTAGATGGTGAAATGGTGAGTGGTGAAATGGTGAGTTTTGCTGTTCTGTCATCCTGAGCGCAGCGAAGGACCTTGTCACGTGTGAACGATACTCGTTATTACAACTTGTTCTGACGTGAGAAGATCCTTCGCTGCGCTCAGGATGACAGAACAGCAAAACTCACCATTTCACTATTTCACCAACTGTCCAATAAAAAGAATGGCGTTGGAGGATTTTTCCCGAATCAGAAACAGGAAGGGGCGGTTCAGCCAGATTTCGGGCGGGGGGCCAATGCTTGTAGTAACCATGCCTACTGCCGTGGCGGCAGCAGCTTCGGTGCCTTCTTCATCTACCTCTACAAAGGTTTTGTGCAGCACTTTATCAATAGCTAAATCGCTGCGCCCTTCTAGCATCTTGCTAAAGTTGGCTCCTCTGCCAAACGCTTCGCCCATACCAAGCTGTATCAGCACTTGTTTAAGGTCAGCTTCGTACTCCAGCTTGAACTTGGGTAGGCGCAGCGGCATACTCATGGTATCGGCGCGGGACAGGCACGCGGCGAGCTTGGCGCTGCTGAGCGTGGCGGTGAGGGCAGCCAGCGTGCGTGTGCCACTGGGTTGCAGCAGGGTCAGGCTGTACTGGCGGTTGCCGTAGGGCAGGTCGATGAGTTGCATATCGGCGTCGGCAGCGTACAGGTAGCGCCCTTTGGTCAGCGCCATAAAATCACGGGAGGTAGTGCTGCCGTCTTCTAGGTAGAAAGGCGCTTTTTGCGTTTGCTTCTTATCGAAGGTGTAGGTCCAAGTGCCTTTGAAGTAAAGCGCATTCACCAGGTATAGGGCATCATCGCTCGTAGTCTGCTTGATCAGGTCTTTAATCCTACCATTGGTTTTGCTTTCTACCCACTTGTTAATCGTGTTCTTGGTGCTGCTCTCGGCAAAGTTTACGCCCTGCACCTTGGCGTCGAAATACGTTTGGTTGAGCTGTACGAAGGGCGCTTGCAGCTTGTACTGCTGCGCATACCAGAGCGAGTTGGCGGCAGCGAAGTTCACCTTCTTGTCTACCCCTTGCAGCAGCGCAAACAGGCTTTTGTACGACTGGCTGATTTCTTCGTTGGTGGCAGTCGGCGCGTAGCCCAACGTTTTGCGCATGGCCTCTTTGGTCGTCCCATCGGCGCCGTTGTAGGTCATGGTGAGGGCCGCAGAGATACTCAGGGGCGAGATAAATAGGTTGTTGGCAGCCTCGGCCTTCCGCAACGCGGCAAAGCTGCGAAAAGCAAAATCGTTGGCACTCCCAACGGTTTGCGACTCCTGCGCCGTGAGGGGCCGTACGTTGGGTGTATTGTCGGGCGACACGTCGCTATCGGTTTGGCACGCAGCCAGCAGCGCGGCGCTGCATAGTACCATCAATCTGCTTTTTGTAAACAATGCGTTCATAAAACCTGCTCAATGAAAAGTATACGACTCCCAACTCTGCTTATCTGGAAGAGGCAGGTAAGCTAATTAAAGGTTGCAAGGCACGCGTTGCTTAAGTAAACAATTCAGATAAGGCCCGAACATACCCGGCGCGACTACCTATCTTTGCGGCTCTTTTCGCCTACTCTCGCCTACCCCCATGCGCAAGCAAAAACCCGTTAAAGAATCCTTTGTGAGCATGACCGAGCTGGTGCTGCCCAATGATACCAACACGCTCAACAACCTGATGGGTGGCCGCATGATGCACCTGATGGACATTGCCGCCGCCGTGTCGGCACAGCGCCACAGCAACCGCATTGTGGTGACGGCTTCTGTCGATAACGTGTCGTTTCGGGAAGGCATCCGGCTGGGCAGCGTGGTGACGCTGGAGGCGCAAGTGACGCGCGCGTTCAGCTCCTCAATGGAAGTGCATATTGATGTGTGGGCCGAGGACATTCCCAGCGGCACCAAGGTGAAATCCAACGAGGCCTTCTTCACCTTCGTGGCCGTGGATCAGTCGGGCCGCCCCATCGACGTGCCCGATGCCCTCCCCGAAACGCCCGAAGAAGTACGTCTTTTTGATGGTGCCCTCCAGCGGCGGCAGCTACGCCTGGTGCTGGCTGGCCGCATGCAACCTGCCGACGCCACCGAGCTAAAGGCCCTATTCGACCTCTAAACCATGAACCACGACGCGGCTCTGGCTTTCTATCAGCAATTTTACGCCGACCTCACACTCTACGTGGTGCCCGAGGTAGGGGAAGCTGTGGCCGCGCCTACCGCTCAGCCGCCAGCGCCTACCCCAGCGCCGGCTGCGCCCACGCTGCCTACCCCGCTAGCTGCCGCACCAGCACCACATCCCGCCACGCCGGCGGTTGCGGTGCCGCCAACGCCGCCCGCGAGTCGCCCAGCTGCTTCGGTTCCGCCTGTCACACCACCAGTCAGTCGCCCGCCGGCTACAGTGCCCAGTAGTGCACCAATCCCACCGCCTCCTGTTACCAGAATTACCCCCCCGGCTCCTCCCGCCCCACCCCAGCGCACCGCCCCACCCCTCACCGAAACACCGTTTTCTACCCTGGGCAGCAATGCCCGCGGCATTGTGATTCTGGTACGCCTGGATGCGGTGAAGTTTCAGCGCCTGCCCCGACACGTGTTCCTGAACAACGTGCTGAAAGCCATCGGGCAGATTGTGGAAGACACGGTGCTCATCAACGTGGAGTCGCACTTGCCGGTGGCGCTGAGCACGCTGCGTACCAAGCTGGAGGCTAAGCAGATTATCGGCTTCGGCAAAAACCTGCTCGACGTGGCCGTACACAAAACCCAGCTCTACGAGCCCGTTATCCTGGCCGGCGACGCTGCCTACCTACCCGCCGCCGAGCTAGACGTGATTGAGGAAGACCAGGGTCGCAAAAAGCTGCTCTGGAACGCCATGAAACGCATGTTCCTGTAGGGGCGCGTTGCACGCGCCCGTCGTTGCGGATAGTTGCGGTATAGAACGTATTAAGACCGTCATGTTGAGCTTGTCGAAGCATCTCGCGTGCTGACGAAAGTTACTATCTACCATCAGCACGCGTGATGCTTCAACTCCGCTCAGCATGACGGTCCATTTCAGAATTTTTGACTTTATAAACAGCTTCAAAATAAAAAACGCCCGCTGAACGAATTCAGCGGGCGTTTTTTATGCAACGTCAGCAACGAAGGGCGCGTGCAACGCGCCCCTACTTCAGCACCTGGGCCAGCTTGGCTTCCAGGGCTGGGCCGCGTAGGTTTTTGCCGATGATACGGCCCTGCGGATCAAGCAGATACGACTGCGGAATGGCTTCAATCTTATAGGTCTGGGCCGCCGCGCTCTGCCAGTATTGCAGGTCCGATACGTGCGTCCAGGTCAGGTTGTCTTTGGCAATGGCATTCACCCACTTATCGCGGCTTTGGTCCAGCGACACGCTGTAGACGGTAAACCCTTTGTCCTTGTATTTTTGGTAGGCGCGCACCACGTTGGGGTTTTCCTGGCGGCAGGGGCCGCACCACGAGGCCCAGAAATCCAGCAGCACGTACTTGCCACGCAGGCTGCTCAGGGGTACCACGTTGCCCTCGGGGGTAGGCAGCTTGATGTCGGGCGCTACGGCGCCGGTGGCAGTGGCGCGGGATGCGTCCACCTTGGCGGTCAGCGCCTTAGCGTAGCGCGACTCAGGGTGGGCGGCTTTCAGGGCCGTAGCCACGGTATCGGCCAGGCCGAAGTTATCGTCCGGATTCAACACAGCCGTCAGCACGAAGCCCGATACCACCGAGCCTGGGTGCTGGCGCACCAAGCGGCGCACGCCCCCCTGCCCACGCTCCTGTATCTGCTGCGCCTCCTGCTGAATGGCGGCCACCGAGTCGGCCAAGCCGGCCTGCCGGGCCTGCACGTAACGCTGCTCCAAGCGGTCCATGCTGGTCTTGTTCATCTGCAACGCATTGCTCACCTGTTGCAACAGCTCCGAGTCAGGCGAGCCCTGCACGGTGTAGCTGTTGTTAAGCTTGGTAGCGTCGCCGCGCAGCGTGAGCTTGGTTTGGTTGTCGAGGGCTACCAGGGCCTGGTTGGTGTCGTCTACCTTCACCTGATAAATGCTAGGCGCCGGGGTAGTACCCGTAAAGGTGAAGCGACCTTTTTCGTCAATAGTAGCTGTATCACGCGAAACGAGTTGATTATCTTCCAATTCAGCCAGATACACCTTGGCACCGGCCTGGGCGTTGGTTAGCTCGCCGTTGATTTGATAACCAGTGCTATTTCCAGCGCTAGAGGTAGGCGAAGTAGCTTTATTACAGGCGTTTGCCATACCAAGCAGGGCACCAAACAGCAACAGACTTTTCATGGGAGGATGGTTCATTCGAGGAAAGCGGGGTCAAAACGCCAAGGCGTTTAAATAAAATTGACGGAAAAGACAGCGTTTGCGGCCGCAAGTTGCGGATTTTGGACAGAATCCACGGCTTTAGGCGCGTCCTTCGTTGCTACAACCCAAATCAGCCGCGCAGGTTCCCGAATTGGATCAATCCAGCGGAATATAGCTGGCAATGCGCGAGCCCAAGGTATGCCCATGCAGATTGCGGGCCAGTACCCTACCCTCCTGGTCGAGCAGCAGATTGAAGGGTAGCGTCGTCACGCCAAACGCTTGCGCCGCCGCACTCTGCTCGCCCTCAGCAGCCCGAACCTGTACGCCAGGCAAGCTGTCGGCTGCCAGCGCCCGGCGCCACTTCGCGGCGTTTTCGTCCAGCGACACCCCATAGTACGCCAACCCGCGCCCGCGAAACAGCCGATGGATTTTGCGTAGCTCCGGACTGTGGTGCTCCTGGCGACAAGGGCCGCACCACGAGGCCCAGAAATCCAGCAGCACGTATTGGCCGCGCAGGCTACTCAGCCTCACCGTGTTGCCATCGACGGTGGGTAGGGCTATGTCTGGCACCTGTGTGCCGGGCGCCGTGAGGCGGTAGGCGCGCTGCCACTGGTAGAGCCCCAGGGCGGCCCGGCTGGAGTCGCCGGCCACCTGGAAACGCGTGGTCATGGAGTCCACAAAATCGTCGGGCGCACCGGCAGCGCTCAGGTCCCACACTGCATTGGGGGCGAGGTAGGACGTGGCGTAGCGCCGCACAATGCGCGGTTTTTCAGCGAGTTCGGCCTGGGCCAGGGTATGTAGCAAGTCTACTTCCGGCGAACCTTGCCAGTGCGCACTGGCGGCATCGGCGGTCAAGGTCAGATGAGCGTGATTATCGAGGGGCACGGGGAAAATGCGCGCATCGGCTCCGGGTGCCCGCAGTACCAACCGATAAAGGCCCGGCGCGGGCACTTGCCCCCGCAGCGTGAAATAACCGTTGGCGTCGATGGCTGCAGAATCCAGCCGTATCGTACGGCCTACCTGCTGCTCCAGCACCACCTGGCTCTGCGGGGCCGCGGGTCGAATACTACCCTGTATTTTGTAGCCTGTGGCCGATGCTGTGTGCGGCGCTTGACTCGCCGGTTGGCAACTTAGTAATAGGAAGGGCAATAACTGCAGAGTACGCATTAGCTAAAGATCAAAAAAAAGCGTGTGTCATCCTGAGCTTGCGAAGGACCTTCTCACGTTAGAACGATAAGCGTACTTAACGACTCGTTCTGCGGGCATAAGGTCCTTCGCAAGCTCAGGATGACAGACGCTTTTTCAACGATTACCTTACGCGTCCGGCAACGACGGGCGCGTGCAACGCGCCCCTACGCGTCCAGCGCCTTGCGCAGGAGCTGGTTGGCCATTTTCGGGTCGGCTTTACCGCCGGTGAGCTTCATCAGCTCACCCATAAACATACCCGTCAGCGACTTTTTACCGGCTTTGTATTCGGCTACCTTGGCCGGGTTGGCAGCCAGCACCTGCTGCACCTGGGCTTCCAGCGCCCCGGCATCCGACTGTTGCAACAGGCCCAGCTGCTCGGCCGCGCCGGTTACGTTGGCCGTGGGATGCTCCAGCAGGTAGGGAAACAGCTGCTTGGACGCCACTGAATGGCCGATTTTGTTTTCGTCAATCAGCTCAATGATGCCGGCCAAGTGCTGCGCCGTGAGCGGAAACTCAGCCATGGGCAAAGCACGCTCGTTGAGGTAGGCCTTCACCGGACCCGTTACCCAGTTGGCAGCAGCTTTAGCATTGGGCGTCAGGCGGGTCAGTTCGTCGAAGAACAAAGCCACGTCCTTCTCTGCGGTCAGCACCGTGGCGTCGTAGTCCGACAGGCCCAGCTCGCCGGTGAAGCGGGCGTAGAGCTGCTGGGGCAGCGCCGGCAACCCGGCCTGAATGCGGTGCAGCCACTCGTCGTCAATTACCACCGGGGGTAGGTCAGGCTCGGGGAAGTAACGGTAGTCGTTCATCGTCTCCTTGGAGCGCTGGCCGTTGGTGGTGCCGCTGGCCGCGTCGAAACCGCGGGTTTCGCTGATGATTTCCTCGCCGGCTTCCAGCAGCGCAATCTGCCGCTCAATCTCGTAGTCGATGGCGCGCTGCACGTTGCGGAAGGAGTTCATGTTCTTCACTTCCACCTTCATTCCGAACTTATCGGCGCCCTTCAGCATCACCGACACGTTGGCGTCGCAGCGCAGGGAGCCTTCCTCCATGTTGCCGTCGCACACTTCCAGGTACTCCACCAGCTTCTTGATTTCGGCCAGGTAGGCGTAGGCTTCGTCGGCGGTGCGCAGGTCCGGCTCGCTCACAATCTCAATGAGCGGCACGCCGGCGCGGTTCAAATCTACCAGCGTTTCCACCTCGCCGGCCAAGTGCATCGACTTGCCCGCGTCTTCCTCCATGTGAATGCGCGTGATGCCGATACGCTTGGGCTCGGCACCCGCTACCCGAATATCCACGTGGCCGCCGGTGCAGATGGGGGTTTTATCCTGCGTAATCTGGTAACCCTTGGGTAGGTCGGGGTAGAAGTAGTTTTTGCGGGCAAATAAGTTGTCGCGCGTGATCTGGCAGTTGGTGGCCAGGCCCATTTTCATGGCGTACTCCACGGCCGTGTAGTTCACCTTGGGCAGCGTGCCGGGGTGGCCCAGCGTAATCGCGCTCAGGTTGTTGTTCGGCATGGCGCCGTACTCGTTTTCATCCGAGGAGTACATCTTGCTGTGCGTGAGCAGCTGCGCGTGTACTTCGAGGCCGATGACCGGCTGGTATTTGGCTTTGATGCTTTCGTCCATATCAAGGTGCAAGTTAAACATAGAAGCCGTAATAGGCCGACTATGCCAGTCATTAACTTCGCCCGCGTACTAACACGGCTTTCTCCGTTTATTCAGCAGAAATACGCTTTTTTATCTTCTTGTTTTGAATAGCAAATGTAACAGGCACCGTGAAGCTCACCGTAACCGGGTTGCCATCCTGATAACCTGGCTCCCATGCTGGCAAGCTAGCAATAACTCGTACCGCCTCATTATCGATGGACGGATGTACACCTTGTTTAATATGTACATTACGGACTACCCCTAGCGTGTCGACATAAAAGTTGATGAAGACTTTGCCCTGAACGTTCTTTTTTAATGCCTCCGCAGGGTAGCGCATATTCTTACCAATAAACTGAAGCATTCCATTAAAGCCCCCTAGAGGTGGTGAAGGCATCCTTTCAAATGCGTAGAATGCAACAGGTTTTCCAGCGGCATCAAAACATTCTCCGCCTAGGCTTTCCCCTTCTTTATATAATTCACGGCGCTTTAGTGTGCCGTTTGGGTGATAGGATACTAATTCTCCATCCCTCTTACCATGGCTCACGCGCGCTCGGCGGCGCAGTTGGCCGCTTTCGTACCACATCTCGCTCGTACCATGCACGGTATGCAGACGGATATTTTCATATTCACTACGCCATTTTAATTGGCCATTGGCGTAATAGCCTTGTACAACGCCTCGAATACTATCCTGATAAATTGACTCGCTCCATTCAACTGCGCCTTCAGCTGACGACAGCTTTTCACCGGCGGCATCAAAATATTCCTTGACTGTATGTGGCTCATTATTGATTTGAGCAGTGGCATTATAACCACCAATACTTCCCGCAGCTAGTAGAAAACAGAATACGTAAAACTTCTTCATTAAAGAATGATTGGGATAGTTGTGAATTGCAAACGCGGGTCTGAGCACTCCAATTAGATAAGTGCTCAGACCCGCGTTTGCAATTCACAACTATTACGCCAGCGCTTGGCTTACCAACTCCTCAGCCTTGCCGATAGCCGCCGGCAGACCAGCCACGTTCTTACCACCGGCCGTAGCGAAGAACGGTTGGCCACCGCCGCCGCCCTGGATTTCCTTGGCTAGCGCGCCAATCAGGGTTTTGGCGTTGAGCTTGTCGGCTTTAGCGATTTCGTCGTCCAGAATCACGGCCAATTGGGGCTTGCCATCGATGTCGGCGCCGAGGACGGCTACGAGGTTAGGCACTACCTGGCGCAAGTCGTAGGCCAGCTTCTTGAGAGCGTCGGCGGAGCGGGCGGGCACCTGGGCGGCAATGAGCTGCACGCCACCTACCGTTTTGGCTTGTGAAACGAGTTGGTCTTTTAGTTGGCTGAGCTGCTGGTTTTCGGCCTGCTCCAGTTGCTTGCGCAGGGCGACGTTCTCTTCGCCTACCTTTTGCAGGCTGGGCAGCAGGTGCTGGGGGTTGCCCAGCAGCTCGCGCACCTGGCGCAGCAAATCCAGCTGCTGGTCCACGTAGGCCTCGGCCGCGTCGGCCGTTACGGCCTCAATGCGGCGCACACCGGCGCCTACCGCCGACTCGCTGGTGATTTTGAAGAAGCCGATTTCACCGGTGGCACGCACGTGAATGCCGCCGCACAGCTCCACGGAATACTCCTTATCGAAGGTAATCACGCGCACGAAGTCGCCGTACTTCTCTCCAAACAACGCCATAGCACCCAGCGTTTTGGCCTCGTCAATCGGCACGTTACGGCGCTCATCCAACGGGATTTGCTGACGGATACGCTCGTTCACGATCTGCTCGATTTCGCGCAGCTGCTCGTCGGTTACCTTGGTGAAGTGGGAGAAGTCGAAGCGCAGGAGCTTGTCGTTCACCAGGGAGCCTTTCTGCTGCACGTGCTCGCCCAGCACGCGGCGCAGGGCGGCTTGCAGCAAGTGCGTGGCTGTGTGGTTCTTGCGAATCAGGGCGCGGCGGCTCTGGTCGATGCGAGCCGTGAACTCGCCCTCCAGATCGTCGGCGAGGGGTAGCTCCAGCACGGTGTGCACGATGAGGTCGTTTTCCTTGCGGGTGTCAATCACGCGCACCCGCGACAGGCCGCCTTCCAGGTAGCCCGTGTCGCCTACCTGTCCGCCCGACTCGGCGTAGAACGGCGTTTGGTCGAGCACCACGTGGTACTCGGTTTTGCTCTTCTGCGTCACTTTGCGGTAGCGCAGCAAGCGGGCGGGGGCTTCCTCCACGTCGTAGCCCACAAACACGGGCAGCTCGCCGTTGTCGGAGTTCACCACTACCCAGTCGCTCTGCTCCGTTTCCTGGGCGTTGCGCGAGCGGTTTTTCTGGGCTTCCAGCTCTTTCTGGAATCCGGCCTCGTCTACCGTTAGGCCTTTCTCGCGGGCAATGAGGGCGGTGAGGTCGAGCGGGAAGCCGAAGGTGTCGGACAGCTCGAAAGCCGTTTTGCCGTCGATGGTGTTGCCTTGGTTTTTGAAGCCTTCTTCCAGCGCATCAATGCGGCGCAGGCCGTTTTCCAGCGTTTTCAGGAAGCTGATTTCCTCCTCCTCAATCACGCGCTGCACAAACTGCTGCTGGGCTTTCAGCTCGGGGAAAATACCGGCCATCTGATCGGCCAGCACGGGCACCAGCTTATACAGGAAGGGCTGCTTCTGATTGAGCGACGAAAACGCGTAGCGCACGGCGCGGCGCAGAATGCGGCGAATCACGTAGCCGGCCTTCACGTTGCTGGGCAGCTGGCCGTCGGCAATGGTGAAGCTGATGGCGCGAATATGGTCAGCAATAACGCGAATGGCGATGTCGGTTTTCTCGTTTTCCGTGGTGGGCTGGTCGTTCACGGTGGCCGGGGCGGTGCCGTGGTATTCTACGCCGGCTTCCTTGGCGATGAACTGAATCAGCGGCTGGAACACGTCGGTATCGTAGTTCGACTTCACGCCCGACACGGCCATCATCAGGCGCTCGAAGCCCATGCCGGTATCCACGTGCTGCGCGGGCAGCTTGATGAGCGACTTATCGGCCAGGCGCTGAAACTCCATGAACACGTTGTTCCAGATTTCAACCACCTGCGGGTGGTCGGCATTCACCAGCTCGCGGCCGGGCTTCTGGGCTACCTCTTCTTCGGAGCGCAGGTCGATGTGAATTTCGGTGCAGGGGCCGCAGGGGCCGGTGTCGCCCATCTCCCAGAAGTTGTCCTTCTTGTTGCCGGGCAGGATGCGGTCCTCGGTGGTGTACTGGCGCCACAGGTTTTGCGTCTCGGTGTCGGCGGCCAGCTTATCGCCCTCATCGCCCTGGAAATAGGTCACGTAGAGGCGGTCTTTGGGCAGCTTGTATACGTCAGTCAGCAGCTCCCAGGCCCAGGCAATGGCTTCGGTTTTGAAGTAGTCGCCAAACGACCAGTTACCTAGCATCTCGAACAGGGTGTGGTGGTAGGTGTCGTAGCCTACCTCCTCCAAATCGTTGTGTTTACCGCTCACGCGCAGGCACTTCTGGGTGTCGGCCACGCGCTTATAGGGGGCGGGCTTGTTGCCGAGGAAGTAGTCTTTGAACGGCGCCATGCCCGAGTTGACGAACAGCAGGGTAGGATCGTCTTTGAGCACCAGCGGGGCCGAGGGCACAATGTGGTGACCTTTGGAGGCGAAGAAGTCGAGGAACTGTTGGCGAACGTGTGAGGCCTTGGGGAGTGACATAGAGGGAGGAGTAGCACCAAGCGCCGGCTTGGCGAAGCAGGGGTTTCGTAGTAGGCCGCCGTAGCGGTTAGCAGGGTAGTATTTTATATAAATGCCAGATCCCGGCTTGGTGGTTCCGAAGGGCATTTCCGGCAAAGGTAGCCAGAACAGCGTAGAGACGCATACTTGCGTCTCGTCGTTGCTGATGGTGTTTATACCACTTTGTAGTTGTTCGATGCGTACCGTTCGACGCTGAGAGATACACACCATCAGCAACGACGAGACGCAAGTATGCGTCTCTACCGCGTTTCGTAACTTCGCTACCTACCTATTTCACCCCCTATGCGCCTTTGTGCTACCTATCCGGTTTCAAAACTCCAGCTGCTCAGCAGCGTCCTGTTACTTCTGCTGTTGGGCCTCTCCTACCCTTCCGTAGCCCAGACCACTAGCTTTTCGCCAGCAACCACCACTCACAAAAAGAAAAAGCCCGGCAAGATGCTGGGCGCTGATATTTCCTTCCTACCCCAGCTGAAAGCCCGCGGCATCACCTTCACCGACCAAGGCCAGCCGAAAGACGCCATTCAGATTCTCAAAGATCACGGCTTCAACTATATCCGGCTACGCCTGTTCCACAACCCGGCGGCCGACAGCGGCTACTCGCCCGGCAAGGGCTTCTGCGACCTGGCCCACACCCAGCAGATGGCCAAGCGCATCAAGGCGGCGGGGCTGAAGTTCCTGCTCGATTTTCACTACAGCGACACCTGGGCCGACCCGCAGAAGCAGTTTAAGCCCGCCGCCTGGCAAGGCCTGCACGGCGCCCTGCTAGAGCAAGCCGTGCACGACTACACCCGCGACGTGCTGCTGGCCCTGCAAGCCCAAGGCACCGCGCCCGACATGGTGCAGGTAGGCAACGAAATCAACCACGGCATGATCTGGCCAGACGGCGACATTCACAGCGCCGACAGCGTGGCCCGCCTCGACAACCTGGCCGGCCTGCTACGCGCCGGCGTGGCGGCCGTGCGCGAAACCACACCCAAGGCCCTAGTCATGATGCACATTGCCCTGGGCGGGCAGAACGAGCAGTCGGTGTACTGGCTGGACAATATGATCCGGCGCGGCGTTACGTTCGACGTCATCGGGCAGTCGTACTACCCGCAGTGGCACCGCACCATCCCCGATCTGCGCGCCAACCTGACAGATCTGGCCCGGCGCTACCCGCAGGACGTTGTAGTGGTGGAGTACTCCGCCCGCAAGCGCGAAGTGAACGAGGTGGCCTTCAACCTACCCCACAAAAAAGGCCTGGGCACTTTCATTTGGGAGCCGCTGAACACCTGGGAGCAGATCTTCGATAAAGAAGGGAAAGCCAATGAGCTGCTGCCGGTGTATGATGAAATCAGCAAAAAGTATAAAGTAAAATAGAACCCGTTTCAACTCCGTTGTGTGGTCTTTAGCTTTGGGTCACCCCGCAACGGACGCCCGCCAGGTGCCCCTACCCCATGCCGTACAAAGAGCGCGAGATCAAGAAAGAGTACTACACCATTGGCGAGGTGGCCCGCATGTTCGACGTGGCGCCCTCGCTGATTCGGTTCTGGGAAACGGAGTTTGAGGACCTCAGCCCGCGCAAAAACCGCAAGGGCAACCGCCTCTACACGCCCCAGGACATTGAAACGTTCCGCACCATCTACCACCTGGTGAAGGAGCGCGGCTACACCATTCCCGGTGCCCGCGACCTGATGCGCCAGCGCGGCCCCCAGCTCAAGGAGCGCATGGAAGTGGCCCACTCCCTGGAAAAAGTGCGCGGGTTTCTAGTGGAGATGAAAAAGCAGCTGGACGCGCTGGGGAAGCAGTCGGGTACCCCATCCTAGTAGAAAAAGCCTATCATTTCTAAAACTGAATTTTAGGGATTAACTCCCCTCTTTCAAGGAGGGGTTGGGGGTGGTCCAATCGTTGCACGATACTATAGCACTATATCTTATTCCTAACTCTAGCTTGACCACCCCCAACCCCTCCTTGAAAGAGGGGAGCTAGTTCCTAGAATTTAGCTACGGGCTCCCCTCTTCGTTGCGGGAGCTAGGAGGTGAGGCCTACCCTATGCACGACGACACCCTCCTCCACGAAGTCGCCCTGACGCTGTTTCCCGGTATCGGGCCGCAGCTTACGCGGCAGCTGATGAGCTACGGCAGCTCGGCCAAAAACGTGCTGCACCTGCCGCCGGGCAAGCTGCGCAAGATTCCGGGGGTAGGGCCCAAGGCCGTAGCCACGCTCACCGGCCCCGAGCGCACCACCGCCCTGCGCCGGGCCGAGGAAACCCTCCGCCGCGCCGAAAAGGAGGGCGTGCAGCTGCTGTTCTACACCAGCAAGCAGTTTCCGAAGCGCCTCAAGCAGCTGCCCGACGCTCCTACCCTGCTCTACTACCAAGGCACCGCCGACCTGAACGCGCCCAAAACGGTAGGCATTGTGGGCACGCGCCAAGCCACCGACTACGGCCGCGAGCAAACCGAGCAGCTGGTGCGCGGCCTGGTGCCGCACCGCCCGCTGGTGGTGAGTGGTTTAGCCTACGGCATCGACATCTTTGCCCACCGCGCCGCCTTGCAGGACGGCCTGGAAACCGTGGGCGTGATGGCCACGGGCCTCGACGTGCTCTACCCCGCCGCCCACCGCAAAACCGCCGAGAAAATGCTCACGCAAGGCGGCTTGCTCACCGAGTTTCCCTTCAGTACCCAGCCCGACAAGTACAACTTCCCCTCGCGCAACCGCATCATCGCCGGGCTTTCCGACGGCACGGTGGTGGTAGAAGCGGCCCGCAAAGGCGGTGCCCTTATTACGGCTGAGCTGGCCATCAGCTACGACCGCGAAGTGCTGGCCCTACCCGGCCCGCTGGGTAGCCCTGTCTCCGCCGGCTGCCACGACCTCATCAAAACGCACAAAGCGGCCCTCTACGCCGAGCCCAGGGACCTGGAGGAACTGCTGAACTGGGATGCCGCTTTGCACCAGTCGGGCAAGTACAAGGCCGCGCCTGCTTATTTACCCAACGACTTCACCCCCGAGGAATTTCAGCTTATCACCCTGCTCGCTGCCGTAAAAGAAGAACTACTGGACAACCTGAGTTGGAAAGCTCAGTTGCCCGTACACCAAGTAGCTACGCTGTTGCTTGGATTGGAATTCAGAGGGATAGTGAAAGCCCTACCCGGCAAAAAGTTCGTGCTCATATAGAAGTGCCTGAGCAAGTAAAAACACGGCTGTCATCCTCTATCTGACGTCCGCTTGCGAAGTACCTTATGTTCGCAGGACGAGTCGTGGTTATAGTAATCGTTCTATCGTGACAATGTTCTTCACAAGCAGACGTCAGATGGAGGATGACATACTTTTGGCTCTGGCACTCTGTTCACTCAATTACTCACCCATCCGTGCTGCTATACAACGACCACCTGCTGCCAGCAGCTGACTTTGCTCTCTCCCTACCCAACCGCGGGCTTCAATTCAACGATGGTTTCTTTGAAACGCTGGTGTGGGCCGCCGATACTGTGCGCTACCTGCCGCACCACCTATACCGAATGCAGGCCGCAGCCGTTGCGCTGCATCTGCCCCTACCGCCTGCCCTCGCCACTACCGAATCCCTGGTTGCCTCGGTGCGGCGCGTGGCTACGGCCAACTCGCTAGCCGAGGCGCGGGTACGCATACAGCTCTGGCGCGGCGGCGGGGGCCTATATACCCCGCTGCCTGCTGCCCCCACCGAATACCTCGTCTCGGCCCTACCCTTTCAACCCAACGACCAGCCGATCGATCAGGCCGGCTTTGCCCGGGAAACGCACACCTTTCATACGCCACTGTCGTTTTGCAAAGGACCACACGCGCTCTATTACGTGCGGGCCGGGCTGGAGCGGCAAACCCGTGGCCTGGATGAATTGCTGTTGCTGGATGCCAACGGGCATGTGGCAGAAGCTGTATCGGCGGCGGTATTTTGGGTGCGAGAAGGACAGCTATACACACCTGCCCTAGCAACGGGCTGCGTGGCAGGCGTGCGCCGGGCGCATCTGTTGGCTGTGGCCCGGCAACAAGGCCTACCCTGTCAGGAAGAGTTAGTTACCCCCGATCAATTACTAGCTGCCGAAGCCGTTTTCACAGCCAATGTTGCCGGAGTGCGACCTATACAGCGCCTAGAAGGCAGTACGTTAGCCTCGGCGGCGCATCCGTTGCTGCGGGCACTCCGCCATTGGGAAACCAGTGCAATCAGCTAGCCAGGTAGTTTACCAGCTTAGGTAGTCGGCGAATCCACAACCGGCGGCAAGTCGAGCCGTGTAGGTAGGGTACCGCCGGGCCGGCAACGCAACTGGAGCCAGCTGGCTTCAAATTCGTCCAGATCTGCCTCCGTAACTTCGTTGATGCGTAGAATATCGGCGCGGGGCCGCTCATTTGCATCCAGGGCATATAAGGCTATCCAGGCTCGGTACTGGCGGGACAGGCTGCTCGGCCTGCCCCCGTACTCTGCAATAGCGTCGGAAGAAAAATTAGGAGTAACCCGCATGAAAGGCAGATACGAAATCCACCGCAATATTGGATTTTATTTTTGAAGTATAAATTTAAAAACAATCGAATATGGCTTTAAAAAGCCCACAATGCACGTTTCATGAATAAACAAATAATATAGTTATATAGTAAATATAACTATCACAATAAAACTTAATTTACATATCATATAAATAATATAAATATTCTAATTCTATTGCAACGAGAAACTAGCACTAAGCTCCTCTTCTGACGTACTGGATGCTGGCTCAAATTTCAACATCCGAAATACGCGCTGCGCCTCATTGGCCAGCGCATCCATGGCAGCGGGAGGCACAGTGGTGTTATAGCCCGGAATGGGCCGCGGCTCCACTGCTACCACCGAGGTGCGACTCACGTGGCCATCGGGTGCTATTTGCAACCGGATAAGCACATTGCCCTGAGCGCCGGCCATAGCCGCCGCCGTCGGATAGCGGCTGTTGTTGGCGAAGAACTCCACTGATGTATTGTCTTCTTCCAGCGGTTTGTGCGCTTTCATGCGTTGCGTCAGGCCGCGCTTGATGAGCCTGGACTGCTCTACCTTGGGCACCTCTATGGCCACCGTATCCCGCACTTCGGGTTTGGGCTTGGGTTTGGAAGCCGGCCGCTTGCGTAGTGGGGTGATAGGGGCGGGAGGATCGGCCGTCCAGGTATTAAAGTTTTGGGCTTTTGCCTCGGCCGTGGCCACTAGCGTTAGCAAGCAAATAGCTGGGTAGTAAAACCATTTTTTCATTGCTCTAGACTGCATTAAACTTTCTACTATCTCTGAAAAACCGATTATCGCTGGCCGGTTTTTCAGAGCAGAACATACAACTGCACGCAACAGGTGCCCCTTTTGCTGCAATTTTATCTTGTTTTATGCCTAAAAATACAAAGTTTACGGTAAAGTATGACCTTCCGCGCCACCATTATCGCAGCTTCTACTACCCGTCTGAAATGCTTACTGAATAACGTAGCGTACGGGCACGTCTTCCTGCGTAGTACCCGCAGCAGGCTCAAAATGCAGTCCCCACAGCAAATCTTCGGCACTTTGGCGCATGGCAGCCTTACCAGCCGACGCGGCAGCTTCTTTGCCGATAGCAGCCTGCCGAATATCTGTACTCAGCACCTCCGAATCAATCACATCTCCGGCCGAGTTGACGTTGAGGCGCACCAGCACTTGCCCCGATAGCCCCGCCTGCAAGGCCGTGGCGGGGTAGTGCAGGTGCTGCCAGGCGTAGCGGTAAAACTCCGCATCGGGGGCGCTGTAGGCGCTGGCCCGCACGCGCTGCCCCAAACCACGCCGCAGGGGCTTGGAGTAGGCTGCCACGGCGGGCGGCGTGCGCCGGGCCGGCTCGGGGGTGGCGGTGGTAGTTCCTGCTGATGACGTGGCATCGGCAGTGGCTCGCTTACCAGACTTGCGAACGGGCGTATCGGTGGGGCTGCTGGTGCCGCCTTCCCAACGGTTGAAGGACATTTGCGCGTAACCGGCCTGGGCCAGCAACACCAGCGCGCCTACTGGCAACCAACGCTGGATACGGGCCTTGTGGGAGAGAATAGTCTTCGTTGTCATATCCTTAGCAGCACGTTAACGAGATGAAATAGGAGTTTACCTATTTTACTCCCTTAACGCCGCAAGGTTACCGCTCGGTATGCTCGCCCGAATGTTACACGGCTACCGGGGCCTTAATAGCCGGCCAGGGGTCGTAGTTTTCCAGCTTGAAATCGTCGTACTGAAAGCCGAAAATGTCGGTTACGGCCGGGTTCAGGCGCATTTGGGGGAGCGGCCGCGGCGTGCGGGTGAGCTGCTCGCGGGCCTGCTCCAGGTGGTTGCTGTAGAGGTGAGTGTCGCCGCCGGTCCAGATGAACTCGCCGGGTTGCAGGCCGGCTACCTGCGCCAGCATGAGCGTGAGCAGGGCGTAGCTGGCAATGTTGAAAGGCACGCCCAGGAACACGTCGGCCGAGCGTTGGTAGAGTTGGCAGGAGAGCTTGCCGTCGGCCACGTAGAACTGAAACAGGGCGTGGCAGGCTGGTAATTTCATTGCTGGCAAATCGGCTACGTTCCAAGCAGAAACTACCATGCGACGAGAATCTGGCTGTGTTTTAAGCTGGTGAACTATTTGACTGATCTGGTCAATATGCCCACCATTACCATCCGGCCATGAGCGCCATTGATAACCATAAACTGGACCTAAATCGCCATTCTCATCAGCCCATTCATTCCAAATTTTTACTCCATGTTGCTGAAGATAAGCAACATTAGTATCACCTTTTAGGAACCACAGCAACTCATGGATAACACTTTTCAGATGTACCTTCTTTGTAGTTAACAAAGGAAAGCCCTGGTTTAAATCGAATCGCATTTGATGGCCGAAAATGGCCATCGTGCAGGTGCCCGTACGATCAGTCTTGAGAGTACCTTGATCCAGAATGTGTTGAAGAAGATCTAGGTAGGATTTCATGGCGTCTGGAAAAATATTGGAATCCACAAAAGTAAGCAACCTGTTAATGCCAATAAGATTTCTTTACATACACTTGACCAATAGAATGTTATATATTTATTTAGCCTAATCATTCTCAATAGCAGATTTCTAATCCGCCTGTTTACGCTATTGATTTCTACTGCGCAGATTGCAAATCCGCTACTCATGGCAGCCGGATTGAAAATCCGGCCGAGCGGTGTCAGAAAAGGAAGATCAGAAATAAGAAAACCTGCTAGGGGAGCAGGTCTTCTTACTTTGAATAGGTGATTCTACTATGCTCTAAGAAGCTGGTGCTTCTATTGGCTTCGTCTCATGACGCTGCACAGCGGCGCGAATTCGAGAGGCAAGTCCATATAAGTCGTCTAATGAGCTAATATCGACCCGTTCCCCACCTTCTACATCAAATACTGTTACGAACTTCTTACTGCTATTGAAATGCAGGCGACAGATAGGCTTACGATTATTGTCGTCCAGTAGGATACCACAATACGATTGCACGTCACGCATTATTACACGATTGACGGCTACTGTTTTGCGCAAAATAGCGCGTACAATCATAAAGCCTTCTGTCTCCTCTACTGTCGTTACAATATCTCGATCTTTCACCTCCGGTTCGGGAGCAGCAGAAGCACCTAATGCTTCTGCTGCAGGTATGGGCGGTAAATCAGTTGGTAGTAATGGTTGGCTGGTATCAAGCATAGCCGATCGTAGCCGAGAAGTTATTTTGTCGTTGAGAAACTGATGAAACGAGCGATGTACCAGTATAGCAAACTGCTCTTTTAATTTAGGTGTCAGCACGCCATCATATACCTGCTTCGATACAAAATTTATGAAATCGGGCGAGGGCTGTGTGAATTGCTCATCGAAATACTTTTTGAAGGCCCGCATATATTTTAAGTTATACGCGGCGAAAAGCATGTCCTCTATGCTGAATGAAGCCTTACTTAGCTTCTTGATTTCAGCAACGTCATTCTCCTGAAAATTGAACAGATCAAATTCCATAAATGGACGTTCATCCATTTTATTTGGCTGCTCCAAATCGGTAAACAGCTTATAAGTAGTGCCATTCGTTAGTATGGCAATGCGGGCCTCCGTTACGTGGAAATAGCGAAACAACTGGCTAGCGTGATTGATACTTAAATCACCGCTCACTGGCTTGCATTCCACCAGAATGATAGGTTTACCCTCACGCATAATGGCATAATCTATTTTTTCTCCCTTTTTAGTGCCGATATCACAAATAAACTCCGGCACTACTTCCGTAGGATCGAAGACATTGTATCCTAGTGCGTTGATAAACGGCATCACCAACGCGTTTTTCGTTGCTTCTTCCGTCTGAATGTGTCCAATTTGTTTTTGTGCGCGTGCGGCCAAATTGGTAAGCTGGTCAATAAGCTCCATATATCATTTTTTATAAAATTGTAAGATTCTGAAATCTAATATTCTTGCTCAAACTCTCCAAAATACTTTCATACTGTTGGTCGAAATACACTCATTGTAGCTGGCTTATCAGTGCAGATATGGGAGCCAATGAAAGTGAACAAAAGCCCTTCCCGTAGGGTTGGCAAAGGAAGTTAAAAGGTAGGCAATCCGGCGCCGGTTTCCTCCCCTACCTTTGTTTCTAGTTCACTGGCGGACTTTGCGCGTCCGCCCTCCTACCCTATGCCCACTCGCCGACTCGCCTACCCTATCCTGCTGGCCCTGTTTCTCCTTACGGGTCTGGCGGGCTACTTTGCCGCCCAGCTGCGCTTCAACTACAATTTCAACGATTTCTACCCCGCCGGCGACCCCGACCTGGCCTACTACGAGCAGTACGCCCAGCGCTTCGGCAACGACAACGACTACGTGCTGCTGGGTCTGGAAGCGCCCGCCGGCAAGACCGTCTTCGACCCGCAGTTTCTGGTGCGCGTCGATTCGCTGACGCGGTTTGTGCAGCGGCGGCCGCACGTGGTCAGCGTCACGTCGCCTACCACGGCCACCAACCCGGTGGTAGAGGGCTTTGGCGTGTTTAATATCCCTTATTTCCACCCCGGCGATACGGACCCGGCGCGGCGGGCGCAGGACTCCAGCACTGTGTACCGCACGCCGGGGCTGGTGGGCAACCTGATTTCGCCGGACGCCCGCGCCGCTACCGTGCTGCTGCAAACCTCGCCCAATCTCGCCAAACCGCCCGGCGACTCGCTGCTGGCCGCCGTGCGCCGGGAGCTGACGCGCCAGGGCTTCGCGGAGACCGACTACCATCTGGCCGGCAAAATGGTGGCGCAGTCCGTATTCGTGGACCGCTTGCAGGTGGAGCTGGCCGTGTTTATGAGCCTGTCGGTGATTCTGGTGACGGCCCTGCTCTGGTTCACATTTCGGACGTGGTGGGGCGTGGTGCTGCCGCTGGTGGTGGTGCTGGGCGCCATTGTGTGGGGGCTGGGCGTGATGGGCGCCTTCGGTATCAGCATTGATCTGATGACGGCCCTGCTGCCGGTGATGCTGTTTGTGGTGGGCATGTCGGATACTATCCACATCATCACGCGCTACGTCACGGAGCTGGGCTACGGCACCGAGAAACGGGCCGCGCTGTGGGTCACGCTCAAGGAATCGGGCTTTGGCTCAGGGCTGTCGGCCTTGACCACCAGCATCGGCTTTTTCACGCTGATGACCAGCACCATCCGGCCCATTTACAACTTCGGACTGTTTACGGGTATTGCCGTGCTGCTCACGTTTGTGCTCAGTTTCACCCTCCTACCCGCTATGCTGCTGTTGCTGCGCAAGCCGCAATTGCGGGTGCCGCGCCGGGAAGGTCGCAGCTGGGACGGCGTGCTGGGCCGGCTGTTCCGGCAGGTGCTGGCGCGGCGGCGGCTGGTGGTGGCCGTAAGTGCCGTGGTGCTGATTGCCTCGGTGGCCTCGGCCTCGCGCATCCGTATCAACTCGGCGCTGCTGGACGATTTGTCGCAGAATGACCCGGTGAAGCAGGATTTTCGGTTTTTTGAGCGGCAGTTTGCCGGCGTGCGGCCTTTTGAAATGGCACTCACGCCCGCGGCCGGCGGTTCGGTGCTTTCCCTACCCGTGCTGCGCCAGACCGAGCAGATTGAAACCTACCTCCAGCGCACCTATGGCCTGCGTTTCGTGGCCTCGCCCGTCACGCTGGTAAAATCGGTGCGCAAGGCCCTGAACGGCGGCGACGTGGCCGAGTACCGCCTCCCCGCCTCCGACGCCGAGCTGCAACGCCTGCTGCGCCGCGCCAAGCCCTTCCGCAAAAAGCCCGAGTTCCGGGCGCTGGTCCTACCCAATGGCTCGGAGGGTAGGCTCACCGGCCGCATGCCCGACGTGGGCAGCCTGCGCGCCGGTGCCCTCAATGCCGACCTACGCCAGTTTTTGCGCCAGCGCATTGATTCTACCATCGTGCAAACCCGCCTCACCGGCTCGGCCAACCTCATCGACAAAAACAACGAAAACCTGTCGCTGAACATGATAACCGGCATGAGCATCGACATCCTGATGGTGACGCTGATTGTGCTGGCCCTGTTCCGCTCCCTGCGCATGACGCTGATTGTGCTGATTCCCAACCTGGTACCCATCCTGATAGTAGCGGGCGTGATGGGCCTGGCCGGCGTGAGCATGAAAGTCAGCACCAGCATCATCTTCACCATCGCCTTCGGCATTGCCGTGGACGATACCATCCACTTTATCAGCAAGTTGAAATTGGTGTTGCTGAAAGAAGACAGCTTGTTCCGGGCCGTGCGCAAAACCTACCTCATGGCCGGCAAGGCGGTCATTGTCACGTCGTTGATTTTGGTGGGCGGCTTCTCTACCCTGATCTTTTCGTCGTTTGACGGCACGTTTTACGTGGGCCTGCTCATCGGCCTCACGCTGCTGTTTGGGGTAGTGGCCGAGCTGACGTTGCTGCCGATTCTGATTCTGTGGTTCTACCGCCACCAACCCGCCGCCGTGCGCGAGGCCGTGCCGGTGTCGTAGGGTTAGAAGGTATTTGGGCCAAACACTGAACGGTGTAGAGACGCATATTTGCGTCTCGTCGTTGAGCAACTCGCGTCAGCACCGCTCTAGGCCAACAACATCAGCAACGACGAGACGCAAGTATGCGTCTCTACACCGTTCTGGCTGCCTTTTCAGTAGAGACACAACATTTTGTGTCTCGTCGTTGCTGATGTTGTTGGCCTAGAATAGTGTATTTGTTCAACGACGGCACTACCTGCATGACGGGCGGTATCAACATCAACACTATCCTCTTTTCAGAAAAACGAGGCGCCTGCGCAAGGTAGTGCAACATCCTGCGGGTTGGCCGGTCTCATGCCTAGATGAGCGACGCGCCTACCCCTTCCGCCACCGACCAGCAGCTTGTCCGGCAAGTGCTGGCCGGCAACACTGCGGCCTTTGGGCAGATTGTGCAGCGCACGGAAGGGTTGGTGACGCAGCTGGTATTCAAAATGATCCGGCACCCGGCCGACCGGCCAGATATTGCGCAGGAAGTTTATTTGAAGGTGTTTAAGAACCTGGCCGGGTTTAAATTTCAGGCGAAGCTCTCTACGTGGGTCGGCCAAATCACCTACAACACCTGCCTGCACTACCTGGAAAAAAAGCAGCTGGTGCTGGTAGACCCCGCCGAGCCTCCCCCGGACGATGCCGCCGAGGAAGGTCGCCGTGCCCTACCCCCGCTCGTGGCCGGCTCCGACTACGACCCCGAAACGGCTCTGTTCGACAACGATTTAACGGCCATTCTGAGCGCGGCCATTGAGCAACTCCCCCCGCTCTACCGCACCCTAATTTCCTTGTACCACCAGCAGGAGCTGAGCTACGAGGAAATTGCCCAGATAACGTCCTTGCCAGACGGCACCGTGAAAAACTACCTCTTCCGGGCCCGGAAGCTCCTAAAACAGCAGCTCCTAACCCGTTACCAACGCCAAGACCTATGACCAGTACCCACCTTTCCGAGCGCGACCTGCAAGCAGCGGCCGAATCGGAGGCCCTGCTGCCTACCCCCCAGGCCGACCACCTGCGCGGCTGCCGCCTGTGCCAAGACCGGGTGGCTACCTATCAGCACTTGTTTGTGGCAACGGCCCGCCTACCCCAGCCAGCATTTACTTTCGACCTCACGGCCAGCGTATTGGCGCAGCTACCCCGTCAGAAACCTGCCTTTCCCTGGATGCTTGGCGGGGTAGCGGCCCTTGTGCTGGGGGTAGTTGTGGTGTTTCTGCTGGTGTTTGGTGGCGCCGTGGCGCAGGCCTTCCAAAGCCTGCCGACGCCCCTGCTTGGGACTGGGCTGGCCCTAGTGGCTACCCTCTTGGTAGCGGGGCAAGGCGTGGAGCTGCTGGCCCGCCACCGCCGGCAAATGCGCCTACTGTCTTTTTCATAAATTTTTGCAACACGAACGGCACTGACCGGTCTCATGCAGTGAGGCTGTTTAGAAAGTCGCTGAAATCAACCAGAACGTCATGCTGAGTTTGTCGAAGCATCTCTACCGCTTCGTTACCTCAGAATTGTTCGGTAGAGATGCTTCGACAGGCGGACGCCAGATGAGCATGACAGTTCTGTTGGTTTTCTAAACAGCTTCAGTACCACCCCACGGCCCGGCGTATGAAAGGTTTTTTGCTGCTTCTGCTTCTCACCATGACCACCTGGCACGCCCAGGCTCAGGGAACTTCTGCCCTCGACAGTATTGCTACCCTGTCCTTCGACTTCGATAGCAGCCCGTCGTATCTGCTTGCCAAGCATGTTTTCCTGCCACTATTCGGGTTCTACCTGCTCTGTAGCTTCGTACTGACCGCCATCAGGCTGATTTTGAACTACCTGCTGAAAAAGCAAATTGTGGCGTCGGCCGTGTCGGATAACGTGGTGGAGCGCCTGCTACCCGGCCCCCAGGACGAGCAGAACAAGGTAGTGAAGTGGATTGCGCTGCTGCTGAGCAGCGGGGCGGGGCTTACGCTCTGTAGCCTGTTTCTGCCGCTAGGGCTGCATTCCGTTATCATTCTGCTGTTTAGCACAGCGCTCGGTTTTCTGGTTTACTACCTGTTTCTGCGTCGCCAGGCAAAATAGGCTCCGCCTCGTCCTTCTGCTTCTTTCGTGTCTTCATCCGCAGCGTATAGCGACTGGATGAGGGCTTTGCAAACCGCACGTCCCAGGGCTGAAGCCCTGGGCTGTAGAGTGGCTTCGTGCAATATCGCGCTGACTAACCCAAAGCCTTAGCTCTGGAGCACATAGTTTGCGAAGCTGCTCTAGTGTCTTCACATCTTCTGTCACCCTAATCCTTTCTTTTATGAAACTGATGATACACGCAGCGTTACCTACTATGTATTACATGGTAACTTGCATTACAAATAACTTTATTAATCAATCACTTATCAAACTAATAGCATATATACAGCCTCGTCCTACTCGCTCCGCATGGCCGTTCGGGCTGTTCTTGCTTCTGTTCTTCGGACTGTTCGCCGGCTCGGCTTCTGCTCAAATGGTAGGCGAAGTATCGGGCACGCTGCTGGACCAGAGTACGCGTCAGCCGCTGCCTTTCGCCAACGTTTTGCTAGTGCGGCTGCCCGACTCTACCCTGGTAGGCAACACGCAAACCGCAGATAATGGCACATTTGCGCTGCCCAACGTGCCATTGGGCCGCTACGTGGTGCGGGCGGTAGCGCTGGGCTACCAGCCTGCCCGCCGCGTGGTCGCGCTGAGCCTGGCTACCCCAGCCATTCGTCTGGGCGAGTGGCCCGTCGTACCCATGGTGGTGCAGCTTGATGGCGTGGTGGTGCAGGGCGAAAAGGCGGTGCTGGTAGAAGACCTCGACAAGAAGGTTATCAACGTAGACAAAGACCTGAACAGCGCGGGCGGCACGGCGGCGGATGTGCTGCAAAAGGTACCTTCGGTGGCCGTCGATGCGAATGGGCAGGTGAGCCTACGGGGCAACGCGGACGTGACGCTCTACCTCGATGGCAAGCCCGCGCCCAGCAGCCTGCGCCTCGACCAGCTACCCGCCAGCCGCCTCGAAACGATTGAGGTCATCACCAATCCGGGGGCGCGGTACTCGGCCCAGGGTACGGGCGGCATCATCAACCTGGTGCAGAAAAAGCAGCGTCCGGACGGTTGGAACGGGGAAGCGCTAGCCACCGTGGGCACCCGCGACAAGTACAGCGCCTCGCTCAACCTCAGCCGCAGGGTAGGCAAATTCAATGTATTTGGCAGTGTTGATGGGCTGAGCAATCGGTTTCAGGGAAGCTCCGCCTTGCAGCAAACAGCCACCGCTGAAGGCCGCACCACCAGTCTCGACCAAGCGGGCCGCACGGCCCGTCACCAGACCAATAAAGCGCTTCGCCTGGGTGCGGAATACGCCTGGCACCCAGAACATACCCTGACGCTGACCACCGAATTCTATAAGAACGATCTGCGCCACGCCAACGACTTCACCACTCGGCTCACGCGCGGCACCGACTCGACGGTTACGCTGCAAAACCAATACCCGGAAACCGACGACCTGTATACCCTGCGCTTTGCTGGCAACTACCGGCGCACCTGGGCCGCCCACCCCGGCCGCGAGCTAACGGCCGGCGCGGTGTATATCCTGGATGGCGGCACCGTGACGACCGCGCAGCGCGTGCTGGATGGCCCGGCCGACTACCCGCAACAGGCGCGTCGCCAGGTGCTCGACGTGACCATTCACATGCCCTCGGCCCAGCTAGACTACGTGCACCCGCTGGACGACAAGCGCCGCTGGGGAGCCGGCCTAAAAACCGACGTGATGCTAACGCCCGGCACCGCCGAGTATGGCGTGCAACCGGTGCCCGGCGCTGAGTATATCCGGCAAGAGGCCAGCTCCTACCGCTACCACTACCGGCAGGTGATTCCGCAGGCCTACGGCACGTATCAGCAGCAGGCGGGCCGCTGGGACTACCAGGCAGGCTTGCGGGCCGAGTTTACCGGGTTGCAAGCGCGCGTGCTGCCTACCGGCTCCACCAGCCAACGCATCTTCAACCTATTTCCCTCGGCCACGGTGGCGCGCCGGCTGCCGCGCCACGAGCAGCGCCTTCAGCTCAGCTACTCGCGCCGCCTCAATCGGCCCAACTTCCTGCAAATCGTGGCCCTACCTATTTATGCTGATGCGCGCAACTACGTGGTAGGCAACCCCGCCCTGCGACCCGAGTACGTGCACGTAACGGAGCTGGGCCACCAGGTGGCGTGGAAAAATACTACCCTCAACACCACCCTGTTTGGGCGCTTTGCTAACCAGGCCATTCAGAGTTTGCGCACCGTTGACACGCTGGCGACCCGCCTGAGCGGCCAGCCCGATTTCATCACCCGCACCAGCTACCAGAACCTCGGCCGCACGACCAGCTACGGGCTGGAACTCTCGCTCACGCACCCGCTCACCGCATGGTGGAAACTGGTGGCCAACGGCTCGTTTTACCGCAATCAGGTAGCCGACTACACGGGCAGCGGCACCCGTGCCAACTTCACCGGCACGGCCTATCTGCTCAACACCTTCAGCCCGACCAAAACCCTGGCCGTGCAGCTCAGCGGCAACTACCGCGCCCCGTTGGTGGTGCCGCAGGGCCGCCTGCTGGCCGTGTACGGGGTAGATGTGGCCCTGCGCCAGCGCTTGTTCCACGACCGGGCGGCCCTCACGCTGCGCGTCAGCGACCTGTTCGACACGCGCCGCCAGTACACCCGGCTGGCCGCCGCAAACCTCACCACCGACTTGCGAACCAAGTACGAAACCCGCGTGGGCTACCTGGGCTTCACCTGGTTTTTGGGCACCAACAAGCCCGCCAGCTCCATCGGCAACCAGCCCCAGGGCGACTCGGGTGGGTTTGGGGGGTAGGGATAAAGCGGCAACTATTGTTTATCCTGTCATGCTGCGCGGCGCGAAGGACCTTCTCATGTGAGACTGTTATCGAAACAACGACTCGTTCTCACATGAGAAGGTCCTTCGCGCTGCGCAGCATGACAGACGTTCTTGTTGGTCGAATTCCAGCTACTGCTTCCACTTCTGCGCGATGCTGATGGCTGTTTCCAGCATGTAGGGCGCCCACTGCTCCAGCTGCCAGCTGGTGTGGGCCAGGGAGGAGGCGCGCAGGCGCTGCTGCGCTTCTTCGTAGGAAGCGGCCGTTTCCAGAATCTGCGCGAGTTGGCGCTGCTGGGCGTGGAGGGCTTCATCGTAAGCAACGGAGCCGGCGGGTAGGGATGCCGGCGGCTGGAATGCGTTGGGCTGATGGCCGGACACACGGCCCCGGCCGGCTTCTACAATGGCGGCCATGCGCTGGAAATCCTGCCGGAACTGATGCTGGCTGGCCTCGGTACGAAGGCCGGTGCCGAGCTGTTCCAGCACCACATACTTCAGCTGCGGGCACTGGGGTAGGGTGCGCTCCAGCAGCTCAAATACCTCATCAGGCACGCTTTCGTCGTGGGTGTCGCGCCGGATCTGCCTACCCTGCTCCACTTGCGAGTCCTCCCAGCTGCCGCCCGAAAGGTGGATTTCCCGCACCCGGTGCAGCGGGTAGAGCGCCAGCAGCGAGTCGGAGGACAAGTTGAAGTTGTGCAGTTGACAGTACAGGTTGTGCAGGTCCAGAATCAGAAAGCCGTTGACGGGTGCTACCAGCTCTTCCAGAAACTCGCCGTGGCGCTGCACTTCTGCCAGCGAGTAGGCAAACGCCAGATTTTCCAGCCCCACCGGGCACTGGCAGGCGTCGGCCACACGCAGGAGGCGGTCCTGGCCCAGGCGCAGAGTAGTGGCCGTGTATGGTACAGGTAGCGGCGCGCCGGTATGGAAGTTCTGCCCCGTGAAAGAGCCGAAATGCTCGGTGATGTGGTCGAAGCGGAAGCGCCCGGCGAGCAGGCGCAGCTGCTCCAGCCACTGCGCCTGCTCGGGCGTCCAGCGGCCCGAAAGCAACGAGAAGTACACACCGTGCCCCACCAAGCGGCTCTGCTCGCCGTAGGCTGTCAGCAGCTCGGCAAACCAATTGGGCAGTGATTGGCCGTTGAACAGGGTATCAAACGACCACTCCACGGCCTCTACCCGGCCCGCTGCGAGCAGCGGTAGGGCGGCGGTCAGAATCTGGTCGTCCAGATTGCAGGCAATGGCCGATAGGATGGCAGGCGCTGTTGGCACGGCGGGCATAATTTTCTGCTGCTGTTACTCATCCCATGCCGCAGCCGGGGCAGTAGTCAGGCGTTTTCTTCTCACTACCCTTCGTTACTTTTTCGCCTTTTGGCGCGGGCTCGCCGCCTTTTGTGCAGGCGGTGGTTTGCGCCGTGATGCCGATTAAAACGGCTCCGAGTAAAGCTTTCGACAATTTCATAACAAGCTGTGGATGAGTGGAAAGATAACGTCTACTTGCTAGAGCCTAGCCAGAGGAGCAACAGTTGCATGGCAGCGTTAAAAAATAAAATCTCCCTGAGTTCAGTTAGCGAGAAAAATACCGCGCCCTTGCGCCCGCAACTTTTCAGGATCTTTGCCCTTATGAAACTCCTGCTTCTTCTGCTCCTGCTGCAACAGCCTACCCCGCCCTCGCCTACCCCCACCACCGACCCCATCCCCCGCCTGATTCGGGAGCGCGAAACGCTGGTACGGCAGTATGAGGCGGCCAATGCCCAGCGCAACGCCTTCTTGGCCAACAAGCCTAGCAAGCGTGACTTAGAGGAGGTAGTAGCCGCCCTGAAGGGCATCATCCGCAAGGACACCGAGATTGTGCAGGCCGTGAAAGACGATGCCCTGCGCCAAACCGCCGGCTTGGTGGCCGAGCGCCAGCAGGTGCAGCAGCAGGCCAGCGTGGCCCAGAGCGACCAGAGCACCACCCGCGAACGGTTCTACGACCTGCAACGCCAGATTGCCAACCTGGAAGAGCGGGAACGGCAGCACCAGAAGAAGCTCGCTGAGGCCCAGTCGGTTGTGCACGAGGCCGACCAGAGCCGCACCACCCGCGACCTGATTACGGCGGCGCTGGCCGTGCTCAGCGTGGGACTACTGGTGTACGTGGGGCGTCTGCGCGGGCAGCGCCGGGCGCCCGCCAAGCGCAAGCGGTAGAATTCCTGGCCATGCTGGTTCCCGCCGCGCGCTACCTCACGTACGCCGAAGCCGTTGTCCTCTACAACGACTTGCTAGAGGCCGATATCGTGGCGCTAGTGAAGGCCCACGGCCCGCCTTCCCTACCCTACGGCGAGGGGATGTACTATCAGTTACTGATTGAGGAAGCGTTGGTGGAGGTAGCCCAACCTTTGCTCACTGCTTTCGAACAGGAGCGCCACGCGCCGAAGCCACCGCGCTGCCCGCGTTGCGGCAGTCTGGCCGTGGCCCCCGCCGAGCGCGTAGCGTGGTGGCGCCGATTGCTGTACGCGGGCACCACGCCCATGGAGTGCACCACCTGCGGGCGCGTGTTTGCGGGGTAAAGTATGCTCAGCGCCGTTACCTTTCAGTTTAATAATACAAACAAGGTTTAATTATCAAACTGAAAGGTAACGGTGCGTTTCACTGAAATAGTTGCGTAATCGACAATGCTTTTTTAACATTGACGCAACGGCTTGGACGGTTGTTCGTCCATTTGTTAGGCAGCGTCCTTTTTGCACGAAGGGTAGAGTAGATTCTCCCTACCTGGTTCTGGCGGCAGATTAGCGGTGTCCCATACTTGCTGATCAGCCGCCAGCGCACATGCCTCAAGGAAGCGTCGAAAGCCCCCTCACGCACCACACCACTACCCTATCGAATGAAGCGTACTCCTTTCTTTGTGGCCGCGCTGCTGGCGGCCAGCTACGTTGCGCCGGCTCAAAACCAGGGCGGCAGCGCCCCTACCCGCACCGAGGCGAAGCCAGCAACCACCATTGCCAGCGTGACGCAGGGCGCCAAAAAATACGATGGCTATTTCCCGTTTTACTACGACGAGAAAACTGGCAAAGTCTACCTTGAACTCGACAAGTTCGACCAGGAGTTTCTTTACTTCACCTCCCTACCCGACGGCGTGGGCATGGGCGGCCCCGAGCGGGGCGGCGCTTCTTCGGCCATTGCCAAGTTTGTGCGGGTAGGGCCCAAGGTGATGCTGGTGGAGCCCAACTACAGCTACCGCGCCTCCCGCGGCGGCGACGAGCAGCGGGCCGTGGAAAGCGCCTTCGCCAAATCGGTGCTGTGGGGCTTTATGCCGGTGGCCACGGAAGGCAACAAAGTGCTCATCGACCTGACACCCTTCCTGGTGCGCGACAGCCAGAAAATAGGCGACCAGCTGGGCCGCCGCAGCTTTGCCGGCCTGCGCGGCGGCAACGCTGGCGGCGGGGCCTCGGCGGGCTACCGGCTCGATGAGTCGCGCTCGGCCGTGAACCCCGACGCCACCAAGAACTTTCCCAAAAACACGGAGTTCGACGCGCTGATTACCTTCACCGGCGGCCCCAGCAGCCAGGGCTACGGCCGCACCATCGCCCCCGACCCCAACGCCGTGACCGTGCGCATGCACCAGGCCTTCGTGGAGCTGCCCGACGACAAATACCAGCCGCGCAAGTTTGACCCGCGCTCGGGCTTTTTTCAGTTTTCCTACCTCGACTTTTCGGCGCCCATGACCGAGCCGCTGGAAAAGCGCTTCTCGCGCCGGCACCGCTTGGAGAAGAAGAACCCCGGCGCCAAAGTGAGCGAGCCAGTAGAGCCGATCGTATACTACGTGGACCGCGGCGCCCCGCCGGACATCAAAAAGGCCCTCATCGAAGGCGGCGCGTGGTGGAACCAGGCCTTTGAAACGGCCGGCTACAAAAACGCTTTCCTGGTGAAGGAGCTGCCCGCCGATGTCGACCCCATGGACATTCGCTACAACGTGGTGAACTGGGTGGACCGCGCCGGCAATCCGCGGGCGTTTTCCTTCGGCTCGTCCTACATCGACCCGCGCACGGGCGAGATTATCAAGGGCGTGGTCACGCTCGGCTCCGACCGCCACCGCCAGGACTACCTGATTGCTGAGGGGCTGTTGCAGCCTTACCGCAACGGCAAGAAGGCTCCCAAAGAGCTGGAGGACATGGCTTTGGCCCGCATCCGGCAGCTCTCGGCCCACGAAATTGGGCATACGCTGGGGCTGTACCACAATTTCACCTCCTCGGGCACGCAGGACCGCGGCTCGGTGATGGACTACCCTTTCCCGCGCTTCGCGCTGAAGTCGGACGGCACGATTGACGTGTCGGACGCCTACGCCAAAGGGATTGGCAGTTGGGACAAGCGCGCCATTTTGTGGGGCTACCAGGACTTCCCGAAGGGCACCGACGAGGATAAGGCGCTCGACCAGATTCTGGTGGAAACCCTGAAGCAGGGCCACATTTTCATTCCCGACATTGGCGGCTACGTGCACCCCGAGTCGCACCAGTGGGACGACGGCACCAACGCCGTAACCCAGCTCGACAAGCTGATGAAAGTACGTCGCCACGTGCTCGATAATTTCTCCACTAACGCCATTCCCGACAATGCCCCCATGGCGACGCTGGAAGAAGTGCTGGTGCCCATGTACCTGCTGCACCGCTACCAGGTAGAGGCCGCAGCTAAGTCGCTGGGTGGGCTATACTTCACCCACGCCGTAAAAAACGACGGCCAGGTAGTGACGCGCATGGTGGAGCCCGCCGAGCAGTGGCGCGCTTTCGATGCGCTGATGGCCACCGTGTCGCCCGATGCCCTGGCGCTGCCCGAGAAGCTGCTGCAACAGCTGCCGCCTCGCCCGGCGGGCTACCCCAGCAGTATGGAGAACTTCACGGGCCACACCGGCCCTACCTTCGACCCCATGGCCGCGGCCGAAGCGGCGGCGGCGCCTACTATCCAGTCACTGCTGAACCCGGAGCGCGCTACCCGCCTAGTAGAGTACCAGGCCCGCGACAGCAAGCAGCCGGGCTTTATGCCGATGGTGGATAAGCTGCTGACGCAGACCTGGAAAGCGCCCCTGGCCGCCGGCTACAAGGGCCAGTTGCAGGTGCTAGTCAACAACCTCACGCTGAAAAGCCTGCTCCAGCTGGCTGCCGATCCGCAGGTGGCCGAGAGCGTGCGCGGCGAAAGCCTGGCCGAAATCGACGGGCTGAAGCAGTGGATGACCGGCCAGCTCGCCAGCGCTGACCTGCGCCGCAAGGCCAACCTGCTGTTCGGCCTTTCGCAGATCAACACCTTCACCACCGACCCCAACAAGTTCACCGTGCCCGCGCCGTTGGATATGCCGCCCGGCGCCCCTATTGGTATGCCGGGGATGGACTTTCTGGGCGACGACGTGGCGTATTAAGGTCGTCTGAACCACGGATTTGCTCGGATTTGACGGATGACACGGATTTTGTGAGCGGGTAGCTGTTCTTCCTCACTGTGTATGAAGAATAGCTACCCATTCAATTGCCTTTAACCTGGCTAGCATCAACTTGAACGATTAGCGGTCCGATAACTTTCACCAACAGGCAGGCGTAGAGATTGGTATATCACTGTCAATCTATCATTTACCCTGCGCCCTATGTTCTCTCGTCAGTCTTTGCTCCTGTGGTGGGGTCTCACCGTCACCATTGCCTACCTCATCACCCAATACATCGGCAATACCATGGAACACGGCCACAGCGCGGTGCTCTGGACCTGGGGAGTAGCTATGGCCATCCCTACCCTGATGACGCTGCTGATGGGCAAGGATACCAACGCGCTGATTTGGGTTTGGGTACTGATTACGGCCGCCGCCACGCTGGAAAACGTGTGGGTGCACGCCACCCAGTCGAAAGCTCTGATGCCGTTCAGCTACCACGCGCTGTGGTGGGTTTTTGGGGCCGTGGGCTTCGGCTATACTGCCGCCGCGGTGGAGGGCGCCGACCGCAAGCGGATGTACGCCATCGTCGCGGCTCTGCACGTGGTAGGGGCCATTATCATGCTGATCGACAAAGAGTTGATGAAAGGCTACGAGTACATTGTACTGGCCCTCATTCAGGGCGTGCCAATGCTGCTGGACGTGCCGTTGCGCAAACGGCAACACGCCGCGGCTACGGCGTAAGGCGCAGCCCGTACTCAACTGCTAACGAAGTGGTTGAAGTAAATTCAAAAAGCCCCGAAACCAAGTGGTTTCGGGGCTTTTTTGGGTCTATCACCTGTTAGTCCACAAATTGTCGACGCAGCTTTTCGCTGGCGTCGCGCAGGCCTGCGCCCCACGAGCCGGCCGCGGCTTCGGCAAACAGGTCTTTGCCGGGAATGCCCAGGCGCCAGCGTACTACCTTGTTGGTTTCGGGATTGTGGCCATCCTCACGCAGGTACACGTCGGCGGCAACGATATCCTGCCGGAAGCGCATCACGCGGCGCAACTCGCTTTCTACCTGGTTTACAATTTCTGATGTTTCTTGAAAACCAACGGTTTGCAAATCCATCTTTACGTTATCAATGTTATACTCCATGGTGATTGGATTGGGTGGTTGAGAAGGGCGTGGCGCCGCGCGTTTGAGCAAACGGGCACTGCCCTTTTGTGGCGTATACTGACTCGAAAAGCGTCGTATCAGTATACTTACAGATGAGTTTCTGATTTAGTTAACGCAGCAGACCGGTATTGGTTTTTCTTGGTGCTGTGCCCTACCCTGCTCCTGTACCCTCACTGGTGGTTCATTATGACGACTCCTATTCCTACTTATTCGCTCCGGTATTTTTCCGGCTCGGTTGATGCCCCGGCCGACGTGTTTTTTCTGGATGAACACACGCATACCGACGGCCCGCCGCTCTACACGCCGTACCGGGGCACTTACTACAAAATTGGGATCTGCCTGCGCGGCACACTGGAGCTGAAGGCAAACCTGGAAACCTACACTATTGACCCTAATTGCCTGATGCTCATTACCCCACACGTGATTAAAGAATGGACGGCCATGTCGGAAGACCACGACAGCCTGTCGGTCTTTTTCACCAGGGAGTTTATCACGAGCCATACTACCGTGCCCACCGACAGCTTCCATTTTCTAGAGAACATCACCCGGCACGTGCTGCCACTGTCGGATGCGGAGGCAGCCGCCATTACGTCTTCACTGCGCTTTCTACAGCAGAAATTTCCTACCCCACACCCGTACCGTGAACAAGTCATCAGGAGCCTGATTAACAGCTTGCTGTACGAAGTAATTGCCCTATACGAGCAGCAACACGCGGTGCTACAATCCACCCAAACGCGTAGTCAGCAGCTCGCTTCTGCGTTTAAAAACCTGGTAAATATGCATAGTGTGGTAGAGCGCAGCGTGAAATTCTACGCCGACCGGCTGTGCATCACGCCCAAGCACCTCACCGAAACCCTGAAGGAAACCACTGGCAAAACCGCCAGCGCCTGGATAGAGCAAGCGGTGTTGCTGGAGGCCAAGGCCCTACTGCAAAATCAGCAGCTATCAGTGGCGCAGATTTCCGACTTGCTGCATTTCGCCGATCAATCGGCCTTTAGTCGGTTTTTCCGAAAAAGCATTGGCCTCTCGCCCACAGCCTATAAGCAAGCCGGATAACACCGCTTCCCGACTTCTGGCCCAATTTTGCCGCCGTTTGGCCCTTCCGCCCGCTTGTGGTAGGTGGCACCTTTGCAGTACACATTTCACCTAACGTACTGTATATGATTCTCATCACTGGTGCTACTGGCCATATTGGCATGGCCGTTATTCAACAACTGCTGACTAAACTTGCTCCCAGTCAGGTGGCGGGCCTGGTACGCAACGCTGCCAAAGCGGCGCCTTTGCAAGAGCTGGGCATTGCTACTCGCCTGGGCGACTACGACGACCCGGCTGCGCTGGAACGCGCCATGCAAGGCATCGACAAGGTACTTCTCGTGTCTGGCGGGGGCGACGACCACGGCCTGCAACAGCACTACAACGTGGTAGATGCCGCCAAAAGAGCCGGCGTTTCGTGCATTGCCTACACCGGCCGCGCCTTGCAAGACCGCGACAGCCTGGCCAACGAATTGATGGTAAGGCATTTTCAAACCGAAGATTATATAAAGGCCAGTGGATTGCGCTATGTGTTGTTTCGCAACATTCTGTACATGGATACGCTGCCGCAGTTTGTAGGTCCTGCTGTGTTCGAGTCAGGCATCAACCTACCCGCTAGCGAGGGTAGGGTTTCCTTTGCCCTGCGTAGCGATATGGGCGAAGCTATTGCCAATGTATTGGCTGAAGGCGACTGCGAAAACCGCACTTATACATTCACCAACACCGAAACGTATTCTTTCGCCGATGTAGCCGCCGCGCTCAGCGAGCTATCGGGCAAGGAGGTGCGCTATACGGCCCTTGCTGATGAGACTTTTGCAGCGAACATGAAGGCCCGCAACGTGCCCGAAAGCGTTACGCGATTTGTCCTCGGCTTCATGACAGATATCAAGCACGGTCAGGAATCAGTAGTCAGTGATGAGTTGCAACAGGTGCTCGGCCGCAAGCCAGCTTCTCTGCAAGAAGGACTAAAAACGTTGTTTGCTCTGTAAAAAGAAAGCCCCAGAACCATATGGTCCTGGGGCTTTCTTCAACAATAAAATCAACTGAATTACAGCAGCTTGTCCAGTGTAATAGGCAGCTCGCGCACGCGCTTGCCGGTGGCATGGTATACGGCGTTGCCAATGGCAGCGGCTACCCCCACAATCCCGATTTCGCCCAGTCCTTTGGCGCCCAACGGGTTCACAATGTCGTCGTGCTCTTCTACAAAAATCACGTCGATGTCGTGGATGTCGGCGTTGACGGCTACGTGGTACTCAGCCAGGTTGTGGTTCATGAAGCGGCCGAAGTGGTGGTCGAGCACGCTTTCTTCTTCCAGGGCCATGCTAATGCCCCATACCACACCACCCAAGATCTGGCTGCGGGCTGTTTTGGGGCTGATAACGCGGCCGCCGGCAATAGCGCTTACCACGCGGCGCACGCAGATTTGGCCAAGGTCCTCATCCACTTCTACTTCCACAAACACCGCCGAGTGCGTGTTGCGGGCGTACTGCATCTGCTTGAGCATGTTGGGCATGGTGGTGGTTTCTTCTTCGATGAAGTTTACCTCGCCAGCACGCATGGCCTCTACGATGGAAACACCCGAGGAATAGTCGCCTTTCAGCTGCACCTTGCCTTCCACAAACTCTACCTCGTCAAAGCTGGCGCCCGACAGCGGCGAGTCTTTCACGTCTTTGGCCATCTTGAAAACCTTCTTGGCCACGGCTTCGCAGGCCTCTTTCACAGCCGAGCCTACAGAAGCTACCGTCCAGGAGCCGCCTTCCAGCGGTGCTACGGGTAGGGTCGTATCGCCTAGCTTGAAGGTTACGGCATCGAGGGGTAGGCCCAGGGTTTCGGCGGCAATCATGGTCATGGCCGTGTAGGTGCCCGTGCCGATATCGGCCGTAGAGCTACCTACCACCAGCTTCCCATCTACCGACAAATTGGCCTTGGCAGCCGATTTCTGCTGCTGCGCATCCCACATACCGGTGGCTACGCCCCAGCCAATGAGCTTGGTACCCTCGCGCATGGAGCGGGGTTGTGCGGGCCGCTTAGCCCAGCCAAATCTGGCGGCACCCTGGGCATAACAAGCGCGTAGCTCCTTGCTGGAGAATGGCTTGCCTTCAAACTCGTTTTTCTCAGCGTAGTTCTTCAAACGCAGTTCCAGCGGGTCGATGCCTACCTTGTATGATAGCTCGTCGATAGCCGTTTCGAAGGCGGCGATACCAGTTACAGAACCCGGCGCGCGCATATCCAGCGGCGTGTAGGTGTCGAGATTGCGCAGATAGTAGCCCAGCTCCACGTTGTCGCAGTGGTAGAGCATGCCGGCCCAGTTCACCACTACCTCCGTGTACTCCTCGAAGCGCGAGGTTTCGCCCAGGGCTTCGTGCTTGATGGCTTGTAGCAACCCATCTTTGGTAGCACCCAACGACACGGTTTGCAGCGTGGCCGGGCGGTGCCCAAAGGAAAACATCTGCTCGCGGGTAAGCACCACGCGCACCGAGCGGTTCAGCTCGCGTGCCGCCATCACAGCCAGATAGAGCTGGTATTGCGGGCGCAGGCCCGAACCGAAACCGCCCCCCATGTAGGGGTTAATCACGCGGGCTTCTTCCTTACTCAGGCCGAAGATGTTGGTCACATAGGTTTGGCTGTTCGCCACGCCCTGCGTCTTATCATAGATTTTCAGCTTGCCATCTTCTTCTACAATCACCGTGGAGGCAAACATCTCCATGGGGTTGTGGTGCTCGGGCATGTGGTAGTATTCGGCCTCAAACTGCACCTCAGCGTTTTTGTACGCTTTGGCAGCGTTGCCGCGGCTTTTGGGCGGCGTAAAGCCGGTTTTGCCGGTAGGCGCTTTGTGGCCTTTGGGCTTCTTGCGCAGGTTGGTTTCCGGCGTTTCGGCCTTGTATTCCACTTTCACCAGCGAGGCGGCGTAGCGGGCCACCTCAAACGAGTCGGCTACCACCAAGCCAATCGGCTGCATGCTGAACTGAATTTCGGCGCTGTAGAGCGGCTTAAACTTTTCGCCCACCGGCGAGTCGTCGTCCTTGAACTTGCGGTCGAAGTAGGCCGGGCGTGGCGCGTTTTCGTGGGTGAACACCTGCAACACGCCGGGTAGGCTGAGCGCGTCGGAGGCGTCAATTTTGGTGATTTTGCCCTTTGCGATGTCGCTGGAAATCACGTAGCCGTAGGTCAGGCCGGGGGTGTTGAACTCGGCGGCGTACTTCGCCTCGCCGGTTACTTTGGCGCGGCCGTCTACGCGGCGGGTAGAGCGGCCAATATGGGTAGTAGCTGCCATTTAGTGTTGTCCGTTAACGGCCATCGTCAGCGCCCGTACGATGGCGCGCTTAGCCAGTTCAATTTTGAATGTATTGGAGCCGAATCCTTTCGCGCCTTCTAGCAGCGAAGCGGCTACCCGCTCGAAGTTTTCCTTCGTGGCTTTCTGGCCTTTCAGCAGGTCCTCGGCCTCGGGCTTGCGCCAGGGCTTGTGGGCCACGCCGCCCAGGGCCACGCGAGCTTCTTTAATGGTGTCGCCATCAAGATCCAGCGCTGCCGCTACTGACACCAGCGCGAAGGCGTAAGAGGCCCGGTCGCGCAGTTTGAGGTAGGTGAAGTTTTTGGCAAATCGCTCACCATCGGCCGGTAGGTCGATGCTGGTCACAATTTCGCCGGGCTTCAGGTTGTTGTCGCGCTCGGGCTCATTGCCAGGCAGACGGTGGAAGTCGGCAAACTCAACGGTGCGTTCTCCCTCAGTGCCCGTCACGTTCACGGTGGCCTTCAGGGCTGCCAAGGCTACGCACATGTCGCTGGGGTGGGTAGCAATGCAGCTCTCGGAGGTGCCCAAGATGCCGCACACGCGGTTGTAGCCGTTGATGGCCGAGCAGCCCGAGCCGGGCTCGCGCTTGTTACAAGGCGTGGCCGTATCGTAGAAATAGTAGCAGCGGGTGCGCTGAAACAGGTTACCACCGTCGGTAGCCATGTTGCGCAGCTGCGCCGAAGCGCCGGCCAGAATAGCCTTGCTCAGCAACGGGTAGCGCTCTTCCACGCGCTCATCGTAGGCGGTGGTAGCGTTGGTAGCGAGGGCGCCCAGGCGCAGGCCCTTGTCGGTGTCCTCAATCTCTTTTAGTGGCAAACGTGTGAGGTCCACGAGACGAGTCGGGCGCTCCACGTTGTATTTCATCAGGTCCAGAATGTTGGTACCTCCAGCAACGAACTGAGCCGTCTGGTTATTCGAGACTTCGCGGGAAGCCGTTTCAACGGCGTCGGCGCGGGTGTAGGAAAAGCTGTTCATCGCAGGATTACTGGTTGGGTTGGCACTTGTGCAGGGCTTGCTCTACAGCGGCCACAATGCCCACGTAGGCACCGCAACGGCAGATGTTGCCGCTCATCAGCTCGCGGATATCATCAGCAGTTTTGGCCTTGCCTTCGTTGATGAGGCCCACGGCCGAGCAGATCTGGCCCGGCGTACAGTAGCCGCACTGAAAACCGTCGTGCTCAATGAAAGCTTCCTGCACCGGGTGCAGCTCGTCGCCCTTGGCTAGGCCTTCAATGGTTGTAATTTCATTGCCATCCTGCATCACGGCTAGCGAGAGGCAGGAGTTGATACGCGTGCCGTTTACGAGTACCGTGCAGGCGCCACACTGGCCGTGGTCGCAGCCTTTCTTGGTGCCCGTGAGGTCGAGGTACTCGCGCAGCAGGTCCAGGAGCGAGGTCCAGGGGGCTACTTGCAGACGTTTCTGCGTGCCGTTGATGGTCAGGGTGATGGTTTCCAGCGGCGGTAGCGCCACTGCCACATCCCCGAGGGGTTGTTGGGTTACGTTTGTGCTCATCGAGCAATAGGTTTTAGGTGAGTGGACGAATACGAGGGCCCGGTGCGGGACCGCGCAGGCAAGCGGTGCGTACGGTGGGCTTCCTACCCTACCTGCTACCTATACGCGCCTCCTGACGAGCGTAGCAAGGCGTGCCGTACTACCCAAAACCGCGCGCCAGCCAGGCCCTTGGTTTTCGGCTTTATTCCTACGCCAGTCTTTTTGGCTTAGTTAACTAGATTCATTCTAGGAAGAGCAGCGTATCTCACTACTAAGGCGTTATATACTTTGTCACACAACGCTCCTATCCTCTTTATTATATTTATTAATTATCTGTATATAAAATAGTTATGCAACACACAAGCTCAGCTTTAGGGGCGAGGGGCACCTGGTTTTCGCCTACCCATGGCACAGCGGTGGGTAAAAGACGAGCCAAGATTATTTTCGGCATTATCGCAAACACGCTGTCTGCTTAGTCCTGTACTGCCCGCAACTTTCTATCTTCCCGTTGTCTGCTACTTTCTCCTACCCCTGCCCAGCTATGCCCTTCTCTACCCTTTCTCCTGCTCCATGGTACAATCGTCTTGCCGAAACCGGGCTACTGACCGGTCTACTTCTGCGGGCAGCTGCTCCTGCCGTGGCCCAGCAGCCTGCGGTGCCTGTTACCATCACCGTAGACGTGGCCAAGTCCCTGGCACCTATGCAGCCTATGTGGGCCTACTTTGGCTACGACGAGCCCAACTACACCACCATGAAGGACGGGCAGAAGCTACTCACCGAGCTGGCTGCCCTCAGCCCTACCCCCGTGTACGTGCGCACCCACAACCTGCTAACGACCGGCGACGGCACGGCGGCCCTAAAGTGGGGCTCGACCAACGCCTACACCGAGGATAAAAAAGGCCGGCCGGTGTACGACTGGAAGATTGTAGACGGGATTTTTGATTCGTATATCAGTCGCGGCATGAAGCCCATTGCCCAGATTGGCTTCATGCCTGAAGCACTCTCGACGCACCCGGTTCCCTACCGGCACCACTGGAAGCCCGGCGACAACTACAACGACATCTACACGGGTTGGGCCTACCCTCCCAAGGACTACGCGAAGTGGGGGGAGCTGGTGTATCAGTGGGTGAAGCACTGCGTGGCACGCTACGGCGAGACGGAAGTGCAGTCGTGGCCCTGGGAGCTGTGGAATGAGCCCAACATCGGCTACTGGAAAGGCACGCCCGAGGAGTACCAAAAGCTGTTCGACTACACCGAGCAGGCCGTACACCGCGCCTGCCCTGCAGCCCAGCTGGGTGGTCCCGAAACCACCGATCCGCGCGACCCCAAAGCCGCTGCTTTCCTGCGCAACTTCCTCACGCACTGCGTGAGCGGCACCAACTATGCCACCGGCAAAACCGGCACCCGCCTCGATTTCATCACCTTCCACGCCAAGGGCCGCCCCCAGGTGGTAGACGGCCACGTGCGCATGAATATGGGCGTGCAGCTGCGCAACGCTGTGGAGGGCTTCAAGGTGGTGGCCGAATTTCCTACCCTAAAAAACCTGCCCATTATCATTGGCGAGAACGACCCTGAGGGCTGCGCGGCCTGCTCCGTGGAGCTGAGCCCCCAGAACGCCTACCGCAACGGCACCATGTACTCCAGCTACACGGCCGCTTCCTACGCCCATCTCTACGCGCTGGCTGCCCAGTACCAGGTAAACCTGCGCGGGGCCGTGAGCTGGTCGTTCGAGTTTGAGAATCAGCCCTGGTTTGCGGGCTTCCGCGACCTGGCCACCAACGGCGTGGACAAGCCCGTGCTGAACGTGTTCCGGATGCTGGGGCTGATGGGCACCGGGCACCGCGTGCAGGTAACCAGCCCTACTGCCCTACCCCTCGCCGAAACCGCCAACCCCGACCGTAGCCCCCAGCCCGACATTAGCGCCCTGGCCGCCACCGACGCCCGCTCGGCCAGCGTACTGGTTTGGAACTACCACAACGACGACCTACCCGCCCCGCCCGCCGAGGTGGAGGTAGTGCTGCGTGGTCTCACTGTCCCGCAGGCCCTGCTCCAGCACTACCGCATCGACCAGGACCACAGCAACGCCTACGCCGCCTGGCAGCGCATGGGCTCTCCACAAAACGTGTCGGCGGAGCAGCGTGCTACCCTGGAGCAAGCAGGTCAGCTAGCTCTACTGACCTCGCCGAGTTGGGTGAGCAGCAAGAACGGAGAAACCGTGTTGCACTTCACCCTACCCCGCCAAGGCGTTTCGCTGCTGCGGCTGAGCTGGTAAGCACCCGCCCAGCAATCCAACATTGTGGCTACTTTTCGCCACTATTTCCCCGATTTCGTTGTTAGCAACGAAATACTTAATTCTCTACCCCGTTTGGCTGAACAACCTACTTATACCGATCCGTACGTTATTGAAAAAGAACTGCGCCACACCCAGGCTTTGCTGAAGCTGGAGCAGCAGGAAGACCTGGAGCAGTTCAAGATCAAGAGCGCCAAAACCACCATTGCCGAGCGCCAACAGCGCGGCCTGACGTGGTACCCCGTCAAAATCACGCAGGAAGACATTGGCTTCGGCGGCAAGCTGGTGCTGGAGTTGGAGCGCCCGGCGGGTCAGCAAGGCCTGCATTTATTTCAGGTAGGCAAGAACGCCGCGCTATTCGGCAACATTCCCAACCGCTCGGGCTCCGACCGTCCTACCCTCAATGGGGTTATTACCAGCGTAAAGCGTAACAAAATCACGCTTGCCACCACCAAGGAAGACCTACCCGACTGGGTGGACGACGGCAAGCTGGGCGTAGACCTGACCTTCGACGAGGTAAGCTACCGCGAGATGGAGTACGCCCTGGGCAAGGTGATGGGCGCCTACGAATCGCGACTCGCTGAGTTACGCGACGTGCTGCTGGGTGCCCGCCCCGCCCGTTTCCGTCCCGATAGCGAGGTGCAGCCCTACTACCCTTCGCCCCTCAACGACTCCCAGCTCGCGGCCGTGCGCCACGTGCTGGCGGCCCAGGATGTGGCTATCATTCACGGTCCGCCCGGTACTGGCAAAACCACCACACTAGTGCAGGCCATTCTGGAAACCATCCGGCGCGAGCGGCGCGTGCTAGTGTGCGCACCCAGCAACACGGCCGTGGACCTCTTAACCGAAAAGCTGGCTGAGCGCGGCGTGAACGTGATTCGGATGGGTAACCCCTCGCGGGTGTCGGACTTGCTGTTGCAGCACACCTTGGATGCGCAGATTATGGCCCACAAAAGCTACGCCGAGCTGCGCTCGATGCGGCAGACAGCGGAGCAGTATCGCGCCGAGGCCAGCAAGTTTAAGCGGCATTTTGGCTGGGAGGAGCGCGAGCAGCGCCGCCACCTCAAGCAGCAGGCCCACGATTTATTGCAGGAGTCGGACCAGCTGGAGCGCTACATCACGGAGGATTTGCTGGAGCAGGTGCAGGTAATTACCTGCACGCTGGTGGGCGCCAGCAACCGCGCCATCCGCCACCTCACCTACGAAACGGTGTTTATTGATGAGGCCGCGCAGGCCCTGGAGCCGGGCTGCTGGATTCCGATTGGCAAGGCCAACCGCGTGGTGCTGGCCGGCGACCATCAACAGCTACCGCCTACCGTGAAAAGCGAAAAGGCCACCGCCCTGCGCGAAACGCTGTTCGAAAAGTGCATCAAGCGCCAGCCCGATACGGCCCGCATGCTGCAAGTGCAGTACCGCATGCACGAGTTGATTATGGAATTCAGCTCGGAGCAGTTTTACGACGGCAAGCTGATTGCCCACGACACCGTGGCCCACGCCGACCTTTCGGCTTACGACCTGCGCTTTGCGCCCGACGTGGCCGTGGAGTTTCTGGATACAGCTGGCTTTGGCTTTCTGGAGCTAGGTATAGCCGAGAGCCGCTCGGTGGCTAACCCCGAAGAGGCTAACTTGTTGCTGAAACGCCTGGCCGAGTTGCTAGCTGTGTACGCGCCCGAGGAGCACCAGGAGGACCTGCTGACGGTAGGCGTAATTGCCCCCTACCGCGCCCAGATCAATTACCTCAAAGACGCGGTGGAAGACCTGCCCGAGCTGGCCGAGATGCTCACGCACCGCCTGCTCAGCATCGGCACCGTCGATTCGTTTCAGGGCCAGGAGCGCGACATCATCTGCATCACCATGACGCGCAGCAACAGCCAGGGCGACATCGGTTTCCTCTCCGACATCCGCCGCATGAACGTGGGCATGACCCGCGCCCGCAAGAAACTGCTCATCGTGGGCGACTCCAGCACGCTGGGGTCGCATCCGTTCTACAAGGCCTTTCTGGACTACACAGAACTGATTGGAGCGTATCGCACGGCGTGGGAAATGCAGTAAGTAGCAGCAGAAAGCGCCCCTTTTCTCATAGAAAAGGGGCGCTTTCTCTTTATAGATTATAGATTAGCGCTGTTTTTTCAGCAGTACTGTAGTGCAAGAGGTTGAGTCTAATAACGATTGGGTTTCAAATCTCACGTTGATAGCCGCTTTATCCTGGTCGCCACATACCACAACAACATCTCCTACTTTCATCTCTTCCAACTGCGAACCAAGCACTGAGGTCATTGTGTGACCATACCGCCTTTGGGCCGCCATCTTATAAAACAAGATGGCAGCGTGGTAATTGGAGGAAGTATATACTTTGTAATTCGTAATCTGTGGTAGACGCTCGGCCATGTGTCTGATTTGAAGCCCATGCGCATGAAACGCATCCTTCTGTTTGTATTCTTGTCGCATTTTGATCTTAGCACGCGTCAGGCTTACCGGGGCAGCAAAAACAGCCAGCATAAATAAAGCACCCACAAATACAGCACCTACAGTTCCTTCTTTCTGCTGCTGTACCGCCATCAAATTCTCAGCCAAGCGCCCTATGCTCAGCCCAACTAGCATGGCGGCTACGGGGTACACAGGCATATCATACCACAGTAGTTTTGTGCTGGAACTGCTGATAATCACCAAGTGCACTAGCACTAGTAAAGCCACGTAGAGAGCAAAGCGCTTATGCTTACTTTTGCCCTCCTGGCGCCAGATGTGGAGAAAAATAAGTGGAAATACGAGTACCCAGGGCCAGAACTTCTCATCGTACATGTTGCTCAGGTGCCAGTACCAAGGGCGCAGATGCCCCTCTAAGGTGGTTAGCATCCGTCCTCCCAATTCATTTTCCGATACCGCTTTCAGATAGCCTGGATTGTAGTGCTCGCGCGCCAGATAGTAGCTTGTGACTACCATAATAGCCACTATTGCGCCCCCATACACCTCCGGCCGACGGAGCAGCCACAGGAAACGCTTCTGCGTGACGGCATACAAAGCGAAGGCGGGTAGCCAGAACAGGCCGGCTACGCCTTTCGTCAGTACGGCTAGCGTCAGGGCAATGCTGGTCCAGATGAAAGAAGACCGTTTGCCTTCTTCTATGTAGCGGAAAAAGTTTAGCGCTGCAACGGTTACCCAAAGCGTCAGCAGCGTATCGTAATCGCCTGTGCGGGCTCCATGTATATCGTTGTAGCCAATGGTGGTCATCAGCAACAGGACCGCACATATTCCTGCCCAAATACTGTTCAATTGCCGCCAACAGAAGGTATAGATAACCCCAACGGTGCCCACCGCGGCTAGCATAGTAGGCAGCCGAAACGCGGTTTCGGAATAGCCCAAGAAGCGAAGCGACAGCACCTCCAGCCAGATAAGCAGGGGCGGCTTTGTGTTCCACATATCAGGCTGCCCCGAGAAATACGTCACCAGCCAATGGCCATTGTGCTCCATTTCGGCCGCATTTACGGCTAGGCGCCCCTCATCCCATACATAAATAGGCAAAGACCCTACCCTATCGATGAGCAACAGATAGACCAGGGGTAGCAAGGCTACCCCAACCACATAGGGCAACCAAGTAGGTTGGCGTGTCTTGATGGTGGATGGAGTAGGGATAGTTGGCAAAGGCATTATATAACTACTTGATGTACAAACTATTCAATAGATTATGTAGCACCTGTGCTACCTATTCATATCAGCCAAATAGGCATTGCAAACGCATAAACGATTACGAAGCTACTACTCACTAGCATTTGTTACCTGCATTAGGTCCAGAAAAAGCGGTAACGGCTACATATGCCAGCCGACGAAAAAGGAAAGCGTACTTGGTCTAATTGGCTGGATTGAATGCGCCGATAGTATTTCTAGTTAGTATGAGAGAAATCAACTTCTTAACTTAAAAAAGAGCCCCTACCTCAGTCCTGAAGTAGGGGCTCTTTTTAGATCTAGTTTCCCTCTCCCGAAGGATTCCGCGCATCAAGCGGCGAGGGCAGGGCTAGGGGGTGGGGTGTTTATTCCGCGCCGTGGGGCATCTTATCCACTGGCTTTGGCGGGGCATATTTAGCATGAAGCGGCTTCATTTGGCCGTTCAGTTCGTGGCCTTCCACTTGCACACCCAGGCCGGCCGATACACCTTTGCCGAGTTTCTCATCCACCTTGAACCACAGCTTCAGCTGGCGCTCGATGATTTCCTTGCGCTTGGGGCCCTCGATGCCGTCCATGTGGGCCACGATGTTCTTGATGGTGTCGTCCTGGGCTTTTTCCGTCATCAGGCGGAACAGGTCGCCGGGCTGGGTGTAGTGGTCGTCGTCGCCGGGGGCGTTGCGGTCGTAGCGGCGCACCTCGGTGGCTTCTACGGGGTAGGCAAACTCCTGCACGCTCTTGTCCTCAGTGGGGCCGTTGAAGGAGTTGGGGAAGTAGTTGGGGCCCGAGCCACCGTTGTTGCCCAGAGCCATGGCGCCGTCGCGGTGGTAGTTGTTGTGGCTGGCCGCTTTGGGCGCGTTGGCGGGCAGAAATTCGTAGTTCACACCGACGCGGTAGCGGTGCGCGTCGGCGTAGCTCAACAGGCGGGTTTGCAGCATCTTATCCGGCGAGAAGCCAATGCCATCTACCACGTTGGAAGGCGAGTAGGCGGCTTGCTCTACAAAGGCGTGGTAGTTTTCGGGCATGCGGTTCAGCTCGAAAATCCCTACCTCCTGCAACGGGAAATCGGCGTGGGGCCACACTTTGGTCACGTCAAACGAGTTCCACTTATAGGTAGCGGCCTGCTCGTCGGGCATGGTCTGGATAAACATCTTCCACTTCGGAAAGTCGCCGCGCGTGATGGCGTCGTTCAGGTCGTTGGCCGAGAAATCGGGGTCGAGGCCCGCCATTTCGATGGCTTCAGCATCCGTAAAGTTCTTGATGCCCTGCTGGGTCAGGAAGTGGAATTTCACCCACGTGCGCACGTTATCGGCATTAAACATGGAGAACGTGTGCGACGAGTAGCCGTGCATGTGGCGGATGCCATAGGGCGTGCCCCGGTCGCTCATCAAAATGAGAACCTGGTGCAGGCTTTCGGGCATCAGGCTCCAGAAATCCCACATCATGGTTTTGCTGCGCATATTGGTGCGCGGGTCGCGTTTCTGCGAGTGGATGAAGTCGGGAAACTTCAGGCCGTCCTTCACGAAGAACACCGGTGTGTTGTTGCCTACCAGGTCCCAGTTGCCGCCTTCGGTGTAAAACTTCAGCGCAAAGCCCCGTGGGTCGCGGTTGGTATCGGCCGAGCCCCGCTCGCCGGCCACCGTGCTGAAGCGCGTGAGCATCTCGCAGGTGTTACCCACTTTGCTGAACAGCTTGGCGCGGGTGTACTTCGTGATGTCGTGCGTGACGGTGAAGGTCCCGAAGGCCCCTACCCCCTTGGCGTGCACCACGCGCTCGGGAATCCGCTCGCGGTTGAAGTGGGCCAGGCGCTCGAACGCAATGTAGTCTTCCTGCAATACCGGCCCGCGCCGGCCCGCCGTGATGGAATTTTCAATGTCGCTGACGGGGCGGCCGGCGTCGGTGGTGATGTGCTGGCCGTTGCTCAAATCGGCGGGATGGGGCGAGTTGGGCGTGTCGAACTTTGGTGGGCTTTTGGCCATGGTGTGGAAAAGAAGTAGGTAAACGAAGAATCAATTGACAGGCTTTCACCCGACTCACACCTGCAGCCAGTAGGCTTCTGGTTGAGCTTGCTTACCCATCAACGGCATTGCCGACAGTTCGTTTCTTCTAATTTCCTTAAAAAAGAAAACGTCCCCTACCCGAGCGGGCAGAGGACGCAGCCTTATCGACTCCTACTATGCTAGGGCAGATCGATATACGACTCCGTGTGCGGGGCGTCGGACTTGGTATTCACGAAGTGCTTCACGGGGTTGTCGTAGTTGGAAATATACAGGCGGTTGCCTTTGAGCAGCACTTCGGCGGGTTGGTCTATTTTGCCGCCGGCACCGTCGGTGTCGGGGTTTTGGGCCAGCGTGGTCACCTTATTCGTCTTCAAATCAACGACGAAAATGGCGTTTTGGCGGGCGCCGGTGATGTAGGCTTTATCCGTCTTGCGGTCAATAATAAAGCCGTCGATGCAGGTGATTTTGTCGCCCGTGAGAGGTAGGGCTTCCTGCTTGGCCAGTGTACCATCGGGCTTCGTAGTCATCTTGTAGAACGTGCCGTCGCCGAAAGAGCCGGTGTAGATATTGCCCTGGCTGTCGTAGTCGATGCCGTCGGCGCCGTTGTCTACGCCGGTTTCGTTCACGGTGGTTGTGAACATGGCCAGCACGTGCGGGTCCTTGGTTTTGGGTTTGAGGTGAATCAATCCTTTTTTCAACTCGTTGAGGGTGAACATCATCACGGCACTACCCTTGTCGTTATCGGGCATGTCCCACTGGCTATCGGTCACGTAGAGCGTGTTGCCTTTCCAAACCACCCCATTCGCCAGCCGGAAGCTGTCGACGGCCGTTTCGATGGTGCCGGGCCGGCCGTTTTTCATGTTGATGCGCATCAACCGCGACACGTACTTTTTGCTGTTTTCGTACTGATTTTCTGCGTAGTACACGTTGCCATCGGGGCCGTACGCCAGGTCCATCGGCGCGGCTTTTTTGGTGGTTGGCTCCACAGGCAGGTTGGTGGCGAATGGCTTATAGGCATTGCCGGTAATTTCGAGAATAGTAGCCGGGTAGCTGTTGTTGGCCAGGTTGGGCACCGACAGCAGCAGCGTGCGCCCATCGGGGCTCAGGGCCAGGCCGTCGGGCGTGTTGTGCTCGTTGGGTAGCGTAAACAGCAACTGCGGGTTGCCCACCGTAGGAATGGTGCCGGCGGGCACGCCCATTGTATCGGCGGTAGAGGTAGCGGCCGTGGCGGTAGAGTCGGCAGCCGTAGTGGCGGTGGTTTCGGTAGAGGTGGTGCTGGGCTGGCAGGCGGCCAACCAGGCGCCGCCCAGAAGCAGCGCCGAAAGCGTAGTCGGTTTCATACGGGAGGAGGGGAAGAAGTTAAGATTATGGGAGCGGACGCGCTGGCAACGCCAGAAAACCGGGTTGGCCGAAGCCGCCGCAAATGTGTTGCTTAACGCAAGGCGCAAGAGGCTGTTAGGGCAATGCCAAAATCTTACGCTTCTGTTGGCGACTCCGGGTATTTGGGAGGAATCACCGACGTTTTCGGGGTATTTCCGTAACTAGCATGAGTAACCCTTCTCTCCCAACCCCACTTGCTATGACCCAGATCAGCCCCCAAAAAGTTGTTTCTATTACTTATAATCTCAGCGTAACCGACGAAAACGGCGAAAAGCGCCTGGTAGAATCGGCCGAGGCCGACGCGCCCATGGTGTTTCTGTTCGGTATGAGCGGCCTACCCGAAGAATTCGAAAATCAGCTCAGCGGCAAGCAGGCCGGCGACTCGTTCAGCTTCTCGCTCACCCCCGAGCAGGCCTACGGCGACTACGACCAGCAGGCCGTGGTCGAAATCCCGAAACAGGTATTCGAAATCGACGGGCAGATTGACGCCGACATGTTGCAAGAAGGCAACTACCTCCCCATGGCCGACAACGAAGGCAACCACATGCAAGGCAAAGTGGTGAACATCGGCGACGAGGTAGTGCAAATGGACTTCAACCACCCCCTCGCCGGCATGGTGATGCACTTCGACGGCAACGTAGCCGACGTACGCGACGCTACCCCCGAAGAAATGGACCACGGCCACGTGCACGGCGACGGTGGACACGACCACTAAGGTTTTTTTGCTGTTTATTGAAAATGAGAACGGGGCCGTATGGCCCCGTTTTTTCGTAAAATTTAAAAAATAGGTAATGAATATGTTATTCTAAATATAGAAAATGCAGTTATCAAAATTCTTTTGGTTTATTACAGTTTTTATACTGTATAGTAACTTCTCATTTAGTCAATGCTTAACGCCAAACGACATGACAATTTTATTGCAAAGCAATAAGATAAGTGAGAGACAATTTATGCAGAAAAAAGGCTTTAAGTTGATTAAGGAAGCACAAGACAGAGGCTATAAGTGGCGTACTCCGAATGACAGGGCCTTATCTATTGACCGTAGTGCTAATGGCAATGTAAGCAGTGTCAATTACAGTTTAACAGAAAATTGCTTCTATTCATTTAAAAAACAGATTATCTCTAAGGGGCTAAAATCAGAAGGTCAACGCATAAAAACCAATTCACTAACCTACTACTATTCTAATGCGAAATATGGTGCAATTTTGCAACGAATGACTGTTCCAACCGCCGGCAATGAAATGTATTATTATATATTCTTTATGAGAAAAGAAGAATATATAAGAGAAAAAATACGCAAGCAGAATATTTCTTATTAATCTTCAATAGCGCCGCTTCGGTGACGAGAATCGTTTGCATCCTTCGCATACATTGCGCAAACAAATTAAACGGCCGCGTCGCAGACGCGCGCCGGCTTTTACATTTCCACACCCGCCACGTACGCCCGCACCTGCAGCCAGAACTCCCGAAAATCCGCCTCGTACGCCGCGTAGTTGCGCTGCAACTCGGCCACGGCGGTTTCCATGCCGGAGCCGGGGGACGCGCGGCGACTGAGGCCCCGGAGTGACTGCCCTACCCCTTCGAAATCGGCGTAGCGCAGGAGCCAGTTGTCGCGCACAAGGTAGGGTAGGAACTGCTGCACGCGAGCGGGCATTTCGGTTTGGCGCTGCGTGAGGAGGGTGAAAACGCGCTGGGTGAAGTCTAGCAGCGGTTCGGCGGAAAACTCGGAGAAATTTCGGGCTAGGAAATGGTCGAAGAATACGTCGGAGATGACGCCAGCGTATTTGCCGTAGCCGGCCGCGCGCAGACGGGCGGTAGTACGGCGCACCACGGGGTGCTGGTCGGTGTAGGTGTCGATGAGGCGGTGCAGGCGAATGCCGCGCTGCACGCCGGGGGGGTAGGCTTCGAGCTGGCGGCCGGGCACTGAGTCGGCAATGAAGTTGCCGAGGAGCAGGTCATTGTCGGCGGGGTCGGAGAGGTAGAGGTGGGCCAGGAAGTTCATAAGAGCAGAACAAGGTACGGCCAAAAGTGGCAGCCGCGGCGCCGGGCACAACCCACACCGAAGCCGGGCCGTATCTGAAGGGGCGCCCCGACCAACTGGCCACGGTGGCGCACCATTCTTTCAAGACACCTAAACTCCCCTACCATGTCGCACGAAACGCACGTTCTGCACGACGTTCAGAAGCTACTCGATAAGATTAAAGACGTAAATATTGCCATGCTCACGACCACTTCCGAGGAAGATCAGTCGTTGCGCAGCCGCCCCATGGGCACCCTCAAGTCGGACCCCGACGGCTCGTTGTACTTCTTCACCGATAAAGACGACGCCAAGGTATACGAGGTCAAAAAAGACAGTCACGTAAACCTGAGCTACGCCTCTCCCGAAAGTGACGTTTACGTGTCTATCTCGGGCCGCGCCAACGCTTACCGCGACCAAGCCAAAATTGATGAGTTGTGGTCGGAGCATTTGAAAGCCTGGTTCCCAGAGGGTAAAGACGATCCAAACATCATGATCCTGAAAGTGACCATCGATAAAGGTGAATACTGGGATACGCCCAGTGGCCTACTCTCCCGCGCCTACGCCTACGTACGAGCTGTAGTAGCCGGCAAGAAAAACGACTCCGACGACGTGAATGAGCACGCCAAGGTAGACGTGAAATAGTCTAGCGCTGCTGACTTTTGCTGAAAGGCCGGAAGCAATTCCGGCCTTTTTTTGTTGGTTTACTTGACCACGGATTCGCTCGGATTTGACGAATTACACGGATTTTGTAGCTCCGTTCCGTTCTATTGAAATTGGCAAACTCGGCATGACCGCCTATGGTTGCACTTTTTGACTTTTCAAACAGCATAATTGCGTATTAATCATTCACAAAATCCGCGTTATTCGTTTAATCCGAGCGAATCCGTGGTTCAGACTTATTTCCTTGTCCCTCACTACTTTCTCCGTCATCACCCTGCAACCTGGCACTGCTCGCTGGGGCCTAGCCCAGATGGGTACCGCGCAGGCGTCCTTGAAGCGAGCAGCAGGTCTGCGCTTTTATAAGTTGGCCGGCACGGGCGCCGATGGTGGCTTTGGAGTCTGGCCCAACCTACAACGCTACGTGTTGATGGCTGCGTGGGACTCGGCCGAAGCTGCTGAGGTTTTCTTCGCTACCCACCCGCAATGGCAAGCCTATCAGGAGCGCAGCACCGAAACCTGGACCGCCCGCCTGCAACCATTAAAAGCGCATGGCCTGTGGGATGGGGTGCAACCCTTTGACGTAGCCGCCACCGAAGCGCCCGACCCGGATGGCCCTGTGGCGGTGCTCACGCGGGCTTCTATCCGCCTGCGTAAAACGCCGCGCTTCTGGCGCTATGTGGCTCCTACCAGTGCGGCCGTGGCCCACGCGCCCGGCGTGGTGGCGTCTATCGGGTTGGGCGAACTGCCCATTGTGCGGCAGGCCACGTTCAGCGTGTGGGAGTCGGCCAGGGCCATGCAGCAGTACGCCTACCGCGACGCGACGCATAAGGAGGTGATCCGGCGGACGCGGCAGGAGCAGTGGTACGGCGAGGAACTGTTTGCGCGGTTTCGGGTGCTGGGCAGCGAGGGCACCTGGGACGGCCGCCCGGTGTAGGGGCGCGTTGCACGCGCCTGTCGTTGACACTACAGAACTTAATTGAGAGAGACCGTCATGCTGAGCTTGTCGAAGCATCTCGCGTGCTGACGACAGATAGTATCCTGCATCAGCACGCGAGATGCTTCGGCAGGCTCAGCATGACGGTCTTTATTAGTAGAGTGGGACACAACGGCGCGACTGTGTCAACGACGGGCGCGTGCGACGCGCCCCTACAGCCAAATTCTGTAATTTCGCCCCTCAGTACTCAGCAGCAACCCAACCTACCATGCCCGGCTATCATCCCCAGGACATTGAACAAAAGTGGCAGAATTTCTGGCACAACCACCATACGTTTCAGGCTGACAATCAGTCAAAAAAGCCGCACTACTACGTGCTGGACATGTTTCCCTACCCCTCGGGGGCGGGGCTGCACGTGGGGCACCCGCTGGGCTACATTGCCTCCGATATCGTGTCGCGCTACAAGCGGTTGCAGGGCTTCAACGTGCTGCATCCCATGGGCTTCGACTCGTTTGGCCTACCCGCCGAGCAGTACGCCATCCAGACGGGCCAGCACCCGGCCCTGACCACGGAGAAGAACATCGACACCTACATCCGGCAGCTCAACTCCCTGGGTTTCAGCTACGACTGGAGCCGCGAGGTGCGCACCTCCGACCCCAGCTACTACAAGTGGACGCAGTGGATTTTCATTCAGCTGTTCAATAGCTGGTACAACCTGGCCGCCGACCGCGCCGAATCCATTGACACGCTGATTGCGCAGTTCGAGCAAAACGGCACTACCGGCATTCAGGCGGCCGGCGACGACGAAGAGCGTCCGAGCTTTACGGCTGAGCAGTGGCAGGCCAAGTCCGAAGCCGAGCGCATGGCGGCCCTTCTACCCTACCGCTTGGCGTATCAGTCGGATACCTATGTAAACTGGTGCGCGCAACTGGGAACGGTGCTCAGCAACGACGAGGTGAAGGATGGCCTCTCGGAGCGCGGCGGCTACCCCGTGGAGCGCCGCCTGATGCCGCAGTGGAACCTGCGCATCACCGCCTACGCCGACCGCCTGCTCCAGGGCCTCGACACCATCGACTGGCCCGAGCCCATCAAGGAGATGCAGCGCAACTGGATAGGCCGCTCCATTGGGGCCGAGGTAGCGTTTCCGCTGGCCACCGCGCAAGACCAGACCATTAAGGTCTACACGACCCGCGTGGATACGATTTATGGCGTGACGTTCTTGGTGCTAGCGCCTGAGCACGAGCTGGTTGCCCAACTCACTACCCCCGAGCAACAGCAGGCCGTGCAGGACTACATCGACGCGGCCAAGCGCCGCTCGGAGCGCGACCGGATGGCCGATGTGAAGACGGTTTCGGGCGTGTTTACGGGTAGCTACTGCCTCAATCCCATCAACGGCGAGCCGGTGCCCATCTGGCTGGCCGACTACGTGCTGGCCGGCTACGGCACCGGCGCCGTGATGGCCGTGCCCAGCGGCGACCAGCGCGACTACCTGTTCGCCAAGCACTTCAACCTGCCCATCGTGCCCGTGCTCGACACGCAGCAGATTGACCAGGAAGCCGATAACACCAAGGAAGGCCACTACATCAATTCCGAATTGATCAACGGCCTCACGTATAAGGATGCTACCACCAAGCTCATCGCCGCCCTCGAAGAAAAAGGCCTGGGCAAAGGCAAGGTGAACTACCGCATCCGCGACGCTATTTTTGGTCGCCAGCGCTACTGGGGCGAGCCGATTCCGATTTACTATAAGGACGGCACCGCCTACCCCCTGCCCGAGTCGGAGCTGCCCTTGGTGCTCCCCGAAATCGACGAGTACAAGCCCACCGAAACCGGCGAGCCGCCTCTGGGCCGTGCCAAAGACTGGAAATACGAGGGCAAGTACGAGTACGAGCTTAGCACGATGCCCGGCTGGGCCGGCTCCTCGTGGTACTACCTCCGCTACATGGACCCCACCAACGACGGCCGTTTTGTGGGCAAGGAAGCCGAGGCCTACTGGCACAACGTGGACCTCTACATGGGCGGCGCCGAACACGCCACCGGCCACCTGCTCTACTCCCGTTTCTGGTACCTGTTTCTGAAGGATTTAGGGCTGGTTTCGGCCGGCGAGCCGTTCCAGAAGCTGATTAATCAGGGGATGATTCTGGGGCGGTCGAATTTTGTGTATCGCATCAACGGTACCAATACGTTCGTTACACTTGGCAAACGTAAAGAGCATGAGACGACAGCCCTTCACGTTGACGTAAGCATCGTTGATAACGATGTGCTCGACATGGAAGCCTTTAAAAAATGGCGTCCTGATTATGCAAACGCTGAATTTATTCCCGAAGACGATGGCCGGTATGTATGCGGCTGGGAGGTAGAGAAAATGTCGAAAGGCAAATTCAATGTTGTGAATCCTGATGCGTTGATCAGTCAATTTGGTGCTGACGCTCTGCGCCTCTACGAAATGTTCCTGGGGCCGCTGGAACAATTCAAGCCATGGAATACCAGCGGCATGAGCGGCGTTTCGGGCTTCCTGAAGAAGCTGTGGCGCCTGTTCCATCCCGAGGACGGTGCCCTGGCCGTGACGGATGAGGCGCCTACCCCCCAGGAGCTGAAGGCCTTGCACAAAGCCATTCGCAAGGCCGAGGAGGATATTGAGAAGTTCTCGTTCAACACGTCGGTGAGCACGTTTATGATTTGCGTGAACGAGCTGACCACTCTGCGCTGCCACAAGCGCGCCGTGCTGGAGCCGCTGCTGCTCATTGTGTCGCCCTACGCGCCGCACCTCGCGGAGGAGCTGTGGCAGGAGCTAGGCCACGAGGCCGGCACCGTGAGCTACGCCCGTTTCCCCGAGTTCAAGGAAGAATACCTAGTAGAAGACTCGGTGAACTATCCGGTAGCCGTGAACGGCAAGGTGCGCGAGCAGCTGCAATTCCCGGCCACGGCCACGGCCAAGGAGATTGAAGCCGCCGTGCTCGGCTCCGACTTCCTCGCCCGCTTCGGCGAGGGTAAACCTGCCAAAAAGGTGATTGTGGTGCCCGGCCGCATGGTGAACGTGGTGGTGTAATTCCTAAGCCTTCCAGGCATCCCAGGGTTGAAACCCTGGGCTACGGAGCAACAAAAAGCAGCCCATCTGAGTACTCAAATGGGCTGCTTTTTGTGTTATATAAGCTACTTCAAACCGGCCGCTTCCAGTAAATCCGTCAGCTCAGTTGTTGAGATGGAGGCTTGGTCTGACTTGTCGTAAATCGAGAGTAAGAAGATTTGGTTATCGACCACTTTCACGCAGGTAATTACTCGTGCACTGCCGCTTTTACCGGTTTGCTTCGCTTTAATCCGCATGCGAACTTTATAGCAGTCTTTCCCCAGCGGTTCACCAACCTGCGGATTGCTCTTAAGATCTTGCTCAAGTGTTGACAAATCTTCAATCAATGACCAATAGCGCTTGAGTAACGGGCGTAGTTGCCGCTTAAAGCTACTCGTCAGCTTGATGTCGAAGCTCATGAATCAACTCATTGAGGGATTGAAGCTTAACTTTTCCTTGCTGATGCAATTCCACTTCGTGCAAGGCCTCGCGCATATCCTCCACCCACTCCTGCTGCTCGGGTGTCAGTTTTTTGGGCTTGGCAGGCTTGATGGGTTCGGCTTCCACGAAGGACAGGTTACGCAATAGCTTCATCAGGAAGCTGTACTGCTCGTCGGGCACTTTCACTACTATTTCGCGCATACTCTAAGGTACGTTGTTTTCGGATACGTTGGTTCCGGGGCCCTGGCCGGTAGCGGGTGTTTCGGGGTAGGCGACACCCTGAGTCGGAAGGACAACAGTGGGAAGCCCGAAATATCGCCAAGCGCTTCGACGGGCCGGAATTTACAGCCACCTTTGCGGCCGTTTTAGCAAGAACCATCTGAGATGAACGCAACCGAGCAGGAAGAGCGCGAATACCTGGAAGAAATCAAAGAGAAGCTGACGCTGGCCATCCGGCGGGTAGACGACGCCGTGCGGCAGTTTTCCAGTGAGCTGCGGCAGAAAAAGCAGTACATTCATGAGCACCAGTCGGGCATGGACGACGCAGATATGGTGGCCGCCGGCCAGTCCATCAACCGCATGGCGTTTACGGGCGAGGCGGCCGTGTCACGTAAGCGCAAACTCTTCAAGCTCATCCAATCGCCGTATTTTGGCCGTCTGGATTTTGCGCCGCAGGGGCAGGAAGCAGAGCCCATTTACATCGGCGTGCATTCTTTCTTTGATGAGCAGCACCGCGAAAACCTGATCTACGACTGGCGCGCGCCCATCTCTTCGCTGTTCTACGATTACGAGCTGGGCGACGCCGCCTACCCTACCCCCAAGGGCGAGGTGCAGGGCACCATCGAGCGGAAGCGGCAGTACAAAATCCGCGACGGCCGCCTGGAATTCCTGCTCGACAGCGGCGTGAACATCCACGACGACGTGCTGCAACAGGAGCTGGCCAAGTCTTCCGACGACAAGATGAAGACCATCGTGGCCACCATTCAGCGCGACCAGAACGCGGTGATTCGCAACGAAACGGCGCCGGTGATGATTATTCAGGGCGTGGCGGGCTCGGGCAAAACCTCCATTGCGCTGCACCGGCTGGCCTTTTTGCTCTACCGCTACCGCGAAACCATTGCGGCCAAGGACATCCTCATCATCTCGCCCAACAAGGTCTTTGCCGACTACATCTCCAACGTGCTGCCCGAGCTGGGCGAGGAGCACATTCCCGAGTTGGGCATGGAGGAGCTGGCCGCCGATCTGCTCGACAGCCGGTATACGTTTCAGACCTTTTTTGAGCAGGTAGCGACGCTGCTGGAGCGGCCCGACCCTGCTTTTATCGAGCGCATCCAGTTCAAATCGTCGTTTGAGTTTTTGAGCAAGCTGAACCAGTATTTGCTGCACGTAGAGAACAACTACTTCGCGGCGAAAGAGTTGCGCGTGGGTAGCACGGTGGTGCCAGCCGCGGTTATTCAGCAAAAATTCAAGGCCTACCACCGGGTACCGCTGCTGCAACGCTTTGCGCAAGTGGCGCAGGACATCCGCACCTACGTGCGCGACGCCACCGGCCGCAAGCTGACGGGTAGAGAAAAATCCATCATTGGCGAAGCCCTACCCCGCTTGTTTAGGTTCAACAATGTGCTGGATTTCTACCGAGATTTCTATCAGTGGCTGGGCCACCCCGAGCTGCTGAAGCTCGACCACCACCGCCTGCACCTGGAATACGCCGACGTATTTGCGCTCATCTACCTACGCCTGCGACTAGAAGGCATTCCGGCAGCCTACGAGCACGTGAAGCATTTGCTCATTGATGAAATGCAGGACTACACGCCCATGCAGTATGCGGTGCTGTCGCGCTTGTTCCGGTGTCGCAAGACCATTCTGGGCGACGTGAGCCAGACGGTGAATCCTTACAGCGCCTCCTCGGCCGAAGCCATTGAGCGCGTGTTTCCGCAGGCCGAGGTGGTAAAGCTCTACCGTAGCTACCGCTCTACCCTGGAAATCACCGCTTTTGCCCAGCGCATCACGCCCAATCCGCACATTGTACCGCTGGAGCGGCACGGACCCGAGCCCGTGGTGGCGCGCTACGGTGACAAGAGCGAAGAGCTGGCCGCTATTCATCAGAAAATCAACGGCTTTCGTAACTCAAGCCATCAGTCGCTGGGCATTATCTGCAAAACGCAGCGGCAGGCAGCGGAACTGCATCAAGCCCTGCAAATGGATGCTGTACAACTGCTTACGGCCGAATCTACTACCTTCCGGGAAGGCATCGTCCTCACCTCGGCCCACTTGGCAAAAGGGCTGGAATTTGATGCGGTTCTGGTGCCCTTCACCTCGGCCCGCAACTACCGCACGGAGGTGGATAAAAGCATGCTGTACGTGGCGTGCACCCGCGCCATGCACCAGCTTACGCTGACGTATGTTGGGGAGCTGACGGCTTTTTTATCGGCTTGAGGTGTGTGGTGGCTTCATCGTTGACCGTCATGCTGAGCGGAGCCGAAGCATCTCGCGTGCTGATGCTAGATACTATCTGTCGTCAGCACGCGAGATGCTTCGACTTCGCTCAGCATGACGTTCTAACTGCTTCCCAACCAACCTCAGCAACGACGAGACACAAAATATTGTGTCTCTACCCCGTCGTCTTTCCCGTATACGCCCGTGGTCGGACGGCCGGCGCGTGCCGGTTAGGTGCCGATTCTACATACAGTATATGAGCAAGAAACAACAACCGACGGGCCCGCGCATTCTGGTAACGGGTGGCGCCGGCAAACTGGGCAAGGCCTGCGTAGCCGATTTACTGGCCCACAACTACGATGTGTTTGTAGTCGATACAGTACCCTCCAAGGAGGCGCCGGGCATCATTGCCGACCTCGCCGATTTTGGCCAAACGCTGGACGCGCTGTCGTCGGTGGGGCATGAAATTCATGCCGGTGTGGCCCCGCAGGCCTTCGATGCCATTGTGCACCTGGCGGCCTACCCAACCCCCCGCCAATACCCCGATGCCCACTTGTTTCAGAACAACATCATGGGTACCTACAACGTGTTTGAGGCGGCGCGGCGGCTGGGTATTCACCAGGTAATCTGGGCGTCCAGCGAAACCACGCTCGGCGAGCCGTTCGACGAAGCCGCGCCCTACGCCCCCGTAGACGAGGACTACCCCCTGCGTGCCAAGAGCGCCTACGCCCTGGCCAAGGTACTGATGGAAGACATGGCCCGCCAGTTTTGCTACCAGACACCCGACATGAAACTCGTGGGCCTGCGCTTCTCCAATGTGATGGAACCCAGCGACTACGCCAAGTTTCCGGCCTACAACGACGACCCCGAGGAGCGCAAGTGGAACATGTGGTCCTACATCGACGCCCGCGACGGCGCCCAGGCCATTCGCAAGGCCATTGAGTGGCAGGCCACTGGCATGCACGCCTTCATCATCGCCAACGCCGACACGGTGATGAGCACGCCCTCAACCGAGCTGATGGCTTCTACCTTCCCGAACGTACCAGTAAAGAAAGAGCTGGGCGAATACGAAACTCTGCTCTCCATCGAAAAGGCGCGCCGCGTGCTGGGCTACGAACCGGAGTTCAGCTGGCGCGAGGCGAAGTCGCAGCAGCAGTAAGCGCAGCGGACTATCTGCAGAAGCCCCACGTCCTACCCCACTTGCCACTACGCTGTGGCAGGGGTAGACCGTGGGGCTTTTGCAGATAAAACCAAGCAACTATTTGAATAACATAATATTATCGTTAGTATCAAATCATCTTATTGCCTTTAATTGACTGACACGTTAATGGTCGAGCCACTGCTTGAAAGCTGGTGCGCGGCCGGCGCTGACAACCAGGACTTCCCCCACCACCGGGGGCGCTACCTGCAACACCAGGCGGCCCTTGAAGTAGGGCCGAATTTCCTGCACCGCCCCGATGCTCAGAATGATTTGGCGATTGATGCGAAAGAAGTGCTGAGCGTCTAGCTGACCTTCCAGTTGGTCGAGCGTATCGGCAATGATAAACCGCTTGCCGGCGTGCGTGACTAAGAACACCACGCCTTCTTCGGCCAGAAAATAAGCTACCTGATCCACCGGCACGGCTTGCAAAATCTGCCCTGTTTTCACCAGAAAGCGCGTGCGGGGCGTGGTGCGCACCAGGCGCTGCACGTTCTCGACGGCGGCGGGCAGCGTGGCGGGGTGCAGGGTTTCGTACTTCTGCAGGGCACGTTCCACTGCCGGGGTTTGCAAGGGCTTGAGCAGGTAGTCCACGCTGTTCACCTCGAAGGCCTGAATGGCGTACGCATCGTAGGCGGTAGTAAAGATGACGGGCGCGCGCACCGCCACCTGCCGGAAAATGTCGAAGCTGTTGCCATCCGAGAGGTGAATGTCGCAGAAAAGTAAATCGGGGGCCGGCTGCGCGCGCAGCCACTCCACGGCGTCTTCCACCGAGCCTAGGGATGTCAGAACTTGCGTGGTGGGCCGTAGGCGGGTGAGCAGGGCGGCCAGCGCCTGGGCGGCCAGGGGCTCGTCTTCGATAATCAGGACGTTCATACGGTAGGGGCAGGCAACAGGGGTAGGCGGACCACGAAGCGCTCCGGCGTGGGCACAATCTCCACGGGGCGGTCGGTGAGGTGGTGGTAGCGGCGTTGGATATTGGGCAAGCCCGTGTGGGTGGAGGGCAACGCGTCGGTGCGGGGATGCCGGTTGTTTTCGACTATCAGCAGGCCGTTTTCGGCAGACACTTTGATGCGCAGGGGCTTGCGGGGGGTAGCGCCGTTGTGCTTGATGGCGTTTTCCAGCAGCATCTGCACGGCCGTGGGGGGCACTAGGGCCTGCTCCCACGCCGGGTCAATGGCCAACTCTACGTGCAAGGCCGCGCCGAAACGGGTTTCCATTAGGTGGGCGTAGGCGCGCACCAGCGCTAGTTCGCTGCGTAGCGGCACCAGCGGCTGTGCTCCGGTAGCGAGCAGGGCGCGGTACACGTCCGATAGTTGGCCGAGGAACTGCACGGCCCGGTCCGGGTCGAGGTGAATCAGCGAGCCGAGCACGTTGAGGCTGTTGAACAGGAAATGGGGGTCCACCTGCTTTTGCAGGGCTTCCAACTGCGCCTGGAAGGTTTCCTTTTGCAGCTGCGCCACCCGCACCACTTCCTGCTCCAGGTGTTTGCGCATGTGCTCGCGTTCCACGAAGTAGTAGAAAAACAAGGACAGCACCGCGCTCAGCACCAGCGACAGGCGCAGGGCCCTGGGGGATAGTTCGGCGGTGGGCACCAGGTAGTGCTGCGGGAAGAGGTAGAACACCCGCCAAAACACCAGGCTCACCAGCACCACGCACAGGCCCTCCAACAAGGCCTTGACCGGGGCAGGCGGGCGGGTGAGGCGGTCGGCACCAAACAGGCGGGCGATGGGCGCGTGCACCAGGAAGGTAGGCAGCAGAAAGGCAAACAACAGCAGCAACTCCCGGTAGCCGGCCAGCGCGCCTACCCACACTACGCCGTACTGAATGAAAATCAGCACGTGGAAGACCACCACGGCCGCAAGGGCCGCCAACACACTTTTTCGAATCATGGGGCTGGGTTGGGCACCTCTACCCTGCACTAGGGGTAGGGATGACGAAAGGCAGAAAGCGAAGGCCGTGGCCTCCGTCCAAATTTACCGGATTCGCCCCGCCAATTCATTCGGCTTATCTCCCGATTCAACGACTCCACATCCGCCTTCGGCAGAAAACGCTTCTGTAGCAGCAAAAAGTAGGGGAATATGCACTCAATCTAATGGCCGCCACGGGCGGTCTTTTTCCTCACCTTCTCCCCTACCCCCTTATGCGTTTGCCTTCTTTCGAGCACCCGATTCGCCTTTCCCGGCCCCAGGTTCTGTGGAAACTCACCAAAGCTGCCCTGGACCGGGACCGGCCCGTTTTGGTGCAAATCGTCGTAACCCGCCGTTGCAACCTGGCCTGCGGCTACTGCTACGAGTACGACAAAGTCTCTAAGCCCGTGCCGCTGGCCGAGCTGAAAGCGCGGGTGGACGCGCTACGCAAGCTGAAAACCGTGTTTGTGACGCTTAACGGGGGCGAGCCGCTGTTGCACCCGCACATTGCCGAGCTGGTGCGCTACATCGCCGAGGCCGGCATGGTGCCCATGATCAATACCAACGGTCACGTGCTGAAGGCCCCGCTTATCAAGAGTTTGAATGAGGCTGGATTGTTTGGCATGCAGCTCAGCTGCGACAGCCTGGAAGACAACGACGTGACCGAGAAAAGCATGCGCCGGCTGCGGCCCAAGCTGGAGCTGCTGCGCGAGCACGCCCGGTTTATGGTGCGCGTCAACGGGGTGCTGGGCTCCGGCAACCCGGCCGAGATGGAGGAAGTGGCCAAGGTAGTAGTCGACTTTGGGTTCGATTTTCAGTGCTCGTTGATGCGCGACAGCCAGGGGCAGGCCCTCCCCCTGAGCGCGGAAGCCCAGCAGGCCTACCGGCGCATTCGGGCCCTGAAAGGCCGCTTGCCGCACGTGCTTCACGACAACTTTCAATTGCCGCTGGCCCGCGGCGAGAGCAAGCCCTGGAAATGCCGGGCCGGCGCCCGCCACTTTGAGGTAGACGGGGCGGGCCTGGTGCACCTGTGCCAGCCCAGAACCGGCTTCCCAGCCAAAGCCCTGGCCGACTATTCGGTGGAGGATATCCGGCGCCAGTTCGACTGCGGCAAAGCGTGCGCGGCCCGCTGCCCCATTGCCTATGCCCACCTGGGCAGCCGGCTGGACGGTTTCCGGCGTCAGCAAAACGCTTAGGACTGATGGAAGTCAGCCTGATCATTCCGGCCTATAACGAGGCCCAGCGCATCGGCCCTACCCTGCAACGCGCGCATGCCTTTCTGGCCGCCCGCCCGGCCCGCTTTGAAATTTTGGTGGTCGACGATGGCTCGACGGACGAGACGGTGGCGCTGGTGTCGGCGCTGGCCGATGCGTTGCCGGGCCTGCGCGTGCTGTGCTCCCCGGCCAACCGGGGCAAGGGCCACGCGGTGCGCCAGGGCATGCTGGCGGCCACGGGGCGCATCCGGGTGTTTGCCGACGCCGACGGCTCTACCCCCATCGACGCGCTGGACGCGCTGCTAGCGGCGCTGGCGGCGGGGGCCGACGTGGCCATTGGTTCCCGGTACCTGCCCGGCTCCCAAGTCACGCGGCCCCAGCCGTGGCAGCGCCGGGTCTGGAGCCGGCTCGTCAACCGGGTGGTGCAGCGCGTGCTGCTGCCCGGCGTGGTCGATACGCACTGCGGTTTCAAGGCGTTTACGGCCGCGGCGGCCACGCGCACCTTCGCGGCCTGCACCGTGGATGGCTGGTCGTTTGATCTGGAAGTGCTGGCTCAGGCCCGCGCCTATGGCTTTCATATCCAAGAAGTGCCCGTGCGCTGGGAAAACGACGCGCGCAGCAAAGCCCGCCTCCGGCAGCTCCCGCGGGAGTTTCGGCACGTGTACCGCATCCGGCGGCAGCTCCGGCAACTGGAACTGGAAAAGCAGCCGCTGGCCGTGCTTAGCGCTGGGTAGAAACGCTGCTTCGGTGCTTATCTCCTGCTTGGAAGGACACGTTTTGCTATTCAATCATCTAGTAATCATTCATTATGGGTACCAGTTTACTGATACTATTGCTCGTAGTAGGCGGGCTGCTGTACCGTCGCCTTGCCAATCGGTTGGCATCCCTGGAACAGCGCATGGACACGCGCGAGAGCGACTACGCCGACTTGCGGACGACGGTGGGGCGGTTGCGGCCGGAATTCAACCAACTACGGGACAGCCTATTGCCTACGGTCACCATGACCCCAATACCAGCCCCGGTGGTACCTAAACCACCCATCAACCACCCTACTCCCACACCGGCCCCGCTACCCGCCGTACCGGTAGCGCCTGTACCTTCACCCGCTGCGGAGCCGGTTCCTCCGTCTCCACCGGTTTCCTCGGCTCCCCTAACACCCCCTACTCTCCCGCCGGCTGCTGCACCAGCGCCACCGACGATACCTACTGTCCCGCAAGCTGCTGCATCAACGCCGTCGGCTGTACCTCTTACTCCGTTGCCTTCCCCCGCACCAGTTGCTGCGCCAGTACCACCGGCGGCGCCTGCTCCGCTACCTTCTTCTCCTCCAGTCGCTACGCCAGCACCGCCGGCGGCTGCGGCCGCTCCTACTACTCTGCGTCCTACTCCCAATCCACGTCCTACCCCTCCGCCCGCCATGCCGCCCAAACAGGTGGCCGCTGAACCTGCGCCCCCTACCTGGTGGGACCGGGCCGAGCAGATAGTATTAGAAAACTGGACCGGTATTCTGGGCGCCGTGGTACTCGTAACGGGCATTGGTTTTCTGGGGGTGTACGCGGCCCTGCGCGTGAGTGCGCCCGTGCGCTTTGGGATGATTACGGCCTTTGCGGCGGTCCTGCTGGGGCTGCACTATTATTTGAAGCCGAAGGCGTTTGCGGCGCGCTTGCACCTGTGGCTGCAAAGCAGCGCGGCGGCCGTGTTTCTGTTTGCCTGCGTGGGCGCGGTGAGCGTGCCGGGGTTGCAGTGGGCGAGTCCGCCGCTGAGCTACGGGCTGCTCCTGGCGGGCGTGGCTGCCAACCTGTGGCTGGCCTGGGACGCCCGCCGCGAATCGGTGGCCACGCTGCACGGCGTGCTGAGTCTGGTGGCGCTGGCCGTGCTGCCGCACACGGTGCTCACGCTGGCGGCCGGGGCGGGCGTCACCGCGTTCAGCATCGGCATCACCTACCGCCAGCGCTGGAAATATCAGCTGTTGCTGAGCATTCTCAGCTTTTTCGTTTTTCACCAGTATTGGTACTATTCCCTCACGGCTGCCGGCCCGCCGCTCACCACTACCGGGCGGCTGACGGCCATGGGCCTCGTGTTGGTGGTGGGCATGGCCGCGGCCGTGGTGCAGTACCGCAAGGTATACGCCCGGTTGCAGTTCGACGTGCTTCTGTTTGCCGCCCATGTGCTCAACTGGACCTGCCTGGGTATCAATCTCTACCAGTACAGCACGGGCTCGGTGTGGAAAACGGTACCGCTGGGCCTGGGGGCGCTGCTCACGTTCTGGGTAGCGCGGCGGGCGCGCCGGTTAGGCATCCAGTGGCTTTTCCGCACGGATAGTGTCATTTCGTTGCTGCTGGCCTTGTTCACGGCTTTTTCCCTGCAAGGATGGCACGCCTCCGGCTCGTTGATTGCCTTGTTTATGCTGCTGGAAACGCTGCTGGTTGCCTTCATCATGGCGCGGGAGCAGGAAACGGTGGTATTCCAGGTGGCGTCGGTGGGGGCGTTGCTGGCCGCCGGGGGCTTGCTGCTGCTGAATCTCGTGCAGCTACCGGCTTACGCGCCCTTCGAGCTGCATCGCAATGCCTTCCTGCTGCTGCTGGCCGGGCTGCTGGGCGCGGGGTACTACCGCCTGGTACGGCAAGCGCCGTTGCTGCAAGCCCAGGAGATGAGCATGCACCAGGTGTTGCAGACCTTTGGGGGCGCGGTGGGCGCCTTGTACGCGGGTGCGGCCGCCCTGCTGTTGCAGGCGTTGTTTGGCGTGCCGAACCCGCCCACGGGCAGCCTACTGGCGGGCACGCTGGCCGCCGCCGGTGCAGTGTTTGGGGTGGCCTGGTGGCTGCGCGGCTCCGAAAGCCGGTTCCGCACGCTGCACCTGCTCGCCGGGCAATTGCTGGCGGGCGTGGCCATTCTGGGCCTGCACAAGCTGGGGCTGATCTGGCCGGCTACGGCCGCCCTGCTGTTTATTGAAACGCTGCTGCTGGCGGGTCTGCTGGGGTACCTGCGGGAGATGGTGGCCAGCCAGCTGCTGCTGGGGGCCGCGCTGCTCAGCGGGGGCTGGCTGCTGCTCACCAGCACCTACGCCTTGGCCTCCTGGCCGGGCCACGAGTTGCACCGCCGCCTGGCCCTGCTGTTCGTGGCCGGCCTGAGCAGCGCCGCGCTGCTCACCTTACCCGAGCGCGTCGCTCGCCTCACCGAGCTCCTGTTTTCAGCGACTACCCGTCAGTTGCACGCGGCCTTGAAGCTCCTCACGCTGGCGTTTACCCTGGCGGCTACGGCGCTGCTGGCCCAGGCCTTGTTTGGCGTGCCCCACCCACCCGTGGCGGCGCTTCTGAGCGGTGGCGCCGCCGCCGGCTTGCTGTTTGGGCTGACTGCCTGGTGGCGGGGTAGCCCCGGCTGGTTCCGACCGGCGCACTTGCTGCAAGGGCAACTGCTGCTGGCCGTGGCGGTTTTGGGCCTGCACGAAGCCGGGGTAGCCTGGCCCGCGGCCTACGTCCTGCTCTACGGGGAAATCCTGTTGATGACGCTGCTGCTGGCGTGGCGCGCCGAATGGCTTGTCTATCAAGTGATGGTGTACTGCGCGTTGGGTATGGCCGTAGCTCTCCCGCTGCTGGTGTACCTCACGGGCTCCGTATCGGACTTCCTGCGCGCCGGCCTGCTGGTAGGCGCGGCCCTCGCAACGCTGGGTACGCAGGCCCTGCTCACCTGGCGCAACGCACCAGTACACGATGTCCTCCCGCTGCCTGTTACGCCACCCTACCGCCTGCAACTGCTAGGCGCGTGGGTAGGGCCGTTGCTGCTGGCGGCGGGTGGCCTGGTCTACGAGCACACCTGGGTAGGCTGGGTAGCGGCCCTCATCGGTAGCAGCTTGTTGCTCGTGCGTCGCTACAGCCAGGTACCCGGTTTGTGGGGCGGGCTGCTGCTTGCCACCGTTGGCTACCAGCTGTTGCAGTGGAGCGAAATTCTACCACTAGATGCCGTATTTCGACCGGGCGCGGTGCTGCTGTACTGGGCACCGCTGCTGGCTGTGTCCGCCGTGGGGCTGGGCTGCTCGTGGTGGGCGGCGCGGCAGCAGCATGTACGTTGGCCCTGGCTGTACCTGCTGGGCGGGCAAGTGGCGCTCGGTGCTTGGGCGGCGTTGGCCCCGCGCACAAAGGCCCTACCCATCCTCGCGTGGGCGGTGGCGGCCGTCGCGGCCGGCATGACCGCGCAGCTGGTGCGCTGCCGGCTGGTTACGCCGGCGGCCCTGCACCGCGCCGGCTCGCCCGACCGTTTCTTGCTGCATCTCACGTATGCGTTGCTAGCGGTGGCGCTGCTGGGCCATGTCAGCCTGCTCATGGCCCACTCCCCCGCGCTGCTGCTGGGGTGGCCTGCCCGCCGCCTCACGGCCGGGGCGCTGCTGCTGGCCCTGGGAGCCTGGGCTTGGCAACGCTCCCCTGCCAGGGCGCCGCTCTACCACTCCTGGCGCTACCTGCACCCGCTCTTGCCCGAGTTCACCTTGCTGTTCGGCAGTTTCGTGCTGGGGTACGAGGTGCGCACCGAATGGCTGGCCCCGGTCTGGATCTTGGTGGCCCTGATGCTGCTGCTGGCTGGTCGCCGCCTACCCTTGCGACTACGTAGGGTGCGGGTATACAGCCTGCTGTATTTCGGGGCCGCGGTAGGGTGGAGCAGCTACGCCGCGCTGCGATATCTAGAGCCGTGGCACCTGCTCACGCTGCCGAGCCTGGTCACGGGGGCGGCGGCACTGGGGCTGTTTACCTATACCGCTGCCGCCGTGCACCACTTGCCGCGCCGCGTGGCCGCTACCTGGCCGCGCCTGCTGGCTCCGCTGGCGCAGCTGGGCCGTTTGCCCACTACCCTGCTCATCCCCCTGTTGCTCTACCCCTCGTTTGTCGTCCTCACGCTGGTGCTCGTGCAAAGCTTCGACCGCTCCGTTCTTACGGTGTTGATGATGGTGGAGGTGCTAGCGGCCTTTGTGGCTAGCCTGTTGCTGCGACGGCAGGATCTGCGCTACGTTTCGCTGGTGGGCACAGTGCTTTGCTGTGGTCGTCTGCTGCTGTTCGACCTCAGCCAGCACGGCACCATCACCCGCGCGGTGGTCTTTATCTTGATGGGCGTGCTGCTGCTGGGCATGAATGCCCTGTACGCCCGCTTCAAAAGCCGATTCACGCTGAGCGTTGACTCAGCTGATGAGGGAAGCTTGCTGGAAGAAGGCGAGGCCGATCCGTTAGCTTAAAGAAGGCGGCTGCGGAAGCTGCGGATTCCTTGTTTCTCGTTTCTGGTTGCTGGTTTCTTGTTTGACTGTCAGCGAATAACAAGAAACCAGCAACCAGAAACCAGCAACCAGAAACTACAACGGCGGCGTAACAGCAGATTACAAGGCTCTATGTTGCTTTCCGTGAGCCTTATCGAGACGCAGTTTCCTGGTCCAGCTCCATGGCTTGCTGCACGAGGGTCTGGAATTCGGTGCGTGCGCCGTCGGGGTCTGGCGATGCGCTGGATTGGGCCAGCGCGGCCGTGCTGGCCCACGTGGCCGTACCCGCGTAGGGCGATTTGCGCAGCAGCAGGCCAAACTGCGCCACGGCCGCGGCCCAGCGCAGGTTGTCGGAGGCGCGGGCGATGGGTTCATCGAACCGGACACTGCGCACCGGCAGCGTCAGCAGCTGGCTTGCACTGCCGGCGGGCTCCTGGTACCGCAGCTTGACAGTGAGTAGCTCTTGGCTGTTGGTGGCGGCGGGGGTAGGCTGACTGGCCTGGTATTTCAGCGGATCGACGGAGGCAGGGCTGGCGGCGGGGGCCGCCACCGGCACCACTTCGTAGAGGGCCGTGACCTGCTGGCCTGCGCCCAGCTCGCCGGCGTCCTTGCGGTCATCGTTGAAGTCTTCGGCGGCCAGCAGGCGGTTTTCGTAGCCGAGCAGGCGGTACTCGCGCACCAGGGCGGGGTTGAACTCAACCTGCACCTTCACATCCTTGGCCAGCGTGAAAAGCGTGCCGCCGAACTGCTGCACCAGCACCCGCCGGGCCTCCTGTAGCTGGTCGATGTAGGCGTAGTTACCGTTGCCTTTATCCGCCAGCAACTCCATGGTGTGGTCCTGTAGGTTGCCTGCTCCGAAGCCCAGCACCGAGAGAAAGACGCCCGATTCCCGCTCCTGCACAATGAGCCGTTCCAGGTCGGCCGCGCTCTGCTCGCCCACGTTGAAGTCGCCATCCGTGGCCAGGATAATGCGCGTGTTGGTGCCGGGGCGCTGGTGCTGCTGCGCCAGCTGGTAGGCCAGGCGCAGGCCTTCGCCGCCCGCCGTGGAGCCGCCCGCTTCCAACCCATCGAGGGCGCGCAGAATGGCTTCAGGCTCGGCCCCCGAAGTAGGCGGCAGCACCACGCCGGCGGCCCCGGCGTACACCACCACGGCCACGTAATCCTGGGGCCGCAGCGACTCGCGCACCAACTGCCGCAAGGATTCCTTGAGCAGCGGAAGCTTCTGCGGCTCGTTCATGGAGCCCGACACGTCGAGCAGGAATACCAGGTTGGCCGGCGGCAGGTGTTCAACCGGCACCTGCTTGCCCTGCACGCCCACCAGCACCAATTGGTGCGCTGGGTTCCAGGGACAAGTTGCTACTTCGGCCTGTAGCGAGGCCGGGCCGGTACGCGGCTGCGGATACGAGTAGGAGAAGTAATTGACGAGCTCTTCCAGTCGCACGGCGTCGGGCGGGGGCAGCTGCCGGTTTTGGGTGAGGAAGCGCCGCACGTTGGCGTAGGAGGCGCGGTCCACGTCAATGGCGAAGGTGCTGAGCGGGTTGCGGGCGGCCGCCAGAAACGGGTTTTCGTGGATAATGGCGTACCCCTCGCGGGAGGCGTCCGGGGTAGCGGGGGTAGGCGCCGCCATAGCATCGTCCGGCACCAGCGGCATGGCTTCTACCTCTGATTGCACCACCGTTTCGGTGGAATATTGTTGGTGGCAGGCGGGCAATAGCCACGCGGCCACCAGCAGCCCCCACAGGGGCAGCAAGCGGTGTATCTTCATAAGACAGAAAAAAATAGGGGTAGTGAAAAGCCCTCCGGGTGACGGGCACCGGCTACTCCCCCCCGCGGCAATGCCCGAGTGGGTAGGGAGCTTGCTACCACCGTGTTTTCTTCGCGACGAAAACCAGATGACAGCGCAACACATACAGCCGGATACCAAGGGTATCGGCCCAGGAGAGGCAACGGCTACGGGAAGCAACGCCCGTACTCTATATACCGGTAGGCTGGTAGAGGTAACCCACCACAGTGCGTCGGTCTTGCCACGCTGCTAGGTAGGATTTACCCTAACGCGCTTGGGCTCCTACCCTCAGCTCACTTGAAACGAGCTTGGTGAAGCGAAACTAAATCACCGCAGAAGGATGATCCAGCATTATTATTGGACTTCTCCGCGCAAGGCTTCTCCCGCCGCAGTGCTACCTTTCGCCCGCCAGGCTCAACGGCCGCGCGTCCCTTCTTCACTCGCTTTCGATGGCTACCCCCTCCGCCTCTGTTTTTTCTGCCCCCACCACCCGCTGGCACCTGCTCGACACCGGCCTGCGCCTTTTCGAGACGCAGGGTTACCCAACTGTTTCCGTGGCCGATATTGCAGCGGCGGCCGGGCAGCCCTTATCCGAGGTCTACCGGCATTTCGGTTCTAAAGACGACTTTGTGCTGGGCCTCTACCAGCGGGTGCACGATGCACTGGAAGCCGGCGTGCCCGACCTGCCGGCCGGTCCGCTGGCCCGGCGCTTTCAGGCGCTGCTGCACACCAAGCTGGCGCTGCTGGCCCCGCACTACCAACTGCTCCGTTCGCAGCTGGCCACCTTGCTCGACGCCGACGCACCCACCGGCGTGCTAAGCCCCGCCACGGAAAACATCCGGCTGCGCGGGCTGGCCCTCTGCGAAATCGTGGTGCGCGGGGCCGCCGACGCGCCCGCCGACGACGCCCTGATCATGCAGCTGGCGCAGACGCTGTACGCCGTCCACTGGGGCGTGCTGGGCTTGCGCCTGCTCGACCGCTCCGCTCAGGGGCAAGCCACCGACCAGCTGCTGGAACTCTTGAGCACCGGCCTGGCCCTGACGACGCCCCACCTTTCCACCCTACTCGGGCCCTTCTTGCTCGGGCAGATAAGCCCGGTACTGGCGCAGTTTACGCACGTGGCCCCGGCGGTGGATTTTGAGGTGGCCCGTCGCGTGGCCAAGCTGGTACTGCGACACCGCAAGACGCTGCGAACCGGCCCGGACGACCCCGCCACAGTTGACGAGCAGAGCATTGCCCTGCAACTGCCCAAATTGCAGTACTACATCAGCCAGAACCTGCCTATTCACCTGATTTTGCCCGCGTTTCCCGCCAAGTCGCCGAACCCGCACAAAGTGCTGGGCAAGCTGCCCGATTTGGGCGAGGAAATAGCGTTGACGTTTTTGCAGAGTCTCTGCGACGACATCCGGCAGGTGTACGCGCCGGGCGCCCGCCTCAGCATCTGCGCCGACGGGCGCGTGTTTGCCGACCTGGTGCAAGTGAGCGACGCGGACGTATCGGCCTACAACGAGGCGCTGAAACAGCAGCTGCAGCACCTGGGCACCCCGGATCTGGACGTACTCAACCTGGAAGACCTGCTGGCTACCAACTCGTTTGATGAGGCCCGCGCCTGGATTGTTGCCCGCTACGGCGAGCCCCTGGACGAGCTCAAAGCCCGCGTGCGCGACACGGACCATCACCGCGCCCTGTTCAATGGCATTCACCGCTTTGTGTCGGAAGATGGCCTGGCGCTGGCCCCCGAAAAAAGCAAGAGCCGGGTGAAAGAGGAAAGCAAGGAAGTGGCCTACGAAGTCATCCGCCGCAGCAACGCCTGGACGCGGCTGCTGGCCCAGGAGTTTCCGCACGCCGTGCGCCTGAGCATCCACCCCCAGCACCCGCATTCCGACAAAATCGGCCTGCGCATCACGCGCGCCGCCGACGACTGGCTTACCCCCTGGCACGGCGTGGTGCTGCTGCGCGACAACGACTACGTGCTGATGAAGCGCTACCAAGCCGAAGAATCCGGTGCGCAACTGGTGGCAAAAGACGGGCACCCCAGTCACTTTGTAGCCAGCCCAAATTCTTCACAAACTCGTCCGAATTACTAACCTATTCGCACGCGGCAGCCTTGCACCTTTGCTGCGGGTGCTGGGTGCTGGGTGCTGGGGTGCTACTTTTATTTTCCTGTATCCTATGGCTTCTACTTCTACGCCAGCCTACTCCCTCGAACCCCAAGCGCCCTTCGGCTTGCTCGTGCGGGCTACCGAACCGGGCCACACCATTGCCAGTATTTCCGCCGACCAGATCACGGAATGGGTGCAGGCGCACCGGATTCTCATTTTTCGCGGGTTCGAGCTGTTCGACAAAACGCAGTTTGCCCTCTACGCCCAGCAACTGGGCGAGCCGCTCCAGTGGCCATTCGGGGCCATCAACGAGCTGAAGGTGAAGCCCGACGCCAAAAACTACCTCTACACGCCCAGCGCCGTGCCGCTGCACTGGGATGGCGCCTTTGTGGGCCGCATTCCCTACCTGATTTTCTTTCAGTGCGTGAAAGCGCCGCGGGCCGAGGACCGGGGCGGCACCACCTTCGCCGATACCGGCCGGGCGCTGGCCCGCGCTACCGCCGCCCAACGGGCCCGCTGGGAAAAAGCCACGCTGCGCTACCGCACCGAGAAAATTGTGCACTACGGCGGCACCCTCACCCAGCGCTTGGTGCAGCCCCACCCCGTTACCGGCGAAACCACCCTGCGCTTTGCCGAGCCGGTGCACGACCTGAACCCCGTGAGCGTGGAGGTGCTGGACGCCACGCCAACCCAGCAAGCCGACCTTATAGCCGAATTGCAAGCCGCCCTCTACGCCCCGGAGGTGTTCTACATTCACACCTGGGCCGATAACGACATCGTACTGGCCGACAACCACGTTCTGCTGCACGGGCGCGACGCCTTTCTCAACCCCAACGAGCGGCACATCCAGCGCATCAACCTGCTGGCGCGGCCGGCGCACCGGGGCTTGGCGCAATTCCTTAAAAACAGCAAAACGCTGCGGCGCACCGAATTTCTGATTGCCGAAATTCCGATTTTCCTGGTGCCAATCCTGCTTAGTGCCGACGATTTCAGCTTCCTGAAAAAGCCGGAGCTGTACGTGGGGCTGGCCGGTATCTACTTGCTGTTCAACTTCGGCGACTTGGTCAACGCCTACGCCGACCGCCGCGTGGATGCCGTCTATAAGAGCCACCTGTCCAATGCCGTGTTCGAGCTGGGGGAAGGGGGCGTGCGCTGGCAGATGCGGGCTTCGGTGGCGAGTACGGTGCTGGTCAGCGTGTGGCTGACGCAGCACACCGGGCGCTGGCAGTTCGTGCCGCTCACCGTGATTGGCTGGGCGCTGGGCTTCCAGTATTCGTGGCGGCCCCTGCACTTCAAGTCGCGCGGAGTGTGGCAACTGGCCGCGCAGTGGGCCGTTATCTTTTTCGGGCCGATGGCCTACACCAGCAGCTTGGTAACGCACTTTCCCAAGCCGGCCGTGCTCACGCTGGCGGCCGCCTACGGCCTGCTCCAGGTAGGGGTGCTCATGCTCAACAACGCCGAAGACTACCCCGAAGACCGCGCCGCCGGCCTGCATACGGCCATTGTGGCCCTGGGCTTGCACCGCAGCATGCGCGCAGCGCAGGCCCTGACCGGTGGCGCGGGTTTGCTGGCGCTAGGCAGCTTCGCCTATCTGTTCAAGACCGAAAAACTGCCCAACGCCGCCTACCTGGGCCTGCTGCCATTGGCCGGCGCCGTGGCCTACGTGGCCCAAGGCTACGAGACGATCAACCAGAAAATAGCCGACAAAGAGGAAACGGCCGCCGCCGCCGTGCTGAAGGAAAACGGCATGCTGGTGCCCCAATGGCTGAAAGCCACCGCCTACACCAGTCTGGTAGCGGCCGGCGTGCTTTTCGCCGCCCGCGTGTTGCGCAAGCCAGCACGAGCCTAATCAACCTTTCAACTTCACCTAGCGGGCTACCCCATGTCCATCCTCCCTACCAGCCCAACCAGTTCGGCTTCTGAAACAGCCCTTGCCCTTTACGACTGCGCCATCATTGGAGGAGGCGTGGCGGGCCTCACGCTGGCGTTGCAACTGGCGCAGGCAGGGCGGACCGTGGTGCTATTTGAGAAGGAAACGTACCCGTTTCACCGCGTGTGCGGCGAGTATATTTCGATGGAAAACTACGATTTTCTGTGCCGGCTGGGGGTGCCGCTGGCCGAAATGAACCTGCCCAAAATGACGCGCTTCACGGTGTCGTCGCCGACGGGCGAGGCGCTGCACCACCCCCTCGACATTGGCGGCCTGGGCATCACCCGCTACGTGCTGGACCAGCTGCTGGCCCGGCTGGCCGCGCAGCACGGGGCCACCATCCGGGAAGGCACCAAGGTAACGGACGTGGTATTTGCCGACGAGCAGTTTGCCCTCACCGTGGCGGGTGGGGCTACCTATCGGGCACGCACGGCCTGCGGGGCCTGGGGCAAGCATGCCAACCTCGACAGCAAGCTGAGCCGCCCCTTTTTAGAGTCCAGCCGGCGGGGCCGCCAGTTTGTCGCCGTCAAATACCACCTGCAGGAAGCCAATTTCCCCCAGGATTTGGTGGAGATGCACAATTTCCGGGATGGCTATTGTGGCCTCTCTCCAGTGCCCGGCGGGCTCACCAATTGCAGCTACATCAGCGACGTACGCAACCTGCGCGCCCACGGCAACAGCGTAGCCGAGATGGAGCGCCAGGTGCTGATGCAAAACCCGCTGCTGCGCCCCTACCTCCAGGAAGCCCAGCGCGCCGGCACGCCGCCCATCGTTATTTCCCAAATTACCTTTCGGGAGCGCTCCACCGTGGACGCGCACGTGCTCATGCTCGGCGATGCCGCGGGCACCATTGCCCCGCTCGCCGGCAATGGCATGAGCATGGGCATGAATGCCAGCTTTTTGCTGCACGGCCTGCTGATGGAGTACCTAGACGGCCGGATTTCGCGGGCCGAACTGGAACGCCAGTATACCCACGCGTGGCGGCACTTGCTGAGCCTGCGCATCACGGCGGGCCGCCTCATTCACCAGTTTTTTGGCCGTCCGTCCCTCACCACGCTTGCTATTCGCGTGCTACAGCGCATCCCGGGGCTCACTACCCAGGTGCTCCAACTCACCCACGGCAAAAGCTACTGAAAGGCAGATGTTGCCGCTGGCTTCAGTATACCACACACGGGCATCATGCGCGGGGCGACGCCGTCTTTTTTATCAATTCCAGCTCGCTCTGGAGGATATCGGCCATCAGGTAGTGCGCCCACACGCCGGCATACCAGTTGAAAGGCGTGTTGATGTAAAACCGGCTCGACAGCGTTAGCCGCGTGCTACCATTTGGCAGGGGTTTCACTTCGTAGATGTCCTCCAAAATATCGAGGTGTTTTCCGCCAATCAGAATATGCTCATCCATGACTGCGGCCGGGATGGAGTCGGGATTGGCGTTGATGCGCAAGGCTAGTAAGCGCTCCGGTTGATACTGGCTTACCGTCTCCTCAAAGTACAAGCCCTTTTCGTAGTAGGCCATGCGTTTTCCGCCAACCACCAACGTATCCAGCGTGGTCGCCACGTGGTTGGGAAAGCCTAGCAGGGTAGCCAACGACGTGTGGCGCTTGTGTGGGCTCACGCGCTGACTGGTTGTCAGCGCCTGCCAGACGGCTGCCGTGGGCGCGGGTATCGTCACCTCGCGCTGAATAACTAACTCCTGCGGCGCGGAGGCTTTCTCTCCTTCGACAAGCCCCAGGGCAAGCGGCATCACAAATAGCAGGGACATATTTAACGTATTGGGCCTCTGCCAATTGTTACCAGCATCGGTAGTTCTGGACTTGCGCAGCTTAAACGCCAGTACACCACCCAGCCCCGCGAACGTCGCGAAAATGGGGAAAACCATGATCCAGCAAATCGTGCCCTCTATCTGGAAAATAATCGTGACGACGAGCAGCACCAGGCTGGTTAGCCAGGGCTTGAAGAAGGCGGCCGTACCCGACGTGGTTTTCTCTGCCGGCGTTAGCAGGATGGTCAAAAACCCAATGAGCATGGGCACCAGAAACAGGAACGTGACGCTCATGACTTGCAGCAGGTCGTTCCCGGATACGAATAACAGCCGCAGTACCAAGCCGTACACGGCGGCGAAACCAATGGATAATAGAAATTTCATAGGGCGGTTAACGAAGGTGAGGTGTGCAGCGCTTGGACGGTCACGAAAACGACGTCTCTTTTGCAGTTGTAGCGCACGGGCAGCGTGTCGCCCAGGCCCTTGCTGATCAGGTACAGGCAGGTGCCAACCGTGGCCTTGAGCCGGTTCCACCGGTAGAAGAATCGACCCGGAAAAAGGCCCTTGGCTGATTGCCAGAACACGAATTGGCAGCCGTGCAAATGGCCGGCAAACGCCAGGTCGTACTGGTGGCTTACCGCCGTTATATCGACCGGCTTGTGCAAGCAGAGGATCCGAAAGTCCACCGCTTCGGCCCGGTCGCTCGCAACGGTGCTGGTGATCTGAACCCGGTGGCCATCAAGACAGAGGGTAACGGGTTGCTCGGCCAGCCACACCAGGTGGTGCGCCTCAACGAGCCTGCGTAGCTTTTGCACGCCGAAAAACACGTCGTGGTTGCCTGGAATGACACAGACGTATTCCCGGTCCGCAACAGCTTCCAGCAGCTGGGTGAAGTACGCGAATCCTTTCGGGCCATCCGCGTAATCGCCGCCCAGCAGCAGCACCCGAGGATTCAGCCGCGCGATGGTATCCGTAAGCCGCCGGACGGTAGGGCCGCTAAACCGGGTCAGGTGCAAGTCGGAGAGGTAGAGCACCGTGAACTCGCATCCACTGGTGGTCCTGCACACTTCGTTCCGCACCTCAAAATCATGGTTATAGCCGATTTCTAACTTCATCTTGATACCAGAGGAGAACGGATAAACAGCCAATGTGCCATCTGCGCAACGGATTACGCCGGTTCAGCAACCCGGAAAGCATGTACCCGCCGATAGCCAGCACCCCGAGCAGCGCCCGCACGAGGCCTACTCGGTACGTGGCTTTGATGCTGGTTAGAAGGGGCTGCTTCGTCCGATCAAGCAGCAAGGGGAACAGGAACAGGAAATGCACTTCCACCACGTAGAAGAACAGCACCGCCAGCGGCGTCAGCAGCACGCTTACGTTGGCCAGCGCCACCCAAGAACCGACGAAGGCTAATAAGCTGATGCCGTATTTAAAGCAGCCATACCACCCGAAAGGCGTAGCCGCATCAAACCCCGCAGGGGCATCCGGTTCATTATCCCGCAGCCGGCTGAACATCCACTGTGCCCCCAACGCGAAGATGCGGGGGGAGAATACGCGGTGAACCTGCCGGGGCTGCTGATCAAACAGGGCGGCCCCTTGCCTGAGCAAGGACTTGACCGTCATCAGCTTAACAGAAAATAAAGTGAAACCAGGCCAGCCAGGCTACCCCGTTGCCAAACACGAGCATCCTGTGGTAGGTGTTTTCCAGCTTTCCGCAACGCTTGATGTGAAACACGAACTCATCGTAGCTGATGGCCACCACAGTATAAATCAGCACTACTAGAATAGGAATCAGCCACATCGTGGGCCGGGGATGCATCATGGCCAGCCACATGAGGGCAAACATGGGCACGCCCCCCAGCCCCAGCGCAGCGGCTTCCGCATCGCGCTCCTTCTTCGGAATCTTCAGGTTGAGGGGGTTGCGATGGTAGCGCCAATCCAGCACGCCGCCAACGGTGGCAATGCCACCCGCAACGCTAACAACCAGAAACTGCCACGGCAGATAGGGCAAGTGGTTGGCAATCCTCAAGTGGTCATTCCCTCGAAAGGCGAGCAATAAGACGCCAAACAAGAAGGGGGGCACGAAGAGCAAGACCAGCGAAATATAGTGTCGATACGATTTGGAGTAAGGCATATTTTAAACTACTTGATTATCGATTCATAAATCAGGCACGCGCATATTTTCGGGCATTTGTGATAGGGGCATCGTCTAGCCCGCTTCAACGAAAAATAAGCCACTACTCGGCAGCCAAAAACGACAATAAGAGGCGTGGGCTGTGACTGGAAAAGACAGCGTAAGAAGGTAGCATAGGGAAGAAATGAAATGATGTGAAACAGAAAAATGACTTGCTGGCACAAGTTTATACAGAGTACTTTGCATTTCAAAGTATTTCTGCACACATTTTATAGGTGAGAGTTGCGGTAGGCTATTCTATGCGTTTCTCTACTATTAAAGGAAGTGGTAGGCGGAATGATCTTTCCCGTGCTCTGCTCACGGCCGCGCACCAACGCAGGGTACCCCCGCGTTGCGTGCTTTTCGACAGCTAGCACGCCTCATTAACGAACCTGAAGCACATGCGGGCACTGTGCTGGCGCACCTAAAAAGTAGCCATACCAGTACGCCTGAGCGACAGGCTGCTACAAGCGGTGAGTGCTGTAGCAGTGAGAAAGCGTAGGTCCGGCCTGCTACACTACAGCACAGCGCAACCACATCACCTGTGCCCTACGCGCCTTTCTGCATCTGGAACGACAACGCTAGTAGACCGCACGCAACCGGTATGAGGCCAAGAAACAGTTGCTACGCGAGGCTATTCGCACTTACTTGCGTAGCTCAGGCTATACGCTTACTGATCCAATTGCGTAATTCCTGTCTTAGTCTTATTATAAAACCAAGATCTGCGTTTAAGCGTCCGCTTCTTCTTGCAGAATAGCCGCCCGCTGCGCCTTAGGCAGCGAAGCCAGCACCAGATCGTAGGAATGGTCTATCCACTGGTGCAGTTGCGCATAGCTGGCGCCGGTACCAATCAGCACGGTGTTCCAGTGCTTCTTGTTCATGTGGTAGCCGGGCAGCACATAGTCGTGTTGCTCGCGCAGCTCCACGGCGCGGGCCGGGTCGCACTTCAGGTTGACGCTGGCAAACGTCTCGATAGGCGTGAGGGCGAAGACCTTGCCGCCTACCTTAAACACCAGCGTTTCGGGACCGAAGGGTAACTCCTCCGTTACGCCCGGTTTTAGGAGACAATAGTCGCGGAATTCTTCAATGTTCACGACAGAAAGAATAATGGCAAAGCGCTGGCACGCGCCTGGCAACTGGCCGAAACGCGTAGGCGCAAGTGAAAACGCAAAAGAACTACCAACAAAAAGGGCGCATACAATGCGCCCCTACCCTATTAGCGGATAAACCAGCGGTAAAGCAACACAATCAAACCAACCAGAAACATAGCCATGCTCACTTTATTGATGAAGTGCATGGTGCGCAGGTTGAAGTTGGTCTTCCGGTTGGGGTCATTTTTCCGAAAAAAGTAACCGAATACCGGACCGAAATCAAACAAGCCTTTCGTACGCATAGAAGTATGGATATTGGGTACGGCAAGATAACACCAGCCCGCCCGGAATGATTTAGTTTACTCGAACTTTTACACTGCTTTTCACTCTCCATGAACATTCTGCTACCCGCCGTTTCACTCCTGCTAGTAGCCAGCGGCCCGGCCGTAGCACAACGCCCCGATGCCGAAGCGGCTGCCGTACAGCGCACCATTCAAACGTTTTTCGCGGGTATGCGGGCCGGCGACAGCGCCCTGGTACGCAGCACCATTGCCCCCGGGGCCGTATTTCACACTATCAGCAACCGCGGCGGCACCACACAGGTGCAGCCCGAAAGCCCCGCGGACTTCCTGAAGGCGGTGGGCACCCCGCACCAACAGGTATGGGATGAGCGCATCACGTTTGACAAAGTTCTCGTGGATGCCAACCTAGCCAGTGTGTGGACGCCCTACGAGTTCTACTTGGGTAGCACCTTCAGCCACTGCGGCTACAACTCGTTTCAGCTGGTGAAGCTGGCGGCCGGCGGCTGGAAAATCGCCCACATCATCGACACGCGACGCAAAGAAAAGTGTAAGTAGGCGGCTGTTTTCTTGCAGTCTTCCTTGGTGGTAGCGTAGGGTTTCACAGCGCCGATAATTAAACCCGGCGCGCTGCTACGAGCAACGCAGCAGCCTACTCCCGCGCCAGCTTCACGATATCCGATACCTCCAGCACGTGTTTCGCAGAGCCGTGCTGGGCCACGTGCATCATGGCCTGTGCTACCTCCCGCAGCGTGGAGACGAACCGGGGAAACAGCCGCCGCAGCACCGGGTAGAGCCACCCGATGAACCGGTAGTAGCCTTTCAAGCGCTGCTGCCCCGGCGTGGCGCGCATAAACCCAGGCCGAAACATATAGGCATCCTGGAAGCCTAGGTGGAGCAGGTCGTTTTCGGTTTTGCCCTTCACGCGGGCCCACATCAGCCGGCCTTTTTCCGTACTGTCGGTACCAGCGCCGGAGACGTAGCAGAACGTCATATCAGGGTTGCGGGGCAGCAGCGTCTGGGCGAAGTGCAGGGTAAGGTCGTAGGTGAGGCGGCGGTACTGCGGCTCCTTCAGCCCCACCGACGACACACCCAAGCAGAAAAAGCAGGCGTTGTAGCCCGCCAGCTGTTCCTGAATGGGCATGAGGTCCAGGAAGTTCTCGTGCACAATCTCCCGCAGCTTGGGGTGCTGCACGCCGCTGGCCCGGCGGCTCACGGATAGCACTTGCTCCACCTCCGGGTGATTCAGGCACTCAATCAGGACGCCCTCGCCTACCATGCCGGTAGCGCCCGTTAGGATGACGCGTAGTTTCATGGCTGGGTAGACGGTTGAGGGGTGCGGATGTTTTAACAAACCATTATTCAACAGTTTGGATAGTGAGCTTCTTGCAATTTATCCTCAATATCCCTAAATGATCGATACTTAATAGCAAGTGTAAATTTCCCGTTACTGATTTAGGAAAGTCGCAGTACCTAAATTCATCCACCCGATAACTAAGTTCTGTCCTTTTTGACTTATGCAGAATAAGGGCTATCTGCTGCTGAAACTGCTCAATATCCTTTGTGTTACTAATTCCTGAAATAATCAATTGCCTTTGAATTAACCCTGGTTCAATTACTAAATTCTCCCAAACACTAATTACTAGACGACTACGGCTAGAATCGAAATTAAAATATTCTACGACATTGTCATGCAAGCAGCTAATAGAAGACAGGCTCATAGGATTTGGGTTAAAACTTAGAGCAGAAATACAACATGCTGTGTCTCGTCGTTGAACGACTATAGCAAATCGGATTAAACAACATTCGCAACGACGAGACACGAAATATTGCGTCTCTACTGCGTACAACACGAAAGCCTTTACGCTTCACGTACTTTTAGCCTGTTTATCGCCTTTCTATGGAACCCAAACACTACCCCCGCCAACTCTCCCGTGGCGCCAATAACGCCGTTATTGCCCTTTCCGAAACAGAGGTAGGCAAGCTGTTCGGCGGCGATACACGCTCTGATATCGGCTCCGAAGCGAAGAAAATGCGCTTTGCCAACGAGGTAAACAGCCTCGTCGTACGGTTCTAACGCTTGGAATACAACCCTACCCTAGATACCGATATGCTGGTAATGGAGCGCATCTACCCGCTCGACTTTCGCGCCTACGAGGTAGAAATGCGCGAACTGTGGCTAGACGTATTTACCGACGAGCTGCACGCCCTGCACGCCGCCGGCTTCGTCCACCGCGACTTGCAGCGCCCCTCCAACCTGCCAGGCGAGCGGTTTGACAATATCCTACTCACCACTCATGGCCAGCGGCTGATTGACGTAGGTATTTCGGTGTTGCAGCGGCAAGTAGGAGAATCGTTTTTCAGCGCCTACGTGCAGCGGGAGCGGGAGGAATTGGAATTGTTTGGGCAGTTTTTTCTGGAGCGGTGACTATATAAGCCATTATTTATCTAAAACTCGCTTTTTCAGGAAATCAAGAAAGTCATTCGCGTATTTTTTTTCTGTCAACATGTTGAACACTGGATATTCCATTTGCTCATTAATTGTCGATAGGTCGAAATAAAAGCCTAAGTCAATATCACTATGAAGGAATATTAACCGGTCTGGCCGGGAATAGCCGTGATTCTTTTCGATTTCATTTTGCACAACAATGTCTCCTCCGGACATAGTGTCGGAATCCATTTCATAAATGCTAAAAACTTCGTCCCCATAAATATAACCACTCCCATAGTTCTTTAGCCACCACACATAAGAAGGGGGAAATTTTATTTGCAAACGATTTTGCGCCTTCTCAATCCATTCGTCTGAGGTGCCAGTACCATAGATATCAAACTCAAAGACGTCAGGATTTTGCTCAATTAGCGCTATTATTTCCTGATAGTTTCGTTCCATCTTGTGTTCGATTACACCCCTACCGGCTCCTCCACCAGCACCGGCTCAATCCAGCGTCCATCCTCGCGCATGAGTTCAATCAGCTCATCCACGGCCCGATCTTCCGGCACTGATTTCTTGATAACTTCCTGGCCGCGGTAGAGGGCGATTTTGCCTTTGCCTACCCCCACGTAGCCGTAGTCAGCGTCGGCCATTTCGCCGGGGCCGTTCACGATGCAGCCCATGATGCCGATTTTTACGCCCTTGAGGTGGTCGGTGCGCTTGCGGATCATGGCGGTGGTTTCCTGCAGGTCGAACAGGGTGCGGCCGCAGCTGGGGCAGCTGATGTACTCGGTTTTGCTCATGCGGGTGCGGGCCGCTTGCAAGATACCGAAGCTGAGTTGGTTGAGTTGATCGAGCGTGGTGAGCCACTCGGCTTTTGGGCGCTCGGGCAGCAGCTCGGTGCTAAGCAACACCCCGTCGCCGAGGCCGTCGAGGAGCAGGCCGCCTACGTCGGTAGCGGCGTAGAGCTGGGTTTGCTCGGGCGTGAGCTCTGGGAACTGGCGCTGGATGATGACCGGGTTGTTCACCTCCTTGTTCAGCAGCTCAAAGAACGCCCGCCGGATTTCCGGCATGGCGTGGGCGTTGTCGGTGCGCAGGATGAGCGCGGCGGTTTCGTCCTGGCGCAGCTGGTTCAGTAGGTCGGGCGTGAGGGCAGCCAGCTCGCAGCGCACGAAGTTCAGGGCCGAGTGCTTGAACTCCGCGGCGGCGTACTCCTGGGGCGTGAGCAGCGGGTAGTGCTCGTGTCGGCGGCCCGCATCCAACCAGGCCGTATAGTCTACGATTTCCTTGAGGCCGTTGGGCAGCATAAACGGCACCGGGCGCTGGCCGGAATAGAGGTAGTCAGCGCCCAGGTCGCTCATCTGAAACTTGTCCAAGAAGGCCGAATACAGGTGCCCAGCGGCGCGCAAGTCGGCGTATTCCACCGAGGGTAGCCGCGAGAAGTCCACCACTACGCGGGGCACGTTCTGGCTACCTAAATTCCCTACTTCACGCGTTTGGCGACGGTGGTACTGAAAAGGATTTATTGGTGAGCTGTTAGCTGGTAGCTGTTGGCTATTAGCTTCGGCCGACGAAAAGCTATCAGCTATCAGTTCAGAGCTAACAGCTATGATAGGCCGGGCCTCTTCGGCGCGGTGCGTGTAGCGGTCAATCAGGGCTTTGGCAACGGGAGCTTCGGCTTCGGGGGCTTCGGTGAGCGACACGCGCACGGTGTCGCCGAGGCCGTCTTCCAGCAGCGTACCGATGCCCACGGCACTTTTGATGCGGCCGTCTTCGGCCTCGCCCGCTTCCGTCACGCCCAGGTGCAGGGGGTAGGGCTGGAGGCCTTCCTCGTCGAGCTTCTGCACCAGTAGGCGGTAGGCCTGCACCATCACCTGCGTGTTGCTGGCCTTCATGCTCAGCACCACGTCGTAGTAATTCTCCTCCTCGCAGAGCCGCAAAAACTCTAGCGCCGACTCTACCATGCCCAGCGGTGTATCGCCATAACGACTTAGGATTCTGTCGGACAACGAGCCGTGGTTGGTACCGATGCGCATGGCGGTGCCGTACTGCTTGCAGATCTGCACCAGCGGCCGGAACCGCTCCCGGATGCGCTCTACCTCGGCCTGGTAGCTGGCGTCGGTGTACTCAATGATGTCGAATTTCTTCTTGTCGGCGTAGTTGCCGGGGTTCACGCGCACTTTCTCCACGATGCGGGCGGCCAGCTCAGCGGCATTGGGCGTGAAGTGGATGTCGGCAATGAGGGGCACGTTGCAGCCGCGCTTGCGTAGCTCCTTCTTAATTTCCAGCAGGTTCTGGGCTTCCTTCACGCTGGGCGCCGTGATGCGGACGTACTCGCAGCCGGCTTCCACCATGCGCAGGGTTTGCTCCACCGAGCCCAGCGTGTCCATGGTATCCACGGTGGTCATGCTCTGCACCCGGATGGGGTTGAGGCCGCCCACCGGCACGTCGCCAATCTTGACTTCGCGGCTAAGGCGGCGCTTATACTCGGTAAGGCTGGGAGAATACGTCTTGTTCATAAGAGGAAAACCGGCGCAGAAGGTCGAAAGTTGCGTAGGGGCGCCTTACAGGCGCCCATCGTTGCGGGCGTTGTTGGTCAAATTTACGACTGTTCGCGCATTACCGATGGCTAACGATACACAATACGCCCACGTTCGTTCAACAACGGGCGCCTGCAAGGCGCCCCTACGGAACCAGGACCTACTCACACGTCGCCTGCCGGTCCGACGCCGTAGGCGTCCGACCGGTATCGTTGCTGATGTTCGCGCCGTCTGCCACGTCAGCAGGCCGTTCGTTCAACTGCCGCACGCGACAACCGGTCGGACGCCTACGGCGTCGGACCGGCAGACGGCGCGCACGTACTGGGAACAAAAGCCGCGTCTTTTCATTTAGCATCTCATGAAACTCCCGCAACTCTTTCTCAGCAGTCTGCTGCTCCTGCCCGCAACATTCGCGGCGGCTCAAACGGTACAGCCCGTCAAATACGCCGACCTGGCCAAACGCCTCGCCCAGCCCAGCGACACCACCTACGTAGTGAACTTCTGGGCCACGTGGTGCGCCCCCTGCATCAAAGAGCTACCCAACTTCGAACAGCTGAACGCCACCTACGCCAACAAAAAGGTGAAGGTGCTGCTAGTGAGCATGGACACGCCTACCCTGCTCGACAAGAAGGTAGTGCCCTTCGTGCAGAAGCGCGGATTGAAATCGGAAGTGCTGTTGATGAACGAGCCAGACCCGAACGACTGGCTAACCAAGCTGGACAAAAAGTGGTCAGGCGCTATTCCGTATACGCTGATTGTCAACAACAAAAAGAACCAGCGCGCTACGTTTGAAAAGGAACTGACCCAAGCCGAGCTGACGGCTGCCGTGCAGAAGGCGCTTTGAGTTAAAAACCGTTTGTCATCCTGAACGCAGCGGAGCGGAGTGAAGGACCTTCTCACGCGAAAACGATAATCGTAAAAACGACTCGTTCTGCGAACATAAGGTCCTTCACTCCGCTCCGTTGCGTTCAGGATGACAATATTTGTGGACTCCTACTCCCCTATCTCCTCAAACACCTGCCCCAGCGTGCTGATGCGAATGCCGGGCGTGGTGTCGTGGGCGGCGGCGCGCATGGCTTGTGCTACTACCCGGCCGTGGTAGGGTCGGTACTGGTGCAAGCCTGGCAACTGACTGAGCAGCAACGACAGGACTACCCCTACCTTTTCGCCCAGCCGCGTTTCTTCACGCGGCCCGGCCAACACACCCGGCTGCAAAATCCGGATGCGCTGAAACGGTAGCTTTTCCACGTCGCGCTCCAACTCGCCCTTCATGCGGGAGTAAAACACGAAGGCATCGGGGTCGGCGCCGGCGGAGGAAACGAGCACGTAGGCGGGCACGCCATTGCGAGCCGCGGCCGCCGCGGCTTCGTATTGGTAAGTGTAATCCACTTTATACTGCGCCTCCTGGCTACCGGCCTGCTTGAGGGTAGTACCCAAGGACGAGAACAGCACGTCGCCGCGCAACTGGTCGTGCCACTCGGCGGGGCGGTCGAAATCGACGATGTGCTCTTCCAGCTTAGCAGGATTGGAGTAGCCCGTGGGCCGGCGTGTGAAGACGTGAATCTTGTCGTACTGGTCGTCGGAGAGCAGCTGGCGCAGCAGGTAGTCGCCCACCAGGCCGGTAGCGCCAATTACTAAGGCAGTTTTCATACGGGGTGCTATTGCGTGACGTAAGGATTGCCTTAGCGTACGCTGATAGCTGCCGAACTGTTCTTACGGCCTAGCCAAGCGCACGAAAAAAGGCTTCCGCGTGCGCAGAAGCCTTTTTTCAACTCAGTAAGGAAGTTGCAACGCGCCTAGCGCATTTCAGCGGCTTCGCCTTTGCCTTTAATAGTGCCTTTTTTGGCGTTGGCTTTCACCTTGCCATCCTCGGTTTTCATCTTGGCCTTTTTATCGTTGGCCTTCACTTTGGCGTCGGCGTCTTTATCCTTTGCCTTCATTTTGTCTTCTTTGACCTTTACCTTATCACCCTGCATGGGGGCAGTTTGGGCAACGGCAGCGCCGAACGACAGGGAAAACAGGCTAGCGGCAAACAGCAGCTTTTTCATGGGGAGAGAGTTAGGTTGAATACGACAGCAACGTAGCAGATGCTTCCTGAAGAACAGATGAGCTTAGCGCATTTGCTGCGGCATCGTCTTCATCATGTCGCCCTTCACGCGGGCTTTGTCTTTCTTCCGGTTGATTTTCGCCTTGCCGTCGTCGGTTTTAATCTTGGCGTGCTTCTTATTCATTTTCACTTTGGTGGTATCGCTTTGCATGGGCGCGGTCTGAGCCAGCGCCAACTCACCGGCGCCCAATAGCAACGCACACACGGCGGTAAAAAACAGGGACTTTTTCATGGGTATCAGCTTTGCAGATGAAACGGCCCGAGACCCCTCTGGCCGGCAAACTCGACTTGTACGGCGGTAGCTGACGCGATGTTGTTACCTTAGACTTTCGTTTAGCGCCTCTCCCGCATGAGTCTTCCTCCCTTCTCGGCCTCGCGCCGCCATTTCCTACGTACTGCCGGCCTGGGCCTGGTGGGCCTACCCTTGCTTTCCTGCGCTGCCTCACTACCTGGCGCTGCTGCCGATGAGCAGCTGTTGTATGTGGGCACCAACGCTGGTGCTGAGGCTGAGAGCCTTTTTTTGTATCGCCTCAATGCCATTACTGGCGCCCTCACGCGGGTGCGCGGCTACCGGGCCGGTGCCAACCCTACCTACCTCACGCTGGATAAGAAGCGCCGCTACCTCTACGCCGTGAACGAAACCACCGAGTACGAGGGCCAAGCCAGCGGGGGCGTCAGCGCCTTTGCCCTACCCCGCCGCCCCACCGAGGGCGACCTGACGCTGCTCAGCCGCCAACCCTCGCGGGGCGGGTCGCCCTGCTACATCAGCCTCGACGCGCCCGAGAAGCTGGTGCTAGTGGCCAATTACGTGGGCGGCAACGTGGCCGCGCTACCCGTACTGCCCAACGGCGGCGTAGGACCGGCTACCCTCTTCGACCAGCACCAGGGCAAGGGGCCGCACCCCAACCAGACCACGCCCCACGCCCATTGCTTCCTACCCGACCCGGCCGGCCGCTTTGCCTTTTCCGTTGACCTGGGCACGGATACCGTGTATGGATATGCACTGGCCGATGCCCGCCAGGGGCAGCTACGGCCCACAGTGGCGTTCCGCACCAAGCCGGGTACCGGCCCGCGCCACCTGATCTTCACACCCGACGGCCGCCGCGCCTACCTCATCAGCGAGCTAAACTCCACCATGACGGTACTGGCCTACGATGCCGCCCAGGGCACCTTCCAGGAAATCGAGGTAGTGTCCACGCTACCGGCCGATTTCACCGGCGAGAGTTACTGCGCCGACGTGCACCTCTCGCCCGACGGCCGGTTTTTGTACGGCTCCAACCGCGGCCACAACAGCATCGTGGTCTTTGCCGTGGACCAGAGCACGGGCCGCCTCAAGCCGATACAATACGAGCCCGTGCTCGGCAACTGGCCCCGCCAGTTCACCCTCACCCCCGATGGGCGCATGCTGCTGGTAGCCAACCAGCGCAGCAACAACATCGTCTCCTTCCGCATCGATAAATCCACGGGCCGCCTCACCCCCACCGGGCAATCGGCGGAGGTGCCTACCCCTATGTGCTTGGTGATGCGGTAGGACTGAGGGACTGGGGAATACAAGGAAAAGGTGTCATCCTGAGCAGAGCGAAGGACCTTATCACGTTAGCACGACAATCGTAACAACGACTTGTTCTAGCGTGATAAGGTCCTTCGCTGCGCTCAGGATGACACCTTTTTTTTCTTTGCAGTCCTACTCCTACTTCCCAGCCATCACGCTAATAGCATAACCGCCGCCGGGGGCACAGTACTGCTTCAGCTTGGTTTTGCTGGTAACAGTCATTTTGCGGATTTGGTAGGCCTGCGGGTTCTTCTCGTAGTGCGCGTTCTTGGCGTCGGCGTAAATAGTGGCGGTGTATTTTTTGCCGGGGTCTAGGAAGGCGAAATTGATGCTGGACGTGCGGCCGTTTTCATCGCACGAGCTGCCCACAAACCAGTTGTTGGTGCCCTTGGCCTTGCGGGCGATGGTCACGTAGTCGCCGGGTTCGGCTTCCAGTACCTTCGTGTCGTCCCAATCCACGGCCACGTCTTCAATAAACTGGAAGGCGTCGAGGAACTTGTTATAGGTTTCAGGCAGGTCGGCGGCCATTTGCAGGGGCGAATACATGGTCACGTACAAGGCCAGTTGCCGGACCAATGTGCTGTGCACGAAGGAGTTGTTCTGTGGATTGTAGGCACTCACCTTGGTCTGGAAGATGCCCGGCGTGTAGTCCATCGGGCCACCAATAAGGCGGGTGAAAGGCAGAATGGTAGTATGGTCGGCGTTGTTGCCGCCAAAAGCCTCGTACTCGGTGCCGCGGGCCGCTTCATTGCCGATGAGGTTGGGGTAGGTGCGCGACAGGCCAGTCGGGCGCACGGCCTCGTGGCCGTTTACCATAATGTGGTGTTCGGCGGCCTTTTCCAGCACGTAGTTGTAGTGATTCACCGTCCACTGGCCGTAGTGGTACTCGCCGCGGGGCAGGATGTCGCCCACGTAGCCGGTTTTCACGGCGTCGTAGCCATATTTGTTCATGAACTGGAAGGCCGAGTCGAGGTGGCGCTCGTAGTTGCGCACCGAGCCGCTTGTCTCGTGGTGCATGATGATCTTCACGTTCTTGCTCTTGGCGTAGCGGTGCAGCTCCTCCACGTCAAAGTCGGGGTAAGGCGTCACGAAGTCGAACACGTAATCCTTGCTCTTGCCAAACCAGTCTTCCCAGCCCGTGTTCCAGCCTTCTACCAGCACGGCGTCGAGGTGGTGCTGGGCGGCAAAGTCGATGTACTCCTTCACGTGGGCGGTGTTGGCGGCGTGAGTACCGTTGGGCTTCACCTTGCTATAGTCGATGGAATCGAGCTTGATGTTGTCCATGTTGGTGTAGGCCCAGGTGCTCTTGCCCGTAATCATCTCCCACCACACGCCCACATACTTGGTGGGCTTGATCCAGGACGTGTCCTTGAACCGGGTAGGCTCGTTGAGGTTCAGCACCAGTTTGGATTCCAGAATATCACCGGCCTTATCGCTCACTAGCACCGTGCGCCAGGGCGAGAGGCAGGGCGTTTGCAGGTAGCCCTTGTTGCCCTGCGCGTCGGGCGTGAGGTGCGAAGTCAGCACCATGTTCTTGTCGTCCAGCTCCAGCGACATGCACGAATAGTCGACCAGCGCGGCCTCGTGCAGGTTGATGTACAAACCATCCTGGCTCTTGAGCATGAGCGGCGTTTGCACGCCCGTAGGCGAAAATGGAGTTTGGGAAGCGTTGGGCGTGGTAGCCGCTTTCATCAGCCCGCGCACCTCCGACAGCTTCGAGGTAACGGTGCTGTACTCCTGCGTATCGTAGTCGCCGGGCAGCCAGAAGGCCTTGTGGTCGCCGGCCAGGGCAAACTGCGTCTTTTCCTCCTTCACCACAAAATAGCCCAGGTTGGGCTGGCGCGGAAACTCGTACCGAAAGCCTAGGCCATCATCAAACACCCGGAAGCGCACCAGCACGGTGCGCTGGGTAGCGGCCTGGGTGAGCGTCACGGCCAGCTCGTTGTAATGGTTGCGGATGGTTTTCACCTCACCCCACACCGGCTGCCAGCTCTGGTCGATGGTAGCGGTTTTTGTATCGGTCACGGCAAAGCCCTCGGTGAGGGAGGGCGCATCTTTCAGCTCCAACCCTAGTGTGCTCGGCTTGATGACAGCACGTCCTTTGTAGGTGAGGCGATAGGTAGGCACGCCCCCATTTTGCAGGGAGAAATCGAGGGTGAGCTGGCCGTTGGGCGATTTTACGGTTTCGGCCAGGGCAGCGGGACCCAGCAGAAAGAGCGCGAGCCAGACAATAGCCTGCCCTACCCGGCGAGCCGGGTGTAGTGCGTGTGTAACTTGTTGCATGTGGGAATTTATTGGATTTAGCCCGGCAAGTTACCACTCAATCTACTGTCAACACAATTTTGCCGATATGCTCGCTGGATTCCATTAGCTCGTGCGCCTGTTGCGCCTGAGCCAACGGGAAAGTCCGGTAAATAACTGGCCGAAACTGCTCCGTCGTTAGCAGGGGCCACACGTAGCGCTCTACGGCGGCGGCCAAGTGGGCTTTGAACTCCGCCGAGCGGGGCCGCAACGTACTTCCCGTGATAGTAAGGCGGCGTTGCATCACCTCCAACGCGTTGAACTCGCCGCGTGCGCCCTGCATGGCGTTGATGAACACCAGCCGCCCATCGGGCCGGAGCAAACGCAGGTTTTTAGCCGTGTAGTCGCCGCCAATCATATCCAGCACCACATCTACCCCACCCGCCTCGCGTAGCACCTGCTCAAAATCCTCCTCTTTATAATTGATAGACCACTCTGCGCCTAATGCCCGCACGGCATCGCACTTATCAGTGCTACCTGCCGTGGCGGCTACCTTACTTCCCAGCGCGTGAGCCAGTTGCACCGCCGTGATGCCAATGCCGCTGCTACCCCCGTGCACCAGTAGGGTTTCACCGGGTTGCAGCGCGCCGCGCTCAAACACGTTGTGCCACACCGTAAACACGGTTTCGGGTAAGGAAGCGGCTTCGGCGGGTCTCCAACCGGTAGGCAGGGGTAGGCAGTGGTTGGCATCCACAGCGGCATACTCGGCATAGCCTCCGGCCGGCAGCAGGGCACATACGGCGTCGCCGGGCTGCCAGCGGGTTGCGTCGGCGCCGCACTCCGTTATGATACCTGCTATTTCCAGGCCCGGCACCATGCCTGCCACCTCGCCGGCCCCGGCGTATTTGCCCTGGCGCATTAATACATCGGGGCGGTTCACGCCGGCGGCCTGCACCCGCACCAGCACCTGATGCGCGGCGGGGGTAGGCGTGGGCGCGTTTTGAAGTTGTAGTTTTTCGGGGCCGCCCGCGGCGGTAATCACAATGGCTTGCATAGTACGAGAGGGTAGGAAAGACAAATTGTTTCGTCCCTTGTACCGCAGCTACGAACGCAACGTTGGTATAAAGCAAAAAAACGGCCTACTAAGCCGTTTTTCACTGTTTGTATCTTTCGCTAGAGCTCTTACGCCTCGCCTAGGCGCTGGCGTAGCTCCTGCACCTGATGTTCCAGCTCCAAGGTGCGGAAGGTGATTTTAGCTTCCAGATCGGAGTAGGAGCGCTCCAGCTGCTCCTGCAACTGCTTCTGGTCGGTTATATCGGTATTAGTGCCAAACCAGCGCAGCACTTTGCCGTTCTCATCGCGCAACGGCACCGCCCGCGACAAAAACCAGCGGTACTCGCCATCCTTGCTCCGAATGGGGTAGGTGTCTTGCCAGGGCTCTTCTGTTTCAAAAGCACGATTCAGGCGCTCGGTAATGCCCTCTACGTAGTTGGGGTGCATCGCTGCCTGCCAGCCCCAACCTTGCATTTGCTCCAGGGTAGTGCCGGTATACTCATACCACCGCTCGTTGTACCAGAAAATGTAGCCGCTGGGCTCCACCATCCAGGCCATCTGCGGAATGGCATTGGCCAGTGTCGTTAGCTCCTGTTCGCGCTGGCGCAGCTGCTCCTCTTTTTCTTTCTGTTCCTGAATATCGGTGCAGGTGCCAAACCAGCGCACAATAGTGCCACTGGCATCGCGCTGCGGCAAGGCCTGCCCCAGAAACCAGCGGTAGTCGCCTTGCTTCGATAAAAACCGGTACTCAATCTCGTAGAAATCACCCGTTTGCAACGAGTGGCTCCACCGGTCGCGGGCGCGCTGCCGGTCGTCGGGGTGCAGCAGGTTGTTCCACATTTCGGTACCCTTGCTGGCCTCCACATCGTAGCCCGTAAAATCAATCCAGTGCTGATTGAAGTAGATATGATACCCCTGCGGATCGGTAATCCAGACCAACTGCGGAATTACCTCGGCCAGAAAAAGAAACTGGGCGTTTTCCTGATCAGCCGAGTGCGAAATGGCGGCGTGGGCAGCATCATCCATACGAAAACAGGTATTGAAGAGAAGAAACAGGTTACTAAAGCAATTACGGGCGCGTGAGTTGTAGTTCCATTCCGGACAGGAAATACAGGTTCAGGCGGCTTTCCTGCCCGTCGGGCGAGCGGCGCATGCGCGTGATCAAGGCGCGGGTATCTTCCTGCGGCAGCGTCAGTTGCAGGTAGGGGCGCTGCAGCAAATCGTCGCGCTGCACAGCCCACGAGCCGGTTTTATCCTGCTGCGGGGCCTCTACCCTCAGCAGCCCTGGCCACAGCAGAAAGCGCGTAGCCAGAGCCAGTGCACTGTCGGGTGCCGTGCGATTCAGCACCCGGTCTGCTACCCGCCACTCGCCTGCCAGATATTCGTCAGGCAGTTGCTGTAAATCGATATCCAGGAGAAAAGCGGGCATAAATGGAAAAACGCACTACGTAAGAATCTACAAAAATAGCAGCTTCCCGGCAGCTTTGCTACGTACAAAGACAACTTCTTCCCTCCTGTTTTTTTGTTTCCTATGAATACCTCTGCTTTGTTGCCCCGCCTCCTGCAAGCTGCCAAATCTACGGGCTTGGCAGCCTGGCAAACGGGCCAGCTTTTCCGGCGGGCCGTAGCTACAGCGCTTACGGCAGTGCACGATGTACTACAGGCAGAAATTCAGAAAGGCAATATGCAGCTGGTCAGCGACTTTGTTACCAGCAAAGCGCTTCCGGCCGCACGGGCGCTGCTGCTGGAACGCATGGCAGCGCGGGTGCTGGTACGCCTGGGGCTACGGGGCGCATTAGCTTCCAACGTAGTAGGCTGGGTGCTACCCCTGGTGCTGGAGCAGTTGGTACAGGCTGGCCATAAAACCGGCTTTTTCAATAAAGTACAAAGCAACACCACTATTCTCGACGCGCTCAGTCGCCTCGATGAACTCAAACAGACCGTGTGGAAGCGCCTAGTACCCGATGCTGGTACCGGGGCCGAGGTGTTACCCGACGATACGCCCACGCCACTGTTGCTGCCACAACATGTATCCGCCCCTCCAGCGCCAGCTAGCCAAACGTAGCTGCCAGACACGTTTCTCTGAGACACTACTAGTTACTGCTGGCCGGTAGGTGGTTCTGCATTCCACTGCACGGGGGAGTCTTATCTCGCTTTCGTGCTATCCATAGCTGTTATTGTATAACCCCAATTAGAGAATAGGACTTTATTCGCCGTGAAGGTGCATTTGGCTTGTGTTTTGAGTGAATTTACTCGAATGGGTTGTACTTGCCCGCTATGAGTAGCCACAACCTTACCTGCCATCTCGCTACCTTACCTGTTCTCAGCTATGCCCCGCACGTTACTTTCTACCCTTTTGCTTGGCACCTTTCTCTTCGCCTGCCCCACGGTACAAGCGCAGCAACAACCTACCGATGCATTCTCTACTGCTCCCACTGCCGACGGTTTGCAGCAGTTAGACCGCACGTATGGGTTCCGGGATGTCACGTTCGAGACGCCCGTCTCAGCCCTTCGAAATCTGGTGCTGGTGGATGCCACCGGCCACACCAAAATCTACCGCCGCACAACCGACTCATACCAGCTTGGGCAGGCACAGGCCGCCAGCATTCTCTACTATTTTTACAAAGGCAAGCTTATTACGGTACGTCTCACCACTCAGGGCGATGCCAATAGTCGGGGTATGCTAGCGGCTTTCTCTGATCTGTACGGTCCCGGCTATCAGGCCAACGACCACGTAGAGAAACATGTTTGGCAGGGCAAAAAAGCGTATCTGGGTTATGAACAGAATACACTAACCAACAATGCCACCGTCTATATATGGAGCAATGCTCTGGTGGAACAGCGGCGCAGAGAGGAGTTGCAGGCTGCTCCTAAAGCCACTCCATCCCGACCCGCACCAAAAACGTCACGTCGATAGCCCGGTTTTCCGCTAATTTCATTCCTGTCATTTGCTTCATTCCTCCCTTTATGCATCGTAACGAATGGAAACCAGAGCACACCGGTTTATCCAAAAACCATTGGCAATTGGTGTTCATAGGTTTCATCCTGCTTCTATTTAGCCTAATAGCTTTGCTCTGTACTCCCTGACTGTTTCTCTGGCACTACGCCAACGGCCTTTCCTACTTCTGAGCAGGAAAGGCTTTTTTTGTATTTAAAAAGGCACAAAAAAAAGGCGCCCCACCCGGAACGCCCTTTTCGAAACCAAAACCGAAGAAAATTCCCACCCAACTTCGGTTTGGTTCTGTGCTGCTGATACTAGTGCCGGAACAACAGTTCACGGTACTTTACCAGCGGCCAGTCCTCATCGGCCACCATCAGCTCCAGCTTGTCGGTAGAGCGGCGGATGGTGTCGAAATGTGCTTTCACCGTATCGCAGTAGGCAATAGCCCGTGCGTGCGTGTCTTCCAGCTTGTTGGCTACTTTGCGGCTGTTGGTCATGGCATCCACCTCGGTTTTGATGGTGCTGATGTGGCGCGAAATAGCTTTGATGGTGTCTACCGTCACCTGCGAGTGCTCGTCGTCGAGGCCCAGTTCGCGCAGGCCGCGCACGTTCTCGATGAGTTTGGTTTGGTAGGCTACTGCCGTCGGAATGATGTGGTTGATAGCCAAGTCACCCATCGTACGGCCTTCAATCTGAATCTTCTTGATGTACTCCTCCAATAGAATCTCGTGGCGGGCGTGTAGCTCTACCGTCGAGAAGATACCGTGACGAACGAACAAGGCTTCGGCGTCGGCGCTTACTAGAGCGTCCAGCGCCTGGGGCGTGGTGCGCACATTGGGCAGGCCGCGGCGGGCCGCTTCCTCTTCCCACTCCTGCGAGTACCCGTTGCCTTCAAAGCGAATGTCTTTCGACGAGATTACGTACTCGCGCAGCACGTCAACAATGGCTACTTCTTTCTTCTTGCCTTGCTCAATCAGCTCATCTACCGACTTTTTGAACTCGATTAGCTGGTCGGCTACCACAGCGTTGAGGGTAGTCATGGCCGAGGAGCAGTTGGCTGAAGAACCCACTGCCCGCAGCTCAAACTTGTTGCCGGTGAAGGCAAAAGGCGATGTACGGTTACGGTCGGTATTGTCGAGCAGGATGGCTGGAATCTTGTCGATGCCCAGCTTCAGGTAGATGTTGTCTCCTTTGTCGAGCGGTACTTTGGCCGTGCGCTCCAACTCATCGAGTACCGAGTCCAGCATCGAGCCTACGAATACCGACATAATGGCCGGTGGGGCTTCGTTGGCACCCAGGCGGTGGTCGTTGCTGGCCGAGGCAATGCTGGCGCGCAGCAGCGCACCGTGGGTGTGTACCGCTTTGATTACGTTGATAAAGAACGTCAGGAATTGCAGGTTTTCCTTGGGTTTGCGGCCGGGTGCGAGCAGGTTAACGCCCGTATCGGTGCTCATTGCCCAGTTGTTGTGCTTGCCTGAACCGTTTACCCCAGCAAACGGCTTCTCGTGCAGAAGCACTTTTAGGTCATGCTTTTCGGCTACCCGGTCCATGATATCCATCAGGAGCTGGTTGTGGTCGACGGCCAGGTTAGCATCCTCGAAGGTAGGGGCGCACTCAAACTGATTGGGCGCTACTTCGTTGTGGCGGGTACGCAATGGAATACCCAGCTTATTTGCTTCCTCTTCGAAGTCCAGCATGAAGGCGTGCACCCGGCTCGGGATAGAGCCAAAGTAGTGGTCTTCGAGCTGCTGACCTTTGGCCGGAGCGTGACCGAATAGTGTGCGGCCAGTCAGCACTAGGTCGGGGCGGGCATTAAACAGCGCCTTATCTACCAGAAAGTATTCCTGCTCGATACCCAGCGTGGTATTTACACGCTGTACATCCTTGTCAAAATACTGGCAAACATCAACAGCGGCTTTTTCTAGGGCAGCCAGCGACTTCAGCAGCGGGGCTTTGTAGTCGAGTGCCTCGCCGGTGTAGGCTACGAAAATGGTAGGGATGCAGAGCGTTTTGGCGCCAGCGGTTTCGATGATGAAGGCGGGCGAGGTAGGGTCCCATGCGGTATAGCCACGGGCCTCAAACGTATTGCGGATGCCGCCATTGGGAAACGACGACGCATCGGGCTCCTGCTGTACCAGCGCCGAGCCTTTAAAATTCTCAATTGGCCGTCCGTCGGAGTTCAGATCGAAAAACGAATCGTGCTTCTCGGCAGTGGAACCCGTGAGTGGCTGAAACCAGTGCGTGTAGTGCGTAGCACCCTTAGCCATGGCCCAGGTCTTCATAGCCGCTGCTACCGCATCGGCCACGGAGCGCTCTACGGCAGCCCCCTGCTTGATGGCATTCTGAAGCTTCTTGAAATACTCGCCGGGCATGTTTGCCCGCATCGCATCCAGATTAAAGACGTTTTTACCGAAATTATCGGAGCGGCGCTCAGCGGAAGTGAAGACCGGCAGCGGCTGACGCGTGTCAGCTAATTCAAGGGCTTTGAAACGAAGAATGGCCATGTAAAAAATTAAACAGGATACGTTTGGCAGATGACGGGTGGTGTTAGCAAAGGTAAAGCAGCATTTTTTTAAATACCAAACCTGTATACCCTTATTTTTTTACCCCCTTTTCAGAAAAAACTGTCCTTTATTTGAAGTACACCCTGAAAAAGCACCCTACCTATCAACTAAAACGTTTGAAAAATGAAGTGCCTTTCAACATATATATTTTTTGATATTATACAGAAAACGTTTGCGGTCATATTGTAGGGTACTACTGTTCCACTACGACTAGCTAGCCTCATCCATTAAGCCTTGTCAATCAAGTATGTCTGTCTGCCTTTGTAGGCATCACGATCTGTACTTCTGGCCATGTGTCAGTATCCTGCGCTTGACCCGCTACTTTTGTGCTGTGAATACTACTCGCTTTGCTTTCCAAGCCCGTTATTTTCTGTTCTGGCTGCTTTTTTTCGTTGTTACTAAGCTTCTCTTTCTGCTCTATCAGTGGAGTGATACTACTTCACTGCCTCTAAGTATCATTGCTCAGGTTTTTGGGTATGGTTTGCGGCTAGATGCCTCGGCCACGGCGTATGTGTGTCTCCTACCCTTTGCGCTGCTCACGCTGGGCAGCCTGGTAGGCCCTGCTTTTCCGCAGGAACGTCTTGTGCGTGGCTTCTCGGCGGTGGCGGGTATCGTCCTTTCGTTCTTGTCGGTGGCCGATCTGGCCTTATATAGAGCCTGGGGGTTTCGGCTCGACGCTACACCACTACAGTACCTAGACACCCCCGGCGAAATGGCCGCCTCGGCCGCCTCGGCCCCCTTGCTGCTGCTAACGGCACTATTTGTGGCCCTACTTGTGGTGGGCTGGCTCTTATATAAAGGATTGGTAGGCCGACTGGCTCCCCTACCCCTACACGTTGGCCGGGGCCGGGCCGGGCTGATTGGCCTATTATATATGCTGCTGCTGATAGTGCCGCTGCGGGGCGGCGTGCAGCAGATTCCGATCAACCAAAGCGACGTGTATTTCGCGCCGCAGCTATTTGCCAATCATGCGGCCGTGAATGTGCCCTGGAACGTGATGAACTCGCTGTTCCTGCAAAACGCTGGGCCCAATCCGTACCACTTCATGCCCGACACTACGGCTGCTCGGCTGGTTGCGGCGCTGTACCGGCCAGCCGCTACTCCGTTGCCGACGCCTACCCTGCTGCGCACGCCGCGACCCAATGTGTTGTTTATTATTCTGGAAAGTTTTACGGCCAAGCTAGTGGGTAGCCTGGGTGGTGAGGCCGGCGTGACGCCTACTCTGGATAGCCTGAGCCGCACGGGCGTACGGTTCAGCCACATCTATGCGGCCGGCGACCGGAGTCAGAAGGGTTTGGTAGCACTGCTTAGCGGCTATCCTAATCAGCCCACCACTAGCATTATTAAGTATCCGCGCAAAACCGAGCGGCTGCCCCAGCTAGTGGGCACCCTTCGGGCGGCGGGGTACTCATCGCACTATTATTATGGCGGTGAGCTAGCCTTTGCCAACATGAAGAGCTACTTGGTAGCCGGCGGCTACGATGCTCTGACGGAGCGCGCCGACTTTAAACCTGCAGAGCAGAATTCGAAGTGGGGCGCCCACGACCACGTGCTGTTTCAGCGCATCCTCACCGATTTAGAGCGCCAGCGGCAACCGTTCTTTGTAACGGCTTTCACACTCAGCAGCCACGAGCCGTTTGATGTGCCCATGCGCCCGCGCTTTCCCGGCACCAAGGAGGCCAGCCTGTTCCGCAACTCCGTGTATTACACCGACCACGTGCTGGGCCAGTTTCTGCACGCGGCCCGCCAGCAGCCGTGGTGGAACAATACGCTGGTGGTGCTGGTAGCCGACCACGGCCACCCCCAACCCGGCAACACCCCCAACTACGCCCCAAAGAAGTTTCATATTCCGTTGGTAATAACAGGCGGTGCCCTTCTCCCCGCCGCGCAAGGACGCACTATCGACGTAATAGGCTCGCAGACGGACGTAGCCGCAACGTTGCTGGGCCAACTAGGGCTATCAGCGGCGCCCTACTCCTTCAGCCGCGACCTGCTGCGCCCGGCGGCGCGCTCTTTCGCATTCTATTGCTTCACCGACGGCTTTGGCCTGCTCACTCCGCAGAATATGGTGCTGTATGACAACGTGGGCCGCCGCGTGATTCACAAAACGCCCGGCACAACGGCTTCGCAGGTGCAGTTGGGGCAGGCCTACGAGCAGGTGTCGTTCGAGGATTTTTTGCGCAAATGAGATTTGTCGTTCCGAACCCAGCCAGGAATCTGAGTAGTCGTTGTTTACTTAGATTCCTCGTTGCGTTCAGAATGACAGGACGGCGACTCTTCGTATCTTTGCGGCTTGCTTATGGAAACCAGAAAAGTTGCCTTTTACACGCTGGGCTGCAAGCTCAATTTCTCCGAGACTTCCGCTATTGGACGCCAGTTTGAGGAGTACGGCTTCGAGAAAGTAGCCTTTGAGGATGCGGCCGATATTTACGTTATCAATACCTGCTCGGTCACGGACCACGCCGACCGCAAGTGCCGCAAGGTGGTAAAGGAAGCCCTCAAGCATAACCCCGAGGCGTTCGTAACCATCGTGGGCTGCTACGCGCAGCTCAAGCCCCAGGAAATTGCCGAGATTCCTGGCGTGCACGCCGTGCTGGGCGCCGCCGAGAAGTTTCGGCTGGTAGAAACGCTGGCCGGTTTTGAGAAGCCCGCCGCCGGACCAGGACGTGTGTATGCGTCGCCCATCAGCGAGGCTACGGAGTTTCACGCGGCCCACAGCTTCGGCGACCGGACGCGCACGTTTCTGAAAGTGCAGGACGGCTGCGACTACTCCTGCTCCTTCTGCACCATTCCGCTGGCGCGCGGCCACAGCCGCTCCGACTCGGTGCAGAGCGTGGTAGAGCGCGTGCAAAAGCTGGCTGCTACCGGCGTGAAGGAAATTGTGCTAACGGGCGTGAACCTGGGCGACTTTGGCCTGCAAGGCCCGGAGCGCGAGCGGCGCGAAAATTTCTACGACTTGGTGCGGGCCTTGGACGAGGTAGCGGGCATCAACTGCTTCCGCATCAGCTCTTGCGAGCCCAACCTGCTCAGCGACGAGATTATCCGGTTTGTGGCGCAGTCGAAGCGGTTTGCGCCGCATTTTCACATTCCGCTGCAATCGGGCTCCAACAAGATTCTGGGCCTGATGCGCCGCCGTTACCGCCGCGAGCTGTATCAGGAGCGCGTGCGCCTGATCAAGGAAGTGATGCCCCACGCCTGCATCGGGGTGGACGTGATTGTGGGCTTCCCCGGCGAGACGGAGGCCGACTTCCTCGACACCTATCAGTTTCTGAATGAGCTGGACGTGAGCTACCTGCACGTATTTCCGTACTCGGAGCGGGCCAACACACTGGCGCCTACCCTCCCCGGCCGGGTACAGGACCGCACCCGCCACGAGCGCACCACGCAGCTGCGCAGCCTGTCGGAAAAGAAAAAGCGTTTCTTCTACGAGCAGCATGTGGGCCAGGAAGCCGAAGTGCTGTTTGAGGATGACGTAACCAACGGACAAATGGAGGGCTTCACGCCCAACTACATCCGCGTAACGGCCAAGTACGACCCCTTACTGGTGGGCGAGCTGAAGCGCCTGCGTCTTAGCACCGTAACCGCACACAACCTAATGGAAGTGGAGGAATTGGGACTAGAGGTTTTTCAGCATTAGCTTATTCAATTTTTTGAAACGCGGCAAAGCGCGGGGTCATTGGCAACTACTGCCGTGGTTCTGCACTTTGCCGCGTTTTGTATAGTAAAAGCAACGCTTTGTGTTACGTCAACGGTGGGCCACACCTCGACCTTTGTAGCACGCTAATCGTTATAGATCAGCACCCCATTACTACCTCTATGCATCTCACTGATTTTCGTACGCTGGGCCGCTCTGGCCTGTTGGTTAGTCCGCTTACCTTGGGCACCATGACGTTTGGTACGCCGCGCTGGGGCTCCTCCGATGAGGTATCGCGGGCTGTTTTTGATGCGTATGTAGAGGCTGGTGGCAATTCTATTGATACGGCCAACGTGTATGCCAAAGGTCGCAGCGAAGAACTGGTAGGCAGCTACATAGCCGAGCGCGGCCTGCGCGACCAGGTGGTACTGGCCACTAAATTTGCCTTCAATACCACGCCCGGAAACCCGCACGCGGGTGGCAACGGCCGCAAAAACATCTACCAGGCCCTGGAGGCCTCGTTGCGCCGCCTGCAAACTGACTACATCGACCTGTACTGGCTGCACGTGTGGGACATGGTGACGCCCGTGGAAGAAGTGCTGCAAACGCTGGGTGACCTGGTGCGCGCCGGCAAAATCCGCTATTTCGGCTTTTCCGATGTTCCGGCCTGGTACGCTGCCAAAGCGGCCACCCTGGCGCAGGCGCACGCCATGCCCGCCCCCATTGCCATGCAGCTGGAATATTCGCTTGTAGAGCGTCATATCGAACAAGAGCACGTGCCCGCCGCCCGCGAGTGCGGCCTAGGCATCCTACCCTGGAGCCCGCTGGCGGCTGGGTTTCTGGCAGGCAACTATCAGCGCAACGACGCTGGCACGACGGGCGAAGGCCGGTTAAGCGGCAGCAATCCGTTTGGTGATTCCAAGTTTACGGACCACAACTGGCGCGTGCTCGACGCCCTGCGGGCAGTGGCAGCGCAGGCCGGCCGGCCCTTGGCTCAAATAGCCCTGGCCTGGGCTTCGGCGCAACCCGGCATTACGTCGCTGATTCTGGGTGCCAGCAAGCCGGAGCAGTTGCGTAGCAATGTGGCTTCACTGGACATCACGCTCACCCCCCATCAACTCCAACAGTTAGACGAAGCCAGCGCCCTACCCCCGGCTTTTCCCTACGGTATCTTCACCCCAGCCGTAAACAAGAGCGTTTTCGGTGGCAACGCTGTACAGGGCTGGCAATAGCTTTGCCCTAGTATAGTATTGTCACCATCACTGCATAACCATTTGAGTTAGCTAAAGAAGCTGTTGAGGAAGTCTGAAATTCGAAAGGAAGCGTCATGCTGAGCTTGTCGAAGCATTTCTACCGCTTCGTTGAATGCCTACCCTACTGCACCGAAAAACGGAATTCGGCGGGTGTCAGGCCAGTTTTGCTTTTGAACAGCCGGCTGAAATACTGCGGATACTCAAAGCCCAGCTGAAAGGCTGTTTCGTTGATAGTCAGCGAGGTGGACAGCAGCAGGCGTTTAGCTTTTTCGATTAGGGCCTGATGTATATGCTGCTGGGTGCTCTGCCCCGTGAGGGTGCGGAGCATGTCGCTGAGGTAGGCCGGCGACACGTGCAGAGCATCGGCGAAGAACTGTACAGTAGGCAGCGGCTGCTCGCCGTCATCCTGGGCAAAGTAGGCGGTCAGCAACTCTTCGAAGCGGCTGAGCAGGTCGTGCTCGGCAGTGCGGCGGGTAAGGAACTGCCGGTGGTAGAAGCGGTTGGCGTAGCTCAGCAGCACATCGAGCTGCGACACCAGCACGTCCTGACTAAAGGCGTCGATGGGCTGTTCACATTCCCGCCGTATTCCGTTAATCAGCCCAGCTAGTGCGCTTTCCTCATGGGCTGCAAGGTGCAGAGCCTCGTGCACCTGGTAGGAGAAAAAGCCGTAGTTGGTGATTTTCTTCCCCAACGGATACTTCGCCAGCAGATCGGGATGAAAAACCAGCATCCAGCCACTCAACTCTGAAATATCCAGCCCGTCGTTGCCTTCGCAGAGCTGGCCGGGCGCGTAGAATCCCAGCATACCATTGCTGAAATCGTAGCTCTGCCGGCCGTACTGCATCTGGCCGCGCAGGTTTTTCTTCAGGGCAATGATGTAGAGCTGCCGCAGCGCCGGCATGGTAGGCGGCGTGAGGTGGCGGTTTTTCTCTAAGTCGATGACCGTCAGCAACGGGTGCACGGGCTCGGGAAAGCCAAAGTGCTGCGTAAAGTCCGATACGGAGGCAAGCAATTGAAATTCTTTCGCTGATGGCTTCATATTCTGGCTTGAAGTGGAAGCGGTGTATGGGTAGAAATACAGCTGCTTTGGCATTGTAGTAATGCCAAAGCAGTTGCAATGTTTCGTTGCGGGCGCACCTTGCCCGCTTTTCTGGTTTACAGCCCTTCCGGGTAGGCGGCGCCGGCCGTACTACCCACGGGCATAATGGCTTCTAGTTCGGCCAGTTCTTGCTGCGTCAGCACGATGCTGGCGGCGGCCACGTTCTGCTCCAGGTACTTGCGGCGCTTGGTGCCGGGAATGACGACCACCTCCTGCGCCAGCACCCAGGCCAGGGCGAGCTGTGCCGCCGTAACGCCTTTCGCCTGGGCCAGCGTTTGCAGCTTTTCCACCAGCGCCACATTCTTGTAGAAGTTTTCGCCCTGGTAGCGCGGGAAGAAACGGCGCGAATCGTTGGGCTCAAAGTCGTCGGGCGTTTTGATGTCGCCGGATAAAAAGCCCCTACCCAACGGCGAGTAGGCCACGAAGCCAACGCCTAGCTGCCGGGCCGCCTGCAACGTGCCCTTTTCCTCCACGCCGCGGTCGAAGAGTGAGTACTCCGTTTGCAGGGCCGTGATGGGATGCACTTGGTGCGCCCGGTGCAGCTCGTCGGCGGATACTTCGCTTAGCCCCAGATAGCGCACTTTACCTTCCTCCACCAGCCGGCTCATGGCCCCTACCGTTTCCTCAAGGGGCGTGTTGGGGTCGACGCGGTGCAGGTAATAGAGGTCCACGTAGTCAGTGCCAAGGTTGCGCAAGGAACGCTCGATGGACTTGCGCACGTACTCGGGGCGGCCGTTATAGCCGCCGGTCCAGTTTTCCTGGTCGTCTACCTCGAAGCCGAACTTGGTAGCCACGATGTACTTCTCGCGCTGGCCGGCCAGAGCTTTGCTGATCAGCCGTTCGTTGAGCATGGGACCGTATAGGTCGGCGGTGTCCAGCATGTTCACGCCCAGCTCCAGGGCGCGGTGCAGGGTAGCCAAGCTTTCCTGCTCGTCGGCTTCACCGTACACGCTCATGCCGTTGATGCCGCCCGTCATGCCCATGCAGCCCAATCCTTCGACGGGCACTTCCAGTCCCTGGCTGCCCAGGGCTACTTGTTTGATACTGCTCATGATGCTGTTATACCTATTTGTTGAACTATCTTTTTGCTCAACAAAGGTCAGGTGTCGACCAGCCTCCAGGCGTATACAAACTGCGGGGAATGCTACACAAAACGCAGCATCGCCTTACGCTTCAAAAAAAAAGCACCGGCAGATGCCAGTGCTTTATAACAGCTTAAGTGGGTAGCAACCTTAGCTAAGTTGCCGCTGCATCAATTCCATCATTTGTTGCATCATGCGTTGCTGCTCCTGCAAATGCTGGTTGCGCATTTCAGCCATAGCTAATTGATGCGCCATTTGTTGCGTGTAGAGGGCCGTTTGCCAGCTAGCATCGGACGCAGCGGGAGCAGCCACAACAGGCGCTGGCGTTGGGGGTAGCGAGGCAATTGGCGCCGCTGGGGCCGGAGTTACCGGCTTGGGGGCTGCTGGTGCAGGCGTTGGCGCTTGTGCTACCGGCTCGGGGGCCACCGGGGCCGGCGCCGGTGTTGGCGTGGCGGGGGTAGGCGCTACGGGCGCCGGATTGGGTAGTTCTTCTACGGGTGCTGGTGCGGTAGCAGCTACCGGAGGAGTGGCTACAAGCTGCGCTGCTTCGGCGGGAGCCACCATGGTGGCAAACATAGTACCTTCTCCCTGCATCAGCCAGTCTTTTGACACCGCTGGATACGTTTCAAATATCTTACACAAAAGGTCAAATCCTGGCTTATTACGTTCGTCTACAAGGTGTTGGATGACCGTTGCCGTTTTATCCAATGACATTGCAAAAGCATTTTTGGAGATACCCAATTGTGCTATCAACTGACTGATTCGTTGCCCTACCGTGCTGCCTGTGGCCATATATGCTACCTTCTGTGGAAGCACAAATATATACTTGTTTTTACATATCCATAATAACAACATTTGTATATTCTTCTTGCACGCAGAGTTAAGGGCGTTAAAAAAGGGAGTTGAAAAGAGTTTCCATGAACTCCTTTCAACTCCCCTGATTCCGTGCGAAAGCCTAAATGGTTACTCGTAGCGAAGTGACTCAATAGGGTCGAGCCGGGCGGCTTTGCTGGCGGGGTAGTAACCCGAGGCCAACCCCACGCTCACACAAATGAGCAGGCCCAGCATAATCCAGAGCCAAGGCACCAGAAAGCCGCCGCCGCCCACAAATAGCATCACGCCATTGCCCATGGCCACACCCAGCGCCACGCCCAATGCTCCTCCCAGCAGACAAATCACAATGGCCTCCATCAGAAACTGCTGCCGGATCTGGCGGGAGGTAGCGCCCAATGCCTTGCGAATACCAATTTCGCGAGTACGCTCCGTCACCGACACCATCATGATATTCATAAGGGCAATGCTGGCCCCAAGCAGCGTGATAAATCCTACCAGAAAGCCCCCAATGCGAATGTTGCCCGACAGCTCATCGAGTTTAGAGGCCAGCGAGTCGCTACGCTCTACCTCAAAAGAATCGGGTTGGCCCAAGGCATCGTGGCGCACGGCGCGCATGGTGCCGGTGGCCAAGCCCGTGAGGTAGGTGAGGTTGTTGGGGTCGGGGGTAGCGGTTTTGATTTCGTAGTTCAGGGCTTGCTGGCGCGGCATCTGGTTGCCGGTTTCCAACGGAATCAGTACGGTGCGGTCGGCGCCACCGCCGCCCATGGTGCTGCCACTTTTTTCCAGCTGACCAACTACCAAGAAGCGGCGTCCCATCAGGTATACATAGTGTCCTATCGGGCTCTGGCTTGGGAATAGTTTATCCTTAATTTCCTGGCCCACAATGGCCACGTTGGCGCCGCTTTCCAGCTCAGACGCTGAGAAGGTACGGCCGGCCAGCAGGTTAAAGCTCTGGATCAACAGGTAGTTGTCGTCGCCGGCCACTACGCGCATGTTGGGGTTGGTCTTCTCGCTACCCGCCTTCACTTCCACTGCTCCCGAAATAAAGGCCGAGATGCCCACCCTCCCCTCGTCGCCGATCTGTTGCTTGTATTGGCGGGCCTGCAAATAGTTGATAACCGGGTAGACTTTCTCCTGCACGCCCCCGCGCCGGGAGCGGTTGTTATATCCTTTCGCACTGATTTCAAATGAGTTAGCCCCCAGGCTGGCAAATGTCTGGCTCAACGAGAACTTCATGGCGTCGATGGCCGTCAGAATGCCAACCAGCGCCATGATACCAATGCTCACGATGAGCGCCGTGAGGATGGTGCGCAACAGGTTACTCCGGATGGAACGGAACGCCTCCTTTATGTTTTCTAAAAAGTGCATGGCAAAACGTGGTGCAGCTACCCGGCAACGCGCTGGATAGTGGGTAGTGCAAGGTAGGCGCTTTCAGCACAACTCCCGCCCCGTTTCGCTACATTTGTTTAGATGCGATACGGGCTTTTATCTCGTTTTTTGGGCTGAGCGCGTTGTTCTTTTTTCGCGGTTTTTAGTTGTTGAAGCTATGATGTTGAAGCGTTTTTCTCCTCTTCTGCTGCTGGTCGCTCTCTGGGTAGGCGCGCCCGTGGCGGCCTGGGCCAACCATATTCTCATCCCCATGGATGAGGCGCAGAAAGAGCACCTGAAGGCCTACGGCATTGCCTACTGGCTGCTGGGCAAGCAGGTGGAAGTGGACTGGCTCCTGAACTACCGGGGCGGGGCCTTTGCCTTCGACGCGGTGGCCGGCGCCGAAAACGAGCTGGCCGTGCGCGGCGTCACCTACCAGGTGATTTCGGAGGCGCAGTACACGGGCGTACTCAGCCAGATTGCCGACCCTAACGCCAACATGGACATCATGAAGCTGGAGAAGGTACCCAAAATTGCGGTGTACACGCCCAAAGGCAAGCAGCCCTGGGACGATGCCGTGACGCTGGTGCTGGCCTACGCCGAAATTCCCTACACCCAGATTTACGACGACGAAGTGCTGCGCGGCGACCTGCCCAAGTACGACTGGCTGCACATCCACCACGAAGACTTTACGGGCGAGTACGGCAAATTCTACCGCAACTACCGCTTCCGGCCCTGGTACCAGCAGCAGCAGCGCGACTCCGAAGCCGCGGCCAAGCGCAACGGCTTTGCCAAGGTGAGCGAGATGAAAGGCGCCGTGGTGACCAAAATGCAGGCCTTTATTGCCGGTGGCGGCTTCATGTTTGCCATGTGCGGCGCCACCGACACCTACGACATTGCCCTGGCCGGCCTGGGCGTAGACATGGTGGAAAGCATGTACGACGGCGACCCGGCCGATCCGCAGGCCCAAAGCAAGCTCAACTTCAACCGCACGCTGGCCTTCCAGAACTTCCAGATCGTGCGCGACCCATACGAGTACGAATTCTCCAACATCGACATGCAGCCCGCCGAGCGGGGCGTGTACGAGGGAAACGACTACTTCCAGCTGTTCACGTTTTCGGCCAAGTACGACCCCGTGCCCACCATGCTCACGCAGGACCACGAGAAGGTGATAAAAGGCTTTATGGGTCAGACCACCGCGTTTCGCAAGTCGCTCATCAAGCCCGACGTGGTGATAATGGGCGAAAACAAGGCCTCCGGCGAGGTGCGCTACATGCACGGCACGCTGGGCAAAGGCACCTGGACGTTCTACGGCGGCCACGACCCCGAGGACTACCAGCACATGGTAGAGGAAGAGCCTACCGACCTGTCCCTGCACCCCAACTCTCCCGGCTACCGCCTGATTCTCAACAACGTACTCTTCCCCGCGGCCAAGAAGAAGAAGCAGAAAACCTAGGCCGTTATTGGAAATATCATCTGTCATCCTGAGTGCAGCGAAGGACCTTATCACGTGTGAACGGCAAGCGTACCAACGACTCGTTCAACTGGCATAAGGTCCTTCGCTGCACTCAGGATGACAGTACTATTATATTCGCCTTGACTTTCTTTGCCCTACCTCCAAAACCCTCAACCTCTATGACAACCCGGCGGAATTTTGTTAAAAACAGCGTAGTAGCGGGCCTCTCCGCCTCACTCCTACCCAGTGTGGCCGCCGCGGCCGTGCCCGCAGCCGCGCCCAAAACCCGCTGGAAGCACTGGGTATGGACTAACCCCGATGCCAAAGACACCGAGCAACAGCTGGCCGAGCGCTACCGCAAGTATTACGACGCGGGCGTGCGCGGCATTTTCTTCGAGGCCGACAGTGAAAAGCACTGCCGCGCCGCTAAAGCCCAGAAGCTGGAGGCTCACCGCTGGATCTGGACCATGAACCGCGGCGAAAAGTCCTTGCTGGCGGCCCATCCCGAGTGGTACGCCGTGAGCCGCACGGGCAAATCCTGCGCCACCCACCCACCCTACGTAGATTACTACCGCTGGCTGTGCCCCTCGCGCGAGGAGGTGAAACAGTACCTGGCCGACGACTACGAAGCCGCCCTGAAAAAGGACTACGTAGACGGCGTGCACCTCGACTACGTGCGCTTCTGCGACGTAATTCTGCCCGTAAACCTGTGGGACAAGTACAAGATTGTGCAAACCAGCGAGCTGCCGGAGTACGATTTCTGCTACTGCCCGGTCTGCAAAGCCGCTTATAAGGCCGAACATGGTATTGATATCGACACGGTGCAGTATCCGGAGGCCAGCCCCTCGTGGCGGGTGTTTCGCTACCAGCGCGTGAACCGGGTGGTAGAGCGCCTAATGAAGGTGGCTCAGAAGTACAAGAAACCCATGACGGCCGCCGTGTTCCCTACCCCCGACATTGCCCACCGCAACGTGAAGCAGGACTGGGTGAACTGGAACATCAGCGGCGTGTGCCCCATGATCTACCACGGGTTCTACAAAGAAAACGTAGCCTGGATTGGGCAAGCCGTGGCCGAAGGCGTGCAGGCCCTCAACGGCAAATTTCCGCTCTACGCCGGCCTCTTTCTCCCCGATTTCAAGAACGACGCGGAGGTGCAGCAAGGCATTACCAACGCCCTGCGCAACGGCGCAGCCGGTGTATCGCTGTTCGGCGACGTGTCGGATGGGGCGTTGCTGGCCTTGAAAACGGCCTCAGCGCAGGTAGGCACAGCGCAGTAGCCGACATCTGAGCGTCGTGCTGTTGGCTTTGGCCTGACGCGCAGATACCGGCAAACTTTGCGGCCGGTTGTGGGTTGCTTTGAATCTTACAAAGCAACCCACCGCCATGACGACTGCTGCCCTACAGGACCTGTATCAGGAACTGGCTCCCTGCACCGGACTCGACCTGAGCGCCCTGCTGCCCGGAGGCATTCAGCGCGAGGTCGGCCATTTCAATGTGTTTGATTTGACCAACTTCTGGCAGTCCGCCCAACTGCGGCCCGGCACGTCCTACCCCTGCCGCTCGTTCTACAAAATCAGCTTGTTGCGCAGTCACAGCCGCGCCGAATACGCTGATCAGACTATTGATATTGCGCCCGACACCCTGGTGTTTTCGACGCCTAAAGTCTCGTTTCAGTGGCGACCCGCCGAAATGCAGCGGGGGCAGTTCTGCCTTTTCACGGCCGAATTTTTACTACCAGTCCTTGGGGGGCTTACCCCCGACGAGCTGCCCCTGTTCCGGGCCGATGGCTACCTTGTATTTCAGCTAACCCCGGTTGAGGTAGCACGGGTAGAGGCCATTTTCGCGAAGATGCACGAGGAATTATCCTCCGACTACGCCTACAAGTATGACCTGCTGCGGGCCTACGTGTTGGAGTTGCTGCACCTGGGGCAGAGGCGGCAGCCCAGCACGGCGCTGCATCCCGCCCACTCGGCGGCGGCCCGGCTCAGCTCGCGCTTCGTGGAACTGCTGGAGCGGCAGTTTCCGCTTACCACGCCCCAACAGCGCGTGTCGCTGCGCACGGCCAAGGATTTTGCCGATCAACTGGCCGTACACGTCAACCACCTCAATAAAGTACTGAAAGACAGTACCGGTCGTACCACCACCGACCTCATCAGCGGGCGGCGGGCGCAGGAGGCCAAGGCCCTGCTGCGCCAAACCGACTGGACGCTCTGGGAAATTGCCGACAGCCTGGGCTTTGTCGACGTGGCGCACTTCTCGCACTCTTTCCGCCGCTATGCCACCCTGAGCCCCGGCGCTTTTCGGGCGCAGGAAGCCGTGCCGATTTGATTTCTACAATAAGCGGATTGACGAGTACAACATCGCAGGAAGCTGCTCGGGAGACCTTTGTCGTGTTCAATTAACACCACAAATGCGCTTCTATGAGCACTTCCAACATAGCACTCGTAACCGGCGGCAGCCGGGGCTTAGGCAAAGACATGGCCCTGAAACTAGCCCAGCAGGGCATCGATGTTATCCTCACCTACCGCAGCCAGCAGGCCGAAGCCGCCGCCGTAGTTGCCGAAATTGAAGCCCTGGGCCACCGCGCCGTAGCCCTACCCCTAAACGTGGCTGATATCAATACCTTTGGCGCCTTTTTCGACCAGGTTGCCGCGGTGCTGGCCGACACTTTTGGTACCGATCGGTTCGACTTTCTCATCAACAACGCCGGCACCAGCCTGAGCGCCCCCATTGCTGAAACAACGGAAGCGCAGTTTGATGAGATGCTCAACATCCACCTCAAGGGCGTGTACTTCCTCACGCAAAAGGCGCTGCCCCTGCTGCGCGACGGCGGCCGTATCATCAACATTTCCACAGTGTCCGCGCGTAGTTCCTATGCGGGCTTTTCAGCCTACGCCAGCATGAAAGGGGCGGTGGAAGTTTTCACCCGCTACTTGGCCGTGGAGTTGGGCAGTCGGGGCATTGCGGCCAACGTGGTTGCGCCCGGCGCCGTATTTGGTGGCGGCGCGATGCCGGATACGCCCGAGATGCGCGCCTGGGTGGCCCAAGCCACGGCTCTGGGCCGCACGGCCGAGCCCGACGATATCGGCGGCATCGTCGCTTTCCTCTGCACCGATGCGGCCCGCTGGCTCAATGGCCAGCGCCTGGAGGTAACCGGGGGAATAGTGCTGTAAGGCGGCCTGATTTATAAATTCTTGTACATTGATTCCTTAAACCAAAAGCGCGCCGTTGCTGGCATAATCAGCAACGGCGCGCTTTTAGTAAACGGCATTTATTCCGCGTCTTCGTCGGGTTGTTACGCTGCGCATAAGCGAACTACAACAACAGATACGAGAGGTAGGGCTTACTTCACCTCCTTGAATAGCGGTGCGTGAATCTTGCGCAGCGTTTTCACCGGGATTTTGATAACCTCCCGGTCATACGTCAGCAGGCCGTTGATTTCGCCTTCCACATCAGTGGTTTGGGTATAGACAGCAGCCGAAAGTGCCCGATTCTGGTAGTAGTCAATGATTTTGGCGTATTTCTTCCGGTAGGCGTCTTCCACGGCTTTGGCATCGTGGTAGGTTTGGTAGCCCCAGTTACGCATCTCGGGGTTCCAGAGGTGTCCTTCAATGGGCCAGCCAATGCCGCCAAACTCCCCTATCACCACGGCGCGGTTGGGTTTGGCCTCCGGGGCACGGGGCTCCTCCTCGTAGGTATGGATGTCGAAGAAGTCGCCGGCGCCCCGGTCGTTCCAGCCGCTCACGGCGTTTACCAGGCGGCTCGGGTCAAGTTTCTGCGTTTGGGCAGCGAGGCGCTGGTTGTCATATTCACCCCAGCCTTCATTGTGCACCACCCAGGTCACGATGCTGGGGTGGTTGTAGAGGCGGTCAATCATGCGGTGCAGCTCCAGCTCAAACTGCTCCTTGGCCAGGGAGCGGCGCAGAGGTTCCTGCTTTACGCCGTTGTGGTCGTTTTGGGAGGTATGGTCGAGGAAGCCGGAGGGCATGTCCTGCCAGATCAGGATGCCCAGGCGGTCGGCCTGGTAGTAGTAGCGGTCGGGCTCTACCTTGATGTGCTTGCGCAGCATGTTGAAGCCGGACTGCTTCAGGAAGTCAATCTCGAAAATCATGGCCTCATCCGAAGGCGGCGTGAGCAGCCCGGCCGGCCACCAGCCCTGGTCGAGCGGGCCGTTCTGAAACACAAACTTATCGTTGAGCAGCAACACTGGCTGGCCCGGCACCGGCCCTGGCCCCAGCGAAATCTTACGCATGGCAAAGTAGCCCGTCACCACGTCGGTGGGTGCACCTACCACATTGGCTTTGGCGTAGGCATCGGCCAGGGGCCGCCCGTTGCGGGGGCGCTTGTTGCGCTCCATGTCGCCGAAGGGGTCTTCTACGGTCACCAGTTCCGTTTTCACATCATACAGAAACGGCTTATCGGGCGACCAGAGCTTGGGTTTGGCAATGTTGAGGTAGGCCACCTGCCCTACCTTCACCACCGTGCTGGCCACCGTTTTCTTCCCATCCATGGCCGTGACGCGGATAGCGCTGGTGTAGTTCCGTTCGCTCACGGGGCGGTGCAAAAGCGCCTCCACGCGCAAGCGGCTGGAGTCTACCTCGGGCGTGAGGCGCACCTCTTCGAGGTAGCCGGCTGTGGGCACAGGCTCCATCCACACCGTTTGCCAGATACCCGATACGGGCGTGTACCAAATACCCTCGGGGTTGGTGACCTGCTTGCCGCGGGGCTGCTCGCCGGTAGAGCTCGGGTCAGTCACGCCCAGCACCAGTTCGTTGTCGCCGTCGGTTTTCAGAAAGTCCGTAATGTCGAAGCTGAACGGGTCGGAGCCGCCGGTGTGGCTGCCTACCAGTCCGCCGTTCAGCCACAGGCTGCACTCGTAGTCTACGGCCCCGAAGTGCAGCAGCACCCGCTGGCCCTGCCACTGCGTGGGCACTTGCAGGAAGCGGCGGTACCACAGGCGCTGCTCAGGGCGCAGGGGCTTGGTCACGCCCGACAGGGTCGATTCTATGCAGAAAGGTACCAGAATCTTCCCCTCGAACGAGGTAGGCGCGGGCACCGTTTGAGTGGTGATGGCGTAGTCCCACTGCCCGTTTAGGTTTTGCCACTGCGGGCGTACTAGTTGGGGGCGCGGATACTCGCGCCAAGCGTTGTCGGGGGTTACTTTCTTTTCCCACCGGCTCATGATGGGCGCTTTGCGCACCTCGGGGGTAGTACTGGCTGGCGCTTGGGCGTAGGCACCGGAGCCGGCGCCACACAAGACGGCGCTAACGCCAGCCAACAAACAGAGTCGTTGGAAAAGCAGCATAGGGTAGGGTTTTGGTGAATGGAAGCGAAGGACGGAGTATCCGGCAGTACCGTAGTTTTTGCTGAATAGTTGCGGCCATTCCAGCGTATTGCAAAGACTGCAACCCACTGCCAAAGCTGCGTGCCGGCACCAAGTTTCACACCCTACCCATTCTTCCTGCACCGCTGACGCCAGGTATTACTTGCTCACCCGCACAAATTGCTGCGCAAACGCCGGAATGGCCGCGTTGCTTACCGGGTCGGTGGGCGTGGTGAGTTGTATCACCAGCGGCTGCCCGTTCACCACACTGCACGCTACGAGTCTATAGGCCAACCCATTAAAGTTCTTATACGTTAGCTTATACCCCTTCACCTCATTGCCAAGCAGGTAGAAAGTAGCCGGTTCTTGATGAACGCCTTTTAGTCCGCGCCGCACCTGCGCTATGTACTCCTCGCCCAGGGCGCGGTAGTCCTTGAAATCGAGGTAGACCCAGCTTAGCTGCGCATCCTCGCAGGCCAGCTCGTGCTCCGTGACGGCCACGCAGCCCACCGGCGCCGTATAGGGCTGACCACAAAAATTAAGCTGCCGGGACACAGGCATCGGCCCCTGCGCCCACGCCCCCAAAGGCAACCAGAATAAGAAAAGCAGGAAGGAGTAGCGTATATTCATAAAAGCCAATATAGGACGTTTTACGTCCGTTGGCAATTTCTCCGTGCTTTTTCCTATTTACCTGAGGATTAGTGCATCCGGTCGTCGCGCACGGGCAGGCTGGTCACGATGTCGCCCTCGATTTTCAGCAGCTCTTGCAGGCGCGTGTCCACCTCCTTGGGGTCACAATATTCTTTGGCTAGGTCTACGTAGCTCACAAAGTGGCCGGCTTCGGACACCATCAGCTCGTAGTAGAACTGGCTCAGCTCGGGGTCGGGAATGTGTTTCCAGAGCAGCTTAAATCGCTCGCAGCTGCGCGCCTCAATCAGGGCCGATACTAGGAGTTGGTCCATGAGCTGCCGCTCGCGGGCGCCGCCCTTGCGCACGTGCGTCATGAGCTGCACCACGTACTCGTCGCGGCGGGGGCGGCCTAGCTGGTGGCCGCGCTTGCGCAGCTCCTCCAGCACCCGCTCGAAGTGGCTCCACTCCTCGGCCACCAGCAGCGTCAGCTCGTCTACCAGCCGCGTTTTCTCGGGGTACTTCACAATCAGCGAAATGCCGGTGCTGGCCGCCTTCTGCTCGCAATACGCGTGGTCGACGAGAATGTCTTCGATGTTTTTGCTGGCAATATCCACCCACCGCGGGTCGGTATTCAGCTTGAGCTTGAGGATGGTTTTTTCTTTCATGGGAGAGAAAATGGTGAGATAGTGAGATGGTGAAATAATGAGTTTTATGTTCTGGATGCGCCGCTTGCGCAAACTGCACTAACAGAACATAAAACTCGCTATTTCACCATCTCACCATCTCACCTCTAGTTAAAGAACTGCCAGCGGATACCGAACTGGATGCGGCGCTGCTGGGCGGTGTAGTAGGGGGTGGTAAAGTAGCCGTTGCCGGCCAGGCCCTGGTTAAGGTAGGCCACCTTCACAAATACGCCTACGGTTTTCACGTCGGCAGCCAGAAACACGTTGATAACCGGATAGTTGCGAATCTCGAAGCTGTTTTGCAGGTAAAACTGCTGGGTGCTAGGGCTGTACTGGTAGGCCCGGTAGCTCGACTGGTAGTACATCTCGGCCCCAATCTGCCCGAACAGCGCCTTGCGGAAAATCTCGTTCTGGTAGTACACCCGCGACAGCGACACCAGCGTTGGAATGCGAATCGGGTCGTTGTTGCCAGTTCCCTGGCCGCCGAGCGTATAGGTGCCCTGGTTGTCGAAGTATACCTTGCCGTAGTTGAAGCGGTGCCGAGCGGTGAGGGTTACGAGTTGTTGTGCACTAGAATTTCGCGGCTTCCCATCAATATTATAATATACTAAATTAAGGATACTTATAAATGAGCCAGAAGCATTAAAATGATGACGACCCAGTTTCTGTGAAATATGAGCTGAAAACTGCTGTATGTCAGTGTTATTCAAAGTTGTATCGGCTTCGCTTGGTCGATAGTCCCATTTAAAATGATTTCCGCTATACAGCTGTTGCGTGAGGGTAGGCGAATAGCCAACCAGCAGCACTTCCCCTGTCAGCGGCCCCAATCGGGCCTGCCCGCGCAGGCGGTATTCCTTGTTGAGCACTAGATATTCTGCTTCGCCTTGAATAGCAAATTGCTTGTAGTTGAAAGCTGCATTGCCACCCACAAACACCTGGCCTGCAATTGCTTTCCCTTCGCCTCGGTATACTTTCAGAGGATCCAGCTTACGCACATCAGCTGGGGTAGGGGTGCTGGGATACGGCAGTTGCGGCGAGCGACCCGCCGAATCTGTTCCAGTGATGGTAGAAAACAGACTTTCCATACGGAGGCTGATGTCGCGGCGGCGGGCATACACGCGGTACTCCACCAACGACCCTTTCCAGGTGGTAGTCCCCAGAAAGCCGAGCGTGTTTTCTATCTGGTGGTAGGTGGCAATATCATTGGTCTTCGTGAGGTTGAGGAAGGTATTGGGGTAGCCGGGATACACCGGCTGGCCGTTCGCCCGCACGATACCGTTGTCGTAGAAGCGATTACGCTGGGAGTTGTAGTCCAGCACGTGAAAGGCCGTGAGGCCCTGCCCCAGCAGCCGGTAGGTGTGCGCCAGGTGCACGTTGTTGCGCTCCTCTTCGTTAGCGGCGGTGGCGCCCCCGGCCCCTGTCTGCAACCATACTGTCTGCGTGCTGGGTTGTATAAACAATAACCCTTTATCAAGCAATGTATCGGCTGCTATTGGGTCGCTATTGCGCCGGATGCCGCCCTGCTCAATGGCGCGGTGCCGGGAGGTGGTGACGTTGAACAGGCCGTGGTACCGGTCGTTGGGCGACTGGTAGCGCATGAATACCAGCACGTTGGTATGGCGCACCAAGTCGTTGCGGCCCGTTACGTCGGCCAGCGTTTTGGTCGACGTAAACCGCTCATACACCGCACCCACGTTGAAGTACTTCTTCACACTGCGCGCGTAGGACAGTCGGAACGTCGACTCGCCGGTACTCCCCAGATTAAACTGAAAATACGAGTAGGGCGAGCGGGTATCGTAGTAGGGAATGGTAGCCGGGTTGATGGCGTACTTATCGAACACGTTGCGGCCCAGGCGGTTGCCCAGTTGCGTATTGGTCTGCCACAACAGCGGCCGGGTGGCAGTGCCCAGGTTGCCCAGGTCCTGCTGAAACGTGCTATCGTGCAGCCAGTAGCGCTGTTGGGGTAGGCGCGTGAGGGTGGTATCCACCATCACCGGCGTGATGGTGTCGCGCAGCACGTCGGCCTCCCGAATGATGAACGTAGTTTTGGGACCATAGAGCACCTTGGTGGAGTCGTCTACAATCTGGGCGCGGGTGACCAGAGGGAACAGCCACATCACTATAACCACCGGCACTAGCCAGCTTCGCCGGGTCGGCGACAACGACAACAACCGGCGCAGCAGCCGGCTTACGAGCAAAAAACGAAACAAATCAGACAACAGCGTGGGGCTGAAAAATAGGTGTTAGCAGCGCCAGCAAACGGCTTTCGCCATCGGCCAAAAACTGCACGTCAATCGGAATATAAAATAAAGGCCAGTTGGCTACTACCGCCCGCAACGCGGGCACTTGTAGGCGGGCTGCATCTTTTTGCGTGGTGAAAACGCTAACGCCCGGCCGTAATTGCGCAGCTACCTGTCGAAGCTCCGTTTCGCTGAACAAATGGTGGTCGGCAAAGGCGGCGTGGCTTACAATCTGGTACCCCGCCGACTCCAAATATGTGCGTAGCGGCGCCGGATTAGCAACACCCGTTAGTAGTATTATAGCTTGGCTTTCGATATTCTGCGGTTGATGTACGGCCACCGGAGCACCGTATTGGTACGCGGAGAATAAAACCGGCACCTGGGGTCGGGCATAGCGCCGCACACGCCGCATAATTTCCTGCTGCTGCTCAGCGCCAAGGTGAGGGTCGCACTTGGTAATAAGCACGGCGTCGGCCCGTTGGGCGCCAGCGCGGCTTTCGCGCAGGCGTCCGGCGGGCAGCACATGGTCCTCGTAAAATGGGCGCTGCTGCTCCGTTAGCAACAGGTTGAGGGTAGGGCGCACGTGGCGGTGCTGATAGGCATCGTCGAGCACCACGGCGGTGGGCGGCTGAGGTAGGGCCAGCAGCCGCCGGATGCCCGCGCACCGATCTTCGCTCACGGCTACAAGTACTTGTTCGGCAAACTCCTGCACATACTGTTGGGGCTCGTCGCCAATGGTTTGGGCGGTATCGGAAGGGGTAGCGAGGCGGTAGCCGCGGGTCTGACGGCCATAGCCCCGGCTCAGAATAGCCGGGTGCTGACCGTGCCGGAGCAACTGGCGCGTCAGCCAGACTACGTGAGGTGTTTTGCCGGTGCCGCCTACCCGCAGATTACCCACATTTACCACGGGTATCGGAAACTGCTCACTTTTCTTGATTCCCTGGCCATACAACCAGTTGCGCACGTGCATTACTCCGGCATAGAGCCAGGCAACAGGCAGTAGCAAGAGGGTCAGCAACGTGGGCATCAACAACAAGGGGTGAACGGGCCAGCAAAAGTAGCGGGAAAAGCGCAGGAAACCCGACCATCAGTGGCGGATAGGTCGTAGGAAAGCGGAACCCCTACCCTGCCTATGTCTACCTTCGCCGACCGCCTGCTGTCGTTTCTCGCAACGTTTCCCCTACCCTCCGCGCCGTTGCCTGAGGGCGTGGTGGCCGTGAGCCCCTACCAACAGCCCGAGCCATTGCGGCTACTCACACAGTTTGCCCAACGTTACTATGCCACCAACCGCCCGCGGGTGGCGCTGCTGGGCATCAACCCCGGCCGGTTGGGCAACGGCCGCACCGGCGTGGCCTTCACCGACCCTACCGCGCTGGCCGCCTGGGGAATCGACAACGACCTGCCGCGCCGCCGCGAGCCAAGTAGCGAGTTCGTGCAGGCCGTTATTATGGCTATGGGCGGCCCACAGATGTTCTATGAGCACTTCTTTCTCGGTTCACTTTACTCATTGGTTCTGCTAAAAAACGACCTGAACTATAATTTCTACGATTCGCCGGCCGTAACGCAGGCGCTATGGCCCGACATCCAGCAGTCCGTACAACAGATGACCACCGAGGTAGGGCTGGCCCGCCACGCCGCCGTGTGCCTGGGCCGCCGCAATGGGCAGTACTTCCAACGGCTCAACGGCGAACTGCAATTGTTTGATGAGCTGCACATTCTGGACCACCCGCGCTACCTGATGCAGTATAAGCGCCGGGCACTGGCTGAGAATGTAGCTCGGTACAGGGAGATACTTGAGTCCATAAAAAAAGGGTAGCCACATGGCTACCCTTTTTATTACCGTCAGCGCAAGCTGTTACTCCAGCTTTTGCACGGGCGTGTAGAGATATTCACCGGCCCCGCTTGCTCTCACCCCCAGGCGGGCATACACGGGACCCTTGATAGAGGTAGGCACAGCAAGTGAAAAGGTCAGTGGTTTGCTCAGATCAGCTACGTCGGCACCGCTTTTCTCGCTACGGGCCAAGTTGTTCGTTGCGTCCACAATGGCTGTTCGGCTGATAAAAAGCACTACCCGATCAATATTTCTGGTTGCCGTTTTGGCGACGGTACAAGTAGCCGTCACCGTAGAGCCGTTTTTTTGGATGCTGGCATTAGAAAACGTGAAGTAGGGCTGCACCGGCACATCTACCACAGTATTGCCCTTCACATTGACGCTGATGCTGTCTGTATTGTCCACCCATGGGCCATTACCGCGGGAGCGCACCAGCTTGTAGTCACCGTTAAACAATTCCGCCGAGAAGGTACCATCCTGGTCCACAAACACCGGAATTTTGGTAAACAAGCCGAAGCCGCGCTGCCAGAGCTCCAGCATAGAGGCGTTACTACCCAAGTTGGTGGAGCCAAATGAGCGGACGCCCACGGCCTGATCCTGGTACACTACCCGCCCCGTCAGGCGGGATTTAGGAGGGTCTACGTTATCCTTAGCACAGCTTGTAAACAACATCGCACTGGCCAGGAGGCTATAAACTATTGCTTTCATGAGGCTTAGTGGAAGGGGTTACGAACGAGTTTAGGGTTGTTGTTGAGTACGCCCTGATCAATGGAAGAATAATAGTTGCCCAGGCGGAAGTTACGCGGGGCTCGGAAGCGGGGTGCCACCAGCTTCAGGAACACGTATTTGCCGTCGCGCGCAGCATCGCCGGGGCGCACCACGCGGTAGGGATACAGCGCGTACATCATAGCGTTGGGATTCGTGTTGTCGCCGTTCCACAGCACACTCGCCCGGCGCCAACGCATCAGGTCCCACACGCGGTGGTCTTCAAAAGCCAGCTCTACCCGACGCTCGTTTTCCAGTTTCAGTCGGCTGAGGGTAGTGAGACTGTTGGCTGGGAAGCCAGCCCGCTCGCGCACCCGGTTCACGTAGGTAAGTGCCTCGGCTTCGTTGCCTAGCTCTAGCGCGGCCTCCGAGGCGTTCAGCAGCACTTCGCCTAGGCGGAACCAAATCCACCACGTGTCGCTCTGAATACCACGGGTGCTGGATTTAGGCGTCGAATCGATGTACTTGCGCAGGTAGAACCCAGTGTTTGTTACTTCTGACTGCGCCCGTTGCGGCCCCGAACTGCCCGTTAGGGTCTTGCCATCCGTGTAAAGAGTAGCTAGGCCGCCTTCTACCATGTTGTACCCGCTGCCATTCCACACCATCACACCGGCCTGAATTTCCACCTCCTGCCCTTTGAAGGTAGTGCCGGGGTAGATAACCGTACCGTAGAGGCGGGCATCTTTGTTGGCGAAAGGCGCACTCAGGTTATCGTAGTAGATATAGTCGGTATTGGCAGCGTTGCGCGTTTTAATTTCGCCCGACGTGCCATCCAGATATTCGTAGCTCTCTACCAGGTTCAACACCGGCGTGATGATGGACGACGACAGGTTATCCTCCCGAATACCGCGGGCAATGTTGTCGTAGGTGAACAGGTGACGCCGGTTCTTCGCCGTTAAAAAGTCCTTGGCCAGAATCACTTCCGGGTTCGGCGACTTGCGGGTAATCGCATCGTAGAAGTTTTCCCCCAGGTTTACGGGGTTGGCTCGGTAAAGCGAGTAGGGGCCAGCTATTACCTCTTTGGCCGCGTCCAACGATTTTTGGTAATACTCTCTGGCCCGGCTGGCCGGAATGCCTACTTCTCCGCCCGGCGTTTCAATATTCAGGCCTGAAGCGCTGTTGTACTTGGCAATAGAACCCGCGTACAGCATTGCCCGGCATTTCAGCGCCATGGCCGTGTAGCGGTTTGCGCGGGTGTTGCTACCCGCGTTGCCCAGGTCGTTTTTAATGGCGTCTAGCTCACTGCCGATAAAGTCGTACAGCTCCGCCTCTTTGCTGCGCGGTACCTGTAGGGGCGTCGGGTTGCCGCTGAAATCATAGATGAGCTGCTGCGTTATCAGGGGCACGCCGCCCATGCGCTTCACCATTTCGAAGTAGATGTACGCCCGCAGAAAGCGCAACTCCGATTTGAACTGTAGCTTCTGTGTTTCCGGCAGGGAGGTGCTGAACTTATCAATGTTTTCGATGGATAAGTTGATGTCCCGGATCAGGCCATAGTCCCAGTAGCGCCACCAGTCGTAGTTGTATTCTACTTGGTTGTTAAAGCCGTCGCCGTTACCCGACCACATGGCCTCATCGTAGGCAGCAAACCGGTCCCAGCCCGCGTCAATGCGCGTGTGGGCGGGTATACGGTCGTAGAAGTTGGCGAGCAGACTCGTCACCAGGTTCGCGTCGTTCCACACCTGCGCATCCGTCACCAGGTTTGGTGGGTCACGATCTAAGAAATCTTTTTCGCAAGCTCCCAGTCCAAGCGTAAGGCCCAGACCAAGCGTCAAAAGTTTATGTTTCAGTCTCATATGCAGCAGGAAATTAAATGCTCAGGTTTATGCCCGCATTGAACAGTCGCTGGGGCGGATAGATGAGGCCCCCGTTTGACGAAATCTCCGGATCGAGGTCGTATTTCTTTAAAGTATCAAAGGAGTACAGGTTGGTACCGTTCACGTACACGCGCAACGCTCCCACGCCAAACCGGTTCAGGAAAGGCTTTGGCAGGCTGTAGCCCAGCTCTAGGTTGCGGATGCGCAGATACCGCACGTTCACGGTCCAGAAGTCGCTCCGACGGTTGTAGTTCGGGTGGCCGGAGTCGTCGCGGCGTACGGCGGGGTAGGTACCCGGTACCCAGGGGCTGTCGTTGTTGAAGGGGTCTTCGCGGTGCCAGCGGTCCTCAAAGAAGTAGTTGGGCGACGTGCCGTTGTTCTGGAACGGTATTTTTTGCTCTACCTCCCGGCGGAAGGTTTGCAGGCCGGCCCCTACCAGGTCAAAGTTCAGGGTAAATCCTTTGTAGCCGAGCGAGGTATTGAGGGCATAGGTGACGTATGGCGTGGCTCCTTCGGCATAGCCAATCGGCCGCTCGTCGAGGTAGTTAATCACGCCGTCGCCGTTCACATCCTTGTACTTATGGTCGCCAGGCAGCATGTTGCGGTTGCCCTGGCCGTCGTTGTTGATGGGGTAGTCGGCAATTTCCTGCTCCGACTGGAACTGCCCAATCACCTGATAGCCCCAACCCACGTTCGACCACCGGTCGTTGTAGCGGTTGCGGTACTCCTCCCAGGAGTTGCCAAAGCGCGGCTTGTACTGCTCAATATTCCGCGCTCTAGCCAGCGTGGCGTGGGCCGTTACAGTGTAGGTGAAATCGTTGATGGCGCTGGAGTAGGTCAGTGCTCCTTCGAGGCCCCGCACTGCGTCCGAGTTCAGGTTTTCTGGCGGAATCCCGTATCCTATTTCCGCGGGTATCAATACATCATAGCGCTGAGCAAGCAAGCCTGTGCGGCGGCGCTCAAAGACATCGAACTGCCCCGTCAGCTTATTTTGCAGGAAGCCCACATCTATCCCGACGTTGGCATTGGTATTCGTCAGCCACGAAACGTTCGTAATGGGAGGATCGAGGGGGTCAATCCCAATGGTATAGTTGCCGTTGAAGATGGCACTACCCGCCGGAAACCGGTAGCCAGGTAGGAACCTGTAGAAATCTACAATAGGGTTGTTTCCTATATAGTCGCTACCCGTACGGCCATAGCTGGCGCGCAGCTTCAGCTGCGTAATGGTTTCGCCCAGATTATCCTTGATAAAAGGCTCTTCCGAGATGCGCCAACCGGCCGATACCCCTGGGAAGAAGCCGTACCGCTTACCCGGCGCAAACAGCCAGGAGCCATCGTAACGGCCCAGCACTTCCAGCAGATACTTCTGCTTGTAGTTGTAGTTGATACGGCCAATGTAGCCCGCCCGCGCCGACTCAAAGATTTCGTCAATCAGCAAATCCTGGTTGGCAAACAGCTGAATCGGAATGGTATTGTTGGGCGGTACGGTGTGCACCACGTTGTACTTGTTTTCCGTGTCGTAGCGCTCATAGGCCGCTACTGCCGAGATGCCATGGTCACCGAAAGTTTTATTGTAGTTCAGCTGCAATTGCCCGTACCGGTCAATCACGTTGCGCCGCCGGGTTTCGCGCCAGGGGTTTTGGTTGCCCCCACCCGGTACAATGTCGTAGGTATCATTGGCCCCGTTGTAGCGGTAGCCGTTATAGGTGTACTCGAAGCCGTCGAAATCAAAGTTGGTAAAGTTGTAGGAACCAATGGCCTTGGCACTCAGACCAAAATCGAAATCGTACTGCGCCGTGAAGTTGCCTTTGGCCGAGCGCCAGTAGTCCTGCGAGTAGCCCGTTACCTCGGTGCGGTACGTGGCCGGGTTCACGTTGATGTTGTGCGTCTGATTGATGTAGGCCGGGTTGTCGTTGGCGTAGGGCGACTCCGTGGGCCACATCGAGAAGATGCTCAGGAAGGGGTTAAAGTAGTCGTCAATACCCGGCACGCCAGCCTGAAAACGGTCTTCGATACGGGCGTAAATCTGCGTGCCGATGGTCAGGCGCTTGGTAATATTGGCCTCCACGTTGGCCTGCAGGTTGGTACGCTTGAAGTGGAAGTCCTTGATAAGCGCTTCCTGCGCCAAATGCGTACCTGATATGTAGTACCGCACATTTTCTGACCCACCCGATACGCTGGCGTTGACCGAGTACTGCGGTACATTGGGGCGCAGAACCTCTTTGTAATAATCGTAGCTTCTATAGCCAGGGGCACCTACGCGCCACTTCTCCAGCACCTCCGGTGTAATGGTTTCGCCCTTCACAGGCTCGTTTACGGGCGTGCGGCCCTGGTTCTGCCCGGCTTCCTGCAACGCCCGCACGTGCTGGTAGGCAGTGGCCGGACGCGGATAGCGCGTGAAGTTCTGCAACCCGTAGTAGCCGGATATATTAATGGTAGGCTTACCCGTGGTACCTCTCTTCGTGGTCACAAGCACTACCCCGTTGGCCGCCCGCAAACCATAGATAGCGGCCGAGGCGTCCTTTAGAATCGAGATATTGTCGATATCATTCAGGCCCAGGTTGTTGAACTGACCAGCATCCGCCACTACCCCGTCAATAACATAGAGCGGGTCGCCCATATTGCGGATTTGGATGTTAGTGCCGCCACCAGGACGGGCATCGGGCTGGCGGGCCGAAATACCTGGCACCCGGCCTACCAGCGCGCTGGAGGAGGTGGAAGCAGGCGTACGTACAATCTCCGCTGATTTGGTGGTGCTAATGGCGCCCGTTACCGTCGCCCGTGACTGCGTGCCGTAACCCACTACCACTACCTCGTCAAGCGCCTTTTGGTCCGTGCCTAACCGAATTGTCAGGCGCGCAGTAGAGGTAGCCACCACTTCCTGCGACTGATATCCGATGAAGGATACGACCAGTGTGGACCCCTCGGGTACTACCAGCGTAAAATTGCCATCGGCATCAGTCTGGGCACCATTGCTGGTGCCTTTCTGCACCACGTTTACACCCGGAATAGCACTGCCCGTAGCGTCTACTACCCTGCCTTGCACGGTAATATCGGCGGCCGCACTTATCTCTCGTGCGCTTACTGTGGTCAGAGGTAGGGCCTGAACGGATTGACCTGCTGTCAGGCCAAGTGCCGTGCAAAGCACAAGGGGCACAATAGCGCGTCCCGAACTCCTCCTAACACTGCGTTGCCGCTTGTTGCGTATTCGGTTCTTCATATTCGAATAGAGTTTGTGGTGGAAGTGTGAAAAGTGTATTGCTCATCGACAGTCGTCTAAAGACTTGCTATGACTAAGTTATTTCTTGAATAATCAGGTAGAAAAGCTCAACTAATGCAATCGATTGCAAGAACCACTATAAAACAATCGATTGTGCAGAGGATAAAGGCCGGCGTCATTTACTACAGTAGAAGCCCCTGATTGCGATTTATTTGCATTCATCGTATCAATAGTATTGAATTATGAGAATAAAAAACAGTAATCAACTCAAAAATTCATCTATTTTTCACTTTTAGCAAATTCATATATGTTTTGACAAGTATTTAAACAGACGAAACAACAAACGTTTGCAGAAGCTTATACTGGCCAATCGTTTGCATTCATTTACTCAAGGAGTTGCTTATGCTTGCCTGAAATTGTCTTTCTTGCTTTAGCATACCCTTTTCTCTCTTATGCCTACCCTCGCCGACCTGATGCGTGTGCTTGAACAAGCTGCGCCTCTCGCTTACCAAGAATCCTACGACAATGCCGGGCTGCAATGCGGCAACCCGCAACTAGAAATTAAAGGTGTGTTGATTGCGCTCGACTGCACGCCGGCTGTAGTAGATGAAGCTATAGCACGGGGCTGCAATGTGGTAGTAGCGCATCACCCGCTCATCTTCAAGCCACTGAAACGCCTGACCGGCGCCAACGAAGTGGAGCAAACCCTGTTGAAGGCTATTAAGCACGATATTGCTCTCTACGCCGCCCACACCAATCTCGACAACGTGCGCCACGGCGTCAACCGCAAACTAGCTAGCAAGCTTGGCTTGCAAAATCTGCGCATCCTCGCCCCCAAATCTGGCACGCTGGGCAAGCTCATCACTTACGTGCCACCCACCCACGCCGACGCCGTGTTGCAGGCCCTGTACGATGCTGGTGCTGGCCAGGTAGGCAATTACTCCCAATGCAGCTTTCGCATGGAGGGCACGGGCACTTACACGCCTGGTGCCGGTACCAATCCATTTCAGGGCACGCCCGGCCAGCCCGAAACGGCGCAGGAGCAACGCGTGGAAGTGCTCCTACCCCTGCACCTGCAAGGTGCCGCCCTGCGGGCGCTGCGCGGGGCGCACCCCTACGAAGAAGTGGCTTACGAGCTACTAAAGCTGGAAAACGTGCACCAGGACGTAGGCAGCGGCATGGTAGGCGAGCTACCGGAGGCATTGTCGCCGCAGGAGTTTCGGGCACGGCTGCGGGCGGCACTGGGTGTGCCGGTGGTGAAGTATACAGAGTTTGCACAGCCTATTAAAACTGTGGCTCTATGCGGCGGCGCGGGTAGCTTCCTCACGGGTAAAGCCCGCGCTGCTGGCGCGCAGGCCTACGTAACTGGCGATTTGAAATATCACGAGTATTTTGCGGCCGAAGGCCAGTTGATGCTGTGTGACGTGGGCCATTATGAAAGTGAGCAGTTTACCAGCGAGATTTTCCGAGACTTGCTTACCAGCGCATTTACCCGTAAATTTGCGGTCTTAATTGCAGAGACCCTGACCAACCCCGTTCGATATGATTTCTAATACCTCCGCGGATACCCCCGTTGCCAGTAAGCTGGAAGCGTTGCTGAATTTGCAGCGTATTGACTCGCAGCTCGATGAAATTCGGCGCGTGCGGGGCGACTTGCCCGAAGAAGTGCGGGATCTGGAGGACGAAATTGCCGGCTATGAAGTGCGCGTGAGTAAGTTCGACGAGGAAATCTCGGGCCTGAACGACCAGATCAAGCAGCGCAAGCAAAACGCCAAGGATGCCGACGGCCTCATTCGCAAGTACGAGGACCAGCAGCAAAACGTGCGCAACAACCGTGAGTATGAGGCCATTGCCAAAGAAATCGAGTTGCAAAAGCTGGAGATTCAGATTTCGGAAAAGAAAATTAAAGAAGCTCAGTACCAGATTGAGCAGAAAAACACCGAAATCAGCGGCACCAAGCAGCGCCTGGAAGAGCGTCGCAAGGACCTCGACAACAAGCAAGCCGAGCTGCAAACCATTGTAGGCGAAAGCGAAGCCGACGAGAAGAAACTGATGGACGAGCGTGGTGAGGCAACCCAGCCCATCGAGGAGCGCCTACTGACGGCCTACACCCGCATTCGCGGCAACGTGCGCAACGGCTTGGCTGTAGTGCCCGTGAAGCGCGATGCTTGTGGCGGTTGCTTCAACACGGTGCCCCCGCAGCGCCAGGCCGATATTATGTCGCATAAGAAAATTATTGTGTGCGAGCATTGCGGTCGGATTCTGGCCGACGTAGCCGCCCGCGGCGAGTAGGCTTTTTGAGTATATTTTAAAAAGGAACGGCCCATGGGTCGTTCCTTTTTTGCTATATGAGAAGTTGGTTTTCTATTCTGCTTGCTTCCCGCACGGTCGGTGGGGTGTGGCTGGCTACCCTGCTTTTTTCTGCGCACCTCGGCAGGAGTACGCCTTCGCGTGAAGCGTCGCCTGCCCTGACGCCCACTGCGGCCCGCGCCTATGCGGAGCTGCTGAAGCTACGGCCTGCCACGGCCCGCACGTTGCTGCGTACTGAGCCCGCCCAAGCTGCCGGCACCTTGCTGGTGCAGGACTGCATTGAGTTTGCGGAGCTGCTGGTGTCGCAGGACGCCGGGCGTTACGCGGCCACCGTGGCCGCGCAGGATCAGCGGCTGACCTTGCTGGAAAAGCAGACCGGCGCCCTACCCGACTACGCCCGCGCCGAAATCCGGCTGCACCAAGCGGCGGCGCAGGTCACGTTTGGGCACGAAATCAGGGGGGCGTGGAACCTGCGGCAGACCTACCAGCAGATGCAGGCGGTAGTTCGGCACTACCCCGCCTACCTGCCGGCGCGCAAGACACTGGGAATGCTGCAGTTTTTCATTGGCTCGCTGCCCGAAAACTACCGTTGGTTTCTGAAGCTATTGGGCCTGCCGGGCAGTGTAGAAACGGGCTTACAGAACCTGACGGCCGCCGCCCGCTCACCCCACGATTTTCAGTTGGAATCGCACCTGATTCTGGCCCTGCTTCGCGAAACGTATCTGAAAGATGGTGAGGCCACGGCCCGGCAGTTTGAACAACTGGCCGCGCAGCAACCCGACAATTTACTGCTCAGCTATTTGGTAATGAGTCAGCAGAAGAAGCTGCACCACACGGCGGCGGCGCTGGCAGCCTACCGCGCCCGCCCTACCGGCGCGGCCTACCTACCCCTGCCCTACCTGCACCACATGGCCGCCGACCTGCTACTGTACCAGGGGCAGTACGCTGCCTCGGAAAGCGAAAACCTACGCTTTCTGCGCGAATACCGTGGCCAGCACTACCGCAAGGATGCGTATCTCAAGCTTTACCTAGCCGCCTGGCTGGGCAGCAACCAAGTGGTGGCCGCCCAGTACCGCCGACAGATTGACGCGCAGGGCCGCGACGTGCTGGAGGAAGACCACTACGCCCAGCGATTCTACGACGATGGCCTGCCCCTCCACCGCACCCTCACCCGTGCCCGCCTGCAAACCGACGGCGGCTACTACCCCCAGGCCCTTGCTACCCTGCGCACCTTTGCTCCCACACTCGCTACCCCATTGCGCGACCGGCTGGAATGGCCCTACCGCCAGGCCCGCGCCTGGCACCTACTCAGTCAGCCCGATTCGGCCCGCCATTATTATACGCGCACCATTGCCCTGGCAGGCGCGGCCCCGTATTATTTCGCACCACAATCGGCCCTGCAGCTGGGGTATTTGTATCAGGCTGATGGCAAAGAGGATACGGCCCGCTTCTATTTTCAGAAGGCGCTCGGCTACGCAAAGCACGAGTATAAAAACAGCACCGATACCAAGGCAAAAGTGGCCTTGGCTGCGTTGGCGCAGTAGTGCATTTGTACTGTTCTACTCGGTTTTGCCCGCATCTTTGTGCTGTGCTGACTATTCCCTATTCTGAGTTGCCACCCGATTTTCGGGCGCGGGCCCTGCAGTGGGCGGCGCAGTTCCGCTACTGCGCCTACTACGAGCCCAACCACCACGCGTCCTACCCCGGCGGGCCATTCGACCGGCTGCTGGGCGTAGCCGATTCAGCCGATTCGCCTACCTGCTTGGCCGAACTGTCCTCATGGATGCAACAAGCCCCCCAAGCCGGGCCCCGCTTCGGCATCCTGACGTATGAGCTAAAAAACGAAATTGAGGCCCTACACAGTCAAAACTTCACTGGCCTGGATTGGCCCGCGTTACATTTCTTCACGCCTCAAACCTGGTTGCACTGGCGCGATGAGGCACTGGAAATTCATGGCAATATCCGCGGGGTGCTAGCGGCTATTCTGGCCACTGCTCCCCCTACCCCGGCCGCATCCCGCGTTGCTACCATGCAGCCGCGCCTCCCCAAAGCCGACTACCTGGCGGCCGTGGAGGCCGTGCGCGAAGACATTCTGAGCGGTGAAGTGTATGAGCTGAATCTGTGCATGGAGTTCTTTGCGGAGGGCGTGGTGCTTGATCCGGTGGCCACGTTCTTACGGCTGAACGAAGCTTCCCCAATGCCCTTTGCGGGCTTATACAAGGTAGCCGACCACTATCTACTCTGCGCCTCGCCCGAGCGTTTTGTGCAGCGTCGGGGCGCTCGTATTATCTCGCAGCCAATAAAAGGCACTATCCGGCGCGGTGCTACTCCGGCCGAGGACGAGCAACAACGCCAACGGCTTCTCCACAGCGAAAAAGAGCGCGCTGAGAACCTGATGATTGTGGATCTGGTACGCAACGATCTAGCCCGTGTGGCAGAAACCGGCTCGGTGCGGGTGCCCGAGCTATTCGGCCTCTACCCCTTCCGTCACGTGTGGCAGATGATTTCGACGGTAGAAGCCGAGCTACGCCCCGATGCAGACCTGGTAGACATCCTGCGCGCTACCTTCCCGATGGGTTCCATGACCGGCGCGCCCAAAATCCGGGCTATGCAGCTCATCGAACACTACGAGCGCACCCGCCGCGGCCTCTATAGCGGCTGCCTCGGCTACGCCTACCCCAACGGGACATTTGAGTTCAACGTGGTTATCCGCAGCCTCCAATACCGCGCCGACACGGGCTACCTCAGCTTCCAGGTCGGCTCGGCCATTACGTACGACTCGGTGCCGGAGCAGGAATACGCAGAGTGTTTGCTGAAAGCCAGAGCGATGCTGGAAGTGCTGGGAGCGAATGGTGAGTAGTGAGTAGTGAGTAGTGAGTGAAATACGGCTGTCATCCTGAGCTTGCGAAGGACCTTCTCACGGTAGGACGAGTCGTTGTTACGCTTGTCGTTTTACCGTGAGAAGGTCCTTCGCAAGCTCAGGATGACAGCCGTATTTCACTCACTACTCACCATTCAGCCCCGCTTGAAACGCCTCCAAAAACTGCCCAACATGGTAACCGTCGGCAAGGCCGTGGTGGACGTTGACGGCTACGGGCAGCCAAGTACGGCCGTTTTCCTCGTAGGTCTGGCCGTAGGAAACCTTGGGGCAGCTGTCGGGGTGGCGGAAGCTGCGGGCGTGGGTGAGGCCGCTAAAACGCACCCACGGAATGGCCGAGCAGTGCACTACGTCGGGGCGGCCGGTGGTATCATTAAGCCGCAGGCCGGAGCTAGCCTGCACAGCTGCTATTTCGGCGGTAGCAGCGGCTACGAACTCAGGTAACGCGTCGTGCGCTTCAATAAAGGAAAAGCCAAACGTATGGTCGGCCCGACCGATGGTAGCGGAGGCGTGCACCCGGTCGTACTGGTACACTTTTCCATCTTCAATGCGCGTCCGAAACTCCGGCACTTGGTTCGCGGCGCGCAAGGAGTGATAGAGATAGTACAAGAAAAACGACACGCCCAGCCGTTTCGCTTCGGCCCGCGCCTGGGTGCAATCGACCGGCGCCACCAGCCCAAAAAAGGGCTCATCGAAGGTAGAGAAGAAGGCAAAATGCTCTTGGCGGTTCCAGGTAGTCAGATCAACGAGGTGTTTCATAGGCGGCAAGTTCGGTAACTTCGCGGCTTTTCTACCCTCTCCGCTGCTTCTGCTATGCCCGCTTCCTACCTAGTGGCTTTTGATGCCGACGACACCCTTTGGCCCAATCAGCCGCATTTTGACCGGGTAGAGGCCCGTTTGTTTGAGATTATGGCGCACTGCGGCGACGTGGCCTACATCAGCACCCACCTCAACGCCGTGCAGCGCCGCAACATGCAGCTGTTTGGCTACGGCGCCAAGTCGTTCACGCTCTCCATGATCGAAACGGCCATCCAGCTAACCAACGGTGCCGTTACGGGCCACGATATCCAGCAAATTCTGGACATGGGCAAGGATCTGCTGCGCTTTCCCATTGAGCCCCTACCCGGCGTGGAGGAAGTTCTCACAGAGCTCCGCCAGCGTGGCCACCGTCTGCTGCTGCTCACTAAGGGCGACCTGTTCGACCAGGAAAGCAAAATAGCTCGCTCCGGTTTGGGCGAGCTGTTCGACCACGTGGAGGTAGTTAGCGAGAAAGACGAGGCCACGTACCACCGCCTCCTGACGCGCTATAACGCAACGGTTGAGGAATTTGTGATGATTGGCAACTCCCTTAAGTCGGACATTCTGCCGGTGGCGCGGCTGGGCTTCCGGGCCGTGCACGTACCCTACCACACCAACTGGATTTTTGAGCACGTCGACCCTATTTTGCTGGAAGGCATTGTGTTCGAGCAGGTAGCAGATATTCGCGGCGTGCTGGAAATGGTGAGATAGTGAGTGGTGAAATTGTGAAATGGTGAGTTTGATGTTCTGACCGTGCCACTTGCGCAAACAGCGCCACTGGAACATCAAACTCACCATTTCACAATTTCACCACTCACCACTTCCCCCCTCTGCCATTCTGTCATTTCTGCGGTAAAAACCTTACCTTTGACGCTCCCAAAATGTGAAGCTGAAGCTGCGCGCCTCCATGTCTCAACCGCTGATTACCCTCGATTTTCTGGATACTCCTACCTTCGATACACCGTCGGTAGACGCCACCACGCATGCCCACGAGCCCTCCGGCGCCGTGCGCGTGAGCCCGGCCACCCGCACCGGGCGGCAGCGCAAGCTCTACATCGAGAGCTATGGCTGCCAGATGAACTTCTCCGACTCGGAAATTGTGTCCAGCATTCTGTTTGAGGAAGGTTTCGATACGACAGAGCAGCTGGATGGTGCCGATTTAGTGCTACTGAATACCTGCTCCATCCGCGAGAAGGCCGAGCAAACGGTGCGGATGCGCCTCAAGCAGATCAACGGCCATAAAAAGCGCAATCCCGGCCTGCTGGTGGGCGTGCTGGGCTGCATGGCCGAGCGCCTGAAAAGCAAGTTTCTGGAAGAAGAAAAGCTAGTCGACTTAGTGGTAGGTCCCGATGCCTACCGCGACCTACCCCAGCTCATTAAGCAGGTAGACAGCGGCCAGAAAGCCGTGAACGTGCTGCTGAGCCGCGAGGAAACCTATGCTGACATCACGCCCGTTCGCCTGAACAGCAACGGCATCACGGCCTTTGTGAGCATCATGCGCGGCTGCGACAACATGTGCTCGTTCTGCGTGGTGCCCTTCACCCGCGGCCGCGAGCGTAGCCGCGACGCTCACAGCATCGTACAGGAGTGCCGCGACCTGGTAGCCGCTGGATACAAGGAAGTTACCCTACTCGGCCAAAACGTGGACAGCTACAAATGGGCTAGCGAGGACGGCACCGAAGCGGTGAACTTTGCTCAGCTATTGGAGCGCGTGGCCCTGGTGAGCCCCGAGCTGCGCGTACGCTTCTCTACCTCCCACCCCAAGGACATCACCGATGAGGTGCTGCACACCATGGCGCGCCACGAGAACATCTGCAAGTACATCCACCTACCCGCCCAAAGCGGTAACTCGCGGGTGCTCCAGCTGATGAACCGCACCTACGACCGGCCCTGGTATGAAGAGCGGGTGCTGGCCATCCGCCGCATTCTGGGCGAGGACTGCGCCATCTCCACCGACATGATTGCCGGTTTCTGCTCCGAAACCGAGGAGGAGCACCGGGACAGCCTCTCGCTGCTCGACTTTGCACAGTACGACATGGGCTACAACTTCTTCTACTCGGAGCGCCCCGGCACGCTGGCCGCCCGCAAGCTGGAAGACGACATTCCGCTGGACGTGAAGAAGCGCCGCCTCCAGGAAATCATCGACCGGCAGCAGTTGCACGCTCGTGCCCGCTACGCCCGCATGGTAGGCCGCGTGCACAAGGTGCTGGTGGAAGGCCGTTCCAAACGCTCGGACGAGCACTTAAGCGGCCGTAACAGTCAGAACCAGATGGTTATCTTCCCGAAAGGCAATTTCCAGAAAGGCGATTATGTGAACGTGCTAGCAACCAGTACGACGGGCGCTGCATTATTAGGCGAGGCGGTTTAGATGGGTTTTTAGTTATGTCATGCTGAGCTTGTCGAAGCATCTCGCGTGCCGACGACAGATAGTATCCGGTGTCAACACGTGAGATGCTTCGACAAGCTCAACATGACATAAAGTAAATTTCTCCTTTCGAACACTCTCATTACCAATGACTGAAAGAGCAAGAAGATCTGTATGGTCTTTAACAGATCTGCTAGGTTTGTTCTTTATCGTTGCCGCTCCGAATTACTTTCTGTACGAATTAATTCAAGGGAAAAAACATCCCGTGCACTAGAGGCTCCTGGACTTATAGCTCACGCGGTTATTATTGACAGAAAAAACTTCTTTGGGAATAGCTCTGTATCTCACCAATTTTCATACTCTTTCAGAGTAAATGGTAGAGATTACACTGGCAATTCTCGTAATCCTATTTACAAAATCGGTGATACTGTAAAAGTTAGATATATACCGCATAATCCAGAGTATAACGGAATAGTTGAGTAAAATACTCCCGCCCGCTTTTCGTCTACCCTACGAAAACCTACCACGACCTTGACACCATCTGAGATTCAAAGTATAAAACTCCGCTTCGGCATTATCGGCAATGCGCCGGCGCTGAACTACGCCATTCAGGTGGCGGCGCAGGTAGCGCCTACCGATATGACGGTGCTGATAACCGGCGAAAGTGGCTCTGGCAAGGAGTCGTTTTCTAAGATTATCCATGCGCTGTCGCCGCGCAAGCACGGGCAGTTTATTGCCATCAACTGCGGCGCCATTCCCGAGGGCACCATCGATTCGGAGCTGTTTGGGCACGAAAAAGGCTCCTTCACGGGTGCTAATGAGGCGCGCAAGGGCTATTTTGAAGTGACCAACGGCGGCACTATTTTTCTCGACGAAATTGGGGAAATGCCCTTAGGTACGCAGGCGCGCTTGCTGCGGGTGCTAGAAAACGGCGAGTTTATCCGGGTAGGGTCTTCCAAGGTGCAGAAAACCGACGTGCGCGTGGTAGCTGCTACCAACGTGAACCTGATGGATGCCGTGCGCAACGGCCGTTTCCGCGAAGACCTCTACTACCGCCTCAATACGGTGCCCATCACGGTACCACCCCTGCGCGAGCGGGGCGACGATATCTACCTGTTGTTCCGCAAGTTCGCCACCGATTTTGCCGACCGTTACCGTGTAAAGCCCATTTCGCTGTCGCCGGAGGCGGTGCGGGAGTTGCAGCGCTACCGCTTCCCGGGCAACATCCGCCAGCTCAAGAACGTGGCCGAGCAAATGTCGGTACTAGAAATGGAGCGCGAGGTAGATGCCACCCACCTGCGCCAGTACCTTCCCCAGGAGCAAAGCAGCAACCTACCTATGCTGCTGAGCGCGGCGGGTCCGGCCACCGACGGCGCGGGTAATGCTTACTCTGAGCGCGACTTATTATATAAAGTGCTCTTCGACATGCGTCGTGACATGACCGACTTGAAGAAGTTGGTCTTGGACCTAGCAGCCGGTCAGCGCCCCCAGGAGGCCCAGGAGCTGTTGCGCCAGAATAGTCACCTGTTCACCAACCTCAATGTGGCCCCCTACGACGGCGGCCGTCTGAACGCCCGTCCTGCCGATGCAGCTGGTGCTTCGTCGGATTACTTCATGCACCCCGAGGTGGAGGACGCCACCGAATACGAAGATGACGAGCAACGCGTTGAAGATATTCCGCATGAGACGGAAGAGGAAACCCTTTCCCTGGAAGCAAAGGAAAAGGAAATGATTATCAAGGCGTTAAAAAAGCACAACAACAAGCGCAAGTATGCCGCCCACGACCTGGGCATCTCCGAGCGCACGTTGTACCGCAAGCTCAAACAGTATGATCTGGAACAAGCGTAGTTTCTCTAAACTGATGGCTGCTAACCGTTGGCTGTTAGCTCTCAATTTTCTGAATAGGAAGTATGATAAAGCTATCAGCTATCAGCTATTAGCTATCAGCTTCTTACTAAGTGGTTGCTCGGTGTACTCCTTCACCGGTACGAATATCGATCCGTCGGTGAAGACCATGTCGATTGCTACCTTCCAGAACAACTCCAGCAACGGCCCTTCGGCACTGTCGCAGCAGTTTACGGAGGATTTCAAGGACTACTTTCAGCGCAACACGCCGCTGAAAATGCAGCAGCGCGACGGTGATTTACAGATTGAGGGCCAAATTATTGCCTACGATTTCGCCCCAGCCGCCATTCAGCGCGAAGGCAACGTGGATCAAGCTGGTGTGAACCGTCTTACCATTCAGGTGCGGGTGAAGTTCATCAATACCAAGGATGAGAAGCAGAGCTTCGAGCAGACTTTTCAGAGTAACGGTGACTTTCCCGCGTCGCAGTCTATCGTCACGATCAACAGCGACCCGTCGTCCATCCGCAAAATCACTACTAACATCATCACCGACGTGTTCAACAAGTCGGTGGCGAACTGGTGAGGTAGCAGTGTTGCCGAACGTCCTTTCGACTGGGTTGCGCACCAAGCAAGGAGGAATCTCGCGTGCAACGCTAATTTCTGCCGATTGAGTTAGCTATGCATGCGAGGTTTCTTCCTACGGTTGAAATGACGTTCGGTAGTACTCAACATGTAACACTCAAAATTTCAATTAGATGACCCGTGCGTCACTGCTGCATATTCTGGACCACGTAGGCTCCATTTCGGAGGCCGAAAATCAGGAGCTGGTGCAGCTGGCTACGGCCTTTCCTTACTGCCAGACCGCCCACCTGCTGCTAGCCAAAGCTGCTCACGACAAGGGTAGTATGCTGGCTAGCCAGCGCCTGCGCCGGGCAGCTACCTACGCCGCCGACCGCCAATTGCTGCGCTTGCTCATTGAGCAACCCGACGTGCTGCTGCCTGCCGCTACTTCGGCACTTGCTTCTGCAAAGTCAGTTCAGCTGGCAGCTCCTGAGACACCCTTGGCCCTACCCGCGGCTGAGGCAATTTTAGCCGAAGACCAACCGGCAGCTTCTGTATTGATTGAGGTACCTGCTGAGTTAGTGGAAGAGGAAGTTCCGGCTGCTGCCGAGGCCGACGTCCCCGTTTCGGACTCAAATGAAGTATTCACTACTTCGTTGCCTGCGCTTAGCGATTCTCCGCCAGCCGTTGATAGTATAGCCGAGCTAGAAGCTGAGGTAGTAGAGCAGACAGACGAGGTTTTGTCTACTGTTGAGGCTACAGCAACTGAAACAATTACGGAAACTGCGGTAGAGGCTACCAATGAGGCAGCCATTCCTGTTGTGGTAGAAGATTTGCTGCCCGCTACGGCACCCCCTATTCGGCCGCCGGCCGATGCGGGGTCTTCACGCTTTGAGTTTGGCCTAGCCGACTCGCGGCTGCCGGCCCCAGCTGCCTACGAGCTACTCGACGACACGCCTGCTCCCGAGACGCCTACCCCGCCCACGCGTACTGTAGCCAGTCCGCCATTCTACGCCGACCCTACCCTTGGTTACGGCCTGGACCTGGGTAGTCGCCTGGGCACCAGCCTGCAACCGCACAGCCCGTATACCACGGACTTGCCACCCACCGGCTTTTTCTTACCCGATGCGCTGCTGCTGGACCACGTGGCGGCACACCAGCCGGCCCCACGTAAAACACTGGCTATCATCGATCAATTCCTAAAAAACAAGCCTCGCTTAAAAGCACCGGCCGTGGTGCCACCCGCCGAGGAGCAGGCTGATTTATCGGTGCGCAGCACCAGCACCACACCCTCGCTGGCTTCGGAAAGTCTGGCAAAAATTATGGTGAAACAGGGCAAAACGGCCAAGGCCATTGAAATATATGAGCGCCTGATGGTGCGGCAGCCGGAAAAAAAGGCGTACTTTGCCGACCAAATTGCACAACTGAAATCTTCGGAATAGAATGTATTACGCACTGCTTGTTCTTGTCTTTATCGTTTGCTTGCTGCTGGCACTGGTCGTTTTGGCCCAGAACCCCAAGGGCGGCGGACTTTCCAGCCAGTTCGGCGCGGGCGGCACGGCCCAGCTGATGGGCGTGAAGCGCACCGGCGACTTGCTGGAAAAACTGACCTGGGGCTTTGCTATTGCCCTGATGGTGTTGTCGCTGGGCAGCCACATGCTGGGTGGCGGTGGCGGCAACGGCCCCGTACGCAGCATCAACCAGCAGCGTGCCCTCGAAACGCCGGCTCTACCCTCCTCGCCGGCTCTGCCAGGCACGGGTGCTACCCCGGCCCCGGCAGGCGCACCTGCGCAGCAGCCTGCTACCCCGGCACCGACTACTCCTGCCCCCGCGCCAGCCGCAGAGTAGCCCTATCCTTTTCGTCATGATAAACCAGCCGTTTCCTCAAGGAGCGGCTGGTTTTTTTATGGCCTGCGCGGCTACCTGCTGCCAGGCACAGGGTAGTGCGTACTGCCGCTTCAACTACCGCCACCCTGCCACGTATGGCAGTCCTGACAGGCCAAAAGCCCGAAAAATGCACTTCGGGCGTTCATTCTGTCAGGTTTTAGTGGGCTGGCACAAGAAGTGTTCCTCTGCCAACACCCCTTAGTTTTACATTCACTTTCACCCAAAACAACCAATATGTCACTAAGCATTAAACCGCTGGCTGACCGCGTTATCATCGCGCCGGCCGCTGCCGAGGAAAAGACCAAATCTGGCATCATCATCCCCGACACGGCCAAGGAGAAGCCCCAGCGCGGCGAAGTAGTAGCCGTAGGCGAAGGCAAAGTGGCCGACAATGGCACTGCCATTAAGCCCCAGGTAAGCGTGGGCGACCAAGTGCTGTACGGCAAATACGCCGGCACTGAAATCACTGTGGAAGGCAAAGACTACCTCATCATGAAGGAGTCGGACATTTTTGCCGTTCTGTAAGTCGATATCCGTTTCCTTTCTTTTTTGCAGTAATTCCCCCTCAATACCAAGATGGCTAAGAACATCCAATTTGATACCGAAGGCCGCGACCGTTTGAAGCGTGGCGTAGATAAACTGGCGAATGCCGTGAAAGTAACCCTGGGCCCCAAAGGCCGCAACGTGGTTATTGACAAGAAATTTGGCGCCCCCACCATTACCAAGGATGGTGTGACGGTAGCCAAAGAAATCGAGCTGAAAGACCCCATCGAAAACATGGGCGCGCAGCTGGTGAAAGAAGTAGCCAGCAAAACCGCTGATCAGGCTGGTGATGGTACCACTACTGCCACCGTTCTGGCTCAGGCTATCTACACGGCTGGTTCGAAGAACGTGGCGGCCGGCGCTAACCCCATGGACCTGAAGCGCGGCATCGACAAAGCCGTGAAGGCCGTTGTGGAGAACTTGCAGAAGCAGTCGAAGAAGATTGAAAACTCTTCGGAAATCGCGCAGGTAGGCACCATCTCGGCCAACAACGACGCGGAAATCGGCAAAATGATTGCCGATGCCATGGATAAAGTAGGCAAAGAAGGCGTTATCACGGTAGAAGAAGCCCGCGGCACCGAAACCGAAGTGAAAACGGTGGAAGGCATGCAGTTTGACCGCGGTTACCTGTCGCCCTACTTCGTGACCAACCCAGAGAAGATGGAGGCCGAGTTCGACAACCCCTTCGTGTTGATCTACGATAAGAAAGTGAGCACCATGAAAGAGCTGCTGCCCGTATTGGAGCAGGTAGTTCAGACGGGTAAGCCGCTGGTTATCATCTCGGAAGACGTAGATGGTGAGGCCCTGGCTACTCTGGTGGTAAACAAGCTGCGCGGCTCGCTGAAAATTGCCGCCGTGAAAGCTCCCGGCTTCGGTGACCGTCGTAAGGCCATGCTGGAAGACATTGCCGTTCTGACGGGCGGTACGGTTATCAGCGAAGAGCGCGGCTACAAGCTCGACAGCGCCACGATTGAGTACCTTGGCACGGCAGAGAAAATCATCATTGACAAGGACAACACCACGATTGTTAATGGCAAAGGTGAGAAAGAGGCCATCACGGCCCGCGTAAACGAGATTAAGTCGCAAATCCAAACCACTACCTCTGACTACGACAAGGAGAAGCTGCAAGAGCGTCTGGCCAAACTGTCGGGTGGTGTGGCTATCCTCTACATTGGTGCCAGCACGGAGGTAGAGATGAAGGAGAAGAAAGACCGCGTAGACGATGCCCTGCACGCTACCCGCGCTGCCGTTGAGGAAGGCGTAGTACCCGGCGGTGGTGTGGCTCTGGTGCGCGCTCTGGACGCTTTGGACGACGTAGACACGCTGAACAGCGACGAGAAAACCGGCGTGCAGATCATCCGCACGGCCATCGAAGCTCCCCTGCGTACCATCGTGGCCAACGCCGGTGGCGAAGGCTCAGTAGTAGTACAGAAAGTGCGCGAAGGCAAAGGCGACTACGGCTACAACGCCCGCGAAGACCGTTACGAAAACCTGGTGTCGGCTGGTATCCTGGACCCCACCAAGGTAACGCGTCTGGCCCTGGAAAACGCTGCCAGCATTGCTGGTCTGCTGCTGACCACGGAAGCTGTTATCACCGACGAGCCTGAGGAAGACAAGGGCGGCGCTGGCGCCGGTGCTGCTGGTATGGGCGGCATGGGTGGCATGGGCGGCATGATGTAATCATCGCAGCTTGTCGCTGATTTGGCAGATTTCGCTGAATCGGATGCTTATAGAACGGCCCCGCAACGTTGGTTGCGGGGCCGTTCTACTTTTGGTTCCCTACCCGTCTGTCATCCTGAGCAGCGCGAAGGACCTTCTCACGCATGAACGAGTCGTTGGTACTACAGCGGTTTCACGAATGGTGTAGAGACGCGTATTCGCGTCTCGTCGTTGAACTATGCAGCTCGGACGATAAGACATGAGCACGCGTCTTCACACTGTTCAAGAACCTGCTATAGTATCGTTCATGCGTGAGAAGGTTCTTCGCTCTGCTCAGGATGACAGACGTATTTTGACTCAACTTCACTAAAAAAGCCCCGACGCAGAAACTGCGCCGGGGCTTTTTAGCAAAAAGAGCGGGCACTTATTTCGCCACTACCGGCTCTTCCATCATGCGCGTGAGGCGACGGTAGAGGAAGAATAGAATGATGGACGCGGCGGCCGACAGGGCCACGAAAATCATGAAGAACTGGTAGAGGTTCGTGATTTCGATGCCCAGGAAGGTAGGCCACTGGTAGGGCACCTCCAGGCTTTGCAACTTTTCGACAACGGTAGCGCTGGCTTGCTGCGCACCGTTGAGGATGGCGGGGAGGTCGATGCCTTCCTGGGCGGCTTTGGCGAACTCGCCGGGGCCGGGAGGGTACAGGCCGCTGAGCACGCCGGCCAGCTTGTTGCCGGCGGCAGTAGCCAGGAACCATACGGCCATCAGCAGCGAAGCAAAGCGGGCAGGCGCCAGCTTATTCACCAAGGCCAAGCCGATGGGCGACAGACACAGCTCACCAAACGTGTGCAGCATGTACATGGTAATCAGCCAGAACATGCTCACTTTGGTGCTCGCCTCTACCCCTTTCACGCCAAAGGCAATGATGAGGTAACCTATGGCCAGCAGCATCAGACCAATAGACATCTTGAGAGGCGAAGAGGGCTCAATACCGCGCTTGCCCATGAACGTCCAAACGGCCGCAAAAATGGGCGCGAAAATGATAATGAACAACGCGTTGGCCGACTGGAAGTAGGATGCCGGTACCACGTAGGAACCTAAATTCCGATCCGTTTGCTCGTCGGCGAAGAACGTGAGGGAAGCCCCGGCTTGCTCGAACGCGCCCCAGAAGAATATCACGAAGAAGCTCAGAATCAAAATGACGTAGATTTTCTCCTTTTCCCGACGCGTCAACGACGAGTCGGACAGGATGAGCAGGGGCATCACAATCATCGACGCAAAGACCAAGGCTCCAATCCAGTCGTAGTTCATAAGCCAGGCAATGACGCCATAGACTACCACGAATATTCCGATAAACGCGAGGATACGGCCGGAGCTAAGACCGGATTTGGCCGGTTGTGCAACGGTAGTGGCCCGCACCGGCCCATCCGTCTGCACGGGCACCACTGGCGACTCGGCCACCGTGCGCTCGGGTTTGGCACCCAGCGGCGCCCCTTCAGCCGTAACCACGTACTTGTTTTTGAACAACTCAAACGTCAGCGAGCCGATGAGCATCCCGATGCCGGCGGCTAGAAAGCCCCACTTAAAGTCCTCAGGATTACCCGTATTGCCCAGCGTACCGCACACCAGCGGCGAGAAAAACGCGCCCAGGTTGATACCCATGTAGAAAATGGTGTAGGCCGAGTCGATGCGCTTGTCACCCACGGGGTAAAGCGAGCCTACCATAGAGGAGATATTGGGCTTAAAAAATCCGTTGCCGAAGATCAGCAGGCCCAAACCCAGGTAGAACAGCGGCATGGCCACGCCGGCCGACTGGTAGCTGCTGGCACTGAAAAACAGGCTAAATTGCCCTATGGCCATCATCAGGCCACCAATGAGGATAGAGCGGCGGTTGCCCCAGTAGCGGTCGGCCATGTAGCCGCCTAGTAGGGGCGTGAGGTACACGAGGCTGGTGTAGTTGCCGTAAATCAGCGAGGAAAATTCCTTGTTGAATACCAGCGCCTGGGTCATGTACAGAATGAGCAGGGCGCGCATGCCGTAGTAGCTGAAACGCTCCCACATCTCCGTCATAAACAGGATGTAGAGGCCCTTCGGGTGACTGGCCTGCGAGGGATGTCCCTGCGCGGCAGTAGCAGTTTGCATGAAGAGAAAGTAAAGTGGATAGAAAACAGAACGCCCGCGGCCGAAGCCAAACGGGGGTTGGTAAAGCTACAAAACTTTCCCTACTGCACCGTTGAGGCAACCCGCCCGGCTTTCTACCGACTTTGCCGCGTTGCTTTCGCCAGCCAGGTAGCGTTTTAAGCACTAGCTTTGTAGCTGCATCACGTTTTTTCTTTTTTTCTTATGCGCAAACGCATTCTGCCGCTGCTTTTTTTACTGCTTGTTCCGTTTAGCTTTTGCCAGGCTTGGGGCGTAGAGGGTCACCGGGCCGTGGGCCGCTTGGCCGAACATCACCTTACCCGCAAAGCTCAGCGCGAAATAAAAGCTCTCCTCGGCACCGAAACCGTTACACTGGTAAGCACCTGGCCCGACGAAATTCTCTACCCGCCTACCCCTGAGTACAAAGGCACCAGCCCCTGGCACTATGTGAACACGCCCAGCGGCCTCAACCACGACCAGTACATCGAAAACCTGAAAAGCCAGACGATTCCGAACGCCTACAAAGCGTTGCAGGACAACATTGCCATTCTAAAAGACAAGAGCAAGTCTAAGGCTGAGCGCGCCGTGGCGCTGAAATTCGTGATTCATATTGTAGGCGATGTGCACCAGCCCCTGCACGCGGGTCGGCTGGAGGACCGGGGCGGCAACAGCATCAAGCTCACTTACCGCGGCAAGGAAACCAACCTGCACAGCCTCTGGGATAGCGGCTTGCTGGACTACCAGGGCCTCAGCTACTCCGAGATGGGCCAGCAGTACGACCACGTGCCCGCCCACTTGCGCCGCCAATGGCAGCACGACGATATTGCGCAGTGGCTCTACGAATCGTACCAGCTTTGTGAGCAAATCTATGGCGAAGCGGCCCAGAACCCAGCATACGGCTGGGCTTACTTTCCCGAGCACGGCCCGCAGGTGAAGCAGCGCATTCAGCAGGCTGGAATCCGGCTTGCTGGTGTACTCAATGAGGCATTGAAATAAGGTTTCAGCACTGCCTACCTCGACGAAGCTTTTCCAAGCAAAAAGACCCCACCAACGAGTTGGTGGGGTCTTTTTATAATAGGACTACTACACTGGCGTTGGACCGGCAGGCGCCAGTTCGGTAGTCCTGTGTAATAAAGAAATCGTATTTACTCTACACCGGCGTAACGGCCGGACCAGATTCTGGCATGGCCGGACTATGCTTGGTAGCACTTGTGGCCGTAGCATTACGGGCGCTTTGCGTACTGCGCTGTGGGGTAGGCGCCTTGCTATCTTTATTTCGGCCTCTTGCCAGTGCGGCTACTGCTACCCCTGCGCCGGCTACCAGCGCAGCCGTAAGGGCCGGGTGCAAACGCGCTTGTGTGTAGGTGCTTATCTCGCGAGTGTGGCCGGGGTAGTTGCCGCGCTCCTCCAGCTCACCTACACCTTGGTAAAGGCCGCTTTTTTGGTTCTGGCGGGCCGGTTGGTCGGACTTCGACTGCTCCGCAAAGCTCGTTTCCATGAACTTATCCAGTAAAGTAGGCGTCCATTCTTCCATGCCCTTGAACAGCTTGCTGGCGCCGCCCACTTCCACATTGCGGGCCGGCGCAACGGCACATTTGAGGATGGCGCGGGCTACGGTTTCGGGGGCGTAAGCAGGCGGAGCGTGCTTGGGCACCTTGTCCAGGTAGTTTTTGGCGTGCAGGGGGTAGGGCGTGTCGATGGCCGCGGGCTGAATGAGCGTGACCGATACCGGGGCCTCTTCCATTTGCAGCTCCATGCGCAGGCCGTCGGTGAAGCCCTTCACGGCGTGTTTGCTGGCGCTGTATACGGTTTGCAGAATGGCCGTTACGTCGGACAGCACGCTGCCTACGTTGATGAGCGCCCCGCCGCCTCGCTGTTTCAGATGCTTCACGGCCTCCAGCGAGCCGTATATCAGCCCCCACAGGTTAATCTCGAACAGCTGGCGCATATCCTCTATCGACTGCTCTTCCACTTTGCCGTACATGGAAACGCCGGCGTTGTTGATCCAGGTATCGAAGCCGCCAAATTGCTCCTGCGCTTTCTGAGCAATGCGCTGGGCTTCCCCTTGCTTACTCACATCGGCTACCAGGTAGGCGGCCTGTGCGTTCTGGCTTTGTAGCTCGTCGGTGAGCTGGCGCAGGGCGTCTTCGCTGCGGGCCACCAGCACCAGCTTGGCACCTTCCTTGGCAGCCATGCGCGCCGTAACGAGGCCGATGCCCGACGAAGCGCCGGTAATGACGATGACTTGGTCTGACAGTTTTTTCAGGTTGACTTTCATAGGGTTAAGGTATTGAGTGGGTTGGTTATTCGTTTATTGTGTACGGCAAGCCGGTAGTATAATGTTATGTTGAGGTTCTACCTCCGCAGGCAGCCGGCGCCGCAACGCCCGGCATTTCGGCGTAGCTTTGCCCTATGCCATACACTTTTTACGCGCCTACCCTTACCCTTCCTGCTTACACCCTACCCGAAGACGAAAGCAAGCATGCCGTACGGGTGCTGCGTCTGGGGGCCGGCGATGCGGTGCTGCTCGTGAACGGCCAAGGCAGCGTATTTCAGGCAGAGGTGACGGATGCCAACCCCAAGCGCTGCCAGCTGCACATCACCCACGAAACGCAGGTGCCGCGCCGCGCCTACCAGGTGCACCTGGCCGTGGCTCCCACAAAAAACCTCGACCGTATGGAGTGGCTGGTGGAAAAAGCCACCGAAATCGGCGTTGACCGCATCTCGTTTCTGCGTTGCGCCCGCTCCGAGCGGCGCGAGCTGAAGCTGGACCGGCTGGAGAAAATTGCCGTGAGTGCCCTCAAACAATCCGGGCAGGCGTGGCTGCCGCAGCTGGAGGAGCTGACGGACTTCGCCCGCGTGCTACCTACCCTCGACCCGGCCACAACGTTCATTGCTCATCTCGCCGACGATGAGCGGACCGAGCTGGCACAGGTGGCCGGCAACGCGCCTACCTGCTCCATTCTGATTGGCCCTGAAGGTGATTTTACCCCGGAGGAAATCCTTACGGCCCGGCAGCTAGGTATCCAACCGGTGGCGCTGGGCCTCACACGCCTGCGCACCGAAACGGCTGCGCTGGCTGCTGTGCATACCGTACACGTTGCTAAATTACTGCAACGTTGAACGTCCTCAGCGCCCCTCTGCGTTACTTCTGCGTCCTCTGCGGGAACCTTCGTTGCACGATTATGCTCAAAACCCTTCTTCTCAGTTTATTATTTTTCTGCACAATAGCGGCCGCGCCTGTAGCGCCCAGCTTTAAGATTGCCAAGCTGCATTATGGTGGCGGGGGCGACTGGTACGCCAATAAAACCAGCCTACCCAACCTGATTCGCTTCTGCAACCAGACGCTCAAAACCAACATCGCGCCCGACGAGGCCACCGTGGAGCTGGACTCGCCGGAGCTGCTCACCTACCCTTTCCTGCACATGACGGGCCACGGCAACGTGGCTTTCACCGAAGCCGAGGCCAAGAACCTGCGGCGCTACCTGATGGGCGGCGGCTTCCTACACATCGACGATAACTACGGCCTCGACAAGTTCATCCGCCCCGAGATGAAGAAAGTATTCCCGGAGCTGGAGTTCGTGGAGCTGCCCTTTTCCCACCCCGTTTACCACCAGAAATTTGATTTCCCGAAGGGTCTACCCAAAGTGCACGAGCACGACGGCAAGCGCCCGCAAGGCTTTGGCCTGCTCTACAAAGGCCGCATGGTGTGCTTCTACAGCTTCGAGTGCGACCTGGGCAACGGTTGGGAAGACCTCGGCACCTACCCCGAAGACACGCCCGCCGTGCACGAATCGGCCCTAAAAATGGGCGCCAACCTAGTGACGTACGCGCTGACGCAGGAGTAAATTATTGTATGGACTATAACAAGTTAATGCCGTTTCGCCTACCAAGTAATTGGGCTGTATGCTACAATTCCTTTGGTGATGAAGACATGATTGTAGAGGATAATGGCATTGCTAATTTTCAATCTTATAAAGAAGACCTTCTATGGATACAATCTATGCGAACACCTGAGGCAAAAGGAGGTTCTCTGGAATTAGACCCGGCTGGTTGGTTAGCAGACGTTGGTTGGTATCCCAGCGGTGACCCTACCGGTAATTATGTCTTACACATTTTTCGCCTGAATCCTGATGAGGCACATTGGCCAAGCAATCCACCACGCTTTTGCTCTCAAAACCGCTATCATATCTGCCTAGCGCTTGAGTACGTCATCCACAATATCCAACAAACGACAGGCGATACATCTGAAAACGTTCGACAGCAGTTTGTAAAACTCCAATATCTTGAAGATACCGGAGAATTAGCAGACTCGCTGGAGCGGTAATCTATTCTACTTTAAAACTTCCGCCGCAGCACCTCGCTCAGCACAAAAGCCGCCCGCACATCGGAGGCGCTACGGAGCGTGTCGCGCACGGTGCGGCGCGTTTGGCTGGACTTAGCCTTCGTCGGCACGTTGTAAGCGCTTGGGATACTGGTGGTAGCGCGGGGCAAGGTAGCGGCCCGACGGGCGCGGGGTGCAGTTTCCTGATTGGCGCGAGCCGTGGCTTTTTCTTCCAAAGAAACCGGCCGCACTTCGGTGCGCTCCAGGCTATGAGGCTGCGGGGCAACTTCGCGGGGTAGTGGCCGACCTGCGGGCGTTGTTGGTGGAGGGGTGGGTTGTGGCCGGGGCGCGGCGTCAGGCTGATTTTGCGCCTGCATCTGCTTCAACAGCTCTTTGAACGAGGTGTCGGGTAGGCTGGGCACCTTGGGACGAGGCCGCTCCTGGCTCTCGCGGGCCGTGGTTTCGATGGCTTTCTGCACCATGCGCCAAATGAACACCCCTAGCCCAGCTAGAATGACGAGGAATATTTGCAGCTTTTCCATAGGGCTAGTGGGTGAGTTGTTCGTGGCTCGTTTGAAGATACGCAATACCTACACGCTTCGGTCGCATTCCCTACCCTTTCTCGTACGCACAGACGCCGAAAAACTCACCATTTCACAACTTCACCATTTCACCTCTCACCGAATGCCCTGCGTAGGGAAGCGGCCCTGCTTGGTGCGGTAGAAGGCTTTGATTTCCTCCAAGTCCTTTTCGTAGTCACCGGTAGGCCAGAAGGCAGGCCCTACCCCGGCTTCTTTGTTTTTGTAGTCGAGGTAGCCGAGCAGGATGGGTACGCCGGCGCCCATGGCGGCGTGGTAGAAGCCCTTGCGCCACTTGGGCTGGTACTTGCGCGTACCTTCGGGCGTAATGAGAATCACCAGCTCGTCGCGCTCGTTGAAGAGTTGCACCATACCATCCACGAGGCTGTTGTTGCGGCTACGGTCTACGGCTAGGCCGCCCAGGGAGCGAACCAGCGCGCCGAGCACGGGAATGGTCGTCCATTCTTTTTTGATGGTCAGCTTCACGTCTACATCCATTAGAAAGAACGCGGCGCGGGCAAACATGAAGTCCCAGTTGCTGGTATGAGGCGCGGCAATCATCATGCTTTTTTTGATGCCGGGCGGCACCTGTGGCCCTAGGTGCCAACCGGTTATCCAAAACCAGAACTTCGAGAACAGGTACCAGAACGTAGACGTTTTGCGGGCGGCCATAGGGTAGAAAAGACGAAGCAACCCCAAGAAATGGGGCCGCAGGAAAAACAGTCGTCAAAACTAGGAAAAATAACGCGCTACCCCAGCAGCGCCGTCAATTCCTTGGCCCTACCCATGGTATAGTAGTAGCCGATATTGAACAGCGTTTGCGCCTGGCGGTACTGCAAGGGGCGGTAGGTGCGCAGCTCGTCGGGTTCCAGCAGCAGGTCGCAGCGCTGCTTGCTGGCCAGGGTGTTGGTGCTGATGGCCAAGTGTAGTACCCGCTCAATCAGCCCACGGAAGGTGGTGATGCGCGCCGCCCGGTTGCTGGGGTTGCAGTTGATGCCCACTACCGGCATTCCTTTACCTTCTACCGCACTCACGGGCAGGTTGTTGAGCAGGCCTCCATCTACCAATTGCCTACCCTGGTACTCCACTGGCCGATACACAATAGGCACCGCCGCCGACGCCAGCAGCGGCGGAATCAGCGGCCCCTCCGAAAACTCCACCGATACACCCTCTGTCAGGTCCGTTGTTACCAGCGTGAGGGGTAGACGCAGGTCGGCGAAGGTGGCATTGGCGCCCAAATGACTGACAAATAGCTGCTCTACCGCCGTTAGGTGCAGTAGGCCGTAGCGGCTAAGCGCCAAGCGCGTGAGTCGGGCAATATTCACGCTGGTAAGCATGCGCAAAATCTCGGCCGGCGAAAAACCCGCCGCATAAAACGCCCCCGCAATGGCCCCCGATGATACGCCGGCCACTCGGCCTACCGGCAACTCCAGCGTATCCAGAGCTGCCAGCACGCCCAAATGCGCAATGCCCCGCGCCCCGCCACCCGATAAGGCTAGTGCCAGCATGTGGTGAGTTGGTGAAATAGTGAGATGGTGAGATGGTGAGATGGTGAGTTTACAGCTTTAACGGCTAAGATCAGTCGAGCGTTAACCATTCCTATCATCGTGAGCCATGCCCCCAACGCTGAGGCTTTAGGCTAATCAGTAGGACGTCATACGCAACCGCTCTGTAGTCCAGGGCTTCAGCCCTGGGGTGTATAGCTGTATTTTCTACCCTGCCGGCTTATAACTCGTCTAGCCGGAACGTGTCGGCTACGCGCATGCCCTTTTCTGTTAGCTGCACGGTGCAGGCCTCCACGGCGGGGTCGTGTTCCAGCAGCAGCACCCAGTTTTCCTCGGCGGCGCGGCGCAGTACCTGCTCTTTTTCGCTGAGCGTCACCAGGGGGCGCATGTCGTAGCTCATCACGTAGGGCAGCGGAATATGGGCCACACTAGGTAGCAAGTCGGCCATGTAAGCCACGGTGCGGCCTCTGTATTCCAGTACCGGCACCATCATTTTCTCGGTATGCCCATCGGCAAAGATGATTTCCTTGAACGCCGGCAATGCGCCGGGCACGCCCTGGGTAGGGTCCACGAATTGTAGGTGGCCGCTTTCCTGGATGGGTAGGATGTTTTCCTTCAGAAAACTCGCTTTTTCGCGGGCATTAGGCGTTACGGCCCAATCCCAGTGGGCCTCGTTGCTCCAGTAGGTAGCGTTGGGGCAGGCCAGCACCAGCTTATCGTCGGGGGTGCGCACTACGGCGCCGCCGCAGTGGTCGAAGTGCAGGTGCGTCAGGAAAACGTCGGTGATGTCGGCCGTGGTGAAGCCTTTTTCGCGCAGAGAGCCTTCCAGCGTGGCATCGCCGTGCGGGTGAAAGTGGCTCCGAAACTTGGCGTCCTGCTTGTTGCCCATGCCCGTATCCACCAGAATCAGGCGGTTGCCATCTTCCACCAACAGGCAGCGCATAGCCCAGGTGCAGAGGTTGTTGGCATCCGGCGGGTTCAGCTTTTCCCACATCGTGCGCGGCACCACGCCAAACATGGCGCCACCGTCGAGTTTGAAAAAGCCGGTATCAATTGTGTGTAAGGTCATGGGTAGGAAGTTGGGTGGGTAGGGCGTAAATAACAAAAAAATGTCATCCTGAGCACAGCGAAGGACCTTCTTACGCAAGAACGAATCGTTGGTACGATGGTCGTGCTGCCGTGAGAAGGTCCTTCGCTCCGCTCAGGATGACACTTCTGTTCTAGATACTGCCTCTACTCTATTCCACTACCACGCCCATCGCCGAGAACTTGTCGATGCGCTGGCTGATGCGCTCCTCGTGCGGAATGGCTTCCAACTCGTCGAGTGTTTTGAGTAGGGTTTTCTTGAGGGTAGCAATCATTTTGTCGGGGGCGATGTGGGCGCCGCCCAGGGGCTCTTTGATGATGCCGTCGATGAGCTTGTTGCCCAGCATATCGGTGGCCGTGAGCTTGAGGGCCTCGGCAGCCTGCTCCTTGTAGTTCCAGGAGCGCCACAAGATGCTGGAGCACGACTCGGGCGAAATCACGGAGTACCAAGTGTTTTCCAGCATCAGCACCCGGTCGCCGATGGCAATACCCAGGGCTCCACCCGAGGCACCCTCGCCAATGATGACGCAGATAACGGGCACCTTCAGCAAGAACATCTCCTTGAGGTTGCGGGCAATGGCCTCGCCCTGCCCCCGCTCCTCGGCTTCCAGGCCAGGGAAAGCGCCGGGCGTGTCGATGAGGGTGATGATGGGCTTGTTGAACTTCTCGGCCAGCTTCATCAGGCGCAGCGCCTTGCGGTAGCCTTCGGGGTTGGGCATCCCAAAGTTGCGGAACTGCCGCTGCTTGGTGTTGTGCCCTTTTTGCTGGCCAATGAACATCACGGAGCGGCCGCCCAACTCGGCAAAACCGCCCACCATGGCCTTGTCGTCGGCCACGGTTCGGTCGCCGTGCAGCTCGATGAACTTGTCGGTCATGCCCTCAATGTACTCTAGGGTGTAGGGGCGGTCGGGGTGGCGCGAGAGCTGCACGCGCTGCCAGCGGGTGAGGTTGGCGTAGGTTTCCTTTTTGAGGGCCTTTATTTTGGCTTCCAAAGCGGCCACGGCCTCCGATACATCTACCTGGCTATCGTCGGCCAGTTGTTGCATTTCGCGGAGCTTGCCTTCGAGGGCGGCAATGGGTTGTTCGAAATCGAGGAGCATTGCAGAAGAAAGAATGCGCGGGATGGCGGAAAAAGAATAGAAGACAAAGGTAAGCGAAACCTGTGCACCGACCTTAAATCGACTTCAGGAAAGACAAAGCAAAAAATAATCTCCCTGAAAAACAGCGATAACCGCTGGCAAGGGCACTTTTTTTAGGCAAAAAGCACGTCGGGGTTTGACAATGTCCGTCAGCCCCCTACCTTTGCATCACTTTAACGGAAAGACAGACGGTTTTTCGGCACACAAAGTACTCTGGTTCGGTAGTTCAGTTGGTTAGAATGCCGCCCTGTCACGGCGGAGGTCGCGGGTTCGAGTCCCGTCCGGACCGCTC
>NZ_JACSCY010000006.1 GCF_014333615.1 Hymenobacter citatus | reverse complement strand
GCCAAGAGGTGGCGCGCGCTATACCAGCATAGCGCGCGCCACCTCTTGGCCGCTCACCAACGCCGCTTCAACCGTACCCGTAGCGGGGCCTTCGTATAGGCCTTCGCCCGCAAAAAATAAGGTGTCGGCAATGGGCGTAGCTAACAGGGCGCGGGCCGGGGCTGCCTGTACGGTAGGGTAGGAGTAGGCTCCCAGTGCCATCGGGTCGGCACCCCAGTTGGCCACGTGCCACGCTCGGAGCTGCTGGCGGAGCGCGACGGGTGTAGTATCTAACAGATACGCCAACGACTCTAAGGCATGCTGCAACAGCTCCTCATCTGCATGCAGACGCAGACGTTCGGCGGCTGGGCCGGCCAGCCAGCCTGTCAGCAGGGGGCGTTCGTCGGGCAACTGGCTCCACCAGGTAGGCACGGGCGCATCCGAAAACAGAAACTCCATTTCGGGCATCTTGGCGGCCCAAACGGGCTCCTTGAATTCCAGAGCAAACTTGGTAACCGCGCCAAAGCCCAGTGCGGCCGCGGCCGCCCGGTACTCGGGTAGCTCAGGCGTGAAGCGTAGGTGACCGGCTTGGTCTGCCGGTTGCTGCCATATGCCTAAGGGCACCGTGAGCAATAGTTGGCGGGCCTGGTAGCGCTGGCCCTGCTGATCAACAATCAGCACCTGCCCTGGCTGCCACTGAATTTCCTGCACCGGCCGCGACAGGTGCAGCGTAGCACCGGCTGCCTGCGCCTGCTGGGCCAGCCAGTCCAGCAGTGGGCCGTAGCCACCTACCGGGCGCGGCGAGGCGTCGGCGTCGCCGGTGGCCCACTCGTCGCGCAAGGCCCAGGCACTCACGCGTGCCGGGTCGGCCGCGTCGTAGCCTTCGGCAAACTGCATGGCCATTTCGCGCAGGGCGCGGTGCTCCTCCCCCGAAAACTCCTGTTGCAGAAATTCGGCTAGCGGCAAATCGTGCGGTAGTGTTTGGAGCTTATCGAGCAGTTGTGGTAGGTGCTCAAAGAAGTTATCATCTGCCCGTAGTTGTCCTTGCCGCACAGCATAGGCCCGTCCGGTAGCATCATAACACGCACGGCCAGCTTCTGCCAGCAAGGCACGCGTGAGAGGCACTGCACCGTGTAAGAACTCAGCGCCTGTTTCGATGGGGGCGCTGAAGCCCGCAGGCGTGCAGGTGTGCACCCGGCCGCCTACCCGGTCGCGAGCTTCCAGCACCAATACCTGCCGCCCGGCCTGGGCCAGCGTGCGGGCCGCTAGTAGCCCGGCTGCCCCTGCTCCTACAATCACAACGTCGGTAGAATCCATAAACTAAGTAACCGCAGAAAATTAATCTGTTGTTGGCAATGATAGAAACAAGCAGACATGCCTGTCTAAGAAAGAAGGTAGGCTTTAGGATGGTAGCTATTTATCTTTCTATCAGATATACAAGTATTTATAGCCTGCTAAGCAAGCGTCTTCAATAGCACCTATCAAAGACAAAAGATGAAAATGAGTGTGTCCTATACGTGTCTTACCAAAATCTGGGTGTCAGAAGTAAAACGTATCTTATGCAACGCTAATTAAGATGCAACGTATGGGTCTTGGAAATAGCTAAAATTATGTACTTGCGCTGGGAGGGGCTACGCTTCAACAAGCAAACGTATTACCTCTTTGTTACCTTAACATATACATATATTTTATACGATAAACAATAAATTACAGGGTTTTGTGTCTTAACTTTGCTAAGTAAGAGATACAGATACTATGCTGCTATATTTAGAAAAGTCCTACTAATTCTCCTGCACGTTCTCAATCACTCCTTCATTTCGCAATTCTCTTACCCCGCGTTTATGCGTATACCCTTCCGCTCTGGTCTACTTTTTTTTCTGATTGTTTGGGCTGCATGCCTGCAAAGCTGCGTGGTGCAGGAAAAACTGCCCTACCTGCAAAGCAGTAGCTATTCTGTGAAAGCCCCGGTGGCCGTCAATAACCCCCGGCCCAGCTACCAGTTGCAGCCCGGCGACGTGCTCAGCATTCGGGTGCAGGGAGCCGATCCTAAGCTGACGGAGCCGTTCAACATCACGGGCACGCAAATCATGAACTCCGGTGACCCCGGCACGCTGTACCTGACGGGCTACCCCATCGGCGAGGATGGCAATATTAGCCTACCCACTGTGGGCAAGCTGAAAGTACAGGGCCTGGATATCAACCAGGCGCAGGCGCTGGTTCAGAAAAATATCAGCAACTACGTGCTCAACGTAAATGTGCTGCTGAAGCTGCTGAGCTTCAAAATTACCGTGCTGGGCGAGGTTCGCTCGCCGGGTCGTTACTTCATCTACAACCCACAGGCTACCATTCTGGAGGGCCTGGGCATGGCCGGCGACCTGACGGAGTTTGGCAACCGCGAAAATGTGAAGCTGGTGCGGCAAACCCTAAACGGTCCGGAAGTTGTGCTCATCAACCTCACGGACCCTAAACTGCTCCAGTCACCTTACTACTACCTGCTCCCCAACGACGCGCTGTACGTGGAGCCGATGAAGGCCCGTACCACCCGCGCTAACGCTGGCAACTTAGCGTTGGTTTTCGCTGGTATTTCGTCTGTGGTGCTATTGCTGGGCTTTATTCTTAAGTAGAGAAGTTCGCTGAACCATCTACTTATTGCTGCTAACCTAAATAAGGATTATCTGGTATGGAAAACCGTTCTGCCTTCTCGGAGGAAATAGATTTGCACGAGCTTTTTTTCAAGCTCCGCCGGCGCTGGCCGTGGTTTGTGGGCTGCCTGCTGCTGGCTGGCCTGGGCGCGTGGCTGTATCTGGCCGTGAAATCGCCGGTATATGACTACCAGTCTACCATGCTCATCGGCGACCAGTCGACTGGCTCAAAACAAACCCAGGAGCTGCTGCAATTGCTTGATAACAAGCAGAAAGGAGTAAAAATCGAGGACGAGGTAGGCTTGCTCACCTCGGCCGACATGGTACGTCGCACCTTGGAGCAGTTGCCGTTTGGGGTAAGCTACTATGCCGTGCCCGATTCGTGGTTGAACTCGGTGCGCAAGTTGAAAGTGCGCGAACGGGCCGTTGGAGGCGTGCCCTTTCAGGTGCAGGCCCTGGCCGATAAGCCCCAACTAACAGGGGTGCCCATCTACGTAGAATCGCTGGCTGATGGTCGCTTCCGGGTGCATGCCGAAGCCGATAAGGGCGAACTACGCCAGCTCTTTTCCGGCGAGCTGGTGCGTGAGGTAGAAGACGTGCAGTTCGATCAGACGATTGGTGCCGGCGATACGCTCCGCACGCCCTTGCTGTCGGTTGTTATCAACCCCGAGCCGGGCTACCCTGCCACTGGGAGCGAGCAGTATTTCTTCCGGCTGAATGATATGAGCAGCCTGACGGCCGATTATCAGCAGCGCCTGAAAGTGCAGCCCACCGAGCACGAGTCGCGGATTCTGCTCTTGAGCATCCGGGGTAGTGTGCCCGAGAAGGAGCAGCGCTTCCTGAACACGCTGATGACCACCTACGTGCAGGACGACCTGAACCAGAAGAACGAAACGGGCCGCAAGACCATTGCTTTCCTCGACAACGAGATTGGCAAACTGTCAAATTCCCGCTCCCGCTCCACAGCCAACCTCAGCTCCTTCCGGGCTTCCCGAAATGTGGTAGATGTAGGTGTGCAGTCGGGCGTAGACATTCAGCAGCAGGCACAGTTGGGCACCATGCGGGCCCGCGTGGCCACCGATCAGAAATTCTACGAAAGTATGCTGTCCTACCTGCGCCAGCACCGCGGCAAGTCGCAGGTGGCTACCCTCAGCAGCGCTGGCATCTCCGATCCTACGGTGACACACTTAGTTGAACAGCTAACAGACCTAAATAACAAACGCGCCGTGTTGGCCGTGAATGCCAGCGACATCAACCCCCAGGTGGTAGCACTGGACGAAGAAATCAGCACCACCAAGGAGCAACTGATTCAGACCTTGGCTAGCCTGACGCGCACCTCAGAAATTGCTCTGCGCGACCTGGACCAACAACTGAGCGCCGTGCGTAGTCAGCTGAGCAGCACCCCCGAAAATGAGCGCCAGCTGAACTCGCTGCAAACTACCAGCGAATCCACCGAGAAGAACTACAGCTTCTTGGTGCAAAAGCGCAACGAAGCGGCTATTGCCCTGGCTACCAACACCACCGACAAGAAAATAGTAGACCCGGCTCGGCAAACCGGCCTGGGTCCGGCAGCACCCAAGCCGCCTCTGGTGGCTCTGCTAGCCCTGCTGGCTGGCCTGGCCATTCCTACCGGACTGGTACTGCTGATCGACAAGACCAACCGTCGCGTGCAGGGCAAAGAGGACCTGGCACGCATCACGGATATTCCACTGTTGGGTGTGATTCCGCACGGTACCAGCAAGGACCGGCGCGTGCAGACCCAAGACCCACGCAGCCCGATTGTAGAAGCTTTCCGCTCGATTCGAGTAAACCTGCAATACCTCTCGGCTGGTCTCGATAAGCGCGTTATCGGCGTTACGTCGTCGGTGCCGGGCGAGGGCAAAACCTTCTGCTCTGTGCACTTGGCCGCCGAGCTGGCCCGCAGCGGCCGCCGCGTGATTCTGCTGGAGTGCGATATGCGCCGCCCGGCCGTGGCTCCCTACCTGGGCATCGACGCCAGAGCCCCCCAGGGCCTGAGCACCTACCTGAGTGGCGAAAGCACGCTGGAAGAAGCCCGCATCGTAACGGATATTCCGAACCTGGACGTGCTGGCCTGTGGCCCGATTCCGCATAACCCTACGGAGCTGCTGGAATCGAAGCGCTTGGTGGACCTGATTACGCTGCTCAAGGAAGAGTACGACTACCTAATGGTGGATATTCCGCCCATGGGCTACGTATCGGAGTTCTTTGTGCTGCTTCAGCACCTAGATGCCAATCTGTACGTGGTACGCCAGAACTACACCGACCGCGAAATGGTAGGGCAGATCGACGAACTGTATCGCGACCAGAAGGTGAAGCAGCTGTACACCGTCATCAACGACGTGCATTTTGCCAACACCTACGAATACCGCTATAAAACTAAAGCCTATAACTACGGCAGCTAGTGAGTTAAATAGTTGTCAGTTGCCAGGTAGTAGTTGTCAGGTTAAATGACACTAGTAACTAACAACTGGCAACTACTAACAGATAACTATATAACACACAACTCAATGGCAGTAACCTCTAGCAATGTAGCATCGGCCGCCGTGAAGGGGGTGCAGTGGACCACCGCTGCCACTGTGGCCAATGCACTGATGCAGATTGGCTACACCGCGGTAATGGCGCGCCTGTTGGACCCAGCCGCGTTTGGTTTGGTGGCCATGTCGGGTGTGGTGTTGCGCTTCGGTAGCTACTTTGCCGAGATGGGCCTGGGCCATGCGCTGGTGCAGCGCCCCGAAATCAGCAAAACGGATATCCGGGCAGCCTTCACGGCTTCCATTGGCCTGAGCATAGGGGTAGCGGCGCTGGCCTGGCTGCTGGCACCACTATCGGTCTTTTTTCTGAAAAATGAAGCTGTGGTGCCCATCGTGCGGATGCAGGCCCTGGGCTTTGTACTAGTAGGCATCGGAACTACCGCTGCCAGCCTGCTCCGGCGCGAAATGCGCTTCGATTCCATTGCCAAAGTAGATGTGTTGGCCTATATTCTGGGCTACGGGGGGGTAGGCATTACAATGGCCTGGGCTGGTATGGGCGTATGGAGCCTGATTGCGGCCAGCCTGGCGCAGCAGCTATTTGCTACCCTGATGAGCTATGCGCTGGTGCGCCACTCCATCCAACTGATTTTCAGCCGCGAGCCGTATGCCAAGCTGCTGGGTTACGGCAGTAAAGTGTCGGTTATCAGCTTCCTGGAGTTCGTGAACGGCAACCTCGATACGCTCCTCATTGGGCGCCTGTTGGGCAGCACGCTGCTGGGTATCTACAACCGAGCCTATATGCTGCTGTACCTACCCATGTACTTCCTGACCAACAGCCTGGCGCGGGTAGCCTTCCCAGCATTCAGCAAAATTCAGGAAGACGTGCCCCGCGTGCGGGCGCTCTACCTGAAGAGCAGCACGCTGGTGGCTACCATCATCCTGCCTATGTGTGCCGGTGTAGCTGTGGCTGCCCCCGAAATGGTGCGGGTGCTGCTCGGCCCCAAATGGATGGACTCGGTGCCGATTCTGCGGATGCTGTGCTTCGCTATTCCGTTGAGTATGACTACCATGTTTGCGGGCATTGTGGCCGATGCGCGGGCTAATCTTCGTCAGAAAGTGATTCTGAACTTGGAGTTTATGGTGCTGCTTACCAGCCTGTTCTGGCTGCTGCGCGACTTTGGCCTGCTGGGCATTGCGGCCGCCATCGGCACGGGCGAGATTGTGCGGACGTTCCTATACATGCGCATCACGCACAACGACATCGGCATTCGATACCGGCAGCTGCTGGCCATGTACCTGCCTGGTTTGCTGAATGCTGCCGCGGTAGGGGTAGGGATTTTGGTGGTTTCGCTGGGGCTGCGCGCCGTGGGCAGCCCGGCGCTGCTTACCCTCATTGCACAGATTGCCATGGGTGGCCTGGCCCTGGGTATTGTGGTGCTGCGTTGGCCTTCCAGCGAGTTGCACCCACACTTGCAGCAAGGCCTGAACCGCCTGCGTAAGGTAGCGGGCCTGCCTACCCCCATTCATGCCAGCTTGGCGCGCTATGCCACCTTTTTGGAGCGTCAGCAGCCGCTGTTCCCTTCCTTCGAGCCGCTCACCAGCTCCCTCACGCCATGAATATTCTACTGACTTCGTTGATGGTTCCGGGAGCCCCTTCGGGGGTGCGCGTGCATTACGAGCGGTTGGCCGAGCAGCTCCGGCGCGAAGGCCATACCGTTACGGTAATCACGCAGGCCAGCCTGCGCCCGGTGGTGCGCCGCGCCATTGGAGCCTTCCGGCGGGCGCTAGGGCTGTTCGGCCAGGCGGGTGCCCGGATGGGGATAGAGCTGGGCTTCGTGGCCGAAATCTACTTCGCCATCGACCGCACCGCCCGCTACGACGTAGTGAATGCCCAGGACGTAAGCAGCGGGTGGGCCGCCCGCCTGGCCCTGCGCGACCAGGTGCCGGTCATCGTAACCGGTCACTTCAACGACCACCCGGCCGAGGAGCTGGTGCACCAGCTGCGCCTCTCGGGCCGCACGGCGCGTGCCTTGCACCGCTGGTACACGTTTCTGTTGCAGAAAACCCGGTTTTTCATTGGGGTGTCTGATTACGTGCTGCAACGCACCCTGCCGTGGCTGCCGGCCGACGCCCAGGCCACAGTGGTCTACAACGGCGTGGACATGACGCCGCCCCCGGCGCTTACCCTCCCAGCCGGCGTGCCCGACCTGCGGGCCATGTTCCCCAATCGTGCCATCGTACTGAACGTAGGGCAGTTGGAGCCACGCAAAAACCAACGCTACCTGGTGCAGGTAGCCGAGGCGCTCCGGCAGCAGTTCGCTGATTTTGTACTGGTACTGGTAGGTAAGGGCGAAGACGAAGAGCTTCTGCGCCAGCAGATTGCTGCGGCTGGCCTGGAGCAGCACGTGGTGCTGCTGGGCTACCACCGCGAGATAATGGCTCTATTGCGCACCGCCGACCTCTACGTACACGCCGCCACCCGCGAAAACTGCCCGTTGGTGTTACTCGAAGCCATGGCTACCGAGTGCCCGGCCGTAGCGCTGGCGGTAGGGGGCATTCCCGAACTGCTCGCGCCTACCCCCGAAGCACTGGTTCCGGTGGCTACCCCGCCTGCCGAGTTAGCGGAGCGCCTGCAAAGCCTACTGACAACTCCCACTCAATTGGAACAGTTGCGGCAGCGGCAGCATGCTTTCGGGCGCACGCACTTTGATGCCCGCGTGATGCTAACTAACACGTTGGCCTTCTTTGAGCGGGCCCGGCAGTTGCCTGTCCCAACCACCTCTCGTCCGGCAAAAGTTGCTACCCCTGCGCAGCCTTTGCCTACCATGGAGGCACGCTAAACCGCCGGACTATTCTCGCACTCCATGAAAATTAAGCTGAACTTTCTGGCGCTCATCCCCATCCTGGCAATACTGGCTACCAGTAAAGCCTTCTGGGAATTTGCGTTTGGGGCTGATCGGGTGGACCAGGAGCCAGGTGAGCTGAAGTTTTTAGTATACGCCCTGTTGGCCGGCTCCCTGGCCAGCATCTGGTTCTACTGGCGCTATTTCGAGCCGCTGATGCGCAAGTGGCTAATAGCCGTGCTGTTGGTGATTGGCGGGATGATGATGGAATCGTACGCTGAGTGGGGTTCGGTGCTGGAATATGCCCACGTTTTTAACAAGCTGTTTGTACTGCTGATGATTTTCGGCATCTACGGCTTCTACCGCCGGCACGGGCTGCCGCCTATGCAGCAGCTCAGCACGGTTATTCTCTTGGTGTCGCTCGGCAATCTGGTGCTGTTTCACCGGGAATCTCTGAGTCTGAGTGCTTTCGTGGAGAACGAGCGGGGCTTCAATGCGGCGTCGGCCTACCTGTTTGTGCTGGTTATCTTGCTCAGTCTGAACAACTACCTGCTGCGCAATTCGCTCACGTCGCTGCTGGTAGTGTTTGTGTGTATGCCGCTGGTGATTTTCCTGCAACACCGCTCGGTTTGGATTGCTATGTTCATCGCTATTCCCATTGATGTATGGCTGCTGCGCCGGGCCCGGCTGGCGCGCTTTTCGCCTGTGAAAATGGTGATGCTCTTGGTTATTCCGTTCATCCTGGGGTCGTTGGGTATTACGATGCTGGTGCTGGATAACCCACAGGTAGTCACCCGCTTCGAGCAGAGCATCGATGATATTGCCAACGCCGACAAGCAAGGCACCGGCAGCTGGCGCCTCAAGCAGATAGAATCCTACCTGCCGCTGGTGCAGGAGCGCCCCATAGCCGGCTGGCGCCTCGAAGGCTTTGAGGTGCCCATGCAGTTCTACGACCCCAGCAGCGACATGCCCATGTGGAAAGACCGCACCGGCCACCACTTCCACAACTTCTACTTAGACCGGGCCTTCTACTTCGGTATTCTGGGCATTTTGTTGGTAGTGCTGGTGCCCATTGTGCTGGTTACGCGGCGGTTGCTTCGCTCCCGTGCGCTGGACGCGGATACGGCCGCGCTGGTCGCCTTCTTTATCAGCTTAGTGGTATTCGGCACGTCTTACGACTGGTCTACCTACCACTACGGCCTGATTGGCTTGATGCTGGCCGCCCTGGCCGAGCCCACACCCGACCCCTTCTCACTCCAGCCGCGGTCGGCGGCACACGCCCGTCGCGAATCAACCCCAGCGCTTCCTATCTAATCCCGCTGTCTGCTTATTATTTCGTTTCGTTATGAAGATTCTCTGGCTTGCCCCTTACCCTCATCCTTCTGAGCCCGCGGCGCACCCCGTTCCGTGGGTAGGCACGCTGGCAGAACTGTTGCGCAAGCAGCCCGGCGTAGAGCTAACCATCCTGAACTGGACGCACCGCATCGACAAGCCCGTGGACGAATTCGACCGCGACGGCATGCACTTCATCTACCTGAAAGTGCCCAAGGTGCGCACCGATATTCTCACGCTCTACCAGTGGCGCATTGCCATCGTGAAGAAGTACCTGCGCCAGCATTACAAGGAGTACGACGTGCTGCACCTGCACGGCTCGGAGCTGCAACTGCCCGCCATGACGGCCGGCCTACCCGCACCCATGGTGCTGTCGGTGCAGGGTATTGTGTCGGAATACGCCAAAGTGGTGCCTAAGAAGTTTTCGATGCTGAAGTTCTTGTGGACGCTGGCGGGCTTCTACGAAAAGCGTTACCTGCCCACGGTACACAACTTCTCCTGCCGCACCGATTGGGACAAGTCTCACACCAAGCGCCTGAGCCCCGGCGCCCGCATCTTCCATAACTGGGAGACCATCCGGCCCGAGTTTTTTGAGGAAGCCGACAAGCCCGCGCCGCCGCAGCCGGCCCGGCCGCAGGCGCTGTTTGTGGGCGGCAAGCAGGAAATCAAAGGCTTCAAGGAAATGCTGATGGGCTTCGACCTCATCCGCCAGCAAGCCCCCGACATGCGCCTTGTGATTGTGGGCCGCCTGGAGCCGGCCGACGTGGCCGCGGTGGCCACGCAGTACAACTTGCAGCACATCGGCCCCGAGCACGTAGAGTGCCGCCCGTTCCAGACCGGTGCCGGCCTGGCCCGTCTGTGCCGCGAGTCGTTCTGCCTACTGCACCCTTCGTATATCGACAACAGCCCTAATAGCGTCTGCGAGGCGCAGCTGATGGGCTTGCCCGTGGTGGCTTCCGATGTGGGCGGGGTAGCCTCGCTGATTACGGAAGGCGAAACCGGCTTACTCTGCGACCTGACGCCCGCCAGCCTGGCCCGCCAGACCGTGCGTCTGTACAACGACCCGGCACTGTACCAGCGCATCGTTGCGCAGGCCCAGGCCGTAGCCCGCGAGCGGCACAATCCCGATACCATCATCCAGCGCACGTTGGCGATGTACGAGGCCGTGCGTGATTCGGTACCAACGGCTGCTGCGCCCGCCGTAGCGGCCACTGCTTAGATACTGCCGGTCGCTCTGCTTCAGACGACTGCCACTGCTACCTATTCTGCTATGACCCCCTCTGCTACTCCGTCTGCTACTACGGCCCTAGATACGCCGGTTCTGCTGCTGATTTTCAGCCGGCCCGACACGACCCGGCGCGTGTTTGATACCATCCGGCAGGCGCGGCCTACCCGGCTCTATGTGGCCGCCGACGGCCCGCGCCCCAACCATCCCACCGACGCCGTGCGCTGCGCCGAAACCCGCGCCATTGTGGAGGAAGTGGATTGGCCCTGCGAAGTATTCACGCTGTTTCAGGAAAAAAACCTGAACTGCGGGGTAGGACCCGTTACGGCCATCACCTGGTTTTTCAGCCACGAAACGGAAGGCATTATTCTGGAAGACGACTGCGTGCCCTCGCCCAGCTTTTTCCGGTTTTGCCAGGAGTTGCTGGCCCGCTACCGCGACGATACCCGCGTGATGCACATTGGCGGCAACAATTTTGGCTCGGAGGCACAACAGCCGCTCGCGCCCGGTGCGCCATCCTATTACTTCTCGGAACAGCGCAACAGCTGGGGCTGGGCCACTTGGCGCCGCGCCTGGGCCATGTACGATTACCATCTTTCGGGTTTCCGGGAGGCCGTAGCCAGTGGCGCTTTCGATGGCGTATTCAGCAGTGCGCTGGAAAAGCGCTACCGCCTGGGCAAGATGCGCGGCGTGCTGGCCCTACCCTCGCCACCCGACGTGTGGGACTACCAGTGGGAGTACACCATTGCTATGAACTCGGGCCTGTATATTGTGCCCGCCGTGAATCTGGTGGGCAACATCGGCTTCGGCAACAACTCCACCCACACCCACGACGACGGCGACATGATGGGTGCGCTCCCCGCGCAGGAGCTGCGCTTCCCGCTCCAGCACCCCGCCTACGTGCGCCTGGACCGCCCCCGCGACCGGAAGCGCTTCAACGAGTTTTTGCGTAGCCGCTTGTCGGCCATCGTGCGGCGGGTGTTTGCTGGGCAGAAGCCCGTGGCCTCCGGACTGCAAAGCCCCAAAGCAAAAGCAACGGCGCCTACCCCGGAAGCCGTTCCTGCTAATACCCTGTCATCATGAAAGTGCTGCTCTCGGCGTATGCCTGCAACCCCACCAAGGGTGGCGAAAGCAGCATCGGCTACCACTGGACGCAGGAGTGGCTACGGCATGGCCATGAGGTATGGTGCTTCACCCGTCCCGATGAGCGGGCTGATATAGAAGCGTATCTGGCAAAGCATCCTACACCAGAAAATCGGGATAGGCTGCATTTCGTGTACGTGGCCGTGCCCGACTGGGTAGACTATCTCTACCGGTGGCAGTTTGGCGTGTACCTCCACTACATGGTATGGCAATACCAGACGTGGCGTGCAGCACGTAAGCTGGAGGCTGCCGTTGGGTTCGACCTGATACACCACGCCACCTACGGCAGTCTGCAAATGGCTTCCTGGCTGTGGCGAGTAGGCAAGCCGTTGATTATTGGTCCGTTAGGCGGCGGGCAGCAAACGCCCCGCTCGTTCCAGTCCTACATTCCCGACTGGTTTAAGTCGGAAACCATGCGCAATACCATCAGCCGGGTGCTGATGGCCAGCGACCGAAACGTGCGCCAGAGCATTCGGCACGCCGCGTTGGTGCTCACCACCAACCAAGAAACCGCCGAGAAAGTCCGGGCGCTGGGTGCCCGGCGGGTAGAGTTGTTCCTGGATTCAGGCTTGCCAGAATCCTTTCTGCCCGCTCAATTTCCAGTGCGCGAGCCGGCTCCGCAATTACGCCTGCTGTGGCTGGGCCGCCTGATTCACCGCAAAGCCCTACCTCTGGTACTCGATGCCCTGGCACAGGTAGCGGCGCGGGTGCCCTTTCACCTGACCATAGTGGGCGACGGGCCAGTAGGAGCGGAGCTGCCCGAACTGCTGCGGCAGCGGGGCTTGACGGACCATGTAACCTGGCGCGGCAGCCTACCCTGGGCCGAAGTGCGGGAAGTGTTCCTGACGCACGACGTGTTTCTGTTTGCCAGTCTGCGTGACTCGTTTGCCTCGCAGTTCCTAGAAGCCATGGGTGCTGGCCTACCCATCATCACGCTCAATCACCAGGGCGCCCGCGACTTCATCCCGAATGATGCCGCCATCAAAGTGCCGGTAACAACACCCGCTGAAACCGTGGCGGCTCTGGCTCGCGCCGTGGAATATTGCTACGACCACCCCGAGCGCCGCACCGCCATGGGGCAGGCGGGGTATGTTTTTGCCCGCACCCAAAGCTGGCCGGCCCGGAGCCTGCGCATGTTGCAGCTGATTGAAGAAGCTGCGCCCCAATTAGCAGTGTCGGAAAACACCTAATTGAGGTCGCCTCAAACACACAAAGCAGAGTTCATTCTCTACTCCCTACCCTTGTATAATGCTGTACGTTGTCATACCCGTTTTCAACCGCAAAGAGTTTACCCGCGAATGCCTGCTGTCGTTGCGGGCACAAACCAACCATTCGTTCCGCACGATTGTCGTAGACGATGGCTCGACGGATGGCACCGACCAGATGCTGGCCGAGGAGTTTCCGGAAGTGATAGTAGTGACTGGCGATGGTAACCTGTTCTGGACAGCGGGCGTGAATCTGGGCATCCGACGGGCGCTGGAGCTGGGGGCTACCTGTGTCATGACCCTCAACAACGATGTGGTGACCGACCCGCGCTTTGTAGAGCAGATGCTGCTCGATTCCGAGCGCAACCCCAACGCCGTGCTGGGGGCGCTGGAGCTGGACGCCGCTACCGGTGAGCCTATCTATGGCGGCGAGACACTGAACTTCCGCACCAACACACGCCGCGACCTGCTCGAAGTCCTACCTGCCGAAAAGCGCACTGGCCTGCACGAAGTTACCTACCTGCCCGGCCGCGGCCTGCTGATTCCGAAAGCTGTCATCGACAAAATCGGCCTATTTGACGAAAAGCGCCTACCCCATTATCTGGCCGACTTTGACTACACCAGCGTGGCGCGTCGCAACGGCTTTCCGAACTACCTCAACTACAACGCTACCCTACGCACCTACCCTGAGGAAAGCGGCCAGACGCTCACGCGCAAGCACCGCAGCCTGAAAGGATATTACCAACATTTGTTTGGTATCCGGGGTGGGGGCAACATGGTGAACTTCACCCACTTTGCCCTGAAGAATTGCCCGGCGCCCTACCTGCCGTATTTCCTGCTGAATGGGTATGCTCGGCGGGTGGTAGGATACTTCCTCCACTAAAAGATCAGAGAAGGGATGGTAACACCATCCCTTCTTTTTTTGCTAGTTAATCCGCTGTCTCGTGCCCTACCTTCGCCTCCTGCTTATTGCCCTGAGTGCCCTGAGTTGCGGCCTGCTGCTGGCGCGCTGTCAAAGCTCAACTAGTAAGGATAGGGATGAGAAGGTATTAGTCATAACCCAAGGCGGGGTATACAGCGGTTCGTATCGGAGCTTGGACAGCTCGGTGCCGTGCGTGCGCATCGCCACGAGCGAGCCCGTGCAGCTGCTGAACTGCACGCTGGCCGGGGCGGGCGATTTGATCGTTTCGGGCGAGGGCACGGACCTGGTCGTGCGCAACTGCCGCGGCTACGGGCTCGAGCCCAGCCGCACGGGCGTGGGGCGGGGGCGCTTCGTGAACAGCTACCGGGCACGGCGGCTGTGGATCGAGCACAACTACTTCGAGCAGACCAGCGGCCTGAACATCGACCGCTGGAGCACGGCCGCGGGCGTGTCGGGCGTCTCGCAGCCGTTGCTGGTGCGCTACAACCAGGCGCGCAACATCGACGGGCGCTGGCGCGGCAACCAGGGCAGCACGCGTGCCAGCTTTGTGATTCTGAACACGGTGCGCAGCCTGGCGGGGGTGGAGATCAGCTACAACGAGGTGCGCAACACGGCCAACCAGAGCCTGGTGGAGGACAACATCAACCTGTACGCCAGCTCGGGCACGAGCAGCAGCCCGATCCGGGTGCACAACAACTTCGTGTTCGGGGCCTACCCCTACCCGGCCACGGCCACGGGCTACACGGGCACGGGCATGACCACGGACGGCAACGGCAATGCCTCGGAGGTGACGGCGTATGTGGAGGCGTATGAGAACCAGTTCATCAGCACCTGCAACGCGGCCATGAACATTGCGGCCGGGCACGACATTTATTACCACGACAACCGGCTGGTGACCAGCGGGCTCTTGGCCGACGGCACGCGCTTGCCCAGCACGTGGGCGGGCACCTCGATCTTCAACTACTACAAGCTGCCGGGCAACGTGTTCTTCAACAACCGGGTGGAGCGCACGGTGGTGGGCTACATGAGCAAGGGCGGGCAGAACGGGCGGCTGGACATGAGCCCGGGGGCGTGCGCGAGCTGCGCGGTGGAGCCGTTGCCCAACCCGGTGACGGTGGACACGGAGCGGGGCGAGGAGCAGCGCTGGCAGCAGAAACTGCAACAGAAAAACATCTCCCTCGGCCCGGAGGGATGTAAAGAGTAGACTGTGCAGACGCAGTACTTACACATATGTTTTGCGCCAACGCGCTGCGGTAACGATGACTGAACCCAGTGGGGTAGGAGGTAGGACGTAGGACATGCTCCCAGAAGGACGGGAAATGGTCCTGCTACGCTCCACGAAGTATCTACTATCTAATGAGCAGTAAAACCTCATGGTTTAACTTTCAATAGGCACAACAGAATCATCTCAACAATAAAATCGATTTGCTGATCGATCTACTTATCGTTGAAAAATATAAAGACTCCAGTTATAGATAATAAATTACCGTGCTCGTCGCAAACTATTGTATTCGGGTTCGCGCATATCAGTGGCCAAAAAAACGCTCTGCTACGGTTTAGCAAGCAAAATAGTTAGTAATAAAATTTGGTCATTTAGAAAGCCGCATTTTCCAAAAAAATGTGCGACAATAGCTGCTTTTTGTTGGTAAGTCGACAGGAAATAATACAATTATATTTTAGATTTTACTGATTTTTATTCTGTGAAAATAAGTTCCATGTCGTTGCAAAAGATGGCACTTACTGCGTCAACATCACCTAATTGGCTGTTTTTAGATGTAGATACATTTTTGAATATTAGGTTTTATTTATATATAAAAGCACCTTATTAAGGAATTATTATGCGTGAAATACTTAGTCAAAAAGCCACGCCATTTCCTTCGATATATATCTATTACTATGTTTTAGATTTATACAAATAACATCTCCAGCGCTATCTTTACAATTGTGGAAGCTGAATAATATAATTTATTTAAGATTCTGCAATTGTTGAACTCTATACTTGACAGATGCGAAAGCAATTAACTTTCTCTGCCAAACACAAAAGCCGTAAGAGCTGGTCCAGTCAATTAACGTCGCTAGGCTTGGCAATCATCACCTGTATGATGTTGCTACCAGCAATAGCACAGGCACAAGCTCCGAATATAACATATAGCGGTCCTATTACAATCACGAAGGGCGGGGTATACAGCGGTTCGTATCGGAGCTTGGACAGCTCGGTGCCGTGCGTGCGCATCGCCACGAGCGAGCCCGTGCAGCTGCTGAACTGCACGCTGGCCGGGGCGGGCGATTTGATCGTTTCGGGCGAGGGCACGGACCTGGTCGTGCGCAACTGCCGCGGCTACGGGCTCGAGCCCAGCCGCACGGGCGTGGGGCGGGGGCGCTTCGTGAACAGCTACCGGGCACGGCGGCTGTGGATCGAGCACAACTACTTCGAGCAGACCAGCGGCCTGAACATCGACCGCTGGAGCACGGCCGCGGGCGTGTCGGGCGTCTCGCAGCCGTTGCTGGTGCGCTACAACCAGGCGCGCAACATCGACGGGCGCTGGCGCGGCAACCAGGGCAGCACGCGTGCCAGCTTTGTGATTCTGAACACGGTGCGCAGCCTGGCGGGGGTGGAGATCAGCTACAACGAGGTGCGCAACACGGCCAACCAGAGCCTGGTGGAGGACAACATCAACCTGTACGCCAGCTCGGGCACGAGCAGCAGCCCGATCCGGGTGCACAACAACTTCGTGTTCGGGGCCTACCCCTACCCGGCCACGGCCACGGGCTACACGGGCACGGGCATGACCACGGACGGCAACGGCAATGCCTCGGAGGTGACGGCGTATGTGGAGGCGTATGAGAACCAGTTCATCAGCACCTGCAACGCGGCCATGAACATTGCGGCCGGGCACGACATTTATTACCACGACAACCGGCTGGTGACCAGCGGGCTCTTGGCCGACGGCACGCGCTTGCCCAGCACGTGGGCGGGCACCTCGATCTTCAACTACTACAAGCTGCCGGGCAACGTGTTCTTCAACAACCGGGTGGAGCGCACGGTGGTGGGCTACATGAGCAAGGGCGGGCAGAACGGGCGGCTGGACATGAGCCCGGGGGCGTGCGCGAGCTGCGCGGTGGAGCCGTTGCCCAACCCGGTGACGGTGGACACGGAGCGGGGCGAGGAGCAGCGCTGGCAGCAGAAACTGCAACAGAAAAACATCTCCCTCGGCCCGGAAGACGGCAACACCGCCCCAAGCGTACCCACGCCCCCTACCGGCAGTAACTACGTGGTGAACCCGAGCTTTGACGCGGACGGACGGGGCACGGAGTCGCCCACGGGCTGGCAGACGTGGACGGGCAGCGGCACGAGCACGAATGCCTCCTACACCGAGTCCTACCCCTCGGCCCGTACGGGCACCTACCACGGCACGCACTACCGGCCGGGCAGCTACGAAATCTACACCTACCAGACGCTGCGCAACCTGCCCGCGGGCCAGTACACGCTGCGGGCGTGGGTGAAAGGCGGCGGCGGGCAGAGCGCGGTGCAGCTGCTGGTGAAGAACTACGGCGGCAGTGAGCGCACGGCCAGCATCGGGGCCACCAGCGGGGGGGTGAACGGCAACTGGACGCAGGTGGAGATAAAAGACATCACCGTGAGCGGGGGCGAGTGCGAGATTGGCTTCTACTCCAAGGCCGGCGGCGGCGGGCAGTGGATCTACTTCGACGATGTCGAGTTCGTGGCCCAGTCCGGCACGCCTGCCAAACCTAATGTAGCCCCAACGGTGAGCCTGACTGCCGCTGTGAACAACCTGACGCTAGGCAATTCCCTGACCATGACGGCCAATGCCGCCGACTCAGATGGCTCTGTTAAAAAGGTAGAGTACTTCAGTGGCACCACCAAGCTAGGCGAAACGACTTCGGCTCCTTATCAATTCAGCTGGAAACCTGTTGGCATCGGCACGCTGTCGTTGACGGCCGTTGCTACCGACGATGATGGCGCTACTACTACCTCCAATGCCGTAGCAGTTACGGTGGTAGGTACCGTGGTGTTGCCATCGCCAAGTACGCCGGTTTCGGGCGGAAGTCCGGTAGCAGGCAATAACTACGTGGTGAACCCGAGCTTTGACGCGGACGGACGGGGCACGGAGTCGCCCACGGGCTGGCAGACGTGGACGGGCAGCGGCACGAGCACGAATGCCTCCTACACCGAGTCCTACCCCTCGGCCCGTACGGGCACCTACCACGGCACGCACTACCGGCCGGGCAGCTACGAAATCTACACCTACCAGACGCTGCGCAACCTGCCCGCGGGCCAGTACACGCTGCGGGCGTGGGTGAAAGGCGGCGGCGGGCAGAGCGCGGTGCAGCTGCTGGTGAAGAACTACGGCGGCAGTGAGCGCACGGCCAGCATCGGGGCCACCAGCGGGGGGGTGAACGGCAACTGGACGCAGGTGGAGATAAAAGACATCACCGTGAGCGGGGGCGAGTGCGAGATTGGCTTCTACTCCAAGGCCGGCGGCGGCGGGCAGTGGATCTACTTCGACGATGTCGAGTTCATCGCGCAAACCAGCGGTGGCACCAGCGAGGGTAGCAACACGGTGCTGAACGCCAGCTTCGACGATAACCTGTTTCCTACCCAAACGCCCAGCCGTTGGAGCACCACTCCCGGCAGCGGCAGCAGCGACAACGCTGACTACACGGAAATCTATCCGGGTGCCCACTCGGGCCTCTACCACGCCACGCACTACCGTCCTGAACCTTACGAGGTATATACCTACCAAATGGTGAGCGGGCTGGCTAATGGCACCTATACCCTGCGGGTATGGGCCAAGTGCAGCGGCGGCCAGAGCGCCGTGCAGCTACAGGCCCGTAACTACGGTGGCAGCCAGCGCACGGCCAACATCGGTGCCAGCAACACCTGGACGCAGATTGAAATTAGTGGTATTCAGGTGACGAATGGCCAATGCGAAGTAGGGGTGTACTCGAAAGCCGGAGCCGGTCAGTGGCTATACTTCGATGATGTGGAGCTGGTGCGCGTGCAAGGCGGCAACACCTTCAGTGCCGTGAGCAGCAGCAACAGCACCGTTGCAGGGCTAACCGTTACCGGCGCCGAGCGCAACGCCGCTGCCAGCATCACGGAGTTCAGCGTATTCCCAAACCCCGCCAACGTGCAGACCACCATTGCTGCTCCCTTCGAGCAGGCGGGTAGCGTCACCATTAGCATCTTCAACCTGCAAGGCCAGGAAATGACGCACTACGTGCAGTCGGTGGTGAAGGGTAGTAACTATCTGCCCCTGTCTACGGCTAACCTGCCCATTGGCAACTACGTGTTGCGCGTAACGGGTGCCGGGCATAACTACACCAAGCGCTTAGTAGTTAGCCGATAATTGCTGATACCTCCACTAAAAAAGGTCGTCCGAGCGGACGACCTTTTTTAGTGGAGTAGTGGTAGAGTAACCAATACTTAGCCACGTGCCAGCACTTTTCTGGCTATCAAGTAGATGAAGTGGGAGTTAGTAACCAAGTAGCGACGCCACAAGCGGCGCGGCTCCAGCCACAGACGGTAGGCCCACTCCAGCCACAGGCGCCGTGCCCAGGCGGGTAGGCGCTGCTCCAGCCCGGCATAGGTCAGGAACGCTTGCCCTACCCCTAGCATACAGGCCTTAATGCGGCCTCGGTGCGCTGCCATCCACTTTTCCTGGCGCGGGCAGCCTAGCGCTACAAAGAGGAGGTCGGGGTCGGCTTCGTTGATGGCGGCCACGTGCGCTTCTTCTTCCTCGGGCGTGAGCTTGCGGAAAGGCGGCGAAACCATGCCCGCAATACGCAGATTGGGCAGCTCGCGCTCAATCCGCTCCCGGATTTTGCTGAGCACGGCATCCGTAGTGCCATAGAAGTACACCGACTGGCCCCGGCGTTCAGCTTCGGCGAGTAGGGCAGGGGTGAGGTCCATGCCGGCCACGCGCTCCTGGCGCTTGCCGTGGAACCAGCCCACGGCCCCGGCCACCGGGCTGCCATCAGGTGTTACCACATCGGCGTCGGCCAATACCTGGCGAAACTCGGCGTCGCGGTGAGCTTCTACTAGCATGTGCACGTTGGCGCAGCACACATAGGCCGAAGTGCGGGCCGCGCCCAATTGCAGAATGGTATCAACAAACTCCGGAAAGGTACCCGTGGAGATGCCGGAGTTTAAAACAAGACGTTTGGGTAACATAGCGGAAAGCAGGAGGCAAAAGCAGGAGCTAGTAGGCGTTTTCTTCGCCGTGTACCATGTTCCAAACCGTCTTGCCAATAATCTTCAGATCGAGCAGGAACGACCAGTTTTCTACGTATTTCAGATCATATTCCACACGCTTTTCCATGGCGCCATCGGCACGGGTTTCGCCGCGGTAGCCATTCACCTGGGCATACCCCGTGATGCCCGGCGTTACGGTATGACGCATTGGATAGGTGCGGATCTGCTTGGAATACTCTTCCAGCTGCGACACCATGTTGGGGCGCGGTCCTACCACCGACATGTGGCCCAGCAGTACGTTGAAGAACTGCGGTATCTCGTCGAGGCTGCTCTTGCGCAGGAACCGACCCACGCGGGTAATGCGAGCATCACCCTTTGTAGCCTGTAGCTCCACCACCATATCTGTGCGCATGGTGCGCAGCTTGTAGCAGGGGAATAGTTGGTTACGCTTACCGGGCCGCATCTGCTTGAAGAACACAGGGCCCTTCGAATCCAGCTTGATGATAAGCGCCAGAATCGGCATAATGATGGGGAAGATGAACAGAATCACCATGCCCGAGAAAGCAATATCAAAGGCCCGCTTCATCAGCTGATTGGGTCGGAAACCCAGCGGATGCTGCCGCACCGTGAGAATGGGCAGGTGGTTGTAGTAGTACACGTTGATGTCCTGGCGCATGGTACCCTGAAAATCCGGGATGATGCGGAAGGAAATGAAGTGGTCGTCGGCAAAGCCTGACAGGTCCTGCACTAGCTCACGCTGGTCCAGCGGCATGGCGAAATAAATTTCGTCAATTTGATTTTGCTTGCAGAAGTCTTTCAGCTGATCGATGCCACCGCGCATCATGTGCTCCATGCCCTGCGGCACCTCATCATCGGTGAAAAAGCCCATGAACTGGTTGCCTATTGGGTCGTGCAACGACAAGAACTCTTGGAGCTGCCGGGCGCTGCTGCTGGTGCCCGCCATCACGAAGCGGCTGTGTGGCCGGGCAAAGTGCTGTTGATAGGTGCGCCGCAGGAAGGCCAGCAGAAAACGGCCTGCCACAATGCCCGCCATCATGGCACCATACATGGCCAGCAGGTAGGGCATGGGCAGCCAGTACACCTTCAACACCAAGGCGCCTGACATCAGCACGGCCGCATGGATCATGAAAGCCAGCAGCAGGTTGCGCAGCTTTTCGGGGTAGGAAATCAGTCGGTCTACGCGATAGATATTTGCGTACTGGCCCGAGATGATCCACCACAGCAGCGCGAATACTGCGAAAAACAGTGAGTAGTACCCATCAAACTGCCAGGTACCCAGCAACTGGTGCGCGGTGAGGCGGAAAACGCCGAAAATAATGAGGCTATCGACAATTGGTAAAATAAGCCTTTGTGAGTTACTGTAGTAAGTGTAACGTTCCATACATTAAAATGAAAGGTTGGCAACTGGAGCAATCCTGGGTGGTATGGAAAGGTAAGGTCGGAGGGACTGCGGGATGAATCACTAACAATGAGGCAAATATACTTTATTCTGAAAAAAATATGACTATCACATCATATTTTAGAACAGGATCTATGATAAATCATATTGTCTCATTGTCTGTGTCCATATACTTGATTCATGTTAATAGGTTGCAGAGATGATAGAATAAATAGGGCATTTCATATAAAATTAATGTTGGTACCTAGATAAGTGTCTATAAATCAAGTATTAATTGTATTATATTGATGAATGTGAATACGTCTGTTTCAATGCTTTTAGGAGATATAACTTGGAATAATGTTCTTATAATACCTCCTATAACAGTCCAGCTAGTAATGAGTTAGCTGCTGTATAATGGCTTCGATACATGGTATAAGTATTTACTTATTAGTCTGTTATTGTCGTAATGCTGTGGGAAGAGAAGATCAGCCACAGTGACTTTTGTGCGCTTTGTGCTGGCGCAAGGTGCGTTGGTCTGTATATATGGTAGTGCTCTTTGTACCTTCTGTGGATGCGTACCCCAGCAGCAAATCCTGGCTGCGTGAATTTCGTTAGAGTAGCTACTTGCCTTCCGGCGCTCGAGCCTGACTTCCATACAGCCCTACCCTCATGAGAATACCGACCATGCGCTTGCTATTTGATGGCTTGTGTTTGCTGCAACTAGTTAGCGTGAGTTGCACCAGCAGACCAGAACCAGAACAGGGTAGGAGCTCTGACGAGCACACGGCCTTTTTTGCCGATGACACCGTGCAAACTGCTGTTCCGACGGAGACGCCTGCCACCGGCGCTTCGGGGAGTATCGGCAACTTTGTGAAAGCCTCCAAAGCCGCCACGCCGGCGGTAGTGCACATCAAAACCACGTACGGCGCCTCGGGCAACTACGCTGCCGGGTATGGGCAGGGCTACGATTCGCCCGCGGGGCGTGGGTCGGCCATGGCTTCCGGCTCGGGGGTGCTGATTACGGGCAATGGCTATATCGCCACCAACAACCACGTAGTCGAAAACGCCTCGCAGATTGAAGTCATTCTGCCCGATAACCGACAGTTTCCGGCCAAGCTCGTTGGCCGCGACCCCAACACCGATCTGGCCCTGCTCAAGATAGAAGCCGATAGCCTACCCAGCATCCGGCTGGGCAACTCCGATAAGGTGCAGGTAGGGGAGTGGGTGGTGGCCGTGGGCTACCCCTTCTCGCTGAATACCACCGTTACGGCCGGCATTGTGAGTGCCAAGGCTCGCAGCATCGGCATTATCAACCGGCCCAGCCAGCGTGGCTACGCGGCCCCCGCGGGCAATACCGGCATCGAGTCGTTTATTCAGACTGATGCGGCCATCAACCCCGGCAACAGCGGCGGTGCGCTGGTAAACACCGACGGTGAGCTGATTGGCATCAACTCGGCCATTGCCTCCCAAACCGGCAGCTACGCCGGCTACGCATTTGCCATCCCCGTGAACCTGGCCCGGAAAATCCTGGGCGACTTGCGCAAGTATGGCACCGTGAAGCGTGGGCTATTGGGCGTTTCCTACCCCTCGCCGGCCGTGGAGGCTCAGTATCTACAGCAGCAGGGCTTGCAGCCGGGCGTGGTGAAAGGCGTGTACATCACTGGGGTGCTAGAAAACAGCGCAGCGGCGGCGGCCGGCCTGCAAGAGGGCGACATCATTCAAAGCATTGATGGGGTACAGCTGAATTCGTCGGCAGAGTTTTCGGAGCGGATTGCCCGGCATCGGCCCGGCGATGAGGTGAAGCTCACATACCTGCGCAACAAGCAGCGCCGCACTACCTCGGCCACCCTCAAGGGTGAGGAGGCAACCGCCACGGCCAGGGGCAACGCCAGCCTGGAAAAGATCTACAACAAGCTCGGGGCCAGCTTTGCCCCCGTGCCAGCTGCCATTAAGCAGCAGCTAAATCTGCAAGCGGGCGTGCTGGTGCAGGAGGTGCGGCGCGGTGGATTCTTCGATCAGGTAGGCATTCCTAGCGGTACCATCATTGCCTTTATCAATGGGCAAGCCATTGATAGTCCGCAGGATATAGACCAAGCACTGCTATCGGCCCAGAACGGCATCATTCAGGTGCTGGCCATTGCGCCCGATGGCTCCCGCGTGGTGTTCGACTTCTCGCTTGGCACCTAAGCCAGCAGCAGGGTAGAACACCAGTAGCACTACCTTGCCTACCAGAGCTCGGGCAAGATGTCAGTCAGCGAAAGTTGGCCAGCCACGTAGCGGGCCAGCAGAATGCGAGTGGCAGCGGTAGGCGCGGGTGCCCCGCTAAGCTGCAGCGCCATGGAAATGCCCAACAGCCGACGGGTAGTAGCTGGCTGAGCAGGAGGCACAACGGCTGCGGGATTATCTGTAGGTGTAAGTGGGCAGGATGGAAATAAAATGTTTTGCATGGCCTTTTATTCTGAAATGAATTTTAATTAATTAGCTTATTCGTGATAATGAAATGATAAAAGCGCGCTACACGTATAAACTATATACGTGTAGCGCGCTTTTAAAATTCTGTTAAAAGTTAGTCTTAACAATTAAATTATTTCGGCTGGCTTCGGCAAAGTCCATCGGAATGATGCCGAAGTGGCCAGTGGTTTGCGTGCTGAAAAAAGTGGAAATACGCGGGTTGATATCGTTGGCAACCGTGTTGATATTGGGAATGCCGAACAGACCGGGCTTGTAGCCGCTAGCGTAGTTGAGGTAAAGGCGACCGGGCGCGGCGGTCTTGGCCTCGCCGAATAATTGCGTCATAGCCGTCCACTTGGCTGCGTTGTCGGGCACTTTGTACTGGTCCTGCACCTTCAGCTGGGCCTGTCCGTTGCTGATGCTGAAAGTGGTGTTATCGGCCCAGGCGGTAGCATCGATGCCCTTGGGGGTGGTAGCAGCGGCGAAGCGACGGAGCAGCACAATCTTGCCGCGCACCTGCCCCAGGGTAGGCACAGTGGCGCTCAGATACCACTTGTCGGGGTTCTGTTGCAGGTAGGTGTTCAGCGTTTGCTCGAAGGTGCGGGTGTTGTTGCTGGGCGTGTGTTCCTCCTTGATAGACATAATGATACACTCCGTGGGGTTGGCCTGCAAGAAGGCCAGACAGGCGGCGCGCACGTCGTCGAAGTTCAGGTTTTGGTAGATAGCGCCGTGGTGAATGGCAAAGCTATTGTCGATGTGGCGGCAGCGGATATCCAGGAAGCGCACCCCAGCCGCGAGCTGCTCCCCAATGGTGAGCGTCTGGCACTTGGCCGTGCCAGACACCGGCTCAAACCGGGCACCCGAGTCGTGGGTGCCGGGGATGCTCAGCTGCGACAACGACACGTTGGCGTCCACGGCGCCCATCCAGTTGTGGAGGGAGTAGGCCACGGCCGATTGGGTGGTAGCGTCGGCAACCGGCTGCACATCTTCCAGCTTGTTGCAGGAAGAAAGAAATAAGGTGGCGCCGGCCACCGCGGAAAGGAAGGTAGTAGAGCGTTTCATGCGTAAGTAGTGGAAAGATGAATAGAATAGAGCTTGAGCAAATATCTATTTTACTTTTCTCAACCTTTTGCATTTATATATTATTTAACCACTAAGTATTTTTTGATAATCATAATAATTTGATAAATAGTTAAAACGCCATGCTGAGCTTGCCGAAGCATCTCGCGTGCTGATGCTAGATACTATCTTTCGTCAGCACGCGAGATGCTTCGGCAAGCTCAGCATGACGTTCTGGTTTACATTTAATTATTATCGGCGCTATTCCAATTCAATGCTTTTTTGATACGATAATAAATTTCCGTATTCTCATACATGCCCGTAAATAATTCACTGCCTACCCCATAAGCAAACACGGGCACCATTACAGCGGAATGCTTATTGGTCGCAAAGTTGGCCGCTATTTTGCCGCTGGGGGCGCTGCCGCCCATAATACTGTAGCCGCCCGTTTCGTGGTCGGCCGTTACGATAACCAGGGTTTCGCCGTTGGCGGCTGCAAACCGGAAGGCCTTACCCACCTGCTGGTCAAAGTCCAGCACCTCCTGCACGTTTTGGGTGGCGTTGTTGAAGTGGCCGGCATCGTCGATCTGCGAGCCTTCAATCATCAGGAAGAAGCCGTTTTTGTTCTTACTGAGCACTTCCAAAGCCTTATCTACGCCTTGGTTTATATAAGCGGCCGTGCGCTCGGCCACGGCGGGCGGGCCGTTTTCGGCGAGTAGGGCTATGGCCTTGGGGCCGGTAATGCTGGCTACCTCGCCGGGCTTCGTAACTACCTGATAGCCTTTTTGGCGCCACTGCGGCAGCAGGTCGGCGTGGTCCTGGCGCTGGGTGAAGGCGCGCAGCCCGCCGGCATACATAAAGTCGATAGGCGCGGCGAGGTACTTCAAGGCAATGGCTTCCTGGTCGTTGCGGTCGGGGTGGGTCACGGCGAAGCAGGCGGGCGTGGCGTCGGTCAGCTCGCAGGCCACCACCACGCCGGTGGATTTGCCGTGCTCCCGCGCATCCCACATAATAGAGCGAAACTCATGCCCCAGTGAGTCCATGCCGATGGCGGCGTTGCGGGTTTTGTGGCCGGTAGCCATAGCCGTGGCACTAGCCGCCGAATCGGTAATCTTACCGTACTGGTTCTGGGTGATGCTCAGGCCCGTAGTCTGTGCTTGCTGCATGAACAGGCGGCCCCGGTTGGCCAGCAAGCCGCCCGTTACCTGGGCCGGCCCCATGCCGTCGCCAATCATCAGAATGATGTTCTTGATGGGTTTTTTCGGGCCGGCGTAGGGTACCAAGTCAGGTACGGGGTAGGCGCCGGGCGACTGGTACTCGCGCTTGTAGAGCGGCACCTCTACCGGCCGCACATCAGGCGTATGCTTGATGGCCTCAATCACCGCACTACGGTCGGGGGTAGCGGGTTGGGAAGACGCGCAGGCAGACAGGCCAAGGCTACTGATTAGCAGGAGGTAACGGAAAGAACGCATGGGATTGTTAGAGGTATTTCGGAAGGGGCGTATCGGGCAGAAACACAAGATGCTGTGTCTCTACTTGCGCGAGGTGGCGTTGCGCTGCGCGTCAATTACCTGCTTTAGCTCGCTTAGCTCATCGGCGCCTACCAGCAGGGCGGGGTAGCGCAGCAGCTCTTGCCACACGGCCTGGCGCTGGGCGGCGGTGGCGGCGGGCAAGTCCCAGAAGCGTACTTTCTGGCTGGTGCGCACGGCCTGGTCGTTGAGCTGGCGCAGGCGGGTGGCTTCGGCGGCGGGCATCTGGCCTACCCCGTCCCAGCGAAAGGTCTTCTGCCAATCGGCGTTGACGGCCGGAATAGCGGCGGCCAGCTCCGGCTGCAAATCGGTGAGCTGCCCATCCAGGAACACCAGCCGATCGGGCTCGGCGAGAACCTGCTGACGGGGGTAGCCGCCGGTGAGCATCACGCGCACGCCGCCGGGGCGGGGCTGCTGGGGCGTAGACAGCAGCTCGCGGTAGCGGCCGAGCACCTGTTTCAGCCGGGCGTAGGTGGCGGGGCCATCGTTCTTGAAATCGACGTACAGCCACAGCTCGGCGGGCTTGGTGTAATACTGGCCGTTGAGCTGGCGTAGCGGGTCGAGGTAGAGGCTTTGCAGGGTTCGGTCGGGGCGCAGGGCGGCGCGTTCGTGGCCTACCTGCAAGGTGCTGTCAATCAGAAAGACATCGGCCTCCACGCTTTTGAAACCGAGCTGCAAAGCGTCGAACAGCGGATGCGGACGCCAGTAGTCGTTGTGGGAGTGACCCTGCTCCAGGGACAGAGCGGGTTGGAAGCGCGGCGTTTGGGCGTGGGCGGCCGTGGTGAGCAATAAGGCCGTGAGGACGGCAGAAGCAATGGTTTTGATCATGTACTGTATGAGGTTTGAACGGTGTAGAGACGCATACTTGCGTCTCATCGTTGAACGATTCAGACGGTGGACGTTCAACGACGAGACGCAAGTATGCGTCTCTACTTTATACCGTTTGGGCATGTAGCTACCAGCCCTGATTCTGAGCGATGCCAGAGTTGGCCAAATCGGTGGGGGGGATGGGCCACACGTGGTGCACGGTGGGGTTGAAGGTGCGGGCGGGCCACACTTCTACCACTCGGTAGGTAGAGGCGGGGTTCGACTGGTCGGCGTAGGCGCGGCCGTGCTGGGGCTTGGCGTAGGCGGCCTGGGCGTCGCCCCAGCGCACCAGGTCGGCGTGGCGGTCGGCAAACTCGCCGGCCAGCTCTACGCGGCGCTCGTGTTTGAGGTCGGCGAGGGTGGCGCCGGTTTTGGGAGCCAGGCCGGCGCGGCGGCGCACGGCGTTCAGGGCCGCGTCGCCGCTCTTGCCCTGCATAATCTGGGCTTCAGCTTTCAAGAGCAGCACCTCGGCGTAACGCATCAGCGGCACGTTCAGGTCGGTGGTGGGCTTGTCGCCGTTGGCGTTCAGGTGGGCCGCGATGGGCGTTTCGTAGGGCTGCATGTACTTGCTGAACTGGAAGCCCGTGAGCGAGTTGGTAGACGAGTAGCGCTTGGTGGCGCCCAGGTAGGTAAACTCGTCGCCGAAGGTGAGGATGGTCGCCTTCAGGCGCGGGTCATTGGCCTCGAACTCCTGGTACAGCTCCAAGGTAGGCTGAAAGTAGCCCCAGCCGTTGTACTGGCCCCAGCCTTTGTTTTCGAGCAGCACGCCCGGCAGAATGCTGCCGTCCTGTTTGCCCGACACCACCGACCAGATGTACTCCGAAGTCCAGTTGTTGGGGATGGTGAACACGCTGTGGAAGTCCTGCTGCGGCTGGCCCGTGTTCAGCAGCGCCCTACCCGAGCCGGAATTGGCTACGGCATCGGCAGCCTTCTCGGCTTCGGCCCACTTGCTCTTATCGTACTGCGCCCAAAATACATAGGTTTTGGTGAGGTAGGCCAGGGCCGCATCCTTGTGCGCCCTACCCAAATCGGCACCGGAATAGGTGGTGACCAGCGGCAGCAGCTCGGCGGCTTTCTTGAAATCCTGCTCCATCAGCTGGTAGTTTTCCACCACGCTAGCGGGGCGCGGGAAGGCGTTCTGGTCCATGTTGTCCACCGTCACGATGGGCACGCCGGCGCGCTGGTCGCCGTAGCGGGTGGCAATGTGGAAGTAGGTGAAGGCCCGCATGAAGTAGGCCTCGCCCAGCGCCCGGTTTTTCAGGTTTTCGCTGATGCTCATGCCGGGCACGTTCTTCAGAATCTCGTTGCAGCGGCGAATCACGCGGTAGGAGTAGCCGTACATCTTGTTGGTGTCGCCCTCGTTGCCGGTGGCCGTGAAGTTGCGCACGTTGGCGGCAGTGGCCCGCACGCGGCCGGTCACCATGTCGTCGGAGGCGTTGATCAGCCAGAAAAACCCGCGCCCAAACATGTCGTCATTGCTCATGTAGGTGTAGAGGGCGTTGGAAGCGGCCACCGCGTCGGCGTCGGTCTGCCAGAAGTTGGCGTCCGTGATGGTGCCCTGGGGCGTCAGGTCGGTGAAGTCGTCCTGGCAGCCGGTAGCAGCACCGAGGAGCAGGGAGGTGAAGAGAAGGGTAGCGTATGTGCGTTTCATGGGAGTTTGTTCTTTCGGTGGACCCCACCCCCCGGCCCCCTCCCCTCCGGGAGAGGGGGAGCCACGGCGGCGCGGTGCGTTCTACTTGCGTCCCCAATCGTTCGGCTCCCCCTCTCCGGAGGGGAGGGGGCCGGGGGGTGGGGTGCTACGTCTGCTTAAATCCCCAAATTCAACCCAATAGTAAAGGTGCGGGGCAGGGGGTAGGTGCCCACGTCGAGGCCGATGCCGCCTACCTCGGGGTCGAGGCCGGAATACTTGGTGAAGGTCACCAGGTTTTCGGCGGTGGCGTAGAAGCGCAGGCTGGCGCCGGTGCGCACGCGGTCCGTGAGGGCGGCGGGTAGGGTGTAGCCGATGGTCAGGTTTTTCAGGCGCAGGTAGTTGCCGTTTTCCAGGTACCAGTCCGACACGCGGCTGAAGTTCTGGTTGGCGTCGTTGGTGGAGAGGCGCGGGATGTCGGTATCGGTGTTCTCCGGCGTCCAGGCGTTCAGCACGCGGCTATCCAGGTTGTAGCCCTGCAAGCCGGCGTTGTAGGTCGAGAACTTATAGGCGTTGAACAGCTTCACGCCGCTCACGCCCTGCCAGAACATGCTCAGGTCGAAGCCTTTCCACTGCCCGCCCAGCGTAAGGCCGTAGGTGAGCTTGGGCATGGCGTTGCCCTTGTACACCCGGTCATTGTCGTCGATGCGGCCGTCGCCGTTCGTGTCGCGGAACTTCAGGTCGCCGGGCTTGGCGTTGGGCTGAATCAGCTTGCCCTCGCCGTTGGTGTAGGCCGCCACCTCCTGCGCCGACTGGAACAGGCCTTCGCTGGGAATCAGGTAGTAGGAGTACAGCGGCTGCCCCGGCGTCGAGCGGTAAGGGTAGAGCTGGCTGCGCACGTTGTCGCCGTGCTGGATGAAGTCGGCGCCGTAGCCGTCGAGGTCCTGCACGCGGTTTTTCAGGGTAGCAATGTTGCCGTTCACCTGGTAGCGGAACTCGCCTACCTGGTCGTTGTAGCCCAAGCCCAGCTCCACGCCTTTGTTCAGCACGGTGCCCACGTTGGAGGTAGCGCCTTCGCCTACCCCGGCGCTGGTGTTGGGGGCCACGGCGAAGATCAGGCCGCGGGTGTATTTCTGGAAATAGTCGGCGGTGATGGTCAGGCGGTTATCCAGCATGCCCAGGTCCAGGCCCACGTCAAACGTTTCGGACCGCTCCCATTTCAGGTTGGGGTTCGACTGCTTATTAATATAGTAGCCCGCGTAGTAGGCCGGCGTGCTGCCCAGGTAGGACTGCCCCGTCACGAGCGGCACGTTGTAGGCGTAGTAGGCCACCGACTGAATATTGCCAATCTGCCCCCACGAGCCGCGCAGCTTCAGCGTTTGAATGGGCGCCACGTGGAAAAACGACTCCGACGAGATTTTCCAGGCCCCGGAAATAGCCGGAAAATAGTCGGAATTGTAGCGCGAGAGGCGCGAGGTCTGGTCGCGGCGCACGCTACCCGACAGGAAGTACCGGTCATCGTAGCTGTAGGTGAGGCGGCCGATGGCCGAGGTCAGGGCGTCCTGCCACACGTCGCTGGTAGGGCGCTGCACAAACTCCTTGGCGTTGCCGATGTACTGGTACCAGTCGTCCTCGCGGTCGAAGTTCTGCCCCTGCACCCAGAAGTACTCGTAGTTGGTGCGCTGAGCCGAGTACACGGCTGTGAGGTCGAAGAGGTGCTTGCCCAGGGCCTTCTGGTAGCTCACCTGGTTGTCCCAAATCCACCGGCGACGGTCGCCCTGGCTCTGGGTCAGGTAGTTCATGGTGTTGGTACGGCCCGGCTCCGGAATGCGCGGGTCGAAGCGCTTGTAGGACTCGCGCTGCAAATCCAGGCTGAAGCTGCTGCGGAATTTCAGGTTATTCAGCGGGTTATATTCCACATAGCCAATGCCGTTCAGATTCAGCAGCGGGCTGTTCACGGTAGGCCGCTCCAGCAGCGCCACCGGGTTGTACACGTCGCCGTAGGCACCGGCAAAGGCAAACTCCGGGGCCGGCGCCATCGGCGTAACGCCCCCAAACGTGCCGTCCTCGTTGCGCACGGGTGCTGCCGAGGGCATGTAAATGGCGTTGATGATGCTACCCGAGTAGCTGTTGCTGGTGTTGGTGCCGCGGGCTTCGCGCTGGTTGATGTACACGTTCTGGCCCACCGTAATCTTCGGGCTGATGTCGTAGTCCGATTTCAGGCGCAGCGTGTAGCGCTTCAGGTTGGTGTTGCGCAGCAGCCCTTCGCGGTCAAAATAGCCGAAAGAGGTCAGGAAACGGCCCCGCTCGTTGCCCCCGCTCACGGTGGCGTTCAGGTTGTAGATGCTGCCCGTGCGGAAAATCTCGTCTATCCAGTCGGTGCGCGTGATCTGGCCCCAGGGGTTCTTGGCGGGGTCGTGGGCGGCGGGGCGGCCTACCCCGGCGTTGTCGGCGGCCTGGTTGTAGGCGGCGGCCTGCTCGGCCGCGTTCAACGCGTGCGGCAGCTTGTAGGCCGACTGCCAGCCCTGGTAAGTATCCACCGTCACGCGGGGCACGCCGGCCTTGCCGCTCTTGGTGGTGATGACGATGACGCCCGAAGCCGCCTGCGCCCCGTAAATAGCCGCGGCGGCGGCATCCTTCAGCACCGTGAGGCTGGCAATGTCGTTGGGATTAATCGGCCCGCCGTAGTAGGGCATGCCGTCCACCACGTACAGGGGGTTCTCGCTGTTGAAGGTGCCCGCCCCGCGAATCACCACCCGCGCCGTAGCCGAGGGGTCGCCGCCGTTTTGCAGCACCGTCACGCCGGCCACGTTGCCTTGCAGCATGTCCTGCACTGTGGAAATAGGGCGGTTGGCCTGCTTCTCGGGGTTGGGGAGGGTGGCAATGGCCGTCGTCACGTTCTCGCGCTTGGCCGTGCCGTAGCCAATCACCACTACCTCATCGAGGCCGGTAGTGGCATCGGAGAGCGTGATGGCGAAGTCCGTTTGGTCGGCCACGCGCAGCTCCTGCTTTTCGTAGCCGATGAACGACACCACCAGCACCGCCTGCGCGGGGTCGTCCACGGTCAGCTGAAAGCGGCCGTCGGGGTCGGTGGTGGTGCCGGTGTTGGTGCCCTTCACTAGTACGGTCACGCCGGGGATGGGCTGGCCAGCTTTGTCGGTGATGCGGCCCGTAACTGGGGTAGCAACCAGCGCCGGAAGCGCCTTTGCTACGGGCTGGCCGTGCGAGGAGGGTAGGGGCCGGGCGGCCACGGCCGAACCCGTTAGACTCAGGGCAACAAGCGTTACAACCGTCCGCTTGCCCGCGGCTCGGTGTGGTCGTAGCTGTACGTGTTTTGGCATAGAGGCAGTAGAGAAGTGGCGGAAACAAAAAGACCCCCGAAACGTAGCCGCGCGCAGAGCAAGCAAATCAGCGAAAACCACCGGCAAGATTCGGGTCGGTGTAGTCGGATGAGTCTGTTTATTAATGCTTTATCAATTGAGGGCTGCGTAGGGCGTAAGCGGCTGTGCGGTGGCTATTCGCGGCGGAGCAGCTCCGGGAAGTCTTCGGACGGCACAAAGGAAGGCCCGTGTTGTGTCGTATATATTTCGCCGTTATCAAGTAATTGTTACCAACGATTATCGGCCCTAGCGCCCTCTTTTGGCTGTGTTACGGTCGTGTTACCGGGCGGTAAAGCCTGTGTGATATCTGCGCATCACCTCGCTTATCGCACGCCTAGCCTTCTACCTTTGGCGCAAAGAATGCGCTGTGGCTACTGACACCCTACTTGAGCTACTGGAACGAATCCGCACCGACGACTACCAGGCCTTCGAGCAGCTATTCGAAGCGCACTGGCGGGAGCTGTACCGGTACGCCCATAAGGTGCTGCGCCACGCCCCCGACGCCGAGGACGTCACCCAGGAGCTGTTCTGCGACCTGTGGGCCAACCGCGCCCAGCTGCACGTGCAGACCAACGCCCAGGGCTACCTGCTGGGGGCGCTGCGTAAGAAAATTCTCACCCGCTTCCGCGACGCCGACATCCGCAGCCGCCACTTGCAGCACTTCGGCGCTACCCAGGAAGCCGCTACCGAGCTGACCCTGAAGCACCTTGTAAGTCACGATACACTAGCCGCCGTGCAGGCGCGGGCCCAGGCGCTGCCGCCCAAAGAGAAGGAGGTGTTTCTGCTGGGGATGGTCCACGACTTCTCGGTGAGGGAAATTGCCGAGCGCTTCGCCACGTCCGAGCAAACCGTGCGCAACCAGATGAACAGCGCCCTGCACAAGCTTTCGCCTTTTCTGGTGAAGCTGCTGAGCTAAGAATAGTTGTCTGCCGTCGCCTGCCGGTCCGACGCCGTAGGCGTCCGACCGGTATCGTTGCGGATGTTCGCACCGTGTGGGGTAGGGTAGGTAGTAGCAAGCGTCAGCACGCCTCTCGTTCCACGATACCGGTCCGACGCCGTAGGCGTCCGACCGGCAGGCGACTATCCGACCAAGTAGCAGGCACGCAGCGAAGCAGCCCATGTTACCTCTTCGTTAAATCGAGGGTAGGCGATGGTTGAAAAAGCCGCGCACTGCAACTGATAGATGTAGGCGGCCGCCCCGGCCGGGAAAGCAAGCAGCCCGCCGCCTACCAGCCGCAGCAGTCGTGTTGCGCGTTTTTTTTTCCCTGCTTTGGTGCTCGCACGATTTACCACGCGCTAGCGCCTCATCCTGTGTATGTTCCGAAAACTAGTTCTTTCTGCGCTCCTGTTGGGTAGCGCCCCTGCTTTGCTCGCCCAAAGCCCCAAAAAGCCCAAATTAGTAGTGGGTATCATGGTCGACCAGATGCGGGCCGACTACCTGCCCCGCTACCTCGACCAGATGGGCAACGACGGCTTCAAGCGCTTGCTGCGCGAGGGGTTTCAGTGCCGCAACACCCACTACAACTACATCCCGACGGTGACAGGCCCCGGCCACTCCTCGGTATACACGGGCACCACGCCGCGCTACCACGGCATTGTGGGCAACTCCTGGTACGACCGACGCCTGCGCCACGACGTGTATTGCACCGACGACTCCACCGTGCAGCTGGTGGGCACTACCACCCGGAGCATGGGCGTATCGGCCCGCAACCAGGTGAGCACCACCCTGGGCGACGAAATGAAAATGGTGTCCAACGGCCGCAGCAAGGTCATTGCGCTGTCGTTGAAAGACCGGGCGTCGGCGCTGCCGGCCGGGCACATGGCCGATGGGGCGTTTTGGTTTGATATCAACACCGGCGACTTCATTTCCAGCACCTACTACATGCCCACGCTGCCCAAATGGGTAGCCGACTTCAACGCCCAGAAAAAGGCCGACTACTACCGCCAGCAAACCTGGACGCCCCTGCGCGGCCCCGAGGCCTACCTCAACAGCGTGGCCGATTCCAACGCCTACGAGAAAATATTCAAGGGTAAAATCGCCGCTACCTTTCCCTACGAGCTGGGCAAGCTGGCCCCGCAAAATCCGCCGGCCTACGAGGCGGTCAACGTCTCGCCCTTCGGCGACAACCTGCTCACGGACCTAGCCCTGGCGGCCCTCGCCAACACCGACCTGGGCCGCGACGATGTGCCTGACCTGCTGGCCATCAGCTACTCCAGCCCCGATGCCGTGGGCCACACCTTCGGGCCGCTTTCCAAGGAAGAAAACGACCTCTACCTGCGCCTCGACCTGGAAATTGCGCGCCTGTTGCAAGCCCTCGACAAAACCGTGGGCAAGGGCAACTACACTATCTTCCTGACCGCCGACCACGGCGCCAGTGAAGTGCCCAAGTACCTGGCCCAGCACCACGCGCCCAGTGGCGCCCAGCACCACGCCACCCTCAACCAGGGCGCAGCCGACTACCTCACCCAGCAGCTAGGGCCAGGCCAGTGGATTGAGGCGGAGCGCAACAACATGTACTACCTCAACCGCCCGCTGATTGCCAGCCGCAAGCTGGAGCTGGCCCGCGTGCAAAACCTGCTGGCCGACTACCTCCGCGACCAGGACGGTATTGCCCAAGTGAATACCACCACGCAGCTACTCACCAGCAGCACCGGTGCTTTCCTGGAAACCAAACTGCAAAACGGCCTCTACTACAAGCGTTTTGGCGACGTACGCTTCGAGCTGGAACCCGGCTGGACCTGGGAGCTGGGGGTAGGGGCCACCCACGGCTCGGGCTACCTCTACGACAGTCACGTGCCTCTGCTGTGGTTCGGCGCCGGCATCGCGCCCGGCATCAGCTACGAGCCCCACTCCATCACCGACATTGCCCCCACCGCTGCCCTGCTGGTGGGCAGCAAGCTACCCAGCGCCTGCACCGGCCAGCCTATTGTGGAGGTACTGAGTTCTAAATCCAACAAGAAATACCGGTAGTTCCGGAGCTGTTTGGTTTAGCTAAAAAGGTAGCCGAAACGGTGTAGAGACGCATATTTGCGTCTTGTTGTCTGCACCATATGCACGAAATAGTTCAACGACGAGACGCAAGTATGCGTCTCTACACCGTGCAGTAAGTAACACAGACAGTTTCTTATATAATCGTTGCTGCCCATTAGGCTCCCCCGCTCCCAGGGGTGAGGTATCCCTCCCCGAATATTAAGCTTTCGTTACATCAAGCCTAGCGGATGGTTACTGCCGCGGGCTTGTGCAACTCTATCATGAAGCCCTCACATTCTCGCTTCCGCCGTTTGCCTGCCCGTCTGCAACGCTACCTGCGAAGCCGCCTCACTTCGCACCACGCCGAGCAGCAACGGGAGCAATGGTTGGATGCGCTGGTGGCCGCTACCCCTGATGATGACGCGCTCATCAACGAGGAAGCAGACGCGGCGCGGCGGGCCCGGATTCTGGCGGGAATCCATGCCCGGACGCAACCGGTGGCGCGGGTTCGTCCGCTGTGGCCGGCCCTGCGGATGGCGGCGGTGCTGGTGCCGCTGTTGCTGCTGGGCGCTGTGGCGTGGTGGCGCTCGTTGCCAGGCGAGCTGCACTACGCCACGGGGGTAGGGGAGCAGCGCGAAATCGTGCTTCCCGATAGCAGCCACGTGTGGCTGCGGCCACGCTCGGAGCTGACGTGCGCGACCCGCTTTGGGGCCGTGCGCGCCGTGCAACTGTGCGGCGAAGCGTTTTTCGCCGTCACTAAAAATCCACGGCAGCCTTTTGTGGTGCGCACGGGCAAAGTGGCGGTGAAGGTGCTGGGCACATCTTTCCTGGTGAAGGCCTACCCCCAGCTCCCGGCTACCACTGTGCTGGTGCGCACCGGCCGGGTGCAGGTGGCCCGACAGGATACCGTGCTGGGCGTGCTGTATCCGCACGATCAGCTTGTCTATACATCGCATAATCAGAAATATACGCTCACCCACAACGAATACACCGACGCCCTGCCTGCCAGTCAGCTGCTGACGTTTGCGCAAGCTTCCTTGCCCGAAATTCTACTGCTGCTGGAAAACTACTACCCCGTTCAGTTTCAGGTGCGGCCCGAGGTGCCGGCCATTGCCTTCTCGGGTACACTTGATTCGAAGCTCTCCGCCGACCAGATTACCGACGTGCTCAACGTGCTGTTGCAACGCCACCACCTGCGCATCACCAAAGTTTCGGCCACTACCTACCGGGTAGAGTAGGGCCGCAGTAGCACTCCATTTTCCTGCTTTTCACCCCCTCAGGCAAACCGCCTGCCGGGCCACGCTTTGCCCAAAACCGACCCTTTATGCTACACCTCGACTTCTTAACGTACTGCCGACAGCGCGGCCGCCGGCTGCTGCTCACGGGCGCCCTTCTGGGGGCTACCACCACGCTACCCTACCTGGGGTTTGCCCAGAAAGCCAATGCCGAAGTGGCCTACTTCGCCGTGCCGGCGGGGTCGTTGGCCACGGCGTTGCAGCGTCTTCAGCGCGAAACCGGCGTCAACATTGTGTATGAAGCCCGCGACGTGCAGCAAGCCCGCGTAGAAGCGGCCGAGTTCCGGGCAGCCAAGGTAGGCGACATCATCCGGCAGATGACGCGCCGCACGCCCCTGCACCTGGAAGAAAATCAGGGCGTTATCATTCTGACACCCGACACGGCCCCGCCCGAGCCCCGCGCCCCGCGCAAAGCGGCGCGGGAGGTGAAAGGCCGAATCACGGATGCGCGCTCGGGCACGGCCCTACCCGGCGTGACGGTGATGGCCAAGGGTACCTCCACCGGCACCGTGACCGACGCCGAGGGCCGCTACGCCCTGGTAGTGCCCGAGGAAGCCACCACGCTGGTCTTTTCCTTTATGGGCTACGTGGTCAAGGAAGTGACGGTGGGCGAGCAAACCAGCATCGACGTGGCGCTGGCCGAGGACAACAAGCTGCTCAACGACGTGGTGGTGATTGGCTACGGCGCGGTGAAAAAGGGCGAGGTGACCAGCTCCATCACCAACGTGGAGCCGCGCGAGTTCAACCGCGGCGTGGTGGCTACCCCCGACCAGGTGCTGCAAGGCAAGGTGGCCGGCTTGAACATCACCCGCAGCGGCGACCCGAACGCCACGCCTGCGGTGGTGCTGCGCGGGGCGTCGTCGTTGCGGACGGGGCAGGCGCAGGAGCCGTTCTACGTGATTGACGGCGTACCGGCGGCCAGCATCAACCTAGTGGCGCCCGACGATATTGTGAGCATTGATGTGCTGAAAGATGCTTCGGCCACCGCCATTTACGGGGCGCGGGCCGCCAACGGTGTTATCATCATCACCACGCGGCGGCAGAAGCCCAGCGCGGCTGTGACCTACAGCGGCTACGTGGGGGTAGAGCAGGTGTCGAATACCATCGACATGCTGAGCGGCGACCAGCTGCGCAACTACCTGGAGGCCAACGGCAAGAGCCTCAGCCCCGCCGACAACGACGAGGGCACCAACACCGACTGGCAAAAGGAGGTGATGCGCACCGGCATCAGCCACAACCACACCATCAGCTACGGCGGCGGCTCCGAGAAGTCGGCCTTCAACGCCAGCGTCAACTACTTCAAGCGCCAGGGCGTGATGAAGACCTCCGACAGTGAGCGGATCATCGGCAAGATCAACCTCGATCAGAAAACGCTGAAAGACAAGCTGCAACTGCGCTTCACGCTGACCAACTCCCTGCTCACGCAGCACCTGATTTCGGACCTGGTGTACCGCAACATGTTCAACCATTTGCCCACCACCAACATTCAAAACCCCGACGGCACCTACAAGGAAAACCTGACCCGCACGCAGTACTACAACCCGGTGGCGCTGCTGAACCAGAACAGCGAGGAGCGCAAAATCAACACCTTGCTCGGCAACGCCAGCGCCCAGCTCACCATCCTACCCAACCTCACCAACACGCTCAGCCTGAGCATGCAGAATGAGTCGGTGAAGGGCGGGGCCTACCAGAGCCGGGAGTCGCCGGTGCCGAACGCCAACAACGTGACCGGCCTGGCCGCCAAGGGCCTGGCCCGGCGCTACAGCCTGGAAAACACCCGCAAAATTCTGGAGAACTACCTGACCTACAACCCGCTGAACAACGCCACCCACGACCTAAAACTGCTGGTGGGCTATTCCTGGCAGGAAGACAAAAACGGCGACGGTTTCCAGACGGACACCCGCGGCTTTGTGTCGGACCAGCTGGGCTACAACAACTTAGGCCTGGGTAATCCCAACGGCGTGACGCCCAACTACGACGCGGCTATTGCCGGCTACAGCCTGGGCATCTCTACTCTGCGCCTGATTTCGCTGTACTCCCGCGTGAACTACGGCCTCTTGGACCGCTACTTTCTGCAAGTGTCGGTACGGCGCGATGGGTCGTCGGCGTTTGGGGTGAACAACCGTTGGGGTACGTTCCCGGCGGCCTCGCTGGCCTGGAATATCACCCGCGAAGACTTCCTGGCAGGCCAGAGCAAGCTCACGGAGCTGAAATTGCGCGTGGGCTACGGCATCACGGGCAACTCCCTGGGCTTCGACCCGTTGATTGCCACCCAGCGCTACAGCAGCGTGGGCACCTTCTATTATAATGGCAGCTTCATCAAGGCCATCGGCCCCACGCAGAACCCCAACCCCGATCTGAAGTGGGAATCGACGGCCATGCTGAACGTGGGCCTGGATTTCGGCCTGCTCGGCAACCGCTTCAGCGGCACGGTGGAGGTGTACGACAAGCGCACCTCCGACCTGATCTGGAACTACCCCGTCTCGACGACGCAGTACTTCGTGAACACGCTGTACGCCAACGTGGGCGAAATCAGTAACCGCGGGGTAGAGCTGACGTTGAACGCCACGCCGGTGCAAACCGCTGACTTTCAGTGGAACGTGAGCGGAAACCTAGCCCACAACGTGAACAAGGTAGAGAAGCTGGCCAACGACCAGTTCCGCCTCGACCAAGTGTACACGGCCTACCCCGGCGGCTCGGGCCAGAGCGGCATTTCCACGCAAATCGTGAAAACGGGCTACCCCATCGGGCAGTTCTTTTTGCCGGAATACGCAGGGCGCGACGAGAATGGCCTGTCGCTGTTCTACAAGGCCGACGGTACCACCACCGGCTCGCCTACCCTGGCCGACTACCGCTACCAGGGCAACGCCCAGCCCACGCTGCTCTACGGCGTGAGCAACACCGTGAGCTGGAAACGCCTGGACCTCAACTTCTTCCTGCGCGGGGTGACGGGCAATAAAATCCTGAACGCCACGCTGGCCAACCAGAACATTCCGGCTCAATCCACGGCCAATAATCTGCCGGTTTTCTCCCTGAACGAGCCCTACAACGACAACCGCGCCAACTACTACTCCGACCGCTACCTGGAAAGCGGCGCCTACCTGCGCCTCGACAACGCCACGCTGGGCTACAATCTGCCCATCAAAAACGAGTACGTGAAGCGCGCGCGCGTGTACCTCACCACCCAGAACCTGTTCACCCTCACCAAGTACCGCGGCATCGACCCCGAGATGAACCTGGGCGGCCTCACCCCCGGCCTCGACAACAACAACTTCTACCCCAAAACCCGCTCCTACGTGCTGGGCGTGAACCTGGAATTTTAAGCGGCACCCCACCCCCGGCCCCTCCCCTCCGGGAGAGGGGTGCGTTCTAGGGGTGAAGTTGTGAAGAGTGAAAAGTGAATCATTCACTGCTCACAGCTTCACCATTCACCTTTCGTCTGGCACCCCTCTCCCGGAGGGGAGGGGCCGGGGGTGGGGTCCACACAACCATCGACTACCTATGACTACGAAAATCATACGTCTACCCCTGGCCGGCGCCCTGGCGGCCCTGCTGCTCTCGGCCGGCTGCACGGACCTCGATGCGCCCATCGAATCGGAGTACACGCCCAGTAACTTTCTCACCACGCCTGAGCAGTTTATTGCCGCCTCGGGGCCGGTGTACAGCCAGATGCGCGGCGAAGTGGCCAAGGCATACTGGAACCTCCAGGAACTCAGTACCGACGAGGCCGTGATTGTGGCCCGCAACGGCAACTACTACGATGGCGCCCGCTACCAGCAGCTGAGCCTGCACACCTGGAACCCGCAAAACGAGTTTGTGCGCACGGCCTGGGACTGGGGTTTCAGCGGTATCAGCACCTGCAACCGCACCCTGGCGCTGTTTCAGAACACGGCCGATGGGGAGTTCAAGGCGCAGTTTATGGCCGAGCTGCGCACCATGCGCGCCCTGTACTACTACCAGATGATGGACTCGTACGGCAACATTCCGCTGGTGCCGGAGTTTGGCAGCACCGAGCAGCCCACCAACGCCACCCGCCAAGAGGTATTTGCCTACATCGAAAGTGAGCTGAAGGCGGCCCTGCCCAACCTTTCGGCTACCGTATCGGCTCAGACCTACGGGCGGCCTACCCAGAGCACGGCCCAGGCGTTGCTAGCCAAGCTTTATCTGAATGCGGAAGTGTATATCGGGCAGCCGCGCTACACCGAGGCTATTGCCGCCTGCAATACTATCATCAAAAGCAAGAAGCACAGCCTGGCCGCGAATTATCTGGATGTATTTGCGGTGGAAAACGGCCCGCAGGTAACAGAAATCATCTTTGCCGTGCCGTTTGATGCCAACCTGGCTCAGGGCAACATGATGTCGCGCTTTGCCCTGCACCAGCAAATGCGGGACAAGTTCGGCCTGCTCTTCACGCCCAGCAACGCCAGCCTGACCTGGCCCGAGTTCTACGCCCTCTACAAAGAGCCCACCGACACCCGCAACCAGCAGTGGCTGGCCGGCAAGCAGTACCTGAGCGACGGCCGCACGCCCATCCTCATTGCTACCACCAAAAAGGGCCTCGACTCGCGCTACACCGGCGCCGATGGCAACACGGCCATCAGCTACCACCTGGAGCTGTCGGACCGCCTCACGTTCCGCGACGCGGCCAAGTTCGATGTGGGCAACGACGAGCTGGGCAAGGCCCAGGGCACGCGCAACATCAAATACTACCCCGATAAGTCCTCCACCTCCCGCGACCAAGGCAACGACCTGGTGCTGCTGCGCTACGCCGACGTGCTGCTGATGAAAGCCGAAGCCCTCCTGCGCGGCGGCCAGGACCCCGACGGCGCTACGGCCAAAGATCTGGTGAACCAGATCCGCACCCGCGCCCAGGTGCCCGCCCTACCCACCGTGGACCTGAACGCCTTATTCGAAGAGCGCAGCCGCGAGATGGCCTGGGAAGGCTGGCGCCGCAACGACCTGATCCGCTTCGGTAAGTGGGAAACGGTGTGGGGTCAGGGCATGAAAACCAACGCTGATACCTACCGCCGCATCTACCCCATCCCAACCACGGAGCTGACCTTGAACGGCCAGTTGAAGCAGAATCCTGGGTATTAATAACTAGACCTGTTTCTGATTCTCATTCAGAAACAGGTCCGGCCTTTTTAATGCGGATACATCTCACAGCGGGTTCCGAAACGCAGGTTACCTGCTACGTTTCGGAACCCGCTGCGTTGTGCACTGCTTTTGCAAGGACGGTTGCTGCGGCGCTAGCGCCCCCGAAAGTTGTTGGCAGTGAGGACTGTGGATTGTTCTATCTTTACCAGATAAGACACTCCCCGCGCCCCTATCAACCTGCTCGTCTATGTCCCTTGCTGCGGATATGACCCTCATCTTTCAGGCATTGCCGGGCGCTTACCTGGTGCTGTCGCCTGCGCTATTGATTGAGGCTGTCAGCGACGCCTACCTGGCGGCCACGCTTACTACCCGCGCACAGCTGTTGGGGCAGTACTTGTTTGAGGCTTTTCCAGACAATCCGGCCGCACCCGAGGCCCAAGCTGTTGTCCGGCTGCGCGCTTCGTTGCAGGAGGTGCTGGCAACCCGGCAGCCGCACCAAATGGCCCGCCAGCACTACGATGTGCCCGACCCCCACCAGCCGGGCCACTTTGTGGAGCGCTACTGGCAGCCCGTCAATACCCCCGTACTTGGGCCAGACGGCGCGGTGCGCTACGTCATTCACCACGTAGTAGACGTGACGGAGCAGGTGCGGGCTGAGTGGGTGCGTGCCGTGCAAGAACGCCTGATAGAAACCGTTTTTGAACAGGCCCCAACGGCTATTTGGGTGACGCGTGGGCCGTCGCACATCGTTGAGCTAGTGAACCCGCGCATGGCCAGATTTCTTGGGCGTGCCCCGTCCGAGCTGCTCGGACGGCCCTACTTCGAGGTGATGACCGAACTCGTTGGCCTGGGCCTACCCGCGCTGTTGCAGCAGGCCTGGGAGCAGGGCAAGCCCTTGGTGCTGGAGGAATTCGCCGCGAAGCTACCCTACCACGGACCGGATGAAGTAACCCACTGCACGTTCGTGCTCCAACCCCTGCGGGACGAGGCGGGCCAGATCACGCGCCTGGCCTGCGTAGTGACCGACGTGAGCGAGCAAGTGCACGCCCGCCATCAGGTGCAACGTCTCAATCAGGAGTTGGCGGCCCTCAATGAAGTGCTGACCACCACCAACGAGGAGTTGCGCGAGAGCAACACCCACCTGACCCGCACCAACGCCGATCTGGACACGTTCATCTACACGGCCTCGCACGACCTGAAATCTCCCATCACCAACATCGAGGGGCTGCTGCTGGCTCTGGGCGACGTTTTGCCGATTGAGGTGCGGCAAGGCGAGTTGGTTGCTCACCTGCTGACTTTGCTCGATGACACGGTGCACCGCTTCCGCAACACCATTACCCAACTCACCGACCTGGTGCGCCTGCAACAAAGTCAGCAGGGGCTTGTCGAGCAGCTGGACCTGGCCGCCGTGCTCGAATCCGTCATCCACGACTTAGCGCCCGAAATCCAGGCGGCGGGGGCCACGGTGCAAGTGGCCATACCGGCGGGCCTCAGGGTAGGCTTTGTGCCGGCCAATCTGCGCTCTATCGTCTACAACCTGCTCTCCAACGCCGTCAAATACCGCGCGCCGGACCGGGCGACTCAGGTTTGGGTGCGCGCCGCGCCGCACCCAAACACCGTGACGCTGAGCGTGCAGGACAACGGGCTGGGGTTGGATGAGGTCCAGCAGGGGCGCTTGTTTCAGGTGTTTCAGCGCCTGCACACGCACGTGGAGGGCACGGGCGTGGGCCTCTACATGATAAAGCGCCTGATTGAAAACGGGGGCGCTACCATCGCCGTCAGCAGCACCCCCGGCGTGGGCACCACCTTCACGGCCACGTTCTGCACCCAGCACCTCGGCGTAGTTCGTGGCAAGCCATAGTGACGGCAGTAAGCAGCCTTTTGCTGGTTGATGATCAGGTCGTTATTCTTCAGAAAACTGAAGCAGCCAAGGCACGCAGGCCGCCTCGACAGGCTTAGAATGACATCTACTGCCTTGGGCGTGACGACGACTCAATAGATAGACTGCTGCTCCGCGGCGCTGCTGAAAGCAGGAGCGGTACGCATCGTTTCGCCCGCCAGCAGCTGCTGATACCACCACCCCGAATCCTTGATAATACGCTGCTGGGTAGCATAATCGATGTGCACCAGCCCGAAGCGTGGCTCGTAGCCTTCGGCCCACTCAAAATTATCAGTGAAAGACCACGCGAAGTAGCCGTCTACGGGCACGCCCTCGCGCCGCGCCCGCAGCACCTGCCCAATGCAGGCGTGCAGGTAGGCCTGGCGGGCTACGTCGTGCACCCGATTGTCGGGAGTGACGACATCGGGAAAGGCCGCGCCGTTTTCGGTGACTAGCAGGCGCGGTGCGTGCGCATACGCGCTGAACTGCCGGAGCATGTGGTAGAGGCTTTCGGGAAACACCTCCCAGCCCATTTGCGTGTAGGGCACGCCGCGCCTAGCGGCCCCTACCAGGTTGGCCCACAGGAGCGGCACGTAGGGCGAGTGGCGCACCACCTCGCGGGTGTAGTTCTGGACACCCCAGAAATCGAAGGCGAAGAGGAGGCGGTCCTCGTCGCCGGGCTGCATGTAGCGGTTGATGCGGTTGAGCAGCGGGGCCTCGGCGGTGGGGTAGCCCAGCCCCAGGGTAGGCTCCACAAACAGGCGGTTCAGAATGGCATCGGCGCGGCGGGTGGCCCGCTCGTCGCGGGGAAGGCCTACGCGCCAGGGCGTGAGATAGGAGCACGAGAAGGTAGTGCCAATCTGGGCCGAAGCTGGCAACGCGGCCCGCAGCGCCCTACCCCCCTCGGCCTGGGCCAGCGTGGCGTGGTGGGTAGCGGCCAGAAACGCCCCAAGGCTGCGCCTACCCGGCGCATGAATACCCAGCAAATGCCCCGCCCCGGTAAACACCATCGGCTCGTTGAGCACCATCCAGTGCTGCACCCGGTCGCCGAGACGGCGGGCCAGTACCTGCGCGTAGTCGGCCAGCCAGCCCACCACGGCGCGGTTGGTCCAGCCGCCCTGCTGCTGCAAGGCCAGCGGCAAATCCCAGTGATACACCGTGAGCCAGGGCGTGATGCCGCGGGTCAGGCAGCCATCCACCAGCCGGTCGTAAAAATCCAGGCCTTTGGGATTGACGGGGCCGGTGCCGGCCGGCAGCACCCGCGACCACGCCGCCGAAAACCGAAAATCGGGAATGCCCAGCTGCTGCATCATGTCCAGATCGGTAGACCAGCGCTGGTAAAAGTCGCAGGCCACATCGGCGGTTTCGCGGCCTTTGATGGCGCGGCGGCCGCGCACAAACGCGTCCCAGATGCTCCAGCCCTTGCCCTCGGCATCCCAGCTGCCTTCTATCTGGTAGGCCGCCGTCGACACGCCCCACCGGAAATCCGGCCCAAAATCGGGGCGGGAGTAGAGCGGCGGGGTAATAGACGGAAAGAAAGCGGCGGGTAGGGTACTCATGAACAGAATAATATGAGGATGGCTGGGGTGTCGCCCGCCGGTCCGACGCCGTAGGCGTCCGACCGGTATCGTTGCGGTCGGCTGCGCCACGTGGGTAAATGGAAGGCATCAGCACGCAGCCCGTTGCACGATACCGGTCGGACGCCTACGGCGTCGGACCGGCGGGCGACAACTCAGCCAAGTGTCAGTATTATATGAAGATAGTGGGCGTAGGCTCGGGGACGTGCTCCCGCAGCACAGTATCCAGAATCTGACTGGTTTCGTCGGGGTAGTGCACGGGAATGGCGCGGCCCTGGGCCAGCCAGTGGTCGAGCGCGTCAAGGTGCTTGTCTTTGAGGTTTTTGACCACTGGCACGCCCATTTTTGCCAGCGCGGCGGCGTTACAGGCCTGCTCGTACTGGTTTTTCATGGGCACTACCAGCAGCTTCTTGCCCAGGTACAAGGCCTCGGCGGGCGTCTCGAAGCCAGCGCCGCAGAGCACGCCCGCGCTGTGCGCCATGCTCTGGGTGAAGGCCGCGCCGCTCACGGGGCGCACGCGCACGTTGCCGTGCTCCGACTCTTGGGTGCTGTGCTTCGAAAACACCTCCCAGCGCACCGTCCGGCTCAGGTAGCGCAGCCGGTTCACCAACAGTTCTTCCTCAAAAGCAGGCAGATACACTGTGTAGTGCTCCCGCTGCTCGGGTACCAGCTCGCGCACCTGCTGCCGGATAACGGGCGTGTGAATGCCGGGCGCATACGCTTCAAAATGAAAGCCGAAGTGCGCCGTAGCGGGCGCGTAGTGGCGCAGCACCGCCCTACCCACCGGATCGGGGCGCTTGGGGCGGGGCGCGGCCGGGTGCAGCACGGCGCTCTGGTGGCTGAGGGCCACGCACGGCCGGTGGTGCAGCCGGCACGCCCACGCCGACACCGGTTCGAAGTCGCTGATAATCAGATCATATTTATCCAGTGGCAACGAGCGTATCTCGCGCACGAAGGCCGCCGAGTTCAGCTGCCAGAACGTTTTGGCGAAGTTGATACCGCCTTTTTTACCAAAGATAAACCCCATGCCGTGGCAGCGGTACTGCACAGGAAAGGGGAGAGAAATATCAGTAGCCGGTCCGCTCACCAGCACATCGAGGTGGCTGGCGCGCTGCTGCAACAACGGCACGATATCCAGGGCCCGGCTCAAATGACCATTGCCGGTTCCCTGGATAGCGTAAAGAATGCGGGGCATAGAAGCGTATTGATTATCAGAATTTTATAAAGGAAAGTGGCGACTATTTGTGTGCATTGAGTGAGTCGTCTACCCGGTGTAGAGACGCATACTTGCGTCTCGTCGTCCGGCCGAATCGTTCAACGACAAGACGCAAGTATGCGTCTCTACATCGTGCTGGAAGCCTTTTCGTTTTCCTACCCCTGCGGAATATTGAATTCAGCCAGCAAGCTGGTAAGCAAGGTGTCGTCCGTGTCGAGGTCGTCGGGGTCGGGGAGGGCGGGGAGCTGCATGGCGGGGTCGGTGGCGTAGTGGTAGAGCTGCCAGCCGGTGGCGGCGGTATATTCCAGGGCCGTGAGGTTCTCCACCCAATCGCCAGAGTTGAGGTACATCACCTCGCCGCCCGTGGTTTGTATGGGTTTGATAGTAGGATGATGAATGTGCCCGCAGGCCACGTAGCGGTAGCCCGCGTCGGCGGCAATGGTGGCGGCCGTTTTCTCGAAATCGCCCATTAGGCTCACGGCCCCCTTCACGCGGTTTTTCACCGCTTTCGACAGGGCCACCCGCGGCCGCCCTATCTTCGTCAGCAGAAAATTGACCAGGCGATTCAGCAAAATCAGTGTGTCGTAGCCGTGGGCGCCCAGCCGCGCCAGCCAGCGGGCGTGGCGCATGGTCACGTCGAACACATCACCATGAAACAGCCAGGTTTTGCCGTGGGGCAGGTCCAGCACCACCTTGTTGGCAATGGAAAGCGCCCCGAGCCGGGTGCCGGCAAAGCGGCGCAGCAGCTCGTCGTGGTTGCCGGTGAGGTAGTGAATGCGGGTGCCCTTGGCCAGCAAGCCCGTCAGGTGGCGCACCACGCGCATGTGCGCCGGGGGCCAGTAGTTTTTGCTGAACTGCCAGATGTCGACAATATCACCATTGAGCACCAACACCTTAGGTCGCACGCTGCGCAGGTAGCGCAGCAGCTCGGCGGCGTGGCAGCCGTAGGTGCCCAGGTGCACGTCGGAAATAACAACTACATCGAGACGGCGGCGGGGCGGGGCCTTGCTCATCCGATAGCCGGGCGGGCCCAGAAACGAGGACGCAGTTGGCGGGGCGGTAGCTCGTTGGCCCGAAACGGCGAGCGGAAGGCCCGAATGAGGTGCAGGCCGTAGAGTACCACCAGCACCAGCTGGAACAGCACATAGCCCAGCCAGCTTAGTAGCCGGCGCAGGAGCGGAATCGTGGTGGGAGCATGCATAGCGTCAGTCCGTTGATTCAGTTCAAAGGTCCTGTTCTACTATGACTTAGGCGTTACGGGCGCATTATGGTTGTGTCATGAATTAGCTGTTAGCTGATGGCTGTTAGCTACTAGCTTCTTTCAAACGAACGCTAATAGCTAACAGCCATCAGCTAACAGCTAATCAAATCACTTACCCCCGCTCCAACAGCCGCTGGGTACGGTCGGGTAGGTCGTAGGCGTCGAGGACTACAAAGCCGTCGAGGACGTTGCTGAACGCGGGGTCGAGGTTGAAGCCCACGAAGCGGGCCTTCTGGCGGATGTAGTGCCGCAGCAGCACCGGTACGCCCAGGCCGCTGGGCTCTAGTGCCCCAATGAGATGGTTGAGGGCTTCTACGCTGTCGAGGCCCCGTTGCAGGGTAGCTGTGGTGTCGGTGTCGCCGGCGAGGGGGCGGTAGCGGAACTGCTTGCGGGGCTGCACGTGGGCCGCCAGTTCCTCATCAAAGCAATGCCGACGAATAAAGTCTACCATCACCGCTTTTGATACCGGCGAGAAGCGGTTGCTAATGCTCACGGGGCCAATCAGGTAGCGATACTCGGGGTGCTCCACTAGGTAGGCGGCTATACCTTTCCAAAGCAAAAGCAAGGGTAGGGTCTGCTGCTGGTACTCGGGCCGCACAAAGGACCGGCCCAGCTCCAGCGACTCGCTCAGCAGCGGCTTCAGCTCTTTCTTCAGCCGAAACAACGAGTGCAAATAAAACCCGCGGCGGCCGTGCTGGCGCAGAATGTTGCGGCCCGGCCCCACGCGGTAGGCCCCTACCAGGCAGCCCGCCCGCCGGTCGTACAGGAACAGGTGGCGGTAGTAGGTGTCGTAGGTGTCGAGGTCGGTGGGCTGCTGGGTGCCTTCGCCAATTTCCCGGAACGTCAGCTCGCGCAGCCGGCCTATTTCGCGGAGCACGTTGGGAATTTCGCGGCTTTTGGCCACGTATACTTCCCAGGAGCCGCTCACCAGCACGCGCCGCTTGGGGCGCAGGGTAGCTAGCTCCTGGGCAATCAGGGTAGGGCAGGTTTCGGCTACTACAGGCGGAGCGCAGGGTATGGCTACACTAGTTGACATTACAGCCGAGCCCAAGGCGTGAACCTGTGCTTTCAAAAAAGGCAGCAGCTCGTTCTGCGCAAAGCGTTGCTGTTGTGCTGGCAGCAGAGGTTGCCCCACGCGCACGTGCACCGTGGTGCCCTGCTTGTTCAGCAGCTCGGCCGGTAGGCGCAGCGTGCGCAGCAGCGGGTGCAACAGCCCCAGCCAACTAAACGACAGGCTATTCTGACCGCTCACCCAAATAGGTAGCACTGGCACGCGGGCCGTTACCAGTAGGCGCTCGGCCGTAGGGTTCCAGCCGGGCTCTTCTACGGTCCCAAACGGTGTAGTACGGTGGGCCACCGCGCCCGCCGGAAACAGCAGTAGGGGCACATCATTCTGCAAAAACCGCAATAGCTTCCGCACGCTGGGTACGTTGCGCTGCCACTCGCCCGCGTCGGGCTTCACCAGCACCAGCTGCTCGTGCAGCTGGGCCAGCAGGGGAGCTAGGGCCTCATTGGCTACCGCCCGCAGCTCGGGGCGCACTTTGCCCAGCACGTGTAGCAGCACCAAGCCATCGAGCAGGCCGCTGGGGTGGTTGGCCACGGCCACAAAGGCCCCCGTAGTGGGCACGCGCCGCAGCTCGGCAGCCTCCACACGCACCTCAATGCGCAGCTGCGTGAGCACCGCCGCCACAAACTCCAGGCCCGAGCAGTTTTCTACCTCCTTATACAGACGCTGCAACTGGCGCAGCTGAGCTAGCTGCCGAAGCAACGGAAACGCTACCCGGCGTAGGCGTAGCAGGCGGGCGGAGGGTAGGGGCAGCGGTAAGCCAGAGGATAATTCCATCAACACAAATCCATGAAAAAAATGAAGCAGCTACTTGCCCGGCAGGATGCTCAGCGGCGCTGGGTATCCCATTGGCGAGCAGCTGCTTGGCGCTACTTCAAACTTCTTCTTTCAGGATTACTTGGGTATGTACCAGTCTTTACGGAATTGTTATATTTTTTGGGTAGGTGTTCGATTTCGTCCAGCAGTTGTAAACCCTACAAGCTACTGTCAGGTGAGGCGGGTATTGTCGAGCTACTACAGCATCTGCCTTGAGCTAAGCGGCGCAAGCAGAAAGCTTTTACTTCTTCTGCGCCTTTGAACCGGGTTTCTCGCTGGTCAGCCAGCGGTTTACAGTGTTGTGCTTGCCTTCGAGCACAATCTTATAGAACTCGCCGGGATATTGTTTTCGGCTGACTAGCAAGGACTGCCGCTCTAGCGGTGCGGTGCCCAGGAGGGTGTAGGCATCTTGCTCGCCCGTTTGGAAGTTGTTGGTGGGAGTGAGCCACACCTTCACCTTTTCCGTTTTCGGCCCCAGCGCCTGCCAGGTGATGCGCAGACTGTCGCCAGTGGCCTGTACCTGCGGCCCGGCCAGCGACACAGGGCCAAGGAGCGGCACACCGTCTAGCTCCCGTTGCGTGGCTTGGGGTAGGGAAAGTTGTAGATAGCGGGCGACGGTGGGCAGAATATCCACAATGCCTACCGGCTGCTGGCGGGCGTAGGTATTCACCTCCTTCGTACTGAGCACCACCCAGGTAGCCCGCTCCCGCGCCGATTGGCCGCCGTGGTGGCGGCCGGTCTGCGGGTCGCGGCCGTGGTCGGTGGTGAGCACCAGCAGCCAGTCTTCCTTGTGCTGCCGCTGGCGGGTCTGCACGGCTTCCCAGAGGCGGCCCACTTGCGCATCGAGGTAGGCCAGGGCCTGTAGCTGCTCGGGACTGTCGCCGTGGCGGTGGCCCATATCGTCGGTATACTCCAGGTACACCCAGGAGAGGTCGGGGGCGTTGGTGGCCAGCGTTTTCGTGGCTTCCTGCACCACCCGCTCATCAATGGCGTGAATGTACTGGCTCTGCTTGTCGTGGGGGTAGGCAACGGTGTCCAGCTCGTAGCCGTCGGCGTGGTAGTCGAGGTGCAGGTTGCCGGTGGCGGCCAGGCCGTCGCCGAGCAATTTGGTGCGGTTGTCTAGCCAAGTAGAGAAAACAGCGGTTCTGCTGGCGGGGCGCTGGTCTTTCAGCAGGCGGAAAATGGTTTTGTACTGATAGTTGGGGTCTTTAATATCGTTGTCCCACACGTTGTGCTTGTAGCCCCAGGTGCCGGTGAGCAGGTCGTTGTAGCCAGGCGCCGAGATGGTGGGCGTTTCGGTGTAGGTGCCTTGGTCGCCGCCCACGTGGGCGCGCAGGTAGGTGCCGGCCGCTATCAGCTTGCGAATGTTGGGGGTAGGCGCCTTCTCAAGCACATCGGCCGGGATGCCATCGGCAATGATGAATACCACCTTGCGGGCGCGCTGCTGGGCCGGGGCTAGGTGGGTAAGGAGGAGTGCCAGGAAGAGGAAAGGGTAGGATTTCATGCGGGTGCAGAAGGAGTGAAATCAAGAACATCATGCTGAGCGAAGTCGAAGCATCTCGCGTGCAGCGATAATCCCGATCGTCAGGAATTACTATTAGTATAGATGCTTCGATTTCGCTCAGTATGACCATGCAACATCAGCACGCGCGATTTCTCCTCCTTGCTTGATGCGCAACATGGTCGAAATGACGTTCATGTAGCCTATACTACTGCCCTACCACAGCCCCTACGGGCTTGCCCGTGGCGGGGGTAGGGGCGTAGGTGAGACCCAGCAGGCGGGCCAGGGTGGCGGCTACCTGATTCTGGTAGAGCTGGCCGGTGCGGGCCTCGCCGGTAGCGGGCGTGTCGGGGCCGAGGGCGGCCAGCCAGATCTGGTCGGCGCCGGGCACATCGGCGCCGTGGTCGCGCCATTTGCTGTTGGCGGCGGCCCCGCGGCCGTGGTCGGTGGTGATGAGCAGGGTGGTTTTGCCGCGGTACTGCGGGTCGGTTTGCAGGTAGGCCCAAAGCTGACGCAAGAACGCGTCGGTGTAGTGGGCGGCGTGCAGGTAGGCGCCGTACTCGCCGGCGTGGGCAAACTCATCCGTGTCGCCAAAGCCAATGTAGAGCACCCGCGGCTTCTTCCGCTTGAGGTAGGCCAGGGCGTACTGGTCGGTGAACGAGTCGAGGCGCTCGGTGCCGAAGGGACTAGGTGTGGCGGGCAGCATCTCATTCAGCAGCACTTCCTGGGGCGAGAGGCCGGGGCCGGGCACGGGGTCCATGCCGGCATGCACGGGCAGGCCGCTGCGCCGGGCATTCAGGATGGCCGGAAACACGTCCCAGGAGCCAAACGCCGCCACCTTGCCGCGAAACGCCGCCTGCTGACTAAGCCACTCCAGCACCGACACGTTGGGGTTGGGCAGCGGGTTGTTGCTGTGAATGCGGGCGTTGTCGGCGGCGCCGGTCAGGAGTTCATTGTAGCCGGGGTAGGAAAACCACTGGTTGTTGGTCACGTTCACCTGGCTGCCGGCCTCGCGGTTGCCGTAGAGCTGGCCTTGCTTGGCCACCGTGCCCCACAGAAAGGGCATAAGTGCCTGCCGGCGCTGGGCGGCCGTGCCCTGCCCAAACTGCTGTTGCAGGTCGGCGCGGTTGGCGTAGTAGTGCTTGCTCTGGCGAAACAGGCTGGTATCGGCCCCGCCGAACACCTCCTGCCAGCGCATACCGTCCAGGGTTACCAGCACTACATTTTCGGTGCGGTGCTGGGGCGTGGATTGGGCGTGGGCAGTGGCAGTCAGGCCCAGGCTGAGGAGTAGGGAAAGAAAGGAGCGGGTTAGGTGCATGAGATGGTAGGCGAATAGTCGTGATAAGTAAGAACGTCATGCTGAGCGCAGTCGAAGCATCTCTACCGCTTCGTTGTTACCATAAGGAATTACTCACAACAGAGATGCTTCGACTCCGCTCGGCATGACGGTCTACACGGCGTGGCTTTCTACTGCAGCAAGTACAGCACGCCGTTAATATCGTCGTTCCCACCGAACTGCCACTCTAAAGCAGCTTCGTAATTGACTGTGTTGGCACCTCGCCCGGAGGTAGGGTAGCGAAATTGTAGGGCAATGCAGCCGCTACTGTCAATGCCCGTACCGCTGCTAGCAAAGGCTATTGCGGTGGTAGTTGTAGGAGGCCTGCAAGCCGGTGTGCCGCAACAGCCAACTGGTGCAGCCCGCAAATTTGTTCTTTCTACTGCGTAAAGGCTTTACAGCGTAGTTGTGTCTTTGTTAACAAATCATGCTTGCGTGTTTGCTATAAGTAAACACACAAAGGCTGTGTAAAAGAAGGCAAAAGCAAAGCCTGCCTGGTTCGCCACCAACTCATTTCTCCGAAGCAACCTGGGAAACAGGCAAGCTAGGCACGGCAACGTGCAGCAACTGCTGCCAGCTGTCGTCGGATAGCTCTAGACTGTTGCTGGCGGGGCTCCAGCGTAGCACCGGGTTCACGGCTTTCAGTAGCTCTACCCAATCAATGGCGGTATCGAGGGGAGTTGGTTGAGCTTCAACTTCGGCGCGGAGTGTGCCGGCTACTTGCATCTGCAAGGAAGGGGGTAGGAAGGCGAAAGGAGCAAGAATCATATGTCTAAATCGTTAGAGGGGTGTGTTATACAATAGCGCCGGGTAGTACGCGCATCTACGCATACTACCCGGCGTTGGCGGTAGGGGCCAGATGCTAGCCCGCAGCCAATTTTTCCTGGCGCCGACGGTAGCCCTGGTGCGTGCGCTCAAAAATCAGCGGGAAGATGAACAGCGTGAGGATGGTGGACGTCACCAGTCCGCCAATCACTACAATAGCCAGCGGCTTCTGCGTCTGGGAGCCAATGCCGGTGCTAATGGCCGCCGGAAACAGGCCGATGGCTGCCATCATAGCAGTCATCAGCACCGGCCGGATACGTGAGGTTACGCCGTCGTAAATAGCCTCATCGAGCGGCATCTTCTTCAGGATATTCTGCTTGAATACGGTAATCAGAATTACGCCGTCCTGAATACAGATACCGAATAGGGCGATGAAGCCGATACCAGCCGAGATACTGAAATTGGTATCCGTGAGCAGCAGGGCCGCAATGCCGCCCGTAATGGCGAAGGGCACGTTCAGAAGCACTAGCCCGGCGTCTTTCATGTTGCCAAAGAGCACGAACAGGATGAAGAAAATCAGCAGTAGCGAGATGGGCACCACCACGGCCAGGCGCTGGGTGGCGCGCTCCTGGTTCTCGAAGTCGCCGGCCCAGGCGTAGGAAAAGCCCTTGGGTAGGGGCACCTGGGCATTCACCTTGCGCTGCGCCTCTTCGATGGTGGAGCCCATGTCGCGGCCGCGCACCGAGAACTTGATGGCGATGAACCGCTCGGTGTCGTCGCGGAAGATGAGCGAGGGGCCGGTGAGCAGGTTGATGGTGGCAATTTCGCGCAGCGGAATCTGCGAGCCGTTGAGGGTAGGCACCATCAGGCGGCCGATTTCCTCCTCGGTTTTGCGAAACTCGGGCTGGTAGCGCACCCGGATGCTGAAGCGCCGCTCGCCCTCGTAGAGCTGCGAGGCTTCCTTGCCGCCGATGGCCATTTCCACCACCGCGTTGGCGTCGGCCTTGCTCACGCCGTAGCGGGCCATGCGCTGCTCGTCCAGCTCCACGTGCAGCTCGGGCTGGCCCAGGTTGCGCACCACGCCCAGGTCCTCGATGCCGCGCACGCCCTTCAGAATGGCATACACGCTGTCGGCTTTCTGGTCGAGGAAGGGTAGGTCGTCGCCGAAAATCTTCACCGCAATGGACCCCTTCACGCCCGACACGGCTTCCTCCACGTTGTCCTGAATGGGCTGCGAGAAGCTGAACACCACCGTGGGCAACAGGGCGTGCAGCTGGTGCTGCATACTGTCGATGAGGGCCTCGCGGTAGGCGGGTTTTTTCAGCTCCGGCAGCTGCTTGGTCACCACATGAAACTCCACGTTGTAGAAGCCCGTGGGGTCGGTGCCGTCGTTGGGACGGCCGGTTTGGCTGAGCACCTGCTTCACTTGGCTGAATGAGCCCAGCGTTTTGCGCATTTCCTGCGTCAGCTCCACCGATTTTTCCAGCGAAATGCTCATCGGCAGCGAGGCGCGCACGTACAGCGAGCCTTCGTCGAGTTGGGGTAGGAACTCGGTGCCCAGCAGCCGGAACGCCCCGATGCCCATCACCAGCCAGATGGCCGCAAAGCCCAGGCTCACGGCCTTGTTGCGGTACACGCGCCGGAACAGGCGCAGGCTGTTGCGCGTCACGAAGTTGATGAACGGATTGTTCTTTTCGCGCACGTTCTTGTTCAGCAGCATACTCGCCAGCACCGGCACCAGCGTGAGCGTGGTGATGAGGGCGCCCAGCAGGGCGAAACCCAGCGTCCAGGCCAGGGGCGAGAACATCTTGCCTTCTACCTTCTCGAAGGAGAAAATGGGTAGCAACGCCGTGATGATGATGAGCTTGGCCGTGAAGATAGTTTTGCCCATCTCGGCGCCGGTTTTGCGGATGAGGCGCAGCTTGGCCAGGCGGTTGAATTTCTCCATCCCTACCTTGTGCGCCAGGTGGTCGAGAGCCACGAAGATGCCCTCCACCATCACCACCGCGCCATCCACGATGATGCCGAAGTCGATGGCGCCCATGGATAAGAGGTTGGCGCTCATGCCCTTCAGCCGCAGGCAGATGAAGGCAAACAGCAAGGCCAGCGGAATCACCACCGACACCACCACCGTGGTGCGCCAGTCGGCCATAAACAGCAGCACCACCAGCGTCACGAGCACGATGCCTTCTACCAGGTTGTGCTGCACCGTGCCCACGGCGTAGCCAATGAGCGTTTCGCGGTTGTAGAACGTCTTGATCTTGACGCCGGCCGGCAGCACTTTCTCGTTCAACTCTTCTACCTTGGCATTCAGGCGCTTAATGACTTCCGAAGGGTTTTCGCCCTTGCGCATCACCACAATGCCTTCCACCACGTCGGGGTTCATATCCAGGCCTACCTGGCCCAGGCGGGGTAGGGCCGACTCGCGCACCTCGGCCACGTTGCGCACCAGAATGGGCGTGCCGTTCACGTTCTTGATGATGATGGTGCGGATGTCCTCCATCGTGCTCAACAGCCCGATGCCGCGCACCACGTAGGCCTCGTCGTTTTTCTCGATGATGTCGCCGCCCACGTTGATGTTGGAGCGCGCCACCGACTCGTACACGTCCAGGGGCGTGATGTCGTACTCGGCCAGCCGGCGCGGGTTGATGCTGATTTCGTAGCTCTTCACCTCGCCGCCGAAGCTGTTCACGTCGGCCACGCCGGGCACGGCCTTGATGCGCCGGTCAATCACCCAGTCCTGAATGGTTTTCAGCTCGCGCACATCGTACTTCTCGCTTTCCAGGGTGTAGCGGAAAATCTCGCCGGTCGGGCCGTAGGGCGGCTCCACCTCGGGGTCGATGCCCTCGGGCAACTCAGCCGAGGGTAGCAGGTTGTTGACCTGCACGCGGGCAAAAGCGTCGTCCACATCGTCGTCGAACACCACCTTCACCACCGACAGCCCAAAGAGGGTAGTCGAGCGAATGTTGGTTTTCTTCTGCGCCGGGTTCAGGGCCACCTCAATGGGCAGCGTAATAAACTTCTCGATTTCCTCGGCCGAGCGCCCCGGCCACTGCGTGATGATGGTGACCTGCGTATTGGTCACGTCCGGGAAGGCATCGATGGGCGTGCGCTGGTAGCTATACAGCCCCGCCGCCACCACCAGGGCCGTGCAGAAGAAAATAAAGAAGCGGTTCCGGAGCGAAAACCCCAGAATGCCGTGAATGAATTTATGCATAAAAATTAGATGCTATGAGCGGCTGTGACTAGCGTCGCGTGCAGCTAGAGCTAGTTCCCCTCCTCAGCTGAGGAGGGGCTAGGGGTGGTTGAAAGGCTAGAATAGAGCTAGAACTAGTAAGTCGTGCGACGAACATCAACCACCCCTAACCCCTCCTCAACTGAGGAGGGGAACTAGCTCCTAGCTCTAGCTTTTGCTAGTAGTTGCTTCACTATTGATTTAGCGTATGATAGAGCAGTAGCGCGTTGCGCGACACGACTTGTTCGCCGGGCTCCACGCCGCCGTTGAGGTAGGTGTAGCCGCCGGCAGTGCCGACCGTTTCCACATTGCGGGTTTCGATGTTGTTCCGGTCCTTGAACACGAGCACGTAGCTGCGGCTGCGCTCAAACACCAGCGCCGACGACGGCACACTTAGTTTAGTGGCGCCTGTGGGCGCCGACACCGTAACGGTGGCAAACATTTCGGGTTTGAGCTTATTATCAGGATTTTGCAGCGGCACACGCACCGTCAGCACGCGGCTTTCGGGGTCGAGGGCGCTGAAGGCCGGGTCGATTTTGCCCTCGGCGGGTTCGTTGGGGAAGGCCAGGGTGCGTACCACGGCCGGGGTGCCCGGCTGCACGCGCGAAATGTCGTCTTCGTACACGCTGGCCAGCGCCCACACCGTATTCAGGTCCGAAATGACGAACATCGGCTGGTCGTTGTCGGAGCGCAGTTGCGTGCGTGGGTTCACGGTTTTTTCCACTACGAAGCCCGCGGCTGGTGCTTTCACCAGGTAGCGGGCCGCACCCTGGGTTTGCTGGGTGCCGTAAATGGCGCCAATCTGCTTGTTTTTTTGCACCTCGGCCTGGGCGCGGCGCACTTCCTGTTGGGCCAGCTGGTACTCGCGGGCCGAGGCCAGGCCATCTTCGTACAGCTCCTTGGTAGAGGCCAGCTCCTGCCGGGCTTTCGCCAAATCCACCGTGGCCGTGGTCGACTCGGAGCGGAAGTTGGCAATGTCGGTGCTTTCCAGCTCGGCCAGCACCTGCCCGGCCTTCACATACTGCCCCAGCGCCACGTTCACCTTGGTCACGATACCGCCCACCAGCGGAAACACCTTATTCACCCGCGACTCGTCATAGGCAATTTTGGCGGTGAGTTTCAGCTCGTTAATCACGGGGCGCTGCTGCACCGTGTCTAGCGCAATGCGCGCCATGAGCGAATCGGAAACCACCGCGACCGGCGCTTCGGCCGCCGCCACGGGGGCGTCGGGGTTGTGCTCCGAGCAGGCCGCGAGGCTGGCTGCCAGCAGCAGGCCCGGAAGGATATAGCGCATAGAAAAGGTAGTGAAACGTGACATGAGGGAAGTGATTCGGGGAATGAGGAGCGGACTAGTAGCCCGTCATGCTGAGCGCAGCCGAAGCATCTCGCGTACTGATGCTGCAATGGTAATCCAGACGTCAGCACGCGAGATGCTTCGGCTGCGCTCAGCATGACGTTCTGGTTAGGCCATACAAGTATTTGGCTAGTAGCTGAATACCTGCTGCCCCAACTGCTCATTGAGCTTGTCGAAGGCGTTGAGGCGCTCGGCGCGGCTTTGGTTCAGCTGAATGACGCCCGACTTATAGGAGTCCAGGAAATCGAGGAATTCCAGCAGGCCAATGGCCTTGCGCTGGTAGCTGCGCAGCACGCCGTCGAGCAGCTCGTCCGCGTCGGCGAAGTACTCGGGCGGGAAGGCATTGGAGATGCGCTCGGCTTCCTGGGCCTTGCGGTAGGCCTGGGTCACCTCGTTTACCACCGTAGCCTCCTGTTGGCTGAGCAACTGCTCGCTACCCTGGCGCTGGGCCTCGGCCAGCTTGATGCCGCCCTGGTTGCGGTTAAATAGGGGGATGGGCATGCCTACCGTGAGGCCGGTGTAGTGCTTGCCCACGGCGCCGTTGTGGTCATAGAAGGTGCCGGCGGTCAGGTCGGGTACGGCCAGGGCCTTTTGCAGGCGCACGTTTTGCTCCTGCTGGCGCACGGTGGCGGCGGCGGCTTGCAGGTCGGGGCGGTTAGCGCGGGCCGTGGCCAGGGCCTGTTCGAGCGGGAGCGTGTTCAGGCTTAGGGTAGTGGGAAGCGTGGCGGGCAGCTGGGGGCGCAGGTAGCGCGGCTGGCGGCTGCCCAGCAGCAGGTTCAGCTCGGCTTGGTCTTCGGAAATATCGTTGCGCAGGTCCTTTAGCTCGCTCTCTAATTCAAAGAGTTGCGTTTTCAGGCGTACTACCTCTTTCAGGGCCACGTTGCCGCGCTGGTACTGGCGCTGCGTGATGTTGAGTGTTTCTTGCAGGGCGTTGATTTGCCGGGCGTACATGGCCTGCGTCTGCTGGCGGAAGAACAGCGTCACGAAGTTTTCGCGCAGCTCGTAGCGCAGCGTGCGTACCAGATCCGTAAACTCCAGCTCGGAAATGGCCACGCCGGTGCGGGCCACGTCAACGGCCTTGCGGCGCTTGCCGCCCAGCTGAATCAGCTGCTCAATGCCGCCTACCAGCTGAAAGCGGTCCTCATTGTGCTCGAAGAAGCGGCCATTGTAGGGGTTGAACAGGTTGCGCTCCAGCGAGATTTCCGGGTTGTCGAACAGGCGGGCCTGCACCACATCGGCCTGCGCCGCCGGAATGTTGAACCGCTCGGCCAGCAGGGCAAAGTTGGTGTTCAGGAAAGCAGCTTCGGCCTGGGGTAGGGTCAGCGCCAGCGTGTCGGTAGGAGCCGGGGCCACCGCCGCGCCCGGCAAGGCCGGCGACTGCGCATGGCCCGGTAAAATACCAAGTAGGCTGATTGTTAGAATGCTGATAAACAGGTGTATTTGCATGATTTTGGGAGGGTATCCAAAGGACAATGCAAAATTACCAGCTATATAGAGGGCAAAGATTATAGGCTTATTAGAAGTGTATTAGAATCAGATTAGAGTGGTAGTCACGAAGCGCCTACCCTCCAGCGTCCCTAGCCAAGGGTCAGGTCGATACCCTTAGAAGCCGTTTGAGTTAACTGTCGAACGGTGTAGAGACGCAACCTTGCGTCTCGTCGCCCGCGCCAAATGGCCGAAATCGTTCAACGACAAGACGCAAGGTTGCGTCTCTACACCCTAGCAATGGCCCACCGATTTTGCCGCACTACACCGCCAGCACCACGCGCATGGTAGTGCCTTTGTGCAGCTCCGATTCTATTTCCAGGGTGGCGCCGTGCAGGCTGAAAATGTTGGCGGCCAGGGCCAGTCCTACCCCATACCCGCGAAACCCGTGGGCATTGGCGGCCCGGAAAAACGTTTGTCGCACGTGCTGCAAATCGGCGGGCGCAATGCCAATGCCAGTATCGGCAATGGTGAAGGTGACCTGCCCCGGCATGTAAGCCAGAGAGCACAGCACCGGGCCTTCCGAGAACTTGCAGGCATTGTCGATTAAGTTGCTGAGAGCCAACCGGAACAGGTGCCGGTCGCCGGGCACGGTCAGCAGGGCCGCGTCCTCGGGTAGGTCGCCCAGCGTGATACGCACCCGGTTGCCTTCCTGCAATAGGGTAGCCTCCTCGCAGGCCTCAAATAGCACCTCGTCGAGCCGGACGGTGCCGCCCTCCGGCAGCCGGGCCTCGCCCGAGCCCAACTGCGCCAGCTGCAACAGGCGACTGATAATTTCCTTCAGCTTGTGTGCATCGGCCAAAGCCGAGCGAAGGGCGTCGGAATACACTTCCGCGGTCCGCGGGCGGGCCAGCGTAATTTCCAGTTCGCCAATCATAGCCGTGAGGGGCGTGCGCAGCTCGTGCGAGGCGTTGTTGATGAAGCTCTGCTGCTGCTCGAAGGAGTGCTTGAGGCGTTGCAGCATTAGATTGAGGGTAGCCGACAGCTCGCCCAGCTCATCGGGCGGCGGTGGGGCGGGTAGGTTCAGCTGCAAATCCGATGCGCCCACGCGCTGGGCATGGTGCACCAACTGACTGATGGGCGCCAGGGCCGTGCGCGCAAACCATCGGCCCAGCACAAAGCTCAGGATCATTCCTATGAGCAATACCCCGCCCGATACCAGCCTCAGGTGGGCTAGCCGCTGCTGCCCGGAGCGGTCTACGGCCGCCACCAGAATGCAGAAATTGCCTTGGTTATCGGGGTAGTAGATGCCAACCAGCTGTTCCTCGTGGTGGCGCCGGCTCACGTAGCGGGTGCGGCGTACGCGCGCCAGCAGGGCCGGCGTGAAGGCGGCGTTGGGCAAGGTGCCAAAGCGCGCCTGGTTCTTATCGTCATAAATACCAACGACTTCGGCATTCAGGTTGCGCTGAAAGCGCGTGCGCGCCCGCTCTATACTCACCGGGCTTTGCTCGTCGGCTTCCAGAAACAGGGTAGCCGCCGTGTAGGCACGCTCTTGCAGGCGCTGCTCGTAGAGCTTATGGGTATTCTGCCAGGAAAGGTAGTAGACCGTGCCCAGGCCACCCCCCAGCAGCAGCCCCACCAGTAAGGTAAATTGCAGCGCCAGTCGATTGCGGATGGTCATGGGGAGTTGTGAGATGGTGAGATGGTGAGATAGTGAGTTTGCTGTTCTGTCATCCTGAGCCTGCGAAGGACCTTATGCCCACAGAACAAGTCGTTGCTTTGCTAATCGTGCTCACGTAAGAAGGTTCTTCGCAGGCTCAGGATGACAGAACAGCAAAACTCACCACTCACCATTTCACCATCTCACCACTCACTGTCCCGCAGGCTGTAGCCCATGCCTACTACCGTTTGGATGAGGCGGCGGTTGAAGGGCTTGTCGATTTTGTTGCGCAAGTAGTTGATGTACACGTCCACCACGTTGGTGCCCGTGTCGAAGTTGAGGGCCCACACCTGCTCGGCAATGTAGGTGCGGGAAAGCACTTCGTTTTTGTGTTGCAGCAGCAATTCCAGCAACGAAAACTCCCGGGCCGTGAGGCTGATTTGGGTGTCGCCGCTCCGCACGATTTTGGTCTGGGTGTTCAACTCCAGGTCGTCGGCTTGCAGCAGGGTAGGGCTGTAGGTGGGGTTGGCGCGGCGGGTGAGCGCCCGCACGCGGGCCAGCAACTCCTTGAACTCGAAGGGCTTCACCACGTAGTCGTCGGCGCCCAGGTTCAGGGCTTCCACTTTATTGTCGGTGGTGCCCAGGGCCGTGAGCATGAGGATGGGCACGTGCACGTTGCGCCGCCGAATTAATTCGCACAGCTCATAGCCATTGAAGATGGGTAGGCTGATGTCGAGCACGATGATATCATACTGATTACTCATAGACATCAAATGGCCAGTTTTGCCATCAAATGCCACATCCACAGCATACTCCTCTTCCTCAAATCCTTTCTTCAGGACCGTGACCACCTTTAGCTCATCTTCTACCAACAAAATCTTCATAGGCTAGTCGCCGCTACGCGTAGTAACTAGATACCAATAATCGACAAAACGTTGGCTATCAGCATCAGATAATTTCCCTGCAAAGGTACGTTCCTACCCAAAGCGCAACATTAGAGGACCATTAGAGATGCGTTGAAAAGATCGGAGAGGAGGTTACTGCCCAGGCGGCGTCAGCTCTTGCAGCAAGCCCCGCAAATCCTGGTTGATTAGTCGCACCGAGGCTTGCAACTCGTTCAGCATATCGGCCCGCAGGTGCAGGGCGTCGGCATCGTAGTGCCCGCCGTCGCCAAAAAGCAGTGCTAGCTGCGCCCGGCCCTTGCGCGAGTCGGGGCGCTCTAGCTGGCCATAGTGTTGCCAGCGGCGGCGCGCGTTGTGCGCCAGCGACGACTGCCCCTGGTTGCTGAAGGCCGGCTCCGTGAGTACATACCACACCGACGGCGGGTAGGCCGTAGACTGTTGGTTTTCCTGCCAAATATCCGCCAGTAAATTGCGCGGGTGCGTGAACTGCACGGTAGGGTTGGAGGTGAGTGTGAGCACGCCCAGCACGGCCGTGGCCAAGCCACCCCCAATGCCAAAGGCATACTGCCCTGCGCGCCCTTCCACCACCGTAGTGGCAATACCCGACGCCGCCCCCACGGCAATGGAAAGCACCGTGAGTCGTTGCTCGCGCCGGTTGGCGTGCTCCGTGAGGTAGCTGGCTACCTGGTCGGCCCGTTCGCCTTCGCAGTCCAGCTCGGCGGCCACGCTGGCAATGGTGGTGGAGAGCAGAAGCAAGCGCGTCAGAATGCGTTGTTGCTGAGCCTGGTACAGCTCGCTGCGGGCGTTGCCGGTGGGCGTGGCGCGCTCCAGGCGTACCAGTTCGTGCAGCTGCGGCAGCACGCCGGCCGCGTTGGCCAGCAGCAGGCTACGCTGCGAAAACCGCTTCGATAGCAGACTGTCGCGCAGCAACGGCTGCATGGTGGGTAGGGGTAGGAAAGCCGGGTCGTCGGCAATGAGGTGGGGCGGGTCGCAGTAGCCCGCTTCCACCCGCAACGACTGCCCCGGCTGCCGTGTACCGGCGCAGGCAGACAGCAGCACTGCCAGGAGGAAATAGGGCAGCAACGCACGGGTAGGGGCAAAAAAGATCATTAGGTTTGTTGGGAGTAGCAATACGTAACGCACTACATACGGCACCAGCTACCGGAGCGCCGCTTGTAGCAGCACAATGCTGTGCCCGGCCACGGTGTAGGTGGTAGTGCCGGGGGGTAGGGTACGCTGCTGGTAGCTCACCACGTTCGTGCCGGGCGTTTGCAGCGTGTTCATTGATTCCAGAGAGGGAGCGGTTAGCTCGTGGGCCGTCCAGCTGCCGGTAGTGGGGGCGTCAAGCCGGATATCAACGCCCTGAGCGCTAGGCTGCACTATGGCGAGGGTTAGCGTCTTGCCGTCGGTGGAGGCGGCCACGTCCAGCTGCTCCGCGCCCGCAAGCGTAACGGCCACACTGGTGGGGCCGCACAGCTTGCGGTACAGGGCCAGGGGGTAGTAAATGGTCTGGCAAATGCTGGTGGTGTCGTCGGTCATAATGGGAGCCAGCACGTTCACCGTCTGCGCCCAGGTAGCCAGGCCAATAACCGCCGCGTGGCGCTGAAACACGTTCAGAAACGCCGCCACGCCCAGCGCGTGGTTCCAGGTGTAGTCCATTTCCAGGTTGTAGGCGCCGCGCCCCCCGGCCTCCCAGATGCCCCATTCATCAATGGCAATCTTCACCGGCTGCTGCCGCGGCGGAAAGCGGTACCACTTGCTAAATGTTTCCACGGTAGCCGGCGCATACGCCTTAATCTGGGCGGCGGTAACTTTGATGCTGGCTTCCATAGCCGCAATGGAAGTGAACAGCGAGGCCGGGTCGCCGGGCTTGGAACTGGCGTAGAGGTGCAGCGAGAGGTAGTCGCAGATGGGGTGCAGCTCCTGCAAGATTTGCTGGTTCCAGTCGGGCTTGTCGCCTACCATAATCAGCTTAATAGACGGGTCCTGCAACTTCATCAGCTTGGCGTAGTACCAGGCTTTTTTGATGTAGTCCTGCGGATTTTGCAGGGTGCCGGCGTCTTCGCGGGCGGCCTCCTCGTTGCCCAGGCCCCAGTACTGCACCTGGTAGGGCGCGGCGTGGCCGTTTTTCTGGCGCTGGGTGGCATAGTAGGTACCCATGCCGTTGCAATACTCCACCCACTCGGCGGCTTCCTCGGCCGTGCCGGTCGACATGTTCACGGTCAGAAACGGCGCCGCCCCCAGCTGCTGGCAGTACTGCATAAACTCGTCAGTGCCCACGTGGTTGTTGTCGAGGCCGCCCCAGATCAGGTTTTTGCGCACCGGCCGGTGCTTGCCCACGCCGTCTTTCCAGTGGTAGATCTTGGTGACGGTGCCGCCGGGGTAGCGCAGCAGCGGCGGGCGCAGCCCGCGCACTTTCTCCAGCACATCGGGCCGGAAGCGGTGCTTCCGGTCGTCGTAGATACCGCCGTAGATGGCCCTACCCAGGTGCTCGATAAACTGCCCGTAAATAAGGGGCGATATTTCCCCCAATGGCTGATTCAGGTGCACCGTGAGGGTAGCAGCGGGCGCCCGCCAGAAGTGTTTAACAGGTCCTGGCACCATGGCGCCGAGCAAAAGGCCTGTGCTGTTCTTCAAAAACTTTCTTCTTGATGGCTGCTGCATGCGGTCGGTAGGCGTAGGTTGGGTGGCGGGTAAGGTAGTGGTTGAGCTTGCCAAGTTACGGCTGCTGCCATGCGTGGCAAGAATTGCACAGCCTGCATTAGTGCTCCCTTTGATTCTATCAGGGCTTCCGCGCTGGCGCCTGCCGGTTCGACGCCGCAGGCGTCCGACCGGTTGCCGCGTGCTGACAGCCCCGCCATATGCAACGTCCGCAGGCCGTTCGTGCAACCTCAGCATGCGGCAACCGGTCGGACGCTTACGGCGTCGGACCGGCAGGCTCCGCCCTCGCTCGGCTGTGCCGAGTGAGCACTACGCCTGAGGGGCTATGCCCCGAATCCGGCTGCGCCGCTTGCTCGAAACCGCCTCAACGCGTGACAGACGCGCGCAGCAGAGCTGCTGGGGCGTAGTGCTCACTCGGCACAGCCGAGCGAGGGCAGTAGCCTTGGTTCGATGGCGTTGCTTTCCCTCCACCAAGAACAGCGTTGTATCTTTGCCCTCTATGCTATCCGTCCGAATTCCTTCCGTCCGCGACTATTTCCCCTACGAGCCTACCCAGGACCAAGCCCTGCTTTTTCAGAAGCTCGACGTGTTTCTGCGCGATGAACTGCCCGGCCGCAAAGCATTTGTGCTGCGCGGCTACGCCGGTACGGGCAAAACCACCGTGGTAAGCGCCTTGGTGCAATGGCTGCAACAGCGCGGCCGCAAATACACCCTGATGGCGCCCACCGGCCGCGCCGCCAAGGTGATGAGCGTGTACTCGGGCGTGGCGGCCAGCACCATCCACAAGAAAATCTACCGCCAGACCGGCGGCGCATCTTCGGAGCGCCTCAACTTCCAGCGCCAGCCCAACCGCACCGCCGACATGCTCTACATCGTGGACGAGGCCTCCATGATTTCCGACGAAAAGGCGTTCGGTGAAAACGGCCTGCTCGACGACCTGCTGGGCTACGTATTCGAGAAGCCTACCAACCGCCTACTGCTCATCGGCGATACGGCCCAGCTGCCGCCCGTGGGCCAACTCCTGAGCCCCGCCCTCGACCCCGAGCTGCTGCGCCACCGCTTCCGTGCCGCCGTCGATTCGGTGGAGCTGCGCCAGGTGATGCGCCAGGCCGAGGAGTCAGGTATCCTGGTGAATGCTACCATCCTGCGCGAAGAACTGCGCGAGGAACAGCCCCACATCCAGTTCTTTACCAGCGGCTACCGCGACATTTTCAAGATGGGGGGCGACAAGCTGGAAGACGGCCTGCGCTGGGCCTACAAGAACTTCGGCCACGAAAACACCACCATTATTTGCCGCTCCAACAAAAACGCCAACCAGTACAACCAGTACATCCGGCGCATTTTGTTCGAGGCCGAGGATGAGATTGAGTCGGGCGACTACCTGATGGTGGTGCGCAACAACTACTTCTGGCTGCCCAACGATTCAGAAATGGGCTTTCTGGCCAACGGCGACTTTGTGCAGGTCACCAAAATCGTGCGGCGCACGGAGGAGTTCGGGTTTCACTTTGCCGATGCCCGCGTGCGCTTTGTAGACTACCCCGACGAGCCCGAGCAGGAGGTAAAGCTGCTGCTCGACACCCTGCACACCGAAAGCCCCGCCCTACCCGCCGACCGCAACAAAGCCCTCTACGACGCCGTGGGACTGGATTATGCCCACCTTACCACCAAGCGCGACAAGTCGGCGGCCCTGCGCAAGGACCCGTTTCTGAACGCCTTGCAGGTGAAGTTTGCCTACGCCCTCACCTGCCACAAAGCCCAGGGCGGCCAGTGGCAGGCCGTGTTCGTCGACCACGGCTTTTTGAAAGAAGATATGGTCAACTCCGAGTTTGCGCGCTGGCTCTACACGGCCATTACCCGCGCCTCGGAGCGGCTGTTCCTGCTGAACTTCAACCAGAAGCTCATTGCTGATGCGCCGGCTGAGTAGAAACTAATGAAATTCTAATCCATTCTTCTGAACTTCACCAGCCTTACGCCAGTTTAAAGGCCAAACTGGCAAAGTTCTTGGCTCCCTGCCCGGAAATCTTAACTTTGTTCTACGCTAACTACCAAACGTTCTAGCATCATGAAAAAGATACTCCTCCTTGCCCTGTCCTTGTCGATGGCTGGCGTTGCGGCTCAGGCCCAAACAGTTGCACCCGCCAACGCTCAGGCGAAAGTAGCTGGCCCCAACATTCAGTTTGAAGAGTCGAAGTACGATTTCGGCTCCGTAGCGCAAGGCGACATCGTAGAACACACCTTCAAGTTCAAGAACACGGGCACCGCGCCGCTGGTGATTTCCAACATCGGCGTAAGCTGCGGCTGCACTACCCCCGATTGGACCCGTGACCCGGTGATGCCCGGCAAAACCGGCTCCGTAACGGCTAAATTCAACAGCGCCGGCAAAATGGGCATGCAAAACAAAGTGCTGACCATCGAGTCGAACTCAGCGTCTGGCAACGCCATGGTATCGTTGGTAGGTGAGGTGAAAGACGCTGCCGCTATGACCACCTCCGCCATGGATACCGAGGGCAAAGAGAAAGTGAAAATCGGCGACGCCAAAATGAAAGCCAAGAAGAAGTCGTAAGACAACTGCTTGCGGCTACCAATGGCCCGGCTCTGCGAAGAGTCGGGCCATTTTTGGTTTCTGCTGCGGCCGTTTTTGCGTATACTTCCTCATACCCTTTTCAACTTCTCTGCTATGGAACAGAACACCCGCGAGGCACTTGTCGACCACTTGGTTAGCCTGCTAACAGAGGCCAACGCCCACATCACCTTTGAAGAAGCCTGCGCCGATGTGCCGCTACTGGTCTTCAATAAGCACGTGCCGGATATGCCGTATACTATCTGGCAATTAGCTGAGCACGTGCGCATTGCACAGTGGGATATTCTGGAGTTTTCCAGCCAGGAGAAACACGAGTCGCCTAAATGGCCCGAGGGGTACTGGCCCGCCCGCGACGCCAACGCCACAGAGGAACAATGGCAGCAAACGCTCACGCAAATTCGGGAAGACCGGGACCGGTTCATCGCCCTGCTGCGCGACCCCGCGCAGGACTTGCTGGCGCCCATTCCACATGGCACGGGGCAAACGCTACTGCGTGAGGCCCTGCTCATTGCCGACCATACCGCCTACCACACCGGCGAGATTGTGATGATGCGGCGGCTTCTGAAAAATTGGAAGTAGCTGGTGCCGCCCTACCCCGGCTCCGCAGCACCAGCTACAGTATAGCGGGTTCGTGCATCCTGTGTCCCAGGGCTGAAGCCCTGGGCTAATCAGTGGATTGTAAGCGAAAACGCTCCGTAGCCCAGGGCTTCAGCCCTGGGGCGCATGGCTAATCCGGCACGGCAGAAAACGGATTATTTCTGCTTTTTCGTTGCTGTAAAAATCTTCTTGGGCAGTACCATGTGGGCGCCGCGGGTGCCGTCTACTACCTGCGTTATTTCTAGGTCGGCGGCCACGCTGGCCAGCATGTAGGCGTCGTCTTTGCTGAGGTGCTTGGCCTGTTGCAGGTAGGTTATCATCTCGCGCAGGGCAATTTTGGCGGCTTTGGTGAGGTCCTCGTCGGTGCCCATGGTGATGTAGGCGGTAGGCGTTTCGGCACGGGGCCAGGTCAGGTGCATGTCTTTGCGCACAATGAATTCCAGCGTGCCGGTCAGCGAGGTTTCCAGGGCGGTAATGTCAACTTCGCCGTTGCCCTGGCCGGCGTGGCCGTCGCCTACCTCAAACAATGCCCCCGGCACATGCACCGGAATGTAGAGCGTGGTGCCGGCTACCAGCTCCTTGTTATCCAGGTTGCCGGCGTGGATGCCGGGCGGCGCGCTGTTCACGCGGCCCGCGGCCGGGGGCGGCGCTACCCCCATGCTTCCAAAAAATGGCCGCAGCGGAATTTCGATACCCGGCGCAAAATCGGCCATCATGCGCTTTTTGTCGAGCGGGATAATCCGCATTTTGGCGTAGCCGAAATCCTCAGGAATAAACCCACTGGTAGGTCCGAAGGCATTGTAAGCGTAGGGAATAGCCAGGTCTATTTTCCGGATACGCACTTCCAGCACGTCGCCGGGCTCGGCGCCCTCCACGTAGATAGGCCCGGTGAGGATGTGCCCACCGGGACCTTTGTTGGTCACATCTCTGTAGATGTCGCGCAAGGATTGTTCTACCTGATCGGGCTTTACGCCGGCACCTTCCAGGCGGGTAGGGCTGGAGGTGATGAGCGTTTCAACCTGCACCGCGTCGCCGGACTTGATGCGCAGCACCGGCTTGGCCTGGGCGTCGTAGTAGCCCCAGGCCACGGTTTGGGGCGTGGCTTTCAGTTGATGCGTAGTGCTGCGTTGGGCCGATGCTGTGGCGGCGGCCGCGAAGAGGGCTGCCGCAAACGCAGCGCTTTTCAGGAGGGTAGGGGTAGGCATAAGTGGAGGGCTATGTGGCGATGGTGGAAGATACAGCGGCGCGGCCAATACCACAGTCGGCAAAAGCCTATCGAACGTTGCCATTCGCTATCTTCCCCACCTAAATCTTCGCGCTATGCTTGCACGCCTTCTACTTTTTTCGGCCATTGTCTTCGCCGCGTCGGCCCACGCGCAAACTACGTTCACGCCGCAAGTGCAGGAGTACATCAAGGTGAAAGCCAGTGTAGTAGCTATTACCGACGTGAAGCTCATCGACGGCACCGGTCGGCCGGCGCAGGCGCACCAAACAGTGGTGTTCCAGGCGGGCCGCATCACGCAGGTAGGCAAAGCCGGGAAAGTGAAAGTGCCGAAGGAAGCCGAAATCATCAGCGGCGCGGGCAAAACCTTGCTGCCGGGCCTAGTGATGCTGCACGAGCACCTGTATTATACCATGCCGGCGGGTAGTTTCTTCAACATTGCCGAGATGCCCTACTCGTTTCCGCGCCTGTACTTGGCTGGAGGCGCTACTACCATCCGCACGGCCGGCAGCGTGGAGCCGCAAACCGATTTGGCCATTCAGCGCCTGATTGGCGAGGGCAAGCTCATTGGGCCGAGTATCGACGTGACGGCGCCCTACATTGAGGAGCCCGGCATGGATATTCCGGCCCTGAATACGGTGCACGGCCCCGAGGACGCGGCCCGCACCGCCACCTACTGGGCCGACCGGGGCTGCACGTCATTCAAGATGTACATGCACGCCACCCGCGCCGACCTGGCCGCCGTGGTAGGGGTAGCGCACCCACACCACCTCAAAATAACGGGCCACCTGTGCGCCATCACCTACCGCGAAGCCGCCGAGCTGGGCATCGACAACCTGGAGCACGGCTTCATGGCCAGCTCCGACTTCGAGCCCAACCACCAACCCGACGTGTGCGACTACCCTACCTCACACCGCGGCTTGCAAAACCTGCCCGAGAACAGCCCCGAAATGAAGGCGCTTATTCAATTTCTGATCAGCAAGAAGGTGGCCCTCACATCAACCCTACCCGTATTTGAGCCCTACACGGGCCGCGAGGTGGTGCTGGGTGGCGGCCTGGAAGCGCTGATTCCACAGCTCCAGGAGCGCGAGCAAACCACCTGGCAGCGCAACCAGGGCCGCGACTCAGCCAGCGCCGCGCTGTTCAAAAAGGAAATGGCCTGGGAAAAGATGTTCTACGACGCCGGCGGCCTGCTGGTGGCCGGCACTGACCCCACCGGCGCCGGTCGCACGGTGGCCGGCTACGCTAACCGCCGCCAAGTGGAGCTGCTAGTCGAAGCTGGTTTTACGCCGGCGCAGGCCATCAAAATTTCAACTCTAAACGGTGCCACCTACCTCGGCCGGGCTGCCCAAATCGGCTCTGTAGAAGTAGGCAAGCAAGCCGATCTGGTGCTGGTGGCCGGCGACGTGGAGCAGGACATCCGCCAGGTTCGTAACACGGAACTCGTGTTCAAGCAAGGAGTAGGATTCGACTCAAAGAAGCTCTTTGAATCCGTGAAAGGCAAAGTAGGGCTGAACTGAGTTATTGAAGCTATTTAGAAAGTCAAAAGACCGTCATGCTGAGCTTGTCGAAGCATCTCTACCGCTTTGTTAGGTAGTATCCCATGTCAGCACGCGAGATGCTTCGACAAGCTCAGCATGACGGTCTACAATGCTTCAGTCAATGGAATATATAATTCCTGCCTACAGCTGCCGGGCAGCCAGCAGCAGCGTAATCCAGCCGGCAATGAACAGCAGGCCACCCAGCGGCGTAACGGCGCCCAGCCACTTAATGCCCGTGAAGCACAGCACGTACAACGACCCGCTGAAAATCAGGATGCCGCCCAGCCACAGCCCGGCCGTGGTGCCCAGCAGGCGCAGCTCGGGGCGTGCGTACAGTAGCACGCCTACTGCCAACAGGCTGAGCGTGTGATAGAACTGGTAGCGCACGGCGGTTTCAAACGTATCGAAGCGGCCGGTGGCTTCTAGCATCGCACGCAAGCCGTGCGCGCCAAAGGCGCCAATGCCCACGCCCAGGGCACCGAGCAGGGCGGCAAGTTGTAGAATAAGTCGGGCAGTCATGGAAATGGTGAAATAGTGAGTGGTGAAATGGTGAGTGGTTAGAGCGTCATTCTGAGCTTGTCGAAGAATCTCGCGTGCTTCGCCAGAACGTCATTTCGACCAGCGGGAGAAATCTCGCTTGATGGTAATATCTATCCGATGTCAGCACGCGAGATTTCTCCCGCTGGTCGAAATGACGTTCTGTAGGGGCATCCTACCCCCGCGCCCCGAAAATAGCGCTGCCTACCCGCACCAGCGTGCTACCCTCTTCAATAGCCAAGGGGTAGTCGGCACTCATGCCCATGGAAATTTCCCGGAAATAGTCAGCCTCAGCGAAGAAGCGGTTGCGTAGCTCCTCGAAGTAGCCGCGCAGCGTCTGGAACTCGCGGCGCAATTGGGCGGTGTCATTGGTGAAGGTAGCCACGCCCATCACGCCCGTGAGGCGCACGTGGCGGAACTGCTGAAATTCCTCCGATTGCAGGATTTCTTCGGCTTCCGCGAAGCTGAGGCCGGTTTTGGTTTCCTCATCAGCAATGTGGAATTGCAGGAGCCCGTTGATTACCCGGTCGTGCTGGGCGGCGCGCTTCTCTATTTCCAGCAGCAGCTTCAGACTGTCGATGCTCTGGATGGTGTGCACGAAGGGCGCCAGCTGCTTCACCTTGTTGGTTTGCAGGTGCCCGATGAGGTGCCATTCGATATCGGCGGGTAGCTCGGGCTGCTTGGCTACCATCTCCTGCACCTTGTTTTCGCCAAACAGCCGCGCGCCGGCGTCGTAGGCTTCTTGCAGCTTCGCTACCAGGTGAGTTTTGGTGACGACTACCAGCCGGGCGGCGGTGCCGCGCAGCTCAGTTTCTATGTGCTGAATGTTCTCGGCAATGCTCATGCCGCAAAGGTAGGCACTGCCGCGGTGGGGTGTGTGGAAGGGTAGCCTTAATCCTCCAGCGCGTTCGTCAGAAACGTATTTTTCAGCCCCAACCAGACCAGCCAAAACAACACGCACCAGCCCAGGTACACGCGGTAATAGTCCTTAGTGTTGCGGAAGCGCGTCTGCTTGATTTCGGATTTCTCGTACTGGTTGATGCGCCGGAACACCTGGCGCAGGGCAGCGTTGTCGGTGGCGCGGAAGAACTGGCCGTCGCCGGCCTGGGCAATCTGGCGCATGGTGGTTTCGTCGAGGCGGGTTTCCACGTAGCGGGTGCGGCCCGCGGGATCGGTGCCGAAGGGCACGGTGCCGTCGCGGCCCAGGCCGATAGTATAGATTTTCAGGCCGTAGGCGTGGGCCAACTGGGCCGCTGTGAGCGGGTCGAGGCTGCCGGCAGTGTTCTCGCCATCGGAGAGCAGAATGCAGACTTTGGTGCGGCTGCGCGAGGCCCGCAGGCGGTTGGTGGCCACGCCCAGCGCCGAGCCAATGGCCGTGCCATCGTTGGCAATCATGCCCAGGCGCAGGTTGTGCAGCTCGTCGCGCAGCAGGTCGTAGTCGGTGGTGAGCGGGGCCAGGGAGTAGGCGTCGCCGGCAAACACCACCAGCCCTACCCGGTCGCCGGCGCGGCTGTCCACAAACTCGCGGGCCAGGCGCTTGGCGGCTTCCAGACGGTTGGGGCGCAGGTCGCCCAGCTCCATCGAGCCCGACACGTCCAGCACTAGCAGTAGGTCAATGCCTTCTCCTGTTTGCACCACGCGCTCGTCGGTGCGCTGGGGGCGGGCCAGGGCTACCAGGCCAAACATCAGGCTGAGGGCCAGCACCACATCGGGCACAAACCGCAACAGCGCCGACCAGTCCTGCCGCACCCTACCCCCCACAAAGGCCACCCCCAGCCGGGCCCGGCGGCGGTAGGCCAGTGCCCAGCGCCCCACAAACAGCAGCGGCACCACCGGCAGCAACAACAGCAAGCGCGGCTCCTGCCAGCTGTAACCCGTGAGCGTGGAGTAGCGCAGGGCGTCCAGGAAAGGGGCCAGCAGGCGGTGCCAGAGCTGTTCAAGCATAGAGTAAAAAGCAGAGTAAACGGCAAAAGACTCCCGGGCGTGCAGGATACGACTGTATCCCTTCCGCCACGGAAGTCTTCCAAAGATACTACTCTATCGGTGGCTGCCTGGGCAAGCCGTGAGCCGTTAATGCGCAGCGCTACTCTCGAAGCCGGCTACTGTGAGGCGCACCGGCCGGGCCGATACTTTGTGCTTGGTCACGCTGCTGAAGTCAGTGAGTTTCACCTGATGCACCTCGCCCAGCGTCGGCATGGCAATGTAAGCGTAGCGCTCCGTAGCTTCCAGCACCGGCTTATACGTGTCGGCAGCGGGGGTAGCGGCAACGGCCTGGCCTTCCTTTTTCAAGGTGCCGGTGGCGAGGTCGTACACGCGCAGCTTTCCGTCCAGGGTAAGAATCAATAGGTTCTTGCCTGCCTGGTCTACCTTACACTGTATAGCATCTGCACCAGTGTAGATGGGCGTGATTCGGTCAGTGCCCAGGTCGATGAGGTAAGCTCCCTTGGTTGCTACATAGCCGATGAATTTGTTGGCCCCCTCAGCGTAATAGATGCTGGCCAGACGGAAGGCACCAAAATCAGCAGGGTTAGCAATCAGGCGCTGCTCACCCGACTGCTTCACTACCAGTACGCTGCCCGAAGTATTAGCAGCCGTGGTAAAACAGCCAAATACGGCGTTCTGCCCATCGGTGGCGTTGCCGTGGATGCTGCCAGTCGTCAGCGTGGAGGCGTGCACCAGGCTGCCCGTGCTACTCACCACGCGCACGCTGGTAGGGCTGGCGCCAGAGGTAGGGGCAACCGTCACGGCGTAGTTGCCATTGTCGAACTGGGCCATGGCACCGTGGTGCGGCAGCAGCCCGGCATTGATGGTCTTGAATTTGGCGCCCGGCGTATGAAAATCGGCGTCGTTGCCAGCGCTGAGGGTGCCGTCGCCGTCGTTGAAAATCAGCGACTCAGTGTTTTTGCTCTTGAAGTGGGTAGGCTTCGGGCTAGTGGCCGTGATGGCAGCCCACTTTGGCGTGCCTTTCACATCCACATGGTCTACGTGCGACTCCAGGCCCGTATCGAATACCTCTACCAGATTTTGGTTTTGATACAGCACTGTTGCAAATCGACCCGAGGCTGTGGTGTATAGATTAGCCAGCGGAAACTTCGTGTCGAAAGACGCTACCGAGGCGTCAGATGGGGTAATCTGGGTGAGCTTGGTGGCTTGCTCGTCGCTTACCAGTATCCGCACGTAACGGTACTCTTGTTCAGATGCAGCTGTATCTGGCAGTGTTTCAGAATCGTTGTCATCACACGAAGACAGCGTTGCCGTGGCGAGCAAAGCCAGTAAAAAAGCAGAGGTGGAAAGGTTGAATTTCATAGAAGTAAACTGCGCTACGTGAAGTTTTAGTGAAACAATGATGCAATATTAAAGCAGTTATTGGTTTATATGCAACAATGCTTCATTAAAACTTCACGCAGCGCAGTTTCTCATCAGGTGTGTCTGATAGCAATTGATGCCAGAGATAATAGATTGTTGCTCTCTGCGCTATCACCCTACCGTGAAAACGAGAAAGCCCCTCATTGGAGGGGCTTTCTGTTTCTTTTGACTACATATAGTATCTAATTTTCTATCTGTTAGGCTAGCGAAAGCGATAGAGATTAAGCATCATGGACACGCCGCCATTCGTGCGCCACGAGTTCAGATTATCCGTGTCGGAGGTGCGCGTGCTCCACAAATTCCACATGATGCCGTTTGAGTTGCGGATCGACCACGCCTGGCTAGCATTTAGGTCCAGCCACGGACCGTACGTGGAGGCGGTGCCGGTGTCTTTCACGAAAATGCAGGCCCACCGCGCAAAGATGGACTTACCTCCCTGGATGTCCAGTACGGCGTCTTCGTCCTGCAAAATACCGCCGGGCGACTTGGACAAGCTGGTGCGGGCGTAGTCCACGGCTTTCAGGCCCATGGCCCGGTAGTCGGGGCTGCTGTAGTAGGGGCGCAGCTCATTGGCCGCTCCAATGAAGGTGCCCTGCGTATACAGCAAGGCGCCTTCCGTAATCTGGCCGGCTTTGTTCACTGCCCCCTTCACTTCGCCGGTGGCGGACACATACATCTGCGGCACCAGCCAATCCATAATCATCTTGGCTTTGTTGCGGTAGCTCACGTCGCCGGTGGCCTTGTAGAGCCGCATGGCGCAAATCACGGCCGGCGCATTCACGCAGGTATTTTTGGAAAGCTTGTCGGTTTTCCACCACAAGCCCCCGCCCAATGTGGTGTCCCAGCCGCGGGCCCACACCAGGTCAAAGTTCTGCCGGGCCATATCCAGCATGCCCCCGTCGTTCCAGATCTCGTAGGCGCGGATGCACATCAAGGAGCCCCAGATGATGTCGTCGTTGAACTCGTTGCTGCTCCACAGCAGGCCGTGGGCATCGCGCATGCCGTTGTAGAGATATTGAATTTTGTTCTTGTACTCAGTGGTAGGGTTGACGTTGTAGGCGTCGATGACGGTTTCGATGGCCTCGGCCTGGGTCCAGAAGTCCATGCGCCGGGTCTTGGCCAGATCAAACCAGTAGTTGGCCTTGAAGCTAGGGCCGTATGTGCCGTACTGGTTGTAGTACTTGTTGTCGTAGCTAGTCAGCGCCAGCAGCGCTTCGCTTTTGGGCACAACGGCCAGCGCGCTGACTTGGGTAGGGGCCACTCCGCCCGTCGCGTCACTGTCGATAAAAACCTCCTCTTGACAGCCCGAAAGCAGGCTCAGCAGTACGGCTGGCAGAATACTCCGGCGCAGGGTGTGCCGTAGGCTAGAAGGCACGGAGGCCTGGGGGTGGTACGTAACGTGGTTCGTTTGCATAGGATGTGGAGTATGGGTAGGAAGGTAGTCCTAGTGACGAGCGGCTTCGTGACCTGGTGGCCGGGGTAGGCCATCTATCCAACGCGCTACAAAGTGTGCGCTGCGGTACGATACCGGAGAAGGTACAGGTTTTTTGCTGCCTACGAAACTAGTTCTAAGCAAAAAAGCAGTTCAAGCTCCTCACTACGAGTACTGTAGAATAAGAACAGATAGCGGTAAGTGGCTGATGCCAGCGCCGTGGCTGCCTATATTTTGATATTCCGACCCTACACAAGTTTTCTCCGTAACCACTTGCGAACCGGCTCATCGTACCATTTCAAGGCAGCATACGCCAGCACGATTCCGCCTAGTAAAATAAGTAGCGCATAGGGCCACGCCTGCGCGAGCGTGGTACCTGGATGGTTGCTGATCCAAGCAACATAAAAATAGACCAGCGGGTAGTGCACCAGGTAAAGCGGGTAGGATAGGTCGCCCAAAAATCTGCATAGGCTGCTCTCGCGGTGCGTTTGCTCCGCGCTACTGGCACCCAGGTAAACGATGAGCGGGAAAAGAAGAAGAATGCATACCGATTCATAAAGTCCGTTCAGCCACAGATGCGCCGCGCCGCCCAGGCGCGGCATGTACAGCAGGATAGCCAGTAGCAGGCTGCACCAGAAAAAGGCGTTGCGTATGCGCCCCGTGGGTTTGGCTACCCGAGAAAGCAACAGGCCAGCACTGAAAGGGAACATCGTGCGGGTGAGTCCAATGCGGACCTGCTCCACATTCAGCGTCCAGCCGCCACTAACGTCGCCGTTGGTGATGGCCAAATGAGCCAGGGCAATAGCCGAGAGGCCAACCAGAATGCATAAAGCGGTGTTGGAAAACTTCCGGATCCAGAGGGCATACAAGAGGTTTGCTATGTATTCGAAGAACAACGACCAGCCCACGCTATTCAAAGGGTGCATCTCTTGCCAGCCCCGTATATCCAGCGACAGCGGCACGGGTAGGATGGTATACCCAATGAGCAGCACCAACAGCATCTTCCAGACGGGAACCGTATGAATGAGTGGCCAGATGGTAGAATCCGTGAAATAGAAGCCGATGGCGCCGAGGGTCACTCCCAGCACTACCATGGGTTGGAGGCGTGCGATCCGGCGCTTTAGGAAACCGCTCACGCTCATCTTGTACCAACGGTCATCATAGGCGTAGCCAATCACGAAGCCAGATAACAGGAAGAAGAAGTCGACCGCCAAATAGCCGTGATTGACCAGAATATCCAGATGCCCAGTTCCTAGTGGCTCGGTCAGATGAAAGGTAACCACGATGATGGCCGCAACTCCGCGCAGACCGTCTAAGACGGGGTAGTGGGGTGGGGCGGCTAGCTCCTTGTTGTGTGTTATTGGCATCAGATCGGCTATACAGGCGAGAAGATAAATCTTTCGCAAAGTATACAAACCGAGCAAAGGCGCAGTAGGGGTAGGCCTCTCTGCACTGGGCGTGTAGTTTGGTACGACGTGTACCTGCACGAGCGGGGAAGAGCTAGCAGCAACCACCGATTCTTCCCGTGCCTAGAATACAAGGGATAAGCGCGGGGCCTAGGCTCATTCGCGTACCTTCGCGGCTCCTTCCGGTATCTTATACTATTCTCTTTCTTGTGAAAGCTAGTCGTCTCTTTGTACTCTGCGCCTTGTTGCTCTTTGTGAGCTGTTACCCAGCGGCGCACGCCCAAACAACGTCCACGCCCCTGACCATCGGGCAAACCTTCACGCTGCCGTCGGAGGCGCTGCACGAAACGCGCCGCATCAACGTGTATGTGCCACCGGGTTATACCGATTCAGCCGCCATCCGGCTGCCCGTGCTGTATATGCCCGATGGCGGGCAGAAAGAAGACTTCCTGCATGTGGCTGGTTTGGTGCAGGTGCTCACGGGCAACGGAACCATGCGCCCGTTTATATTGGTCGGAATTGAAAATACCCAACGCCGGCGCGACCTGACTGGCCCCACCAACAGCGAAGAAGATCGGAAGATTGCCCCACAGGTAGGCGGATCGGCCGCATTTCGGCTGTTTATTCGCACGGAGCTCATGCCCCTAATCCGGGAACGGTACCACACCGCTGCCGAAACGGCCATCATGGGGGAGTCGTTGGCGGGCCTGTTTGTGCTGGAAACACTGCTCTTGGAGCCAGAGCTTTTCGACACCTATATTGCCTTCGACCCTAGCCTGTGGTGGAACAAGGGCCAGTTGGTAGACCAGGCCAAGGCACTGCTAACGAGCTACAGCGGTCCGGCAAAAACGGTGTACGTTGCCTCCAGCAGCGATGATGCTCAGATTCCGGAATCGCGCCGGTTACCATCCGCGCTGAAAGCAGCGAAGCGCACTATCCGGTGGTACTACGAATCTATGCCCGAAGAAACGCACGCAACAATCTACCATCCAGCCGCGCTGCACGCGTTGCGTACTGTGTTCAAGCCTACTGCGCATACGGCTGGTAAATAATTAGTGCTGAGTATAATATCTAGGATAGCGCAGTTCTTAAGGGGCTATTTGAGCTACTGCCGTGCTGGATTCGCTGAGCGCTCATCGGCCTGATAGCGCACTTCTGCAAACTCGCGCAACAGCTCAAATACCAAGGCACTTTCGGTTTCTTCCTCCATGAGCTGGTTGCCGTAGATCATGCGGTCGGCCAGGTGCAGGGCCTGAGCCACGCGTGGGTCGTGGTGGTAGTGCGCTACTATCTCGCGGGTAGTCAGGCTGTTGATGCTGTTGTTTTCGAGGGTGCTGAGGTAGTTTTTCCAGAGTGTGATGGCGCGCTCCATATTGGTAAGGGAGCGCGACAGCTCAAACCGCTCCACGTGGCGGGCATACTGTGCCAGAAAATACGCGTGGTTTTTGCGCCGACGGTATCGTTGGTAGCGTCGGCGCAGGCGCTTGCGAAAGCCTAGTACCAGCCCCCCGGCCACAAGTGCCAACGCTGCGAAACCCGCCAGCCAGTACGGATAGTTGAAGCGCGCCTCTACAGGCAACGGCTGCACATTAGCGCGGAGGGTAGGGGTAGGAACACCGGGTTGTAAAGGAGCCGCCGTGCGCGTTAGGCGCACCGAGTCGGGGAGGGCGGGCACCGTGAGCGTATCGCGGCCGCGCAACACCAGCACAGGCAGGCGCAGGTGCTGCACGGGGTCCAGAGAAAAGGTGCGCAGCAGGTACACGGTGCGGTCGAGGCTGCGGCCCTGGCGGGTGCGGGTAGGTTGGTAGGAGCGCCGAATCAGCTCAAACGGCGCGAAACTGGCCGTCGAATCCGGGAAAATCACCTCCAGGTTGGGCGCGTGCCGGTAAGTCAGCTCGTAGCGAATGGGCTGGCCCACGCGCACAGTAGGCTGCACAAACCGTCCCCGCGGCAAAGAGTCGTTGCGGGGCCCGGCCTGCCCGTATGCAGTGCTAGCTAGCAGCCCCAAAAGCACCGCTAGTAGCTGCCCTACCCAAGCGCCACGCTTACCCACGGCCGCCCCGCTGGTTGCGCCTCCGAAACAAGCTCACCAGCTGCGGCACAAAGTCGGAGTCGGTAGCAATGGATAGAAACTCGGTGCGGTGGCGCCGGCAAATTTGTCCGATCTGCTCGCGGTTTTGCTCATACGTAGCCCGGTAACGAGCCCGAAACGCCGCCGAGGACGTGTTTGTCCACACCGTGCGGCCGGTTTCCTGGTCGAGTAGCGGAATGATGCCCAGGGGCGGAAACTCCCGCTCGCGCTGGTCCAGCAGCTGCACCACAATCAGGTCGTGCTTGCGGGCCAGCATGGTCAGCTCCCGCTCGTAGTTGGTGTCGATGAAATCCGAAATCAAGAGCACAATGCTGCGCCGCTTCAGCAGGCCCAGCGCCTGCTTGATGCCCTCGGCTACGTTGGTTTGACGCGAGCGGGGCTCCAAGTCAAACAACCGTTTAATGAGGGCGTAGGCGTGCCGAATACCCTTGCCCGGCGATAGAAACAACTCTTTTTGGTCCGAAAATGCGAAAATACCCAACTGCGCCTCTTGCCGGGCGGCGGCCAGCGCCAACAGACCACAGATGTCGCGGCCCACATCGAGCTTGCGCCTACCCTGGGCACCTACCTGCTGCGAGGCGCTGACATCGAGTAGCAATAAAACCGACTGTTCGCGTTCTTCCTTGTACGTCTTCACAAACGTGCCGTGGCCTTTGCTGGATACGGCCCAGTCGATGGCGCGCACTTCGTCGCCGTACTGGTAGAGGCGCACATCATCAAACTCCAACCCCGTTCCTTTGAACACCGAGCTGAAATCGCCTTGTAGCTGCGCATCGGCGGTCTTGAGAATACGTATCTCCATTTGCCGCAAACGGCGCACGAGTTGCTGGAAAGGCGTGGCTTCGGGCGTATTCATCACGGCTAAACTACAGGATCTGGCTAACTTTGCCCACGTGAAAACTCTTTTATCCTACGCCCTGCTGTCTTTGAGCCTGTTGCTGAGCAGTTGCGACCGGCCCGAAATGGCTGTGCCACCTGCCAATTTGCTCTCCAAAGAACAAATGCGCAGCATCCTCATCGACCTGCACATTTTGGAAGCGCGTATTGAGTCGGGACGCCTGAGCACCGATTCGGCGCGGGCGCTCTACAACGAGCAGCAGCGCTTGGTATTGCAGCAGCACCAAGTCTCAGATTCGACCTTTCAGCAGAGCTACCGCTACTACGCCATCCACGACAAAGACCTGGACGGTATCTACGGGGAGATTATTGATAGTCTGGCAGCACGCGAAAAGAAGCTGGAAGAAGCCAGCCAGAACAATCAAGCGAAATAGCACTGTGCTCGCCCGGCTATGCCGAGTGAAACCTACGCGCCAGCAGCTCTACTATGTGCGCCTGCCTACCGTATAGCTCGTGCAAGTGGCGCAGACGGCTCTAAGGAATAGTTACTTAGGTGTAGTGCTCATTTAGTATGGCCGAGCGAGTGCGCAAAGATGACAGGCGTCTTTTTCAGTCACCACTTCACACTCTCATCACTCTCAAATCAGGCGGCTGCCGTTAGGCACGGGGCTGGCTACTGAGGTCAGCACAATATGCCCAGCCGCATCGGGTGTGCCCGTCACGAGGACCTCGGAGCGAAACGGGCCGATTTGTTTGGGCGGGAAGTTGACTACGCACCACACCTGGCGGCCTAGGAGGTCGGAGGGCTGGTAGTGGTGCGTGATCTGGGCGCTGGATTGCTTCAGCCCGATTTCGGGTCCTAAGTCAACAAACAGCTGGTAAGCTGGCTTGCGCGCCTGCGGAAATTCGCGAACTTCTACAATAGTGCCCACGCGCAGATCGACGCGCAGGAATTCATCCCAGGAAAGTGGGGTAGGAGAGGGTGTCATAAGGGTAGTAATTTCAAAAGCCCGTCATTTCGACTAGCGAGAGAAATCTCGCGTGCTGACGAGAGATAGTATCTACCATCAGCACGCGAGATTTCTCTCGCTGGTCGAAATGACGGGCTTTTATCGAAAAATGCAACCCCAAAACAACTTACTGGGCCAGGGCAAACTGCTCTAGCTGCGCCAGCTTTTGCTGCACCTGAGTTTCCCAGAGCTGCTGTTGCTGCTTGTTCAGGCCGTGGTTGGTGGCCTGGTCGTAGCGGGCTTCTTCGCGCTGCCACTCCGCAAACACGGCTTTGGTCAGATTCTGAAACTTGGGTTGCAGGTGCTGGCAGTCGAACTGAGTCTGGCTCAGCTTCTGGCGCATGCGGCGGGCATATAGCTCTGTGATGTCGAAGTGTAGCTGCTCGTGGCGCAGCAGGTCGGGGCTGGCCGTGGTAGCCTCCCGCACCCACGATTCGGTGGGCATGAATACAGCCTGCACCTGCGAGGAAAACACGAAATCCTTGCAGCCTACCTGCACATCGATATTACCTGATGTAAGCGCAGCTAAGCGGTCGGCAGGGGTAGGCTTGCTCTTGAAATCGGCCCAGGTGAGCTTGCGTTGTGCCGACCAGGCAATAACGACCGGCTTAGGCGGCGTGGTTTGGGTAGGCGCGGGAGCAGAAGAAAAACGGCCCAGCAGCAGGGCAGGCAATAAAAACGATAGGAAGGACATGGCAAATAGAAATACTACTTCCGTGCCAACGCTGAAAGGGAGTTTTTTAGTTGCGAGATGGTGAAGTGGTGAGATGGTGAGATGGTGAATATGGCTGTCATCCTGAGCATTCCGCGCATCAAGCGGCGACGAAGGACCTTATGCCGGTAGAACGAGTCGTTGTTATGCCCATCGTTCAATTGTGATTAGGTCCTTCGTCGCCGCTTGATGCGCGGAATGCTCAGGATGACAGCCATATTCACAACTTCACAACTTCACCATTTCACCATCTCACCACTCAATGCGCCATCACAATGCGCTCGGGGTTCACGGCTGCCGGTGTTTGGGCGCTGTGCTGCCGGAAGCGCCACAGCAGCACGCCCGCCACTAGCGTGAGGCCGGTGAGTAGCCCTATCCACACGCCGGTGGCGCCCCAGCCCAGCCCAAAGCCCAGGCCGTAACCCACGGGCAGCGCTATAGCCCAGTAGGCCAGCAAGGCCACCACGGAGGGCGCTTTTACGTCTTCCAGGCCGCGCAAGGCGCCTAGCCCTACCACCTGCAAGCCATCGGATACCTGAAACAGCGCGGCAATGAGCAGCAGCCCGGCGGCTTGTTCCACTACCAGTGGCGTGTCGTTGTAGAGGTAGGGGATGAAACCGCGGCCCACTACCAGTACCAGGTCCATTGTGCCCATGAACACGAAGGTGAGCCAATACGCCGTGAAACCCGCCTGCCGGGCGCTAGGGCCGTCGCCCAGACCATAAAAATTGCCTACCCGGATGGTGGCCGCTGCCGCAATGCCACTAGCGGCCATGTAAGTGACGGACGCTACATTGATGGCAATCTGATGCGCGGCCAGCGGCGTAGCGCCCAGCCAGCCGATCATGATGGCTGAGAAGCTGAAGGCACCCATCTCAAACATCATCTGCACGCCAATGGGTGCGCCCAGGCCCAGCAACCGGCGTAGCGTAACGGCATCGGGGAGGAGTTGGGCGCTGGCGGCCTCGCGGTAGGGTTGCAGGCGGGCTGCCCGTAGCACATAGGCTCCCATGAGCATGGCCATCAATACGCGCGCCATGAGGGTGGCCCAGGCCGAGCCCATCATGCCCATCGGCGCTGCCCCAAAATGGCCAAAAATCAGCACGTAGCACAAAAAGGCGTTGACTACATTGGCTATGATGGACAAGTACATAGCCTGGCGGGTGAGGCCCAGGCCCTCGGCAAACTGCTTGAACGCCTGAAACAGCATCAGCGGCACGTAGGATACAAACAGCACCTGAATCCAGGGCCGAGCCAGGGCCTCTACAGCGGCCGGCTGGTGCAGGTAGCGCAGCAGCGGCGTCAGGGCAAAGCCCAGCAAGGCCAGCACCAGGCCCGCCGCCAAGCATAGCCACACACCGTTCACCAGCAGCCTGCCCAACGCGGGCACATCGCGGCGGCCGTTGGCGGCGGCTACCAGCGGCGTGATGCCCAACGACACGCCCAGGCCCAGCACCAACCCAACGGTGCTCGTGCTCACACCCAGCGAAATAGCCGCCAACGACGTGGCCGCCAGCGCGGGCGGCTCAATATGGCCCACCATCACGCTGTCGCAGACGTTGACGAGCACGTGGCCCAACTGGCTCAGCACCACTGGGTAGGCCAGCAACAGAGTGGGTTTGATATGTGGACGAAGCGCGGCGAAAGACATGGCAAACAGATGAATGGGCCGGCAAAGGTAACGGAATGCGAAGCGACTGGGTAGCGTAACCCCACCCCAGCCCCTCCCCTCCGGGAGAGGGGTGCGTTCAACAGTTCTTGCACATGTCGTCTGGCACCCCCTTTCCCGGAGGGGAGGGACTGGGGTTGCTGACAGCGCTCTAAATTCACTTGCGCATTGCTTCCAGCGCCATTCGCAGCCGAGGTAGCGCCTCGGTTAGTACCTCGGGCTCCACGGCGTACGACAGCCGCACAAAGCCCGGCGTGCCGCAGCTGGTGCCGTCTACCACCTCTACTCCGTTGGATTTTAGATGGGCCACCAGGGCAACTGAGGCAACTTCCACCGATTCGGCTGGGGGCAAGTAGGCGCGTAAGTCGGGGAAGGCGTAGTAGGTGCCGGCCGGTGGGGGTAGGGTGGGCACGTGGGGTAGGGCGGCCAGGGCGTGCAGGAGTTGCGCCCGGTTGGGCGCCAGACGGGCCAACAGGTCGGCCGCAATGGCGTCGGCGGCTTCTACGGCCGCTTGGGCCGCTGCCTGGGCCGGCGCGGGCACCGATTTGCCGGTGGCAAACTGAATGGCCGCGCAGCTGCGGGCTAGCGCTGGCGGTATTACCAAGTAGCCTACGCCCCAGCCCACCAGCTCCAGCGACTTCGAGAAGCCATTGAGCACCAGATGCTGCGCGTGCGGATCAGGGAAGGAAAGCAGGGTAGGGGTAGGCTCCTCGCCAAACTGCACCAGGTCGTAGATTTCATCGGAGAGCACCAGCACCTTGGGGTGTTGTTGCGTGACTTCCAGCAGCGCCCCTACCTCCGCCCGCGTGTAAAGACGACCGGTGGGGTTGTTGGGGTTGGTGAGGAGCAGCAAACGAGTGCGGGGCGTGAGGGCCTCCGCGAGCTGCGCCGGGGTAAAGGCGTAGTTATCATCGGCTGAAAGCGGCAGCATACGCGCCACACCACCGGCCCGTCGAATCACCTCCCAAAAGCCAAACCATGCGGGCGTTGGTACCAGCACTTCGTCGCCGGGTTGCAGCACGGCTTGCAGCAGCGTGAGCAAACCTGCTTTGCCGCCAGGCGTCACCACCACATGCTCGGGCGTTACGTGGGCAGCGCCTCGTTTTCGGTAGTGCGCCGCCAGGGCCGCACGTAGTTTCAGTTGCCCTTCGGCCGCCGATACCGGCAATGCCCGTTCGCTGCGCAGGGTAGCCATAGCCGCTTCCACCGCCACGGCGGGGGTAGGGTAGGGGCCGTAGCCGGAAGCCAAGCTCACTAAGGACATAGAAGGCATAGACGGAGAGGTCAGGAAGGAGAAACGTAACTGCAGGTGGGGCCGTGGCTACTCAGGCGCCAGCACCACATCGGCGAAATACGCCTGCGCATCTGAGAAGGAATGAACCAGTGTGAGCCCCGCCTCCTGTCCCAACTGCTTGATTTGGGGGAGGGTGAATTTGTAGGAGTTTTCGGTATGAATCATCTCCCAGGCCGCAAACGCTACGTCCAAATTCAGGGCCGCAAACTGCACCGTTTGGGCGCGGGTACTCACCAAAAAGGAGCGTACGGCCCCGCTCAGCGGGTCATAATCGGTATAGTGCTGCCAGTGCGCCAAGTCGAAGTTGGCGCCCAGCTCCCGGTTCAGGCGCTTAAGCAGGTTGAAGTTGAAGTCCGCCGTGATGCCCTGCGTATCATCATACGCAGCCCGAATCAGGCGCGGGTCTTTTTGAAGGTCGAAGCCGATGAGCAGCCGGTCGTCGGAGGAGAGCGGGCGGGCCACGCTTCGTAGAAAGTCATGCCGGTCTTCGGGTAGAAAATTGCCGATGTTGGAACCCAGAAACAGCACGGCTTTGCGGCCGGGCCGGGCCGCTAGTAGCGTCAGGGCGTCGGCGTAGTCGGCCGTTACGGGCTCCACAGGTAGCGTCGGCAGCTCGTCGGCCAAGCTGGCCACCAAGCCATCCAGCGCCCCTGTCGAAATATCTACCGGCACGTAGGTAAAACGGGCGTTGGTAGCGAGCAAGTGGCGCAGTAAAATCTTGGTTTTCAGGCCGTCGCCGGCGCCCAACTCCACCAAAAAAAAATGCTCGTCGGCGGCTGCGGGGCGCAAGGCATCGGCAATGGCGGCCTGGTGCGTGGTTAGCAGCGCAAACTCGGTGCGGGTGGGGTAATACTCCGGCAGGGCCATAATCTGCTGAAACAGCCGGCTGCCCTCGTCGTCGTAGAAATACATCGACGACAGCATTTTGGGCATACGGCTCAGGCCATCGGCTACGTGCTGGCCCAAATCAGTAGTAGAAGCAGGTGCCACTGGCTCGGTGGAGGTAGGAGAGGAGAGGTGGGGCATGAAGGAAAAGGTGTCGGGTGCAGTTTTACAATGAGGTTGTCATCTTGAATGAAGCGAAGGACCCTCTCACGATATTGAACGACAGACGTAATAACAACTCGTTCAACTGGCAGAAGATCCTTCGCACCACTCAGGATGACAGACGCTACCGGGCCAGGCGAATACCCGTGAACTGCCAGCGCTTATCGGCGTGGAAGAAGTTGCGGTAGGTAGGACGGATGTGGCTCTCAGGGGTGGCGCAAGAGCCGCCGCGCAGCACCAGTTGATTCACCATAAACTTGCCGTTGTATTCGCCCAGTGCCCCGGCCGCGCGCTGGTAGCCAGGGTAGGGATGGTAGGGCGAGTAGGTCCATTCCCAAGCGTCGCCGAGCAGCTGATGGCACTGGCTGGGGTCGGCGTCGGTGGGTAGGGGCTGCGGGTCGAACAGGCCGCTTTCGAGGAAGGTGCCGGCCGCCGTGGTGGGCTGAAACTGCCGGGCCGCAATTTCCCATTCCTGCTCCGTGGGTAGGCGGTGGCCGGACCACTGCGCGTAGGCATCGGCCTCGTAGAAGCTGATTTGCGTTACCGGCGCGGCCATATTCAGGGGTTGCAAGCCGTGGTGGGTGAAACGCAGCCACTGCCCGTCTTTCTCCACCCAATACAGCGGGGCCTGCCAGCCTTCGCGCTGCACCAGCTCCCAGCCTTCCCCCAACCAATAGCGGAAATCATTATAGCCGCCGGCTTGTATGAATTCTAAGTATTCGGCATTGGTTACCAGCCGGTTCTGTAGCTCAAAGTCGGCCACGTAAGTACTGTGCACCGGCAGCTCATTGTCGAAGCAAAAGTCGGTGCCCTCGTAGCCCACGCGGTGCACGCCCCCCGTTACGGGCAGCCAGGTGGCGGCCGGTGCCTGGGTAGGCGCTGGCTGCGCGTCGGGTGCGGGGAGGTAGGCAGGCGCCAAGGGGCTGGTACTCAGAATGTATTTGATATCCGTAGCCAGGAGCTCCTGGTGCTGCTGCTCGTGCTGCAAGCCCAGCTCAAACAGCTCGGCAAACGTGGCGGGCAGCGTGTCGGCCAGGGCCAGCAGCTGCGCCATGTGCGCGTCTACGTGGGCACGATAGGCATACACATCGGCCAGAGGCGGGCGCGAGATGGTGCCACGGTCGGCGCGGTTTACGCGGCTGCCTAGCGAGTTGTAATAGGAGTTGAACAGGTAGGCGTACCCGGGGTGAAAAACCGTATAGCCCGGCAGGTATTCGCGCAGCAGAAACGTCTCGAAAAACCAGCTCATGTGCGCCAAGTGCCATTTCGGTGGGCTCACATCGAGGGTAGGCTGCACCACTGTATCCTCGGCCAGCAGCGGGCGGCACAGCGCCACCGACTGCTCGCGCACGGCCTGGTAGCGGGTTAGCCAGTTGGTGTTGAGGGTGGTAGAGGTAGCGGCAGCGGTAGCGGTAGATGGGGATGCAGTAGTAGACATACGAAATGGAATTGGCTGGTTGTTAATACGTACGGCAAAAGGTAGGTGTTGGACAATGAATTGTGCTACATGCGACGCTTTATAAGCTCATCCGTATTTGTCGCGGCGCGTTGCGGTAAGTAACTATACTGTTCAGTATAAACCTTGATTTATAGCTATAAAGGTGTGCCTTTCTATTCTTTTTATCGTCTCTTGTTTCGACTTGCTTATGTAGATAGCAGGTTTTGTACTTCATCCACTTACTCCTAAACGCTATGCAAACCAACGCAACTCCCGCTGCCACAACCCGTCGCCCCGCACAACGCCGGGCCAACAAGGCCGTTACGAAAAGCCCACGCGGCTTTGCGGCCATGGACCCCGAGCAGCAGCGCCGCATTGCCAGCGAAGGCGGAAAGGCCTCGCACGCCAGCGGCCGCGGGCACCGTTTCACCTCAGAAGAGGCCCGCGCTGCCGGCCGCAAAGGTGGTATGGCCAGCCGCACGCGTCCGGCCACAGCTACTCGCTAAGTAGTTGCGAAGCTTATTGCATGCATAAACCCTTGGCTTGGCCAAGGGTTTATTTTTTGTAGAAACCAACCGAAATCAATTCACGCTGTTGTGTACCAACGGCCCCTATGCCGTAGGTTTTCTATGCTTACGCTCCGCTACTCGCACCGCCCGCTTCGCTTCAACTTCCCGGCCCGCACCTCGCGCGGTGCCCTCACGGAGCACGTGGCCTGGTACCTACACGTCTACGACACCGCCCAGCCCCACGTGGTAGGGCTAGGCGAAGCCGCCCCGCTGGCCGGCCTCAGTCCCGACTACGGCCCTGGTTTCGAGGCACACATTCAGGCACTGTGCGCCGAGTTCAACCGCCGTGCCCTGGCAGAGTCGCCACCCGAACACGCGCACCAGCTGGTGGGAGAAGAGCTGCCCGCCCTGCGCTTCGCCCTCGAAACCGCCCTGCTCGACCTGCACCACGGCGGCCAGCGCCTGCTCTACGATACGCCGTTCAGCCGGGGGGAGGCGGGCCTACCCATCAACGGGCTGGTCTGGATGGGCGATGCGGCCTTCATGCGTGAGCAAATCCAGAAAAAGCTGGCGGAAGGCTACTCCTGCCTGAAGTTGAAAATCGGAAGCCTGGATTTTGCCACGGAGCTACAGCTGCTGCGCGAAATCCGAGCGGTGGCCGGCCCCAAGGAGCTGACGCTGCGCGTGGATGCCAACGGCGCCTTTGCACCCGCCGAGGCGCTGGCCAAACTGGTGGCATTGAGTGAGTTTGCCATTCACTCCATCGAGCAGCCCATTCGGGCGGGGCAGTGGGCGGAAATGGCCCGTCTCTGCCAGGAGTCGCCGGTGCCAGTGGCCCTGGATGAGGAGTTGATTGGCGTGCCGGCCGAACAGCAAACGGCGCTGCTTTCAGAAATTCGGCCGGCCTACATCATCCTGAAACCAACCTTGGTGGGCGGGCTACAACGCACGCTCCAGTGGCTGCACGCGGCCAACCAGCTAGGCATTGGCTGGTGGCTGACCTCGGCGCTGGAGTCCAATGTGGGGCTGAATGCCATCAGTCAATTTGCCGGGCAGTACGTAACCGACGGCTTTCCGCAGGGCCTGGGCACGGGCCAGCTCTACCACAACAACGTGGCGGCGCCGCTGCACATTCGGGGTGGGGCGCTACACTACAATCCACAGGGTACGTGGGAATTGCCGGGGTAAGCTAGGGTAGGGGTGAGGTAGCAGGGCGTACGTTTTTTACGTATCTTCCCCGACGCCCTTTCCCACCCCGTATGCTCCTGGTTCAAGCACTTGCACTGATTTTTCAGGGTAGTCGTCTGTGGCTGCTGGCGGCACTGCTGCTGAGCGCCGGGCCGCTGGCAGCGCAGGAAAAGCCGGCCTTCCGGTTCGAGCGGCCGAGCACGCGCCGCATCAGCCTACCGTTTCTGTTGCAGCGCAATCTGATTATTGTGAGTGCCCGGCTCAACGGACAGGGACCTTATAATTTCCTGCTCGATTCGGGGGTAGGGATTTCCATTCTCACCGATCCGGCCGTAAAGAATTTTCTGCAACTGCGCACCGGCGAAGAAATCCGGCTGATGGGTGCCGGCGAATCGGAGCAGCCGCTGCTGGCCTACCGCGTCGATAGCGTGCAGGTGCAGCTGCCGGGTGTGGTGGCACCTTCTCTCACATTCTTCACGCTTTCGGAGGATGTGCTCAACTTGTCGGCCTACGTGGGCATGCCCATTCACGGTATTCTAGGATACGATGTATTCCAGAGCTTTGTAGTGGAAATCCACGCCGACCCGGCCCTGCTCTACCTCCACGACCCCGTCCGCTACCAAGCACCCCGCTCGCGGCGGTGGGCGCGCATTCCACTGACGATGCGGGCCAACCGCACCTACCTGACCACCGCCGTGCAGCTCAACGACACGCTGACGATGCCCCTGAAACTGCTTCTGGACACGGGTGCAGGGCATGCCCTGTCTTTGGAAACCGGTTCGGCGTCCGATATCCCTCTACCCCAGCGCCGGCTGCGGGCGCAGCTAGGGCTGGGTCTTAGCGGCAACATCAATGGCTATCTGGCGCGGGTGCAGAGCATGCAGTTGGGGCGCTACCGGGTGCAGTCATTGCTCACGTCGTTTCCCGATGCGCAGGAAGTGCGCCTAAAAACTACCGTGCCGCGCGACGGTGGCCTGGGCTTCGAGCTGTTGAAGCGCTTCACCACCATCATCGATTACCATCGGAGTGTGCTGCTGCTACGTCCCAACACGCTCTACCACGACCCCTTCGAGCACGATATGAGTGGTATTGATCTACTGGCAGTTGGCACCGACTACCGCCGCTACCTGATTCTAAAGGTAGAGCCTGGCTCGCCCGCTGCCAACGCCGGCCTGCAACCCGATGATGAGCTGCTCATCATCAACATGCAGCCCACTGGGAGCATGACACTCACACAAATCAGCCGCCTGCTGCACTCCGGCGACAAGCGCGAGCTGATCTTCATCGTGCGCCGCCCCAACGGGGAGCTGTTTTCGACGAGCCTACGCCTAAGAAGGCAGATATGAGTGAGGGACTAGGGTAGTGAAACGAAAAGAGCTGTCATCCTGAGCAGCGCGAAGGATCTTCTCCTACAAAAACGAGAGGCGTAGCAACGACTCGTTCTTGCGGGAGAAGGTCCTTCGCGCTGCTCAGGATGACAGCCCTTTTCTTAATCTATCAGGTCCTAAATCAGCCCTATTTCAACTGCATATCCTCGATAATCGCCTGAATGCGCTGATCCAGCGTGCGGTCGGCCAGAGCAAAATCAACAGTGGACGCCAACGGCTGCTTCACGCTGAAGTAGAACTTGATTTTGGGCTCGGTGCCGCTGGGGCGGGCCGAGATTTTGCTGCCGTCTTCGGTCAGGAATTGTAGCACGTTGCTGCTTTCCAGGCCGGTGTCGGTGGTTTGGCCAGTGCGCTTATCCGTGATTTTACCAGTTTTGTAGTCCCGGATTTCCACTACCGGTGAGCCGGCAATGGTAACGGGCGGGTTGGCGCGCAGCTCGCGCATCATCTCCTGAATTTCCTCGGCGCCGCGCTGGCCCTTCTTGGTCAGCGAAATCAGGTGCTCTTTGTAGAGGCCATAGTCGGCGTACATCTGCACCATTTCCTCGTAGAGCGTGCGGCCCTTGTCTTTGGCCACGGCTGCCATTTCGGCCACCAACGCGCACGCCGATACGGCATCTTTATCGCGCACGAAGTCACCAATCATGAAGCCGTAGCTTTCCTCGCCGCCGCAGATGTAGGTTTCCTGGCCTTCCAGGTCGCGGATGATGCCAGCAATGTATTTGAAGCCCGTGAGCGTGTTGTAGGCCTTCACCTGGTAGCGGTTGGCAATGTCGCCCAGCACGTCGCTGGTTACAATGGTGTACACGATGAAGTCCTTATCGGTCATCTTGCCGGCGTGCTTGCGGGCCGAGAGGATGTACTGCGTGAGCAGCGCGGCCGTCTGGTTGCCGTTCAGCAGCACCCATTCGCCTTTATCGTTTTTCACGCCCATGCCCACGCGGTCGGCGTCGGGGTCGGTGGCTAGTACGATGTCGGCATCCAAGGCTTTAGCCTGGTCAAGAGCCAGTTGCATGGCCACTTTCTCCTCGGGGTTCGGCGACTGCACTGTGGGGAAGTTGCCGTCCGGAGTGGCCTGCTCTTGTACTACATGCACGTTGCGGAAGCCGAAGCGCTCCAGCGCCTGCGGTACCAGCGTGATGCCCGTGCCGTGCAGGGGGGTATACACAATCTTCAGGTCCGACTGGCGCTGAATAGCGGCCGGGTCGATGCTGAGTTGCTGTACTTGCGTGAGGTAGGCATCATCTAGCTCCTGTCCAATCAAGTGAATCCGTGAATCATCGGCCTGGAACCTCACCTCATCCACCGACTGAATGCTCTGTACTTCCTCGATGATATTCTTATCGTGCGGCGCCACCACTTGGGCACCGTCGTTCCAGTATACCTTGAAGCCGTTGTACTCCTTGGGGTTGTGCGAAGCCGTGATAACGCACCCGCTCTGGCAGCCCAGGTAGCGAATGGCAAACGACAGCTCCGGGGTAGGGCGCAGGGCATCGAACAGATATACGGTGATGCCGTTGGCCGAGAAAATATCGGCCGCGATGCGCGCAAACTCTTTGCTGTTGTTGCGCGAGTCGTGGGCAATGGCCACTTTGATTTCCTGGCCGCCAAACGAACGCAGCAGGTAGTTGCTCAGGCCCTGCGTGGCCATGCCCAGCGTATAGCGATTCATGCGGTTGGAGCCCGCGCCCATTACGCCGCGCAGGCCGCCGGTGCCAAACTCCAGGTCGCGGTAGAAGGCATCGTTGAGCGCATCGTCCTGGCCAGTGGCTACCAGTTGCTGAATGTCGGCTTTGGTGCTCGCATCGTAGTTGCCGGAGAGCCAGGTATTGATTTTCTGCTGAACGTCGGGGGAGAGAGCCATAAAAGGGAATTGAAGAAGTAAAAAACGTCGGTCTTTTGAGAACGGCGGTAAAGAAAAGAGGTTTACACAATATCAGCGCGAAAAGCACCGGCGAATCTTTGCCAGTGCGTAGAAGAAGCCACTACCGGGCTGTCGGAAACAACTGTCGGCGGCCTCGTATATTAGTCTGTCGGTTGGCCTTTCGCGGGTTGCACAGCCCGGCCACCGTAGAAATGTAGGGATTCCTCCCCACCTTTGTACCGCTAACTCTAACCTCCGCCGTTGTACACCTATGAACGTTACTGAACTAAATCAAGCCCTCGTTACCCTGATTGAGAAGAAGCAGGAATTGCAAACCCTCACCTACGACGACGCCCGTTACGACGACGTGGAAGAGGAGCTGCACGACCTGGAAGACGACTTCAACGATGAGTACGGCCAGTTTCTGGAAGAAGCGCTGGAGAAAGTGCACGACGACCTGGGTTCCGATACCGACGTGCTGCTGCCCACTGCCTACCTGCCCGCCAACACCAGCGGCGAGCCTACTCCCAAGGAAGGCGTCTGGATCGACTCGGAGAAATATTCCGGCAAGGAAGCCCGCCTCACGCTCATCCCCAACCCTACCCGCCTTTTTCTGACAGTAGGCAAAGCCGTGCGCCAAGAAGTGTGGAAGGCGTAGGGTGATGTGCTGATGGGTTGATTGTTGATGTGCTGATAGGGAAATAAAAAGGGTATCATCCTTCGCAAGTTCAGGATGATACCCTTTTTATTTTACAACTTCACAAGCTCACCACTTCACTATTTTAAACAAACTCGGCTAGTTCCAGCCACCGCTCACCCTTCACGTCGAGTTCGGTATCAATCTTCTTGAGGCGGGCGGCCCAATCGGCTAGCTCCTGTGGGGCGCCAGTGCCGCTGCTGAGCTTTTCTACAAGTTGCTGCTTTTCGGCTTCCAACTTCTCCATGTCGGCTTCTAAGGCCTCATACTCCTTTTTCTCGGCAAACGAAGCCTTGCGCTTGGGCGTAGCCGCAGGGGTAGGAACGGGGGCAGCCGGGGCGGCGGCAGGCGCCACGCCAGCGGCGGCCTTGGCCGTTTTGGCGGCTTGCTGCTGATATTCGGCCGTGTTGTGCTCCTTCTGCCACTCGCGGTAGTCGGTGTAGTTGCCGGGGAAGTTATGCATCACGCCGCCTGGCTCCAGCACAAACACGTGCTCTACCAGCGCATCCATGAAGTAACGGTCGTGCGATACGATGAGCAAGCAGCCTGCGAAATTCAGCAAGAAGTCTTCCAGGATATTCAGTGTAATGATATCCAGGTCGTTCGTCGGCTCGTCCAGAATCAGGAAGTTGGGGTTCTTGATCAGCACGCGCAACAGCTGCAAGCGGCGCTTTTCGCCTCCGCTCAGCTTGCTCACCAGCGTATACTGCTGGGCCGGCGGAAACTGGAAGTGCTGCAAAAACTGCGAGGCCGTTACCACGTCGCCGTTAGCCATTTCCACTACTTCGGCCACCTCCTTCACAATATCAATCACGCGCTGCGACTCGTCGAATTCCAGCTCCGTTTGGGTGTAGTAACCAAACACGGTGGTCTGACCTGCATCTACAGTACCCGAGTCGGGCGCCAGGCGGCCCGTGAGCATGTTCAGCAGGGTAGACTTGCCCGCGCCGTTGGGACCAATCAGGCCGATGCGGTCTTTTTTCTTGAACACATAGCTGAAATCATCCAGCACCACATGGTCGCCGAACTGCTTGTGCAAGTGCTCTACCTCAATGATCTTGCCGCCCTGGCGGGTCGTTTTCACTGACAGCTCCAGCTGTGGACCGCCAATCTTGGTTTTGGCTTTCTCCTGCGTTTCGTAGAACGCGTCGATGCGGGCTTTTTGCTTGGTGCCGCGGGCCTGAGGCTGGCGGCGCATCCACTCCAATTCCTTGCGCAACAGGTTACGGGCCTTCTCTACCTCCACGGTTTCCATCTGCTCGCGCTCAGCCTTCTTCTCCACGAAGTAAGAGTAGTTGCCCTGGTAGCGATGCACGCGGCCCTGGTCCAGCTCCACAATTTCGTTGGCTACCTTATCCAAGAAGTAGCGGTCGTGGGTCACCATCAGCAGCGTGAGGGTAGGGGAGGCCAGACGGTTTTCGAGCCACTCAATGGTGTCGAGGTCGAGGTGGTTGGTGGGCTCGTCCAGAATCAGCACGTCGGGCTCCTCAATCAGCACGCGGGCCAGGGCCACACGCTTGCGCTGCCCACCCGACAGGTTGCTGACCTTGCGTTCCAGCAGCTCACCCAAAATGCCCAGCCGTCCCAGAATCTGCTTCACCTGCGAGTCATAGTCCCAGGCATTGTGCGTGTCCATTAGTTCTAGCACCCTTTGCAACTCGTTGGGCGAGTGGTTGGGGTCGTTCACCACGTGCTCGTAGTCGCGGATGGCGGCCAAGGTAGCGTTTTGGCTGGCAAAGATGGTTTCCTCCACCGTCAGGTTCTCGTCGAACACCGGCTGCTGGCCTAGAAAAGCCACGCGGGTTTCCTTGCGCACGCTCACCGAGCCCGTGTCGCCGGGCTCAATGCCGGCCAAAATGCGCAGCAACGTGGTTTTGCCGGTGCCATTGATGCCGACCAGCGCCACGCGCTGCCCCTGTTGCAGGCCGAAGTTCAGGTCGCGGAACAACCAACGGTCGGCATAATTTTTTGAGATATTCTCAGCGGAAAGCAGATTCATGTTACAAAGGTAACGTTCTGCGCCCGTGATTCAGATAATCCAGATGCGGTCCACGTGATGCTCATCACGCAGGATTTCCAAGCCCTTGTAGGCCACAGGCCGGCCGGCGTTAATGGCCAGCTCCTGTTGGGAGGTAGGAACAGCCGCCACATCCAGTACCAACTGCGTGTACAGTCGCTCGCCTAGCTCAATGGCCACCGGCCGGCCGCGGCGAGAGTCGAAGGCAAGCAGTGCAGCATCGATTTTTGCTAAAACTTCACTCATAGGCACTGAATGAAAAGAGAGTGAGAAATATAGCAGATAATGGAGTAATATACCGCAACGCAGGTCCGTACCACACCTCGAATTGTCCTACCTTCGCGCCCGATATGGCGCCTTCTTCTGATTTTGCATCCCGCCCCATCGGCATCTTCGACAGCGGTATTGGTGGCCTCACGGTAGCCAGGGCCGTAAACCGTGCCCTACCCCACGAGCGACTTGTTTACTTCGGCGATACAGCGCACTTGCCCTACGGCGACAAGTCGACCGCCGCCATTCAGGCGTATTCTGTTAAGATCTGCGACGTGCTGCTGCGGCAGCAGTGCAAGGCTATTCTCATTGCCTGCAACTCGGCTTCAGCCGCTGCCTACGAGTTGGTACGCGAATATGTGGGTAGCAAAGCGCTGGTGCTGAATGTAATAGATCCTATTGTGGCGTACGTAGGGCAGCACTACGCCGGGCGCACCATTGGCCTGATTGGTACCAAGCAAACAGTAGGCTCCAACGTCTACCGCAAAAAGATTGACGACTTAGCCGCTGGGATTGAGTTGCACGCCTTGGCTACCCCGCTGCTGGCCCCTATGGTAGAGGAGGGTTTTTTTGATAATGCTATTAGTGAAAGCGTTATCCAGAATTACTTGTCCGATTCGTCACTGGAAGCTATTGAGGCGTTGGTGCTAGCCTGTACCCATTATCCCTTGATTCGGGAACAGATAACCCAATTCTACCAGGACCGTATTGACGTGCTTGATCCTTCTGACGTAGTAGCTGCAGCCCTAAAAGTGTTGCTAACAGAGCATGAACTGCTGGCGACAGTCTCCGTTCGACCGCAACATCATTTCTACGTATCCGATTTTACACGCAGTTTTGAGGAAAGCACCCGTATCTTCTTTGGGCAGGAAGTGGACTTGGAGTTATATCCGCTGTGGGAGTAACCAAGTATTAGTATTGTAGACTGTATGATCGGGAAAGTTATATCACCTATTTTGCATTGCGAAACAAGTCGCTCCGTCTAGCAATTGTACTTAGCTAGGGAATAGTCATACCGTAAAGTATTATAAATCAATAGTACACATAGTAGAATAATACGTAATTAGTGTCTCATTACGGGGCTTGGCATGAATTATGGCTCCCTAAATGGAAGGAATAATGAAGAATGCCTAATTGGCTTTTATTAGATATATCATAAATTTTCATTAAATATTTATGATATAGAATAGACTTGTTGCGTAGAAGCACAAACCTTATGCTTCGAAAAAAGCATATTTCAGAAGAACCTCCTTTTTCCACTCATTATGAAAAAATTGTACAGTTTGCCCTGGGGAAGATATGCTCGACCTTGGGTTGCAGTTCTGCTCTTACTGTTAAGTTCATCAGTAAGCAGTTTTGCTCAAGCTTTTACGGAAACATTTGGTACAGCAGCGACTAAAACAGTAGGTGCTGCTAATACGGCTAAAGACTTCGATAATAAGCAGCTTATATTTTCTGGTAACTCTTCGGTGCTGAATAATGATAATTCAGAGGAGTTGCCTATACCAGCATCCAGTGGTTATGCTGGAGCTTCTGGTGGATCGTTACTTTATTTTGGCCCTTTACAGAATGGTGTAAGAGATTTTCCACAAGATGGTGTGGTATACACTACCTCTATACGGCCTATAGATATTTCTAACCTTACTAATATCAGCTTAAGCTTTGGGGTCTACGTAGATCCAGGAGGATATTCCCAACCAGGAGATTTCGTAGCAGAATATAGGACTGCATCTTTTGGTGCTGGTAGCACATACATAGCCATTGGCAACGTAGACATTAGCCGTCCGGGATGGAATTTAGTAACCTTTAATAATCCTTTTGTAGGGTCTCCTACCTCAAAAACTATAGAATTGAGATTCCGACGCCTTGCTACTTCGGGTGATCTTATTGCTATTGATGATGTTCGTCTAATCGGTACTGTTGCGTCAAACTTCACTATTACGCCAACATCTTTAGGGTTTCCGAATACGGCTATCAATGCTCAATCGGCCTCGCAAACGGTTAGTGTTTCGGGTAGTGGGCTAACTTCTAATATCAACGTTGTCGCGCCATCTGGTTACCGAATCCGCAGGCAGGGCGATGCTGCTTATTTAGCGGAAGGGGCTACCCTTGCATTAGTCCCAACTAACGGTGCTGTCAATTCGGTTGTAGAAGTTGTTTTCAATCCAACGGCTGCAGGTACATATAGTGGGCAGATTACGTTTAATACTACAGGAGTTACACAGAAAACAGTTTCAGTTAGCGGAACGGCTGTTGCACCAACTATTGCTGTTTCACCTTCAACGCTGGCATTCGGCAACGTAGAAACAAACACTAAGTCGAACACCCAGAGCATTGCTGTTCAGGGTAGCAGCTTAATGGGCGATATTTCTGTGCAAGTGCCAACTGGCTACGAATTCCGCAAGCAAGGTGATGCTGCTTATCTCACTGCTGGTAACACGCTAATGCTCACACAGGCTAGTGGTACTGTGAATGCAGTAGTGGAAGTTCGATTTGCTCCTGTAGTGACAGGTGCATTCAATGGTAACGTGTCGTTTGTTAGCGCTGGTGCAACTACGCAGTTTGTTACGCTTACAGGCACAGGAGTTGCTCCAGCACCAGTTGTTACGGTTTCACCCGCCAATATCACTTTCTCGGATACACAGGTTGGACGCTCCTCTACTGCCATTTCTTTCTTTGTAAGCGGGCAAAATCTTGATAACAATACGATCATAGTTAACTCGCCTTCAAATGAGTTTCTAATCCGTCGTGGCACAGCGGGAGCTTTTGGAGCGCAAGTCACATTGACTGGAACTGGTGGTACGTTGAATAGCACTGAGCTACAAGTGCAATTTTCGCCTTCTACTACCGGTAATCGGGCTGCTACTATTGCTGCTTCTTCGGGTACCACTGTTAACTCCATTCTACAAGTGAATGGCAATGGTTTGGCTGCTCCTACTGTAGCTGATATTTTTATTAATCCCGACCCAGCAACGTTAGATTTCGGTCCGGTTTCCTCAAACGGATCGGCGCAGGTACTGACATTTAAGGTTGGTGGTACACTGCTGGGAACTAACCCACTGGTGCTAACGCCCGCCAGCTCTGCTTCATCAAATCCCAATATTGAAATTCGTGAAGCAGGGATAGGTGATTTTGAATCGAAGCCACTATCATTCCAGCCAGTCAATGGTAGGGTATCCGAGCGTACGATTGAAGTGCGACTAGCAGGCCCACTTACCACAGGTAACTACGCTGGTACGATTACAGCTAGCAGCCCTAACAGCGGAGCGCCTAATAAAATAGTAAACGTGGTGGCAAACAGTAATGGCACTGCTGCGACCATATCAGCCGATAACACTCTGACCGACTTCTCAACGGTTCCTGGTGTCGCTTCAGCAACTCAAAGCTATAAGTTGAATGGTCAGGGCTTAATTCGTGATATTACGGTACAAGCTCCCAACAACTTTCAAGTGGCGTTGCAAGAAGCAGATTTCGCTACTTTAAACGGTGCTACTGGCAATACAATCACCGTGACGCGCAACAATGCTACCGGTGACGGATTTCAAAATCCAGTGTCGATTTATGTTCGCTACTTGCCTTCTGTGGCCAGTGCTCAACCTGACTTAGCTAGCATTTCAAACACCAGCGACCCTGCCGTAGGAGCTGCCGTGCAGGTGAAAGGATTTAGCGCTCCTTCAGTTGAGATTTTGGCGCAAACTCCGCAAATCAACAACGTAGTAATCGGAACAGTATCAAACTTAGTAGCAGTTACGGTGCGTGCTTCGCGGGTTCGTCAAGCTATTACAGTAGCAGAAGTGCTGACACAGCCAAGCCAGTTCAACAATCCACTGCAGGATCAGTTCCAGATTTCGTTGACGCAGAATGATGCTGATTTTGGCCAAACAGTGACGTTCACCCCAGATGCAAATACATTTAGCATTGATCAGGTGGTATATGTGCGCTATAAACCTACCCACATTGGGGATGCCACATCGAAGCTGCAATTCCGTAGCGATGATTTTACGGTAAAGACCTTCCAGGATTTCTCGGTAAATGGCGGGCTCAGTGGTAGAGCACTCGACACGGAGCCTACTGTGCAAACAACTATCAGTGTAACACGTAATGGCTCGTCTGCCACTGTATTTTTCTCTCCAACACAGGGAGGAGCAGCAAATGGCTCAGGTGAAGGACGACTTATCATTGCTAGTCTTTCCAACTCACTAAGTGGCAGTTCGCAGCCGCAAGATGGACAAAGCTATCTAGCTGCAGATGGTACCTTTGGACAAGGCAATACTGTGGCACCAGGCTACTACGCTGTTTACACAGGTACCGGTGACCAAGCAGTAGTGAAAGGACTGGACCCTAACCAGCAATACTACTTCTATGTGTTCGACTACAACTATGTAGCGGTTAATAACTCAGGTCAGCGGTTGTCGGTGCCAGGTGCTGAGAACTACCGCACGCCAACACCTCCTACCCAAATAGTGCCAGTAGATGCTACTGTCCCAGGTACGCCGCTACCCGTAGAGTTGAAGTCGTTTGCTGCAAAACTCACTGCCCGTGGTGTGAAACTCGATTGGGCTACGGCCAGCGAGAAGAACAACAAAGGGTTTGAGGTGCAGCGCAGCCAGGATGGCGAGCAGTTTAGCGTGTTGCAGTTCGTGAAAGGGCAAGGCTCTAAGGGGAGCGAAACGGTGTACTCGACACTTGATGAGCAGCCTCTGTCGGGCACTTCTTACTACCGTCTGAAGCAGGTGGACGAAGATGGTACCTTTGCCTACTCGCCAATAGCTGCTATTACGAATACAGAAGCCGCCCGCGAGATGTCCTTCTATCCGAATCCAGTTCGTGATGTGCTGCACATCAGCGCCAACGAATCGCTTGTAGGTGCCCGTGTGATTGTAACGGACCTGACAGGACGGACGCTATTGACTAGCACGCTAGATGCTACAAACAGCGTTTCGCTTAGCACCCTACGTACTGGTACGTACTTGGTGACAATAGAAACGAAAGCCGAGAAAGTAACCCGGAAGGTGGTGAAAGAATAGGCTAATAGTTAGTCTTGTTACCAAAAGCGTCCTAAGTTCAGACTTAGGACGCTTTTGTGTTTTATACCGACTTGATGCTTTAAATGGCTGTTGGACCACATTTTGTATAACGATAGTAGTGTAGCTGATATCGTTTGTGTATTGTATTTAATCATTTTGCATTATGAATATCTGTGTGAAGCGGCGGAGCTATCTGTTCTCGAAAGTATGCTTCATAGTAGGGGGACTGTTCGCAACAGTAGCGATGCGCGGTCAGGCACAGCAGGCTGGTAGTGCCCGGCCCGCCGTTAGCTCATCTATTGTGATAAGTCAGGTGTATGGAGCAGGGGGCAACAGTGGGGCCACGTACAGGAATGATTTTGTGGAACTGTTCAACCGAAGCAATACTACAGTTGACCTGAGTGGCTGGACCGTGCAGTATGCCGCGTCTACCAGTACTTTTTCGGCAAGCCTTAGCCTTACCGGCTCCATTGCGCCGGGTCGTTATTACCTGATTCAGCTAGCTAGCGGTGGAACCATTGGTGCCGATTTGCCTGCGCCAGATGCAATGGGGCAAATTAGTATGGCGGGGACTGCCGGTAAGGTGGCCCTGGCAAACAGTGCTATGATCGTAACGGGGCCTACGGGAGCCAATGTGGTGGATTTCGTAGGCTATGGATCTACGGCAAACGACTATGAGGGTACCCTACCCACACTAGCACCAAGTGCTACGCTGAGCGTCAGTAGAGGAAGCAATGGATGCACGGATACAGATAACAACCGCACTGATTTTACGACGGGTACGCCGGCTCCGCGCAACAGTAGCGTGCCTGCCAACAACTGCGGGGCTGCGCTAACAGCAGTGCCATCCACGCTTACCAACTTTGTGACGACTACTGGTATTGATTCGGATGAGCAGAGCTATACTCTTACGGGTAGTAGCCTGAGCAACGCTGCCACCATTACGGCGCCGGCGGGATACGCCGTGGCTTTGGCGTCGGGTGGGCCTTACACTACGTCCGTAGCGACTGGCGCTCCGGTTGGCGGTAACTTGACGGCCACAGTATACGTGGTGTTGCGTAGTGCCACGGCTGGCACGGTGGCCGGAACAATCACCAATACTAGTGGCACTACCTCGGCTGGCGTTGTGGTTTCGGGAGCGGCCAACGCGCCGGTTACAAACACGCAAACCGTGCGGTGGGATGGAGGGGCGGGCACCAATTTCTGGTTTGATGCGGCCAACTGGAGCAACGATGCCGTGCCCGGTGCCACTACCGATGTAGTGCTGGACCACACGTTCGTAGCAGCCAGCTACAAGGTATTGCTGCAATCTGCGGCTACTACTACCGTCACGATAGAGCCCTCCGTTTCTATACAGTCGTTGGTTGTGAACCCTGGGGGTGGGGAGCCCATCGGCTTTGAAATACCAGCCCTCAATACCAACGGTAGCGCGCTAACCTTAATGCGTAGCGCTGCAAATGAGGTAGCATTAGCCATCTACAACAAGGGAACGGTGACAAACAGCGCCGGCCCGAATAGCAACAGCGCGGGGGCTGCACTGACGGTGGCCGGCACCAATCCGACGGTGTATATCTACAATGGCGGCACTTACCAGCACTATACCAACCGCGGGCACGCAACGGTAGTAGAAAACCTGGCGCCCGTTACCGGAACCGAGGCCGGCCGCTGGGAATTCCGTGTCACCAATACATCTTCTTCGGCGCTTTCTCTGAGCAAACGCAGTTACCCTACGCTGGTGCTGCGCGCCAATCCGGCCGCTACCGGCTCCATCACCAGCTACACCGGTAGTGGCACAGCCCTAACCATTCGGGGCGACTTGGTGATTGAACCAGGAGTTGTATTTGCTCCCAATGTGACGGGAGAATTGAAAATAGCGGGTAATCTGAACATCCAGGGAGCCATGCGCTTTGCGCCTACCAATACGGGCGCCCCAGCCACCGGGCAACTGGTGTTGAACGGGGTGCTACCCCAAACCATCAGCGGGGCTACCCTGGGCGCCGTAGGAACCGACAGCTACCTGAGTGCCGGCGTGACGCTGCAAATCAATAACCCTAATGGAGTGCTGCTGGCAACGCCTGTGATGGTGAACGGCACGCTGCAACTCACGGCGGGGCCGCTCATTACCACCATCGTTAATCCGTTGACCATGGCCATAGGAGCTGCTATTAATGGCGGCGCTGTGGAAAGCTTTATCAATGGCCCTATGTCGTATGTGGCTAATGGTGCCGGCAGCCTGCGGTTCCCATTGGGTAGGGTAGGACTTCGCGGTAGTGTGTATCGGCCGCTCGTACTCAACATCACCAAGCTCGCCTACCCGACCACTTTCACTGCTACCCAGGTAGAGGAAGGCGGCATAGGCAGCCTAAGCGGTGGCCTGACGCGGGTAAGTCGGGTGCGCTATTTTGAAATCACCCCCACGCCCGCCCCAGCCGCGGGCGACTTCGCTGGTACCGTGACGGTGAGCTATGGCGACGACGATTTCGTGAATGCGCCCGAAGCCGGTTCCCTGGTTGTTGCCAAGAACAACAATAACGTTTGGAGTAATATCGGCCGTAGCGCCTACACGGGCACCGCTAGCAGTGGCACCGTTACATCTGGTGAGTTTACTTCGTTCAGCTGGTTTGCGCTGGCCAGTACCAGCCCTCTTATTTCCCAAAACCCATTGCCGGTTGAGCTGACATCGTTCACGGCACAGCGTTGCGCTACTGGGGCGCTGCTGCGCTGGACCACGGCCACGGAGCTGAACAACGCACAGTTTGAGGTGTGGCGCAGCACCAATGGTAACACATTTGCGCTGGTAGGCAGTCTGCCCGGCCACAGCGCTACCACGCACACCCAAACGTATCAATATCTCGATAACACACTCGGCGGCGAGGCCGCTTCGTATCGGTTGCGGCAGATAGATACAGACGGGCAAGCTGCCGATGCGCCTGTACGTTCCGTCGCGGCGCTGTCGTTAGAAAAGCCGGGTTTCTTTTTCCCGAACCCGATAGGAGAGCAGCTAACACTGCATCTGGCTGCCGCCGCCACCTTTCGGGTTATAGACGGGGCAGGGCAGGTAGTGTACACAGGGCACGCTGCCGCTGGTACGACTACGCACTCCTTGGCTGCGCTTCCGGCGGGGCTATATACGCTTGAGATTCAGTGCGCAGGGCAAGATGTAGTTAGACATAAACTGCTGATTGTAAAATAAGTAGCTCCTATATTTTCGACAATAGAGGGATGAGGTTCTAGCGGAACAGGGACGGTTGCAGGGTAGGGAAGTAAGCCACGAACTGACTTACTCACGTGCTGATTACGGTTGCGCTATTTGCCACATTCCTGTAACCTGCGGGGTCATTTAGCAGTCTACGGACTATTCCGTTTTCTCTTTTTGACTTTGCATATGGCTATAGAAATGAAAGCGCAGCCACGGTTGCGCAACCAGGTGGCGCTGGTAACGGGCGGCAGCTCGGGCATTGGGGTAGGAGTATGTCTGGCCCTGGCCGCCGATGGCGCTAAGGTGGTAGTGAACTACCACAGCGACGAGGAAGGCGCCGATAAAACCGTGGCGGCCATCGAAAAAATAGGCGGCGAGGCCTACGCTGTGCGTGCCGACGTGAGCAAGGAGCCCGAGGTGCTGGCGATGTTCGAGGACATCAAAAAGCGCTACGGTACGCTGCATATCCTGGTCAATAACTCTGGTATTCAGAAAGATGCCAGCTTTTTGGATATGACCCTGGACGAGTGGAATGCGGTTCTCAACGTGAACCTGACGGGTCAGTTCCTGTGTGCCCGCGAAGCCGCCCGCGAATTTGTGAAGCGCGGCGTGCAGCCGGAGATTTCAAAAGCTGCCGGCAAAATTATCTGCATGAGCTCTGTGCACGAAGTAATTCCGTGGGCCGGGCACGTCAACTATGCCACGTCGAAGGGCGGTATCATGCTGATGATGAAGAGCATGGCGCAGGAATTGGCGCCGCACAAAATTCGGGTGAACAGCATTGGGCCGGGCGCCATTCAGACACCCATCAACGAAGAGGCCTGGGGCACGAAGAAAGCACTCAACAAACTGCTGGAACTGATTCCGTATGGCCGCATTGGGCAGCCCGACGATATTGGCGAGGTAGCCGCCTGGCTGGCTTCCGACGAATCGGACTACGTGACAGGGACTACGCTCTTTGCTGATGGGGGCATGACCCTCTACCCCGGCTTTGCCGATAATGGCTAATATTACTATGAACCTCATCAGTGCTCGTGTACTGTGGCTGTTGCTTGGCTATGGTGCACAAGCACTGGTGTTGGACAAGGTGTGCCGGTACACTAATCTGAATATAGTGAAGAGGGAAGCAGGCATCCGCAAAATCGGTAATTGAAACCGTATGACCACCACAGAAGAAAGCCCCGAACACCACCGGCTGGCGCAGACTGACGACCCCGCAACGCCTTGGCGGCGCTTTGGTCCCTACCTCTCGGAGCGGCAGTGGGGTACGGTGCGCGAGGATTACAGCCCCGACGGCAACGCCTGGAACTACATCACCCACGACATGGCCCGCAGTAAGGCCTACCGGTGGGGCGAAGACGGCATTGGCGGCATCTGCGACGATGACCAACTGCTGTGCCTATCAGTGGCGCTTTGGAATGGGCAAGACCCCATTCTGAAAGAGCGGCTGTTTGGGCTGAGCGGCCCTGAGGGCAACCACGGCGAGGACGTAAAGGAATTGTATTACTACCTCGATAATACGCCCACGCACTCTTACATGCAGATGCTGTACAAGTATCCGCAACGCACGTTTCCGTATGAGTGGCTGGTGCAGGAAAATGCGCGGCGGGGGCGCCACAAGCCGGAATTTGAGCTGCTGGATACGGCTATCTTCAAGGAAAACCGGTACTTCGACGTCTTCATTGAGTACGCCAAAGCGGGGCCAGAGGACATGCTGCTTCAGTTGAAAGTATGCAATCGTGGCCCCGAGGAAGCTACCGTGCAGGTGCTTCCCCAGTTATGGTTTCGGAATACGTGGGCATGGGGGCGCGACGACTACCGCCCGCAGTTGCGTGTAGCCGAAGCAGGAGGGAGCATTGCCATCGACCACCAGGAGCTGGGCGAGCGACGCCTCTACTACGATGGTGAGCCCGAATTGCTGTTCTGCGACAACGAAACCAACACCCAGCGCCTCTACAATGCCCCTTCCAACGCGCAGTATTTCAAAGACGGCATCAACGATTATGTGGTGTATGGGCATAACCAAGCCGTTAACCCGGCACGCTATGGCACCAAGGCGGCCGTGCGCTACTCCCTGACCATTCCGGCCGGCGAGGAACGCGTGGTGCGCCTACGTTTGGCAGCGCCTAACGTAGACGAGCCCTTCTCGGAGTTCGACCAGCTGGTGCAGCAGCGCAGCGAAGAAGCCGATAGATATTACGAGATAGTGCAGCGCGATATGCGCAGCGACGACGCCCGCAACATCCAACGGCAGGCGTATGCGGGCATGCTCTGGAGCAAGCAGTTTTACTATTATAACGTGCGTCAGTGGCTGGATGGTGACCCGGCCCTACCCCCACCGCCGCCCCAGCGCAAGCAGGGCCGCAACCACAACTGGACCACCCTCAACAATGCCGACATCATCTCAATGCCCGATACCTGGGAATACCCCTGGTATGCCTCCTGGGATTTGGCGTTTCACTGCCTGCCATTGGCGGTGCTGGATGCGGAGTTTGCCAAGCAGCAGCTGCGCTTGCTCACCCGCGACTGGTACATGCAGCCCAACGGCCAGCTGCCCGCCTACGAATGGAAGTTTGAGGACGTGAATCCGCCCGTGCACGCCTGGGCCACGTGGCGCGTGTACAAAATCGACCAGAAAAACCGGCGCGGCAAAGGCGATACAAAATTCTTAGAATCAGTATTTCACCGCCTGCTACTCAACTTCACCTGGTGGGTGAACCGCAAAGACGCCGAAAACCGCAACGTGTTTGAGGGCGGCTTCCTGGGGCTGGATAACATTGGTGTGTTCGACCGCAGTGCCGATTTGCCGAAGGGCGTGTTCATTGAGCAGGCCGACGGCACCAGTTGGATGGCCATGTTTGCCCTGGATATGATGCGCATTGCCCTGGAGCTGGCCCGCACCAATCCCGTGTATCAGGACATGGCCAGCAAGTTCTTCGAGCACTTCCTCTACATAGCCGAGGCCATGACCAAGGTAGGGGGTGGCTATTCGCTTTGGGATGAGGAGGACGAGTTCTATTACGACGTGCTGAACTCGCCCGACCGTGGCCGCCAGATGCTGAAGGTGCGCTCCATGGTAGGGCTGATTCCGCTGTTTGCTGTGGAGGTGCTCAACGATGATATGTTGGAGAAACTGCCCCGCTTTAAGGAGCGCATGGACTGGTTTCTGACCCACCGCCCCGATCTGGCCAAGCTGGTGTCGCACTGGCAGCAACCGGGGGAAGGTGCTACCCGCCTACTGTCCCTGCTGCGTGGCCACCGCGTAAAGCGGCTGTTGGCCCGCATGTTGGATACAGCGGAGTTCCTTTCGGAGTACGGCGTACGCGCGCTCTCGCGCTACCACCTAGAGCACCCCTACGTGTATAAGGCGGAGGATAAGAGCTTTACCGTGAGCTATGAGCCAGGCGAGTCGCAGTCAGACCTGTTTGGGGGCAATAGCAACTGGCGCGGCCCCATCTGGTTTCCCGTCAACTTTCTGATTATCGAGTCGTTGCAGCGGTTTCATCACTATTACGGCGACGATTTTGTGGTGGAATACCCCACGGGTTCCAACCAGTATGTGTCGCTGCTGGCTGTGGCCGATGCCCTCACGGAGCGACTGAGCAATCTGTTTCTGCGTGACGCGGAGGGTAGGCGACCAGCTATGGGCAACAACGAGCAACTGCAAACGGACCCCCATTTCCGCGACTACCTGCTGTTTCACGAGTATTTCAACGGTGATACGGGCAGCGGCCTCGGCGCCAGCCACCAAACCGGCTGGACCGGTCTGATTGCCAAGCTACTACAGCCCCGCCGCCAAGACAAACACCCGGCTGAGGAGTTGTGAGATGGTGAGATGGTGAGATGGTGAGTTGTGAGTGGTGAGTAGAAAGCGTCTGTCATCCTCTATCTGTCGTCCGCTTGCGAAGGACCTTCTCACGTGTGAACGACAAGCGTAACAACGACTTGTGCTAGCGTAATAAGATCCTTCGCAAGCGGACGCCAGATAGGGGATGACAGTCGTATTCTTTACTCACTACTCACTACTCACTACTCACTACTCACCATCTCACCATCTCACCATCTCACCACCTACTGCCGCCGCAGGGTAGGCACGTTGTGCCACGCGCTTTGCTGCGGCTGAGTGCCGCCGTACACCTGCGCTTTGTCTGCATCCTGACTGCGGCCGATGAGCACAGCAAAGCCCTGTTGCTGAGGCGCAGTAGCCTGAAACTCGTAGCCGCTGTAGGGTAGGCCCGTTTCGCTGTCCTTTGGAATTTCGATGTCTGCGAAGAAGCTCGGATTAAGGTCCGCCAAGCCGGTTTGACGGCTCAATAGCTTGCTGCCCTGACGCGCTTCTGCCACATAGTGCACCGTGGAGTAGTTACGGCGCGTGAGCGTGAGCCGATACGTACGGCCCTTATCGGTGGCAGCATATACCACTGGTGCGTTGGCAGGCAACTCGGCCACCGGAAACGCCACGGAGTCGGTGGGGCTGAGCAGGAGCCAGCCGCCGTGCACATCGAAGCTGGTTTCGGCTTTGTTGGCTTCCTGAAAGCTACGAATGAACTGGGGTGAGAAATGCGTGGTATCCAGTTGTGCCAGGCGGCGTGGCTTAGGTCGGGCGGCGGGCCGGGTAGGGGCCACTACCTCGGCGCTGACCTGCGGGCTGTCTTGCTCCAGGTTTTTGTTGCTGGTACAAGCGGCGGCCAGCAGAAAAGTAGTCAAACCAAAGAAACGCAGGAAAGAAGTAGGCATAGACAAAAGGAAGGGCAAGCAACTGAGAGATAGAGGGGTAGAACACTGCAACCCACCGACTGCTCAGGCAAAAGCAAATCTGGCCGACAAAGATACCAGTTGCTAACCACCAATAAAGGGATAGATATCTAATTGCCTGCAACCAACTTTTCGGCATAGCCGTAGACCAGAGGCTGCTTGCTTTTTAAATATAAAATATTGTGAATCTGTTAATTAAGAAAGATTCTAAGTAAGCGACTACCAAACAAACGCATTTCAGCAACAGTTGTAGGATATGCCAACGCTACCTGCTGAGCGTAGCTCCCTCCACCCAATTTCTCATTAAACTTTTCTTTCTGATGTATAACGATTCTCCGGCCGACCAGAGCGGCACCAACCCCGGAGTTACGCCCAACGATGGCTCGCGGCGGAATTTCATGAAGCAGGCCGGGGGTATCCTAGGTCTGGTGATGGCGCCGCCCTTCATCAGCCAGGCCGAACGCCTCACGGCCCTCTCCAAAAAGGTAGCGGGCGTGTCGCCGGTGCAGCTGAAAGTGAACGGCACCGTGCGCACGCTGCAACTAGAGCCCCGCGTGAGCCTGCTGGACGCCCTGCGTGAGTACATGGGCCTCACCGGCAGCAAGAAAGGCTGCGACCATGGCCAATGCGGCGCCTGCACCGTGCACGTAGACGGCCGCCGCATTGTAAGCTGCCTCAGCCTGGCCGTGATGAACCAGGGCAAGGAAATAACCACCATCGAGGGCCTGGCCCAGGGCGACAACCTGCACCCCATGCAGGAAGCCTTCCTCAAGCACGACGGATTCCAGTGCGGGTACTGCACGCCGGGCCAGATCATGTCGGGCGTGGCCTGCGTGAAAGAAGGCCACGCCGGCTCCGAGGCCGAAGTGCGGGAGTGGATGAGCGGCAACCTGTGCCGGTGCAGCGCCTACCCCAACATCACGGCGGCCATTCTGGAAGCGAAAGGTGAGATGGCGAAATCGTGAGATGGTGAGTAAGGCATTGTTGCTGTGAACAATACAGTGTCAAATGTCTGCTGCACGAATGAATTCGCAGCCTCATCCTCCCTTCACCAACAGTTTCTGATGGCGCTGATTGTGCCGTCTGAACGACAAAACTCACCATTTCACTACCTCACCATCTCACCGCTCATGCATAACTTTTCCTACCTCCAGGCCACCAAGGCCAAAGAAGCCACCGGGGCCAAGCGCGACGATAAATCGTCGGCGTTTATTGCCGGGGGCACCACCCTCATCGACCTGATGAAGCTGAACGTGGAAAACCACGACCAGCTGATTGATGTGAACATGCTGCCCTTCAAGGGCATCGAACAAAGCAACGACGGCCTACGCATTGGCGCCCTGGAGCGCATGAGCGACGTGGGCGAGCACAAGCTGGTGATGGAGCAGTACCCGGCCATTTCACAGTCGTTGCTGCTGGCGGCGTCGGCGCAGCTGCGCAATATGGCCAGCATCGGCGGCAACGTGTTGCAACGCACCCGCTGCCCCTACTTCCGCGACACGGCCTTTCCGTGCAACAAGCGCGAGCCCGGCACCGGCTGCCCTGCCAAAGAAGGCGACAACCGTAACCTGGCCATCCTGGGCACTTCCGATGCCTGCATTGCCACCAGTTACCCCGGCGACTTGTCGGTGGCCCTCATTGCCCTGGATGCTGTGCTGACATTGGAAAACGCCAAGGGCAAACAGCGCCGCGTGCCCATCACTGAGTTTTACCGCCTACCCGGCAAAACGCCCCACATCGAAAACGTGTTGGAGCCCGACGAGTTGATTGTAGCCGTGACGGTGCCTAAGGCCGAGCACGCCCGCAACTCGCTGTACCTGAAGAACCGCGACCGGGCCAGCTACGCCTACGCCTTAACCTCGGCCGCCGTAGGCCTCGATGTGCAGGGCGGTACCATCCGCTCGGCGCGGGTGGCACTGGGCGGGGTAGGGGCCCAGCCCTGGCGCTCGAAAGAGGCCGAGCAGATGCTAGTAGGCAAGCCCGCCAACGAGGCTACTTTCCGGGCTGCTGCTGCCGCAGCGGTGCGCGGTGCGCAGCCCTACGAGCACAATGCTTTCAAGATAGACATGGTGCAGAACACGCTGGTGCGCGCCCTCATGGAGGTAGCCGCCAAGGGGTAGAAAGCCTGATTAGATTACCGCAGAACGTCATTTCGACCATGTTGCGCATTAAGCAAAGAGGAGAAATCTCGCTTGCTGATGAAAGAACGTCATTCCGAACTTGTCGAGGAATCTCGCTCGTGAGTAATTCTAATCATCAGTAAGTTACCGATAGACGCGAAATGATAACCACACATCAGCAACGATAAACGGGTGCCTGCAAGGCGCCTCTACCGATATGGAAACCAATTTCTTTGAACCTACCCTGCCGCCCACCAATGTAGTAGGCAAGCCCATGGACCGCGTAGATGGTCGGGCAAAGGTGATGGGCGCCGCCCGCTACTCGGCTGAGTATCCGGTGAACGGCCTGGTGCACGGCGTGCTGAAAACCAGCGATATAGCCAAGGGTAAAATAACCAGCATCGATACCGCGGCGGCGGCCAAAGAGCCCGGCGTTATCAGCATTTTCACGTACCAGAATATTCCGAAGCCAGCCAAAGTGCCCAGCACTCTGAAGGAGGAAAAGAAGTGGCAGGCGGCCCAGTCCTACCTGCCTATGCAGGACGCTGAGATTCACTACGCCGGCGAGCCGGTGGCGGTGGTCGTGGCCGACACGCTGGAGCGCGCCACCCAGGCGGCGGCCCTCATCAAGGTGTCGTACCAAGTGGAAAAGCCCATCGACTCCTACCATGACCCGAAGGCCGATCTGTTTGACCCGCAGAAGATTCAGAACGGCAAGACCGACGGGCATAAGGTGCGCGGCAACCCCGAGCAAGCCTACGCCAGCGCGGCGGTGAAGCACGAGGCTACCTATGTGCACGCCATCAATCACCACAACCCCATGGAGCCCGCCGCCACCACCGCCGTGTGGGAAGGCAACGACCGGCTGACGGTCTACGAATCGACCCAGAATATCACGATGAGCCAGGGCTCCTTGGCAAATCTATTGGGCATTCCGCGCGACCAGATCCGCATCGTAACGCATCATTTGGGTGGCGGCTTTGGGTGCAAAGGCTCGTTCTGGCCCCATACCATCCTGACGGTATTGGCAGCCCGCGCCGTGAACCGGCCGCTGCGGCTGGTGCTCACGCGCCCCCAGATGTATACCTCGGTAGGCCACCGCGAGGACCAGGAGCAGACCCTGAAAATAGGGGCTACCCAGGAAGGGAAACTGGTAGCGATGATGCACGAGAAAAAATCGACCACTTCGCCCTGGGACAACTACGCCGAGTCGAACAGCAAGGTGGTGAACATGCTGTATGCGTGCCCGAACTTCTCGGCCCGCTACGAGCTGGCCCGCGCCAACGTGATGACTTCGGTATGGATGCGCGCCCCTGGCGAAGCGCCTGGCTCGTTTGCGCTCGAAAGCTCCATGGATGATCTGGCCCACCAGCTCAACATGGACCCGCTGCAATTCCGCCTGCTCAACTACGCCGACAAAGACTACAGCGACGACGGTAAGCCCTGGTCGAGCAAGTCCTTGAAAGAGTGTTATGCGCGTGGCGCTGAGTTGTTTGGGTGGAGCAAGCGCAACCCCAAGCCCGGCCAGACCCGCCGCGGCAAAAAGTTGGTGGGCATGGGCATGGCTACGGCCACCTATCCCGTACACAGCAGCCAGGGCACGGCCCGCGTGCGTCTTTTTGCCGATGGCCACGCCGTGGTACAGAGCGGCGCCACCGACCTGGGCACCGGCACCTGGACTGTGATGACGCAGGTAGGCGCCGACGCGCTGGGCCTGCCACCCGAAAAAGTACGCTTCGAGCTGGGCGACACGCGCTTGCCCACGGCTCCTGGCTCGGGCGGCTCGCAGGCGGCCGGCACGGTGTCGTCGTCCATTATGGCCGCAGCCGAAGACCTCTGGAAAAAGGTAATTGACATGGCCGTGGGCGACAAAAAATCACCGCTCTACAAAGCCAAGCCCGCCGACGTGAAGGTGGAGTTAGGCCGCATGTTCCTGAAAAAGAACCCACAAAAAGGCGAAACCCTGGTGGCTGCCCTCTCGCGCAGCGGCATGACCGACATAGAGGGCATGGCGATGGGCAAGTACGGGTCTGGCTATGAGGAAAAGCACTTTGCCGCAGCGGGTGGCGCAGCTGGAAGCCCCGAGGAGCCGGGTGGTAAGAACGAGAAGGGCGAGGGCAAGAAGCCCTCAGGCCATTCCATGCACTCCTTTGGTGCTCACTTTTGCGAGGTGGAGGTAGATCCGGACATGGGTACCATCCGGGTGACGCGCTGGGTAGGCGTGCACGGGGTAGGGCAGGTGCTCAACCTGAAAACAGCCACCAGCCAGCTCTACGGAGGTGCCATTTTTGGCATTGGCTCGGCGCTCATGGAAGAAACCTTCCGCGACCCCAACTACGCCCGCTACACCAACCACAACCTCGCCGAGTACCACATCCCCGTCAACGCCGACATTCCCGATATGCAAATTGAGTTTGTGCCGGAAAAAGACCCCTACATCAACGCCCTGGGCGTGAAGGGTATCGGAGAAATTGGGATTGTGGGCGTAGCCGCGGCTGTGGCCAACGCCGTATACAATGCCACCGGCAAGCGCCTGCGCAGCCTCCCCATGACGCCCGACAAAATGCTGGAAGCCCTGCGCACCTCGGCGTAGGGGCGCGTTGCACGCGCCCATCGTTGCTCGTCATTTCGACCAGCGGGAGAAATCTCGCGTGCTGACGAAAGATACTATCTCACATCAGCACGCGAGATGCTTCGGCAAGCTCAGCATGACGTTCTGTTAAGTATTACCATCACTCCCATGACCGAACTCCAACGCCTGCTTATTGCCTACGACGCGCATCGCGCAGCGGGCCGGCCGTGCGCGCTGGCTACGGTGGTCGACCTGGCCGGCTCGGCCTACCGCCGGCCGGGCGCCCGTATGCTGGTAACCGCCGACGGCCAGCTGACCGGCGCCATCAGCGGCGGCTGCCTGGAAGGCGACGCCCGCCGCCGCGCCCGGCAGTGCATTCAGCGCCAGCAACCCACCGTCGTCACCTACGACTCTACCGACCCCGACGATGATTTGCAATTTGGCTCGGCGCTGGGCTGCCAGGGCATTGTGCAGATTTTGCTGGAGCCCCTGGCTTTCGACGATGCCCGCAACCCGTTGGAACTGCTGCGCACGTGGTGGGAAGGGGTAGAGGAGCCGGCTGTAGTCGCCACCGTATTCCACTTGGATGGCCCTTCTACGGCGCCAGCTATGGTAGGGGAGCGGCTGCTGGTCACGGCCAGCGGCGCAGTACAAGGCAGCCTGCCTACCCACTCGGCGCTGTACGAGCGTATCCTGACCGACGCCCGCCAAGCCTTAGCCGACAACCAGCCCGCTACCCGCAGCTACCCTTCCGAGGTAGGGCAGGTGCGCGTGAGCCTGGAGCTGCTGCGGCCGCCCGTGCGCCTCACCATTTTTGGTGCCGGCAACGACGTGAAACCAGTGGTGCGTATGGCCGCTACCCTGGGCTGGCGTGTGCGCGTGGTAGACGGCCGCCCCGGCCTGGCGCAGGCCACACGCTTCCCCGAGGCCGAAGCGGTGCGCGTGGTGCCGGTAGACCAGGTACCTACCCTGCCGCAGGACGGCAGCTTCGCCCTGCTCATGACCCACAACTACTATTACGATCTGGCCGCCCTGCGTCATTTGCTGAATGCGCCCGCGCCATACATCGGCCTGCTGGGACCCCGCAAAAAATACCTGCGCTTACTCGAAGAACTGGAAAAAGACGTGCCCGATGCTGCCCAGCGCCTGCAACAACGCCTGCACAGCCCCATCGGCCTGAATCTGGGCAGCGAAACGCCCGAGGAAATTGCCCTGTCCATTGTGGCCGAAATACAGGCGGTGCTGTCGGGCCGGCCGGCCGGATTCCTGCGCGATTCGCCGCACCCCATTCACCCCCGCATTGCTTCCGATGGGGAACTGGCCGCCAGCGCGGCCGTGTCGGCGGTGTGTGAATTGGGAGGGTAGGGGGCTTGGCTATCTATACGCACGTGTTAGAAAACCAAGATTCTTCGCTGCCTGTAGTGGGCGTGCTGCTGCTGGCAGCTGGCTCATCGTCGCGCTTGGGTAGGCCGAAGCAACTGCTCCCATACGAGGGGCAAAGCCTTTTGCGCCGAGCCGCTACTACAGCCGTAGAAGCAGTGCTGGGGCCGGTAGTGGTGGTAACGGGCGCCTTACACGCAGAGCTACTGCCGGAGCTAACGGGCTTGCCTGTGCGAGTAGTCCATTGCCCTACCTGGCAAGCGGGCATGGGTGCCTCGCTGAAAACGGGTTTAGCGCAACTGCAACTGCAACAGCATCAGCCAGCACCCACCAGCATCCTCGTGCTGCTCTGCGACCAGCCTCATATCACGCCTACCCTGCTGCGGCAGCTGGTGGTAGTGCAGCTGGCTACCCAGCAGCCCATTGTGGCAACAGAGTACAATTCAGTACGCGGCGTGCCAGTGCTGTTCGCGGAAAGCGTGCTACCGTTGCTGCAAGCCCTACCCGACGCGGCCGGCGCCCAGCAGCTACTGCGCCAGCACCCGGAGTGGGTGGCCACCGTACCGTTTCCGGCCGGGGCAATTGATGTGGACACAGAGGCGCATTATGCGGCGCTGGTGGGCAGTAAGGAGTAGCAGATCGGGATATTGTAAGTTTGAGCCAACGATAACAACCGGGCAGCCGGAATCCCGTTATCTTGCCCGAACCTATCGCAAATTCCCTCCCTAATCCCATGACTGCATGAGTGCTACCGCTACCCCTGCCCCCGACGCGGGCTTTCAGAGCGTACCTAAAGACGACAAGCGCATCACCCGCGGCTGGACGTTCTACGACTGGGCCAACTCGGTGTATCCGCTGGTTATTACCTCGTCTATCTTTCCCATCTACTGGGGTTCAATGGTAAAGGAGGTAACTAAGACAGATAGCGGCAAAACCCCTGTCGAGTTTCTGGGCTTGCATATTCCGGGTACATCTTTGCAAAATTATTCTATATCAGCGGCCTTTCTAATCATCGCGCTCATTAGCCCGCTACTAACGTCACTAGCCGACTTTTCGGGGCGAAAAAAGCTGTTCTTACAGATCTTTTGCTACCTCGGGGCTGCTTCCTGCGCAGGGCTATATTTCTTCGAGCCAAACACCTTTACCATCAGTGTCTTCGTTTTTATACTGGCTACTATAGGGTTTTCGGGCTCTATTGTGTTTTATAATTCCTACTTGCCCGATATTTCCTCTGAGGAACAATTCGATTCGCTGTCGGCCCGCGGATTTTCTATGGGTTACATTGGGTCGGTGCTGTTGCTGGTGCTGTGCCTAGTGCTGATTCAGGGGCCTACCCTGTCAGGTACGCCGATGTTTGGCTTGAGCCCTGGGGAGGCTACCCGGCTGAGCTTTCTGCTTACAGGTATCTGGTGGGCAGGCTTTGCGCAAATTCCTTTTTTCACCCTACCCCCCGACCCCGGCCGTCGGCCTGGAACTGCCTCCGATGCCGGTTGGCTGCTCAATGGGTTTCGGGAGTTGGGTAAAGTATGGGAAGAAACTAAGCACCAACCTAACCTTAAGCGTTTCCTGCTGGCTTATTTTACCTACAATATGGGGGTGCAAACGGTGATGTACGTGGCTACCTTATTTGGTGATGAAGAGCTGCACTTACCGAGCAAGGATTTAATCATCACTATTCTGCTTTTGCAAATTGTAGGAATTATTGGGGCCTACCTGTTCGCCAAGCTCTCGGAGCGCATTGGCAATACGCGGGCGCTCAGTTGGGCTGTATTCATCTGGATGCTGATCTGTATTGCTGGCTATTTCGTGCAAAAGGGTCCTAGCTTTTTTATTCTGGCTGCTGTCATTGGTCTCACCATGGGCGCCGTGCAAAGTTTATCACGCTCCACATACTCTAAAATTATTCCTGAAAATACGCCTAACTCTGCTGCCTACTTTAGCTTTTTTGATGTGACAGAGAAGGTCGGGATTGTTATCGGTTTGCTGGTATTCGGTGGCATTTCGCAGCTCACGGGCGGTAATATGCGCTACAGCATTCTGGCGCTCATCGTGTTCTTTATCCTGGGGCTGATTTTCCTGCTCCAGCTGCGCGGTAAGAAGCTGCGCGAAGACCCGGCTACTACAGATACCTTCCCCGGTCCGCCACCCGCTACCCCCAACGTAGCCATGCCTGCCAAGGAGCTATAGCCGTACGAACCGCAGTACACAGAAACGAAGAAGGCCGGACCGCGTGTTGCAGTTCGGCCTTCTTGCATCGTAACACCTCCAAAAGCTATTGCAGCGGGGCGAAGGGGGCGCCCTAGGTGTTATGCTCAACCAAGCCAGGATTGTTATCGAGGGTTGATTGGGGTAGGGCAAAAAAGGAATACAGCTTTTCCATCCAGTGAAGGCCTTTCCCATTGCGTCGGTAGCCGGGGCTACACCACCTTCCCCCGCACCCGATACCCGTACTGGCTGAATAGCAGCACGACCAGGAAGCATGCCAGCGGCACCACGTAGCCGGCTTGGGTGTTATCCTGTTGCAGGTCGATGACAGTGCCCATGAGGTAGGGGAGGATGGCGCCGCCCACAATCGACATTACCAGCCAAGAGGAGCCTTGCTTGGTGTCGTCGCCGAGGCTGGCAATGCCCAGGGCAAAGATTGTGGGGAACATGATACTCATGAAGAAGCCCAGCCCGCCCAATGCGTAAATCACGTAGGCGCCGTCGCCGAATACTGCCACGGTGCACAGGGCCACGGCTGCAAGGGCGTAGATGGAGAGCAACCGTGGCGAAGAAACGTACTTCAGCAAAGCTGTGCCGATGAAGCGCCCGCCCATAAATAGGAGTCCATACAAACCGAGATAGTAGCCTGCGGTTTTCTCATCGAGGCCGCCACCCTGCTTGGCCATCCGGATGAAAAAGCTGGTAACGCACACTTGTGCCCCTACATAGAAGAACTGCGCCACTACGGCCCAAGTCAGGTGCCGATGCTTCAGCACAGCAAAGAAACCGCCTTGCGATGGTTCGCTTTCGGCGGCCTTTATTTCGGGTAGGGAGGAGAAGTAAAACAGCACGGCCACCGCCACCAGAATGCAACCCAGCACGAGGTAGGGCATTTTCACGGCTGCCGCTTCGGCGTTCAGGTAGGTTGTGCGGGCCGCATCGGTCATGGCCGCCAGCTGCTCGGGCGTGTATTCTTTGCCCGACAAAATCAGATTAGTACCGATAATGGGCGCTACCAGCGCCGCCAGCCCATTAAACGACGCTGCCAGATTCAGCCGGCTCGTAGCTGATTCCGGTGGCCCCAGCACAGTGGCGTAAGGGTTGGCAGCCGTTTCGAGGATGGTTAGTCCGCAGCCGATAATGAATAGGGCTGTCAGGAACAGGCCATAGGAGCGGGCATCGGCGGCCGGTAGAAACAGAAAGGCGCCCCCCGCAAAGGCCAGTAGCCCTATAATGATGCTGAACTTATACCCTAGCTTCTTCAACAAGACCCCGGCCGGAATAGCCATCAGGAAATACGCCAGAAATACAGCCGTATCCACCAGCGTCGACTGCCGATTATTGAGCTGACACGCCTTTTTCAAGTGCGGAATCAAGATGGAATCGAGGTTATGCGCCATGCCCCACAGAAAGAATAGGCAGATAACCAGGATGAAGGGCAACAGATACGTGCGCTGCTGCGCAGTGCTAGTAGCAGCTGGCGCAGCAGCGGCAGTAGAGGTAGGAAGGGCCATGTGGTGGGGGTAAGGAGGATACTTTAAGTGGATAAACGTTGAGTGTATGCGCGTTATGCATGGCTGATTTTGAAAGTCGTAAGGTTGGGACCTGACGAAAATTATAGTGCCGTGCGCAACGCGCCGCCCCAAACGGCTGCGTTTGGTGCCACTCAACATTTAGGTGGCACTGCATCAACCTAAGATGGTACCAGACGCGGCTGCTTACCCGGCTTCTATCATGGCCTTGATGACGCCCGTATTGGGGTCGAGCCAGCTGGCAAACGCGTCTTTGGCCTGCCCAAACGGCACGCGGTGGGTGATGTAGGTTGCAGGCTTCACCAAACCCTGGTGCATGGCGTGCAGCACGTGTTCAAAATCGGCGCGGGTAGCATTGCGGCTGCTCATGAGTGTGGCTTCGCGCTTATGAAACTCGGGGTGCGAAAAGCTGATATCACCTTTCTGCAAGCCCACCAGCACAAAGCGGCCGCCGTGGGCCAGGTACTGAAACGCGTTGTTGATGGCCCGCAGGCTGCCCGTGGCGTCAATCACCACCGTGGGCATGTCGCCGTGGGTGATGTGGCGGAGCTGCTCGGTCACGTCGGCATCGGCGGCGTTGATGGTATGCGCCACGCCGAGAGCCGAGCGGCAGAAATCCAGGCGCTGCTGGTTGAGGTCGAGGGCAATGACGTGTGCGCCGGCAATGCGGGCAAACTCCATCACGCCCAACCCGATGGGGCCGGCGCCTACCACCAGCACAAACTCGCCGGGCTGCACCACGGCCCGGCGCACGCCGTGCGCCCCAATGGCCAGCGGCTCTACCAGGGCCAGCTCATCGAAGCTGAGGCCGTTGCCGTGCACCAGCGCGGCAGCGGGCACGGCTAGCAGCTCGGTCATGCCGCCATCAAGGTGCACACCGCACACTTGCATCTGCACGCAGCAGTTGGGTAAGCCGCGCCGGCAGGCAATGCACGTGCCGCAGCCGAAATAGGGTATAAACGTAACTGCCTCGCCCAACTGAAAATCGGTGGCGTCGCCGGGGTCTACAATTTCGCCGGCCAGCTCGTGGCCCAGCACGCGGGGGTAGGAAAAGAAGGGCTGGGTGCCTTCAAACGCGTGTAAATCGGTGCCGCAGATGCCAATGCGGCGGATGCGCAGCAGGGCATCGCCGGGCCGCAGGGTAGGAGCGGGGCGGTGCTCGTAGGCGAGCTGGGTAGGGGCGGAGCAGACAAGGGTATTCATAGTTGTGAGTTGCCAGTTGCGAGTGAAAAAGCGTGTGTCATCCTGAGCAGAGCGAAGGACCTTCTCACAGCAGAACGACAGATGTCACAACGACTCGTTCAACCGGCATAAGGTCCTTCGCAAGCGGACGCCAGATGAAGGATGACAGTTTGTATCAACGCACAACGTATCACCCATTAATTAAAGCACGGTCGAGGTGGACGTAGCCGCCGTCTACGTGCACGATCTGGCCGGTGGTGTGGCTGCTGCGCGGCGAGAGCAGGAAGGCGGTGGTGTTGGCAATTTCCTCGGCCGTGGTCATGCGGTTTTCCAGCGGAATCTTGCTGGTGATTTCGTGGAGCTTTTCCTCGGGGTTGGGTAGGGTCTGAATCCAGGTTTCGTAGGCGGGCGTCCAGCACTCGGCCACCACCAGGGCATTCACGCGGATGCCGTATTTCAGCAATTCCACGGCCCACTCGCGAGTGAGGGCGTTGCGGCCGCCGTTGGCCGCGGCGTAGGCGGAAGTGTTGCCCTGGCCGGTTTCGGCGGTTTTGGAGGTGATGTTCAGGATAGCACCCTTCGACTTTTTTAGCTCCGGCAGGGCGTGGTGGGCCAGCAGGTAGTAGTGCACCATGTTGCGGTGCAGGCTGCGCATAAACAGCTCATACGTACCATGTTCCAGGCTCACACCGTCGTTTACGCCGGCGTTGTTCACGAGACCATCGATGCGGCCGAATTGCTCTACCACGGCCTGCACGGCGCGGGCGCACTCGGCCGGGTCCGATAGTTCAGCTACCACCTGGCCGGCCCGCCCACCCGCGGCGGTTACGTCGGCTACCACTTGCTGATTATCGGTTTCGTTGCGCCCGATAATAACCGGAATGGCGCCCTCGGCCGCCAATACCCGCACAATACCCTCGCCGATGCCCTTGGCCCCGCCGCTGACGATAATAACCTGATGTTGAAGTTGTAAATCCATGGGGTGGGATTAATGGACTGTTTGCGTTAATGATGGAACGATGTAGAGACGCATAGTTGCGTCTCGGCGTTGAACGATGGTCGTCGAATAATAAGGTGCAAGGATGCGTCTCTACGCCAGTGGCTTGTTGTGGAACAATATAGGCTATGCGGCGCAGACGATGAGACGCAAGTATGCGTCTCTACATCGTTCCAACAACCTTCTTAGCTAACTCGAATAGCTTTCAAAGTCGGTAAAAATCACCAGCATTTTCTCCCCAAAACCGGGCTTGCTCGGCGCCCGAAAACGCGCGGAGGTAGTCTTCCACCAACTCCACCATGCGGGCGTAGCCCCCGGCCACGTTGCACACCGGCCAATCGGAGCCAAACAAAAGCCGCTGGGGCCCAAAGGTTTCAAACACCATATCGAGGTAGGGCCGGAAATCCTGGGGCTGCCAGCGCTGCCAGTCGGCCTCCGTCACCATGCCCGACACCTTGCAGAGCACGTTTTCGTGCGCGGCCAGCGCCCGGATGTCCTGCGCCCAGGGCTCCAGCTCGCCGGCCTTGATGAGGGGCTTGGCGAGGTGGTCGACCACGAAGGGCTGGGTAGGGAAGGCCGCAGCCAGCTCGGCGGCGTAGCCGAGCTGGTCGGGCAAAATCAGCAAATCGTAGGTGAAGCCCGCGGCAAACAATGCCGCCAGCCCGCGCCGAAATGCGGGTTGCAGCATCAGGGCGCGGTCGGCCTCGCCCTGTAGCACGTGCCGGAAGCCTTTCAGCTTCTTGAACTGCGCGTAGTGGGCCAGCCGCTCGGCTACGTTGTCAACCTGCAAATCCACCCAGCCCACCACGCCTTTTATAAAAGCGTGCTCGTCGGCCAGCGTCAGCAGCCAGTCGGTTTCGGCCTCGCTCTGGCTGGCCTGCACGGCCACGCAGCCGTCCAGGTTGTGCTGCTGGAGCAGCGGGGCGAGGTCGGCGGGAAGGAAGTCGCGCCGGATGGCGGCCATGTCGGGCGTTATCCAGGCGTCGCGCACGGCGTCGAAGTGCCAGAAATGCTGGTGGGCGTCAATTCTGGCCATACGCTTTCACCTGCTGGCGGGCGGTGCCCAGGCCGTCGATACCTAGCTCCACCACGTCGCCGGGCTTCAGGTACACGGGCGGGTTGAAGCCCAGCCCTACCCCGGCCGGCGTGCCGGTGGAGATGATGTCGCCGGGCAGCAGGGTCATGAACTGGCTGAGGTAGGAAATCAGGAAGGGAATCTTGAAAATGAGGTTGGCCGTGGTGCCGTCCTGCATCATTTTGCCATTCACCGACAGCCACAAACGCAGGTTGTCCACGTCGCCTACCTCGTCGGGGGTAGCCAGAAACGGCCCTACCGGCGCGAAGGTGTCGCAGCCTTTGCCCTTGTCCCAGGTGCCGCTGCGCTCCAGCTGGAACTCCCTCTCTGATACGTCGTTGTGCAGGGCGTAGCCGGCAATGTAGTCGGCCGCATCGGCTTCTTCTACGTAGGAGGCGCGCTTGCCAATCACCACGGCCAGCTCCACTTCCCAGTCGGTTTTCACCGAGTTTCGGGGGATAATGATGTCGTCGTGCGGGCCGATGTAGGAGGTGGTCGACTTCATGAACAGCACCGGCTCGGGCGGGGGCGTGGCGCCGGTTTCCTTGGCGTGGTCGGCGTAGTTGAGGCCGATGCACAGGATTTTGGACGGCCGAGCCACCGGCGGCCCCAGCCGCTCACCGTCGGCGAGGGGCGTGAGCTGGCCTTCGTGGGCCTGTATAAACTCGGCTAGGCGCTGCAAGCCATTGTTGGCAAAGAACGCCTCGTTGTAGTCCTCGCCAAAAGCCGATACATCGTACTTCTGTTCGTTGAGAATTATGCCGGGTTTTTCGTGGCCGGGCTGGCCGTGGCGGATCAGTTTCATGTAAGCAGGAAATGAAAGAATAGAGCGTTTCGGCCCGCATACTATCAAAAAAATGGCAAGTGCGCGCTCGTGCTGACTTCTGAGCCGACAAGCTACACGCCGCGGCGGCGCCTACCCTCCTGCGCCGTCCTGTCTGTGAAAAGTATGCTACCCTGCCGAAAACGGCCGTGCCGACTGCTTGGCGGAATATTGCCGGTTGTCGTGCCTCACCCCGTAATTTTTTGCGAGTTTTGGGCTTCTTATGCGGTTTTCACCTTCACCCATATCCCCATGCATACCTCTTCCATTCAGCAAAACATTCTGAGCGAGCTGGACCACGAGCTGGCCAGCACCCGCCGCGTACTGGAGCGCGTGCCCCACGCCCAGGCTGATTACCGCCCGCACCCCAAGAGCATGACGCTCTGGCAGCTGGCTACGCACGTGGTCAACCTGCTGGCGTTCAAGCAGCTATTCGTGCAGCACGCCTCCCGCGACTTTCTCGACCCCAACGGCCCCAAGCCCGGCCCCACGCCTACCAGCCAAGAAGAGCTGCTGGCCCGCTTCGACGAGTACAGCGCTACCCTGCGCCAGGCCCTACACGCCACCAACGACGAACAGCTAACCGAAAACTTCCGCCTGCACCGCGGCGAACATACTATTTTTGAATCGCCCAAAGCCACGGCCATCCGCCTCATGGGCCTCAACCACAGCATCCACCACCGCGGCCAACTCACCGTGTACCTGCGCCTGCTCGATATTCCAGTGCCCGGCCTCTATGGCCCCAGCGCGGACGAGAATTAAGAGTTAAGAATTAAAAATGCCGATGATGGCGCGGGGCTGTGCCCCGTGTCTACTATTCGCAGGCCTCTGGCCTGCTGTCGTCTGCGCCGCCAGGAACGCTTGGGTGCGTCGTGCAGACGGGCAGGCCAGAGGCCTGCGAATAGTAGACACGGGGCACAGCCCCGCGCCATCATCGGCATTCTTACTTTTTAATTGAAAACACTTTTTCCCCCGCAATCCAGGTTTGCTGCACTTTGGCGCCGCGGAGCTTATCGTTGGGGGCGGTCAGCAAATCGGTGTTTAGGATTACAAAATCGGCGGCCATGCCGGGCTTGATCTGGCCTTTCTGCTTGTCCTCGAAGGCAGCGTGGGCGGCCCAGGTGGTCATGCCGCGCAGGGCGTCGGGGCGGCTGAGGGCGTTGTTCATCTGGAAGCCGCCGGCGGGGTAGTTCTTGGCATCTTGCCGGGCCACGGCCGCGTGGAATCCATAGAGCGGGTTGATGTCCTCCACTGGAAAGTCGCTGCCCAGGGCCACCTGGCCGTATTGCTGCAGCAAGTCCTGGTAGGCGTAGGCAGTTTCGAGGCGCTGCTGGCCCAGCCGCTCGCCGGCCCAGTACATATCGGAGGTGGCGTGGGTAGGCTGAATGGATGGCACAATGTGGTACTGCCCAAACTTCGGAATATCAGCCTGGCTCACCACTTGCGCGTGCTCGATGCGCCAGCGCCGGTCGGTTTGGCCTTGCAAGGCGGCGCCATAGATGTCCAGCAGCAAGCGGTTGCTGGAGTCGCCGATGGCGTGGGTGTTCATCTGAAACTTGGTGGCCGCCAGCTCGTTGGCTAGGTCGCGGTAGTACTCGGGGTGCTGGAGGAGGAAGCCGGTTTCCTCGGGATGGTCGGTGTAGGGCGCCAGCAGACTGGCCCCGCGCGAGCCCAGCGCCCCATCAGCATACACCTTAAAGGAACAAATGGTCATCCGATCCTTGAAAATGGGGCCTTTGGGAAGGTAGTAGGCCTTGTTTTCGGGGGTAGGGTTGAGCATGGCGTAGAGGCGCAGCTTCAGCTTGCCCACGCGTTGCAGGATGGTCATGCGCTCAATGTCGGCGCGGTCCAGGCCAGCGTCGGCGAGGCTGGTAAGGCCCACGGCCACGCAGTTTTCCTGGGCCTGCAAGAGTGCTTTTTCGGCTTCGGTTGAAGTCGGCTCTGGCACTCTGGCCGACACCAGCTTCACGGCATTATCTACCAGCAGGCCCGTGAGCTTGCCCTGCCGGTCGCGCCCAATCACGCCGCCGCTGATGGGCGTGTTGGGCGTGATGCCGGCCAGGTCCAGCGCCGCCTGGTTGGCCAGGGCGGCGTGCCCATCTACGCGGGTGATGAACACGGGCGTGCTGGGAAACAGCGCGTCCAGGGTGTCTTTGGTCGGGAATTGCTGGCGGGGCCAGTCGTTCTGGTCCCAGCCGCGGCCCACCAGCCAGGTGGCATCGGGCTGCTGCTGGTGGTGCTCGGTGAGGCGCTCCACCACCGCGGGCCACGACTCGGTGCCTACCAGATCGGCCGAGCGCAGGCCCAGGGCGTAGCGGTAGAAGTGGCAGTGCGCATCGTAAAAACCGGGGTAGACGAACTGGCCGTCGGCATCCATTTCCTCTTTGGCCTGATACTTCGCCCGTAGTGCATCGGCTTGGCCCACCGCCACAAATTTGCCGTTACGCACCACAAACGCCTGCGCTTTGCTGAATGCCGAATCTACGGTATACACCGTGGCATTGTACACCAGTAAATCGGCCTGTTGGCGGTTGGTAGAATGGCAGCCCAGAAACGGCAGCAGGAACAGAAGCGGTAGTAGGCGTCGGATCATCGGTAGTGGGGACAAATGGAGCCGAAAGGTACAACGCTATGGTAGATTTGCCCCAGCATCCCAGGGCTGAAGCCCTGGGCTATGCAGCGAAAAGCCGTACCTAGCCACTCCGTAGCCCAGGGCTTCAGCCCTGGGGCGCTGGGTAGCTGAAAATACCAGCCAACAAAAAAGCCCTGCCGGGTAGGGCAGGGCCGAAAACGCCATCAGCGGGGGGCTACTCGAAGCGCATGTGCTTCACCGATTCGCCGGAGTTGCGCAGCTCCAGCAGCGACTCGATACCGATTTGTAGGTGCGTGGTCACGAAGTCGGCGGTTACTTTCTTGTCGCTTTCCGAGGTTTTCACGCCGTCGGGCGTCATGGGGTTGTCGCTCACCAGCAGCAGCGCGCCGTGCGGAATCTCGTTCACGAAGCCCACCGTGAAGATGGTAGCCGTTTCCATATCCACGGCCATGGCCCGGATCTGGCGCAGATAGTCCTTAAAGGCCGTGTCGTGCTCCCACACACGGCGGTTGGTGGTATATACGGTGCCGGTCCAGTAGTCTTTCTCGTACTTCTTGATCATCGACGACACCGCGCGCTGCAACCGGAAGGAGGGTAGGGCGGGAATCTCGGCGGGCAGGTAATCATCGGAGGTACCTTCGCCGCGGATAGCCGCGATAGGTAAGATCAGGTCGCCGAGCTTGGTCTTGCTTTTCAGGCCGCCGCACTTGCCCAGAAAGAGCGCCGCCTTGGGCTTCACGGCCGAGAGTAGATCCATCACAGTAGCTGCCATGGGCGAGCCCATCCCGAAGTTGATGATGGTGATGCCGTCGGCAGTGGCCGTTTGCATGGGTTTGTCGAGGCCCTGTACTTCTACCCCAAACTGCTCGGCAAACATGTGCACGTAGTTCAGGAAGTTGGTGAGCAGGATGTACTGGCCAAAATCTTTCAGGAGTACGCCCGTGTAGCGGGGTAGCCAGTTTTCTACAATGTCAGCTTTTGTTTTCATGTAGTTTATATGGTTAGATTGTTGATTGTCAAATGGTTGATTTTCTGGTTCGTCATGCTGAGCTTGTCGAAGCATCTCGCGTGCTGATGTTGAGTACTATCTTTCATCAGCACGCGAGATGCTTCGACAAGCTCAGCATGACGTTCTTGTAGCCTCAAATTTTAGGTGTGGCAAAGTCATTGGCTGTGAAAACAACCATTCATCCATATAGCCATACAACCATGTATCCGGGTACAAAAAAACCGTCGGTCCCTGAAAAGTCAGGATACGACGGCACGGAGCGAAAAAGCGGGAACCGAAGTTCTGGGCCGTACCTTTGGAGGTGATGCAAGCCTTAAACCTGCCGCCTTTCGACTACAAAGTTACAAATTCGGGCGGAAATATCCTAATCTGGGACGTGCTACGCCGCAAGCACGTCGTGCTCACGCCCGAGGAGTGGGTGCGCCAGCACGTGGTGCACTACCTCACCGGCCACCTGGGCTACCCGCTGGGGCTGCTGTCCCTGGAGCGCGGCCACGCCTACAACCAGCGCCGCAAGCGCACCGACCTCTGCGCCTACGACGCCCACGGCCGGCCGCTGTTATTAGTAGAGTGCAAAGCGCCCACGGTGCCCATCACGGCGGCCGTGGCCATGCAGGCGGCCACCTACAACCAAACCATCGGGGCGCCGCTGCTGCTGCTCACCAACGGCCTGGAGCACTACTGCTGGCGCGTCGATTTTGAGCAGCGCACCAACGAGCGGCTGAGCGAGGTGCCCCCCTACGTGGCGGCGGGGTAGGGCCAGCGCTTGGCAGATATAGTGGAGCGAAGCAGCTTCCGGAAAAACGTGGAGTGACTTCAGCCAGCAACGGAATGCAGGGGAATAAACTGCCCAACCGCTTGCGCAAGATGCTCAGGCTGTTGCGTGCCAATTAAGATTTTTTCGCCGTTCTTTTTGTGCAGTAGCAAGCCGGTATTGCCTTTCGCGTTGTATACTGTGCCGTAGGTAGGGGAAGCTTTGATGCCGTAGCCTACAAATCCGTAGCGGATGATTTCCGCCTCCCGAACGTCGGCCCAGGTTATTTGCGTGCTCATGAGTGGAGCATAGCGTAAATAAACGCCTTGTGCATTAATGGTTGTAGAGAGGGTAAGGGAGCGGAAAAAAAACACGATGGCCAGGGGGAAAATGGCGGAAATCAGCAGCCCGGTATCCGACATAGGATGGTTGCCGAAAGGGTGGTCCAAAATAATTTGCTGCGTAATACCCCACACCCAAATTCCTACCACCCCAGCCAGTAAGAGCCACAGCCACCACTGGGTCATTTTCTGCGTTTCGTTGAACTCCATCATGGCGTATAAAAGCTACGTTAGACTGTATTCTAAGATATTGTATTGCTCTGATTAATACAGCCTCTGTAGCAAATAGTTAGCCCAGCCAGCGTGTCCGCACAGCCGGGCGGCGCAAACGCCGGAAGTAACTCCTGTATCAAAAAGTTGGTGGGCGACGCAAAGAGGATGGAACTCGCAGGCTAGCAGCTTTTTCTGGGAGAACGAGAAAATAGAGCAGGAATATCTGCGTCGGGTAGACCAGGATAATGAAGAATGCAATTTCGCTTCTCAAACCAAGGCCGAGGCATGGGAGAGAATGATAATTCAGTTGCGTGGTAATAAAAAGAGTACATAGTTACTCCTTATTATATTAACGTAATGCACAATATGAAATTTAGTAGTGTGCTACCCAATGCATGCACGTTAGCGGACTACTGATGATGAGCTGCTAATTAATAAGCTGTATAAATATTATTATATTAATAACGGTTTGTATATAATTTCAAGATTTAACAATTTAGTGATAATAGGATCCTATTCAGCGTCGTAGCTTTGTGCGTTGTTTTGCGCCCCTGCTGGTAGGGGGCTGTTTTGGACCCTTTTATCTACTTCATGCTAACACCTTTACGCTTGGGTAGCCGCACCGCATGGCTGCTTTGCCTGTCCTACTTTGCCCTTTCGGTACCGCGCGTGCTGGGGCAAACTGCGCCCACGGGCGGCACGCAGGAAACCTTCGATACGGGCACGAAACCCACCTACCCGGCCGGCGAAGTCACCTTCCCCTCGGGCACCTGGCTGCTCACCGATGCCGTAACGGGCACCTCCGAAGCCGACCACAAAAACGGTGCGCAGGCCGTGCGCTTGCAACAGGCGGGGCGCCTCACCATGGAGTTCTTCCTGCCCAACGGGGCCGCCACCGTCACGGTGCAGCACGCCCTCTACGGCACCGATGCCAGCAGCAGCTGGGAACTGTGGGCGCAGCCCCAAACCGCCTGCAACTGCGATAAGTGGACCAAGGTAGGCGCCACGGTATTCACTACCAGCAGCACCTTGCAGGCGGCGGCTTTCACGGTGAATATTCCGGGCGCGGTGAAGTTTGAGATTCGCAAGACCTCGGGCGGGGCGGCGCGGCTGAACATCGACGATTTCGCGGTGACGCCGTTTGGCGTTGCGGCGCCGTCGGAAGACAATGCGCACCTGGCGCTGGGCAACCCCAGCGGCGCCACCGCCGACCCCAGCTACCCCAACAACTATCTGCTCGACAAGCCGCAGTACGCCGTGTCGTACAGCCGCGACCGGGGTACGCCCAACTGGGTGAGCTGGCACCTCGACGCCTCAGACCGGGGTAGCGTGGGCCGCCAAGACAATTTTCGCAACGACACCAGCCTGCCCGACGGTTGGTACCAGGTGCAGTCAACCAGCTACACCGGCTCGGGCTTCGACCGGGGCCACAACTGCCCCTCGGCCGACCGCACCTCCACCCGCGAGAACAACTCGGCTACGTTCCTGATGACGAATATGATTCCGCAGGCGCCCAACAACAACCAGAAAACCTGGGCCAACCTGGAAAACTACACGCGCACGTTTTTGCCTGATAACGAGGTGTATATCATCTGCGGTAGCTATGGGGTAGGCGGTACGGGCAGCAACGGCGGCGTGACCACCACCATCGACCAGGGCCGCGTGACGGTGCCCAACCGCGTGTGGAAGGTGATTGTGATTTTGCCGGTAGGCAACAACGACGTGGCCCGCATCACGGCCGGCACCCGCATCATTGCCATCGATACGCCCAATACCAACTCCATCAGCGAGCAGTGGGGCGACTACCGCACCTCCGTGGATGCCATTGAGGCCGCTACGGGGCTGGATCTGCTTTCGGCCCTACCCCTGGAAGTGCAGGCCGTGGTGGAAGCGAAAGTAGACAACGGCCCCACCAACTAATCCCTGATTTCTCACGGTTTGTCGCGGCACGGCCGCTTTTCTATGGATACACGTTTTACTTTTTCCACTTTCCGGCGACCTGCGCAGCACCTGCTGGGGCGCCTCCGCACGCTGGTGGCCGCTACGGCGCTGGGCGGTCTGGCCCTGCCGGCACAGGCCCAGCTGCCCCTCAGCAACACCGCTACCACGGTCGATTTCAACAACCTGGGCACCACGGCGGCCGGGGTGCTGCCGGCTGGCTTCACATTCTCGGCCGAAGCTGCGCCTACCTACACCAGCGTCAACAATTACACTGCTTTCTCGCAGGCCGCCAACGGCAACAACTTTACCACGGGCGGTACCTACAACTTCGGGGCGGCGGCCTCCTCGCCCGACCGCGCCATTGGTTTTCTGGCCAGCGGTACCTACACGGTGCCCCGGCACGTGCTGCTGGCTGTGCAAAACACGTCTGGCGCCACCATGCAAGATCTGGGGGTAGAGTTTGCGGTGGAAAAATACCGCACCAACACCCGTGCCTTTGAGTGGCAGTTTTTTGTGAGTACCGACGGCGTGAACTGGCAAGCGCAACCCGCCGCCACGGTGAGCCTGCCGGCCGGCACCAACGCCTATCACTACCCACCTGTTTCGGAAACCAAGCAGCTGACGCTCACGGGCCTCAACCTGCCCGCTGATGCCACTTACTACCTGCGCTGGACTTACCTGGGGGTAGGGGGCAGCTCCAACGCCCAAGGCATTGGGCTGGATGACCTGGTGCTGACGCCTACCCTGGCCGGCGGCACCACGCCTACCCCGACGCCCATGGCCAGCATCAGCACCACGCCTTCGGCCTACGACGGGTCTTATTGCCTGACTGCCAACACCGGCAGCGCCGCGTTTGCGGTGGACTTTACGGCCACGGGTACGTTTAGCGGTCCGTTTAAGGCGCAGCTGTCGAATGCCAGCGGCGTATTCCCCACGAATACCACCGCTAACATCATCGGCACGGGCACCAGCTCGCCTATTTCGGCAACGCTGCCGGCTGGCACGCCCAGCGGCACCGGCTACCGTATCCGGGTGGTGAGCGACGCGCCCGCTACCCTCGGCACCGACAACGGCACCAACCTGACCGTAACCCTGGCCCCGGCTACCAACGCCGTGACCGTGACGCCCGCGGGCAGCCAGACGCTGTCGACTAATGGCACGGGTAACTTGCTGACGGCCACGGCCGCCGCGCCCTCTACCTTCAACTGGTTGTATGGCACCAGCACGGCCGGCCCGTTCACGCTCCTGGGCGATGTCACCACGAACACCTACCGTGTGAGTGGTGCTGATTTCCCCGGCGCGGGCACCTACTACGTAGTGGCCCAGGCCACCACCGACTGCGGCGACGTAACCGGCACCAGCGCCCCCATCACCATCACTCTGACGGCTCCGCAGCCACAGCTCACTGTTTCAACTACTACCCTCGCTGACTTCGGCAGCGTGGTAGCGGGTGGCGCTTCGGCAGGCCAGTCGTTTACGGTGAGCGGCAGTGGCCTCACGAATCCCATTCTGCTCACGCCCCCGGCGGGCGTGGAGATTCGCACGGGTAGCAATCCATTTGCCTGCTGCACCATTTCGCTGGCGCCCACGGGCGGCACCGTGGGTAGCACTACGGTGGATGTACGCTTTGCGCCTGGGGCTGCACAAGCGTATCAGGTCTCCATTCCCGTTACCAGCAACGGCCAGCCAGCCCAGGCCGTAGCCGTGAGCGGCACTGGCACGGCGCCCGTGTATCCGGCCACGCTGAGCACCACGGCCGTATCGGCCATTGCCACCACCAGCGCCACCACCGGCGGCACCATCGCCACCGATGGCGGCAGCCCTGTAACGGCCCGCGGCGTGGTGTGGGGTACGGAAACAAATCCTACCCTGGGCACCAACCGCACGGTAGACAGCACCGAGGCCAGCACCTTCGCCAGCGTGCTGCGCGACCTGCTGCCCGGTACCACGTACTACGTGCGCGCCTACGCCACCACGGCTGTGAGCACGGCCTATGGGCAGGAATTCGCCTTCACCACCGCCGCCGTGGCGCTTGCTGCCGAGCCCACCACCCAGCCTACCCTCGCGGCTACGCAAATAACCAGCACCTCGGTGGTGCTGCGCCTGACGGGTGGCGACGGGGCCAAGCGCCTAGTGCTGGTGCGTCAGGGTGGCGCTGTGGATGCGCTGCCCGTCGATGCCACCACCTACACCGCCAACGCAGCCTTTGGGCAGGGTAGCCAGGTAGGCACCCGCAACTACGTAGTGTACAGCGGCAGTGCCGACAGCGTGCTGGTAACGGGCCTGCGTCCGGCTACGTCGTACTCGTTTGCCGCCGTAGCGTTCAACGATGACAACACGCGCTTCGCTGAAAACTACCTCACCACCGCCCCCGCTACCCTGGAGCAGGCCACGCTGGCCGCTCCGGCGCAGCTGCTGCTGGTAGAAAACTTCGAATATCCCGCCGATACGCTGCTGACTGCCACCAACAACTGGACGGCCCACAGCGGCGCGGGCTCCCGCGCCCTCACCGTGGTAACGCCCAGCCTGAGCTACCCCGGCTACGACGCCAGCAACATCGGCAACGCCACGGCCCTAACCGGCAGCGGCGAGGATGTGAACCGGCCGTTTGCGCCGGTATATGCCCGCACGCCGGTGTACGCGTCGTTTTTGGTGAACGTGAGCAGCGCCACTACCACCGGCGACTACTTCCTGCACCTGGGCCCCTCTAACCTGGGCTCTACCTTCCGGCCACGGGTGTTTGTGCGCCGGACGGGTACGGGCAAGCTGCAATTCGGCATCAGCGGCAGTGGTGCGGCTACCTATACCGCTACCGAGTATGAGTTGAACACCACCTATCAATTGGTAGTGAAATACGTGTTCGACGAAAGCGGCAACGTGAGCCAGCTGTTCATCAACCCGGCCGCTGCTGCCGAGCCTGCTACGGCCAACGTGAGCGTGAGCGAAGCCGGCACCACGTCGCCGTCTGATATTGGGACGCTGGCTATTCGCCAGGGCTCCAGCTCCCCGGCGTTGGTACTCGATGGCATCCGGATAGGCACCACCTACCGCACCGTGCAAACCGGCCTCACCTGCGAAACGCCCCAGCCAACCTTCACGGCTACCACCGCTTGTGCTGGCACGGCCACGGCTTTCACCAACAACTCTACGGTAGTAGAGGCCAACGCCACCTTTGCCTGGGATGTGGATGGCGACGGCAAAACTGACTATACCACCAGAGGCAATTTCACGCACACCTACGCCGCAGCCGGCACCTACCAGGCCACCCTGACGATTACGCAGGGCACATGCACCAACACCTACACGCAGGCTGTAACGGTGAATGCTCCGCCCGTAGTAACCGTGCCTACCCTAGCACCGGTCACGGCCGCATATGGGCAGACTGGCGCTTCGGTAGCATTTGAGGCTATGGCCACGGGTAGCCCGGCTCCGACGCTTACTTATAGTATCGTACGCAACGGTACCGCAACGCCCATCACCTCACCCTACACCTTCCCCGTAGGTACTACCACCGTAACGGCCACGGCCACCAACGGCTGCGCCACGGTAAGCCAGACATTTGCGGTAACGGTGCAAGGTACTGCCGCCAGCCTGAGCGTGCTGCACCAGGATGCTGACCGCCAGCTCACCAACAACACCATCAAGCCCTACCTGCAGTTGCGCAACGAGAGCAGCGCAGCCATTCCCTACCAGCAATTGACGGTGCGCTACTGGCTGACGGCGGAAGACTACGCTATCATGCAAGGTGCCGTAGACTATGCGCAGCTGGGAACGAATAATGTGCAGCTGCGCTACGTGCCGCTCGCGGAGCCGCGTCAGGGCGCGTTTGGCTACATGGAGTACAGCTTCTCGGCTGCGGCGGGCAACCTGGCCGCTGGTGCCAGCTCCGGCCCTATCCAGGCTCGTTTCTACAAGCAGGACTGGACTAGCTTCAATGAAGCCGACGACTATTCCTACGCCAGCAATAACACTTACACCGAGAATGCCCGCATCACGGTGTACCGCAACGGGCAGCTGGTAGGGGGCGTGGAGCCGGCTCTGGTAGCCGCCGTTCGCAGCCTGCGCGTGTACGTGCAGAACACGTCTTCCTCTACCACGTCGAATACCATCAGCACTACCCTGCAACTGCGCAACGAGGGCAATACCCCCGCCGCCTATCAGGACTTAACGGTGCGCTACTGGCTGAGCCCCGAGGGCGCGGCCGCCCTGCTCTCGGCCGTAGACTATGCCCAACTGGGCAACAACAACGTTCGGATTGTAACGGGCCGCTCGGGCACGCAAACCTACGCCGAGGTGCGCTTCAGCGCGGCGCTGGGTACGCTCGGGCCGCTCAGCAGCACGGGCAACATCCAGTACCGTCTCTACAAGCAGGATTGGTCGGCTTTCCAGCAGACCAACGACTACTCCTACCAAGCGAAGGGCAAAGACCTGTTGGAGAATGCCCGCGTAACGGTATACCTGCAAGGCCAACTAGTGTACGGCACCGAGCCGGCTGGTACGCTGTCGGCAGCGGCCACCAGCACCGCGCTGACGTTGAATGACGAGGCCAGCACAAGCGCCGCCGTTGCGCTACGCAGCTACCCCAACCCCTTCTCTGACCGCACCACGCTGTCCTTCGTGCTGGAGCAGGAGCAAGCCTACACGCTGACTATCTATGACGCCAGCGGCCGCCTGGTGCAGCAGCTGCCCACCGGCACTGCCGCCGCCGGACAACTGGTGCAACTGACCTGGCAGCCCACCGGCCTACCCGCCGGCGTGTACCTGGCCCGCCTGACCACCGCCAGCGGCGTGCAGCAAGTGAAGCTGGTGCTTCGCTAAGCTTCGTGTAGCTGCTGTCAGCTACAAACAAGAGCCCCCACCCGCGCAAGCAGGTGGGGGCTCTTGTTTGTGTTGGGTATAAACTGATGATAGAGTCGCCTGCCGGTCCGACGCCGTATGCGTCCGACCGGTTGCCGCCTGCTGACGTCCGCGCCGCCAGGGGTAGGGCAGGCATCAGCACGAAGCTCGGGCAACCTCAGCACGCGGTAACTGGTCGGACGCCTACGGCGTCAGACCGGCACACGACAGAATACTTCTAGCAAAAAGAACAAAATCGTCAGGCTCCCCCTCTCCCCGAGGAGAGGGGGCTGGGGGGTGAGGTCAACCGACAGAACGACCGAATAAGCACCGCTACTTATACAACGTATTATCCACCAACCCATTCACGTAAAACTGTACGCACGCTTTCAACTCATTCCCATACTGCCGCAACTTCTGCGGGTCGGGATTAGCGAGGGGCGCGGCCGGGATGAAGTGCGTGCGGTAGGGGTAGAGACGTACCTGGTTGTCGGCCGTTAGCTCCGTCACGAAATCAGCATGGACCAAAAAGTAGCTGCCGCCGCTCAGGAACATGGCGCGGCCGGTGGTGCCCTGGTCGAATACGGAGTACCCGAAGGGTAGGAGCGGGGCGCTGGCGCCGCGGTGCAGGTAGTCGAGCACGGTGGCAGGCACGTCGGCTTGCTGCGTGATGCGGTGCGTGTCGGCCGGGGGTAGGGCGTGGCCGGGGTGGAAGAGCAATAGCGGCGTTTTGTAGGCCCCCAGCGTGTTCTGGTAGCCCGGCCGGTCCGATTGAGACGTGTGGTCAGCCAGCAGTACAAACAGCGTGTTGCGGTACCACGGCTGCCGGGCGGCCGTTTCAAAGAATTGCCGCAGGGCAAAATCGGTGTAGGCGATGGTGCGATGAATGGGCAGGGTGCCTTTCGGAAAACGCTTCTCATAACCGGCCGGCAGTCCAAACGGCTCATGCGAGCTGAGCGTGAACAGCAAGCTGAAAAACGGCTGCCGCTGCTGCCCAAGCTGCCGAGCGAAATACCGGAGGTAGGGCTCGTCAAAGATACCCCAATGACCGTCGAAATCGGGGCTTTGGGTGGCGCCGGGATATTCTTCCAGACCAAGATAGCGCTGCATACCGGCAGCCCCGGCGAAGGTGTTAAAGCCCATGGTGCCGTTTTGCGCACCGTGGTATATGCTGGTACTGTAGCCCTCGTGCGCCAGAATTTCGCCCAGACCGTGCAGCTCATCGGTCTGGAAATTAGAGGTAATAAACGGGCTTTCCAGCAGCGACGGCAGCCCCGCCAGCGTAGCCGGAAGCGCCTCAATAGAGCGCCGCCCGTTGGCATAATGCTCCCGAAAAAACAGACCCTGCGTAGCCAGCGAATCGAAAAATGGCGTGTAGCCGCGGCCATTATTTTCGACCCCTACATACTCCGAAGCAAAGCTTTCCAGCAACAGCACTACCACGTTGTCCGGGCGTGGGGGTAGGGTATGGGCTGGCAACGGGCGAGCTGCCAGCGCCTGCCGCAAAGCGGTATCCGAAGCGAAATACTGCCGGTGGTCGATGCTCTGGTAGCCCAAGCTCTTGATGAAGGTGAAGGTGCTATTGAGCGCCAGGTGACCCAGCACGGCCGGTTGCTGCACAAAGGCCGCGCCGGTGCGCAAGGGCTTCAACTGCAACCCACCTCGGATGCCCAACACCATCAGCCCAACTAGCACCACCAGCTGCGCCGCCCAGCGGCCGTAGCGCGCGGCGGGACGACGGGTGCGCCACTGGCGCTGTTCGTCCTGCACGCTGCGCTGGGTAGGCATGGGATACAACCACCACAGAAAGGCGAGCAACGCCAGCAGCGGCAGCAGCAGATACCAGTATTGCCCCACCAGCTGCCCTGCCTGCCGGCGCACGTCGTCGCCGATGGTCGTCAGTTCATTGGAAGTGCGTCGGCCAATAAACTTAAAATACTCAGTATCAATAATGTTAAGCGCAATGCCTAGCGTGTTCAGCACCACGTGCAACACGCGCAGCAGCCGTTGCCACCCGCGCCCATACGCCGGCACCACCGACAGCACCAGCCACGGCAGGTTCAGCAGCAGCAGCGCCGCCACATCAAACCGGAAGCCGTGCCAAAAGGCCAGCAGCACCTGCCCGGTGCTAGCCTCCTGAAACGTGGCGTGGTTGGCCCAGTAAAAGCCGAGGCGCAGCAGCAAGTACACCGCCAGCAGCAGCGAAAAACGACGCAGCAGCAGCCGAAGCGCGAGCGTAGGCATAGGCAGCGGCTAGTGGTCGGAAGAAGGCGAGATGCGCAGGGCCTGCCCATCAGGGAGGTTGCGAATCTGGCGGTAGAAATCGGCCAGAAAAGCCAGGCGCTCGGCCGTGGGCTGAGGGCGCAGTGTGCGCTGCTGGTTGGGCGCCTCCACGCACTGCGGCGGCTGAATACTCAGCAGCTCACCGGGCCGCAGGTGGCCGCCGCCTTTCAGGTAGGAAATTAGAATTTCCAGCCCCAACGCCTGCTGCGGAAACTTCTCTACCCCTGCAATAAACTTCTCAAAATCGACCTGGAGGTAGGCAATTTCGCCGGTTTCGGCGTCTAGGAACACTACTTCTTCGCCGCGCAGCAAAAACTGGTTGCCGGCGTAGTCCTCGGCAAACGGAATGTCGGTGGGGCGTACTTTCTGATAGCGAGCCGATAAGGCCGCCTCACCTTCCCAGGCGTGGCGTAGCGAGTGCCACTCCGGGGCCTGGCAGCAGCCGCGCAGGTGCAGGCCACCTTGGTAGGCCAGTAGGCCGTTGCACTGCAACAGGTAATTCTGCATCGCCAGAGGTAGGCGAGCAAACGTAGCGGCGTCCGACACCGACTCGCCCTGGTAAATAACTCCCTTCATATTCTTTTGAGCTGTTAGCTAATAGCTTCGGCACACGAGTAAATTATTTAAAAATAGCGCCGACTGATACTGGACAAATTGCTGACAGGCGGCCAAGTCGCGTCTGTCAACGATTCGTCCAGTATCAGTCGGCGCTGCTTCTTACAAAAGAGCTAATAGCCAACAGCTATCAGCTAACAGCTACATAACCGGCATGGGCTTCAGCACCGATTCCACGCTGGCCAGGGGTAGGCCCCAGGCATCGGCTACGCCTTTGTAGACTACCTCGCCGTTCACCACGTTCAGGCCTTTTTGCAGGTCTTCGTTGAGCAGGCAGGCCACGCGCCAGCCCTGGTTGGCCAGTTTCACGGCGTAGGGTAGGGTAGCGTTGGTGAGGGCCAGGGTAGAGGTGTAGGGCACCGCGCCGGGCATGTTGGCTACGCAGTAGTGCACCACGTCGTCAATGATGAAGGTAGGGTCTTCGTGCGTGGTGGGGCGGCAAGTTTCGATGCAGCCACCCTGGTCCACAGCCACGTCCACGAGCACAGTGCCGGGCTTCATGTCCTTCAGCATGTCGCGGGTGATGAGGTGGGGCGCCTTAGCACCCGGAATCAGCACGGCGCCTACAATGAGGTCGGCAGTTTTGATGGCCTCGCGGATGTTGTATTCGTTGGAGTATACCGTCGACACGTTTTTGGGCATGATGTCGTCCAGCTCGCGTAGGCGGTTCAGGCTGATATCCATGAGGGTCACCTGTGCGCCCAGGCCGGCGGCGATTTTCGCGGCCTGCGTGCCCACAATGCCGCCACCCAGCACCAGCACGTGCGCGGGTTTCACGCCGGGCACGCCGCCCAGCAGAATGCCGCGGCCTTTCAGGGGCTTCTCCAGGTACTTGGCGCCTTCCTGCGGGGCCATGCGGCCGGCCACCTCGCTCATCGGAATCAGCAGGGGTAGGGCGCGCGAGGGCAGTTCCACGGTTTCGTAGGCCAGGCACACAGCCTTGCGCTCCAGCATGGCGTGAGTCAGCTCCTCGCTGCTGGCAAAGTGGAAATACGTGAACAGCAGCTGGTTTTCCTTGATCAGGGGGTATTCCTGCTGAATAGGCTCCTTCACCTTGATAATCATATCGGCCGTGGCGTACACGTCCTCAATGGTTGGCAGCATTTCGGCGCCGGCCTGCTGGTACTCGGCATCCTGAAAGCCGCTGCCCAGACCGGCCGTGTTCTGCACATATACCGTATGGCCGTGCTTACGCAGTTCGGCAACGCCGGCGGGCGTCAGACCTACACGGTTTTCGTTGTTTTTAATCTCTTTCGGAACGCCGATTAACATGGCTGAGAAGGAAAAAGTAGAGAAGTTGAAAAAGGAAATGCAAATATACAGCAGTGGTGAAGTTGTGAAGGGTGAAGTTGTGAGTTTGACATTTTGGATGGGTTACCTAAGCGCATAGCACAAAAGCGCAGTCAAAACGTCAAATTCACAATTTCACCCTTCACAACTTCACTACTTAAATGGGACGCTTACGTCGCTTTCTTTCACTAGGCTGGCGGCGTTCAGGCTTTTTACCACCTCAGCTTTTAGGGTCAGTTTCAGGTCGCCGCGTGGGTCGTTGCTGGTGAGGGTGGCCTCGTCAACCATCGCGCCAAGCTTGCGCTGGGTGTAGATGATTTCCAGGGTGCCGCTCTGGCCGGGTTTGATGAGGGTAGGGGGCGTTTTGAACCCAATGCAATAGCAGCCCGATGTGATGCCGCTGAACACCAGATCCTGCTTGCCTGTGTTCTGCACCACAAAGCGCGCCACTGGCTGCTGACCAGCCTCCATGCGCCCGAAGTTGTGTACCGGCTGGGCCGCTACGGCCCGCGGCGCGGCCGCCAGCTCGGCCGGCGTCAGCGACTTGCGGATTTCCTCCTTGTTCAGCACCGTGCCTTTAATGGTGAGCACCGTTGTGGGGGCGGTGGTATTGGCAGTGACGCTGATGGTTTTGTTGAACACACCCGGCCGGCCGGCACTGCTATACATGGCCTTCACCACGCCCATTTTGCCGGGTAAGATGGGCGTGCGCGTCCACTCGGGGGTGGTGCAGCCGCAGCTGGCCTGCACGTTGCCAATCACCAGCGGTTGGTTACCGGTGTTCTTGAATTTGAACTCGTGGGTAGCCACCGTGCCCTCGGGTACCTTACCGAAATCGTGCAATTCTTCCTGAAATGTCATCACGCCCTGGGCATGGGCACCTGTGAGGCCCACAAGGCACAGCAGCAGACTGGCCGCTAAGCGTAAGGAAATCGTCATACGTGCGTAGCAAAAAGGTAGGAAAACAGGAAGAAGTCAACAGCCCGAAATTCTCTCAGAGGTCGTAACTTAAACGGCAGGCCATCAGTTCCGGCAAAGATACGCATTGCCCGCCCTACCCCCGCACGAGGGCAGGCTGCCAACTGCGGCGCGTCCCTGCCCCAGCATTTTCCGTACTTTTGCGTCGCACACGTTCTTCCTCCCGATTCCTACCCGTCTTTCTTTTCTCTGTTCTTTATGTCTACTACCCCTGAAACCGCCGACCTGCTCACCGCTACTGCTTTGCGCCGGGAAGACTTGCTGCACGATTACCGCCTGGGGTGGGAAAGTCGGCATGCCTCGTTGGCCGGGCGCAAGGAAGTATTCATGGGAAAGGCCAAGTTTGGCATTTTCGGGGATGGCAAGGAGTTGCCGCAACTGGCCATGGCCCGCGCTTTCCGGCCCGGCGACTGGCGTGCCGGCTACTACCGCGACCAAACCTTTATGCTGGCTATCGGCGAGCTGACGCTGACGCAGTATTTTGCCCAGCTCTATGCCAACCCTGACGCCGAGGCCGACCCGGCTTCGGCCGGCCGCAGCATGGGCGGGCACTTTGGCACCCGTCTGCTCGATGAGGATGGACAGTTCCGGGACCTGGCCAACAGTAAAAATTCCTCGGCTGATATTTCGCCCACGGCCGGCCAAATGCCGCGCCTGGTGGGACTGGCCTATGCCTCCAAGCTGTTTCGGCAAAACCCAGAGCTGCACCAGTTCACGCAGTTTTCCGATAAGGGCAATGAAGTAGCTTTCGGTACCATCGGCAATGCCAGCACCTCGGAAGGGGTATTCTTCGAGGCCATTAATGCGGCGGGCGTGTTGCAGATTCCCATGCTGGTATCCGTGTGGGACGACCATTACGGTATTTCGGTGCCCGCTGAATATCAGACTACCAAGCAGAGTATTTCGGCTATTCTGGCTGGCTTTCAGCGCGAAGGCGAAGGCCAGGACGGCTTCGAGATTTTCGTGGTGAAAGGCTGGGACTACCCCGCCCTCATTGATACCTACCAGCGCGCCGCCGAGGTGTGCCGCACCCAGCACGTGCCCGTGCTCATCCACGTGACCGAGGTGACGCAGCCGCAGGGCCACAGCACCAGCGGCTCGCACGAGCGATACAAGAGCCAGGAACGCCTGGGTTGGGAAGAAGAGCACGACTGCCTACGCAAAATGCGCGAGTGGCTGCTGGTAGAAGGCCACGCCACCAAAGCCGAGCTGGACCAGCTGGAAAACGAAGCTAAAGAAACTGTGAAGCAGGCGCGCACCGCTTCCTGGAACGCCTTCTTTAACCCCATTAAGCAGGAGCGCGACGAGGTCGTGAAGCTATTGGACGCGCTGCTGCTCGAAACCAACACCGAAAACGAGCTGCGCGAAATGGTGTCGGGGCTGCAATTCAACCCCGCGCCCATTCGGGCCGATATGGTGCGGACGGTGCGCCGGGTACTGCGCCAGGTGCGCGGCCAGCGCAGCGCAGCCCGCCGCGACCTGCTCAACTGGCTGGAGCAAGCCGAGGCCGACAACGCCGACCGCTACAACTCCTATCTGCACAGCCAGAGCGAGCACGCCACCACCAATATTGAAGAAATTTCCGCTGAATTTGCCCGCAACGCCCCGCCTGTCGACGGCCGCGAAGTACTACAAGCATGCTTCGACGCCAATTTCCGCCGTGACCCGACCATCTTCGCTATCGGGGAGGATGTGGGCCGCATCGGCGACGTGAATCAGGCCTTTGCGGGGTTGCAAGCCAAGTTTGGTGAGTTGCGCGTGACGGACACGGGCATTCGGGAATGCACCATTGTAGGGCAGGGCATTGGCGCAGCCCTGCGCGGGCTGCGACCCATTGCCGAGGTACAGTACCTCGACTATCTGCTCTACGCCATCCAGATTCTCTCCGACGACCTCGCCAGCCTGCAATACCGCACCAAAGGCGGGCAAAAAGCCCCATTGATTGTGCGTACGCGTGGGCACCGCTTGGAAGGTATCTGGCACTCCGGTTCGCCTATTCAGATGATTCTAGGCTCTATTCGTGGAATGCAGTTGCTGGTGCCTCGCAACATGACACAGGCGGCTGGTTTCTACAACACCCTGCTGCGCTCCGACGAGCCGGCCCTCGTGATTGAATGCCTGAACGGCTACCGCCTCAAAGAGCAGATTCCGACTAACGTGGGCGAGTTTACCCTACCCCTGGGCGTGCCCGAGGTGCTGCGCGAAGGCTCCGACGTGACGGTGGTAACCTACGGCTCCATGTGCCGCATCGTGCTGGACGCGGCTCAGCAGCTTGCCGAAGTAGGGATTTCGGTGGAGGTAATTGATGTGCAGACGCTGCTACCTTTCGACACCCAGCACAGCATTGCCGATAGCGTGCGCAAGACCAGCCGCGTGGTGTTTGCCGACGAGGACGTGCCTGGCGGTGCTACGTCGTATATGATGCAGCAAGTGCTGGATCAGCAGCAAGCCTACCGCTACCTCGATGCCCAACCGCGCTGCCTCTCGGCCCAGGCACACCGCCCGCCCTACGGCTCCGATGGCGACTACTTCAGCAAGCCCAACGCCGAGGATGTATTTGATACGGTATACGAACTGCTGCACGAAGCAAACCCGAAGCAGTTTCCGGCTATTTATTGAGCTTAGTAAGTGAAAAAGAGAACGTCATGCTGAGCGTAGCGCAGCCGCAGTCGAAGCATCTCGCTCGTGAGTAACTCCTATCGATTGGGATTACCGTTGCACGCGAGATGCTTCGACTGCGGCTACGCCTTCGCTCAGCATGACGTTCTTTTGTTCTTTACTGAATCGTAATCGGATCCGTAGTCACTTCGTTGCTCACGTTCAGGGCACGGTCGGCAATGGAAACCTTGAAACGAATCTGGGAGCCGGCCGGGAAGGTGCCCTGGAAAACTTGAAGACCGAAGCTCAGGTTACCGCGTTTTGGCTCGTTGCGGTCGATAGGAGGGATGCGGGGAAAGCGGCTGTCGTACGGAAACGACAGGTCGTAATCAACAAATGTATTACCACGCAGAATCTGCGGCTGAAAGAAGTAATTGTTGTAAAACTTGTTTGGCTGCCCGTTGCTATTCGTGAGATTATACGGCGCGTTGGTTTCCGAATTGTCCAGACCCAAGTCGCCGTCGCCATCCCGGAAAGATACCGTTACCGTCACCGTATCATAGGTGCCAATATCCGCCACAACACGTTCCGATCGAATGCTTTTAAACTCGATGCTAGGCGTATCGGGGTAGTCGGGGGGGGTGAGGCACGACGACACGCCGGCCCCAGCCAGCAGAAAGGAAGCACCCAGTGCAAGCGTACGAATAGTGAGCATAAGAGGCGGCTAAGAAAATCCGAAAAAGGCGTTTCAGATGGCAACAAGGTACAAATTTCCCAACGAAGCGGGCGCTTGTTTGTTGTACGCTTCTAACCTCAACTGACCCCAATGAGTTTCCGGCAAACCTACCTGCGTGCCCTACCCCAGTTAACGGTGGAGCAGGCAGAAGAAACCGCTCTTGCGCTCTTTCGTTACCAGGCCGCGCACTGCCCGCCCTACGCCGCCTACCTCGCCCAGCTGGGCCGCGACCCGCAGGCTGTGCACCGCCTCACGGATATTCCCTTCCTACCCATCGAGTTCTTTAAAACCCACGACGTGCGCACCGAGCCGCAGGCCTGGGAAGGCCAGGAGCTGTTTCTGAGCAGCGGCACTACCCTGCAACAGCGCAGTCGCCACCAGCTCCGCGACCCGCAGCTCTACCGCGACAACGCCGCCCGCATCTTCGAGCAGTACTATGGCCCGCTTACCAGCTGGACGTTTCTGGCCCTGCTGCCATCTTACCTGGAGCAGGGCAATTCATCATTAGTGGCGATGATTGACGATTTTGCCCGTCGCTCGGGGCAGTCGCAAGAGGCGTTTTTTCTACGCGACCACGCTGCTCTGCTCACTACCTTGGCGGAGGCGAAACGTGACCCGAGTCGCCGCATCATGCTTTTCGGCGTGAGCTACGCCCTGCTGGATCTGGCGGCCGAATACGGCCCGGTGCCCGAGCTGCAAGATCTTACCGTGCTGGAAACCGGCGGCATGAAGGGTAGGCGCCGCGAGATGATTCGGGAGGAGCTGCATCAGGAGCTGCAACAGGCATTCGGTCCGCTCGGCATCCACTCCGAGTATGGCATGACGGAATTGCTGAGCCAAGCCTATAGCTTCGGCGACGGCCGCTTCCATGTGCCTGCCCAGCTGCGCGTGCTCCTGCGCGACCCCAGCGACCCATTCGCCGTCAGCAACGACCGTCCCGACGGCGCCCTCAACGTCATCGACCTAGCCAACGTGGACAGTTGTGCCTTCATCGAAACCAAAGACCTGGCCCGCATGCACCCCGATGGCTCGTTTGAAGTGCTGGGTAGGATGGATAACTCCGACGTGCGTGGGTGTAATCAGATGGCGTAGCTTGGGTGCAAGTTGCCAGAGCTAAAAAGCCACCTGTCATCCTGAGCTTGCGAAGGACCTTATCACGTAAAAACGACTTGTTCTCACGTGATAAGGTCCTTCGCAAGCTCAGGATGACAGGTGGCTTTTTAGTTAGCTAATCAGCAAACCCTACTTTCCCGCAAACGCTTTAGCGTCGCTTTCGGAAATAGTATCGTCGCTCATAATGACGAGGCGTTCTACCACGTTGCGCAGCTCGCGGATGTTGCCGCGCCAGTCGAGGTTTTGCAGGTACTTCATGGCGGCGGGGTCTACCTTTTTGGGCTTATTGCCGTAATCGCCGGCAATGTCGGCCAGGAACTTGGTGATGAGGGCCGGAATGTCCTCGCGCCGGTCGTTGAGCGGCGGCACCTGGATGAGGATAACCGAGAGGCGGTGGTACAAGTCCTCGCGGAAGTTGCGGTCGGCAATTTCCTGCAATAGGTTCTTGTTGGTAGCCGCCAGCACGCGCACGTTTACCGAAATTTCCTTTTCGCCGCCTACCCTGGTAATCTTGTTTTCCTGCAAGGCCCGCAATACTTTGGCCTGCGCCGACAGGCTCATGTCCCCGATTTCGTCCAAAAACAGCGTGCCGCCGTCGGCTTGCTCAAACTTGCCGATGCGCTGCTTTACGGCTGACGTAAACGAGCCTTTTTCGTGGCCGAACAGCTCACTTTCAATGAGTTCTGACGGAATGGCGGCGCAGTTCACTTCAATCATGGGGCCGCTGTTGCGGCCGCTTAGCTCGTGCAGCTGGCGCGCTACCATCTCCTTGCCGGCGCCGTTGGGACCAGTGATGAGCACGCGGGCATCGGTAGGAGCTACCTTTTCGATGGCCTTGCGCACCACCTCCAGGGCCGGCGAGGCGCCTACCATCTGCGAATTCTTGGCGACTTTCTTCTTCAGCGTCTTGGTTTCGGCTACCAATTTGGTGCGGTCCAGGGCGTTGCGCACGGTGATGAGCAGCCGGTTGAGGTCTGGCGGCTTTTGCAGGAAATCGTAGGCGCCTTTCTTGGTGGCATCCACGGCCGTATCGATGTTGCCGTGGGCTGAAATCATGATGAAAGCCGCGTCGGGCGCTACGATTTGGGCGCGCTCCAGCACCTCAATGCCATCCATTTTGGGCATTTTGATGTCGCAGAGCACCACGTCGTACTTATCTTTAATAAGCATATCGAGGCCGGTGGGGCCGTCCTCGGCCTGGTCGACTTTGTAGCTTTCATACTCCAAAATCTCTTTCAGAGTATTCCGAATAGCTTTTTCGTCGTCGATGATGAGAATACGGGGCATGAAATAAATAGAGAAAGCGAGAGGTGCGTAATAGAGCGAAGGTAGCAAAAAGCAACGGGGAGCCACATAGTTGCTCCGCCCACCGGCAACCTAAGCAGGGGAGTAGCTGTTGGCTGGAACTGCTGGATTATATACGAACGTTGGAGCAGACATAGTTTGCATGATACGGGCTGAAATAATGAACAGCTTGCACCTTCAAAACAGCAGCCTGTCAAGGTGTGTTTGTAGCTGTGCAATCCGTACACAGAGCAGGCAAAAGCAACTACCAGCCGCTGCCCACGTTATTTGCCAACATCACCACGCTTTCCTCCATGAAAAACACCCTGACTCGCCTTTTGCTACCCACCGCCGCCGTAGCAGGTAGCCTCGCGCTGTATGCGCTAACCCCCCCAGCGCGGGTAGTGCCCGATGCCGACAACGCCGGCCTGAAGCTGCCCGCTGGCTTCGGCGCGCTGGTAGCCGCCGAAACCGGCGCGCGCGCCCGCCACCTCACCGTGACGCCTCAGGGCGTGGTATACGTGAAGCTGAGTCGGGTGAAAGATGGTAAAGGCATCCTGACATTACACCCAACCAGTACTGGCAAAGCCACCATTGCGGGCGGTTTTGGCGGCTATGGCGGCACGGGCATGTACAACAAAGATGGCTACCTCTATGCCTCATCCGATGAGGACGTATACCGCTACAAGCTCGACAACAAAGGCGAAGTAACGAATCCTACCCAGCCAGAGAAGATTATAACAGGCCTGATTAACCGCAAGCAGCACGAAAGTAAATCGGTGGTGCTTGATAATAGCGGCAACATCTACGTGAACGTGGGCGCCTACTCCAACTCCTGCCAGGAGCGCGACCGGCGCCCTGGCTCCATGGGCATGCCCAATTGCCCCGTGCTGGACTCGGCCGGCGGCATTTGGCAGTTCAAAGCCAACAAACTGAACCAGAAATACGGCGACGGCCTGCGCTACGCCACCGGCCTGCGCAACGTGGTAGGGCTGGACTGGAACCAGCAAGACAATAAGCTGTTTGTGATGCAGCACGGCCGCGACCAGCTGCACACGCTGTTCCCCGATAAGTACACAGAGAAAGAATCGGCGCAGTTCCCGGCGGAGTGTATGTATGCTCTCGACAAGGGCGATAACGCAGGCTGGCCCTACATCTACTACAACCAAGAGGTAAACAAGAAGATGATGGCGCCCGAGTACGGCGGCGACGGCAAGAAAACCGTGGACGATAAGTACATCGACCCGGCGGCGGCCTACCCTGCCCACATGGCGCCCAATGGCCTGCTGTTCTACACGGGTTCCATGTTTCCGGAGAAGTACAAGAACGGTGCGTTCATTGCCTTTCACGGCTCCTGGAACCGGGCTCCTGAGCCTCAAAAAGGCTATTTCGTAGTATTCCAGCCCTTCAAAAACGGTAAGCCCAGCGGCAACTGGGAAGTATTTGCCGACAACTTTGCCGGCTCACCTGAGAAAGCCGCCTCTGGCCGCGCCGACCACCGCCCCTGCGGCCTGGCCCAGGGTCCCGACGGCTCGCTCTACGTCTCCGACGACGTGAAGGGCACCATCTACCGTATCGTCTACAACAAAAAATAATGAAGCATACTTTGTTGATTGCCAGCCTTGTGCTGCTTTCCCTACCTACCCTGGCGCAGAAGAAGCCAGCAACAACTGCCAAAAAGCCCGTCGCGTCAGCCGTTTCAGCAACGGCACTGACTTCGGGCAAGAAAGTCTATACGCAAAACTGCCTGACCTGCCACATGGCCGACGGGGGCGGTGTGCAGAACATGAACCCGCCGCTTAGTAAGACGAGCTACGTGCTGGGCGATAAAACCCGCCTGATTAATGTGCTGCTCAATGGCATGGAAGATCAGGAAATCGATGGCGAATCGTACCAGAACGTGATGCCCGCCCACGATTTCCTAACCGACCAGCAAATAGCCGACGTGCTCACGTACGTACGCAACAGTTTCGGCAACAAAGCCAGCGCCGTGCAGGTAGGGGAGGTGAAAACCGCCCGCGCCGCAAAAAAGAAATAGCCTCTACCCAAACCTTATATATAGGTAGAAGGCACATAAAAAGGCCGCCGCAACAGAAGTTGCGGCGGCCTTTTTGTTGCTGGTAATGAGTCTGTAAGCCGGGTTTTGTACGCGTTGCCGCGCCTCCACCATTTATCTAGGCCAGTCCTCGCGGAAAGGCTCCATCAACCTACCCACGGACGCCGGACGAGCCGCCCGGTGCCCCGGCCCGAAGGCCGAAGCGTATCCGCTTATTTGGTCTTTCAACCCCTGAGGTTTACCCAGCCGGCATGGTTGCCCAGCCGCTGGTGCGCTCTTACCGCACCTTTTCACCCTTACCAAATGGTGAGATGGTGAAATGGTGAAAGGATGAGTTTGTTGTTCTGCTTGCGCAGGTTGAACATGACTCACCATCTCACCACTCACCATTTCACCGCCTGGCGGTAATTTTCTGTGGCACTGGCTGTCCGAAGTTACTTTACGCTTCTCCGTCCTTCCCGTTAGGAAGCAGGGTGCTCTGTGTTGCCCGGACTTTCCTCGTCGCCTGAAGGCGCCGCGGTGGAGCGACTCATTACAGAAACAAAGGTAGTGCAATGAAAAATAGCAGTGCATTAACTCTGCGAAAATCCATGTTGAATACAGGTATTCTCTAATATATAACCTAAATTATTTTTTGTCATATTATATGGAAATAACAATAAAAGGGGTAGTTTGATGAGCCGATTATATCCGTAATCGATTTCTGATTATTGAATAATTGGTACTTAGCTCTTTTTAACTACCCTTTTCTTCCTTCCAAATTTCAGCAGTATGCAGAAAAAAGTACATCACCTGCGTTTTTCTTCCTGGGCATTAGTAGCGGCCGCAGCCGCGGGTGCCGCTACCCTCACTGCCTGCTCCGACGAAATGGCGATGCCATCGGAACCGGTTGTAGCCACTGTAACAAACGACGCTAAATCAGCCGATGAGGTAATAGCTGGTCAATACATTGTGGTGCTGAAAGACGGTGCCGTTGCCACTACCTCGGCCGATAACTATGAGGGCAAAGTGAAAAAAGTGAAGGCCAAGGCGTATGGCCTGCTGAAAGCGCACGGGCTGAGCGAACAAGCTGTGGGCCATGCTTATGGGCACGTGCTGAAAGGCTTCTCGGCTAAGCTGTCGGCTGCTGAAGCTGCAAAATTGCGCATGGATGCCAGTGTAGCCTATATAGAGCAGGATAAAGTTATTTCGTTGGGCAAGCCAAGTGGCGGCGGTGGTACTACTGCTCCTTCTCAGACCATCCCCTACGGCATTGCGCGGGTAGGCTACGGCGACGGCACCGGCAAAACGGCCTGGGTAATTGATACCGGAATCGACCTGGACCACCCCGACCTGAACGTGGATGCATCGCGCAGCCGCTCATTCCTGACCAGCGGCAAAGGCTACACATCGCCCGACGATGGCAACGGCCACGGCACACACGTAGCAGGTACCATTGCGGCCCTCAACAACAGCATTGGCGTGGTAGGAGTAGCTGCGGGCGCCTCCGTAGTGGCAGTACGCGTGCTCGACTCGCGCGGTAGCGGCTCTAACTCCGGCGTTATTGCCGGCGTTGACTACGTAGGGGCCGAAGGTAGAGCCGGCGACGTGGCTAACATGAGCCTGGGCGGCGGCGTATCACAGGCCCTCGATGATGCCGTATTAGCCGCATCGCAAGGCGGCGTGCTGTTTGCCCTGGCTGCCGGCAACGAAACTGACAACGCTAACAACCACTCACCCGCCCGCGTGAATGGGGACAACATCTTCACCATCTCCGCCATGAACAGCTCCGATAGTTGGGCTTCTTTCTCCAACTACGGCAACCCACCGGTAGACTATTGCATGCCCGGCGTTAACATCCAGTCGACCTGGATGGGTGGCGGCTACAACACCATCAGCGGCACCTCTATGGCTACCCCGCACATGGCCGGCGTGCTACTCATGAAGGGTAAGGGCTTTACGACCAGTGGCGCTGTAAAGAATGACCCTGACGGCAACGCTGATCCGATTGCGCATTTGTAAAAGGAGTATACACATTGAACAAGAAAGGCCAGCCTATTGTAGGCTGGCCTTTCTTGTTCAAGAGCAAAACCGATTATTTAATCAGTTAATCAGTTTATTGCCCAAACAATACACCAGTGGAAACCGAGAAGCCTTTACTTTTTAAATTATAGTGAGTGCCTATATATTCTCTTTGGTAGAAATCAGTTAAATCGTTAGTATACCGGAAATTAAGCAAGTAATGGGACTTCTGATGCCGCCAAGCAATTTCTGCTCCGCACACACTTGCTGGGATTACGCTAGGGTTGTTGAATATATTACTAGGATGCAAGTTGGGTCTATCCAATTCAACTCCATTTACTACTATGTTCGCTGCTATACCACCCTCCAAGTGCATTGTCAAAGGACCAATAGCGAAGGCCTGTAGATTGAGCAGTATAGGAATATGCAGATTGTCGATAACAAAGTTAGTGCGGTCAAGTGTATAGCCGCCAAATGGAGGAGCTTCAAAACTACCTCCTTCACGTAGGTAGTTTATTTCTAATTGGAAGGCTAAACGTTTGTAAATTTTTTGTCGATAAATCGCTCCCACTGTAAACCATTGGATTGGCTTGTTTTTGTCCTGAAAATCCACGGACCCGTCTGAAAATTGAACTCTGTAGGGAGTAGTTCGAAAATCGGCTTCACTCCCTGTCATATGGTAGTTACTATATCCAGTTCTAAACCCGAAATAGGTTTGCGTTTCAAAGGAGGTAGAATTGTTTGGCTCTGTTGTATTGCCAATAGTTTGTCCGTGAGTGCTTAAAGTAATTACTATCAGGCATGTAAATATGCCTGAACATTTTGTTAGATTCATGATATGAAAATGGTTTATAATGCATCGTGCGCATTCATAAACTAAGCCAAATCCTATTCGTAATGGGAATTATATGTGGGTGATTTTAATTGTCTGCCGAGTAAAAACCATAGACAGGATTCCTTAAAGCAAGGGTTGGCTAAAACCAGATAGCAATGATTTTTGGAGCAGTATAATACAGATTGCTTTCTCGTATTACCTCCAAAAAATCACTGTTATCTGGTTTTCTTATTCCCTACCTACTTACCCTCCCATACATTATCCTTCGGGAAGCTATCCGGCACATAGGTGCTACCCAGCACCATGCGCTTAGCCGTTTTGGTAGTTGGGATATCCAGCGTGACGGAGGTGTTGCCGGACTGCCACGCGGCCACGGAGCGGTGCAGTTTGGTGGTAGTGCCGTCCGTGAAGGTTACGGTGAGGTCTACCGGGACGGGCTTAGTGCCTTTAGCGGCTACGGTTACCTGGTAGCCGGTGGCTTGCTTGGTCACGGTTTGGATGGCTAGGTCGGGGTAGCCCAGGTCGAAGAACCAGCGCTGCCAGAACCAGTTCATGTTCTGGCCCGCACCGGCGTTCATCGAGTTGAAGAAGTCGTAGGGCATAGGGTGTTTGCCGTGCCAGTTGCGGATGTAGGTGTGCAGGGCTTTCGTGAATAACTCGTCGCCGAGCATGTCCTTCACATAGAGGTAGCCCAGCGCCGGCTTGGGGTAGGAGTTGAGGTAAAAGGGCGTGCCTGATTGCTGCGTGGTGAGCGTAACGATGGGCATGTCGTGCTCGGTGTGGGCAGCGCGGGCGTAGGGCGCCACGCCGTACTCGTCTACCACCTTAGGGTCGATGAGGGGCGAGATGATCCACTCGCCGATGGTGGCCCAGCCCTCGTCCATCCACCCGTACTTGGTTTCGTTGATGCCCATGTAGAACGGAAACATCGTGTGGAAAATCTCGTGGTCGGTGAGCGTGATGGCATCTTCGCGAGTCTTGGTGGGGTTGTCGTTCACCATCATCGGGTACTCCATCTGGTCGAGGCCGTCGAATACGGTTTCGTGGGAGTAGGGAAAGGGCCACTTCGGAAACGTGTAGCTCATGGCCTCCACCGTGCGGCGGGCAAAGTGCACGACCTCCTCAAAATCCTTGTGCTTGGGGTTATACGCGGCATCTACGCGGGTGCGGCGCTTGGTGGCGGGGTCTACCACCAGGCTGCTGGCCTGCCAGGCGTAGTGGTCGGAAGTAGCAAACACGAAATCCACCACATCGTCGGCCTCGAAGTGCCAAGTGTTCTGCGCGTTGTTTGTGGTGATGTTCTTGCGCTTTGCATCCGCGGCGCTAATAATCGTGACAACGTCGTCCTTCTTCTCCGCATCTTGCAGGCGCTGCACGTACTTTTTCTGCAACACCTGTGGGGCGTTGGTGAGCGTGCCGGTGGCCCACACCACAAAATCCTTAGGTACCGTAATATCCGCCTTGAAGTTGCAGAAGTCGTTGTACAGCTCCGCCGAGCCGGTGTAGGGAATGCGGTTCCAACCGTCGATGTCGTCGTACACGGCAATGCGCGGGAAGAAGTAGGCCACGAAATCGGCGCCCGGCTCTACCTCGCCGGTGCGTTGGTGCGAGCCTTTGTTGAGGGTGTAAGAGTAGGCCACCGTTACGCGGGCCGTTTGCCTGGGGCCAATGGCTTTGGGCACTGAAACCGTCATGTTGGTAGCGTCGATGCGGCGCTGGGCGTCGTCGGTGGCCTGGCCGTTGATGGTCAGCTGCTCGATTTGCACGCCGTCGGTGAGGTCGGCGGGGGAGAAGCGCGTGTCGCGCGGGGCACCTTTCTGGTAGATGTTGGGGTAGAGCTTGAACACCAGCTGCCGCAGCGAGTCGGGGCTGTTGTTCTGGTAGGCAATATCCACCGTACCTTGGAGCAGGCGGGTAGCCGGATTGAAATTGACCTTAATGGTATAATCGGCCGCGTTTTGCCAATAATTGGGACCCGGCAGGCCGTTTTCGGCGCGGGTGCCAGCGGCGTAGGTAGCAGCCAGGTTGCGCGGGATGGGTAGGGGCTGCTGGGCCTGTACCGCCAAGGAGCCAAGCGCCAGCAAAGAGGCGAGAGAAAGGATGCGAAACATGGCGCAAAGTACGCAATAAGCGCGCCTGGCTTTCTATAATAGAGAAAAGCCCGCAGCTGTCATCCTGAGCAGAGCGAAGGACCTTATCGCGCCAGAACGATAATCGTAGCAACGACTCGTTCTCACGTGATAAGGTCCTTCGCTCTGCTCAGGATGACAGCACAGTTGCGGGTTTTTACACTACCTACTTCAGCCGCACCAGGGTAGCGCCGTAGCCAAACTTCTCCTTGCGGGCATCCTCGAAGAACTTAATGTCTTTGTTCCGGCTCAGTTGCTTGTGAATTTCCTTGCGCAACGTGCCATTGCCGGCCCCGTGAATAAAGACGATTTCGTGCATGTTGGTAGCCAGCGCCCGCGACAATGCATCTTCGAACGTATCCATCTGGAGCTTGAGCATGGCGGTGTTGCTGAGGCCCTCGGCGCCCTCGGGGCGTAGGGCCTCGATGTGGAGGTCCAGCTCGTGGGGCGGGGCCACAATGGCCTTTGCGGGCTCGGGGGTAGGCGCCACGGTGTCGGGTTTGGCGGGCGCGTCGCCGGTGAGCTGGGCCTTTAGGGTTTCGGCCAGCTTCTCGGGGGTAGGCGGCGCGAGGGGCGCAGCAGGTTTCTCGTCGAGTTGGAACAGGTAGGCCTCCTTCTGAATAATGGGTGCCTGCTGGCGGCTCTTATAAAACGTAGCGGCCTTGAACTGGGTGCGCTTGCTGAGCAGATCGTAGGCCGTGGTGCCATTGAGCTGGTGGGGGAGGAGCTGCACCAGCACGGCGGGCCACTTATCGAAATCCTTGAGGTGCCAGTGGCCCAAGGGCTTGCTGGCAGCTTTGGGTTCAAGCTTGTCGGAAGCCAATCCGCGGTAGGTACCGTCGGGGCGCTCCTCGCCGTAGGTGTAGAGCACGTCAGCATCGGTGTTGTTGATGACGTGCACGGCCAGCAGCTCCGGCGATTGGTGCACCAATCCCAAGTACAGCCCCTTCGCAATCTTGACGGGCGGTGGGGTAGGGCTGCTTCCTTTTTTAGCTGATGCTGACGACGATGCGGGCGCGGGCTTTTCGCCAGCGGCCTGCGCGGCGCGGGCGGCGCCGGTGCTGGCAGCCTTGCGCTCGTTGGCCACGGCAGCGGCCGTTTTGCCGAAGGCTTTCTGCTCCTCGGCAGCTACTACCACCACCTCCCGGCGCAGTACCGGAATCGTGAAGTCATTATCAATGGCAACTTCCACCAGCTCATTATCGAGCAGGCGGGTAACAATGCCTTCTTCGCGGCCAGTCAGCAGCCGCACTCTATCTCCTACTTGCATATATCTATGGGGGGGGTGGTTCAATGTCAGAATACAACAAAAGTAACGGCCAAACGGTGGTAGCGTTGCTTATTAGTTGTCATGGGAGGGTTTTGCGAGTCGGTTGATGCGTTCAACGGTCCGCCTCACCCCCCGGCCCCCTACACTCGCTTGATGCGCGACATGAAGAAGGAGAGGGGGTGCCAGATGAGAAATGAAAAATATAGCAGCCTTTGCGTCTGCGGCGCCAGACCGGCCAACGTTGCGAACAGCCATAAAATCCGTGAAATCCGGAAAATTCGAGCGAATCCGTGGTTCAGACTTAATAATACAACCCATGCAGCACCAACCCGCGCCGACTATTATATTCCAAAGCAGGCGCGGGCAAATGGAAGATGCTGGCTACATAAAACACGCGGCGCAGGAGCTTGCTACGGGTAGGGATACGGCGCAGATCCACATCAAGCGAAAGGTAGTACTGGCGGTAGGCGCGCAGGCCCAGGGCGGCGTTGGCGTCGGCATCGTTGTAGACCATCTGCTGGGCGCCGTAACCCACTGCCGGCTGTAGCCAGCGGGGCCAGCGCGAGGTGGCGGGCATAAATGCACCCACATCGACGGCCAGCCAGTAGGTTTGGCCATTGTAATCTTTCAGCAGGCGCTCGGCAAACGAGCGGCCCAGCACATTGGGGCGCATGGGGGCGTAGCGGCTGGTATGGAATGATACTTTGGGCATGATGCGCACCTCGTTCCATGCCAGTTGCTGCCCAATCAGCCCAACCGAGCCCAGAAAATTAGCCGCCAGATCGGTGGCCGAGGCGCCGTAGTCGGGGTCGTGGCCGTCGAGGATTTCGATGGGGCTTTGTAGAAGAAACCCCACAAAGCCGCCGTACCAAATGGCCTTGCGGTCGTCGAGGCCCGCCCAGCGCAGCATATCCACGGCCCCCCGACTTTCGTGAAAGGCCCCCCAGAAGTGACCGGCTTTGTCCATCTGTTTCCACTCCGGAAAGTCATTGAACCAATGAAAACGGCTTTTTTCGCCCGTGTACCAGGCTTTGCTGAGGCCGTAGGTGAGGCCCGTGTAGGTAACTGCCAAGCCGCCGGCCAGCAGGGGCAGACGGCGGTTGAGGCGAGCTTGCCGCGACGAATCGGGTGGGGTAAGCGGAGGTGCTAGGGTAGAGGCGGAATAGGGAAAGTCGGGAAGCTGCGGTGCCGTGCGCAATTGGGTCAATGCCTGCGCTTGTGCAAGTTGCTGGGGCAGTCCTAATGTGAATAGCAGCAAAAGCCAGGGTGAAAACCAGCAGCCAAAAGAGCGAAAAAAAGACATTACAGCGGGGCAAGCAATAGCAAGCAACAAAACTACATACAAAAACTGGGTGCAATTAGATACTGGGAAAAGACAATGTGTACCTTTGCTATGCAAACGATTACGAAGCCGAAAAACAGCGTTTTTGCCTGAATCTGCTATCGTTCATTTTTCCAAATTCCCACTTTCTTACCGTTCTGAATGAAAAGACTTCGACTCATCTGTTTATTGCTGATGGTACTAAGCAGTGCGCCTGCTTCTTGGGCGCAGGTGGTGACAGCTACCCCTACCTTCTTCCGCGCAACGGATCAGGTAACACTCACCTTTGACGCTACCAAAGGCAACGCCGGCCTGGCCAACTACACCGGCGACGTATACATCTACACCGGCGTGATTACCAACCTGAGCACTACGCCCAGCGACTGGAAGCACGTAAAAAATCCGAACGGCTTTGGTACGCCCATTGCCGCCGAGAAGATGACGGCGCTGGGCAACCATCGCTACAGCATCACCTTCGTGCCCGAGGACTACTACCCCGGCCTGAAGGGCTCCGGCGAAACCGTACGACAACTGGCCATGGTGTTTCGTGGCGCAGGTGGTACGCCCGAGGGCAAAGGCACTGGCAACACCGATATTTTCGTGGATGTGTCACAAACAACGGCCTTGCAAGCCAGCATCACGGCACCGGCCACCAGCAACAACAACCCAGTGCTGGTAACTGGCGGCTCGGTAGCCGTGACGGCTACTGCCTCGGCGGCGGCTACGCTTACCCTTACCCTCAACGGCACGCAAGTGGCGCAGCAGGCCAATACTACCTCGCTCTCGGCCACGGTGGCCGTGACGCAGCCCGGCATCAATACACTGATGCTCACGGCCACCAACGGCACTACTACGGTTACAGATCAGCGCCTCCTGCTGGTGCAGCCCACCATCACGACGGCTGCCCTACCCGCCGGCGCCAAGAAGGACGGCGTGACCTACCTGAGCGGCGGCACTTCGGTTATTCTGAGCCTCACGGCCCCCGGCAAGCAGAGCGTGTACGTGATTGGCGAGTTCAACAACTGGCAGCCTACCGCCGCTACGCTGATGAAGCGCACCGATGCCAACGACGCCGAAAACGGCCGCTGGTGGGTGCAGATTGACGGCCTCACGCCCGGCCAGGAATATGCCTATCAGTATCTGGTAGATGGCAGCCTGCGCATCGCCGACCCCTACACCGAGAAGGTGCTGGACCCCAATAACGACCAGTACATTCCGGCCGTTACCTACCCCAATCTGAAAGCCTACCCCACAGGTAAGACCACGGGCATTGTGTCGGTATTGTCGCCGGGCGCCGCCGAGTACACCTGGACTACCACCAACTTCCAGCGTCCGGCCCGCACCAACATGGTGATATACGAGCTGCTGGTGCGCGACTTTGTGGCCCGCCACGATTACAAAACCGTAACCGACTCGCTGGCCTACCTCCAGCGCCTGGGCGTGAACGTGCTGGAGCTGATGCCTGTAAATGAGTTTGAGGGCAACGAAAGCTGGGGCTACAACCCCTCGTTCTACTTCGCACCCGACAAATACTACGGCACCAAAAACGACCTCAAAAAGCTCGTCGACGAGTGCCACCGCCGCGGCATTGCCGTGGTACTGGACATGGTGCTGAACCATTCCTTCGGCCAGTCGCCCATGGTGCAGCTGTATTTTGATGGGAACAAGCCCGCCGCTAACAGCCCGTGGTTCAACCAGGATGCCAAACACCCCTACAACGTGGGGTACGATTTCAACCACGAAAGCGCCTACACCAAGTATTTCACGAAGCGCGTGATGCAGTTCTGGCTGCAAGAGTACCACATCGACGGCTACCGTTTTGACTTGGCGGGCGGTTTCAGCCAAGTGCAGAAAACGGAAGCTACCTACGATGCTGTGTATGATCCTACCCGCGTAGCTATCTGGAAAGAATACTACGACTACCAGATGAGCGTAGACAATAACTCTTACCCTATTCTGGAGTCGTTTGCCGCCAATCAGGAGGGCAAGGAGCTGGCCGATTACGGGATGATGCTGTGGGGTAATCTGAACCATGCCTACAACCAAGCCACCATGGGCTACAGCGATGGGTGGGACTTCAGCTGGGGCTATTATCGGCAGCGCGACTGGAATCAGCCCAACCTGATTACCTACATGGAAAGCCACGACGAGGAGCGCCTGCAATTCAAAAACGCGGCCTTCGGCAACAGCAGCGGAAGCTACAACGTGAAGGATCTGGCTACCGGCCTGAAGCGCGACGAAATGGCCGCAGCGTTTTTCTTCACCGTGCCCGGCCCGCGCCTGATCTGGCAGTTTGGGGAGGTAGGCTACGATTACAGCATCAACGTGTGCGCCGATGGCACTACCATCAGCAACGACTGCCGCCTCAGCAACAAGCCCATCCGCTGGGACTACTACCGCCAGGCCAACCGTCGTCACCTCTACGACACCTACCGCGCCCTGATTGCGCTGAAAATGCAGCCGGTGTTTGCCGCGCCTACTGCCTTCTCGCAGGAGCTAACCGGCCAGGCCAAAGCCATTCACCTCTCCAATAGCGACCTGAGCGTGACGGTGCTCGGCAACTTCGGCGTGACGGCTACCACCGTCAATCCCCAGTTTCAGCAAACCGGTACGTGGTATAACTACCTCACCAGCACGCCCATAAACGTGGTCGATGCCAACGCCACCATCACGCTGCAACCCGGTGAGTATTTCGTCTATACGAACAAGCCCATTACCAAGCCCGCCAACTCGGTGCTGCCCGTGAAGAACGCGCAGGCCGTGAGCGGCCTCAAGCTGCTGGCCTCGCCCAACCCCACAGGCGGCACGGCCACGCTCTACTACGAGCTAAGCGCCGCCGCGCCCACCGTTACCGTGACGGTGCAAAACATGCTGGGCGCCACCGTGCGGACAGTGCCCGTAGCGGGCCGCCAGACCAGCGGCACCCACGAGCTGACGCTGCCCGTAGCCAACCTGGCCAACGGCGTCTACTTCGTACGCCTGCAAGCCGGCGCACAGCAGCAAACCACGCGCCTGGTAGTGCAGCACTAGGTGGATGTGTTGATGCGTTGATTTTTGATGTGTTGATTTTTAACAAAGAAGGCGGCTCCGTTTGGAGCCGCCTTCTTTGTTTGATAGACCGTCATGCTGAGCGGAGCCGAAGCATCTCTACGGTGAGTAAATGAATTACTATCAGTAGAGATGCTTCGGCTCCGCTCAGCATGACGGTCTAGTATCAACAAATCAACACATCAAAAATCAGCACATTAGAAACTCTATTTCTTGGCGAGTACGGTGTGGTAGGTCACCAGGTCATCAATAGGGGAGCGGATGATTTTGCCGACTTCCATATTGTGGGTTTTGGCGGCTTGCGTGAGAGCATCGCGGAAGTTGTAGCCCACCGAGCCGATGCAGTTGAAGCTGTATTCCTGGTAGTTGGGGTAATGCACCACCAAGTTGTCGAAGAACGTATTGAAACCTTCCAGCACGATGTCGCGGCAGTAGCTTACGTTGTTGTGGTCGTAGGCAAACTTGGCGAAGCTGGCCAGGAACCGGTTGGGTAGGGGCTGGTTGTAGAGGCGGTCGAATATTTCTTCGTTGTCCAACTCATATTGCTTCTGGAAAGCCTCCTGCAAGCCATCGGGGAGGTAGCCGCGCATGTAGTCGCGCAGCAGGCGCTTGCCGATGAACGAGCCCGAGCCCTCGTCGCCCAGGAAATAGCCCAGCGAGTCGATGTTCAGGGTTACGTCTTTGCCATCGTAGAGGGCCGTGTTAGTGCCCGTGCCCAGAATGGCCGCAAAGCCCTTTTCCAGGCCCAGCAGAGCGCGGGCGGCGGCAAGCAAATCGTGGCCTACATATACTTCCGACTGCTTGAACACGTGGCGCATGGCGGCGGCTACTGTTTCCACCTTCTCCGGGGTAGAGCATCCGGCCCCATAGTAATACACCTCACTGATGGCCGGCAGGTCCAGGTTATCGGGCAGGCTTTTTTCGAGCGACTCAATGATTCCCTGGGTACTGATGAAGTAGGGATTGTAGCCTTCGGTATTGAAATAAATGCGCGTGCCCGCGTTGTCGATTAGGCACCAGTTGGTTTTGGTAGAGCCGCCGTCAGCGATGATGATCATGGGAAGGGTAGAAGAAAGTAAAAAAAGAAATACGCAGCGTCCCAGAATAGGGTGTGTACTTACCGCGTAGTGCAGAATAGCGAAGCACGGAAAAGTTTTCGGTAGTTGAAAGTCGTTTATTGGGATATTGCTGAAAGGCAAGGATATGGAGTAATTAGAAAACAAGCGTATAGCTAAAAAGATAGTATTCGAAAGTTTGCGAAGGCAAAAGTGGATAAAATCAAAACGGATTGTTACACCAAGCTGGGAAGCGACAAATTCAGCCTGGAGCTAGACAAACGTTTGCGCTAACTTGCCGAACTTTTCAAACATGGGCAAGCACCAGCCTATTCCCGAAGTGGAAGCGCCGGAAGCTGGGCACTCTTTTTCTTCTTTTCTCTTCATGCAGAAAGTTTTCATTTTCCTTCTGTTTTCCTTTTCTCTGCTGCAAGAACCCGTTGCCCAGGCACAAAGTAGCGCCGCGCGGGGCGACGTGTATGTAGATAAGCAGGGCGTACTGCGCTGGCAGAAAGGCAGGCAGGAGGTAGCATTGTTTGGGGTGAACTACACCACACCGTTTGCCTATTCCTACCGTGCGCACCGGCGCTTGGGCGTATCCCCGGAGCAGGCTATCGAGCAGGACGTGTACCACCTGGCCCGGCTGGGTGTCGATGCGTTTCGGGTGCACGTATGGGATGTGGAAATCACTGATACGGTGGGTAATCTGCTGGAAAACGAGCACCTGCGCCTGCTCGATTTCTTGGTGGGCCGCCTCAAGGAGCACGGTATCAAGATCATCCTGACGCCCATAGCCTACTGGGGCAACGGCTACCCCGAGCCCGATACGGCCATGACGGGCTTCTCGTCCATCTACGACAAAGGCCAGGCCTACACCAACCCGCGGGCGGTGGCGGCGCAGGAGCGCTACCTCACGCAGTTCCTCAACCACCGCAATACCTACACCAAGCAGCTCAACCGCCAAGACCCCGACATCATCGCCTTCGAGGTGTGCAACGAGCCGCGCTACCACGAGCCAGCCGCGCAGGTCACGGCCTTTGCCAACCGCATGGCCGCCGCCATTCGCAATACCGGCTGCCGCAAGCCGGTGTTCTACAACATTGCCGAAAACCCGCGGGTGCACGAGGCTATTCTGAATGCCAAGGTAGACGGCATCACCTACCAATGGTACCCCGAAGGGCTGGTGGGCGGCCATACTCTGCATGGTAACTTCCTGCCTTACGTCGATCAATACCCAATTCCCTACCGTCAGGATAAGCGTTTCGCCTCGAAGGCGAAGATGGTGTACGAGTTTGAGTCGGCGGATATTTTGCAGCCCATCATGTACCCGGCCATGGCCCGCAGCTTTCGGGCCGCGGGTTTTCAGTGGGCCACGCAGTTTGCCTACGACCCCCTGGCCATTGCTTACGCCAACACCGAGTATCAGACCCACTACCTCAACCTAGCTTACACCCCCTCAAAAGCCCTGAGCCTATTGATTGCCGGGCAGGTGTTCCGGCAGGTGAAGCGCGGACAGCAAACCGCCGCCTACCCCGCCGATTCTACGTTCGGCGCGTTTCGCATCAGCTACCGCGAGCAACTCAGTGAGATGAATACCCCTGAAGCGTTTTATTACACCAGCAACACCCGCACGCAGCCCCAGAAGCCCGCTGCCCTCCGGCACGTGGCCGGGGTAGGGTCATCGCCGGTGGTGCGTTACGGGGGCACTGGCGCCTACTTCCTAGACCAACTGGCGCCCGGTGTGTGGCGCCTGGAAGTGATGCCCGACGCCGTGCAGGTAGCGGACCCTTTCGCGCAAACCTCGCTGCAACGCACCGTCACGCGCATCGAGTGGAACCCGCAGCCCCTGCGTATCTCGTTGGCTGATCTGGGGCCGCAGTTCACCATGCGTGGTCTTAACAAAGGCAATGCCGCCCAGGCGCAGGCTACTAACGGGGAAGCAGTTGTGCGGCCCGGCGTATACCTGCTGGCGGCTCCGCAACGGAATACGACTGCCTGGACTGCCCAAACGCGGGTAGGCGCGCTGCTGCTGGGCGAGTTTGTGGCGCCCGCACCGACCGTTGCCGACCTACAGGTACTACACGAGCCCTACCCCCAGGTAGCGGCCGGGCAGCCGTTGCGCCTCACCGCCAAGGTGGTAGGGCTGGCTCCTACTGATAGTGTGCTGCTAGTGGCGCAGCACTACTACGGCCGCACCCAAACCCTACCCATGCAACGCATAGCCTATCCCTCGTTTGAGGCCACCGTGCCCGCCGAGCTGCTGTATCCGGGCCTGCTACGGTATTGGATAGTGGTGAAGCAAAAAGGCAGGACAACCACGTTTCCGGGTAGTTTTGCGGGCTCGCCGCGCCAATGGGACTATGCGCATCCAGAGCATTGGGAAACCGCCATAGTGCCGGCCGCTGCGCCCCTACCCCTGTTCACCGCCGCTACCGACCAAGACCAGGTGGAGCTAGGGCGCATTGGGGAGGGTAGCTATGCCGACTACGTAACCAGCCCTGCCACCGGCGCGCTGGCCGTACGCCTGATTGGCAAGCCTCAAGCCGGTACCGACGTCGCCAGCAATACCCCGGCCATGTGCCTGCGGACGTATTTTGGCGATAAAGTGCAAGGACGTCGCCAAGACATGCTCGACGTCAAAGAGCTGGTACTAACCGGGGCCGCCAGCCAAGCGGGCACCACTGTGCAAGTGGTGCTGGTGACCAAAGATGCAGCTGCCTATGCTACTACGATAACGCTAGGCACTAACCGGCAGACGATGCGCGTGCCCCTGGCTGACTTCCGCCCAGCGCCATTACTACTGAGCCCGCGGCCTTACCCCAGTTTCCTCCCCCTCACGTTTCAGCCCGCCACGCAGCCCCCAGTGCTACGGCTAGCCGATGCTGAAGTGCTTCAGGTGGTACTACCCGCCGCACCTGCCGCCCGCCACGTAGATATTGAGTCGGTGCAGTTGCGGTGAGACGAGGGCTGCTACGGCCTACCAGCCAAACGATAACACAGTATTCGTGCTACAGTAAACGAAGATGCCCCGTAGCCTCTCACCTATAAAAAAGGCTCCTGATTATTATCAGGAGCCTTTTTTATAGGTGAGAGGAAAACGCTAATTCCTGCGGAGGGAATAAGAATAGTTGCCAGCACCCTGACTTAAATCAAGCGTAACCAGGTAGCTACCAGCTGCCGTGGGACCTTTGATGTTGTCGCCGCCAGCGTCCAGCACGCCGTCTGCTTTATTGTCGCCGTAGTTGATATCCCAAGCATTGTTGGCTCTAAATTTAATCTCACCACCAGCACTCAAGTTCATCGTAGCCGACCACGTGCCAGTGGTCGTATTGTACGTTAGCGGCGTTTGGTTGTCCCACCCGCCGGGGGTAGCTGAGCCAATAGCAGCCCAAGTAGTAGGCGTCGCCGTCCACGTCAGGTTAGGAACATTTACTACCAGGCGGTAGTAGCCTGTAGCGGGCAATGAAATGTCACCACCAGCCGTAGAAAGTTTTCCCGAAACCTCCTTCGTAGCAGGATCAGTCGTAGTAGTGCCCGAAATACCATAGTTGGTATTGTCCCAGTTAGGTGCACTTGTAAACTTGAAGCCGTTGGGATCCGTGAAATTCACGTAGCCTTCGTACGTGCCGTTGTTGGCTGGCGAAGCTATCTTAGGTGCTTTGTCAGGCGCCCAGCCTTGGTAATTGCCCGGAACGTACAACGAGGGGTACGCAATGATGGACAGGTAGGGCATAGCCGTTACGGAAGTAACGCCCGATTGCTGCGCGTACGTAGTGTTGCTGCTCACATTGGAGAGCACACGTGCATCTAGCTGACCCGATGAGCCCGGCGCAATGCCCAAAGCTAGCAGCGTGCTGTTCAATTCTGCTACCGTGAATGCCCGCTTGGTAGCAGTAGTAGTGAACTCGCTGGGTGATTTAAAATTGTTGCCCTTCACGTCAAGCTGCAAGGTGTACGTTACAGCAGCAGGGTAGCCATAATCGGCGTTGGTCCAATTGAAAACTACGGCTTCTTTAGCCGCATTATCGGCAGAAAGTGCGCCAAGGGCTGTAGATGAAGCTGTAAGCGTCGGCCCGCCATTCGAGCTAATTACCGCTCTATCTTCGTCCTTTTCACACGCGGTAAGGGCTAGGGCAACTGCGCCTATTCCCAGTATTTTGGTAAACCAAGTTTTCATTGTGTGGGAAATTATAATGTCGGAAAAAGGAACTACACAGGCTGCCAAGCGCCAACTGGCGCTTGGCAGCCTGCTTATTAGTAACCTGGGTTCTGCGTCAGGTTGGGGTTCACGCTCAAGTCAGCAGCTGGAATTGGGAACAGTCGACGAGAGTCATCTACGGCCCGGCCACCGGCCACGCCACCTTTCCAGGCCCACAGGTAGGAGCCTGTGGTGAAGCGCTCAAAGCGAATCAGATCGGTGCGACGGGTAGCTTCCCAGTACAGTTCGCGGGAACGCTCGTTCAGGATGAAGTCCAGCGTGAGCTGCGAAGCCGTGATGTTGCCCGCGGGAGCGTTGTTGAATGCCCGCGCCCGCACACGGTTCATATAGGTAAGGGCCAGGGCTTGGTCGCCACCGCCGCGCAGGGCAGCTTCAGCATACATCAGGTACACATCGGCCAGGCGGAACATGGGGAAGTCGGTGTCCACAAACACCAGGTCGGAGCCGGGTTTACCAGCCGAGGAGATGTTCTTGAATTTGATAGGCACGTACCCGTCCGTGAAAGTGGTTTGCGAAGTCACTTCCAGTGACTGGCCACCCGTCACAAACTTGGCCCGAGAATCGGCCGCCGTATCCGGGAACTGCTGGTACAGGCGTGGCGTGGTCCGGATGCCACCCCAGCCCCCGTTGATGCCGTAGCTGGCTGGATTCCAGAAGGAGTTAGCCGTGCCCGATACGGCAGCGTGCGTCAGGAAGGTAGTGCCGCCGTAGGTCTGCGTCAACTTGCCATCATACACAATCGGGAAAATAACTTCCTTGCTTGTGTTGTTGTCGGTACGGAACAGGTTTTTGTATTGTGGTGTCAGCGAGTACACACCGCTGTCAATCACGCGTTTGGCGTAAGTGGCGCAGTCAGCGTTGCGCTCCGTGCCAGTATATACCTTGGCATTGAGGTAGAGCTTGGCCAGCAACGTCCAGGCGGCGGCTTTGTCGGCGCGGCCATAGAGGTTCTGGCCGGGAGCCGCCAGGTCGGCGTCAATAGCTTTCAGCTCCGACTCGATGTAAGTGAACAACTCAGCCCGGGTGGTCTGGCGGGGTGGGGTAGTGCCCCCAATCTCATCGTTTTCCGTGGCGAAGGGCGGGTTGCCAAACAGATCCAACGCGTGATAGTAGGCCAGGGCGCGCAGGAAACGCACCTCAGCCCGCAGGCGCTGGATGTTGGTCAAATCGGCCCCCGTGATGCCGCGGCTGCTGAGGTTGGCATCGGTAGCCTGCGCCAGGAAGCCGTTGCAGAGCGTTACTTCGTACAGAATGCGGCTGTATAAACCCCGAATCAGCACGCCGCTAGACGTCCAGTTCATGTTGTGCCAGTCCTGCACGCCGGGGTCACCCCACTGGATAACGGCCTCATCGGTGGTCAGCTCCTGCGCACTCCACAGGGAGCGAACGTAGTCGGAAGTGCCTTGGTCGATGCCCAGAATGTCGCCGGTAGTGGCATCTGGGCCCTGGCCGCCCGTTACGGCAAAACCGCTGTATACTTTGGCAGCTACGCGCTGGTAGCCCTCCGCATCCTTGTATACGCTCTCCGTGTTCAGGTCGTAGGTGGGTACGCGGTCCAGGTCGTCATTACACGAAGTAGTGGCCAGCAGGGAGCCGGCAACGAGGCCCAGGCCCAGGGTACGGCGGAAGATATATGATGTTTTCATTATAAAATCAGAGAGACAATTACAGGCTGAGGTTCAGGCCAATCGTGTAGGTGCGGGGGCGGGGATACACGTTGTTGTCAACCCCGTTGAAAATCTCTGGATCAAGACCCGAATACTTTGTAATCAGGAACACGTTTTGAACAGCAGCCGTCAGGCGCAGATTCCCGCGGTTGCCCATTATTTTGCCGGCGTCGTAGCCCAGGGTTATGTTTTCCATCCGCAGGAAAGAAGCGTTCTGGATATAGTAATCCGAGGAGTAGCGCTCTTGCTTCAGGTTGGTGAAACCCGTGTAGAGGGCATCTTGGGTAGCGTTGGTGATTACCGTGGGCTGGCTGGTGATGCCATTGTAGGTGCCATTCTGCGAGTCTACGTTGTTGTACAAATAGCTGCCCAGCTGGCTGCGCAGCGTAAAGGCCAGGCTCAGGCGGTCGTAGCTCATGTTGGAGCTGAAGCCCAGGATAACGGGCGGGGCAGCCTGCTTGTACACGTACCGGTCGTTGCTGTTGATGATGCCGTCACCATTTAGGTCGGCATATACATCTTGCAGCGGCTTACCATCGGCGCCGTATACTTGCTTGTACACATAGAAGGACGAGGAAGGCTCGCCTACCCGGTAGATGCCAATGTTGGTGCCGGTACCGCCCGCTACGCCATTGTTCTCAATACCAGCAAAACCTTCTACCTGTGGCCCGAGCGACAGGATCTTGTTCACGTTGTAGGTACCGTTGGCGTTCAGCGTCCAGGTGAAGTGCTCACCCTGTACCGGCGTCGCGTTCAGGTTCAGCTCGACACCCTTGTTTTCCAACGAGCCTACGTTCGACACCAGTTGGTTGGTATAGTTGGTCAGGATCGGAATGGGAATAACGGCCAGCAGGTCTTTGGTTTTGCGGTAGTACACGTCTACCGAACCGCTCAGGCGGCCATCCAGGAAGCCGTAATCGATACCGGCGTTATAGGTGGTAGTTTGCTCCCACTTCAGGTTGCGGTTGAAGCCCTGCGGAGAGTAAGGAACGTAGTACTCATACTGGCCAGTGGCAGGATTATAGAAACCGTACTGCGCCTGCAGGGAGTTGACAGTGTAGCGCTGAATGTATGGGTAGTCGCTACCCGCTGCGCCTACAATATCCTGCTGACCAGTGATGCCGTAGCCAGCCCGCAGCTTCAGGTCGGAGAACGTGTTGTTGTCCTTCAGAATCGACTCGTTCTTGATGTTCCACGCGGCCGAAACAGCGGGGAACAGGGCGTTGCGGTTATAGGAGGGGAAGCGCGACGAGGCATCGTTACGCAGCGTACCCGTAAGTACGTACCGGTCGTTGATGCTCAGATTAGCGCGGCCGTAATACGAGAGAATGGTGTATTGCGTGCGGAACGGATTAACTGCTGCCGCCCGGAAGATGGTGGTACCGTCGGCCAAGTAGGTAGGCAGATTGGGCGAGGTAGTTACAAAGTCCTGGTAGGAATAACCAGCCAGCAGATCCAGGCGGGTTTCGCCGAATTGCTTGGTGTAGTTGAGGTAGGCTTCTAGCAGTTTGTTGTCGCGGTTCTGGGCGTAGCGGTTGAACGAACCACCCTGGCGGCCAGTAATGGAAGCGTCCAGGGGGCGGTTGAAATACGCAGCCGCGGCCGCTGCATCAACCAGGTTGCTACCGTTGCTGCGGGTAACATCGTAACCCAGGTTCACGTTGGCGTGCAGGTCGCGGAAGAAGGGTAGGGCGTAGTCCAGCTGAATGTTACCGATGCTCCGCTTCACGGTGCTCCGGTCGCGGCGCAATTCCAGCAGGGCCAGCGGGTTACGGGGTACGTTCTGCTGGGGCACACCGCCGGCGCTTTGCAGGTACTCGAAGTAGCCACCGTAGCCTTCAGCGCCGCTGCGCACGGGTTGGGTAGGGTCGAAAGCCAGGGCTGCGCCAATGGCGCCAGCGTCAGCAAAGTTGTTGTCGATGATAGACCCCTTCACGTTCATGTTCACCTTCAAGGTGTTGTCGAACAGCACAGGGGTCAGGCTGATGGAGCCCGTGTTACGGATGAGGCGGTTGGTGCGCAGGATACCCTGCTGCTCCAAGTTGCCATATGAAACCCGGAAAGGGAGTTTGCCTACTGCGCCGGCCACGCTCACGTTGTTGTCGGAGGTGAAAGCCGTGCGGAAAATCTCGTCCTGCCAATTGGTGTTGCTGGAACCCAGCAGGTTGCTTTTGGTAGGGGCCACGCTGGCTACGGTATTGCGTAGCTGATCGGCCGATAGCACGTCTACTGAGTTGTAGCGCTTCGAGACAGAAGCCAGCGAGCTAACGTTCACTGTTACTTTCTCGCCCTGCACGCCGCGCTTGGTGGTAATCAGGATAACACCGTTTGACGCACGCGAGCCGTAAATAGCTGTGGCCGACGCGTCTTTTAGCACCGTGTAGGTTTCAATATCGTTGGGGTTGATGAGGCTCAGCGCGTTGGCTGCGCCGCTCACGCCGCTGTTGTCTACCGGTACGCCGTCAATCACAATCAGCGGGTCGTTGCTGGCGTTCAGCGACGAGCCCCCGCGAATGCGGATGGTAGTGGCCGCGCCGGGAGCACCGCCGCCGGTCGTGATTTGCACACCGGCTACCTTGCCCTGGATCAGCTGCTCGGGGTTCGTTACCTGACCCTTTACAAACTGCTTCTCGTCAATCTGCGTCACAGCGCCCGTTACATCCTGCTTGCGCTGGGTACCGTAGCCTACTACCACCGCTTCATTCAGCAGGGTGGTGTTTTCGCCAATAGTAACAACAGGCACCACCGTGTTCTGGCCGTTGTTTACCGTAACCGGCTGACGCTGCGTATTATAGCCTACAAAGGAAATAATCAGCGTCTGTGGGCCGGTGGGTACGTTCTGAATAGAATAGGTGCCATCGGCATTGGTAGAGTTGCCAAGCGAGGTGCCTTCTATCACAACGGTCACGCCGGGCAAGCCCTGTTTCTGTTCGTCCACCACGCGGCCACTCACGGAGCCGGTTTGGGCGAATGCGCCAGTGAAACCAGCGCACACAATTAGCAGGAGAAACAGTAGTTTCACCAGGTAAGGGTGTTTCATTGAAAAATAATTAGGGTTGGGAATTTAACTGTCGGCAAAGCCGATTTGCAAACGATTTCGGCGCTTACGAGAAATTACACGCTTTGGCTACTTAAGCGGTTATTTTTCGCCCAAAATTGAATGTAAAGACGAAGATACTATGATAAAACCTATAAAAACAATTGTGATTTAGGTGTTGCAAGGTCATATTCAGCGGTTGGCAGAACATTCACACAAGGCCACTGGATATTTGCTACCGCAAACGTTTGGGTAGGTTTAAGATAGTATGTTAATTACGAATAGGTTATGAGTAGCAAGCTGCGCTTATCTGAAGAAATTAAGGCTGCAATTCAAGTTGTATAAAATGAAGATAGGGCACTGAAAAAAAATAGTTGTTCACAATCTTTTTTCAGTGCCCTATCTATAAATTCTGCTCATTTGCTAGCACGCCGAAATTAAAAGGAGATAGCGTGACAGAGAAAATATGTGTAAGAACAGGCCAAGCGTAGCGCGTAAGGTAGGGTGGGGGCGGGTAGGTAGCGTTTGCTTACTAGCACTCTGCGGGTTAGAGCCGGTGCAAGCGCAAAAGCTGCATACCGCTTCTGCTACCGTGACGACGCTGGAAATAGCACTACCCCAATTGCATCGCACACGCCGGGTGTGGGTGTACCTGCCGCCTAGCTACGCCACCAACCACCGCCGCTACCCTGTGCTATATTTACAGGATGGCCAGAACGTGTTCGACGAGGCCACCAGCTTCAGCGGCGAGTGGGGCGTTGATGAAACCTTGGACCGGGAGAAACATGCCGTCATTGTGGTAGCCGTGGATAATGGTGGCGACAAGCGTCTGGACGAGTACTCGCCCTGGCGCAACCCGCAGTATGGTGGCGGGGAGGGTAGGGAGTACGCCGCTTTTCTCACGGAAACCCTCAAACCCTACGTCGACCAACACTACCGCACCCGCGCTAGGCGGCGCCACACGGGTATTGGAGGTAGTAGCATGGGGGCACTCATTGCTTTGTACGCTGCCCTGCGCTACCCGCAGGTATACGGCAGGGTAGGGGCCTTTTCGCCGGCGCTCTGGTTTGCGAAAGATTCGTTAGACCACTTCGTGCAGTATGCTCGGCCGGGGCGTGCTACCCGATTCTATATGGTGGCTGGGCAGCGCGAAAGCGAAACAATGGTACCCTACCTCACACAACTGCGCGACCAGCTGCATCAGGCCGGCGTGCGTTCAGCCAATCTGCGCTTGGTGGTGCGCCCCGATGGCCAGCACAACGAAGGTTTCTGGCGCCGGGAGTTTCCGATGGCGTATCAATGGTTGTTTGGTGGAAAATCAGCGGAAACCAAAAAAATACTTGCGCCGTAAACTCGGCTGCTTACCTTTGTGGCACGTCGAATAGACGGTAATCCAACTCATGAAATCGCAACTTTCTCTGCAAGCCTGGTGGTGGCCTCTCCGAAACTCCGGACGGGATACCCTGTGCGTGCGGTAAAGTTCTATACTCCGCATATGTGAACAGAAAGCCCGGCCGACCGCCGGGCTTTCTGTTTTTCAGCCCTTTTCTACCTCCAACCTCGCTACGCTCTGCCCAATGCCGCATTTCACGCTTAAGTCTCGCCACCTCCGGGTGCTGGCCGATACCGTAACCCCTGTGGGCCTCTACCTGCGCCTGCGCGACCGGTACGACAACTGCCTGCTGCTGGAAAGCTCCGACTACCACGGGCAGCAAAACGCCTTCAGCTACCTGGCCTGCGACCCGCTAGCCCGCTTTGAGGTGCGGCGCGGGGTAGTGAAGCAGACCTTCCCCGATGGCACTGTGGCCACGGAAACGCTGACCGAGCCCCGCGCAGCGCTGGCCCGCCTGCAAGAGTTTGCGCAGAGCTTCCAGACCGAAGAAAGTGGCTTCGATTTCATCACGGGTGGTCTGTTTGGCTACCTGGGCTACGAGGCGGTGCAGCATTTCGAGGACCTCGACCTGAACGCGGCCAAGCAAGCGGCCGGCGACATTCCGGAGATGCTGTACGGCACCTACCGCTACGTCATCGCCCTCAACCACTTCCGCAACGAGCTGTACGTGTTTGAGCACACGTTGGAAGGTGAGGCCGTGGATGAGGATGGCCTGAAACGGCTGGTAAACCTGATTCGGAATCCATCTTTACCGGAGTTCCGGTTTCAGACTCAGGGCGAAGTAGAAACCAACCAAACCGACGAGGAGTTTTTGCGGGTGCTGGCGCAGGGGCAACAGCATTGCCTGCGCGGCGACGTATTTCAGATTGTATTGAGCCGGCGTTTCCAGCAGGGCTTCACGGGTGATGAGTTCAACGTGTACCGGGCGTTGCGCTCTATCAACCCCTCGCCCTACCTGTTCTATTTCGACTACGGTAACTTCAAGATTTTTGGCTCCTCGCCCGAAACACAACTCCTTATAAAGGGGAGTAAGGCGAGTCTCTATCCCATTGCCGGCACCTTCCGCCGCACCGGCCACGATGCCGAGGACGCCGCCGCCGCCGAGCGCCTGGCTCAAGACCCCAAGGAAAACGCCGAGCACGTGATGCTGGTGGACCTGGCCCGCAACGACCTGGCCCGCCACGGCGACCAGGTAGAGGTGAAGGTGTTCCGCGAAATCCAGTTTTACTCCCACGTCATTCACCTGGTGAGCGAGGTGACGGCCCAGTTGCTACCCGGCACCAACCCCTTGCAGGTAGCGGCCGATACCTTCCCGGCCGGCACGCTCTCGGGGGCGCCCAAGCACCGCGCCATGCAGCTCATTGATCAGCTGGAACCCACCGCCCGCGGCTACTACGGCGGCTGCTTGGGCCACCTGGGCTTCAACGGCGACTTCAACCACGCTATCATGATTCGCTCCTTCCTCAGCACCGACAACCAGCTCTACTTCCAGGCCGGCGCCGGGGTAGTAGCCGCTTCCGACATTAACTCCGAACTCAACGAAGTACACCACAAGCTGGCCGCCCTGCGCAAAGCCCTGAAAGAGGCTGAGCAAGTGTAGAATGGGGGCTTAAGGTCTTGGGGGCTTAGGGTCTTGGATGACGTTGAGCCTTTTACCGCCGGCCCGTGTGTTGTGTAGCTGATTGATAAACTCAAGTTTGAATACTAGATAGAGATGGGAGTGGGGAGCTGGGGTGTAGGGTAATAACCCAAGACCCCAAGACCCCAAGACCCCAAGACCCTAATCTCCATGAAAAAGATTCTCGTCCTCGACAATTACGATTCCTTTACCTACAACCTGGTGCAGCTGCTGCGCGAGTTGGGCTACGGCGACCAAACCACCGTCATCCGCAACGATAAGCTGACGCTGGAAGAGGTAGAGCAGTACGATGCCATTATGCTCTCGCCCGGTCCCGGCGTGCCCGCCGACGCGGGCCTGATGCCACAGGTAATCCAACGCTATGCGCCCACCAAGCGCATGCTGGGTGTGTGCCTGGGGCACCAGGGCATTGCCGAGAGCTTCGGCGGCACGCTCTACAACCTGCCGGCTGTGCTGCACGGCATTGCGACGGATGCCGACATCATCACTGGCAACGACCGGCTGTTTGCCGGCCTACCCACGCAGTTCAAGGTAGGGCGCTACCACTCCTGGGTAGTACAGCCCGAGTCGATGCCGGCCGAGCTGGAAGTGACGGCCATTGACGCCCAGGGGCAGGTGCTGGCCTTCCGCCACCGCGAGTATGATGTGCGCGGCGTACAGTTTCACCCCGAATCTATCCTGACGGAGTACGGTAAGGAAATGCTGAAAAACTGGCTGGAAGGAAACGACGAATAGAACGAAAGTCCCCTCCTTAGCTGAGGAGGGGAGTGCCCCTGACCCTCCCTCGAAATTCTCCCACGTGAAACACCTTCTCAATACCTTATTTGACCAACAACCCCTGACCCATGCCGAGGCCCGTGAGGCCATGACGCAAATCGGGCAGGGCGGCGCCAACGCTTCTGAAATGGCAGCCTTCATGACCGTGTACCGAATGCGGCCCATCACGGTGCCGGAGTTGGCGGGCTTCCGCGACGCGCTGCTCGAACTCTCCCGTGACCCAGAATTGGGCACGCACGACGTAGTAGACATTGTGGGCACGGGCGGCGACGGCAAGGACACGCTCAATATCAGCACCCTGGCTTGCTTTGTGGTGGCGGGCGCGGGCTACCCGGTGGCCAAGCACGGCAACATTGGCGTGTCGTCGGTGTGCGGCTCGGCCGATGTGTTGGGGAGCTTGGGAATAGACTTTGGGGTAGGCAACGACGTGCTAAAGCGGCAGCTGGAGCGGGCCAATATCTGCTTTTTGCACGCGGCGGCGTTTCATCCGGCCATGCGCCACGCCGGACCTATCCGGCGGGAGCTGGGCGTGCGCACGTTCTTCAACATTCTGGGGCCGTTGGTGAATCCGGCGCGGCCGCGTTACCAGGTGGCGGGCACGTTCAGCCTGGAGTTGCTGCGTCTGTATCAGTACCTTTTCCAGCAAACCCAGGCACGCTACACCGTGGTGCACGCCCTGGATGGGTATGATGAACTGTCGCTGACCGGGGCGGCCAAAGTAGCCACCAGCACCGGCGAACGGGTAGTGACTGCGGGTGATCTGGGCCTGACGGCCACCACACCTGTTAGCCTGGCGGGCGGGCGTACCGTAGAAGAATCGGCCCGGCTGTTTCTGGACGTGCTGGAGGGTAGGGCCACGCCTGCCCAGCGCGACGTGGTGACGGCTAATGCAGCCTTGGCTATTCAGTGTCGCGAAACAGAGTTTACCTTTGCGCAGGCCCTGGCGGCGGCGCAGGAGTCCCTTGATTCGGGGCGGGCCCGCGAGGCGCTACGCCGCTTGCTGGCCGCTTAATTTCACTTTGTTTGAACGCCTACCACGCGCCGGAGCGTTTACTACGGCGCACTATGGTGGGAAATTGCAACCGCACGATGTCGACCGAAACCATTCTCGATAAAATCATTACCCACAAGCGCCGCGAGGTAGCCGAGCGCCGCGAGCTGGTGCCCACCAAACTGCTGGAGCGTAGCTTATATATGGAGGCGCAGCCCCTGAGCCTGCGCCGCTACCTGCTCCGTGACGACCTGAGCGGCATCATTGCCGAGTTCAAGCGTAAGTCGCCCAGCAAGGGGTTCATCAACCAATATGCGCCCGTGGAGCGCACTACCCTGGGCTACATGCAGGCGGGCGCCTCGGCCCTGTCGGTGCTGACAGACACGGAGTTTTTCGGGGGCAAAACCGAGGACCTGACCATTGCGCGCCGCTACAATTTCTGCCCCATTCTGCGCAAGGATTTTGTGATTGACGAGTACCAGATCATCGAAGCCAAAAGCATGGGCGCCGATGTGGTGCTGTTGATTGCCGCTGTATTGTCGGCTGAAGAAGTGGCCCGCCTGGGCAAGTTTGCCCGCTCGCTGGGCTTGGAAGTGCTGCTGGAAGTGCACAACGCCGAGGAACTCGCCCGCACCCTGCACCCCGAAGCCGTAAGCCTGGTGGGCGTCAACAACCGCAACCTGCACGACTTCTCCGTAAGCTTGGAAACCTCCGTGGCCCTGGCCGAGCAGATTCCGGCTGAGTTCGTAAAAGTGACCGAAAGCGGCCTTACCTCGGCGGCCGACATCACCTACCTGCGCGGTGTGGGCTACCGGGGCTTTTTGATGGGCGAGGCCTTTATGCGCCACAGCCGCCCCGAAAAAGCCTGTGCGGCGCTGGTGCAGGAGCTGCGCGCCACCGAGCCGGCCGTTGTTCTCTAATTATTTACCCTGACTCTCTGATGTTTCCCACCCTACCCGTTACCTACCCGATGTCATCGTCTACCCCCGGCTTGCGCATCAAAGTATGCGGCATGCGCTCCGACGAAAACATTCGGGAAGTAGCAAAGTTGGGGGTAGATTTCATGGGGTTCATTTTCTACGCGAAGTCGCCGCGCTACGCCGCCCCCACGCTCAACGTGCAAACCCTCGACAAGCTGCCCCCATCTGTTCTAAAGGTAGGCGTGTTTGTAGATGAGACAACGGCAGTCATTCGGCAGCGCGTGGTAGAATACGGCCTGGACCTGGTGCAATTGCATGGGCACGAGTCGCCTGAGCAGTGCGCTGAGCTGCGTGCGGTGGGCCTTTTGATTATCAAGGCTTTCTCGGTGGGCGAGGCGTTTGATTTTGCGCAAGTCGCGCCCTATGCCGACTGCTGCAACTACTTCCTGTTTGACACCAAAGGCCCGGCGCTGGGCGGCAACGGTACTACCTTCGATTGGCAGTTGCTGGAGCGCTACCCGCTGTCGGTACCCTACTTTCTGGCCGGCGGGCTCGACTTGGCCCACGCCCAGGAACTGCAAACGCTGCGCCTACCCGGCCTCTTCGGCATCGACCTGAATAGCCGCTTTGAGCTGGCGCCCGGCGAAAAAGACGTGGGCAAGCTGCGGCAGCTGTTTCAGCGCCTCCGGCCCGGCAGCAATATTTCGAATGCCTAACGGCTATTTCCCCTTTACGAATTCCCAACCACTACCCTGCGCGCCCGGCGTGCCTTTTGGTTCTCACTATGGCTACTTCTGCTTTTGCGCCCAATGCCCGCGGCTACTACGGCCAGTTTGGCGGCGCCTTCATTCCCGAAATGCTCTACCCCAACGTGGAGGAGCTGCGCACCCAATACCTGGATATTCTAGCCGACCCTGCGTTTCAGCAAGAATACCAGCAGTTGCTGCGCGATTACGTGGGCCGGCCTACCCCGTTGTTTGAGGCCAAACGGCTGTCGGCCAAGTACAACACGCGCATCTATCTGAAGCGTGAGGACCTGTGCCACACCGGCGCCCACAAGGTCAACAACACCGTCGGGCAGATTTTGCTGGCGCAGCGCCTGGGCAAAAAGCGCATCATTGCCGAAACCGGCGCCGGCCAGCACGGCGTGGCCACGGCCACCGTATGCGCCCTCATGGGCCTGGAGTGCATTGTGTACATGGGCGAAATCGACATGGAGCGCCAGAAGCCCAACGTGTACCGCATGCGCCTGCTGGGGGCCGAGGTACGCCCCGCCACCAGCGGCAGCAAAACCCTGAAAGACGCCACCAACGAGGCCATCCGCGACTGGATTTCAAACCCCGTGGATACGCACTACATCATCGGATCGGTGGTAGGGCCGCATCCCTACCCTGATCTGGTGGCGCGCTTACAGGCTGTTATCAGCGAGGAAATGCGCAAGCAACTACTGGAAAAAACCGGCTCCGAGCTGCCCAACTACGTGGTGGCCTGTGTGGGCGGCGGCTCCAACGCGGCCGGCGCCTTCTACCACTTTCTCGACGAGCCGGATGTGAAGCTGATAGCCGTGGAAGCGGCCGGGCACGGCGTCGATTCCGGCCACTCGGCGGCTACTTCGGTACTGGGCAAGCCGGGCATCATCCACGGCTCGCGCACCTTATTGATGCAGGACGAAGACGGCCAGATTACCGAGCCCTATTCCTTGTCCGCCGGCCTCGACTACCCCGGCATCGGCCCCCTGCATGCCTACCTCGGCGACTCGGGCCGTGCACGCTTCATTGCCATCACCGACGACGACGCCCTTCGTTCCGTGGCCGAACTAAGCCGCCTAGAAGGCATCATCCCGGCCCTCGAAACCGCCCACGCCCTGGCCGCCCTCGACCAAATCGGTGCCGGTCCGGATGACGTGGTGGTGGTGAATTTGTCGGGTAGGGGCGACAAGGATTTGGAAACCTACCTGAAATACGCCGAAAAACTAACGGAGCAGAAATAAAAAGGGCTGGTATCGTTCCGTCTGTCATCCTCCATCTGGCGTCCGCTTGCAAAGGACCTTCTCACGTTTGGTTACTCACTGAACGATTGTCGTTCTGCTGTGAGAAGGTCCTTTGCAAGCGGACGCCAGATGGAGGATGACAGACGGAACGATGACAAAGAAGTACCTCATGAAAGACCGCATCAAAACCACCTTCGAGCAGAAGGGCAAAAAGCTGCTCAACGTCTACTTCACGGCCGGCTATCCTACGCTGGAGGCTACCGTGCCCCTCATTGAAGCCGTAACCGAGGCCGGCGCCGACCTGGTGGAAATCGGGATGCCGTTTTCTGACCCGCTGGCCGACGGGCCGGTGATTCAGCACAGCGGCACCGTGGCCCTGCAAAACGGCATGAACATGCGCGTGCTGTTCCGCCAGCTGCAAGGCGTGCGCCAGCGCGTGCCCGATGCGCCCATTCTGCTGATGGGCTATCTGAATCCGGTGATGCAATTCGGGGTAGAAAATTTCTGCCGCGAAGCCGCCGAAGCCGGTGTTGATGGCGTTATCCTACCCGACCTACCCCTTGATGATTACGTGGAGGAGTACCAGGAGATTTTCCGCCGCTACAACCTGCGGCCGGTGTTCCTCATCACGCCCCAAACCGCCCCCGAGCGCATCCGCCGCATCGACGAGCTGACGGATTCTTTCCTCTACCTCGTGTCGGGCCCTGGCACCACGGGCAGCCAAACCGGCCAGGACAGCACCGCGCAGGAAGCCTATTTCCAGCGTATTGAAGCCATGAATCTGCGCAACCCGCGCCTCATCGGCTTCGGTATCGGCGACAAGCAGTCCTTCGACCGCGCTTGTCAGTATGCCGAAGGCGCCATCATCGGCTCGGCTCTGATTAAGGCAATGGATGGGGTAGACGACGCCCCAGCCGCCGCCCGCCAGTTTGTGCAATCGGTACTGAACTAACCGTTTTTCTGTTATCCTAAGGATTCCGCGCATCAAGCGGCGACGAAGGACCTACCTTATCACGGCAGAACGAGTCGTTGGTATGCTTGTCGTTTTCACCTGATAAGGTCCTTCGCAAGCTCAGGATGACAAACCAATTTTTCTATGCTCATTCAACTAGAACCCGCCATTTCTCCCGAAAACCGGGAAGCCATTATCAGCCGCATCAAGGCGGTAAACTACAAAGTCACGGAGGTGACCACGCAGCGCGCGCATTACCTCATCGGCATCGGTAAGGCCGATTTCGACATTCGTACCGTTGGGCAGCTACCGGGCATTGTAGACATCCACCGCGTGTCGGACGACTACAAGCTGGTGAGCCGGAAGTGGCGCGTGCGCCCAACCGTCCTCGACCTCGGCGACGGTGTGCGCATTGGCGAGGGCACGCTCACGCTGGCGGCTGGTCCGTGCAGCATCGAGAGCGAGGCCCAGATGGAAAGCATCATGCAGCACTTGGTTGAGAATGACGTGCGCATCATGCGCGGCGGCGTGTTCAAGCCGCGCTCCTCGCCCTACTCCTTCCGGGGCCTGGGTATGGATGGGCTGAAGCTGTTTCACCAGCTAGCCCGGCAGCACGGCATCAAAATCATTACGGAGGTGATGCAGGTGTCGCAGGTAGAGGAGATGCACGACTACGTGGATGTGTTTCAGGTAGGTGCCCGCAACACGCAGAACTTCAACCTGCTGGATGCGCTGGGCGGCGTGGACAAGCCCGTGATGATCAAGCGGGGCATCTCGGGTTCTATCGAGGAACTACTGTCGTCGGCTGAGTACGTTTTCTCCGGCGGCAACGAAAAGCTGATTCTCTGCGAGCGGGGCATTCGCACATTCGAAACCGCCTCGCGCAACACGCTGGACCTGAATGCTGTACCAATTCTGAAAGAGAAAACCCACCTGCCCGTCATCGTCGACCCTTCGCACGGTATCGGTATCCGCGACTACGTGGCCGATATGGCCCTAGCCGGGGTGATGGCCGGCGCCGACGGCATCATCTACGAAGCTCACGAACGGCCCGAGCAAGCTGCTTCCGACGGTGCCCAAACCTTGAATTTCGCCGAATCGGCACGCCTGATTCGCAACTTGCGCCGGGTATACGCCCTGCGGCAAGATCTGGAATAGTGTCTGTCGAGCTTGGACTTAACCAAGGGGTAATGAAAGCACAAACCTGAATGAAGTATTGCGTAATTGGTAATATAGTAGTCTGTTATTTATGATAATACTATTATTAATTGATATTATGTAGTGAATTGATATATTTAATCGACTTTTTTTGATAAAATTCTTCGATAAGAAGTATCAAATTCAAAATATTTTCTATATTTGTTCTGTCATGCAACAACAATCTGTCAAGCGCTTTACCCTGATGAATATTCGTCCCATGGAGGACGGAGTCGGGCGGTATTGCCAGTACGTAAGTTAAACCATGACGTACGAAGCTGAAAACCACAAAAGCCCGACTCCACCCGGAGGCCGGGCTTTTTTTATGCCAAACGCTATGGATACGCAACACTACCATCACTACACCACCCAGGACCAACTGGTCTGGAAGGTATTGTTTGACCGTCAAACGGCGCTGCTGCACAAACGCGCGGCCGTGGCCTTCGAGCAGGGTTTGCAACAGGTTGGCTTTCAGCGCACGGCTATTCCTCGCTTTGAGGAAGTGAGCGAGCGGCTGCGGCGGCGTACGGGGTGGGAAATTGCGCCCGTAGAGGGGGAGTTAGATGCCGTTACCTTCTTTGGGCTGCTGGCCGACCGCAAATTCCCGGTTACCACCTGGATTCGGTCCATGCAGCAGTTCGATTTCATTGAGCAGCCCGATCTGTTCCACTGCGCTTTTGGTCATTTGCCCTTGTTGATGGACCATGCCTTCGCCGATTTCCTGCACTTTTTGGGTAGAGTAGCCGGCCAGCATCTGCACGACTCGGTAGCGCTGCAAAAACTGGCGCGGCTCTACGGCTTCACGGTGCAGTTCGGCCTCGTAACGGAAGGCGGCAGCACGCGCATCTATGGGGCGGGGCTGCTGTCGTCGGCGGGCGAGATTCATCACTGGCTGAACAGCACCGACGTGCGCCACCCCTTCGATCTGGCTACGGTGCTGCATACGCCCTACTCCGAAGCGCATTACCAGGACCAGTACTTCGTACTCAACTCGTGGGACCAACTCACCGAAAGCGTAGCTGATCTGGCAGCGCTACTCGCCAGCAACTGGCAACTGGCGGTGCGGTAGGCGGAGGGGTAAAAAGAGAAAGTCCTGTCATCCTGAGTGGAGCGAAGGACCTTCTCACGACTGAACGATTGACGTAGCAACGTCCTGTTCTCACGTGAGAAGGTCCTTCGCTCCACTCAGGATGACAGGACTTAATACCTACCCTTACTTCAACTTGAAGCTCCTCTTCAAATACGCTACTGCCAGTTCATGTGCCTCGTCGGCGTAGGCTTTGTTGTAGTTGGGGTTGCTAGGGTTGGCGAAGGCATGCACAGCATCGTAGTTTTTCACCGTCAGCTTTTTGCCAGCGGCGGCCATATCCTTCTGAAACTGCGCCACTACTTCGGGCGAAATACCCTTGTCCTGCAAGGCAAAAATGCCGAGTACGTCGGTGTTCAGCGTTTTCAAGCGCGCTACATCCTTCTCCGGCATACCGTAGTACATTACGCAGCCTACCGCCTGCTTGCCAGCCAACAGCGCTGTTTGCAACGACCAACCGCCCCCGAAACACCAGCCAATGCTGGCAATCTGCGCCTTGGGACCTGCGTATTGAATAGCACCTTTGATAATGGCCTCTGCCCGGCTGGTTTGCACGCTTTGCATGATTTTGCTGGCTTCGGCGGGCGCTGTGGCTACCTGCCCATCGTAAAGGTCGAGGGCGATGATGTTGACGCCGGGTAGCTCCCGCGCAAAGCCCGCCGCCTCGCGCTTGATATAGTCGTTCAGCCCCCACCATTCATGAATTACGAACAGATATTTGGTGGAAGGCGTGGCGCTTTTGAGCATAAACGCCTTGGCCGTTTTGCCATCGGGGGTAGGGTAGGAAATCATGTCGCCGGCACCCTGATAGGTGTAGGGTAGGGGAGCATCGTGGCCACCCACAAAAGCGTCATCGTTGGCGAGCATCGCAAAGGCTTCGGTGGCGACGGTGGGCTTCACGCAGCAACTCATCATGGTGTTTTGAGCCGAAACCAACGAAATGGTGCTGAACAACAGCAGGCAAAGAGTTAGGAGTTTTTTCATGTAGCGGCGCGTTGCACGCGCCCATCGTAGAACAACAACGGGCGCGCAGATTGAATGAAAAACGAATTCTAGAAGGTAGAAGTCGATACTGAACCTGTATTTTGTGGGCGCTGGCGAGCCAGATAGTCACGCTATTTTGCCCGCGGATCTGTCGTATCTGTCAGCGATGGGCGCGTGCAACGCGCCCCTACGCCGTCCGCACTTCGGCACCCAACTCGGCTAGCAGCGCGTAGAGGCCCACATAGGTGCGGTTGACGTAAATGAAGTGCCGGGAACCGCGCGGCTCGCGCTGTTTGCGCAGCTCGGGTTCCTGCATCAGGTCGTCGCCGAGGGCGTACACGGCCTGCATGTACGCGGGGTCGCCAAAGTTGAACGGTGACTCGTGAAACGGCCGTGCCACTAGCTCCAGCGACACGCGCAGGGTGCGCAGGTACAGGTCGCGTAGGGTAGGGGCGTCGTCGGGGCGGAGCACTTCCAGTTGGGTGAGCAAGTCGGTGAGGCGGGTGTCGTCGGCCAGCACAGCGGGGTCGAGCAGGGCGAAAAAGAGTTGATAAAAATCGGCTGGAATGTTCTTCACGCAGCCAAAATCCAACACGCCCAGCGTACCGCCGTCCGTGGCATCGAGCAGGAAATTACCGGGGTGCGGGTCGGCGTGCACCTGGCGCAGCGTGTGCATCTGGTAGGCGTAGAAATCCCAGAGCGCCTGCCCGAGCTGGTTGCGTACCGCCTGGGTAGGATTAGTTGCCAGGAACTCCTTGAGGTGCTGGCCTGGCAGCCAGTCCATCGTGAGGATGCGGGCAGCAGACAGGGTAGGGTAATACGCTGCAAAGCGCAAGTGCGGAATGTGTCCGCACTGGGCCGCAATTTCCTGCCCGCGGCGTAGTTCCAGTTGATAGTCCGTTTCCTCCAGCAATCGGGTTTCCACCTCTTCCAAGTAGGGCCGCATTGTGGCCTCATCCAGCCCCAACACACGCAAGGCCACGGGCATCACCATCCGCAAATCCGACCGAATACTGTCGGCCACGCCGGGGTACTGCACCTTCACAGCCAACGCTTTACCATCCTTCTCGGCAAAGTGCACCTGCCCAATACTGGCCGCCTGCCGGGCGTTTAAGTCAAACGTATTAAACAGCTCAAAAGGCGACTTACCAAACGCATCCCGGAAGGCCTTCACAATCAGCGGCCCCGACAACGGCGGCGTTTGGTACTGTGCCTGCGCAAACTGCTCGGCGTAGGCCGTGGGCAGAATATTCTTCTCCATCGCCAGCATCTGCGCCACTTTTAGCACCGAGCCTTTCATCTCGCTCAACGCGCTGTACAGCTCCTCGGCGTTGGCCTGGTGCAAGTCAGCCGTAGCACTTTCTGCGCCCACGGCCCGTTTGGCGTAGTGCTTCACGTAGTTGGCCCCCACGTTTAAGCCCGTTTTGGCGAAACGGGCGGCGCGTGCCACTTTGGTGGTGGGTAGGGAAACGAGCGGCTTGGTGTGTTCTGGCATTGTGGCTGTTGAATACTGTACTAACGTGGACCCCACCCCCCGGCCCCCTCCCCTCCGGGAGAGGGGGAGACGTTACCTAAGCTATTACCTGATGCTTTTAGCCTCGTTCAATAGAAGCTAAAAGTTAACAGCCCAATCGTCAGGCTCCCCCTCTCCCGGAGGGGAGGGGGTCGGGGGGTGGGGTAAATCGCCTATTCCTACCGGCTCTGCACCAGAAACCGCACAAAGTCCACGGCGGAGTCCAGGGTGTTGCGACCTACCAGGTCGAAGCTGAGCGTCACGGCTTTTTCGATGGCGGCGTCGGTGCGCTCGAAGCCCAGGGAATCGTCTTTGGCGAAGAAGCCCAATACAAACAGCATCTGCTGCCAAAAGGCGCGCGGGTATTTCTCCTGAATCATGGGGCGGGAAGCAACTTCCTCAGTGCGGCGGCCGTCGCGCAGGATATCGGCTACGAACTGCTCGAAACCCTGGCGGAAATCGTCCAGAATACGCGGGGTCATGCCGGGCATTTTGGTGAGCGAGTAGCGCAACGACCACAGCGCGTAGCTGCGATTCTGCTTCAGAATTTCCAGCAGGGTATAGTAGAAACCCAGCAGCTTTTCGCGGGCGCCGTACTGCTCCCACACGGGCTCCTCGGCGGCGCGGGCGCGGGCCTGGCGCCCAAAATCAGCCCAAATCTCGCGGTCGATGGCCGCGAAGGTGGCGTAGTGCTGGTAGAATTCGGCCTCGGTAGCGCCCAGCTTATGCATGAGCTTGTAGACCGAAACCGGCGGCTGGCCTTTGCGCAGCACGTAGTCGAGATAAGCGAGTTTGATAGCTTCCTTTTCCATAGTGGTATAACCGTTGAACAGGGGTTTAAGTTGCCGGGAAAGGCCTATTTACGGGCGGCGCGGTAGGCATCCAGGGCCCGCTGGCGGGCCTCCTTGTGGTCCACTATCGGCTGGGGGTAGTCGTCGGTGCCGAACTCGGGTATCCAGGCCTTCACGTACTCCAGCTTGGGGTCGTATTTCTGGAGCTGACTTTCGGGGCTGAAGATGCGAAACCACGGCGCCGACACCACGCCCGTGCCGGCCGTCCACTGCCAGTTGCCGATGTTGTTGCTCATGTCGTAGTCGATGAGCTTGTCGGCGAAATACTGCTCGCCCCATTTCCAGTCAATCAGCAGATCCTTGATCAGAAAGCTGGCCGTAGTAATGCGGGCGCGGTTGTGCATCCAGCCGGTTTGGTTGAGCTGGCGCATACCAGCGTCCACCAGCGGGTAGCCCGTGCGGCCCTCGCACCACGCCGCAAATTCCTCCTGGTTGTTACGCCACTTGATGCGCCGGAAAGGCTTATCATAGCTTTCCTCAGCGGTATCGGGGAAGTGCCAGAGCAGCATCATGAAGTAGTCGCGCCAGATTAGCTCGTCCAGCAGCTTGTCGTTCAGCTCCTGCGCCTTACCCATCATCTGCCGTACGCTGAGAGTGCCGTGACGCAGGTGCACCGAGCGGTGCGTAGTGCCGTGGTCGTCGGACAGGCGGTTGCGGGTTTTGTCGTAGTCCTCTACGTAGTTTTTGTTGGGTAGGCGAGCGGGGGGCACCGGCTGCTCGTACCGCTCAAAGCCCATGTCCGGGAGGGTAGGGCGGGCCGGAGCGTGCGCAATGTGGTGCAGGTTTTCCTTGGTAAACAACCGCCGCGAGGGTTGCTCCTGAAAGCTGTCGTCCTGCAACGCGGCCCGCCAGGCCTTGTTGTAAGGGCCATACACCTTGGCCGGTGTGCCCGACTTGGTCAGCACCTCGTCTTTGGCAAAAATCACTTGGTCTTTGTGCGCCGTGAAGGGCACGTCGTGCTTGTCTAGCAGCTTGGCTATGGCCTCGTCGCGCTGGCGGGCGTAGGGCTCGTAGTCCTCGTTGGTGTGCACGGCGGCCAGGTCGTAGTCCTTCAATAACTGTTTGAAGACTTCCTCGGGCTTGCCATAAAACACGAGCATGGTACCGCCGTTGTCCTTGGTTTCCTGCGCCACCTGCTCCACGGCGTCGTAGATGAACGTTACGCGGGCGTCCTGCTTGCTGGGTAGCTTATCCAGAATGTCGCGGTCGAAAATGAACAGCGGCACGACGGGCGTTTCCTCTTGCAGCGCCGCCGCTAGGCCGGTGTTGTCGGTAATGCGCAAATCGCGCCGGTGCCAGAATATCGTGAGTTTCATAGGATTGATTCTTATGTAACTGGAAGAATCTGTCATCCTGAGCGCTGCGAAGGACCTTCTCACGTGTGCACGACAAGTTTACCAACGACTCGTGCACACGTGAGAAGGTCCTTCGCAGCGCTCAGGATGACAGATTACAAAACATCACATTCTTATTTCAACCTCCCCATACCACCATCCACGGGTAGGACCTGGCCGGTGATAAACGAGCTGTGGTCGGAAAGCAGAAAAGACGTCATGTAGGCCATATCCTGGGGTTGGCCCACGCGCTGCAAGGGGTGGCGCTTGGCGCTGGCCTCCGCCTTTTCGGGGGTGTTGAGCAAGGCAGCGGCCAGGGGCGTATCCGTGAGGGAAGGCGCAATGCAGTTCACGCGGATGTTGGCGCCGGCATACTCGGCGGCCAGGGCGCGAGTGAGGCCTTCCACGGCGGCTTTCACGGTGGCTACACTGGTATGAAAACTCATGCCCGTTTCGGCAGCTACTGTGCTGAAAAGCACGATAGAAGCGCCGCCGGACTTTTTCAGCCGCTTCACCACGGCTTGCAGCACGTGCACGGCGCCCAGCACATTCAGCTCAAAATCCTGCCGAAAATCGGTGGGCGCAATGCGCTCAAACGGCCGCAGCCGGATGCTGCCGGGGCAATACGCCACGCCGTGCAGCGTGTCGGGTAGGGCATCGAAAGCGGTGGAAGCGAAGGGCTCGGTTACGTCGAGGGGTAGGAAGGTGGTACCCAGTTCCGCCAGTTCCGGCGACTCGTGCCGCGAGGCCGTGTATAGGTTGGCCTTCAGGCCGTGCAGTAGGCGGGCCGTGGCGAGGCCAATACCGGAGGAAGCGCCTACCAGGAGAATATTTTTATCTGCAAATTCCATGAAATGCGAAGCAAGTGAATGGTTGAGTTTCTGCTACGCAAAACAAGCGGTAGTGGCTGCCGAGTTTTCTCGCCGAGATGCGCGGAGGTAGGCGCCGAGGTTCGCAGTGGACGACCTCCGCGCACCTCGGCGAGAAAAAACCAGAACGCGCTAATCTGCAAAAGCCGCGGCGGCCCCAGCCACTTGCGTATCGGCGGGCTGAACATGGGCCGCCGCGCGTAATGGGGTAGGCAGGCGCACCACGCAAATGCCGGGCAGCCGCAGCCACTCGGCCTCGGCCAACTGGGCCAGCCCGATGGTGCCCGTGAGATAATGTCCGCGCACAGCCGAGCGGAAGGTTTCGTGTACCCGCGTGAAGTCGGCTTCCTGGGGGGCGTGCTCGTCCGTAAAGGTCACCAGCACGTCTACCTCAGCAGCATCAGGCGTGAGGGCCGAGTCGGTGTTCTGGCTGATTTTCTTGTACTCGTAGCGGTAGCCGTAGGTGAGGGCCGACAAGTCGCTGAGCACGGCCGAGGCGGTAGGTACGGCCCCCGCGCCGCGGCCCAGGAAAAACTGCCGATCGGCAAAACCACTCTGCGTAATGAGGCCGTTGTATTCGTCCTGCACCCGCGCCAGCTCGTGCTCGGGGCGCACCAGGGTAGGCAGCACGGCGGCGGCCACGTTGCCGTCGGGTAGGCGGCGGGCTTCGGCAATGAGCTTGAGCGCCAGGCCTTTCTCGCGGGCGTAGTCGGCGGCCAGGTCGCTGAGGCGGTCGATGCCTACGGCCAGGATTTGCTGGGGCGAGGTCACCAGCCCGAAGGCGTGGGTGAGCAGCAGCACCAGCTTGTTGCGGGCGTCCAGGCCTTCTACATCCAGGGCGGGGTTGCTCTCGGCGAAGCCCAGCGCCTGGGCCTTGCTGAGCGCCTCGGCAAAGGAAATGGAGTCGCGGTGCATGGCCGTGAGGATGTAGTTGGTAGAGCCATTGATGATGCCCTCTACCGCCTCCAGCAGGTCGGTATCGTAGTACTCTTCCAGGTTCCGAATGACGGGCAGGCTGGCGCAGGCGGCGGCCTCGTAGAGCAGCGGGGTGCCGGTTTGGCGCTGTAGGTCAATGAGTTCGGGGAGGTGCTCGGCCAGCATTTTCTTGTTGGCCGTCACCACGGCCTTGCCCCGGCGCAGGGCTTCGGTCACGATATGGTAGGCTTCGTCGGCGTCGTCAATCAGCTCCACAATCACGTTCAGGGACTCATCATCCAGCAACGCGGCGCGGTCGAACGTGAACAGCTCGGCGGGTAGGCTGCGCTGCTTGGTGCGGTCTTTCACGCCAATGCGGCCAATGCGGGCGCGCAAGCCGGGCGTGCGTTCCAGAACCGTGTGCAGGCCCTGGCCTACCACGCCAAAACCAAATAAACCAATGCGAATGTCGGTGCGGGTCATGCGGAAAACGAAATCAAGGCAGCAGAACTGCCCTAGGTGAGGGAAAAGCCGCCTTCACCCCAAAGCATCTCACCAAGATTTCTTCCCGAAAAGGCCCAAAAAAAGCCCTTCCGACAAGTCAGAAGAGCCAAACCCCACAACGGGGCGCCGAGCCTTTCGTAACTTATCTTCATCTGCTCGCGCAGATTCAGGATGTAGCACCTCGTAGCTATAGCTACCGGTTGCTAAGGCATCGCAGGGCCTGTCCCTCCGCCTTTCTTGATAAGTGCTCCGTTGCGGGAGCGGTAGGGCAAATATACGAGGCCCGCGGTTGACGGCAAATAGCTGGGTTCGCACTGCGCATTCTCTGTCCTCTCCACATCGCCGCACTCGCTCGGCTGTGCCGAGTGAGGCCTACGCCTGAGGGGCTCTGCCCCGTATCCGGCCGCGCCGCTTGTCCGAACCTGGCTCAACGGGATGCAGGCGCGCGCAGCAGAGCTGCTTGGGCGTAGTACTCACTCGGCACAGCCGAGCGAGTGCGGGGGCGTAGTCCTCACTCGACACAGCTGAGCGAGTGCAGAGAAGTTGTACAGAAGTGCTCCATAAATTGTCATTTTCATTGCAAAAAGTATCCTTTTTTGTCATTTCTGTTAAATTATTGCCTAGTTTGAGCCCACGCTGACCAAAACACCCGAACTTACTTATGAACATTCGCAAACTCCTCGTTGCCAACCGGGGCGAAATTGCCATCCGCGTGATGCGCGCTGCCACTGAGCTGGGCATCACCACCGTGGCCGTATACACCTTCGAGGACCGCTACTCCCTGCACCGCTACAAGGCCGACGAAGCCTACCAGATCGGTGAGGACGATGACCCGCTCAAGCCTTACCTCGATATTGAAGGACTGCTGCGCATTGCCAAAGACAACGGCGTGGACGCCATTCACCCCGGCTACGGCTTCCTGAGTGAAAATGCTACCCTGGCCCGGCGCTGCGGCGAGGAAGGCATCATCTTCGTGGGGCCGCGCCCCGAGGTGATGGAAGCCCTCGGCGATAAAGTGCGCGCCAAGGAAGTGGCCCTGCGCGAGCAAGTGCCTATTATTCAGAGCAGTGAGGAAGAGCTAAACGACTTCGAAACGGCCCGCACTGAGGCCAACCGCATCGGCTACCCCGTGATGCTGAAGGCTGCTTCGGGTGGCGGGGGTAGGGGAATGCGCGTCATCCGCGACGACGATCAGCTGGAAAAAGGCTTTTTCGAGGCCCGCAACGAGGCCCTGAAAGCCTTCGGCGACGACACGGTATTCCTCGAAAAGTTTGTAGAAAAGCCCAAGCACATTGAGGTGCAGGTGGTGGCCGACGCCTACGGCAGCGTGACGCACCTTTACGAGCGGGACTGCTCGGTACAGCGCCGCTTCCAGAAGGTAGTGGAGGTAGCGCCCGCCCTGGGCTTGGCCGAGGAGCTGCGCGAGCAACTCTACGATTACGCCCTGCGCCTAGCCCGCGCCGTGAACTACAACAACGTGGGCACGGTGGAATTTCTGGTGAAGCCGGAACTGGGCGAGATTTACTTCATTGAAGTAAACCCGCGCATTCAAGTAGAGCACACCGTGACGGAGATGGTGACGGGCGTCGACCTTATCAAAACCCAACTCTACATTGCCTCGGGCTACCACTTGCAGGACCCCGAAATCAACCTCGATCCGCAAGTACAGCCACGCGTGACAGGCTTTGCCTTGCAGTGCCGCCTCACCACCGAGGCGCCCGAAAACGACTTTAAGCCCGACTACGGTACCATCGTGGCCTACCGCTCGGCGGGCGGTTTCGGTATCCGCCTCGACCAGGGCTCGGTGTACCAAGGCGCCAAGATTCTGCCGTTTTTTGATTCCTTGCTGGTGAAGGTATCGGCCCAGGCGCCTACCCTGAAGGAGGCCGCCGAGCGGATGCTGCGCACCCTGTCGGAGTTCCGGATTCGGGGCGTGCGCACCAATATTCAGTTCCTGCAAAACATTGTGGCGCACCCTGATTTTCAGAATGGTAGCGCCACGGTTGACTTCATCAAAGACCATCCCGAGCTGTTTAAGTTTGAGGTGCGCCAAGACCGCGGTACCAAGCTGCTCACGTTCCTGGGCGACATCATCGTGAACGGCAACCCCGACGTGCACGGCGCCCAGGACCCGGCCCGCGACCTGCCCAAGCCCAAGCTGCCCCACTACGACGCCACCGCGCCCTATCCCCCCGGCACTAAAGACCGCCTCACCGAGTTGGGGCCGGAAGGCTTTGCCAAGTGGCTGCGCGAGGATACCCTCATCCACTATACCGACACCACCCTGCGCGATGCCCACCAAAGCCTGCTGGCCACGCGCATGCGCACCTTCGATATGCTGAAGGTGGCCGAGCGCTTTGCCAAGCAGCACCCCCAGACGTTTTCCTTGGAGTGCTGGGGTGGCGCTACCTTCGATGTGGCCCTGCGCTTCCTGCACGAAGACCCCTGGGAGCGCCTGGCCAAGCTGCGCGAGGCCGTGCCCAACATCCTGCTGCAAATGCTGATCCGGGGGGCCAACGGCGTGGGCTATAAGGCCTACCCCGACAATCTGGTGGAGCGCTTCGTGCAGCAAAGCTGGGAAACCGGCATCGACGTGTTCCGCATTTTCGACTCCTTGAACTGGATGCCGGGCATGGAAAGCTGCATCCGGTTTGTGCGCGAGAAAACGGGGGGCTTGGCCGAGGCCAGCATTTGCTACACCAACGATTTGCTGGACCCGCAGAACAAGAAGTACAACCTGGATTACTACCTGCGTCTGGCCCGGCAGATTGAGGATGCTGGCGCCAATATCTTGTGCATCAAGGATATGGCGGGCCTGCTGAAGCCCTACGCCGCCCAGGAGTTGATTGCCGGCCTGCGCGACACCATCAGCCTACCCATTCACCTGCACACTCACGACACCAGCAGTCTGCAAGCCGCCACCTACCTCAAGGCCGTGGAGGCCGGCGTAGATGTGATTGACGTGGCCCTGGGTAGCCTTTCGGGCCTCACCTCGCAGCCCAACTTCAACGCCACCGTGGAGATGCTGCGCCACACGCCCCGCCACCGCGAGTTCGATCAGCAGAGCCTCAACGAGTTCAGTAACTATTGGGAGGGCGTGCGCACGTACTATCAGCCGTTTGAATCGGGCCTGAAAGCCGGTTCGGCCGACGTGTTTCAGCACGAAATTCCGGGTGGGCAGTACTCCAACCTGCGCCCGCAAGCCGTAGCGCTGGGCCTGGGCGACAAGTTTGAGCTGATTAAAAAGACGTTTGCTGACGTGAACCAGCTTTTCGGCGACATCACGAAGGTGACGCCGTCCTCGAAGGTAGTAGGCGACATGGCCCTATTCCTGGTATCGAACAACCTCACAACCCAGGATGTGTGGGAAAAGGGCCAGACGCTGAACTTCCCCGAGTCGGTGCAGAGCCTATTCCGCGGTGACATTGGGCAGCCTGAGGGGGGCTGGCCCGAGGGCTTGCAGGAAATCATCCTGAAAGACCAACCCGCTTACACCGACCGCCCCAACGCCCACCTCGAACCCATCGACTTTGATGCAGATTGGAAGGCGTTCCAGCAGAAATTTGGGCCGGGCGTGGAGTTTACCGACTTACTTTCCTATCTGCTCTACCCCAAGGTATTCACGCAGTACTGGGACTTCGTGCAGGAGTACGGCGACGTATCGGTGGTGCCCACGCGGCTGTTTTTCTACGGCCTACAACCCGGCGAGGAAAGCATCATCGACATTGCCCGCGGCAAGAGCATCATTGTGAAGTTCCGCTCTCTAGGCATTGCCAATGATGAGGGCAAGCGCACGGTGTTCTTCTCCATCAACGGCGAAACCCGCAACCTGGAAGTGCGCGACCGGTCGGTGGAGGTGAAAAAGGTGCAAAACGCCAAGGCCGATAAAGCCAACCCGCGCCAGGTGGGCGCCCCGTTGCAGGGGCTACTTTCCCGCGTACTGGTAAAGCCCGGTCAGGAAGTGAAGCGCAACGCCCCGCTGTTCATCATCGAGGCTATGAAGATGGAAACCACCATTACCGCCCCCGAAGACACCACCGTGGAAGCCGTAACGCTGGAGGAAGGCACCCTGGTGAATGCCGACGACTTGGTATTGACGTTGGGGTAGGAGGGTAATTGTTATAATACTCTTTTCTTAATATCTTCACAAGTCGCGTAATAAATAATTAATTTTAAAGATGATATGAATTGCATGCAAAAGAAAATATTATTAGGCGCTGCCATGATAGTTTTAATGCCTGCTTTTTACGTCTCGGCACAAACTAAATCAGGCGGCTATCAAGCGGATAATAGAACGCAAGATGCAATAAACGCATATTCTGAACATAACAACTACTATACGTTTGATAATCGTTATAAAGGTTTAAAAGGAAGTCCCTTTATATTGCCAAAATGGAGTAAAGGAGATATTGAAATGAGTGATTCGAAAATTATTAAATCTATACCTGTAAGAATAGATGCTTATAATAAAGCTGTTTTAGTTAAAAAAGGCAATGGTGATTCGATTGCCCTTGATGATCGACGCATAAAATCGGTTACTCTTTACGATGAGCAACTGAAAAACGGAGATTACGTCGTAGTAAATCGCGTATTCAAACAAATACCTGCTGCATCTGAGTTAGAGATGGGTAGTGTATATTTCGAAGAACTTTTCAATAGTAATGGAATTGCTTTGTTAAAAAACAATAAGAAAGTTCTAAAGAAAGCATCGGGAGGATCTGCTTATAATAGTGGTAACTTATACGATGAAATAATCGATAAAGAAGAATATTTTATATATAGAAACAATAAAATAATGCCTGTGAAGCTATCTGAGAAATCATTCGAGAAAGCTATGCCAAATTTGATGGAAAAAATAAAGCATTATTCTTTACAAAGGGATTTGCGAAGTGAAAAGGATTTTATTGCGATGCTCACGTCAATAAGCATGAATGCAAACTAGCAGTAGTACCTGCTAGTTTGCATTCATGTGGTAATCCTACTCCGGCGCCGTGCTGGCGTGAAACTGTGCTACCACCCGCGTGCCAGCGGGGGCACCCAACAACCGCAGCGTGTCGCCTTGCAGTTGGTAGCGGGTAGTGCCCTCGAGGGCGCTCAGGTAGCGGCTTTCTAGTTGCAGGCGCGGGCAGGCCATTTTGGTTGATAGTAGCGGCGAAAAGCTCAATTGGTCGTTGGCGGCCAGGGTGAAGCGGCCCCGGAAGCGGTTGCAGCCGGCCTGGCCTTCGGCGCGGTTGCTGCTGTCGGCCGCTAGTGTCAGATAGACTTCCTGGCTGTTTTCGTGAGTAATTACGGCTGAGTCGCCCAGTTGATGGAGCACCCAGTAGGTGCCGCGCAGGGGCGTGGTGGCTACGGTGGGCGTTTGGGTGGTTTCGGCGGGCTCGCGGCCGGCGCAGCTAGCAAGCAGCGCAGTGAGTGCAGCGCCGAAAAGAGAGGTAATACGCATGTGAGGAGTAGGGAAGGAGGAAAGACAATAAGCGGCAAACATAAAACTTTACGCGCAACTGCTTATCTATGTGTATGAACGGGGTAGGACGTGGTATACTGCTGCACGAGCAGAACCGTTAGAGCCAACGTCAGGTCATCCACTTTAGTTAAAATATTAGAATCACTATGCAGTACGAAACCACACACCGGGCGGTTCGTTGGGGCGGAGTTATGGTCTTAATGCTGGGCTTATCGATGCAGCAAAACCGGGCTCAGGTGAGCCAGGTGCCTACCAGCGGCAGCGGCGTGATGGCCCAGGAAAACATCAACTCCATTGTGCGTGGCGGCCAGGGCTACACCATTGATACGCGCTACCAAGGCTTGGTAGGCTCGCCCTACGCCATTGCCCGCTGGCTACCCGCCGTCGTCACCACCGACCACGACGTGAAGCTGCAACCCGTACTATTGAAATACGATGTGGTGCAGCAACTGCTCTACGCCCGTCAGCCCGCCCGCACCGACTCGATGCTGCTGAACGAAAACCGCGTGAAGAGCTTCGTGCTCACGGATGCCGCCGGCGCAATGCCCGAGCGACGCTTTCGGCGCTTTGCCGAAGCGCCAAATCCAGCGCAGGGCCGCGAGTTTGTGGAGGTGCTGCACGAGGGCAAATACACTGTGCTGAAGCAGTACCAGAAGAAAATGGAACAGGCTAACTACAAAGGCGCCTACAGTCAAGACAAGCGCTACGACGAGCTGGTAACCAAAGAAACATATTACTTGTGTAGCCCCGACGGCAAAGTGGTGCCCATCAACAAGCTCACGCTGAAAGCCTTGCAGAGCGCCGCGCCTGAGCTATCAACCAAGCTGAAAAGTGAAGCCGACCGCAACCGAAGCATGGGCAAATCCGAAGCTGATTTGATGACCTTGATGCAGGTAGTAGACCCGGCAGGGTAAGGAATTCTTACCGTACTGTCAGTATGACGGCCTATTGAAGTTTTATACCTCTACCCTTCAACCCTAATTGCAGAACCTACCACAAAATCAGTAAGCTTGCCTTCATGAAACACCTTCTCTTAGCCGCTAGCCTGCTAGTCGGCTTTCAGGCCACTGCCCAAAAACAACCGGCCGTATCGGCGGCTACGGTGGAGCGCGTGGCCCGCACCCTCACCGCCGACGACATGGGCGGCCGCCCCAGTGCCGGCCCCGGCAACCTGAAAGCCGGTCAGTTTCTGGCAGCCGAGTTCAAGCGCATTGGCCTGAAGCCGCTGCCGGGCAAGGAGGGTTTTTTGCAGGAGTTTGAGGCTTACGAAGCGCAAACCAGCGCCCGCACCGCCACGCTAAACGGCACCGCCCTACCCCCCGACAACATCGTGCTATCCTCGGGCCTGCCCCAGCTCAATTGGACCAATACCGACGCGACGGTGCGCACCGTACAGGTAGGCGCGCAGGACAACCTATTTCAGGTGGTGCGCCCTCTGCTGGACCTGCACGAAAACGCCGTGGTCATTGTCGATCCGGCGCACCAGGCACAGTTTAAGCGGTTGTTGGGGCTGAACCGGGGTTCGGTGAAAGCCCAGCAGCCGGCAGCGCACGCCGTGGCGATGCTACTGGCTACCGCGCCACTAGCAGAGGCCGCGCCTACCTTCGCCGTAACGGCTACCACCACCATCAAGCCCGTTGCCATGCGCAACGTGGTGGGTACACTACCCGGCCGCGACAAAAAGCTGGCGTCGGAAATGGTAGTGTTTTCGGGGCACTACGACCACCTGGGCATCACCCAGGCCGTGGCTGGCGACTCCATCGCCAACGGCGCCGACGACGACGCTAGCGGCACCACCGCCGTGGTAGCCCTGGCCGAGTACTACAAGAAGCAGAAAAAGAATGCTCGTACGCTGGTATTCGTGGCTTTTACAGCCGAGGAGATTGGTGGGTTTGGCTCGCAGTATTTCTCGCGCCAGCTTGATCCGGACAAGGTGGTGGCCATGTTCAATATTGAAATGATTGGCAAGGTGGCGAAGTTTGGCCCCAATACGGCCTTCATCACCGGCTACGAGCGTAGCGACTTCGGCCCGCTGCTGCAACAGAACCTTGAAGGCTCGCCCTTCCGCTTCGAGCCCGACCCTTACCCCGAGCAAAACCTGTTCTACCGCTCCGACAACGCCACCCTGGCCCGCCTGGGCGTGCCGGCCCACACCATCAGCACCGACCAAATCCCCACGGACAAGCTCTACCACTCCGTCGACGACGAAATTGAGAGTTTGGATTTGCAGAACATGACGGCCGTTATCAACGCCATTGCCCGCAGCGCCACCGGCATTATCTCGGGCCAGCAAACGCCTACCCGCGTGGCAAAGGAGTCGGTGCAGCGGTAGGGGCGCGTTGCACGCGCCCGTCGTTGTTTACAAAGAACGACTGTAAGAGAACGTCATTTCAACCAGCGGGAGAAATCTCGCGTGCTGACACCGGTTAGTAATTACCGGAGCACGCGAGATTTCTCCCGCTGGTCGAAATGACGTTCTTTTATATAATGACCGTACTTTGCTGTGCCTTTCTCCTAAAAAAGTCCTTTTAAACAACGATGGGCGCGTGCAACGCGCCCCTACAGCCCATGTCCCGTTCCTTTCTTACGCTTCTCTTTCTCCTGGCCACTAGCCACGCTTTCGCCCAAGACTTATATAAGCCCCGCGACATTCAGCGGGCGTTCAACAAAGGCACCCGCTCGCCCGATGGCCGGCCGGGCAAAAACTACTGGCAAAACACCGCCCGCTACGATATTACCATGTCGGTTCGGCCGCCCGACCGCGCCATCCGGGGTAGGGAGCAGATTTCATACGTCAACAACAGCCCCGATACGCTGCGGCGGCTGGTAATTCGCCTTAGCCAAAACATTCACCGGCCCGGCGCTACCCGCAACGGTGGCGCCGCAGCCGACTACCTGACTGAGGGCGTTACGATTGACACGTTTGCGGTGGCAGGGAAAGTGCAGCCCTTCCGCGAAAACGGCGGACACGCCACTTGGCAGAGCGTGCCGCTGCCCCGGCCGCTGCTGCCCCACGACTCGGTGCAGCTGGCGTTTGCCTGGCACTTCCCCATTTCGGTGCAAAGCGGCCGCGAAGGGATGCTCGACAAAACCACCTATTTCCTGGCCTATTTCTACCCCCGCGTGGCCGTGTACGACGATTACAACGGCTGGGACCAGCTGGATTTCACCGATGCCCAGGAGTTCTACAACGATTTCAACGACTACACCCTGCGCGTGCAGGCGCCTGCCAACTACATTGTGTGGTCGACGGGCACGCTGCAAAACCCTACCGAGGTGCTGCAACCCACCTTCGCCCAGCGCCTGGCCCAGTCCATGACTAGCGATGCGGTAGTGCACGTAGCCACCCAAGCCGATCTGAACAGCCACCGCATCACGGCGCAAAAGCCGGTGAACACCTGGGTGTGGAAGGCCGACGACATTACGGACGTGACTTTCTGCGTGAGCGACCAGTACGTGTGGGATGCTGCCAGTGTGGTAGTGGATAATGCCACCAAGCGCCGCGCCAGCGTGCAGGCCGCCTACGCCGACAAAACCGAAGACTTCCACTCAGCCGTGAAAAATGGCCAGAATGCCCTGGGTTGGTTCTCGCACAACTGGCCCGGCGTGCCCTACCCCTTCCCCAAAATGACCGTGGTGCAAGGCTTCGCCGACATGGAATACCCAATGATGGTGAACGACAGTCCGCAAGACGATCTGCAATTCGCGCAACTCGTAGAGGACCATGAAATTGCGCACACCTGGTTCCCGTTCTACATGGGCATCAACGAGAGCCGCTACGCTTTCATGGACGAGGGCTGGGCTACTACCTTCGAACTGCTGATAGGTAGGGCGGAAAACGGTGCGGCTAAGGCCGACGAGTTCTACAAGCGCTTCCGCGTGAACCGCTGGATTCACGACCCCAGCACGGCCGAAGACCTACCCATCATTACCCCGTCCAGCGAATTGAAGGCCGGCTACGGCAACAACGCCTACGGCAAACCTTCCCTGAGCTACCTGGCCCTAAAGGATATGCTCGGCGACGAGCTGTTCAAGAAGAGCCTGCACGCCTACATGGACCGCTGGCACGGCAAGCACCCCATTCCGTGGGACTACTTCAACTCCATGTCCGATGCCTCGGGCCAAAACCTGAACTGGTTTTTTCAGAACTGGTTTTTCACCAACTACTACATCGACCTGGCCGTGGAGCCAGTAGCGAAGGTCAAAAAGAACCAGGTAGTGACGGTGAGGAACATCGGCGGTTTCGCGGTGCCCTTCGATGTGCAGGTGACCTACGCCGACGGCAGCACCGACACCCTGCACCAAACGCCCGCCGTATGGCAGGCCAATCAGCGCCAGACTACCATCGCGCTACCTACCAAAAAGGCGGTACAGAAGGTAGTACTTGCTGGCGGCTTGTTTATGGACGCCAACGAGAAGGACAACACGTGGACGGCGAAATAGCTTTTATTGAAGCTGCTGACCGTGAGTTGACGCAAATTGCCGCGTAGCGGCTGTGGGTTTGTAGGAGTACACAGCGGGATTAAGAAGATCGGCGCCGCGTAGCGGTGCAAGAACAGTAGGTCGTTTCTTGTACCGCTACGCGGCACTGCACACCGGAGGCGCTGTTATCTACAAACCTACAGCCGCTACGCGGCAATTTGTATCAGCTCACGGTCAGCAGCTTCAATAAAAGCTACTTCGGCAGCCGCACGCTCACGCCTGCGCCAAATTGCGGCGCGGCGTGACCTTCGCGCCAGGTATTACCGGCATTCATGTCCAGACGCAGGCCGGGGGTAGGGCGCCAGTAGAGGCCACCTGTTAGGCCCGGCTGCCAGCCGTAGGTGCGTTGCCAGAACGTGTAAGTTTCGGCAAAGAAGCCGATGGTGGGTAAGATGGCCCCATTCAGCGCCAGCGTGCCCAGGTACTGCCCCTGGCTGGTACCCTCGGCCCGAAACCCGCGCTGCCGAAAGCCCGCGTTGGCCTCCAGGCCGTAGCGCTGCCCTAGCTGCTGCGACACCAGCAAGCGGGCCGCCGGCTCGTAGGTTTGGTTGGGGTAGGACGCATTACCGGTAGGCAATGTCAGCTCAGTGAGCAGCACCACCTGTGAGCGGGCATCTTGGTTACTGGAGGCTAAAAATTTAGCGCCCACCGTGAGTGGCGCAAAGCCGCTGGGGTAGGAGGGTAGGGTAGGCAGTGGCGCGTCGCCGGCGGTAGGACGAACGGAAACATCTGCCAAATAGCCTTGCGAAGCCCGCAACTCGATGTGGTTGAAAAACCCTACCCGCAGCAGCGCCGACGACAGCGTGCGGCGCGGCCCTACCCCGTCCGGCGGCGCATAGCGCAGGGCGCCCAACTCCACCTGCACCTGCCCAGGATGCAGCATACTGGTGGTTACTGTCTGTCCGGGGCGGTCGGGGCGGAGGTTGTGGATGAAGGGCGTTTCGGCGTTGGGAACGGGGTCGGAAGGTAGGTTTTGGGCCAGGGTGCGGGCTGGGCCGGCTAGCAGGAGCAAGCCGGTAGCCGTCAGCAGAGTGGTCATTCGCATAGCTCCCGACGCAACCAGGCGGCAGAAAGTTCAGACTGGTGAAGTTGTGAAGTTGTGAAAGAAAAAGCGCCTGTCATCCTGAGCTTGCGAAGGACCTTCTTACGTGTGAACGACTGGCGTAACAACGGCTCGTTCACACGTAAGAAGGTCCTTCGCAAGCTCAGGATGACAGGCGCTTTTTCTTTCACAACTTCACAACTTCACAACCTCACCACTTACTTCGCTTGCTGAATTTCCTGGGCGGCTTTTTCGATTTCCTGTTTGGCTTGGGTGGCTGTAGCGCCGGTTTTGCGCTCCTGCACGTCGGCAAGCAGGCCCAGCACGGCGCGGTCAATGCCATACTGTTTGTACTTGATACCTAGGTCCTTCACGCGCGTGAGGGCGGCATTGAAGATAGCGGGGTCGGTGGTGCGCACCATCACCTCGTCCATTGCCTCGAGCATGTTGATGCGCTGCTGGGCGCCCGCGTCGTCGAATTGGGCTTGGATGTAGGGCCATTGGGCGGCATCGCCTTGTTTGGCGTACACTTCCGTAATGGCCTGCGTGAGGGCGCCGCGGCTGTCGGCTTCCAGGGCTTTGGCACGGTCCAGGGCTACGGTGGGCTTGGTCATGCTCAGGCCATTGAGGGCCGCGCCCTGCACGTTGTACGACTGATTATCCAGATACTTCTCGTAGAGCTTTTGGTCGCGCTTATCGTTGAGCACGGCCAAATCGGTGAGCAAGGCTGCCTGCACGGCGGTTTCTTTTTCCTGGTTCAGCTGCTTGCGCAGCGCGTCGGCGGCCTTCTTGCGCATCTCCGGATTCTTGAGGTCCAGGGACTGCGCAGCGGCTAGGCGCAGGCCGTAGAACTTATCGTTGAGAGCCGAGAGCAACAGGGCACGAGCAGCAGCATCGTCCTTCTGACGCGCTTGGGCCGCTACCAGCGCCTCGCGCCGGTCGAGGTACAGGGGCGCGTGCTGGTACTGGTACACGTAGGAAGTGAACGGCTTGTTGTCGGTTTTCTGCCACAGCGTCATTTTGGTCGCGTCCACATTCACCAGCTCAGGCTGGCTGGCGGCGGCGAAGCTGAACGTCTGCGTGCCTTCCGTCATCAGCACCTGATGACGCTCAGCCTTGCCCTTCACATACACGTCAATGGCGAGGGGTAGGATAAACTTCTGCCCTTCCTGCGTTTGCTTGATGGTCACGCTCTGCTGCTTTTTGGCCGCGTCCCAACCGTAGTCAATCGTAACCACAGGATTTCCCGCCCCGAAATACCATTGGTTGAAGAACCAGTTCAGGTCCCGGCCCGACACGGCTTCCAGCGCCAGGCGCAGCTGATGCGCTTCGCCGTTGCCGAACTTGTTGTCGGTGAGGTATTTATTCAGGCCCTTGAAGAATACATCGTCGCCGAGGTAGGTGCGCAGCATATCCAGAATGGCGCCGCCCTTCTGGTAAGTCACGCCGTCGAACATATCCTCTTTATCAGCATAATGGAAGCGCACGAGGTCCTTGTCCTCGTTGCCGGGGCCGCTGAGGTAGCGCCGGATGTAACCAAAGCGGTGCGCATCGGCGGCGTCTTTGCCATACTTGTGCTCAGCCCACAGCGCCTCCGAGAAGTCGGCAAACGACTCGTTCACAGTCAGGTTGCTCCAGCTTTCGGCCGTCACGTAGTCGCCAAACCATTGGTGAAACAGCTCGTGCGCTACAATGGACTCGCTGCTGCCGTAGGGGCGGTCGAGCATTTCGCGGGCCGTGCCGGCCACTGCCTCGCCGTGCAGGGTAGCGGTGGTGTTTTCCATGGCGCCGCTCACGTAGTCGCGGGCTACCACCTGGGCGTATTTGTTCCAAGGGTACTCCACGCCCAGACGGTTCGAGAAGAACTCCATCATCTCGGGCGTCTTGCCGAAGATTTCCTTGGCGTAAGGCGCGTATTTGGGCTCCAGGTAATAATCTACCGGCTTGCCGCGCCACGTGTCGTGCGTAATTTTGAAGTCGCCCACGGCCATCATAAACAGGTAGGGCGAGTGGGGCAGCTCCATCTTCCAGGTGTCGGTGCGGAGGCCGGCGCCGGCGGGTTTGCTGTCGGTCATTTTGCCGTTGCTCAGCGTCACGTACTTGCTGGGCACCGTCATCGAAATCTCCGACGTAGTTTTCTGGTTGGGCCGGTCAATGGTAGGGAACCACGCCGAGGAGCCTTCCGTCTCGCCCTGGGTCCAGATTTGCACGGGTTTGCCGGCCACCGCGCTGTCGGGGTTGATGAAGTAGAGGCCTTTGGCATCCGTAATGGCGGCCGAGCCCTTCACTTTCAGCTCGTCGGGCTTGGCCGTGTACTCAATATACAAGGTGTAGTCGGTGCCCGGCTGCACGGTTTTGCCCAGGTTGATGCGCAGAAATTCCTCGTCGTAGGTGAATTTCAGCGGCTGATTCGCATTACCATTCACCAGCGCTACGGTCTGAATATCCATGCCTTTGGCATCGAGCTGGAGCGAGTCGGTGGGGTAGGCGTGGGGCTTCAGCGTCACCCATTCCTTGCCGTAGAGGTAGCGCTTTTTATAGTCGAAACGTACGTCGAGCTTGGTGTGTACCAAATCGTTGCGCTTGGTGGCGGTGGCGCGGTAGGGCGTGGCCTCGGCAACACTGGTAGCCGTAGCCGGGGTTTGTGCTTGCACGGTGGCGGCGGTCAGAAACAGACCCAGGCTCAGCAAGAAGGCTTTGTTCATCAGAGAAAAATGGATGGAAAGGGAATTGTGACGCAAAAGAAGCGAAAGTGCCGCGAAGGTTGCCTAACGGGTTGTGTATGCGTCTCTACACCGTTCTTATATCGGCTGCGAGGAGCTGCGCACCAGCAAATCGGGGCGGAGCACCACACGGCGGGGCGAGAAGTCGCCGGAGGTTTCGGCCAGAATCTCCAGGAACAGGCGCACGGCGGCTTGCCCCATTTGTTCGCAGCGCTGGTCGATGGTGGTGAGCATGGGCTCAGTGAGGGACGTGAAGGTTTCGTTGCTGAAACCAGCCAGAGCCATGTCCTGGGGCACGCGCAGGCCGCGCTGCTTGAGCGCCTGCAAGGCCCCTACGGCCGCAAAGTCGCTGGCCGAAAACACGGCGTCGGGTGGGTTGGGTAGGGCGAGCAGGTGCGCAATGCCAGCTGCGCCATCTTCCATTTTCATGTTGCCGATGTGGATTAGGTCTTCCTCCACGGGCAGGTCGTGCTCCCGCAAGGCATCGAGGTAGCCCTGGCGCCGGTCTTTGTAGATATTCAGGTGCTGCGGGCCGCCAAAGTGCGCAATACGGCGGTACCCTTGCTGGATGAGGTGCTTGGTGGACTGGTAGCCGCCGGCGCGGTCGTCAAGCACCACGGCACTCACATCCAGTCCATCCAGCACCCGATCAAAAAATACCAGCGGAATCTGCTGCCGCTGCACCTTCTCGAAGTGCCGGAAGTCGCGCGTGGTGCGCGACAACGATACCAGAATGCCTTCTACCTGCGCCCCCAGCAGGGTTTCGATGTTCTGGCGCTCGTGGGCTACGTCCTCGTTCGACTGGCAGATGAGCACGTTGAAACCGGCTTTGGTAGCCACCGTCTCAATGCCCTTCACCACCAGCGTAAAGAAGTGCCCATCAATGTGCGGCACAATCACGCCCAGCAGCTTGCTGCGACCCTTGCGCAGGCCGGCCGCGAGGTGGTTGGGCTGGTAGTGCAGCTCTTTGGCGAGCTTCCATACCCGCTGCTTGGTAGCGTCGCTGATGCTGGGATGGTTGCTGAGCGCCCGAGATACGGTGGAAACGGAGATGCCCAACTGCTGGGCCAGGTCGGTGATGGAGGCTTTTGCGCGGGCCAAGTTGGAGGGATGTTATGTGAAGAAGCACAACAATTGCCGCAAAGTTGCGCAAATTGTTGCGTGTTCCTACCGATAAAAACTTGAAGAGACACGTGCCTGCAACAAAGGCACCGGCCGTACGCGTCTGTGGCGAGGCTAGCGGGGCGCTGGCTGGGGTGTGTAGGTAGGTCCCTGGCAGCGTGGGCCTTGACTGGTCCAGAGGAGCTTGTCGATGCAGAGCTGCCGCTCCTTCATGCCCTCGTCCCAGGCATGGTACACGAGGTATTCGGTTTTACCATCGGGGCTCATGGTATGCGAGTGGTGGCCGGGGCCGCGCACCTTGCCGGGGATGGAGTGCAGCACGCGGGCGCCTTTATCGGAGCCTGTATCCTGGTAAGGGCCCATCACGGTATCAGCCACGCAATAATCCACGCCGTAGCGGTCGGTGAGGAAATTGGCGCCGCTGTAGAAGCAGTAGTATTTGCCGTTGTGTCGGCGCACAAAGGGACCTTCCAGCGTGTGCCACTCCGCAAAGGTGCGGTTGTCGTAGAGCGGCATGGTGCGGTTTTTCTCGAACACCGTCCAGTCGTGGCGGGCGCGCATCACGGTGCGGCTTTCGCCGGCCAACTTGGTCATGCCCACGAGGCGGTCTACGGCCAGGCCGGTACCGGGGCGGTAGCCGTTGTCGGTGTCCGTGAAGTCGCGGGCGTAGAACAAGTACCATTGCCCATCGGTGTCGCGGAAAGCGTGGGCGTCGATGGTGAACTTGCTTTCGGGCACGTCCAATAGGGCCACTTGCTGGTAGGGGCCTTCGGGTTTTTGGCTGGTGGCCACGTAGAGCCGGTGGCCCACAGAGGAAGCAATAGCGCCGCCGCCTTTGGAGTAGTACATGTAAAAAGTACCGTTGTGCTCCACTACTTCCGGCGCCCAGAAGTCGGCCCCCTCAGCCTCGGATGGGGGTAGGAGGGCACCACCCTGGGGCTTCCAGTCGATCAGATTATCGGAAGTGAGCAGGGTGAAAATGCGCCCGTCGGCGGTGCGGCTCTGGCCGGTGGTACCAAAGGCGTAGTAACGCTTGCCATGGCGCAGCACAAAAGGGTCGGGGAAGGAGCCGGGGTAGACTGGGTTAGTATAGGTGCGGGTAGCGCCCATAACCTGTTGGTGCGCAAGAGCCAACGCAGTTAAACCAGCAGCTGATTGTTGCAAAAAATGACGACGAGAAAGCATAAGTAGGGTGGGAAGTATTGTATAGACTCAGCAAATAGGCACATTTTACGCCAAATATGCAAACGTTTGCATCATTGAGTAAAGTCGGTTAGCTTGCGGATTCTTACTTGGATAGGATTTCGCAAATAGCAATATGCATTCTAGAAAGTGTAGATAACAATGTGGTAAGAGAATCCATTAAACGCTTTTCATATACAGCTCTTACACTGTTCTGTTACCCTATCGATTTTTGTTTTCCAAACAAACGTTTGCATGGTCCATCATCCAGTTCGACCTACTACCAAGTTACCTTATTACCACGGCCAACCCGGTAAATCAGTTATCCGGCACCTAGGTTGGGCAATTCGGTATGGCGTAGCACTAAGCTTACTAACAGCACTGCTACCAGCAAGTGCATGGGCGCAGCAATCCTTTACTAACCCGCTACAAGCCAACGGCCCCGACCCCTGGGTGGCCCAGCGCAACGGCTATTATTACTACACCAATACGCTCGGCAGCCGCATCGCGCTCTGGAAAACCCAACAGCTCAGCGAGGTAGGCAAAGCGCAGCCTATTACGGTCTGGACTCCGCCGGCCACCGGCCCCAACTCCGCCCAGATCTGGGCGCCGGAGCTGCACTACCTCCAGGGCAAGTGGTACCTCTACTACACCGCCGCCGACAAAGCTCACCCCGACGATGACCACCGCTACGTGTTTGTGCTGGAAAATGCCTCGGCCGACCCTACCCAAGGTCAGTGGGTAGACAGGGGTAGGGTGAATACGAAGTACACCGGCCTCGATGGCTCGGTGTTCGAGCACAACGGCAAGCCGTATTTTCTCTACTCGGCCTACGTGGGGCCGCAAAGCGTGCTATGCATTGCGCCCCTGCAAAATCCCTGGACCATCGACGAAAGCAAAGAGACTATTATCGCCCGCCCTACCTATGCCTGGGAGAAAGGCGGGGGTAGGCAGATTCTGGAAGGGCCAGAGTTTCTGGCGGGCAAAAAAGGCCAACTATTCATCGTGTACTCGGCCAGCGCTTGCTGGGACGATAATTACTCGCTGGGCATGCTGACGGCCGCTAAAGGTCAGGACCCGCTTCGCGTCGAGTCGTGGACCAAAGCGCCGCAGCCAGTGTTCAAACCCTCGCCCGAAAACCACGTGTGGGGCACCGGACACAACGGTTTCGCCACATCCCCCGATGGCCGCGACTGGCTGGTATACCACGCCAAGGCCCAGGCCGATGGCAAGTGCGAAGGCCGCAGCGCCCGCATGCAACCCTTCACCTGGCGCCCCGACGGTTCGCCCGATTTCGGCGTGCCGGTTTCGCTGGAAACTCCCCTGCGTTGGGCTGGGGGCCGGTAGGGTAGGGGATTGTCATGCTGAGCGGAGCGAAGTCGAAGCATCTCGCGTGCTGACGACAGATAGTATCTCACATCAACAAGCGAGATGCTTCGACTTCGCTCCGCTCCGCTCAGCATGACAGTGCCGTCTCTATTCTGTTTTTCATCTTTCCCACTTTCCTACCTACACATGAAAAAACTATTGCTCTACCTGTCGTTAGCGTTGCTGACGACCACCGGCGCGCAGGCGCAGAAAACGAAAGCCAAGACCAAAAGCCGCGCCGTGGCTACGGCCACCACCGGCCAGATGTGGTCGGCCGACAAGGCCAATGCCTGGTACCAGCAGCACCCCTGGATAAATGGGGCCAACTTCACGCCCAGCACGGCCATCAACCAGCTGGAAATGTGGCAGGCCGCCACCTTCGACCCGGCTACCATCGATAAGGAGCTAGGCTGGGCCGAGGGCATTGGCTTCAACGCTATGCGCGTGTTTCTGCACAGCGTGGCCTGGAAAGAAGACCAGGCAGGCTTCAAGAAGCGGATGAACGACTACCTGGCCATTGCCGACAAGCACCACATCCAAACGATTTTCGTGTTTTTTGATGACTGTTGGAACAAGACCTCGCAGCCCGGCACGCAGCCGGCCCCCAAAACCGGCATCCACAACTCGGGCTGGGTGCAGGACCCCGGCGACCCGGCCTCGCGCGACTCGGCTACCTTCATGGCCCTGAAGCCCTACGTGCAGGACGTGGTGCGCACGTTTGCTAACGATAAGCGCATCTTGCTGTGGGACTTATACAACGAGCCCGGCAACTCCGGTAAGGGCGACGCCTCGTTGCCGCTGCTGCGCAATACCTTTGCCTGGGCCCGCGAAATCAACCCCTCGCAGCCGCTGAGCGTTGGTCTGTGGAACTGGGACTTCGAAAAGCTGAACGCATTTCAGCTCGGCCATTCCGATGTGGTTACCTACCACGATTATGAGGAGGAGGCCTGGCACCGCCGGGTAGTGCAGCTGCTGAAAGCCAACGGTCGCCCGCTGATTTGCACCGAGTACATGGCACGCCCGCGTAACAGTCGCTTCGCTACTACCATGCCCATGCTGAAAAAGGAGAACGTAGGCGCCATCAACTGGGGCTTGGTTGACGGCAAAACCAACACCAAATACGCCTGGGATACGCCTCTGGCCGACGGCTCGGAGCCCATTGAGTGGTTCCACGAGGTGTTTCGCAAAGACGGCACGCCCTACCGCCAGGACGAAGCTGACCTTATCAAAAAGCTGAACGGTAAATAAGCTATGGCTCTGTTGACTTCATTGCGTACGCTCCCTCCAGTGAGAAAGGTAGCACCTGCTCGGTGGCTGAGCAGCTTGTTGCTGAGCGTGACGCTGTTGGGTGGGGTAGGGAGTTGCACCCGCCCTGCTGCTACCACCCCCACCGATACTGCTGCCTCAACTACGGCACCGGAGGCTACCTTCACCAACCCGCTGCTGCCCTCCGGCGCCGACCCGTGGAGCATCTACCACGACGGCTATTACTACTACACGCACACGACGGGCCGCAACATCACGCTCTGGAAAACCAAGTCATTGAGCCAGTTGGGTACGGCCGAGAAGCGCGTGGTATGGACGCCCCCTACCACTGGCCCCAACTCCCGCGAAATCTGGGCGCCGGAGCTGCACTACCTACGCGGCAAGTGGTACGTGTACTACGCCGCCGATGCGGGCAACAACCAAACCCACCGCCTCTGGGTGCTCGAAAACGACTCGCCCGACCCCCTGCAAGGCACCTGGACCGACAAAGGCCAGCTCACCGATGCCACCAACAAGTGGGCCATTGACGGCTCTATCTTCGAGCACAACAAGGAGTTGTACGTGGTGTGGTCGGGGTGGGAGGGCGACGTGAACGGCCGCCAGGACATCTACCTGGCCCACCTGAAAAACCCCTGGACCGTAGACGGCCCGCGCGTGCTGGTATCGACCCCTACCTATGCCTGGGAAAAGGATGGCGACCTGGGCGCCACCAGCAACCCGCCCCATGTAGACGTGAACGAAGGCCCCGAGGTGCTCAGCCACGGTAATAAGCTCTACCTCATCTACTCGGCCAGTGGCTGCTGGACCGACTCCTACAAGCTGGGCATGCTCACGGCCTCCGCCAAAAGTGACCTGACCAAACCCGAAAGCTGGACGAAAAGCCCCGAGCCGGTATTTCAGGCTAACCCCACGAACGGCGTGTATGCGCCCGGTCACAACAGCTTCTTCAAGTCGCCGGACGGCAAGCAGGATTGGATTCTCTACCACGCCAACAACCAGCCCGGTCAGGGCTGCGGCGGGTTCCGCTCGCCCCGCGCCCAGCGCTTCACCTGGAATGCCGACGGCACCCCCAACTTTGGCGTGCCAGTAGCGACGGGTACGCACCTGGCCCGGCCGAGTGGGGAGAGATGAGTGACTGCGTGGAGTGCTTCCCATACTTGTTGCGAATCATTAAAGACAAACGAGCGGACTCTTTGGCCCGCTCGTTTGCTTTTGGGCTCGTGGTATTTCGAGAGAAGCCCCTATTTTTTATGGCTTTTTGCTCAGGTTTTGTTGCCGTAGTATCTCAAAAAAGCAGCACTACCTTCCCTTGTGTCTGCCGCGCTTCTAGGTCGCGATGCGCCGTTTGGACCTCCGCAATGGGGTAGGACTGTACGGGGAGCTGCAAGTTGCCGGCCCGAAGGTAGCCTAGCAATTCTGCCGTGTATTCGCCGAGTTTTGCGAGTTCGGCAAAAACTGTGTACCCCCGTACCATCTGTTGCGGCCCAATAAGCTGCTGGGCGTCCAAATGGGTAGGCTCGCCACTCGCTGCGCCGTACACCACTGCCGTGCCTCCAATTGCAAGTGCTTGCAAAGCCTGCGTGCCCACACGGCCGCCCACGGCATCGAAAGAAGCAGCCACGCCCTGGCCAGCCGTGTGGGCACGCACCTGCTGCACCCAATCGGCCTGGGTGTAGTTCACTACTGCGTCGGCCCCGCTGGCTTGCGCAGCCGCTTTTTTCGCGTCACTGCCCACCGCAGCCACCACCCGGATGCCCCGATTTTTGGCCACCTGCACCAGCAAAGAACCTACGCCGCCAGCCGCCGCCAGCACCAGCACCGATGCATAGTGCCCCGTGTTGAGCAGGCCTACAGCCGTTGGGCCTTGCGCCAGTAGGGCAGTGGCCTGGGCATATTCTAGTTCTGCCGGTAAGGCAATTACTTGTGCTGCCAGCGTCACCACATAGGCCGCATAACCGCCACTGGCCAGCATCGCCATTACCCGCTGACCTACCTGGCAAGTCGTCACCCCGTCGCCCACAGCCTCAATAGTGCCCGCTACTTCATAGCCAGGTACATAAGGTAAGGAGAGAGGGGTAGGGTTGCTGCCTTTTCGTTGCCAGATATCTGCGTAGTTGACCCCGGCAGCGGCTACCTTAATCAACACTTGGCCCGCTGCTGGCCGCGGTTTCGGCGAGTCTACTACCTGTAACACGCCTGCGTCGCCGTGTTCAGAAAATTGTACTAGTTGCATGGTGTTGCTGGGTGTTTCGACAACGCTGGGATGAAAGCCTGGGTATGCCCAGACTCTGGGGTAGGCTGATATAGTGTGCTGCCTACCACGGAATTTCGCCCGTTACGGGAGTGTTTTCCTCGCTGATAAATTTACCCGAAGGGCCTTCTTCACCTACTAGCACATACTTTACCAGGCGGGCGGCCGCATCCTCCACAGTACCCGTGCCGCGGTGGTTATTCAGGTCGGTGGCCGTAAAGCCCGGATCCACTGCATTCACTTTAAAGGGTGTGTCGCGCAGCTCGTAGGCCAGTACGATGGTGTACATATGCAGCGCAGCCTTAGAAGCTGGGTAGACCGCCCCCTTGTGGTGGTAGTATTTCCAGGTAGGGTCGCTGTGCAACGTCAGCGATGCGCCGCTGGAGCCCACGTTGACGATGCGGGGCTGGGGCGCCCGACGCAACAGGTCGATAAAGGCTTGCGTGACTTGCACCACGCCAAACACGTTGGTGGCAAATACCTCCTGAAACGCCGCTACCTCGGCCCCAAGGGCCGTTTGCGGCATGCCGCCGGTAATGGCAGCGTTGTTGACCAGCGCATCGAGCACCTCTGTTTTGCGGCCGATTTCGGCGCGGGCGGCTTGCACCGAATCGGCCTGGGTGACATCCAGCTGGATGGCTTCCACCTCCAACAGCCCTTCGGCCTGTAGTTGCGCCACGGCCCGCTGCCCATTGGCCAAGTCGCGGCTGCCTAGATACACGTGGTAGCCTTGCTGGGCGAGCTGGCGGGCAGTTTCGAAGCCGATGCCTTTATTGGCGCCGGTTATAAGAACAGTTTTCATGAACATTGCGGTTGATTGACGCCGCAAAGGTTCTACTCTTCCAAAGGCTTGCACTTGCCATTTGGCAAAAAGCGCATCAGCGGATATTCTTGCGTATCCGGCTCAGCGACGACGGCGTGATGCCTAGAAACGAAGCCAGATACGACAAGGGAATGCGATTGGCCAGTTGGGGGTAATTATCCAGAAATTCCTGGTAGCGGGTGGTTGCATCTTGGCTCACCATGGGGCTAATGCGGGCCAGCTTCTCGCGCAGATGCTTGGAGGTCATCTTGTGCACCATCTCGCTCCAGCCCACAATCGTATGGGCCAATTCATCCCAGTCGTGCTTCGCGAACACGAGGAGCCGGCAATCGGTTACGGCCTGCACGTACTCAGGCGAAGCCAAGCCATATTCCAGCCCGCGCAAGTCGGTGGTCAGGTGCATTTCATCGATGAAATTGCGGGTGATTTCATCGCCTTGCTTGCTGTAGTAGCAAATTCGCAACACCCCTTCCAGCAGAAACCCTACCCGCCGGGACACGTGCCCTGCTTCCAGAAAATACGCATCCTTGGAGAGCACCAAAGGCGTGGTCTTGCTAGCAATCAGGGCTAATTGCTGTGGATTGAGCGACCCAAATTGCAGGAGGTAGGCGAAGAATTCATCCATGAGGCAAAGTACGCGGACGCGGTGCAGGCACTACTTGTCATTTGGCAAAAAAGATTTCAAGCGTTGGTGACGGTGAGTTGCGGCTTAGCAATTTAAGCAGGGCTACCCCTAAACGTTTGCCAACCCAAGCAGCACAAAGGACCTTCCCACGATAGAACGGTTGTCACAACAACGACTCGTTCTACCGCGAAAAGGTCCTTCGCAAGCTCAGGATGACAGGTTCTTTTATCTTACAAGCTAGCCTTGTAGTGGACTTCCGGCTGCTCGCGGAGGCGCTGGGCGGCGTACTCGGCGGTGATGTCGCGCTGGGCTTCGGCTAGCAGCTCGTAGCCTACCATAAACTTGCGTACGGTGGCCGAGCGCAGCAGCGGGGGGTAGAAGTGCATGTGCAGGTGCCAGCTTTCGTGCTCCTGGCCGTCGGTGGGGCGCTGGTGCAGACCGGCGGAGTAGGGGAAAGAGGTCTGGAACAGGTTGTCGTAGCGGATGGTGAGGCGGCGGATGATGTCGGCAAAAGCCGTGCGCTCCTCATCGGTTAGCTGCGTGATGTCCTGCACCACGCGGCGCGGTAGCACCAGCGTTTCGTAGGGCCAGGCCGCCCAGAAGGGCACCAGCACCACAAAGTGCTCATTTTCCACCACTACCCGCTCCTTGGTGCGCAGTTCCAGGGCCAGGTAGTCGGCCAGCAGGGTCTTGCCGTGCTTTTGAAAGTAGGCTTCTTGCTGGATGGTTTCCTTAGCCGGGTCGCCGGGCACGTGGCGCTGCGCCCAGATCTGGCCGTGTGGGTGCGGGTTGGAGCAGCCCATCATAAAGCCCTTATTCTCAAATATTTGTACGTAGTTGATGTCGGGTTGGGCGCCCAGTTCGCGGAACTGCTCCACCCACACATCCACCACCCCGCGGATGGCTTCCACGCTCATTTCGGGTAGGGTGAGGTCGTGGCGGGGCGAAAAGCAAATCACGCGCCCTACCCCCGATTCGGCCTTGGCTTGCAGCAAGCCCTCCACGTTCAGGTCGCCGGGCGGTACGTCGGCTTGCAGGGCGGCAAAATCGTTGTCGAACACAAACGTGCCGGTGTACTGCGGGTTATGCTCGCCGTTGGCGCGCACGTTGCCGGGGCAGAGGTAGCAGGTAGGGTCGTAGGCGGGGCGCTCGGCCCGGTCGGGCTCTTCCTGCTGGCCCTGCCACGGCCGCTTCGAGCGTTGGGGCGAAACCAACATCCACTCCCCCAGCAAGGGATTGAAGCGGCGGTGGGGATGGTCGTTGAAATTAAACTCAGCCATGTGGGGTCTTGGGGTCTAAGGGTCCTGGGGACCGGGTAGGTAGGAACGAAGTAAGAACGACGTAGGGGCGGCTTGCAGCTGCTCATTGCACAAGCAGGCAAACGAAAGCAGTAAGGTAGGAAACTACCCCCTTCTTCATCTGCCAAACGAAGCCAACGGCTAACTCTGCAAGCCAGCTGTCACAGCCGGTAAGGCCTCCACGCCGGCCACAATAGAGGTTTTATACGTCTCCAGGTGCAAGCCCAGGCGACTCTGGTACTCGGCGGCGGCCCGCTCGCAGAAGCTGTCCACCAGCTCCGTGGGCACCAGGTTGATGGTGCAGCCGCCGAAGCCGCCGCCCATCATACGCGAGCCCAGGATGCCGGGCGTCTCGCGGGCAATTTCCACCAGCACATCCAGTTCGGGGCAGCTCACTTCGTAGTCGTCGCGCAGGCCGGCATGCGAGGCATACATCTGCTGCCCGAAGGCGGCCAAATCACCCTGCGTCAGGTGCTGGCAGGCAATTTCTACGCGTTGGTTTTCGCGCACTACATAGGAGCAGCGGCGGTATACCACGTCGCCCAGCTCCTCGCGGTGCTCATCTAGTTGGGCCAGGGTAGCGTCGCGCAGGCTTTCCACCTTGGGGTAGTACTGCTGCAAGATTTGCACGCCTTTCTCACATTCCTGGCGGCGGGTGTTGTACTCCGAGCTGGCCAGGGAGTGTTTCACGCCGGAGTTGCAGAGCACGATGTGGCAAGTGGCCGTATCGAAGGGAAAATACTCATAGTCCAGCGAGCGGCAGTCGAGGCGCACCACGTGGTCGGCCTTGCCAAACAGGCTGGCAAACTGATCCATCAGGCCGGAGCGCACACCGGCAAACTGGTGCTCGGCTTGCTGCCCGATCAGGGCTAGCTCCATGCGGCTGAAGCCCGCGCCCAGCAACTCGTTCAGCGCAAACGCCAGCCCGCACTCTACCGCCGCCGACGACGACAAGCCGGCTCCGATAGGCACGTTGCCGCCAAAAGCACAATCGAAGCCCGGCACCGTAACGCCCCGTTGTTGAAACCCGGCCACCACGCCTTTCAGATAGTTGGCCCACTGCGTTTTGCCCGGCTGTACCTCTTTCAGGTCCACTACATAATGCTCATCCTGATCCACGGAATACAAGCGCGCCTCCAGTTGGTCATTCAGCGCCACGGCAAAGCAAATTTCTTTGTCAATGGCGGCTGGCAGCACAAAGCCGTTGTTGTAGTCGGTATGTTCCCCAATCAGATTGACTCGGCCTGGGGCCCGAACTAGCAGTGGGGTAGCAGAGAAGTGTTGCCGGAAAGCGGCCGCAACAGTGGCTGAAAGCATATGATAGATAGGTAAGGAGAACAGAAGAACTAGTGCAAAAGAACAAAATTTGCGCAAACGTTTGTCTGATTGATGGCAAATAGTTTTTGTGAGTGGATAAGTCTTTTGTCAATAATGATTTACGAACCAACTACTGCTTTGTTTGAAACAGGAAAGATTATTCGAATTATGATTATTCAGCGTAAAATGTTGACTTTAGCGTAGTAAACCTCTAAAATTGCGTCTGCTCTTTCGCACAAACCGGAGTTTAGAAGCTCTTCCGGTTATGCTGTGTCTTGGTAAATTCCCGTTGCTAAGACGCTGTTTTGTGCTATAGGGCCTTTTTTTTCAGCGTATGTGCAAACGTTTGCGAATATTTTATTGACTGCTTTACAAGCAAACGTTTGCAAGAAGTTTTCCCATTCCCACTTCCCTTTTCTTATTCATCATGAAAAAAAACGTACGTTACCTGCATCAGATAGCGCTACCCTCGCTACTCTGCTGCTTGCCAATGACGTTGGCGGCCGCAGCGCCGCCCGCTCCGCGCATACCACTGCGCCACGTTATGGTAGCCGATATAACCATTTCGGGCCGGGTAGTAGATGAAACGGGCACGGGCCTGCCCGGTGTGAACGTAGTTGTAAAAGGTACCTCCAACGGCGCCCAGACGGATACCGATGGCCGCTATACCCTAACGGTACCCGACAACGCCACCGTGGTTTTCTCCTTCGTAGGCTACACCAGCCAGGAGGTGGCCGTGAGTGGTCGTACGAGTATCGACGTTTCGCTGAAGCCTGATGCCCAGACACTGAACGACGTGGTGGTAGTCGGCTACCTCACGCAGAAGCGCGAGGATGTAACGGGCTCCGTGGCCACTACTACGGGCACAGAAGTACGCCGCGCACCGGTAGCCACCGTAACGGAAGCCATTCAGGGACGCTTGCCGGGTGTGCAGGTAACGAACTCGGGCGTACCCGGCCAGAGCCCCACGGTGAATATTCGGGGTATTGGCTCCATCAACAACGGCAGCAGCCCATTGTATGTGGTAGATGGCTTGTGGACGTTCGACATTCGCGACTTCAACCCACAGGATGTAGAAACTGTACAGGTGCTGAAGGATGCGGCCTCGCTGGCGGCCTATGGGGCCAGTGGCGCAAATGGCGTTATCATCATCACTACCCGGCGCGGGCGCTCGGGCGAGACGAAGGTGAACCTGAGTGCCTCGGGTGGTCCGCAGGTGATTGGCCGAACCTACGACCTAGTAGGAGCCGACCGGTGGCGCGAAATCAACAATCAGTCTTACGACAACGCCGGCCTAGCGCGGCAGCCTTTCGCTGCTACCGACAACGGCGTGAATACGGATTGGCAAAAGGAGTTGCTGCAGCACGGTTCCGTGCAGAACTACGACCTGGGTTTTTCGGGTGGCGGTCCTAACTCCAACTTCCTGATTTCAGCTGGGTATTTCAACCAGAAAGGCATCATTGAAGGGCCAAAGTTCGAGCGGTACAGCCTGCGCGTTAATTCGGGCTTTACCAAAGGTAAGCTGAAGGTAGGGGAGAGCCTGCTACTCACGCGGGCCAACCAAACCCGCCTGAATGGCGTGCCGTTCAACGACGTGCTGCGGATGCTGCCCGTGATTCCCGTATATAATGAGGACAACCCCGGAGGCTATGGCTTCGGCAATACCAATGCCAGCACCTTTGGCACCAACCCTATTGCGCTGCAAAACCTGCTGAACGATACCAATACCCAAAATCACTTGCAGGGTAGTGTTTTCGGGGAGTTTTCGTTTACCAATTTCCTGCGCTACCGCCTCAACCTGGCTACTGACTACTACGCGTTTCATGACCAGGCCAAGCGGCAGTATGGGCAGTGGCGGCAAAACGACCCGCTGAACCCATCTAGCTTTGCCGAAAACCAGGGTAGCCGCTTCTTCGGCTTGGCAGAAAATACGCTGACGTTTGACAAGAGCTTTGGCCTGCACAACGTAACGGCCGTGGCTGGCTATTCCGAGCAGCGCACCGACTACAGCCTGACGCGTGGTATCAACTATGGCTACGGTACAGGGCCTACCTATTACTGGGCATTGGAAGCGGGTACGCAGAATCCGGCAGTGGAGGGCAATCAATACACCTTCACCAAGCGCTCTTACTTTGGGCAGGTTACCTATGATTACGACCAGCGCTACCTGCTGACGGGTGCCTACCGCCGCGACGGTTCTTCCCGCTTCGACCCGGCCAACAGATACGGTAACTTCTACGCCGCTTCGGCGGGCTGGCGTATTTCCAAGGAGCATTTCTTCGAAAACATCGGCAGTAGCATCAGCAATCTGAAGCTGCGCGCCAGCTACGGCTCCCTCGGCAACGACCAGTTGAATGGCCCTTACGGTGCTTCCTACCTCACTACGGCGGCTATCAACACCAACGTAAACTACCCATTCGGGCCTACCCAAACCATCGTAAACGGAAAGATTCAGACCCAGCTGCCCAGCTTGCGCATTGGCTGGGAAGAGCGCCGCACCACCAACGTAGGTTTGGATATGGGCTTGCTGGAGGATCGACTGACACTCTCGGCTGACTACTACGTTGCCCAAACGCGGCAGGCGTTGGTAAACCCGGTGCCCCCAATTTTCCTGGGCAATGCCGGCACCGACCCCTACCAGCGTATTGGTCGTCTGGAGAACAGCGGTTTTGAACTTAACGTAGGCTATTCCGATACGCGCAGTGCATTCACGTATGGCGCATCGGCCAACCTGACGACCATTCGCAACCGGGTGGAGCAGCTAGGTGGTAATGGGCAGATTTATCAGGCCGGCCCGAACGGGGCGGCCCGCACCGAGGTGGGCTACGAAATAGGCTCCTTCTACCTGTATCAGTACGACGGTGTGTTTCAGACGGCTGACGAAGTGGCGGCCAGCGCCCAGCCAGAAGCCTCACCCGGCGATGCTCGCTACCGCGACATCAACAACGACGGCATCATCAACGACCTCGATCGTGTGCACGTAGGGCGGGTATTTCCAAAAATTCAGTACGGCGTAAACCTCACTGCGGGCTACGCGAATTTTGATATTGCCGCGCTGTTTCAGGGTGTGCAGGGCAACGATGTGCTCAACGTAGGAAAATGGTGGGTAGACCGCGGCGACGACAACAGCAACTATCGCACAGACTACAACCCCTGGACGCCCGAAAACCCCACCAATACCCCGCGTGCAGTGAAATCGGGCGGCGGCGGTGCTGGTGCCTACTCGGCTGCCAACAACTCACGCATCAACTCCACGCGCTGGTTGGAAAACGGCTCCTACCTACGCCTGAAAAACTTGCAAATTGGCTACAACGTGCCCCAAACGGCATTGAACAAGGTGAAAGGCATCGGTAGCGTGCGCGTGTACCTAACGGGCCAGAACGTCTTCACCATCACCAAGTACAGTGGCTACGACCCCGAAACGCCGGGTGGCGGCAGCCTGGCCCGTGGCATCGACGATGGTACCTACCCCGTGGTGCGCTCCTACACGGCCGGCATCCAGCTGGGCTTCTAAGCGCGTCGTTTCATTCCTATTCGCCTCTACTTTGTCATGAAATATCCTTTCTTTAAAATAACCGCGCTGGCGAGCACCTTACTGCTAACCACTGCCTGCGAAAAAGACCTGCTTGAACAGGTAAACCCTAACCAGCCGACCACAGCCTCCTTTTGGGCTACCAGTGCCGATGCCGTGCAGGGCGTGAATGCCTGCTATAGCGGCCTGCAACAACTGGGTACCTACCGCCGCTGGTACAATTTTGCTTATGATCTGCGCTCTGACGATGGCTTCAGCCAGAGCCCCTGGGGCGAACTGGCCGACTTCACCAAGTTCACGCAGGTTAACTACAACTTTGAGGTGTCGCAGAACCTGTGGCGCGACGGTTACCGCGCTATCTGGCGCTGCAACCAAGTGATTACCAATGTGCCCGCCATTGAGATGGATGCAAAGCTGAAAGCACGGGTAATTGCTGAAGCCCGTTTCCTGCGCGCTTTGTTCTACTTCAATCTGGTATCGCTCTATGGCAATGTGCCCCTGGCGCTGGAGCCCTCCACGCTGGATTACCGGCCTACCCAGGGTACCGAAGAGGCCGTATGGAACCAGGTGTACGCCGACCTGCTAGCCGCCAAACCCGACCTCGATGTTTCGTATACCGGTACAGATATTGGCCGGGCTACCCGCAACGCAGCGGCTACACTGCTGGGCAAAGCCTATATGCAAAACCGCCGCTGGGCCGATGCATCGGCCCAGTTTGCGGAGGTGATTAATTCCAATCAGTACTCACTCACTAATACCTACACCGACAACTTCCGGCACACAACGGAGAACAACTCAGAATCTATTTTTGAGGTGCAGTTCTCCGACGCCAAGCAAGGCGGCAACGACGGCGACGACGCTACCTCGTCGGAGGGAGGGCAACGGTCCCAGTTCTGGGGTGCGCCCGATGCCGGCGGTTTCGTAGATGGGGAGGTACGGCCCTGGGTGGTAACGGAATTTCTGAAGGAAGGGACTACGGCTGGTACCCGCGACCCGCGCTTGGCCGCTACTGTATTCTATAATCGACGCCAATTCTCTACTGCCCTACCAGTTGATGGCGACACGCTGGTGTATGGGGTAGGGTTCTTCACGCGCTATGACAAAAACGATAGGCGCAACCTTACCCGCGTGTACTGGCGCAAGTACCAGACCGACTACTATCGTAATTTCGAGAACTTCGACTCGCCCATCAACCACCGCGTGATGCGCTTTGCCGATGTGCTGCTGTTGCAAGCCGAAGCCCTGAACGAGCAAGGTCAGACCGCTAACGCCATTCCGCTAATCAACCGCGTGCGGAGCCGCGCTACCCTGGCGCCGCTCACAAGCGGCAGCTTCGACCAGACTAGCTTACGCACGCAGATTATGCACGAGCGCGTAACCGAACTGACCGGCGAAGGACTGCGTTGGTTTGATTTAAAGCGCTGGAACCTGCTGAATAGCCAGAGCACAGTGGATCAGCTGAAAGCCCGCGATGCCGATTTCAACAACTTTGTAGTTGGCAAGAGCAACCTGCTACCCATCCCGCAAGTTGATATCGACGCGGCTGGTCTAACGCAAAATCCCGGCTGGCAATAGTAACACAGAGAGCCGCCGCGCCTGCCACGGTGCGGCGGCTTTTTTCTACTCCATCCTTCTATCTTCTTTTCTATGTTCGCAGCTATTCTTACTCGTCGGTTGCTGGTGACTGGTATGTTGCTGGTCGTCCTGGCCTGCGGGGGCGGTTCGTCGTCGGACCCTGCGCCTGCGCCGCCTATCCTCCCGCCCGTTACGCCGCCTACTACCGGAGCGGCTACCTTCAAAAACCCGCTGCTCAATTCTGGCCCCGATCCGTGGGTGTATCAGAAAGACGGTTTCTATTACTACATGAGCACCTCCGGCGGCGACCTGCGCCTGCGCAAAACCGCGAAGATGTCGGAGGTAGGCTCGGCCCCAGAAAAGGTGATTTGGACGCCCAACGGCAGCTACCGCGACATTTGGGCGCCGGAAATCTATTTCTTCGACGGTAAGTGGTACGTGTACTTCAGCGCCGACCCCATGTGCTGCGGCGGCCACCGCACCTGGGTGCTGGAAAACTCCGCCGCCGACCCTACCACCGGCACCTGGACGTTGGTAGGCAAAGTAGCCACCTCCGACGATAAGTGGGCCATTGATGGCACCGTGCTAGAACAAAACGGCCAGCGCTACTTTATCTGGTCGGGCCACAAGGACTTTGGCGGTGGGGTAGAAAACGAAACCCAGCGCCTGTACATCGCCAAAATGCGCAGCCCCACGGCCCTCGCCGGCGAGCGGGTGGAGATTTCGCAGCCTACCTACGGCTGGGAAAAAACCGGCTACCCCTTCGTAAACGAAGGACCCGAAGCCCTGCACCACGGCGACAAAACCTTCATCGTGTATTCGGCCAGCCATTGCAGCACCGACGATTACGCCTTGGGCCTACTCACGGCCTCCAGCACCGCCGACCCGCTCAAGCCCGATTCCTGGACTAAAACGGCTACCCCGGTTTTCACGAAGAACCCCGCCAACCAGGCATACGGCCCCGGCCACAACGGCTTCTTCAAATCGAAAGACGGCACCCAGGATTGGATAATCTACCACGCCAACCCCATGACGGGCCAGGGGTGCAGCAACTCACGCACGCCCCGCATGCAACCCTTCACCTGGAAAAGCGACGGCATGCCCGATTTTGGCACGCCCGTGGCCGTAGGCACGGCCCTACCCGTACCCAGCGGCGAATAGCTCATTACCGCCCAATAACACGAAACCCCAGCGCCTTCCGGTGCTGGGGTTTCGTGTTATTAGTGGACTTTATGCCCCCACCAGCACGGGCTTGTGGCTGTGCTGGCGCAGCGCCGGGTCGTCGCCGTAGTGGGTGTGCTCGGCGCGGTAGGCGCGCTCAAACACCAGCGGGAAGATGAACAGCGTGAGGATGGTGCCCGTAATCAGACCACCAATCACCACAATCGCCAGGGGCTTCGAGGTTTCGGAGCCGATGCCGGTGCTGATAGCCGCCGGCATCAGGCCGATGGTGGCCATCAGGGCCGTCATCACTACGGGGCGCACGCGGCTGGTCACGCCTTCGTGGATGCTGTCGTCGAGGCTCATCTTTTTCAGCATGTTCTGCTTGAACACCGAAATCAGAATCACGCCATTCTGGATACAGATACCGAACAGGGCAATGAAGCCAATACCGGCCGAGATGCTGAAGTTGGTGTGCGTGATGAGCAGCATGGCAATGCCGCCGATGATGGCAAACGGTACATTCAGGAGTACCAACCCGGCGTCTTTCAGGTTGCCGAACAGGATGAACAGGATGAAGAAAATCAGCGCCAGCGAGATGGGCACCACCTGCGTGAGGCGCTGGGTGGCGCGGCGCTGGTTTTCAAAGTCGCCGGTCCACTTCATGCTGTAGCCTTTGGGTAGGCTCACCACGGCATCTACCTTGCGCTGGGCTTCCTCGATGGTGCTACCCATGTCGCGGCCGCGGATAGAGAACTTCACGGCCGAGAAGCGCTTGTTGTCGTCGCGGTAGATGAGCGAGGGGCCGTTTACGTCCGAGACGGTGGCAATTTCCGACAGCGGCACGCTGTTGCCGTTCATGGTGGGCACCATCAGGGCCGCAATCTGGGTAGGCGACTGGCGGAAGCCTTCCTCGTAGCGCACCACAATCGGGAATTTCCGCTCGCCCTCGTACATCTGGGTGGCCTGCTTGCCGCCCACGGCCATTTCCAGCACTGCGTTGGCGTCGGCTTTGCTCACGCCGTACTGGGCCATGCGCCGCTCGTCCAGCTCCACGTGCAGCTCGGGCTGTCCGATGTTGCGCAACGCGCCCAGGTCGTCGATGCCTTTGATGTCCTTGAGCACGTCGTAGACCTGGCGGGCTTTGGCTTCCATTAGCTTCAGGTCGGTGCCGTAGATTTTCACGGCAATAGAGCCTTTCACGCCCGAAGCGGCTTCTTCCACGTTGTCGGTGATGGGCTGGGAGAAGTTGAAATCGACGCCGGGGAAGCGGGCCAGCTTCTCCTTCATGTGCTCAATCAGGGCCTCGCGCTTGTCCTTGTGCTTCATCTCGGCCTCTACCTCGGGCGTGTGCTTCAGCTGCACCAGAAACTCGTTGTTGTAGAAGCCCGTGGGGTCGGTGCCGTCGTTGGGGCGGCCGGTCTGGCTCACCACATCGCCTACCTCCGGAAAGCTCAGGAACACCCGCCGCATCTCGTTGCAAAGCTTATTCGATTCGTCCAGCGAAATGCTCAGCGGCAGCTGCGCCCGCACATAGATAGAGCCTTCGTTCAGCTCGGGTAGGAACTCCGAGCCCAGGAAGTGGAACGCGCCCATGCCCACCACTACCACCACCGCAGCCACCACTAAGCTGGCCGTTTTGCGAGCGTAGGTGAAGGCGAAAAAGCGCTGCGCCCCGCGGTTGATGCCGCGCACGAAGAAGTTGTCCTTCTCGCGCACGTTCTTTTTGAGCAGCAGCGAAGCTAGCACCGGCACCAGCGTCAGCGTGAAAATGAGCGCCCCAAGCAGGGCAAAGCCGAGCGTCCAAGCCAGGGGCGAAAACACCTTGCCTTCTACCTTCTCGAAGGAAAAGATGGGTAGGAGGGCCGTGATAATGATGGCCTTGGCGAAGAAAATCGACTTGCCCATCTCCCGGCCCGACTTCTTAATCAGGCCCAGCTTCGAGAGCTTGTTGAAGCGCTCCATCCCTACCTCGTGGGCTTTATGGTCGAGGGCCACAAAGAGCCCTTCCACCATCACCACGGCCCCATCGATGATGATACCGAAGTCGATGGCGCCCATCGAGAGCAGGTTGGCACTCATGCCCTTCAGCCGCAGGCAGATGAAGGCAAACAGCAACGCCAGCGGAATAATCACCGACACAATCACCGTGGTGCGCCAGTCGGCCATGAACACGAACACGATAACCGTGACCAGAATAATGCCTTCCAGCAGGTTGTGAATCACAGTTTCGGTGGAGAAGTCGATGAGTTGCTGCCGGTCGTAGAAGGTCTTGATCTTCACGTCGGAGGGGAGGATTTTCTCGTTCAGCTCGGTCACCTTGGCTTTGAGGGCGGCAATCACCTGTGAGGGGTTTTCGCCCTTGCGCATCACCACAATGCCTTCCACCATGTTGTCGTCGTAGTTGCGGCCTACCTTGCCCAGCTTGGGTAGGGCCGACTCGTGCACGATGGCCACATCCTTCACCAGAATCCCTACCCCGTTCACGTTCTTGATAACGGTGTTGTTGATGTCGGAAATGTTGTTGAGTAGGCCGATGCCGCGCACCACAAAGTTCTGCTGGCCGGCGTTTATCACGTCGCCGCCCACGTTGATGTTGCTGCGCTGAATGGCGTTGTAGAGGTCCAGCGGCGAGATGCCGAAATCCTGGAGCTTGCTGGGGTTCACGCTGATTTCGTAATCCTTCACCTCGCCGCCAAAGCTGTTCACGTCGGCCACGCCGGGTACGGCTTTCAGGTTACGCTCAATCACCCAGTCTTGCAGGGTTTTCAGCTCGCGCACGGTTTTGCTTTTGCTGTCGAGGGTGTAGCGGAAGATTTCGCCGGTAGGGCCGTAGGGCGGCTGCACCTCGGGGTCCACGCCTTCGGGCAGGTCTACGTCTTGCAGCATGTTGTTGACCTGCACGCGGGCGAAGGCATCGTCCACGCCGTCATCGAAAATCACCTTCACCACCGACAACCCGAAGAGGGTAGTGCTGCGGATGCTGGTTTTCTTCTGCACCGGGTTCAGGGCAATTTCCACCGGGGCCGTCACAAACTTCTCAATCTCCTCGGCCGAGCGGCCGGGCCACTGCGTGATGATGGTAATTTCGGTGTTCGTGACGTCCGGAAATGCCTCAATGGGCGTGTTGCGGTAGCTCACCACCCCGGCCACAATGGCCAGCAGCGTCAGCAAAAAGATGAAGCCGCGGTTCTTCAGCGAAAAGGCAATGATGCCTTGGATGAACTTGTTCATGTTGGGATCTTGGGGACTTATTTTAGGCAGTCATGCTGAGCGCAGCGGAGTCGAAGCATCTCGCGTGCGCCCGGTAATTTCCTGACGGTTGAGGTTAGCGCGGCACGCGAGATGCTTCGACTTCGCTGCGTCCCTTGCTTGATGCGCAACATGCTCAGCATGACGTTCCCGCGTTAATCATTCAACTCGTCGTATACCAATAGCTGGTTTTGGGCGATGATTCGCTCGCCGTCGTGCAGGCCCGATTCCACGTAGCTGGTGTCGCCTACCGTTTTGGCCACTTTCACCTCGCGGGTTTCGATGTGGCTGCGGTCCTTGAACACCAGCACGAAGTTGCGGTCCTTGTCGAAGACCACGCACTGCGCGGGCACGGCCAGCATCTTCTCGTTTTGGGTGTTTTCCACCTTGATCTGGGCGTACATCTCGGGCTTGAGCAGGTAGCCGGGATTGGGCAGGCGCACGCGCACCTTCATCACCTTCGAGTCGGGGTCGAGCACGTTGAACACCTTGTCGATTTTGCCGGTGAACACCTTGTCGGGGTAGGAGAGGGTAGTTACCTGGGCCGTGTAGCCTTCGTGCACCTTGGCAATGTCCGACTCAAACACGTTGGCCATAATCCACACATCATCCAGGTTGCTGACTGTGAACAGGTTGCCCACGTTATCGGCGTTGAACTGCATGTGATCAGTCACGTTTTTCTCCGTGATGAAGCCCGAAATCGGCGCCCGTAGCGTGTAGGTGCCGTCGGCCGATACACCGTAGACATTCAGCTGCTTGCGCGATTTGCCCACGTTGCTCTGGGCCTTGCGCAGCTCCTGGCGGGCCAGGGTCACATCGCGCTCCGAGGCTAGGCCATCGGCAAACTGATCCTCGGCCACTTGCAGGTTTTTGCGGGCAATGTCCAGGTCGGAGCCGGCCGTAGAGGACTGGTTTTGCAGGTCGGCAATTTCACCGCTGCGAATCACGGCCAGTACTTGCCCCTTGGTCACGTGGTCGCCCAGCTCCACGCTCAACTGCTCCACCACGCCGCCCACCAGCGGGTACACCTTCACGGTTTTGTCGCCGTCGGAGGCAATCTGGCCGGTTAGCAGCAGCTCGTCGCGCACGGGCTCGGCGTGCACCGTGTCAATCTTCAGCTCCTGCAACATCTGGTCCGACAGCGAGAAACCCGCCTCGGCTTTGTGCGGCTGTTCGGCTTCGTCGTGACCGGAGCAGCCCGCCAGCGTGAGGACAAAAAGGGTAGGAAAAAGGAGGCGGTTCATATGGTTAGTTGCTGGTTTTTTGTTGTTGATTTTAGGCCTTTGTTGTTGGTTGCCGATATTGGGTTTTTGTTGCCTTGTTTAGTAAGAGATTCCGCAAGCGAAAACCACCAACCAAAAACCCAAGGCTATTCGACGTTGAATACCGGGCGCCCTACCGAGAAATTAAGCGCCTCGAACGCCCGCAGGCGGGCGGCGCGCAACTGGTTGAGCTGCACGATGTTGTTCTTGTAGCTCTCGTAGAAATCCAGAAACTCCACGATGGTGATGTTGCGCTTGGCGTAGCTCTGCTCGATGCCCTGAATCAGGCGCGAAAAGTCGCTGATGTTGCGGGTGGCCGTCTGGTAAAGCGCATCGGTTTGCTGGGCCTGGCGCCAGGCCTCCTGCACGTCGTTGCGCACCGTGAGCAGCTGCTGGTCGCGCTGGGCGCGGCTCTGCTCAATCTGGGCCTGCGCCGTGCGGATATTGCCCTGGTTGCGGTTGAAAATGGGCACGGCCACGCCCAGCGTCAGGGCATTGTAGTTCTGGATGTAGCTGCCAGCGCGGTCGTACACGTAGCCCAGGGCCAGGTCGGGGGCGGCCAGGGCGCGTTGCAGGCGCAGGTTCTGGTTTTGCTGCTCCACGTCGGCCTGGCGGGCGCGCAGGTCGGCACGGGCCACTTGGGCGGTGTCGGCCAGCTGCTCTTCCGAGAAGCCCGTGAGCGACAAGGCCTGCAACCGGGTATCGTTGACGGCGGGGCGGTAGTACGTACCCGATGACTCGCGCAACAAAATCCGCAGATCCGACTCCTGCGAGGCAATTTCCGAGAGCAGCGCCTGCCGCTCCGATTGTAGGTCAAATAGGAAAGCCCGCAGCCGAATCACCTCTTTCAGAGCAATGTTGCCCTTATCATACTGGTTCTGGTAAGCCGTCAGCGTCCGCTGAAACGAGCTGATTTCGGTGTTGTAGGTGCTAACGGTTTGCTGCTTGTAGTACAGATCGAAGAAGGTGGTGCGCAGCTGGTAGTTGAGGTTGCGCAGCAAATCTTCCAGGTTGAACTGCTCTACCAGAGCATTTTGCTGGGCCACGTTGGCGGCAGCTTTGCGGCGTCCGGCAATGGCAAACAGCTGCTGCACCTGCACAATGCTTTCGCCCCGGCGCGTCACGTCGAAGGCACGCCGCGTGTTGGGGTTGTAGGTGTTTTGCTCCAGCGAGAGGGTAGGGTTGTCCCAAAGCCGGGCCTGCAGAATCTGCGCCTGCGCCGCCGACACATTGTAGCGCTGGGCCAGCAGCAGCAGGTTGTTTTGAGTGAAGCGCTGCTCGGCTTCGGGTAGCGTAAGTTGGGCTGTATCGGGCACGGCCGCCGTGGGTAGGAGAGGGGCGGCGTGGCTAGTGCCAATCAGCAACAACAGAAAAAACAGCAGCGAGTGAAAGCGAGACATATCCGGTTCTGATAATTGGATATGCAAGTGTACTCCGACGGTATTAGGCCGATGTTAGAGTTGGATTAGAAACGGATTAGAAATCTTAATATTTAAATAAGTAATTGAAAATCAGTAAAATAAAATAAGAGAGAATTATAATTCATAGGAATAATTATAGTGCTGGTCCGTTAAGTTTCATTCTATTCAGTAGCTTCGTCAGCTCACACTGACTATCAGTACGTTCTTACCAGTGCTAATTGCTCTTGCTCATGCCGCTTCGTCTGATTGTCACCACGCCGGGTATATCCATTTACTACGACGAAATCAACCAGTGGCTCTACGCCGAATGGCAGGGCGTGCACACGCAGGAATCGACTCAGGCAGCGGGCTTGTTGCTGTTGGATGCTTTACGGCAGCAGCCCAGCAGCAAAATGCTAAACGACACCTCTTCCATCAGCAGCACCTCCGCCGATCTGTCGACCTGGGACCCATGGTGGTTGCAGGAGCTGGTAGGGGCCGGGCTGCGACACATCGCGTGGGTGTATCCCCGGCTGTTTGCCAACCGCGACGCCACGGAGCATATCCTGATTCACGTGAAGCCAATCATCGTAACTACGTTCGATGATGTAGCCACGGCCTGCCTGTGGTTGCAGAAGCAAGCCTCGCCACTCACCCACGTAGCGCTACACTAGGTAGTAGGAAGCTCTTGTAAAACAGAGTATTATCGGGTAGGGCCTTGCTTATCAAAACGTTGAGTTGGGTTGCCCGTAGAAAACTGCACTTCCGCCAGCGTGCCTTCGTGCAAGGTAGAGGTGATGTGGAGCTGCCCCTGGTGCAGCTCAATAATCTTACGAGCCAGAGGCAGCCCTACCCCGTGGCCCACCACACCCCGCGCGTTGGCCGCCCGAAAAAAGGGTTGAAAGATGTTGGCCAGGTCCTTTTCGGCAATGCCCATGCCCTGGTCCTGAATCCTGATGCGGATTGCCTCGCTGGCGTAGCGAAACGTGACGTCCACGGGTGCCTCGCCCGAGTATTTCAGGGCGTTGTCCAGCAGGTTGATCAGGGCGCGGGTAAGCAGCTGCCGGTTGCCTTTGATTTCCAGAGCTTCGGGCTCGGCGGGTAGGGCTTCTAGGTGAATGTGTACGCGTCGCCGCCACTCAGGCAACAGAGCTTCGCGGGCCTCCCAGATCAGCTCGTCCAGACGAATATCGTCGGGGTGGGGGCTGCTCGCTTCTGCCTGCGTTAGCTCCAGCAAGTCATTAAACAGGGTTTTTAGCTGTTGCAGCTCGGCTAGCACCGAGGCCAGCGCCTCGCGGTACTCGGCCGGTGTCCGGTCGCGCTTCAGCAGCACCTGCACCTCGCCAATGGTGGCCGTGAGCGGAGTGCGCAGCTCGTGCGAAGCATTGCTGACAAACGTACGCTGCGCCTCAAAGCTGTCCTCCAGGCGCGTGAGCATCCGGTTAAAGGTGGTAGCCAGACGGGTAATTTCGTCCTGCTCGTGGCCTTGTCCTTCGTCCAGCCGCAAATGCAGGTCGCGGGCCGTGATGCGGTCCACTTGGTCGTTGACGGCGGCAATGGGCGCCAGTACCCGCCCCGCAAAGATGCGCCCGGCCACGTAGATAACCGCCAGGCTGCCTACAAAGGTCAGCGCCAAAATGAGGGCAAGGTTTTGCTGGCGGGCTTTGCCCAGCTTGTTCTCGGCGGCGGCTACTATAATGTAGTCGCCCTGGTTGTCGTGGTAGAACATCCCAATGGCTTGCCGCGGTCCGATGGTAAAATACATTTCGCCATCCACCACAATGCGGGCCAGTAGCTTATCGGATAGCGTAATGCTTTCGTCTTCCTCCAAAAAACGCACCTGGTGGTTGGAGTCATAAATCTGCAATACCTCGTTGTTCAAGGCTTGCAAATAGCGCTTCTGAAACAAGCGAAAGGCCCCGGCCCGCATTTCATCCTGCTCCAGAAAGATATAGCCCGTCACCTCGGCCCGGTCGCGCAGGCGCTGCCGAAACTCCCGCTGCGAGTAGCGCACCTGTAGCACATACGCCACCGTGAGAGCCACCGCCAGAATAACGGCCACCATGCTCAGAAATAAGAGGGTCAAGCGGTTACGGATGGTCATGGGTGGTGAGATGGTGAGTAGTGAGTAGTGAGTAGTGAGTGGTGAATACGGCTGTCATCCTGAGCGTAGCGAAGGACCTCCTCACGCTGGAACGATGAATGTAGAAACGAGTCGTTATTAAGGTGGTCGTTCTGGCGTGAGAAGGTCCTTCGCTACGCTCAGGATGACAGCCGTATTCACTACTCACCATCTCACCATTTCACCCCTCTTCCCGCAATACATAGCCCATGCCTACTACTGTGTGAATGAGCTTGGTAGGAAAATTCTTGTCGATTTTGTTGCGCAGGTAATTCACATATACGTCGATGACGTTTGATCCGGAGTCGAAGGAATCTTCCCAGGAGTTTTCGGCTATTTCGGCGCGGCTGAGTACCCGGCCACGGTTGCGCATAAACAGCTCCAGCAGGGTAAACTCGCGGGCCGTGAGCTTGATAGGTTGGCCGTTGCGCGTCACGGTTTTGGCGGCCGTATCCAAGTTGAGGTCGGCCAGGGTAAGCACTGCTCCCTTGGCCGTGTGGCCACGGCGGCGCGTGAGGGCTTTCACGCGGGCCAACAGCTCGGCAAAGTCGAAGGGTTTCACGAGGTAGTCGTCGGCGCCGCCATCGAAGCCGTGGAGCTTATCGGTGGTGGTGCCCAGGGCCGTGAGCATGAGCACGGGCACCTGCTGGTCCTGCCCACGAATGGCTCTTAACACGTCCAGGCCGCTTTGATTGGGTAGGATGACGTCCAGAATAATTAGGTCGTAGGAGTGCGTGAGGGCCAGCCGCTGGCCAAATGTGCCATCGTAGGCCACTTCCACCTCATAGTGCTCCTCCTCCAAACCACGCCGGATAAACGCAGAAACCTTGGGTTCGTCTTCGACTAACAGGATTTTCATGGGAGTGAGGTACTGGGGTGTGGGGATAGAGGAATAGGAAGAGTGTCATCCTGAGCTTGCGAAGGACCTTATGCCCGTTGAACGAGTCATTGGTACGTCTGTCGTTCACGCGTGAGAAGGTCCTTCGCAAGCTCAGGATGACAACCCCTACCTACGAACCCAGACCCCCACCAACTCAGACCATCAGTCCCCCAAACCTATATCACACCTCATCCTCATAATCCAAGCCCAAATGCTGGTTGAGGGCTTGCTGCAATTCGCTGGCGGCGTGCATCTGGCCGGCTTTGCGGCTTACTTGCAATCCTTTGCGGAAAACTTTTTCGGCTTCATCGGGCTTTTCTAAGTACGCCAGCAGCTTTCCGGCGTGATAATACGTACCCACATATTCAGGGTGCTCGTCCAGCAGCTTTTGGTAAAATTCCATGGCTTTTTGCGGGTCCGCGGCCCGATATTCAGTGGCTAACGCGTAGATCGTGAAGGCATCGTTTGGGTCGTCGGCGTAGAAAGCCAGGAGTTGCGAAAGGCGGCTGGGTGTGTTTTCCATCGGGTAGGAGTTTTCTGTATCTTCGCCCGAAATTAGGGGCTTTCCCGTATTGTTCGTCTATCTAACGCAGCCTAATGAAGTTTCTCGTTTGCATCAGCAACGTGCCCGACACGACCACAAAAATCACTTTCACCCCGGATAATAAGGAGTTCAACAAAGCCGGCGTGCAGTTTGTGATAAATCCCTGGGACGAATATGCCCTGACCCGTGCCATTGAGTTGAAAGAAGCCCAGGGCGGCGGTACCGTGACGGTGCTGAACGTAGGCGAGGCCGATACCGAACCCAACATTCGCAAAGCCTTAGCCATCGGCGCTGATGATGCCATCCGCGTGAATGCGGCCCCCAAGGACGCCTTTTTCGTGGCCGAGCAGATTGCCAATGTCGCCAAAGACGGTGGCTACGACGTAATTCTGATGGGCAAAGAAAGCATCGACTACAACGGCTTTCAGGTGCACGGCATGGTAGGCGAGCTGTTGGGTATCCCCACGGTAGCGCCCGCTATGAAGCTGGATATGAGCGGCAACACCGCTACCCTGGAGCGCGAGATTGAGGGCGGCAAGGAAATAGTGGAGGTGAACACGCCGTTCGTAGCGTCGTGCCAGCAGCCCATGTGCGAGCCCCGCATCCCCAACATGCGCGGTATCATGACGGCCCGCACCAAGCCCCTGAAAGTGGTAGAGCCCACCGGCGACGCGCCCCGCACCGAGGTAACCGAGTTTGCCCTACCCCCCAAGAAGCAGGGTGTAAAGCTCATCGACGCTGAAAATGCCGGCGAGCTGATCAAGCTCCTGCGCAACGAGGCGAAAGTGATTTAGTTCGACTGTCATGCTGACGAGGGAAGCATCTTATCACGGCTGCTTTCGTTGGTTTTCCTACTTCAAGCGGCGCGGACGTGATAAGGTCCTTCGCTCCGTTCAGGATGACAAAACCACAAGATAATGTCTGTACTAGTTGTTATAGAATGCGATAAAGGCGAGGTGAAAAAGTCTTCGCTGGAAGTGGCTACCTACGCCAGCCAGGTAGCCCAGCAACTCGGCACCACGGCTACGGCCGTAGCCGTAGGCGAAGCCACCGAGGACAACCTCGCTAAATTGGGCGAGCAGGGCATCAGCAAAGTGCTCTACGACGCCGAGCCCCGCCTGAAAGACTTCGTGAACGGTGCCTACACCAAGCTCATTGCCGCCGCCGCCGAACAGGAAAGCGCGCAAGTGCTGGTACTGGCCAACTCCAACATCGGCGCGGCGGTAGGCTCGCGCCTGTCCATCCGCCTGAAGGCCAGCCTGGCAACTAACGCTGTAGAGCTGCCTAAAACAGATGGCGGGCAGTTTGTGGTGAAGCGCGGTGCCTTCTCGGGCAAAGCCCTGGCCGACGTGGCCCTCACCACCGACCGCAAGATTATTGCCGTCAAGAAAAACTCTATTGAGGCCCAGCATGAAGCCGGCAAAACCGCTTCTGTAGAAAATTTCTCGGCCAACCTGACCGACGCCGACTTTGCCGACGCGCCCAAAGAGGTAGTGATGCAGGACCAGGCCGGCGGCGTGCTCCTACCCGAAGCCGACCTCGTGGTATCGGGTGGCCGCGGCATGAAGGGCCCCGAAAACTGGAACCTGATTGAGGACCTGGCGAAGGCCCTGGGTGCGGCCACGGCCTGTTCCAAGCCCGTGTCTGATACCGACTGGCGCCCCCACCACGAGCACGTGGGCCAAACGGGCATCACCATCTCGCCCAACCTGTATATTGCCTGTGGTATTTCGGGCGCCATTCAGCATTTGGCCGGCGTCAACTCCTCCAAGGTGATTGTAGTCATCAACAAAGACCCGGAGGCGCCGTTCTTTAAAGCCGCCGATTATGGCATCGTTGGCGACGTATTCGACGTACTACCGAAACTAACCCAAGCCGTTAAGGAACTAGGTTAAGGCGTAAACCGATTGAAAATGAGTGTTATATATCAAAATATACGCTTTTTGCAGTCCCGTTAGGCGCACTCACCTCATTACCAGCACATACTTTCTCCTGTGAAAAAAATTCAGCTCGAGATACTAGGACTTTCTTCCAGCCAATCTCAATCGGGGTCGTTTGCCCTGATTTTGGGAGAGAAGACAGGCAACCGTCGGCTGCCCATCATCATTGGCATGTTTGAGGCCCAAAGTATCGCGATTCAGATTGAAAAAATAAGCCCTAATCGTCCGCTTACGCACGACCTGTTTAAGTCCTTTGCCGAGCAGGTGCACGTAGCCATTCTGGAAGTCGTGATTTCTGACTTGAAAGAAGGCGTGTTCTACTCCAAAATTGTGTGCTCTGATGGGGCTACCACTTTCGAGTTGGATGCCCGCCCCAGCGATGCCATTGCCATCGGCCTCCGCTTTGGCGTACCGATCTACACAGTGGAAAGCGTACTGAGCGAAGCCGGCATTATCCTGAGCGACCTGGACGAAAATCCTGAAGAGTCGGACGAGGATGATGACGACGATGACGATACCACGAGCGGCAGCAGCAAGCCGGCACCGGAGCCACGCGAGCCCAGCGGGCAGGTGTCGCTGGATGAGTTGACCAAGATGCTGGCCCAGGCGCTGGAAAAAGAAGACTACGAGAAAGCCGCTAAAATCCGCGACGAGCTAAACAAGCGCAACAAAGAATAATGTATCGCTACTAAAGGCCAGAAAGCCTCTTCCTGTTTGGGAGAGGCTTTTATTTTGGTGGCAAGGCCGCTATTAATTCGTTGCCGTTACCTTGCGCTTCTTCCATGCACCTTAGCTTATGACAACAGAACTTCCCGACTTGCGCTACCCCATTGGCCAACCTATCCTACCCACGGAGCCGCTGGCCCAGGGTGCCCGCATTGCCTACATTGCACAGTTGGCTCTACTACCCGATCAGGTGCGTGCGGCCGTCACAGGCCTTAGCTCGGCGCAGCTGGATACGCCCTACCGCCCCGGCGGTTGGACGGTGCGCCAAGTGATACACCACCTACCCGATAGCCACCTCAATAGCTACGTGCGCTTCAAACTAGCCCTCACCGAAGACACCCCCACCATTAGTCCTTACGATGAGCAGGCCTGGGCCGAGCTGCCCGATACGGCAGCCACTAAACCGGCAGTGTCGCTAGCCTTGCTAGAAGCGTTGCACATTCGCTGGACTACCTTGTTGCGCCAACTCACAGAGGCGCAGTGGCAGCGTACGTTTTATCATCCGGGCTCTGAAAAAACCTTTACGCTGGATCAGGCGCTGGTGCTGTATGCGTGGCACGGGCGCCATCACCTGGCGCACATCACAGAGCTGCGGCGGCGCGAAGGCTGGTAGTTATACCACAAGCCAAGAAAAAAAGGTCCCACGGCTAGTGCGTGAGACCTTTTTTTCTTGGCCAGATACACAGAGTATTATTTAGCCCGCACGGGGTCGTCGTCTAGCACATCTTGCAAACCACCTTCATCGTCTACACGCTTGGCGGCGCGAACGAGGCTGCTGCTGAAGATAAACTCTTTCAGCTCAGGTACTTCGGCATTCAATATGGTCTCCTTATCACCGTCCCACAGCTTCATGCCTTTGTGCAGGAAGATGATATGGTCGCCGATTTCCACCACCGAGTTCATATCGTGGGTGATGATGGCGGTGGTGATATTGTACTCGTGGGTGATTTCGTGAATCAGCTCGTCAATCTTGAGGCTGGTAAGCGGGTCGAGGCCGGAGTTGGGTTCGTCACAGAAGAGGTAGGTACAGTTAGGGGCAATGGCGCGGGCAATGCCCACGCGCTTCTTCATACCGCCTGATATTTCGGAAGGCATCTTATTGCCCGCGTTTTCCAGTCCTACCCGCTTCAGGCAAAACTCCACCCGGTCGCGGCGCTCTTCCTTGGTCATTTCCGGCGTCAGCATCTTCAGCGGAAACTCGGTATTTTCATACACCGTCATGGAGTCGAACAAAGCCGAGCCCTGAAACAGCATCCCGATTTTGCGACGAATCTCCTGCCGGATATTCACCTTATTATTGGTGAAAACAGTGCCATCGAAGGTGATACTGCCTAAATCTGGTTTCATCAGGCCTACAATACACTGAAGTAATACCGATTTGCCCGTACCTGAGCCGCCCAACAGCAGGTTGCACTTGCCCGTCTCGAAGGTGCAGGTGATACCCTTCAGTACGGCGTTACCGTCAAACGACTTCTGAATATTATGAATCTCAATCATTTCTTGGGGTCTTGGGGTCTTGGGGTCTTGGGATCTTGGGTTTATTGGAATTCAACGTTCATAAATCAGTGAAAGACAGAACGAAACCCCCAATACTCTAAGACCCTAACAACCGATTACAACAGAACAGCCGCCAGCACAAAGTCGGCTATCAGAATAGCGATAATGGAGTTGGTAACGGCGCCGGTGCTGGCTGCGCCTACCTCTAGGGCACCGCCGCGGGTATTGAAGCCCTTGAAAGACGAAATGGCCGAAATCAGGAAAGCAAACACCAACGATTTGATGAGGGCGAACAGGATGTTATAAGGGATGAAATCCTCCCGGATACCCTCAATGTACTCCTGCGCCGAGATAGAACCCGACAACGTGCCGGCAATGTATCCGCCCATAATGGACAGGCCCATGGCTAGGATCACCAGCAACGGAAACATCAGCAGCGAGGCCAGAATGCGGGGTAATACCAAGTAGGAAGAGGAATTAATGCCCATCACTTCTAACGCGTCAATCTGTTCGGTAATGCGCATGGTGCCCAGGCCACCGGCAATGCTGGAGCCTACCTTGCCGGCCAGCACGATGCTGGTGATGGTAGGGGCCAGCTCCAGAATGGTCATCTCGCGTACCATATAGCCAATAGTGGCTTTGGGAATAAGCGGGTTGACCAGGTTGTAGGAAATCTGCACACAGGTTACGGCTCCGATAAAAGCGCTAACCAGCGAGACGATAAAAACAGAATCGACTCCAATGAGAATAGCCTCGTCGATGGTGCGGTTCCAAAGCGTTTTGAACCGCTCGCCGCGGGAAAGCATACTTTGGAGAAAGAGTAGAAAAGAGCCGAAGGTCTTTACCATAAAAAAAGCGTCCGGAAAGAGAAAAGCAGGAACTTGCGAAAAATCGGGTCTACGCGCACACGCGGCAGCAGGCCTGTTGCACCATACGTAAAACCTCAACATATAAACAAAGGAATGCAAAAAAATATCGTCGTGACCGGTGGCAGCCGCGGAATTGGCCGCGCTTTGGTGGAGCGGTTTGTGCGGGCCGGGTTTTCGGTCGTCACCTGTGCCCGCTCGGCCGAGGACTTGGCCGCCCTGGAGGCTGCCGTGCAGCAGGCCACACCGGGAGCTGTGCTACACACCCTACCTGCCGACCTTAGTAACCACGCCGATGCGGTTCGGTTTGGCGAATTTGTGCGGGCGCTGCCCGGCGGGGTAGAAGTGCTGGTGCACAACACCGGCTCCTTTGTGCCCGGCCGCTTGCAGGACGAGCCCACCGATGGGCAGCAGCTGCGCCAGATGCTGGCCGCCAACCTGCTGAGCGCCTACGACGTCACGCAGGCCCTGTTGCCCGGTATGATAGCGCAGCGCCACGGGCACATCTTCACGATTTGCTCCACGGCCAGCCTCACGGCCTACCCCAACGGCGGCTCCTACGGCATTGCCAAGCATGCGCTCTACGGCTTCACCAAAAACCTGCGCGAGGAGCTGAAGGAGCACAACATCCGCGTGACGGCCGTGCTGCCCGGCGCCACCTACACCGACAGTTGGGCCGGGGCTGGCCTACCCCCCGAGCGGTTCATCAAGCCCGAAGACCTCGCCGAAGCCGTGTTTGCTACCTACCAGCTCTCGGAGCAAGCCGTGGTAGAAGAGCTACTGATCCGGCCGCAGCTGGGCGATATTTAGGTGGAGGGCATAAAAATGATAGGTGGTCATGCTGAGCGCAGCGGAGTCGAAGCATCTTTACCGCTTCGTTGCTATCGGTAGGAATTACTTACGGTAGAGATGCTTCGACTCCGCTGCGCTCAGCATGACCGTTCTTTTGACAACCATGGGCGTCATACAACTGCTCTACTCAGCCACCGCATTGCCTTTGCCCGTTACCTCCACGTGGTGGGTAGGGGCGCGGTAGAAAACAGTACCTGCACCGGCGTGGTCGATGCCCAGCGTGCCCGTAGCGCGCACATGCGCATCGCCGATACTACTGCGGGTGGTTTGCAAGGTGAGGTTACGTGCTACCAACTCGGTGGCGCGGAGGGTGCCGCTGCCACCCAGTAGCGTTACGGCATCGCCGGCAACAGTGCCGCGAAGGGTCACGTCGCCCAGCTCGTACATATCCATATTCAGGTACTGCACGTCCAGATTGAGGTCAGCCTCGCCGGCACCCAGGAAGTGGTAGAAAAACCGGTCGGCCCGAAAGGGGGCCGGGATGTGGAGGGAGCTTTGATCAAACTGCAAAACATCTAGCACCGAAGGAGTATGCAGGGTTATTTCGCGCGGGGTATCGTAGCGGCGCGTCCAGTTGCAGCGGCTGGTGTTGCGGATAATCAATTGATTGCCTGCGGTAGTCAGCTCAATGTCTTCTTGCAGATTTTTGCCGGTGCGCACCTCGGCATACGTCACGGAGTCCTGCACCAGCACCACTTCCACGTTGTCGTGAATATACAGCTGCTCGAAAGCCGGTACTTCCCGGCGCTCGGTGGTGATGCGGCCGGTGCTTTTCAAGCAATCGGTTTCGTGCCCGTCGCCGCAGGCGGCTAGCAATAAAAGCAGGCTGCCAGCCAGCATACTGCGTAAAAGCCGGGTAGGGCCGTTAACTTGCGGCTGAAACGCAATCTGAAACATCAACACAGGCATATGGACTTACGTGGCAAGGTAGCGATAATCACAGGGGGCAGCAAAGGCATTGGCAAGGCCACCGCCGAGGCACTGCTGGCCAAAGGTGCCATAGTAGCCGGTTGGAGCCGCTCGGCCCCCGACGAGTTGCAGCACGAAGACTTCCATTTTTTCGAGTGCAACGTGCAGGATGAGCAGTCGGTACTGCAAGCCTACTCTGCCACTATCGACAAGCTGGACGCGGCGCAAATACTTGTCAACAACGCCGGCATCGGCAACATGGGCAACATCGACGGCTTCTCGTCGGAGGAGTGGCGCGCCATGTTCGACACCAACGTGCACGGCGTTTTTTATTGCACCAAAGCCGTGCTGCCGCGCATGAAGGAGCAAGGCGAAGGCCACATCATCAACGTGGCCTCGCTAGCCGGTACGGCCGGCTCGGCCGGTATGGCGGGCTACTGCGCCACTAAGTTTGCGGTGCGTGGCTTCTCCGATGCCCTATTTAAAGAGGTGCGCCAGGATGGCGTGCGCGTTACGTGCGTGATGCCCGGCTCGGTGGAAACCAATTTTGGTGGAATGAAGGCCGGCCAGGAGCCCGACCCCCACAAAATGCAGCCCGAGGATATTGCCGAGGCCATTGTGCACGCCCTGGAAGCACCCAAGGCCACAATGGTGTCGGAGATTCAGATGCGGCCGTCGATGCCGAAGTGAGTTGCGAATTGTGAACGTCATTTCGACCAACGGGAGAAATCTCGCGTGCAGCGCTAATCTCAATTAACAGGAAATTATCGGGAGCATGCGAGATTTCTCCCGTTGGTCGAAATGACGTTCTATTTTTACACTCGATAACTGGTAACTGATTCATGGTAGAAGTCGAGAAACTCACAAAAACCTACGGCGCGCAAAACGCCGTGAACAACATCAGCTTCACGGCGGGCAAAGGCGAAATCCTGGGGTTTCTGGGGCCGAACGGGGCCGGCAAATCCACTACCATGAAGATTGCCACTGGCTACCTGCCGCCCTCGGCCGGCACCGTGAAGCTGGCGGGTTTTGACGTGACGGAGCAGCCCCTGGAAGTGCGCCGCCGCGTGGGCTACCTACCCGAGCACAACCCTCTCTACCTGGACATGTACGTGCATGAGTACCTCGAATTCATCGGCTCGGTGCACGGGTTGAAGGGTAGTGAGCTGCGCCGCCGCGTGCAGCAAATGGTGGATAGGGTAGGGCTGGGGCGCGAGCAGAACAAGCAAATCGGGGCGTTGTCGAAAGGCTACCGGCAACGGGTAGGCTTAGCCCAGGCCCTCATCCACGACCCCGGCGTGCTCATCCTCGACGAGCCTACCACGGGCCTCGACCCCAATCAAATCGGCGAAATTCGCACCTTGATTCGGGAGGTAGGGGAGGACAAAACGGTAATTTTCTCCACGCACATCCTGCCTGAAGTTACGGCCCTGTGCAGCCGGGTGGTTATTATCAACCGCGGGCAGCTAGTGGCCGATTCACCCGTGGCTGATTTGGGTGCTGGCACAAAAGGCGAAACCCTAATTCGAGCCGAGTTTGAGCAGCCCATTGACCCTGCGCCCCTGCGCGCCCTACCCGGCATCTTGGCCGTGGAGGCCGACGCATCGCCCGCTACTTACCGCATCCGCGCCGCCGGCCCCGACCTGCGCGGCAGTATCTCCCGCCTCGCCGCCGACCAGGGCTGGGTGCTGCTGGGACTAAGACAGGAAGAGCAGTCCCTGGAGCAGGTGTTTAAGAATTTGACAAAGTAAAATGTCTATTTTTCTGTCATCCTGAGCGGAGCGAAGGACCTTCTCACGCTGGAACGAAAAGCGTAATAATGATTCGTTCCAGCGTGAGAAGGTCCTTCGCTCCGCTCAGGATGACAGCCTTTCTTACTCTATGTATTCCATTCTCCGCAAAGAATTCAACGCCTTCCTCAGCTCGCCCGTTGCCTACGTCGTTATTGGCGTATTTCTGGTGGCTACGGGGCTGTTTGTGTGGGTATTCCCCGATAGCTCGGTGCTTGATTACGGCTACGCCGACCTGCAAACGCTGTTCAACACCGCGCCCTGGATTTTCCTGTTCCTGATTCCGGCCATCACCATGCGCACGTTTGCGGAAGAGAAGAAGGCCGGCACCATCGAGCTACTGCTCACGCGCCCGCTCACGGATGGGCAGATTATTGGCGGTAAATATCTGGCGTGCTTGCTGTTGGCACTGCTGGCGCTGGTGCCTACCCTGCTCTATTACTACTCGGTGTACCAGCTGGGCAACCCCGAGGGCAACATCGACTCGGCCGCCACGGTGGGCTCCTACCTGGGGCTGGGGCTGCTGGCGGCGGTGTTTGCGGCCATCGGCATCTTCGCCTCCGCCATCACCCGCGACCAGATTATTGCCTTTCTGGTGGCGGTGGTGGGGTGCTTCTTAGTGTATACAGGCTTTGATTCGCTTGCTTCGGTGTTTGAGGGTAGCACGGCTTACTACATCAGCCAACTAGGCATTGCCGCCCACTACCGCGACCTGAGCAAAGGCCTCATCGACTCCCGCGATTTGCTGTATTTCGTGAGCGTGATAGTAGCCATGCTATGGGCTACGCGGCTGGCCTTGCGGAGTAGGAATTGGTAAATGGTAAGTAAAATAGAAGTGAAATAAGTATGTCATCCTGAGCTTGCGAAGGACCTTATGCCCGTAGAACGAGTCGTTGTGACGCCTGTTGTTCTAGCGTGAGAAGGTCTTTCGACACTGGCTTGATGCGCCACATGCTCAGGATGACAGTCGTAATTGAGTTACAATCTGCCGCTTATGGCTTCGTCTGAATCTGTTTCTACCCCTGCCACCTCCCGCAAACGCCGCGACCTAACCACCTTTTTCGTGGTGATTGGCGCGTTGCTGCTGCTCAATTTCCTGGCCCAGCAATTCTTTTTTCGTGTCGATCTGACGGAGGAGAAGCGCTACTCTATGTCGCCGGCTACCAAGCAGCTGCTGGAGAATCTGAGGCAGCCCGTCACCATTACGGTGTACCTGGATGGCGACTTTCCGCCCGCGTTCCGGCGCTTGCAGCAGGCCACCCGCGAGACCCTGAACGAAATGCAGATATACGGGGGGAGCAACCTGCACTACGTATTCGTGGACCCCTCGGCGGCGGGCACCGAGCAGGCCCGCAATCAGTACTACGAGACCCTACTCAAGAAAGGCCTACGCCCTACCAACCTGGGCGCCAATGAGAACGGCAAGCGCGTCGAGAAAATCATCTTTCCGTGGGCTACCGTGTCGGTAGGCACGCAGGAGCTGCCGGTGCTGCTGCTGCGCGGCAACCAGGCCGCCCCCGCCGACGTGCGTCTCAACCAAAGCATTGAGGGACTGGAATATGAGCTGGCCAGCGCCATCCGGCGCCTAGAGCCCAGTCAGCGCAAGCGCATCGGCATCGTGGAAGGCCACGGTGAGTTGGACAACGCCGAAGCCGGCGACCTGATTGGCTCCTTGCGTCAGAATTACGACGTATTCCGAGTGAACCTGACGAAGGTGCGCGACCTGCGCCCGCTCGATGCTATCATCGTGGCCAAGCCCGCCACGGCGTATACCGAGGAAGAGAAGTTCAAGCTCGATCAATTCATCACGCAGGGCGGCAGCACGCTGTTTTTCGTGGATGCCATGCGCGTGAACCTCGACAGCGCCAACCGCGGCGGCATGCTCTCGTTTCCGTTGCAGCTGAACCTGGAAGACATGCTGTTCAAGTACGGCGTGCGCATCAATCCTGATTTGATGCTGGACCTCAACTCCGGCGTGATTCCGCTGGTGACGGGCACCCTGGGCGACAAGCCGCAAGTAGAGCCGCTGCCCTGGCAGTTCTACCCCCTCATCAACAACTTCAGCCAGCACCCCATCACCCGCAACCTCGATGCGGTGTACACCAAGTTTGTGAGCAGCATTGACACGGTGAAGGCCGTGGGCATCCGCAAGACGCCGCTGCTATTCACCTCGCGCTATACCCGCGTGCTGCCCGCGCCCGTGCCCGTCAACCTCAACGACGCCCGCCTACCGCCTGATCCGAAGCTGTATAAGGAGCGCTTCGAGCCGGTGGGCTACCTGCTGGAAGGGCAGTTCCGTTCGCTCTACGCCAACCGCGCCCAGCCCGGCACCACACAGTTCCAGCCCGAAAAGTCGCCCCTGGCCAAGCCCGCCAAGCTGCTGGTTATTCCCGACGGTGACTTCGTGCGCAACGACGTGGACCCGAAAACCGGCAACCCCTTCCGCCTCGGCTACGACCGCCTCGCTAACACCGAATTTGCCAACCGCGAGCTAGTGCTGAACGCTGTGGATTATCTCCTCGACGAAACCGGCCTCATCGCTGTGCGCGGTAAGCAAATCACCCTCCGCCCCTTGGATAAAGTGAAAGTAGCCGAACAGCGCCAGCGCTGGCAACTGCTGAATCTGGTGGCGCCGCTGGCCCTGCTAGCCGCGTTTGGTTTGGGTAGGGCGTGGTGGCGCAAGCGGCGCTACGCGCGGTTTTAATGTCTCGATTACCGTGTCATCCTGAACGCAGTGAAGGACCTTATCACGCATGAACGACCGACATAACAACGACTTGTTCTCGCATGATAAGGTCCTTCGCTGCACTCAGGATGACAGGTAGCATTTTCGAAGTTGAAAAATAGCTTTGCCTATCTCTCCCTACCCTTCATTCCCCTAATCCAACACTTCAGCAACAGTAAATTTCCTGCCCGGTAGTCGCCGCGCACTTTTGGGCATCACTTTACTACTGCCCGATGAAACGACTGCTACCACTGCTGCTCCTGTTGCTGACGGCCGGCCGCCTGCTGGCCCAAACCACTACTCTCACAGGCACCGTGCGCGATGCCGCCGGCCAGCCGCTGCCGGGCGTGAACGTATTCCTGAAAACTACGTTTGACGGGGCCAGCACCGATACATTGGGCTGGTTCCGGTTCACGACTATCCAAACTGGCACGCTGCCGCTGGTAGCCTCGCTGTTGGGGTATGTGGCGCAGGAGCAACCGGTGGTGCTGGATGGGAAAGCGCATCAGATCAGCTTCAGGCTGAAGGCTGTGCGCAATCAGCTGGGCGACGTAATCGTAACGGCTGGTACCTATGAGGCCGGCGACGACAAGCGCAACACCACCTTCTCGGCCCGCGACGTGCAGACCACTGCCGGTGCCCAGGCCGATGTGGCCGGCGCCCTGAATACCCTACCCGGCACCACCCGCAACGGCGAGGCCGGCCAGCTATTCGTGCGCGGCGGTGCGGCCTCCGAAACCAAGCAGTACCTCGATGGCCTACCCCTGCAAAGCCCCTATAACGCCACACCCAGCGGGGTGCCAGCGCGGGGGCGGTTTGCGCCTACCTTGTTCAAGGGCACAATGTTCAGCACGGGCGGCTACTCGGCAGAGTACGGGCAGGCGTTGTCGGCGGTGGTGGCGCTGCGGTCGGTGGATTTGGCGGAGGAGACCCAGACGGGCATTTCGGCGCTGTCGTTGGGTGGGCTGACGCTGGCGCGGCAGCAGCGGTGGGAACGGTCGTCGGTGGCCGTTACGGCCGATTACATGAACATGCGGCCCTACTTTGGGCTGGTATCCCAGCGGATTCTGCGCACGATGCAAGCCGCCAGCGGCTCAGTAGCGGCCCGGCAGCGCACCGGCGAGATGGGCATGTTGAAGATTTATGGGACGTTTCAGCAGCAGCACATGGCCGTACTCACGCCCAACGCCGACTATGCCGATGGTAGGCAACCCGTGGACCTGCGCAACACCAATGCCTACCTTAATGCCACCTGGCGCACTCCGTTGGCCCACGGCTGGAGCCTGCAAACCGGCGCCGCCGCCACTCGCGACAACCAGCACATCCAACCCGACCAGCAGCGCATCCAGGAACTGGAACAGTCGGTGGTGGGTAGGACCGTGGTTACCAACGACTCGGCCAGTGCCTACTGGAATCTGAAGGTGGGCGCGGAAGTATTGGCGCAACGGTATCAGTTTCACTATCAAGCTCGGGAAAGCGACGTGACGCGGGCATTGGCTTTCACGGAGCGCCGGGCTACGGGCTTTGCCGAATCGGAAATTGCCTTCTCCAACAAGGTAGCGGGCAGGGTAGGGGCGCGGGCCGAATACTCGGCGGTGCTGGGTCGCTGGAACGCCGCACCGCGGGCCGCGCTGGCCTATCAAATCAATCAATACAGCCAGCTATCCGGCGCCTGGGGCTACTTCTACCAAACGCCCACCAACGACGCGTTGCGGCTGGGCCAATATGCTCCGGAGCCTCTGCGCTTCGAGCGCGCCCGTCACTACCAGCTCACCTACCAGTACGAAGCCCACCGGCGCCTACTGCGCCTCGAATCCTACGACAAGCGTTATGCCCACCTAGTGCGCTACGACCTGCCCGGCGCGTTCAACCCGGCCACGCTGGCCTACCAATTGCCTAGCCCCGCTACCTACCGCAGTACCGGCACCGGCTACGCCCGCGGCCTGGACGTGCTCTGGCGCGACAAAACCACCTTGCGCAACTTCGATTACTGGGTGAGCTACAGCCTGCTCGACACCCGCCGCCAACAACACTTCGACCCGGTACGGGCAGTGCCTACCTACGCGGCGCGTCACAATCTCTCGGTGGTGGGCAAGTATTGGGTAGATAAGTGGCACACGCTATTCGGGGCCACCTACAGCTACGGCAGCCCCCGCGCCTACTTCGACCCCAACCGCTACGATGCCGTCACTGGCACAGGCTACAATGCGGGCCGCCTGCCCAGCTTCCAGGACTTGAGCCTGAACCTGAGCTACCTCACGCAAATCCGTAAAAATTTCACCATCATCCACGTGAGCTGCTCCAATATACTGGGCCGACAGAACGTGTTCGGCTACCGCTACGCCAGCACGCCCGACGCCGCTACCGGCCGCTACACCGCCGTGCCACTGCTCCCCTCGGCCCGCCGCATGGTGTTCGTATACCTACTTATTTCGATCAACAAAAACCGCCCGGTGGACCTGCACACGGCGCCAGAGGATTAAGTTAGGGTAGGAGGGTAGGAGGGTAGGAGGGTAGGAAGGGTAAGAAGTTAAAAAATGTGTCATCCTGAGCTTGCGAAGGACCTTCTCACGTCAGAACGATGCTCGTAACAACGACTCGTTCTAGCGTGAGAAGGTCCTTCGCAAGCTCAGGATGACAACTATAATTTAAGTGACAAATGGGAGAAGACTCTACCAACTACGCGCCTTGCGCTACCATGCGCATGAAACCGCCATCCATCACGTAAGTAGAACCCGTCACGTAATCCGAATCACTGGAAGACAGAAACAGGGCTAGTTTGGCGATTTCCTCGGGTTGGCCGGCCCGTTTCATGGGGATGCGTTGCTCGCCTTCTTCGCGTTTTTGCGGGTCGTCGAGGGCTTTTTGGTTCATGGGCGTCAGGATCATGCCGGGGGCGAGGTTGTTGACGTTGATGCCGTCCTCGGCCAGCTCCAAGGCCAGCGTGCGCGTGAGGTTGCGCAGGCCACCTTTGGCCGCGCAGTAGTCGGCCGTGCCGGGCGATACTACCTCCTCATGAATGGACGTGACGTTGACAATCTTGCCCTTGCCGCCGTGCTGCTTGCGGTGCTGGGCAAACAGCCGCGCTAGGTAAAACGGCCCAAACAAATCGGTGCGAATGGTCTGCTCGAATTCCTCGGGCTGCATCTCCACCACAGGTTTGTGCGCCCCGCTCACGCCGGCGTTGTTCACCAGAATATCTACGGAGCCAAACTCCAACAAGGCCTGCTTGAAAAGCTGCTCGGCTTGTTGGGCATCGCTCACGTCGGCTTGCACCACTAGGGCGCGCTGGCCGGCTTGTGTTACCTGCTGGCGCGTGTGCTCTGCCCCATCGGCATCGGTGTGGTATACCACCACGATGTTAGCGCCTTCCTGGGCAAATAAAATGGCCGTGGCTTGGCCAATACCCGAATCGGAGCCGGTGATGAGGGCCGTTTTGTTGATTAATCTTTTCATCGGAAAGAAAGTGAGAGGAGTGGGTGAGACAGCCAAAAGTCGGCTGTGCATCTTCCGCAAACGCGCCTAACAGGGTAGGGTTGCTTAGCTGAGGGCATTGCGCCCGGCAAGCCGAACTACACCAGACGCCCAGCACACCATCGGAGGATTTCCACACTTCATCCGGCTTATCTGACGCTTTAGATACAGGAAATTTCATGGGTTGTCGGGGTTGCTGACTTTTGGATCATACATCCACACAACCACTTACCACGATGAAAAAGGTACTCTTCCTGCTCGCCCTGGCCACTGCCTCCCTTTCGGCATCAGCCCAGACTAAAACCACCACGGCCACTACCCAAACGGCCCCCGCTGGCTACCAGGGTATGATGGCGGCGGCCATTCAGGAGCTGATGCAGACCGGCGAGCCCGCTGCGCTGAAGGCCAGCGCCGCTACGTTTGAGCGCGCCGCTACTGTAGCGCCACAGGACTGGTTGCCGCGCTACTACCAAGGCTATGCGCTGCTGATCAACGTGTTTCAAAGCCAGGAGGAGGGCGATGTGAAGGATAAGACGCTTGACCAGGCCGAGGCTGCCCTGGCGCAGGCCCGCAAGCTGGGCGGCGACGAGTCGGAACTACTGGCATTGCAGGCTTACATCTACCAGGCCCGGCTGGGCGTTTCGCCCATGCTGCGCTCCATGAAGTATTCGGGCATGGTGAACGAGGCCATTGCGCAGGCCAAAAAGGCGAACCCCAACAACCCGCGGCCCTACCTCATTGGCGCCAACAATGCCTTCTTTACGCCCAAAATGTTTGGCGGTGGTCCGGAAGTAGCCAAGCCTTTGTACGAAGAGGCCAAGGTGAAATTCGAGGCGTTCCAGCCGGCCTCGGCTATTGCGCCCGATTGGGGCAAAGGACAGTTGCTGAGCCGGCTCAAAAACTGCAATACCGCTCTGGCTGCTGCCAAGTAGCGTGCCGTGCTCCTGGTTGGCTGCCACCGGCTTTTCTGTAACTTCCACGCACTTTTTTGCTGTTATGATTTCTGTAGACATGAGAGCCCACGCGAAGGACGAAGCGCCTACCTTCAAAAAGCACTATGCCAATGAGTTGCAGTGGTGGCAGATGCTGGGCTTCATGCTGCTGTTGTCGGTGGTGCTTACCTTTTTGTTTTGCCCTGGGTGCGCCATAACTAGCGAGGACTTCCGCCTGACATTTGGCTACAACATTTGCTACACGGTTGGTCTGTGGCTGGCCAATGGCTACCCCGCCGCTTGGCTGAACCGCAAAGCCGATTGGCGCCAGGAGCCACTACGGCGCTTTCTGCTGACGGTGGCGCTTTCTATAGTGCTGTCGTTGCTGGTGATTGTGCTGGTAAATGGTGGATTTCGGGTGCTCTACCACCACCGTCCTCTGCGCGAGCTGCTGGAGCCGCGCGTGTGGAGTCAGTTTATCCTGCCGCTCGTTACGACGACGGTAATATCGCTATTCATTCACAGCCGGTCGTTTTTGCTGGGGTGGCGTGATGCTGCCATCCAAACCGAGCGCCTGGAAAAAGAAGGCGCCGTGGCCCGCCTCGACTCGTTGCGTCGGCAGGTAGACCCGCACTTTCTGTTCAACTCGCTGAACGCCTTAACGGTACTGGTGGAAGAAAACGACCCGGCTCGCGCCACGCGCTTCATCCGGCAGCTGGCCCAGGTGTACCGCTACGTGCTCGATAGCCAGGAACGGGAGGTAGTGCCGCTCGGTGAGGAGTTGGCCTTCGTCGAGTCCTACCTGCACTTGCAGCGTACTCGCTTGGGGGAGGGCATTCAGGTAGAGATAAAACAGCCAGACGCAAGCGCGGATACACTGCTGGTACCGCCGCTGGCCGTACAGCTGTTGCTAGAAAACGCCCTCAAGCACAACGCTACCAGTCAGCGCAATCCACTGCACATCACGGTGGAAATAGACACCGCTGACCGCGAGCTGCGCGTAGCCAATACGCTGCGCCCGCGCACCGTGGCTGCTGCCGAGTCGACGGGGCTGGGGCTGCGAAATTTGCAGGCGCGCTACGGGTTCCTGACCAACCAGCCAGTGCGTATCGAGCGCACGGCCACCGAGTTTACTGTGGCCCTACCTCTGCTGACACTGGGGTAGGGGGCAGCTTGCCGTTGCCCACTGCCGAGAAGCATGCTAGCTTTCTTGTTTTCTGTCTTCATCTTGTCTTGACTTCCCATATTCACCAATGGGCGGCTGCAAGTCGCCCCTTTGCTTATGCCTACCCCTCTCCGTGCCATTCTGGTTGAAGACGAACCCCTAGCTGCCCGCCGCCTCGCCGACCTGCTCCGCAAGCAGCCAGTGCCTTTAGAGGTAATCGGCACGGCCGAGTTGGTGGAGGAGGCCGTCGAGCTGCTACGCGCCACGCACCCCGCCCCCGACGTGCTGTTTCTGGATATTCAGCTGGCCGATGGGCTGAGCTTCGAGCTGTTTGAGCGCGTGGAGGTCCGCTGCCCCGTTATCTTCACCACCGCCTACGACCAGTACGCGCTGCGCGCCTTCAAGCATAATAGCATCGACTACCTGCTCAAGCCCATCGATGCCGACGAGCTAGCCGCCGCCGTAGCCCGCCTGCAAGCCCGCCAGCCGGCTGCACCAGCCTTCGACGCTACCTTGCTCACACAGTTGGTGCAGCAGCTCCAACCCCAGCCGCAGTACAAGCAGCAATTTGTGGTGAAAGTGGGCGAGCACCTAAAGGTGATTCCGGTAGCGCAGGTGGCGTATTTCTTCAGCTTCGAGAAGGCCACTTTCCTGCAAACCCGCGAAGGCCGCCGGGTGGTGGTAGACCAAACGCTGGAGCAACTGGAGCAGCTCCTGAATCCTCGCGAGTTCTTTCGCCTCAACCGCGCCTACCTCGTGCACCACACGGCCATTCAAGACATCATCCACTACACCAACTCCCGCCTGAAAACCACCCTCGCCCCCGCCAGCCCCGAGGGCGACGTGCTCGTCAGCCGCGAGCGGGTAAGCGCTTTCCGCGCGTGGCTGGAGCGGTGAGATGGTGAGATGGTGAGTGGTGAAATGGTGAGTTTGTGAAGTTGTGAAATTGTGAATCGTCTGTCATCCTGAGCGCAGCGAAGGACCTTATCACGCTAGAACGAGTCGTTGGTACGCTCGTCGTTCAACTGACATAAGGTCCTTCGCTGCGCTCAGGATGACAGACGATTCACAATTTCACAACTTCACAAACTCACCATTTCACCATCTCACCGCTCCAGCCATTGCTTGAGCGCAGTAGCTTTTTCACGGCTCACGAGTACTTCTTCGCTGGGGGCAGGATGTAAATCAAGCTTGAGTTTGCCGTTGAAGTAGACGTGCAGCCGCTGCACAGCCGGTAGCTGGGCAATAAACTGTCGATTAAGGCGGAAAAAATCCTGCGGGTTCAGCAGTTGCTCCAGTTGCTCTAGCGTGTACTCCACCACGAAGCGCTGGCCTTCCTGCGTGACGAGGGTAGTGGTTTCGTGGCGGCTCTGGAACCAGGCTACCTGTGCCGTGGGCAATGGGAGCAATTGCTCGCCGCTTCGCACCAGAAACCGGGTTTTATAAGTTTGCTGGGGCATGGCCAGCGTTTCTAGTAGGCGCTCCAGGCGCTGTGCCGGGTCGGGGAGGGTAGGCGGGGTAGGCCACTGGTGCAACTTGGTGAGAGCAGCTTGCAATTCCTTCACCTTCACAGGCTTTAGCAGATAGTCGATGCTGTTGGCCCGAAAGGCCCGAATGGCGTACTGGTCGTAGGCAGTGGTGAAAATGACCGGGCTGCGCACCACGGTTTGTTCAAACAGCTCGAAGCTCAACCCATCGGCCAACTGAATATCCGACAAGATCAGGTCGGGGGCGGGGTGGGTAGCAAGCCAGGCCAGAGCGCCGGCTACGCTGTCGAATACGGCTAGCACCCGGGACCCAGGCGCCACCTGTTGTAGCAGCCGTTGCAAACGCTCGGCGGCCGGGTATTCGTCTTCTAGTAGCAGAATAGTCATGGTCGCAGTCATCTATAGGACTTCCGCACCGAGCGGCAGCGGGAAAAGCAGTCGATGAAAATCAAGTATGCTAAATAGCTCAAATTGCGTACAGCACGTAGATACTCTATACTGTTTTCTGCTCCTTCCTTTCACACATCAGGATGATTCGTACAATACTTGTTGATGACCATGCCATTATCCGGGATGGCATCAGCTACCTGCTACAGCAGGAACCCGATATTGAAGTAATTGACCAGGCTAGCAATGGTCAAGAACTGCTGGACAAGCTACAAGAAACGCCGGCCGACGTGGTGCTCATGGATATTAATATGCCCATTATGAGCGGAGAAGAAGCCACACGCCGCGTACATGCGCTCTACCCGCAAACGCATATACTGATTTTGTCTATGCTGGACCACGAGGCCTACATTGGTCGTATGATGGAGGCCGGTGCTTCTGGTTACATTCTGAAAAACGCTGGCAAAGAGGAAATAACGTTTGGTATCCGCACAGTGGCTGCCGGACGTCATTTTCTATGTTCGGAGCTGGGTTTTCAGATGCTGCATAAACTGCAGAATTCCGGCAACAGCGCCCCGATTACCATGACCATCAATGAGCCAGTAAAAAAGGAATCTGTTCTATCGCGCCGCGAATTGGAAGTACTCAGGTTGATTTCAGAAGGACTCACAACCAGTGAAATAGCCGAAAAGCTCTACAACAGCAAGCGCACTATCGAAACGCATCGGCAAAATATGATGGAGAAAACACAAGCAAAAAACACCGCTTCCCTAATTAAGTATGCTCTCAGCAATGGGCTAATTGACTAGGGTCTCTACCATTTTTATGGCGAAGGCATTGCATAGTACAAATGGCTTGTAATAGTAATAATTTGTAAATCAATACTTTAAATAACTTTTTATTCAGCAAATCCGTTATTTTGGCAGCCGTATTAAGAAGCGTAAATAGGCAGCTAGCTTACGTAGGCAGAACAATAAATCTGCTTGCACGATGTTATCTGCGGCACCAACGCTTCGCGCTAACGCCATCACCTTCCAGCCCTAGTCCCATGCAGGTATACCGGGAAATTCTGCCGAATAGCTACCTAGTCATTTTGGTTGAATCTACACCGGCCGCAACCGATGCCGTGCTGTTGCGCAGCGCGCTGCGGCATGCTAGCCGCAGCGGAAAAGGCCAGGTTTGGCTTGATTGCAGTGGGCTATCTATGCTGCCGTCGGATATGCTGCCAATCCTCACGCGCTATGCCGCATGGCTGCGCCGCCGCCATACCTCTTTAGTTGTGTGCCACCCACCGGCTACATCTGCCGGTATCAGCCTGGAAGAAGTCAGCGACGGCACACTGCTGATAGCCAACTCACTGCTAGACGCAGAGCTGGTGGCCTCAGAGGATATCAGTGAGTAGCTGCCGGGGCACTTGGTAGCAGCGGTAGCCGTACAGTGAACAGGCCGTTGTCGGTTTCTATTTGCACCGGTTGAGGGGCTTGTAGTAGTTCGTAGCGCCGCCGTACATTATCCAGCCCTACCTGCGTGTGCGGGCGCAGGCCAGCAGTGCGGGGGCGTATGGGGTTTTGTACCGTGAGGTAGTTGGTGGTGGGGTCGTAGACAATGGTGAGCAGCAGCGGTTGCTCTTGCGAGGCCACGTTGTGCTTGAGGGCGTTTTCTACCAGCAGCTGCACGCTAAGTGGCGCCACATGCCGCGCCTGCACCGCATCCGGCACGTGGTATACCACACGCAAATTGTCGCGGAAACGGGCCTTATGTAGCGCCACATAGGTTTCCACAAAAGCCAATTCCTCGCGCAAGGGCACTGTGGCCTGGTCGCGGCTGAGCAACACGTAGCGGTACACATCGGCGAGCTGCTCCACAAACTGCTGGGCCGGCTCGTTGTGGGGCTCCACCAGCGCCGATAGCGTATTCAGCGAATTGAACAGAAAATGCGGGTCTAGCTGATTGCGCAGGGCCTCCAGCTGGCTTTGTACCCCGGCACTTTGCAGCTGCTCAGCCCGGCGCACGTTCCAGAGCCACTGCTCAAAGAAATGGCGGCTTTCATAGATAAGCTGCACCACAGTGGTCGGAATCAGGTTGAAGGCCACCTGCACTAACAAGGTACGTGCTTCGATGGGAAACAAGGCGGGCGAGACCGTGTGTAGAAAGAACAGCAGTACCACCGAGGCCACGCTGGTATACAGCACGCAGGCTACTGCCAGCCACCACAAGCGGCGAGCCGTCTGCTCTACACCGGGGAAGCGCCGCCACAGCAGCTCCCACAACAGCCGGTTGCCCAGCCACAGCACCGTTGTAAAGAGCAGCGCGATGCTCCAATTTACCAGAAAATGCAGCCACGAAATGAACCGGTGCGAGTCGCCGCCCAGCAGTGTAATCAGCAGCGCCAGCAGCGGAATCCCCAGTAAACGTAGGCGTTGGTCTTTCATACGTGCGGCCCGATGATCTGTCTTGGTAAGCGCTGAGGCTGATCATCGGGTTAAATAACAACATTACGGGCGAGCCAGCAGGGGCAAACCACTCAGTGCCCGCCAATATAGCCAGCCCACGGCGCCCGCATAGCCCAGCGCTACCAAGGCCATAGCGCCGGTTTGCACGCCAGCCCGCAGGCGCGGGGCCATACGCGCCAGCAGCCAGCCCGCCAACGGTAGGGCTTGCAGGGCGTGCAGCCCCAGAAAGTGGGCGGCCCGCAAATCGCCGGCGCGGGTGCTCCAGCCCAGCAGGGGCAGGCCCGCACCGCCATCTGTAGCGCCTACCGTGTGCGCCATGCGGCCGCTCATAGCGCCGCCTACCATGCTGCCTACGAGAAACAAACCTAATCCGAGCCGGATGCCCCACACCCACGCCACCGACCCAATGGGGCGATGCCGGAACGTGAGCCACAACGCCCACACAATGGCCACGGTATTCACCATAATCAGTACGCCCATGGTGCCAAAAACGGCTCCGTTGAAGGCGCTGCTCACGTTGAAGTGAGAGGTAGTGCCCCGCGCCGCCTGCAAGCAAATCAAGACAATTTCGCCGGCCATGGTGATGCCCGCTAGGCGGCTAATGCGCCGGGCTTTGGGCTGAGCCACTGCGGGAAAATCGGCCAGCAGCCAACCGAGCGTCCAGAGGTAGAGCACCCCCGAAGCGCCGAATTTGAACGGCTTAACCCACACATTCAGCCCCGTAACCGTGCGGTGGTCTAAAAACCCAAGCACCACGGCGCCGGCTGCTACCGCCACGTGCAGCCAGCCTACCCAAGTGAGCAGAGGGTATGAATCGTGAAGCAGACGCAACCAGACTGGCCGGCGCCAGCGGGCGGGCAGGCCAAGGGTAGAAAGCTGAAAAGCGGAGGTAGGCGCAAGGGTCGTTTTCATAAAAAGCAGCATTTGAAGTGGAAGGATTTCAGGCAGCCAAGGCAGGGGTAGGGTAGAACCGGCGCAAACCTGCATACAACAGCAGCCCTACCGGACCCACCAGAAAAGTGAGTACCAACGCAGGCACCAGAAGCAAGTGGGGTAGACCGCGCCGCTGGGCATCGCGCAGCTCCCAGGCGCCCACAGCCAGATCGAAGCAGAGGTAGTGCACCCAGCCGGCCAGTAGTGCCCACGGGTCGTGGAACAAAGCGGCTACCTCGGCCAGCGAGCCAAAACCACCCTCGCTACCGTGGGGGCTCAGGTAGTGATACCCAATGCACGCCGAATAGGCGGCGGCCAGCACCAGCGGCAGCGCCCCGTTGCCTACCACGCGGCGTGTTATGCGCCAGCGGGGTGCCACCAGGAGCAGCGCCCAGCCAACCAGAGCAATCATATTAGCCAAGCGGAACAACAGAGCCGGAAGGGTAGCATCAGCCATAGTGAAAAGGAGTAAGTATACAGTTGTAAACTTCGCTATAAAGGCTTCTGCCAGTGATACAAATAAGGGTGAAACGGCAGCACGTAGGGGTGAAGCAGCGGAAAAAACAGGTGAGCCGTAGAGCGAAATCTTAACTTGCGCCGCCGTGCCGCGTATTTCGAGGGCGTGAACTACTTTACCCGCCTACTTTTGCTTCTGCCGCTAGTGCTGGCAACCCAGCCCGCTGCCGCTCACAGCGGCCTGGGCATAGCCCCACCCGACAGCAGCCGGAAGGAGCGGCACCGCAAAGTAGTAGTACAGCTCGACCAGCGTTTTTCACCCCTCAACGGCAAGCTGGTGGGTATTTATGGCATGAAGGTGGGCCTGGAGTGGCGCGGTCGACTGCGGGCAGGCCTGGGTGGCTATTTCCTGAGCGGTGGCGTACCCGCACGCCTGGCTCCACCACCCGAGCTGCCACCGGGGACAGAAAGCGAGTTGCGCTTTCGCTACGTGACAGCCTACGGTGAATATGTGCTTATTGGCACACCGCGCTGGGAGGTCAGCACGCCCACACAGTTTGGTTTCGGTACCGTTTTCTCCAGCTTCCGCCTGCCCGACGGCGACCGACAACAGTCCCCCATCGACCATATCTGGATGGTGGAGCCCTCCGTGGTAGGGCACATGCGCGTGTTTCGGTGGATAGGGGTAGGGGCCGGCGCGGGCTATAGGCAGATGCTCTTCCTGAACCAGCGCGAAGAGCGGGAGCTAAGCGGAATAATCCTCATTGGCCGGGTCAAGCTATTTCTGGGCGACTTGTACCAAATCGTGCGCGGCCGGGAGCGGTTACTGTCTCAGAAAGGCTTGTAAATGGTGAAGTGGTGAAATGGTGAAGTGGTGAATGCCAACGCGGCTGTCATCCTGAGCTTGCGAAGGACCTTCTGTTAGCTGAACGA
>NZ_JACSCY010000005.1 GCF_014333615.1 Hymenobacter citatus | reverse complement strand
GAGAGTAGGTCGCCGCCAACTTTATTTTGTGCGCTCGGGCCCCGGCCCGCGTCCCTACCCCAGGGATGCGGCCGGGGTCCGAGTCATTATAAGGTCATCCATATGCTATGATATGACAATCGAATAGACTACTGTTTCTGAGCCTTGTATCATTGCAGTGACCTGACTATTACTTTGTCTTATTAAGTCTATTATTTTCTAGAAGAATTAGAAATAACCACAGACAGGCGGTTTCACGTATGTGAAGCACACTTCTATCTTGTTTGTATGTCTGTTTCCCGTACTTTTTTAGCGTTGGCAGTTCTTTCATCACTACTGTTTAGCTGCGCTCGACGCAATAAAACAAAGTCCACTGCTGTAGTAGAATCCGTTCCCGCCACCTCTACACCCACAGTATCTACTGGGGTATCGGCTGCTAGAGCACGTGATCTGACGGATGTGATGACGGAGGAGTTGCAGCTGCGGCCTGATCAGCAAGTACGCGTTCGGGCCATTCTCTCAGCTACGGTGGAGCAAGTAAAGGATGCTCAACGGAAAAACGTGAACAATCGGACAGCCCTACTCACGGAACTGAAGCGCATTAACACTTCTTCTGAAAGCCAGTTGAAGGCGGCTCTGACTCCAGAACAGTTTCGGCAGTATCAATTGAAGAAACGCTCAATGCAAGAGCAGATGCGTGCGCGGCAGACACAGGGGCAATAGAGGTAGAACTCAACGTTTGGTGCTTTTATTCATTTGTGGCGTGTAATGACTAGCTTAAGCTTCGAAGACTTGCTATTCTTTTAGCTCTTACACGCTTTCTCGCTGTCGTTCTACATTGCTCGTTGCGGTTCCCGATGAGGAATGATGCAACACTGCAAAGTAGGTGGTGTGCCCCTAGCCCGCGAGAACAATAACTGGAGCGCCTATTTCAGTTCGTTCGGCTGTGGGGCTATCATATACAGATAAGTAAATGCACTATAACCATATTCAATAGCAGAAGCAACACGCTTGGTACGCAGCCGCAACACTGGCACACAAGCCTAGACCCTACCCAGTGCTACCGCAATTAGAAGACCAGCTGTAGAAACTAGAAAAGCCACCTGGATTAGTTATCCAGGTGGCTTTTTTAAGAAAGCAACGAACTACCTAGCCACTATAACCGCCGCCGTTTTCGGGGGTAGTGGCGCTGCCGGGCGTATGGGTTTCTGGTAGATCCCGCTTTTCCACTTCTATTTCTACGTCGCTGTAGTCACTCAGCACGCCTTCGGGTGCTTGAATATAGGAGTCGTCTTCGTGGGTGGTATTTCCTACTACTCCGTTGGCCGCAGCGGTGGACTTGTCGTTTTCTTGGTCGTTGTTGGTGGGGTGCTGACTCATGGATGTTGTGCTTGGTTTGGGTGTGATATTGATGTATACGCGGCAGCATGACCTTTGTAAGTCCAGACTGCGGCAAGAGTAGCGTCGTTTCTGATGAGGTAGGGTTACTGGCTATACTCCCTAGTTGTTCTGGGGGTAGGAGTTCTTACCCACGCGCATCGAATAGAATCATGCTACATAATTGTACGCAGCTTCGAGGCAAATGGTCGGGGTATAACCGTTGCGGGTGGTTGCTGTTGCGTACTTTTACCCCGTAATCAATTCTCCACCTAGCTCTTTAGCTTTTATGCAGTTTCGTACCGAGAAGGATACCATGGGCACCGTGCAGGTCCCCGTCGATGCCTATTGGGGCGCTCAGACCCAGCGTTCTATCGAGAATTTTCAGATTGCCCAGGACATCAACCGGATGCCTAAGGAAATCATCCGGGCCTTTGCCTACCTCAAAAAAGCCGCAGCTCTCACTAACCGCGACGCGGGCGTGCTACCTGCCGACAAGGCTGAGCTAATTGCCAAAGTGTGTGATGAAATCCTGGCTGGTGAGCTGGCCGACCAATTTCCGTTGGTAGTGTGGCAAACGGGCTCGGGCACGCAGTCGAACATGAATATGAACGAGGTAGTGGCCTACCGTGGTCATGTGCTGCAAGGCGGCAGCCTCACTGACGAGAAAAAGGTGCTGGCTCCGAATGACGACGTTAACAAGTCGCAATCGAGCAATGACACCTTCCCGACGGCCATGCATATTGCCGCCTACCAGATTCTAGTTGAAACCACCATTCCCGGCATCGAGAAGCTGCGCGACACGCTGAAGGCGAAGTCGGAGAAGTTTATGCATGTGGTGAAAATTGGCCGCACGCACTTCATGGACGCCACGCCGCTAACGCTGGGGCAGGAGTTTTCGGGCTACGTGTCGCAGCTCGACCACGGCCTGCGCGCCATCAAAAATACATTGGCGCACCTCTCGGAGCTGGCGCTGGGCGGCACGGCCGTGGGCACGGGCATCAACACGCCTGCCGGCTACTCCGAAAACGTGGCCAAGCACATTGCCGACCTCACGGGTCTACCCTTCGTAACAGCCGAGAACAAGTTTGAGGCCCTGGCCGCCCACGATGCCATTGTGGAAGCCCACGGTGCCCTAAAAACGGTGGCTGTAGCGCTAATGAAGATTGCCAACGACGTGCGTATGCTCAGCAGCGGCCCTCGCGCCGGCATCGGCGAGCTGCACATCCCCGACAACGAACCCGGTTCCAGTATTATGCCTGGCAAGGTGAACCCTACCCAGTGCGAAGCTATGACAATGGTAGCCGCTCAGGTAATGGGCAATGATGTGGCTATTACGGTAGGCGGCTCCATGGGCCACTTCGAACTGAACGTGTTCAAACCGGTGATGATCTACAACTTTCTGCACTCGGCCCGCCTGATTGGCGATGTGTGCGTGTCGTTCAACGATAAGTGCGCTGTGGGTATCGAGCCTATTGAGGCCAACATCAAGAAGCACGTCGATTCGTCGCTGATGCTGGTAACGGCTCTGAACCCGCACATTGGTTACTACAAAGCTGCTGAAATCGCTCAGACTGCTCATAAGAACGGTTCTACCCTCAAGGAAACCGCTTTGCAATTGGGCTACCTCACGGCCGAGCAGTTTGACGAGTGGCTGAAGCCTGAAGACATGGTAGGCGACCTGCCGAAATAACATAAGCGCATTTCTAACATGTGCTGACAAAGCCGCTCTGCCTACCCTGGCGGGGCGGCTTTTCTTTTTTTGGCATCTTTACAAGACCATCCCTGCTCTACCCCGCCTATGGACTACACCCGCGACATCATCCTCGAAAACAACCGCGTACGGCTGCGCCCCCTGGAAACGTCCGATTTCGAGTACCTCAAGCGAATAGCTTTTGATGAGGAAATCTGGCGCTATATGACTACGCTGGCCCCGCGCAATAGTGTGGAGTTGGCCGCCTACGTGGCTCAGAGCATCCGGGCGCGGGCCGATAAGCAGCGGTACCCCTTCGTGATTATTGACCGCGAAACGGGCCGCATTGCGGGCTGCACCAGCTACGGCAACATGGCGCTGACCGACCGTCGCCTGGAAATTGGTTGGACGTGGTTGGGCACGGAGTTTCAGCGCACAGGCATCAACCGGGCGGCTAAGCACCTGCTGCTGCACTACGCTTTTGGCGAGCTGGGTTGCGAGCGGGTAGAACTGAAAACCGATGCCCGCAACCAGAAGTCGCGCGAGGCCATGGTGCGCATGGGAGCCACCGAGGAGGGCACCCTGCGCAGCCACATGGCCCTACCCAATGGCCAGCGCCGCGACACGGTGTACTACAGCATTTTGCGGCCGGAGTGGGACGAGCTGCGTCAAACCGTCTTTCACGAGTTCGACAGTCGTGGTTGAGCCGTCTGCATCGGATCGGGCGCGGCGGCAGTCGTTGCTGCGCAAGCGTATTGCCAGCTTCGGACATGCCTTCCGGGGGGTAGGGGCGGCGCTGCATTCCGAAGTGCACCTGCGCTTTCATGCCTTCGCAACGGTGGTTGTTATTGGGTTGGGCTTTTATTTCGACATCACCCGCACGGAATGGGCCTTGGTGGCTGCCGCTGTGGGGAGTGTATGGAGCGCTGAGCTAGTGAATACGGCCGTGGAAGCGGTAGTAGATCTGGTGTCGCCGGACTACCACCCACTGGCGGGTAAAGCCAAGGACGTAGCGGCTGCCGCGGTGCTGCTGGCAGCGTTGGGTGCGTTGGTAGTCGGGCTGCTTATTTTCGTGCCGCGGCTGCTGTCATGATAAGGCAAACAGTAAAAGGCTAACGAAGAACCATTGTGCTCTAACGGCGTAAGTTCAGCAATGGCATGCCTTCTCATGCTTTTCCCTTACGGCTCGTTGCTTATCGTCCTATGCGTCTTTCCTACTCGCTGCTGCTGGCAGCTGCTTTACTCTCTGGCGCGGCATGCAGCCGGGTTGATGTAAATACTCCCACTACCGACCCTAATACGGGTCTAGCTAAACCTTTTTCTACCCCGGCGCCCACTAGCGCCAATACGGTGGTGCCAGTACCCAACGATGAGATGCCGTTGGATACCACTCGCCGGCCCGGCTGGCTGGATACGCGCATCCAGCAGATTCAGTCGAAACGGCAGCTGAACCCGCCTGCGCAGGTGTACCGCTACGAGTACCGCGGCCAGACCGTGTACTACGAGACCACCAGTGGCGCCGATCAGTTCAGCACGCTCTATGACACGGCTGGCAAAGTCCTGTGTCACCCCGACGGCGGCCTTACGGGCAAGGGCGACGGCAACTGCCCCGACTTTGAAAAACGCCGCACCGGCGGCGTGCTCGTCTGGACCGACCAGCGGTGAGATGGTGAAATGGTGAGGGGTGAAATTGTGAAGTTGAGAATCTGTGTGCGTGCTTTGCAGAAGGGCGAAGCAAACACTATCTAATTTCGCTGCGCACTCCACCAATTCACAACTTCAAAAATTAACAACTTCACCCTATGATCAATACCAACGAAAAACTGGCCGTGTACAACGTGTGGGCCAACGACACGCTGCTGCGTCACCTCGATAAAACCGTGGCCGAAACCGGCCAGCCTATTCCGGCTAATGTGCTGCGCCTGTTCAGCCACGTGCTCAATGCGCAGTTTATCTGGATTGGCCGCCTCACCAACACGCCCAGCCCCGTGAAAGTGTGGCAGGAGCACCCGCTGGAAGAGCTACACCGCATGCACGAGCAAACCTCGGAGCGCTGGCTGGGTATGGTGCGCGCCGCCGATGACGTCGAGCTGAGCCGCACCATCACCTACACCAACTCGGCCGGCGACGGCTTCACGAGCGTGGTGTCGGACATCTTTACCCACATGCCCGTGCACGCCAACTACCACCGCGGCCAGGTAGCCATCAAAATGCGCTACGCGGGCCTAGAGCCCATCAATACCGACTTCATCACCTACTGCCGCCAGCTCGACGCGGGGCAGGTGGTGAGCCTGTAACCTATTGATCAGCTAATTTTTTGCCCCTTCTGCTTATCCCGGAAGGGGCTTTTGCTGTTTAAGGGGTAGGAACTCCGTTTTTCATCCTTCTTCTACCTCTCAATGTCCGATTTCTCACCGCCCACGCCTACCCCCGTTCTTCCCTCCGAGCGCCTGGAGGCTTCCTACTCCTACACCGCCTACCGCCAACTAGTAGATGATGCACTGGCCCAGGGCAAAACCACCGGTCCGCAGCAAACCGAGGAACTGGTACAGTACACCAAGCTGAACGAGCAGCGCATGTCGCGCCTCGACAAAACGACGCACGTGCTACCCGAACTAGCCGATGCCGCCGCGCACGTGCCCTACCCCCTGGTGTGGCTGATTCTGACCGAAGGCTGGTGTGGCGACGCCGCCCAGATTGTGCCCGTACTAGAGCACATAGCCCAGGCCTCGGCTGGCAACATCCGCACGCGCTACCTGCTGCGCGACGAAAACCTGGACCTGATGGACCGCTACCTCACTGGCACTAGCCGTGCCATTCCGCGCCTTATCGTGCTCCGTGCCGACACGCTGGAGGAAGTAGCCCAGTGGGGTCCACGGCCCACACCTGCGCAGGATATTGTAAACCAGGCCAAAGCAGAGGGGGTAGACCACGACGAGTTCATCGCCCGCGTGCATGCCTGGTACGCCCACGACAAAACTCAGACGTTGCAGCAGGAAATGCTAGAACTGCTCCAAGGACTACAGTAATCACACAGAAGGCCGTTGCGCATTGCACAACGGCCTTCTGTGTTGTAAAAAATCAGTGTAGTCTACTTTAGATCTACGTTGCCCAGATCAGTAATCTGCGTATTCGTGACTATCACGCCGGTGCGCACCACGTTTTTCAGGGGCGAAGGAGCGAAGAGTTCGACGCGGTAGGTGCCGGCGGGTACGCCGCGTAGCAGGAACCCACCCGAGGCGTCGGCGAAGGTGCTGAGCGTGTCGTTGGGCGTTGTAGAAGTGCGAATGGCCAATACCTGCGGTTGCGCCGTGGTGGGCGTTACGCTACCCTTGATGCCGCCGGCCACGGCCGTCGTAATGGCCCGGATAACAGGCTTCAACAAAAAACGGTCTTTATCGGCTTTGTTGCCATTGCCGCGCTCCACGATGGACTTTGCTACGTCGAAGTCGAGGAGGACGGTGTAGGTCACGTCCTGCGTCAGGTCGGCGTCAATTTTTAGCTTCAGCCCCGAGGTTTGTGCGCTGGGCGTTTTCAGGTTGTAACGGGTGCCGTCGCGGGTAACTAAGTAGTTATTGGCACCCAGCACCAACCTAATCTGTGAAATGCGACCGGGCGGGAAATCGGCGCTGGCCAGCAGGGCCGAGCGGCCATTCACGAAATCCAATACATTATACTGACCGGCTTTTAGCAGCGACAAGTTCTGCCAGCCGTTTTCATCGTTGGTGTCGTCGGTGTGAATTTGCACTTGCTGTACATCCAGCACTACGGCGCTAAAGTCGCCAGGCGCATCGGCCAGTAGCACTTCCATCTTGGCCATATTGCTGCCAGAATCTTTGCTACAGCCGCCTAAAGCCAACAGGGCCGCTAGGGCCAACGGAAACAGACGCGTTGTTTTCATTCGGTAAGTGGGTAAGGAAAGAGACTAAAAAAAGCGGCAAGCACTTCCGGTGAAGTGCTTGCCGCTCAGAAGTGACCAACTTACGACAAAAATTCAGCCACAGTTTCAAGGTAAAATCCTATTGCTTGGCCTTGGTGGTATCAGCGGCCGCCGGGGTAGGGGTCGGGGTAGAAGCTGGTTTCTTCTTGCCAAAAATCAAGTTGTTGAGGCCCTGCGTTGCTTTTTCTTTCAGCTTGGTTTCGGCTTCGAGACGCTTCTTCTCGATTTCTTGCTGCGCCTTGGCTTGCAGCTCTTGCTGACGCTTGGCTAGCTCGGCGCGGGCACTGTCTTGATTGAGCAGGGCTTTGGCAGCAGCGGCCTGTTTGGCGTTGGTCAGCTTGCTGTCTACCAGGCCACCTACCAGGCTCTTGGCTACGTCCGCAGCTTGGGTTTTCACGCTGCCGGTGGTCAGCTTCACCTTCGGGTCCTTCACGGTGCCGCCAATGTTCAGTCCCAGCGTTACGCGGTCGGTACCTTTGATATTGGATACGCCCGTGAGCGAAGTGAGCTTGCTTTGCAGGGCGTTGCCTACCTGCCCGGTGGGCATGTTGATGGCTGTGACGTACTCTAGGTTGCCGTTCACGTTGTTGGAGCCGCCCACGGTCATCTTGATGTCGCCCACGTTCACGTCAAAAGGCTTCACTACAAAGTTGCCGTTCAGGATTTCGGCGGCCACATCCTTGTTCTGCACCGCAAACTTTTTGAGCGCTTGCACCTGGGTAAGTGAACTGATGGTGTTGAGCACCGGCGAGTTATTCACGGCGGCGCTTACTACCTCAAATAAGCCCTTACCCGTGAGCGTGCTATACACCGGCATCATATCCTGGCCCATCTCGCCGCTCACATTGAAGTTGGTCGAAAACACGCCCTCCAGATTGCTGGCCAGCGGTATCAGCGTTTTGATGGAGTTGAAGGCATTGAAGGCGTTCTGGAAGTTCAGGTTCTTGATGTTCAGGCCCAGATCGAATTTTGGATGTTGCAGGTTTTTGCTGCTGTAGCTGCCGTTGGTGGCAAACGAGCCGCCCAGCGTGTTGAAATTCAAATTGTTGAGCTTTACGGCTTCGTCGCGCACCACTACCTGGCCCTTCACGTCGTTCAGCTTCAGATTGTCGTACACCACCTGGTTCACGTTGCTGTTCAGCGTCAGGTCGAAGTACTTCGGGATTTGCAGCACGCCGTCGGCCTGGGTGGCGGTGGTAGGCGCTTTGGTGGCGGCTACGGCGCCAGTGGTCGGCTTCTCGCTCACCTCGTCCACCATCCACTCGTTCACGTTGAAGCGGTTGCTGTTCACGGTCAGGTTGCCTTTCAGCGACTGGCCCGGCGTGAACAGGTAGCCCAGGTAGTTGCTAATCACGCCCGACGCGGCAATGTCCGACGAGCCCACAAAGCCCGCCATGTCCTTCAGCACAATCTGGTCGTTGTTGAAGGTAGCGGTGGCCTTGGTAATGCGCATGCCCTGGGGCAGGTCGGTGCTTTTGTAGGTCACGTTGCTGGCATTCACGGTGCCCAAGGCCTTCACGTTCTGGTAGCGCTCGGCTTCCACATCGGCCATGCTACCCTTGGCGGCCACATTGCCGGTCAGGCGGCCCGTCACGGTCATGCCTTCCAGCGGGAAAATCTTGGTGATTTTGGTAAGGTCCACCGTGCCGTGAATGTCGGCGTCGAACACCGGCTTGTCGATGTTCTGGGCGGCCAGGCGGCCTTCCAGCGGCTCGCCATCCAGCAGCATCTTGAACTGCGGAATGTTGATGCGCGTGTCGTTCACCTGGCCCGTAGTGTTGGTCACGGTGCCGTTCAGCGTCAGGTTCTGGATGGGCGCGGGGAATTGCTTCGATTTCACGTAACCATTGGTCAGGTTCATCTTAGCATTCACCACCGGCATTTGCGTCTCGGAATACGTGCCCTTACCCACGGCATCTACAAACAGCTGCCCGCGCAGGGTAAGGTCTTCTACGGGGTATACCTTGGTCATCTCGGCCAGGTCTACGTTGGCTTTCACGCGGCCGTCTACCTTCATCGGCTCCAGGCCATCAATGGCTACGTTGCCATCAATCGGGTTCTTGCCGAGGTCCAGGTGAAACTGCTTCACGTTGACTTTCACGTTGTTCGTAAAGCCCGAGGGGTTGTCCACCACCATGTCCACGTTGATGTTGCGGGCGGCTTCCGGCAGCTGCGGGTACTTAAACATACCGTCCTTCACCTGTAGGTTCACGCCGTAGCCCGGCATCCGCAGCTCGTTTTGCACGCCCTTCAGGTAGCCATCGAAGGCAATCTTGCCCGTCGTATTAATATCCTTGAACTGCTCCGAATACATGCCCGGCACTACGCTGAGTACGTTCTTGAAGTCCGTTTCCAGGGCCTTAAAGGTCATGTCGTAAGTGATGTCGGTGGCGTTGGGTAGACCCACGCTGCCAGCAAACTGCGCCGGAAAATCGTTCAGCTTCACCTTGTTGTCTTTGAAGGTGAACAGCATCTTATCCAGGTCCATCGCCATCGTCACATCGGCATCCAGCTTCGCCTTATTGATGTAGTTGGCGCCGGCGTAAGTCATCCGGAAACCGTCGGCCGTGGTCTGCGAGGTCATGTCGAAGATGTTCTGCTCGAAGTCGCCGGAGCCGGTGTGGTTCACGTGGCGCACTTCCATCGCAAACGGAATCGACTGATCGTTGTAACGCAAGTGGCCGTTGTTGATCTGCCAGCCCTTAATAGCCACACTCACCGCCGAGGTATCCACATCGGTCTTGGCTGCCGCGGCTGAGTCAGACAGGAAGATGTCCCAGTTGGCGCGGCCGCTTTTCAGCACCCGCAGCGAAATATCCGGCTCGTCCAGCTCCACCGATTTCACCTTGATCTGGTCGCCGCTCACCACGCTCATCAGGTCCATGCCTACCCGCAGGGCCGGTAGGTAGGCGAGGGTGTCGCGGGCAAAGGAGTCTTGTCCGATGATGCGCAGGTTCTCCACGCTCAGAGCCAGATTCGGAAAGTCGCGGAACAAGCTGACGCTGATCTGGCTGGGGTCGTACTCCACCTTGGCGGCCACGTGCGCGGCCAGCTGCTTATCAAACGCCGCTCTGATTTTGTCTTTAAACAAAAACGGCGCGGCGGCCAGCGCGGCTACCAGCACCACCACAAAAATCAGCAGGCCAATCAGAAATTTACGCATAGGAAGAAAATATCAGGAAGAAAGGGTAGTAACTATTTGGCAGCGAATCCAGTGCCAGACCAGCCACGCATGCAAAAGTAGCACACAACCGATAGCCGGTTTTCATTGGCTACAACGTCCTAACAGACTGAAACAGATAAAGCGCCAGGAATTTGGCATTTTCGGGGCGCGTTTCCAGCGCAGCGTACCAAATAGGGTAGGGCCAGCGTTTAGGGCAGCAGCAGTATGGCAACAACATCTACACAGGGGAAAGAGCGATGGGCGCTGCGACTAGCCGCTGCGGTGGTAGCCGTAGTAGCCAGTATGACTACCACGCAGGCGCAGGATATGTACTTTGCGCAACCCTACGCCTCGCGTCTGCATACCAACCCGGCCTATACGGGACTGCTTGACGATTATAGTGTTACGCTCAACTACCGCAACCAGTTCCCTACCCTGGCCGGCACATTCCAGACCAGCCAGCTCGGTGCCGACTACCGCTTTGCTGACCAGCGCAGCGCCGTGGGCCTACTCCTGAACGTAGACCGCACCGGGGCGCTAGGCCTCACCAAGTTTCAGGTAGGCGGCCTCTACGCCTACCACATGCGTCTCAACGAGCAGGTGGCGCTGAGTGCCGGCGCCAGCGTCAGCTACGGCCGGCAGACCGTCAGCTACGGCAATCTGCTGCTCGGCGACCAGATCAGCGACGACGGCACTATTTTGGGTGGGCCCTCAACCGATCCGCTGTTGTTGCAGTATAACCCGGTGAACTATTTTACCCTTGGCACGGGTATGGTACTGTATACCGAGCGCGCCTGGGTAGGCGTGGCCGCGCATCACCTCAACCAACCCGATCTGGGCTTCGTGGAGCAAAGTATTTTACCCATTCGCCTGAATTTTAACGCGGGCTACAAATATTTTTTTGCAAAAAGCGTTATCAAGGGCGAAGCACGCGAAATCAGCCTCACGCCAACGGTTAGTTACACCCGGCAAGGCAGTTTGCAGCGCACAGAGGCTGGTTTTTACTTCACCACCACGCCAGTAACGGTAGGCGCCGTGTACCGGGGCGTGCCGTTGCCGGGCTCAAATCATCCGCAGCAGCTGCTTACCGGAATTGTTGGCCTGAGTTTTGGTGCATTTCGGCTCGGTTATAGCTACGACGCTAGTCTGAGCGCGTTGAGTGCCGATTTGGGTGGGGCGCACGAAGTGTCCTTGGCCCTGCGGAACTTCGACCGGCTGGAAGCGGCTTGGCGGCGCCTGAAACGGCGCAACTACCCCGTAGCACCTTGCCCGGCATACTAGCTTTTTGTAACATTGCACCGAATTGCCTTTCATAAAATCTTCTATCACAGGTAGTTTCTACTCGATCATGAATTTCTCCAAGTACCTGCGTTTCGCCATTGTAGGAGCCTGTGCGCTGGCTTCCTGCAAAAGTGGCCCACGCACCGCCACCAAGCCGGGCAAGTACAGCTCCACCACCGGTATTGAGTATAATACCGAGGAAGGGATGAAAGTGGCCGACTATGCCGGTATTCCGGAAGGTCCGGGTCTGATTTTCATTGAGGGCGGCCGTACGGTGCTGGGCTCGGCGGAGGAAGATATTGCCATGACCCACGACAACATGGAGCGCACCGTTACCATCGCCTCGTTCTACATGGACGAAGCCGAGGTGGCGAACATTCACTGGCTGGAATACCTGCACTTCGTGCGCAAAGACTCGTCGGAGGAGTTCTACCAGTCGGCCCTTCCCGATACCACCGTATGGGCACGGGAGCTGTCATTCAACGACCCCTACGTAGATTACTACCTGCGCTACCCCGGCTTCCGCTACTTCCCAGTAGTGGGTGTAAGCTGGCTGCAAGCCAACGACTACTGCACGTGGCGTACATCGAAGGTGAACGAAAACCTGGCCGGGCTGAGCGGTGATGGTGACAGCGGTGGCGGCAAGCGCGGTCTGTTTGGTCGTAAGAAGAACGCTCCGGCTGCTGACGCGGCCGAGGGTGGCGAAAGCAAGAAGCCTTCTATTGAAGACGGCAACACCCTGCCGAACTACCGCCTGCCCACTGAGGCCGAGTGGGAATACGCTGCCCAGGCCCTCATCGGCACGCAGGAAACCGGCAATGAAAACCAAGAGAATAAGCGTATCTACCCTTGGGATGGTCGCCAGGTGCGGAACTCCTATGGCAAAACGCAAGGTCAGTTCCTGGCTAACTTCAAGCGCGGCCGCGGCGACTACGCCGGTATTGCCGGTGCTCTGAACGATGGCGCCATGATTACGGAGTACATCTACAATTACCCTCCCAACGACTACGGCCTCTACAACATGGCCGGCAACGTGAACGAGTGGGTGCAGGATATCTACCGCCCGCTGTCGTTTGAAGATGTGGAAGACCTGAACCCCTTCCGTCGCAACGGCTTCCTCGACCCCGCTGATAAATACGACAAAAAAGGCTACCAGTCCCTCATCGACGACCATGTGCGCGTGTACAAAGGCGGCTCTTGGCGCGACGTAGCCTACTGGCTCTCGCCCGGCACGCGTCGCTTCATGGCCGAAGACTCGGCTACTGCTACCATCGGTTTCCGCTGCGCCATGATCAACGCTGGTTCGAACAAGTAACTATTGCAGATTATCTGAATTACGCAGCTTTAGTAGTGTTAGTAAGCAAAGAGCCCCAACCATCTGGTTGGGGCTCTTTGCTTACTGATTTTTAGTTGAAATCGACAACTATACGCTTATTCAGCTACCTACTTCGACAACGTGTTGCCGAGTTGGATGAGAAGCTTTGCCAGTTTCTTCAGCGGATTGGTATAGTTGTTACTGGCTTCTTCAGCCACTTTGATGGTTTCGGCACCTAGTACGGCCAGCGTTTCGGCAATGTCGTGGGTTTGACGCTCGGATGCTGTGAGCTGCTCGCGTAGGGCCGCTAGCTCTTGAATGATTTTAGCCAAACCAGGATGGTCGGAGGCGCGGAGCACTTCTTCCCAGCGGTCTATTTCGGCAAGTCCATGCTGCTGGTCTTTGCCTTTGGTAACGTCGGCGTCCAGTAGATGCAAGGTGTCGTCGAGAAGCACCTCTTTTTGCTGTTCTGTTACGTCGAGCGGTACGGTGGGGGTAGGGGGCGTTTGGGGAGTGGAGGCAGTGGAATCCATAAAACAGGAGATTGAAAGCTGTGGAAAGTCGAGAGCGACTGTATGCTGTCTATACTGTCTTTGAAAAAGAAAAGTTAATGCCGCCCGTGAAGTGGGTTACTTTTCTGCCTCACCTTGATTAAGAGTAAGATCTTATAACTCACCTTATTTCCTCTGCAATCATGAAAATGCCTTTCAAAACCCTGCTACTAGCTGCCAGCTTCGCTACCTTCTCTGTGGCTTCGTGCACCCAAGCTGAGCAAAACCAGGCAGAAGCTAATACCGAAGCCGCCGCCGACAACGTGGAAGCTAACGCCGAAGCGGCTGCCGATAACACCGAAGCCGCCGCTGACAACGCTGGTGATGCCATCGAAAACGCAGCTGAAAACACTGGCCGTGACATTGAAAATGCTGCTGAGAAAGCCGGCAACAAAATGGATGCTGCTGCCGACAAGGCCGACGCTAAAATTGATGCCGCTGCCGCTGATGCTAAGGCTGAAGTGAATGCCGCCAAGCGTGACTAAACTTGCTGCCGTGCAAACGGTCTGCATTGTGAAAGCAGCTTTGCCACCCAGTGGCAAAGCTGCTTTTTGCTTGTATAAATAGCCGCTGCTATGTGGCTTTTGTATTATTTCTAATGGAGTGTCTGCCCTTCGGGCGAGGCGCTGGCTACTTCTAGTAGCACTTCGTAGTAGGGACGGCCCATCATGCGGGCGTGCAGCCAGCTGTAGAAGCTGAGAGCTTGTAGGTCTTCGCGCACCAGGGGTAGGAAAGTGGGCATCTGACGTACTTGCTCGGCAAAAGCGGGTTGCGTTGCCGCTGCTGGGTTGTCAATAATATCGCGGACGCGAGCCAGGTAGCTGAGCACATAAGCGTAGGGGCCAGCTTCGGCTTCGGGCGACCGTTCGCGCACGGTGCGCTCAACGGCGCGGAGGCGGTTGAGGGCCAGCTCGGCGTGGCCTAGCTCTAGCAGCGTCAGCATCTCGCCCAGATTCTTGTTCAACATCCACTCCAAGCCCATTTGCTGTTCGCACCAATGGTCGGAGCGGCCAATACTGATGAGTACTTGATTGGTTTTCTGAAACTTGCCTTCAGCAAAATAGTGAAAAGCCAAGCCCAGGCGGGCCGTGAGTTCGTTGGCCAGGGGTAGGGGCTGGCGGGTATCGTGTAGGGCTGCTTCCAGCAGTTGAATGCTTTCGTGGTTGCGGCGCAGGAAGGCATAGGTAGCAGCCAGCAGCAGTGTGTAGCGGGCGCGCATCTCTAGATAGTGCGTGCGTGGACTCTCGGCCAGCAGGGTTTGCATGTGCGTGAGGTAGCACGTGGTTTCCTCGAAGCGGCGCGAGCGGTACAACGCGTGCGCAATCATATAGAGCAGGCGTAACTGATACTGGCGTTGGGCCGGCGCAAAGCCGTGCCGCTTTTCCATGAGGTGGTAGCAACGCAGAATAAACGGCGCAAATGACACAAAATCGCGACGCACCAGCATGGCGCTGCGTGCAATAGATACCAGCCGGCACAGCAGCGCTGGCCGCCGGGCAAAGGCTTCCTGCAAATCATACTCGCGCAGGGTGTCGGCCAGCACCGCATCAAACGACTCGCCGGCCCTACCCTTGGCACGCAACTGACGTAGGCGCTGGCGCATCAGGCTATCTACAATGTTGGCGCGCTCTTCCTCGTCGGCAGCTTTCTTGTTGAGGTTGCGACGCCGGATCAGGTCGGTGAGGTCGTCGGCGCAGGCGTGGTGGGCCTGAGCAATCTGTAGATTATACACCGTATTGAGCGCCTCAAACTGGTCGTTTTGCAGACCCAGCTTTTCGGCTTTGCGCAGGGTATTCCAAGCCAGGCGCGGCACGCCGGTTTCAAACAGGTACTGCGCAAGGATAAGCAACCCGCGCACCGACGAGGCGGCCGTAGCGTCCTGCTGACGCTGGCGTAATAGTAGAAAATCGGTGAGGCTGCGTAGCAGGCGCTTGCGCAGGGCATAGTAAGCCACGGCATTGGGCTCCGTGGGGTAGAGGCGGGCCAGCAGCTCGGGGGTAGGGTAGGCCCGTGGGTGTAGCAGTAGCTCGCACAGGCGCGTGTCGAGGCGGCCTTTTTGCTTGCGGCCCTGGCGCTGCAAAAAATGCAGAAACTCCTTGCGGTCGTCGGGTGTGAAGGTAAGGAGCGTGGTGCGGAGGTCGTCCATGGCTACGGCGTGCGCCGGGCAACTGGCAGGCGCTGGGGTAGAAAGTGCATCATTGGGTAAGGATATGATAAAACTTTAGGTAGATAGCAGAATCGAAAGGGCTTTCTAAATATAGCGTTTTTGATACCGCCCACGCAACCCGGTGCGGCGCTTCGGCAAGCTCGACAACTACCGCTATGCGCCTGCGTATAAAGCAGCAGGCGCATAGCCTATTTCTCTTCTCTCCCACCCATTTTTAACTTTTTCACTCATGGACATCAACGATAATAAAATCAACGACCAAACCGAACTGCGCACGCGCGGCAACTGGAACCAGCTGAAAGGCGAAGCCAAGCAGAAGTGGGGTAACCTTACCGACGACGACCTGGACTACGCCGAGGGCAAACAGGATGAGTGGTTTGGTCGCTTGCAGGAGAAAACCGGCGACACCATCGACGACATCAAGGCGTGGTTTAACCGCACGTTCTAGCGAATTGTAGGGCAGCCGCTTACTGTTATGCCCTTCTAAAAAGCCCCGCGCTACATAGGTAGCGCGGGGCTTTTTAGTGTACAATACTGTAGTTTCGGCTGAACCTGTTTATCTGCCTCATCAGAAACGTGAGGAATAGGCTAGTTGTAAGCTAATCTTTACCACGGCACTAGGCGTATGAAGGGCAACGACAACTGTTTATTCTCCCTACCCTCATGTCTGCTACCGATACTCTCCAAGCTACGCTTCCCACCACGCCATCATCGGGCATCCGGATGCTGGCGCGCTTTGGCTTTGCGGCCAAAGGCCTTGTCTATGGGCTGATGGGCCTATTGGCTCTACTAGCTGCTACGGGCCAGCAAAACGGCAAAACCACCGACAAAAGAGAGGCCGTGCAGACGTTGCAGGATCTACCCGGCGGTCCTGTGCTGCTGGGCCTTATTGCGTTTGGCCTGCTGGGATACATTGTGTGGCGACTGGTGCAGGCCTTTCGTGATACAGAAGACAAAGGTAGCGGTGCGAAGGGCATTGCCCGACGCGTAGGTTACGCTGCCAGCGGACTCATCTACGCCAGCTTGGCGTGGTACGCAGCGCAGCTGGCCATGAGCACTGCCTCCAACAGCGACAGCAATACCCGCCAAACACTCACGGGCAAAGTTTTAAGCTGGCCTGGTGGCGAGTGGCTGATTATGCTGGTCGGGTTGGCAACAATTGGGGTGGGCCTCTATCAAATCTACCGGGCCTACTCCGGCACCTTTCACAAAAACGTGAAAAGCAGCGACATCCCGGCCGATCAGCAAACCAAAGTGTACCGCCTGGGGCAGGTAGGCTACACCGCTCGCGGTATTGTGTTGGGCATTACGGGCTACTTTTTTGTGCAAGCTGGGCTTCAGTCCCGCGCCGCAGCCATTGGCGATACAGAGCAGGCGTTTGATCTGCTGGCTAGCATGGGCCCTGTGGTGCTGGGCATTGTAGCGCTGGGGCTGATAGCCTACGGGCTATATATGCTGGTGCAGGCTAAATACCCCGTGCTCAAGAAGGTCTAAGGCCCGAAAAGAAGTAGTGTTCCTTTTATAAAAGGGCCCGCAATAGCTTATTGGCTTACTGCGGGCCTACTGCTTTTTTGTACTTCACTCGCCCTACCCTCATTCGATGCACTGGTCTACTAATCAGCTACGTAGTCTTGCAAATACTGATAGCGCTCTGTGAGGTGCCCGCCACGGGCAATGGTGGCCCGCTCCAATATCCCCTGTGGGTCGCCGCCGAGTAGGTGGGGCAGCACGTTGTCGAGGAGCTGGCGGCCGAAGTCGCGGCTAGCGTTGCGGGGCAGCTCGCAAGGCAGGTTGTCTACGGCCATCACAGTGAGGTGGCTCGGGGCCGAGTAGGGCGGTTGCAGCGCGCCGGTGGCGGGGTCGTAGTCGAAGGCGGGGGCCGAGATGGTGGTGCTGCGCTTGGTGGTCGGGATGGAGCCGTTCACGTCGCAGGTCACATCGGCAATAACGCGGGGGCGGAAATCGGGCCGCTGGGTATCTGCTTCCGAGAACAAGCGCGGGGCGGCCGGATGCCAGTAAGCGCAGGCAATCAGTACATCCGTCACGGGTAGGAATTTGTCGAAGGTGCTTACGTATTCTTCCGGCTGCTGATGGAAGTTGGGCGTGTCCCACACCCGGCCGTCGCGGCGGGCGTTGTAGTCGGAGCTGCGCAGCTGGGTAAACACCGGCTCATTGAAATCGAGGTAGAGGTAGTCGTACACGCTCACCTGCCGGATGCCCATGCGCCGCAGTACCTCCAGGGCGCCCTGCGCCACCCGCCCCGAGCCCGTAACAGCCAGCTTAATGGGTGGCAGGCGCTTCACCTTAAAAAACTCTTCTTCCATGTCCTCCATATCCTGGCACTGGTAGGCGGGCTTGAGCTGGTAGAGGCCGTACTTGCGTCCGTAAGTGAGCAGGCCGTTGTAGGCGCCCACAATGCCCGCCCAGCGCCCGAAAGCAATAATCCGCTCCCCGCGCTCATTGGTTAGCAACTCGTAGTCAATCAACGTAATGCGCTTCTGCAATACCTGCCGCAGTAGCTCACGGTTGGCGGGCTGCTTCTTGATGGTGTGGGAGAAAAACAGGTAGGTTTTATCAGGAATGAGCTGCTCCACGGGCACTTCCTTCACGCCCAGCAGCACGTCGCAATCCGCTACCTCGGGCTGCACCGTGATGCCCAAGGCCTGGTACTCGTCGTCGGAGAAGGCGCGGATGTGGCTGCTCTGCACTACCAGCTCAAGGTTGGGGAAGGTGTGCAGGGCTTCGTCGCACTTATTGGGCGTGAGCGGCACGCGGCGGTCGGGTGGGGTTTTGCCTTCGCGAATGACGCCGAGTTTAACTTTTTGCATGGGTGGAAGCGGATGAGGTGGGTAGGGGCAAATAGGCAAATTATCCGGTCATTCCGAGCGCAGCCAAGAATATGAGGGAGAAGTTATCTGCCGGTAATCGGTCTTTTTCTATTTCCTCTTCGGTCAGCAAACGGCTTCTCCTCCATATTATTCGCTGCCCTTTTCCACGATGCACATGGCATGTATAATTCGCGCCCTTCTCTTCCATATTCTTCGCGCTGCCCGGCAAGACAACAACTTGCCGCCGTGCCCTACCCAATAGTCCTCGTATTTTTGAAGTACGTATGAATCGATTCGACCGCATCACGGCTATTCTTATTCAGCTGCAAGCCAAGCGCGTGGTGAGCGGCCCAGCCCTGGCCGAGCGGTTTGGCGTGAGCCTGCGAACCATTTATCGCGACCTGCGCACGCTGGAGCTGGCCGGGGTACCCCTCTACGGCGAGCCGGGGGTAGGCTACTCGCTGGCCGATGGCTACCGGCTGCCGCCCGTGTTATTCACGCGCGAAGAAGCCACTGCCCTGCTTACGGCCGAGAAGCTGGCCGCTCACCTCACCGACGCGCTCACGGCCCGCCTCAGCGGCGCGGCCATGGACAAGCTGCGGGCCGTGCTGCGCCGCACCGACCGCGACTACCTTGAAACCCTAACGCCCCACATTCAGGTGCTGGGGCCAGTGGGCCAGCCCGGCTACCAGAACATATACCAGCAGCTGGTAACGGCCGTGGCCACGCAGCACCTGGTGCACCTGCGCTACCAGAGCGCCGAAACCGACCAGCCTACCCTGCGGGCCGTGGAGCCCATTGGGCTGTACCTAAGCCGGCAGTGGCACGTGGTGGCCTACTGCCGGCTGCGGCAGGCGTTCCGCAATTTCCGCCTCGACCGGATTCAGCAGCTGGAAATCAGCACCGAAGTTTTTGCGGCCCGCCCCGAAACCTTGCAGCAGTATTGGGCCGCCGAGGCCGCCCGCCAGGGTAGGGAAAAGGTGGTGCTGCGGTTTCAGCTGGCAGCTGCCTCGCCGGCCTTGGTGCAGCACCTGCACGACACTAAGCGGCAGTACGGCTGGACGCACGAGCAGGCCTTACCTGATGGTGAGCTGGAAATGACGTTGCTGATTGGCTCGTTGCCTTATCTGGCTACGTGGCTGTTGCCGTACGCGGGGGGCGTCGAGGTGCTGAAGCCGCCCGCTTTGCAGGAGCACCTGCGCGAGCTGGCCCAACGGGCCTACAACTTTTTTTGCGGCCCCGATAAGATGCTGACATAGGGCTGTCAGTAGGCGCGCGGACCTTTGTAGAGTCAAGTGACAAACAGCCGTTTCACCCACATTCAACTCACAAAGCAGATGCAAAAGCGCACCATCGACCCCTGGAAATGGGGAGAGCAAACCAACTCGGTACAAGCCGTCGAAATCAAGCAGGCCGAGGGCACCCTCTACTGCTCCGGGCAGGTAGCCATTAACGAAGCCGGCCAGCCTAGCACCGCCGATATGCGGACGCAGCTTATCCAGGTTTTCCAAAACCTGGAGCACCTCATTAGCGAGGCCGGGTACGAGTGCCAGGGTATTGTCCGGCTGAACGTTTTTACTACCTCCATGATGGAGTTTTTCACTACCTGCGGCGATGTCTATCAGGAGTGGATTGCCAAGCATGGCATCAAGCAGGCCACTACCATGTTTGAGGTCAAGGGCTTATACGCTAATTTGGGGGTAGAGCTGGAAGCCACTGTGGTGAAGTAAGCCGCAAGGTAGGCGGTGCATCCCAGGATGTGCCGCCTACCCTGTGCCCAGCCTCTCAACCCAACAAATACGCTATGGCTGAAAAAGAACTACCCGTTTTTCGCCCAAGCAGCCGGCAGCACTGGCGCGAGTGGCTGCAAACGCACCATGCTGAGCAGCAAGGTGTTTGGTTGGTATATAGCAAAAAGAAATCGGCAATACCCTCCCTCACCTGGTCGGAAGCGGTAGACGAAGCCCTGTGTTTTGGGTGGATAGACAGCAAGGCCGAGCCCATCGACGAGCACACGTACCGGCAGTTTTTTTGCCCCCGAAAGCCGAAGAGCGGCTGGTCGAAAGTCAACAAAGAAAAGTTAGAGCGCCTACTAGCGGCCGACTTGCTAGCGCCAGCCGGCCTAGCCAGCATCGAACGGGCCAAGCAGAACGGCTCCTGGACGCTGCTAGACGCGGCAGAAGCGCTGCAAATTCCGCCCGACCTGGCAGAGGCCCTGCAACAACGCCCCGGCGCCGAAGCCCACTTCGCCAGCCTGAGCCGCACCGAGAAGCGGAACATGCTGTACCGGCTGGTGCTGGCTAAACGCCCGGAAACCCGCCAAAAGCGCATCTCTGAAATTGCAGAACTAATGGGGCAGCCGCCAAAGCCAAAGCAACCCCGTAGCCGGAAGGCGCAATAAAAAGGGCCGCTACCCGAGCAAGTTGCTCAGGTAGCGGCCCTTCAAGTGTTTAGCAAGGTATGCCGCCCTTCCGACCAGCGGGAGGAACCGCGCGTGCTGACGTTCTTCTGTTAGCACGCGCACGGCCTGTTGCCCCCTACCGCCGCGCGGTGCGTGGGTCTTGTTTGGGCTGCATTTCGTAGTCGTGGGGCGGGGTGGCGCCGGCCAGGTTCTGCACGAAGTAGTCCCAGCGGCGGCGCGTCATGTAGGGCGAGTCCTGACCGTAGCCGTGGGTAGCGTTCGGGAAAATCACCAGGTCGTAGCTCTTGTTGGCTTTGGTGAGGGCGTCTACCACCAGCAGCGTATTGTAGGGTGGCACGTTGTTGTCCATCATGCCGTGGGCCAGCATCAGCTTGCCTTTCAGGTTTTTAGCCGATACGGCGTTGGCCTGGTTGTCGTAGTTGGTGGTGCCGTTGGCCTGGGCCGTGAGCAGGCCGATGTACCGCTCGCCCCAGTCGTCCTCGTAGTTGCGGTTCTCGTGGTTGCCCGATTCGGAGATGCCTACCCTGAAGAAGTCGGGGTAGCGGAACATGGCCGCGGCCGTGGCATAGCCGCCACCCGAGTGCCCCCAGATGCCCACGCGGTCCAGGTCGAGGTAGGGGTATTTCTGGGCCAACTGCTTGATGCCGGCCACCTGGTCAGAAAGCGTATTTTCGGCCATGTTGCCGTAGCAGGCATCGTGGTAGCTCTTGGAACGCAAGGGGTTGCAGCTACCTTCCAGCACGACCACCACGAAGCCCAGTTCGGCCAGGGCCTGATGGTCGCCGCGCCCCGCCGAAAACGACCAGCTGCCCACGCCGCCGCCCTGCGGACCGGGGTAGATGTAGTCGATAACCGGATATTTCCGGTTGGGGTCCAGCTTGGTAGGTGTAAACATCAGGCCGTGTAACTCCAGCTGCCCATCGTGGCTTTTCACCATGATGGGGGTAGGAGCTTTCCAGCCGGTAGCGGTGAGGCGCGAAATATCGGTCTTCTCCAGCGTCAGGAGCAGCTTGCCGTCCAGGTTGCGCAGCACGCTCACGGGCGGCACGTCGGGCTGAGAGTAAGTATCAACAACGTAGCGGCCCGAGGGCGAAAACTCGATGCGGTGGTTGCCGGGTTCGGGCGTGAGCAGCGTGAGGCCCTTGCCATCCAGCCCAATGCGGTAGAGATGGGTGAAGTAGGGGTTGCCCGGCTCCCGCCCATCGGCTAGGAAGTAGAGCTGGCGCTTCTGCTCGTCTATCTTAACCAGCTGCGTCACCACCCAGTTGCCCTTCGTAATCTGGTTCTTGACTTTGCCTGTGGTGGCGTCGTAGAGGTAGAGATGCCCCCAGTCGTCGCGCTCCGAGTACCAGATGATTTCCTTCGTCTTGGGTAGGTAGCGCCAGTTGATGGCGCCCTGCCCCGACTCATACTGCGTGGCTACCTTCTCCTCAAACACCTCCCGCACGGCGCCCGTTTGCGCGTCGGCAATGCGAAATTTCTCCTCCTTGTGGTCACGCGAGGTCGATACAAAAGCCAGCTGCCGGGCGTCGGCGCTCCAGTCCACGTCGTCGAAGGTGCCGCTGCTGGAAATGTCGTCGGAGAGGGTGCCGCGGTGCGGATCGGGCGGCACTTGCAGGCGCACCACCTTGGCCGGGTTCACCTCCACAATCACCCGCTCGATGGTGATAATCGTGGAGTCGCCGGGCAGCGGGTATTTCCAGCTTTTGAGGGTAGGGTGGCCTACGTTGGTAGTCACCAGGTACATATCGCCTACCCGGCGCTGGTCCTGCTGGAAGGTGGCAATCTTGCGCGAGTCCGGCGACCAGCGCAGCACGGGCCGGTCGCTGCTGGTCCAGCCGGCGTTGTCGGTGGCGTAGCCGTAGTCCTTCTGGCCGTCGGTGGTCAGCTGGGTTTGTTGGTTGGTCTGGGTGTTGCGCACCCACAGGTTGTAGTCTTTGATGTAGGCCGCCAGCCGCCCGTCCGGCGACACGATTTCGTTGTGGGCATTGGGGGCATCCTGGGTTTTGGCCGGGGTAGACGCCACGGGCGGCGAGGCGCTGACGGTGCGCGTCTTGCGGGCCGGGTCTACCAGCACGTACTCGCTACCCTGCGCCGTGAGCGTACGGTACCAGAACCGGTCGTTGTCGAGCCAGTTGGGCTGACCCATCGTGTGGTCTACCAGCGCCTGGGTGTTATAGCCCATCAACTGCTCGGCGCGGGCGTAGTCCTGGGCCGTGACGGTGGGCTGCTGCTGGGCCGAAGCTGCTGTTGAAACGAGGCAGGCGGCCAAGGCGAGGGGCAGGAAACACCACGTAGAAAGAAGTGTGGTTAAGTTAGGCATAGGATAGAACCGTTTCAAAAGTTATCAGGAATGCTCAAAAGCTCCTGCTCTAGCCGCCGGATGCCGGTTAATAGGTGATGAAAACTACTGGAACGCGTGTTATCTAAGTCAAGATGTTCGCCTAACAGACGGGAATGATTCACTTTCTGATAACGGTTGTTCGTGAGCTTTCCTAGCTCGTGACTAGGAGAGTTGATATAATCGGGGGCGCGGTACTTGGCGCTGGCCTGTTGGGCCTGCAAGCCTCGACAGGCCAGTACCTTCTCCACCGCAGCCAAATCGGCTAGATAAAAGGTTTCTAACTCATGACAAGCAATACGGACTAAGGATGTGGCTGTGCGTCCAGCATTAGCGCACTTCACCAGCAGGGCCGCCTTAACAGCATGGCAATCGGCGCTGTCTTGGTCGCGCAGTACCAAAAAGCGAGCGTGTGGATTGATATAGCCCCGTAGCTTCCTCTCCAACTGTTTATCCAAATCCTGCTTCCCTTCGAATGGGATATAACGCGGCACGATAGTCGGATGCAGAAAGCGAGGCAATAGCGTACTCAGCAGAGCTTTAGCAGAGGGTTCCTCCAATAGAAAAACGAGTTCTTTCATTGAGGATCAGCACCAGTGAAAAAGCCCTGTTTCCATAGGTAGCCCATTTGGTCACCATCGGCCATATAGGCCACTAATTGCTCGTGGTCTTTTGCCCGCTCGATGCGGGTACCGCCAGCTTCTTTCACCAACCAGCACACTTCTTCTAGTCGGGTTGCATTCAGGAAATCGGGTGAATGAGTAGATACCAAAACTTGGCCTCCGCGCTGGGCATACAGGCGAAACTCCTCTGCTAACTCCGTCATCAATTGCGGATACAACTGATTTTCGGGCTCCTCTACGCACAGCAGCGGATGCGGGCGTGGATCGTAGAGTAGCACTAGGTAGGCAAACATCTTAATCGTACCGTCGGATACGTAACGGTCTAAAAAAGGCGTTTTAAAAGCACCATCTTGAAAGCGAAGTGTCAGGTATCCATCATCCATGAGGAGAGGCGTAACAGTTTTTACGCCGGGAACACGCCGGGTCATGGTTTGTAGCAGTTGATTGAAGGTATCTGGATGCTGCTCATACAGGTACTGCGCTACTAATGGTAGGTTGTCACCGGATTCAGCGAGGTGTTCGGAATTGCCGGCTGCTTCTTTACGGCCACGTGCTTGGCTAATATGGAAGTCGGATACGTGCCATGCCTCAATTAGCTGGCGAAAAGCATTGGCTGCCTTAAAGCGTTCAAACTGTCCCAGCCCTTTGAGAGCTAGCATATCGGGCGAGTTGAGGGTTTGCAGTTCTCGGTCTAATTCCTCGTCGGCTTTCTGAAAGTCTTCTTCATTGGTAATGGCGTAGCCCGTTCCTTTGCTGAAATCGAGAAAGTGGTAGGGGCTGCCGTAGCGGCCGCGCTTGTAGCGCAGCACTTCGCGCTTAACGTACGGTACTCCTTTACTATCAGCAATTTCTAGCGAATACGTAACCAATCGGTCCACATCGGCAATCAGCATTCGGTATTGAATTTCAATGAGGATAGTAGCTTTGGAATCACTGTCGCGACTTACTACTTCTTTGAAGCGGCCTCGTTTATCCAATGCCTGCCGTACGTTGCCTTTCAAACAGTCGTGCAGAAAGCCAAATACATCGAACAAAGTAGATTTACCAGCTCCATTAGCCCCAACGATAACTAGAAAAGGAGGTATTTCGCGTAGATGCACATCTCGGAAGACCTTGAAATTTTTAAGGCGAATGGATTCTATTTGCATATAGAAGGACAGGTAGTGAGTAGAGAGAAACGAAGACAATAAAGTCTATCTGATGTCAAGTTAAGTGTACGTTCTTTCAAGAAAGAATAAAAGAGTGATTATTGTCTCTTGCTCAAATCCTCCTGCCACCTTTTCCTCCTACCTTTGTTGAAAGCTGCACGCCTAATTTAGATCTTCATTTTCTATGACCCTGAAACCTCAGCCCGCCGACGTGTTTGTGGACCGCCACAACGGCCCCGACGAAGCCGCCGTGACCGAGATGCTGCGCGCCATCGGCGTCGAGTCGCTCGATCAGCTCATCGACGAAACCGTGCCGGCCGCTATCCGTTTGCAGAAGCCGCTCGATTTGCCCGCTGCCCTCACGGAGCGGGCTTTTTTGGCGAAATTCGCGCAGATTGCTGGCCAGAATAAGCTGTATAAGAACTACATCGGCCTGGGATACTACCCTACCCAGCTGCCGCCCGTGGTGCAGCGCAACATCCTCGAAAATCCCGGTTGGTACACCGCCTACACGCCCTACCAGGCCGAAATTGCCCAGGGTCGCCTCGAAGCTCTCATCAACTATCAGACGATGGTGATGGAGCTGACCGGTCTCGAAATTGCCAACGCTTCCCTGCTCGACGAGGGCACGGCCGCGGCCGAGGTGCTGCACATGTTCCATTCGCAGACCAAGAAGAAAAACGCCCATAAGTTCTTCGTATCGGAGCAAGTATTGCCCCAGACCATCGACGTGGTGCGCACCCGCGCTACCCCCCTCGGGATTGAGCTGGTAGTAGGCGACCACCGCCAGGCCGACCTCACCGACGAGGCCCTGTTCGGTGCCCTGCTGCAATACCCCGTCGCCGACGGCGCCGTGTACGACTACACCGACTTCATTGCCCAGGCGCACGAGCGCGGCCTGCTGGTAGCCGTAGCCGCTGATTTGCTGGCGCTTACCCTCCTCACCCCTCCCGGCGAGATGGGCGCCGACGCCTGCGTGGGCAACTCCCAGCGCTTCGGTGTGCCCATGGGCTACGGTGGCCCGCACGCCGGCTTCTTCGCTACCAAAGACCAATTTAAGCGCGTTATTCCGGGCCGCATCATCGGGCAGAGCATTGACGCGGCCGGCAATAAGGCCTACCGCATGGCCCTGCAAACCCGCGAGCAGCACATCCGTCGCGAGAAGGCTACCTCCAACATCTGCACGGCGCAGGTGCTGCTGTCGGTGCTGGCGGGTATGTACGCCGTGTACCACGGCCCGCAGCGCGTGCGGCAGTTTGCCGTCAACGTGCACGCCCTCACGCAGTTGCTGGCGCAGGAGCTGACGGCTCTGGGCCTGGAGCAGCAAAACGAATTCTTCTTTGATACGCTGACGCTCAAGCTGGAAAGCGAGGAGTTGCAAACTGCCATCCGCCAGGAAGCCGAAGCCGCGGGCATCAACTTCCGCTACTTCTCCCAGGAAGGCACGGCCCGCGTGGGTATTGCCCTGAACCAAAACACCGAGGTCGAGGACGTAGTTGACATCGTGCGGGTGTTTGCGAAAGTGCTGGGCAAGTCGTTCGATAAAACGCTAGCCCTACCCACTGAAACGGAGTTGAACTGGTCTGACGCTTTGGTACGCAAAAGCGCCTATCTCACGCACCCGGTGTTCAACACGCACCACTCCGAAACCGAGATGCTGCGCTACATGAAACAGCTCGAAAATAAGGACCTGAGCCTGGCGCACTCCATGATTCCGCTCGGCTCGTGCACCATGAAGCTGAACGCCACCGCCGAAATGATTCCGGTGACGTGGCCCGAAATCGGCGGTCTGCACCCCTTCGCCCCACGCGAGCAGGCGAAAGGCTACACGCAGATTTTCAAAGATTTGGAGCGGTGGTTGTGCGAGGTGACGGGCTTCGCGGCCGTATCGTTGCAGCCCAACTCGGGCGCCCAGGGCGAGTACGCCGGCCTGCTGGCCATCCGCGACTACCACCTGGCGCAGGGCGACACGCACCGCAACGTGGCCCTCATTCCGGCCTCGGCCCACGGCACCAACCCCGCCTCGGCCGTGATGGCCGGCATGCAGGTAGTAGTGGTGAAAAGCACCGAACAAGGCAACATCGACGTGCAGGACCTGAAAGACAAGGCCACCAAGTACGCCGATACGCTGAGCTGCCTGATGGTGACCTACCCCAGCACGCACGGCGTGTATGAGGAAACCATCATCGACATCTGCCAGACCATTCACCAGCACGGCGGCCGCGTGTACATGGACGGCGCCAACATGAATGCCCAGGTGGGCCTCACCTCGCCCGCCACCATCGGCGCCGATGTGTGCCACCTCAACCTGCACAAAACGTTCTGTATTCCGCACGGCGGCGGCGGACCCGGCGTGGGCCCCATCGGCGTAGTAGCCGATCTGGCGCCCTACTTACCCGGCCACGTGGTGGTCGATGCCGAGGGCCGCACAGCCGGCGCGGTATCGTCGGCGCCATGGGGCTCGGCCAGCATCCTACCCATCAGCTACGCCTATATCTCGATGATGGGCGGCGATGGGTTGGAAATGGCTACGCGTATTGCTATTCTCAATGCCAACTACTTGAAAGCGAAGCTAGAAGAGCACTACCCGGTGCTGTACGCTGGTGCTAACGGCCGCTGCGCCCACGAGATGATTCTGGATTGCCGCCAGTTCAAGAAGGCCGGCATTGAGGTAGAAGACATTGCCAAGCGCCTGATGGACTACGGTTTCCACGCGCCTACCGTGTCGTTCCCAGTAGCGGGCACGCTGATGGTAGAGCCTACCGAGTCGGAGAGCAAGGAGGAACTGGACCGCTTCGTGGAGGCCATGGTGAAGATCCGGGAGGAAATCCGGGAGGTGGAACAAGGCCGCGCTGATGCCAAGGACAACGTGCTGAAGCACGCCCCGCACACCGCCGCCACCGTGCTGGTGCACGACTGGACGCGTCCCTACTCCCGCGAGCAGGCTGTGTATCCCACCGAACACGCCCGCGCCTACAAGTTCTGGCCCGCCGTGTCGCGCGTCGACTCCGCCTACGGCGACCGGAACCTGATCTGCTCCTGCACCTCTACCGAGGACTACGCCGACGAGCCCGAGCAACTGGTACAGGCCGATAAAGGCCCTTCGTATTAGGTTGAGGTAGGCGTCGCTCACAGAACGTAATTTCGACCAGCGGGAGAAATCTCGCGTGCTGATGTCGGATACTATCTGACGTCAGCACGCGAGATTTCTCCCGCTGGTCGAAATGACAGGTAAGCGTACTATAGTACAATACAAAGCAAAACCGGCCGACGCTTCTAGAGTGTCGGCCGGTTTTGTTATAAAAGGGAGGGTAGGGATTACCATTGTTTTGGGAAGCACGTGCGGTACATATAGCCCGTCACTACCTTGTCGCCGTTGCTCACGCGGGCCTTCACAAAATAGGCGTCAACTGAGTCGAGAACCTGCACTTTCATACCCGATTTGATTTCTGCCAATTGAGGGGAATCCTTCTTCATGCCATCGTATAAGATGCATTCGACGGCCGCAGTGCGCTCGGTTGGGGTATTGGCGGCGCGGCTGTTGCCGTGGCCATCTTCACGGGCGGCGTTGCAGCCACCGAGTAGAGTAAGGGCTAGCAAGCCGGAAAAAGATACGCGTACTGTTTTTTTCATGGTGAAGGAAGTATGGTATGATGTAGAAAAATTTATATTTTATCAACTTCCTCGCCCAGCTGTTTGAGTATAGCAATTTCGATACCAGAGGTGCTAACTAACGGGGAACGTTGGTTTTACGTACGGTGTTTACTCTATACCACCAACCACCCCGCCTCGTTATAGCGAGGATTCGGTTTCTCCCACGTTTTTAACTTTCGTATGAATCGTATAGCCCGTTTTCTGAATCGCTCTGCCATGCTGGCGCTGGTGGGCTTTTCCTTGCTGCTGGGCGCCAGCAGCTGCGCCATCTCTTCCCGGGTAGGCGTCTCCTCCGATTTTGACCACGCCGTGAACTTCCGGGCCTACAAAACCTGGGCCTGGTATCCGCAGCAGCCCGTAGATGCTGAGGGCGGCCCGGCTAAAGGCTACGAGTCGTTTTTGGACCAGCGCCTGCGCACGGCCATCGACCGGGAACTGGCTAACAAAGGCCTAACCCGCGTTGAGAGTAACCCCGACATCTATGTGGCCTACAATGCCAAGGTAGAAGAAAAGCAGTCGGTATCGCCGTACTACAATGGCTTGGGTTACCCCTACTATGGTTATGGTATGTACGGTGGCCTCTACGGCCGGGGCTACGCGCCTATGAGTCAATATGCCGCTGGTACGGTTATCATTGATGTGGTAGATGCGAAGCGCAAAGAGCTAGCATGGCGCGGCTCAGGTCAGGCTCAGATCGATAACAACCACTCCATTTCGGAGCAGGAAGTGTATCGCATCGTCAACGGCATCATGGGTGTGTACCCACCTAACGATCAGGCGCAAGCCCGCCGCTAAGTTGATTTTCGCTTAAAAAAGAAACCCCACCAACACGTTGTTGGCGGGGTTTCTTTTTGTGTGTAAAAAGTAAATGTCATTTCTCACCATGTTCGAAATGACGGTCTGGCTACCCTAGATCGGCACGTTTACGTGGCGCTCGGCGTGGTAGGAGCTGCGCACCAGCGGGCCGCTTTCCACATATTTCAGACCGCGCTTCAATCCTTCTTCGCGGTAGTGGGCGAAGAGGTCGGGGTGGATGAATTCGGCTACCTCCAGGTGGCGCTTGGTGGGTTGTAAGTACTGGCCCAGGGTCAGAATGTCGAGGCCATTGGCTACGAGGTCGTCCATGGCCTTGTACATTTCGTCCTTGGTCTCGCCCAGGCCCAGCATAATGCCTGATTTGGTGCGGTGTCCGGCGGCTTTGGTCCGGCGGATTTGCTCCAACGAGCGGTCGTACTTGGCCTGCGGGCGCACGAGACGATAGAGGCTGCCCACGGTTTCCACGTTATGCGAAATCACTTCCTGTCCCCCCGAAATCATCACGTCCAGCGCTTCCCAGTTGGCTTTCACGTCGGGAATCAGCGTTTCAATGGTTGTGGCGGGGGAGAGCTGCTTGATGCGCACCACCGTTTCGTGCCAGATGCTGGCGCCGCGGTCCTTCAGCTCGTCGCGGTTTACGGAGGTAATCACGGCGTGCTTCACACCCATCGTCAGAATGGCCTCGGCCACGCGGCGGGGTTCGTCGGTATCGTACTCGTTGGGGCGACCCGTAGCCACCGCGCAGAACGAGCACGACCGGGTGCAGATGTTGCCCAGAATCATGAAGGTAGCGGTACCCGCACCCCAGCACTCGCCCATATTGGGGCAGTTACCGCTTTCGCAAATAGTATGCAGCTTGTTTTCGTCTACCAGCTTGCGCACCCGGGCATACTCGGGGCCTACGGGCAGCTTCACGCGCAGCCAATCGGGCTTGCGGGGCCGGGCCGGCGCGGCGGCTTCCGGCTGTATTACGGGGAGTAGCAGCAGATCATCCATAGATAACAAAGATACGCAGCGCCTGGCTTACGCAAAGGCTGTAGCCAGTGGCGACGCTAGGTTTCCCTCACAACCAGCAATTGCAGAGAAAAGTTGAGCAGGAAAAAAGCAGTAGGGTAGGCTAGCTACGATGCCCGAGGTAGAGGGTGAGGTACACCGAAGGGTAGAACTGCTTGTTGAGCTTGGAGCTGGGTACGTTGTTGTCGCGCAGAATCTCCAGGCGCTTGGTGTACACCTCTAATAAGAAACCTGTTTCCACACCGGCTACCGCGTCGCGGTAGCGGCCGTACTCAAAGCTGAGCGCCCCGCGCAGGTGTGCGCCTACCGTGGGCTTGATTTCGCTGGCACCTCGGAACAAAGGGGCCCTATCGATGGGCGTTTGGGCGTTGTTAGGGTCGTATTGCGCCTCGCGTATGTCTTGGGCAGCGCCGGGTATGGGGTTGCCGTTGCCGTCGCGTAGGGTATAATCGTAGTACACGTAGTAGGGCATAAGCAGCCCGATAGATGGGCCTGCGCTAGCGAGTGCATTTACCTGTACGCCCGACTCGGCTGCTTTTCGAAAGATAACCCGCTGCAAACCCACAGAAGGCCGCAATACATAGAAATAATTGGTCTTGCCCGGCACGTAGGAGCCGCCGGTGTAGGGGTTGATGAATTTATCTTCCTTCTGCCCCTTCACTTCCACTGCCTCCAGGCTCCAGAAGCGTAGCCAGTCCTGCGACAATACTTTGGAGGAGCGAAAATGCACTCCACCAATCAAGCCGCCTTGCGTGTTGAAGTTGACGCCGTATACCGTTTCCTTGCGGTAGGAAGGATCATCGCCGCTGCCTCCTGCACTTTGTGCGCTGGTAGCGCCGGCAGCAGCTAGCAGCAGTGCCAGAGTAGAAAAACCGGAAGCCAGTAAAGTTCGCACGGCAGGCAAAGAAGCTAAGGGCGAGGAGATTCGGACGAAAGACGGCCGCTCCGAGGCAGCCTGATCGAAAGTACGTAAATTTGTTGTCATTGTCCTGCCAAATTTCTGATTCTATGAGCACTGCCAGCGCCCGCTATACCGGCCAACTGCGTACCGAGGCTACGCACAACGCTTCCGGCAACACCATTATTACTGATGCGCCTGTAGATAACCACGGTCGGGGCGAGGCCTTTTCGCCCACTGATTTAGTGGCGGCTTCGCTGGGTGCCTGCATGATGACCATTATGGGCATCGTAGCCGAGCGCCACCAGCTAAACCTCACTAGTGTTACGTACGAAGTGACCAAGCACATGGCTTCCGAGCCGCGCCGCATCCGGCAGATCGACGTGCAGTTTCACCTGCCCGCCAGCCTCCCCGAAAAGGAGCGCGCCTTACTAGAGCGTGCCGCCCACACCTGCCCCGTAGCACTCAGCCTGAACCCGGAAATCAAGCAGGAAGTTTCGTTCCTGTATGAGTAGGGAAATGGTGAAATGGTGAGTTTGATGTTCTGATGGCGCCACTTGCGCAAGCTGTGCCAATAGCACCGGTAGAACATCAAACTCACCATTTCACCATCTCACTATTTCACCAATTGCTGCACGTCGCTGAGGCGGATGCCCATGTGGGAGGCGTCGTAGCTGCACTCGCCGTTTTGGATGAGTAGCAGCTGGGGCGACTGGTGCTCTACGCCAAACTTTTGGGCAATTTCGTTGGAAATGGGACGGTAGCGCAGCAAGTCGAGGTAGTAAATGGGCGTGCCGTCGAGGCCAGCCGAGTCCCACTGGCGCTCAATCTTGCCTTTGGCAGCGGCGCTAATGGAGCAGGTAGTGCTATGTTTGAAGACCAATACCGGATGCTCGTGTGATTCCTGCACGATGTCGGCCAGCTGTTCGGGTTGGGTGAGGGGTTGCCAAGGGGTCATATTTCAGAGCGTTTTAAAGTTACTTTTTGCGGGTAAGACGTAAGCCGGGGGGCGTTGGTTCGCTAACGCGGGCTGTGCCAGTGTGGTCGAAGCGGTAACGGCGGCGGCTGTCGCGGGGGAGGGGAGTGCCCGTCTGGCCCCGTTTCAGTTCCTTAGGCGTCACAGTCAGGTGCGACTCTTTATACTTAGCCGGGTACTTGGCCGCGTCGCGCAGGGCGCGGCGATTCTCGGAGCGGTGCTGGGCGGGGGTGGTGTACTCCGTTTGGGCCGAGGCCGAGGCGGCTAGCAGCAAGGCAGGTAGAAGTAGCAAGCGTTTCATACCAAAGCATACGGAAAAGTGAGAGGGGGTAGCCATGCAAAACGGCTTGATTATCTGCGAGTCTACGGGAGCGAGGACACTAAAATATGATACCCAGAAACCGGTATTGCCCTACTTTGCGCTTCCGACTACGGTCGTGTTTTTTCTTCTTCAGCAGTCCCTGTTTATCGTAGCTGTTGTGCTGGGGCGGCGCGTTTTCTGCTTGGGCTGTGCTTTGGCTACTACCATCGGCGCTCTGCTCGGTATCTGTAGCGGAGGCTTTCGCCTTTTTCATCTTGGGCTGCGGCGGACCTTTTGGGTCGGAAATATGGTAGCGGTGGCAGCCCGTTTGGCCTAAGAGCAGCCAGCCGCTCAACAGCACGAGCAGGACCAATCGGAAACACTGTATGGGCCGAGTAGAGAAGAACATAGGCAACGGGTTGATGCAATGAGAATAGAACCTTGCCCAGAAATCAAGCCAATAACGCTACTATAGTAGAATTAAAGCAGGAGGAAGTAACGCGAAAGTAGGTTGCGTATGGAGTCTACAAGCACTATGAAATTGGCATTCTGAGCGCAGGGAGGAATCTTTTATTCAGATTCTTCGCTGCGCTCAGAATGCCAGGTATGCCTGTACAAGCTGCTTATGTTAAACAAGGAAGCAGTTGAAAGGGTATAGAGACGCATAGTTGTGTCCCATCGTTAAACATTAGCCGTCCGAATCGTTCAACGACGAGACGCAAGTATGCGTCTCTACGCCGTTCGAGCGGCGCGGAAAGCTTAGTAGTTGCGCAGCTTCTCTACCGCCTCGCGCAGGCGCTGCAGGGGTAGGAAGTCTTTTTCCAGGGTAGGGGCAAAGGGCACGGCCGTATCCAAGGAGGCCACGCGGTGCACGGGCGCATCGAGGTGTTCGAAACAGTTTTCGCCAATCCAGGCGGCCAGCTCGGCGCCGAGGCCGCCCGTGAGCGTGTCTTCGTGCAACACCAGTACACGGCCGTTTTTCTCGGAGGTACGGCGCACAGCTTCCTGGTCCCAGGGTAGGAGGGTGCGCAGGTCAAGAATGTCGCAGCTTACGTTCAATTCCTTTGTTACCTGCAAGGCCCAATGCACCCCCATGCCGTAGGTGACGATGCTCAGCTCGTCGCCCTCGCGCACCAGGGCCGCCTGCCCAATGGGCGTGGTGTAGTAAGCGTCGGGCACGGGGCCACTCACAGAGCGGTAGAGCAGCTTGTGCTCGAAGTACATTACCGGATTGGGGTCTTGCAAGGCGGCGCAGAGTAGGCCTTTGGCGTCGTGGGGGTTGCTGGGAAACACCACCTTCAGGCCGGGCGTGTGGGTAAACCAGGCCTCGTTGCTCTGGGAGTGAAAGGGGCCAGCCGCCGTGCCCGCGCCGGTGGGCATGCGCACCACTACATCGGCGTTCTGCCCCCAGCGGTAGTGGCTTTTAGCTAAGTTGTTGACAATCTGATTGAAGCCACAGGTCACAAAATCAGCAAATTGCATCTCTACCATGCTCTTCTTGCCGCGCACGCTCAACCCCAAGCCCGCGCCCAAGATGGCCGACTCGCACAGAGGCGTGTTGCGCACCCGCGCCTTGCCAAATTCCTCCAGCAGGCCCTCTGTCACCTTGAACACGCCGCCGTACTCGGCAATGTCTTGCCCCATGAGTACCAGCTCGGGGTAGCGTTCCAGGCTCTGGCGCAGCCCGTCGCGGATGGCGTCGACGTAGCGTTTATCAGTTGTGGTCAGTGGCGAGCTGTCAGTGGCGAGTTGTGCGTCGTCGGCGGGCAAACTGTTCTCTTGTTCTGGCAGCTCCGCATACATATCAGCCAGCTCGCGGGCAGAGTCGGGGGTAGGGGCGGGGAGAGCATCGGCCTGCTGCAACCCGGCTTCGATTTCCTGCTTGATCTGCTCCCGCATGCGGTGGCGGGCGGTTTCGCTCAGTAGCTCTTCCGACAGCAACCACTGCTCGTAGGTGGCCACCGGGTCTTTTTCAGCCCATTCTGTGAACAACTCCTGGGGCACGTACTTGGTGCCGCTGGCTTCCTCGTGCCCGCGCATCCGGAAGGTGAGGGCCTCCACCAGCACCGGCCGCGGGTTCTGGCGCAGGTCCTCGGCCAGACGCTGGATGGTGCTGTGTACCTCCAGCACGTTGTTGCCGTCGATCTGCACGGCTTCTATGCCGTAGGCGGGGCCTTTGTCGATAAAGCTCTTGCAGCGGAATTGCTCGTTGCTGGGGGTAGAGAGGCCGTAGCCGTTGTTTTCTATGAGGAAAATAACCGGCAGCTGCCATACGGCGGCCACGTTCAGGGCCTCGTGGAAGTCGCCCTCCGAGGCGCCGCCGTCGCCGCTGTAGACCAGCGTCACACGTTTTTGGTCGTCCAGCACATCGGCCAGGGCAATGCCGTCGGCCACAGCCAGCTGTGGGCCGAGGTGGCTGATCATGCCCACAATGTGGTGTTCGCGGGAGCCGAAGTGAAACGACCGGTCGCGGCCTTTAGTGAAGCCGCCTTCCTTGCCTTCCCACTGCGCAAACAGCCGCCCCAGCGGCACCCGCCGCGCCGTGAACACGCCCAGGTTGCGGTGCAGGGGTAGGATGTACTCATCGGGATTGAGGGCCAGGGTGCTACCCACCGCAATGGCCTCCTGCCCAATACCCGAAAACCACTTGCTGATCTTGCCTTGCCGCAGCAGAATCAGCATTTTTTCCTCGATGAGACGGGGTTTCAGCAGCTCTTGGTAGATGGTGAGCAGTTGCTCGGTAGGGTAGGCGGCGCGGTCAAAGGGCATAACAATAGGGGCTCAAAAGGGTAGCACCGGCAAAAGTAGGCGTTTGCGGGGGAAGGGGAATCGTGGGACGATTTTTGGGGTAGGCGGCCAACTCATTTTATAGCCTATTCTACTGTTTGCCTATGCGCCCACTTTTACTTTTTGGTCTGCTCTGTACCGCCGCGCCTATCCTGGCCCAACAACCCGATACACTGGCTTCGCGGCGGGTAGCGGTAGTCATACCAACTATTGCTGATTCCCTTGTTTTATCGAGCACTGATTCATCTAGAGCTTCTTTTATCGACCGAATACAGGGCGTAATTATCGAGAGAAAAAGATCTTTCCCCTTTCTCCCCATCCAAGAGCAACTACGCCAGACGGCCGGCGTGCAGGTCACGCCCTACTCCGGCGCACCGGGCGCGCAGGTGGTGGTGCGTATCAGAGGAGCAGCCAGTTTTGCCAACAACGCTCAGCCGCTGTACGTGGTAGATGGCATGCCGGTATTTCAGCGCGCATTCCGGTTGGGCATAATAGGAATCGCTTATTCGGATGCATTACCAGAAATAAGGGAGCTAGACACGAATCCATTACTGCACATTCCGACAGAAGATATTGAGCAGGTAGAGGTACTGAAAGGCGCCTTTGAAACGGCGCAATACGGCTCACAGGGTATAAACGGCGTTATCCGCATCACCACGCGCCAGGGCCGGACCGGGCCGCTGCGCGTGCAATACACTGGCTACGGTGGGGTGCAGCAAGCCCGCTATCGATACGAGCTGCTGGATGCCCGCCAGTACGCCATACTAGCCAACGACGCTGCCCGCAACGACGGAGAGCCACCGCGTTTTTCGGCAGCCGAAGTAGATGCTCTGGGCCGGGGCACCGATTGGGAAGAGGAGATGCTGCGCACGGCGGCCGTGCAGGAACACCATCTGAGCCTCACAGGTGGTACTTCCACCACGCACTACTATACGGGCATCGACTACCTGGGTCAACAGGGCATCGTGCTGAACTCCAACCTGCGCCGCTACGCCGTGCGGGCCAACGTAGACCAGCAACTAGGTCAACGCCTACACGTGGCGTTGCGGGGGAATCTGAGCAAAACGCAACGGCACGTGCCGTATTACTATGCCTTGCAAAGCGCGCTCTACGAGCGGCCTACCCGCACGGCGCAGGATACCACCAATCAACGGTATTTGATGAATCCGCTGCGGGAAGCCCGCGAACGGTACCAAACGCCCCACCAGCAACGGCTGCTAGCGCAATTAGACGTGCAATACCGATTAGCTACTGGGCTCACGTTGGAAGTACTGGGCGGATTAGAACGGGCCACGCAGCGTAGCCAATCGTATCAATCGGCTCTCTACTCTGCTGCCGGTAAGAATGGTGATATCACCAGCATCTACAAGCAATGGATAGCTAATCCGGCCCTACATTACAACCGCAGCTTTGCAGGTGATAGGCACGCCGTAACTGCCAGTGTGGAGGCCATTCGGCAGCAGCAAAGCGCTACGGACGATCTGCGAGGGTATATGCCAGGTACTCCCGTGGTAAATCTTCAATATAGTACATCGGAAATAGGTAGCCTCTTTTACCGATTCACTGGGGGCTATACGTTTGCAGAGCGCTATCAAGTGCAAGGGAGTGTGCGACACGACGTTCTAGCCACTTTTTCTGCTGACGACCGCAAATTCTGGCTGCCGGGTGCGCAGGTTATGTGGCATGCGGACAAAGAAGCCTTTTTACGAGACAACGCAACCATAAGCAAACTGAACGCGTGGGTCGGCTGGGGCTATACGTCGGGAGCGGGCATTGTAGGACGTAATGCGTATGCGTGGTCTATAGCTAGTTTCCCCGCAGGTGCTACTAATGAACCACTTCTGCTGCGGGAGCGGAGTCGGCAGCTCGATGCTGGCCTCTCGCTGGGTCTATGGCAGCACCAGCTGAACGTAACGCTGCAGGGCTACACCCGGCGCACGGTTGATGATAAGCTGTCGTCGTTTCGTGAAATGCCGGGCGCACTGTACAACAAGGGGCTGGAGCTATCCGTGGACGGGGGGTGGCGGCTGGGTGCGGTGCAGGGTAGCACAACACTGGCCGGCGCTATCAACCGCAGCCGCTACCAAGCAACGCCCTCATCCACCCCTTCGCGATATGAGCAAGCCGTATACAACAAGCCGCTCAGCACATTTTATGGGCTACATTATCTTGGAGTAGACGATTCTGGTCGGCCACGCTTTACAGAGGACAATTCCAGCACCCCACAGGATGAGGGCTGGCAGCCGCATGGCAGTGGTCTGCCCCGGCAATTACTCACCCTCACGCAACAAATTCAATACAAACGCTTTGCGCTGAATATGCAAGCTGATGCGATGTTAGGATATCAAGTGCAGAACGCGCAGCTAAGCAGACTAGATGTGCCACTTGGTGTCTACAATGCAACTACCCGCGTGCTGGACCGTTGGACGCCCACTAATACCACAACCGATGTGCCGCAAGCCAGCCAGCAATTGAGCGTCTTGTCTTTCAGTGACTACGGCCTGCAATCCGGCAACCACGTCCGCCTGACGGCCGTTACGCTCAGTTACCCAGTGTGGCAGCGAGCGGCCCGCAGCGCCAGTGTGTGGGTAGGTGGCCAAAACCTGCTGGTACTCACGCGTTACCGCGGCTACGACCCCAATGTTAGCTCCTTCGGGTCCGACGGCACGCAAGCCGGCTTTGATATAAGCGCCTACCCCACGGCGCGCACCTTCTTGCTGGGCGTGCGGGCCACGTTGTGAGCAAACGCATTCAAAACCAAACAAAAGCGGCCCGCTTCATATAGAAGCGGGCCGCTTTTGTTTAATCCTTAACTACTTCTACCAGGGCATTTCGTCGCCTTCCCCATCCGCGTCGTTGCTAAAGAACTGGCCGGTCGGGCCATCAGCGCCGATGGCAGCATACTTGGCAATGATCTTACCGGCGTCTTCCACCGTGCCGGGGCCGCTGTGCTGGTTGAAGTCGGTGGCGGTGTAGCCGGGGTCTACCACGTTGATTTTGAAGGGCGTATCGCGCAGCTCGTAGGCTAGCACCACGGTGTAGGCGTTCAGGGCCGTTTTGGAAGGACCGTAGGCGGCCGACTTTACGTGGTAGAACTTCGACGCCGGGTCGGTTTGCATCTCCAGGGAACCCAGCCCCGAGGTGACGTTGACGATGCGCGGCTCGTTGGACTTGCGCAGCAGATCCAGAAAGGTTTGCGTGACGTTGATGGTACCGAAGAAATTGGTGTCAAACACCTGCCGGATGGCGGCTGTGTCGGTGGTCGTGGTGCTTTGCGGCATGGGGCCGCTGATGCCCGCGTTGTTGATGAGCACGTCCAGCGAGTCGGTCTTCTTACCTAATTCCTCGCGGGCCGTGCGGATAGACGCCTCGTCGGCAATGTCAATCTGAAGGGGCTCCACGTTGGTGAGGCCTTCGGCTTTCAGCTTTTCTAAGGCTTCCTGGCCGCTTTCCAGGCTGCGGCTGCCCAAATAGATAAAATAGCCTTGCGCGGCCAGTTGACGGGCGGTTTCAAAGCCAATGCTGCGGTTGGCGCCGGTGATGAGGACAGTTTTCATGGTGCTTGCAATTGCGTTTAAGTACCCTGCAAACGTACAGGCACGCCGGCGGGAAGTAGTAACCCATATTCCGGTTTCACTGGTACATTTCGCGGACGCCGTGGCGGTACTGCAAGGGCGTTTGCTGGGTGAGGCGCTTGAAGAAGCGGTTGAAGTAGGAGGCATCCTCAAACCCCAGCTGAAACGCTATTTCCTTGCTGCTCTGCTCGGTATGAAACAGCAGGCGCTTGGCCTCCACCACCAGCCGCTCGTGGATGTGCGCAATGGCCGACTTGCCGCTCTGTTCTTTCACTACCTCGCTCAGGTGCCCGGCCGAGAGGTGCAACATGTCGGCGTAGGTGCCCACGTCGTGGTGCTGCGTAAAGGATTCTTCAATCCTAGTTCGGAATTTACCCAGCAGCACCGCGCCGTCGGCGGCATCCAGGGGGTGGTACTGCGCCGTGTACAGCCGGCTCAGGTACACTAGCAGCACATTTAGGTAGGCCAGCAGCATGGTGTATTGCCACGGGTGCGCTGCTTGGTACTCGGCGTACATCTTCTCCAAAATATCCTGCACAAACGCCATATCGGCCGGCGCGAGGCGTAGCGCATGGCCATTATGCGGGTTTTGGATGATGGGCAGTTGGCGTAGCGTGCCGCTCCCATCCAGGGCCAGAAACTCCTCCGTGAAGTTGAGGTTGAAGCCCGAAACCGGATGCAGCTCTTCCTTTAAAATCACTTGGCGCGGCACGGTGAAATACAATGTGTGCGGCTGCAGAGAGTAGGCGGTGGTGTCAATCCAGTGCCGCCCGCTACCCTCCCAGAGCAGCACCAGAAAGTAGTAGCCTTTGCGGTGCGAAATCAGCAAATCGTTTTGGCCGTGCACGGTCACTCCGCTCATTTTGCGGATCTGCAACGACTCGGCCTGGCCGTTGGTCTCCAACGGGTAGGTAGGGATGCGTAGGTCAGAAGCAGTGAGAAGATGCATAGCAGTAGGCAGGTAGGAGGTAGCTGAAACGCCGGCGGATGATAGGCTAAGCAGCCGCAACAAGCAAACAACAACCCCGCGCGGTAGTTACGTCGTTACTGCGCGCGCCGGTTGCAGCCACAAGTAAGTCGGGCTTGCTAACTAGCCATAGCGTGCTTTCGCTCCGGCTACCGAACCTGCCGCCGATTTCGTAAGTTGTAGCTTTCAAAAGAAAGCCCTGTCCTTCATATATGATTCACTTCACCGAATTTACCCTCGACAACGGCCTGCGCTGCATTGTGCACGAAGACCACACCACGCCCCTGGCCGTGCTGAACGTGCTCTACAATGTGGGCTCACGTGATGAGGACCCCGAGCATACCGGTTTTGCGCACTTGTTTGAGCACCTGATGTTTTCGGGCTCCGTGAATATCCCTAGCTACGACGAGCCCTTGCAGCTGGTAGGCGGCGAGAACAATGCCTTCACCTCGCCCGACATCACCAACTACTACCTCACCCTACCCGCTACCAACATCGAAACTGGCTTCTGGCTGGAATCGGATAGGATGCTGAACCTGGCTTTCTCCGAAAACGGGCTGGAGGTACAGCGCAAAGTGGTAGTGGAAGAGTTCAAGCAGAACTACCTCAACCAGCCCTACGGCGACCTGTGGTTGAACCTGCGCCCCCTGGCTTACCAGCAGCACCCCTACCGCTGGGCCACCATTGGCAAAGAAGTCAGCCATATCGAAAATGCCAACATGCAGCAGGTGCGCGACTTCTTTGCCAAGCACTATGCCCCCCAAAACGCCGTGCTGGTAGTAGCCGGCGCCGTAACGGAAGCAGAGGTAAAGCGCCTAGCTGAGAAGTGGTTCGGCCCGATTCCGGGCGGCACGCGCTATGAGCGCCAGCTCCCGCAGGAGCCGCGTCAGACCGAAGCCCGCTTCCTGGAGCTGACGTCCGACGTACCGCTGAGCGCCCTCTACAAAGTGTACCACATGCCCAGCCGCGCCGACGACGCCTACTACCCCGTCGATCTGCTGGGCGACGTGCTGGGCCGCGGCAAATCCTCGCGCCTGTATCAGCGCCTGGTGAAGGACCAGCAGCTATTCAACTCTATTTCGGCGTCGGTGTCGGGGTCGTTGGAGCCGGGGCTATTGGTGGTGAGTGGTAAGTTGAACGCCGGTGTAGCTTTGGAAGAGGCTGATGCGGCCGTAGAAGCTATTATTGCCGAGCTGCGCACCGAGCTGGTGCCCGCCGCCGAGCTGGAAAAAGTAAAGAATCAGGCCGAAGCCAGCATTGTGTTCGGCGAAATTGAGCTGCTGAACCGCGCCATGAATCTGGCCTACAGCAAGCTTATTGGCGACGCCAATCTGGTGAATCAGGAAAGCGAAAAAGTGCAGGCCGTGACCCCCACAGCCGTGCTGGAAGCGGCGCAGGAAGTATTGCGGCCCACCAATTGCAGCACCCTCTACTACCGCGCCCAACCTAAAATGGCCGCCGCTACCCTGGCCGCCGTGGAAGAGATGGAATAGGGAAATAAACCAACTAAAAGGCCGTCATTTCGACCAGCATGCGAGACTTCTCCCGCTGGTCGAACTGACGGCCTTTTGTATTTTAATCCTGGTCAAAAGATACGTTACAGCCTCTCTACTGGCTGGCAGCGGTTGCACACGCCCGCCAGCAGGTAGTCGCGGCTCACGGCGCGGAAGCTGGCCGGCAGCGTCACGGCCGGAATGGCTACCTGGTTGAGGCAATAGATGTGGGCGCATTCTGTGCATTTAAAATGCACATGGTTATCAAAGTGCGCTTCCTCGGTGCATTCAATAGAGCAGGCTGCGTAGCGAATGATGTCGGAGGCATCCATAACGCGGTGGATCAGGCCCTTTTCCTCGAAAGAACGCAATGTGCGGTATAGCGTGATGCGGTCGGTGTCCTGGCCCAGCTGCTGCTCTATCTCGTGGCCCGACAAAGCGTAGGGCGACGCGCCCAGGACCTGGAGCACGCGTAAGCGGGTAGGCGTCTGGCGCAAACCATGTCGGCTGAGCGTTTCGGCAATATGGTTATGGGGCTTTTCCATGCAAATGAAGGTAGGGCGGGGAATGACAAAGATAACAAGGAAGCAGCGGAGAGAATTTTCTGCCCGACGCCTTTCCTGCCCTATTTCAACTCTTTATTTATTATATGCAACATTGTTGCTTATTTTTACGATATTTGTACTGATACAGACAGTAAGACAACATCATAAAACGAATCTGAGTTGCAAAAGCAACAGATAGCCTTATTCCCCTTCGTCCATACCATACAACATACGGCCACTACTGGCATGTATGCCGGTAAGGTAGAAGCATCATCGCTTGCTCAGGTGTGCGCGTTGCTAGTGGCCTATGCTATCAAAATATATCAAGCAATGTGCTTGCACAGATAACCGCCGCGTTGTTGCAGTGGTACCGTCTCTCCTGGTTTGGTTTTGGAGAAACAGAGAAGGCACCAGCTTTTGGCTGGTGCTTTCTTTTTTTGCAACCCAGGGCAAAGGCATCCGCTACGGCCGCTACGCGGGCATATTTCCTGGCTGATACGCCGGGTGTTTAGTCGCGCTTGGGCGGGCGACGAGTTTTGAGCTTCTTCGATTTCACCGGATCGGGATTGGGAGAGAGGGAGTTGCCTTTTTCCTCCGCCGCCGGGCTAATGGGGTTGTTGCTGTAGTCGGTGGTGACTTGCTGCTTGGGGGCGCCCGTCATGTTGGGGGCCACATAGATGCCTTCTACAGTGGTATCGCGGGTGGCGGCACGGCTTTTAGCAGGGCGCACAGTTTGGGCCGCAGCCGTGTGGGCACTCATGCTGACCAACAATAAGACGGCCAGTACAACTATATTCTTACGCATGAGAAGTGGTCGTTTACAGGTGTGTTTTCTGTATACGCTACTTTAACTCATAGGATTACGGTTCGCTACTTAGCTACTTCCGTTTTCGGGTGGGGGTAGGTGCCGGCGTTATTTTTTCAGTCGAAAGACTGGTAGCACCCGTTGCTGCAACTTTGGCGGGCTTCTTCTTTAGTGGCCTACCCATGTAGTCGGTTGTGGGGGGGCTAGGCATGTTGAGGCGCAACCCGGGCGCCAGCTTTAGGTTTTCTTCGTCGCGCCGGTTCGAGCGGTCGTAGCGCGAGTAGGCGCCGGAGCGGGCCTTGGCTTTGGTGTTACTCGTCCGGTGGTAGCCATTGGCCGTAGGCTGCTTAGTTTTGACTTTAGTCTTGGCTTGCTGCGCTACTGCTGGCAGACTGCTAATGGCCCACGCAAGGCAGACACAGAGGAAAGCATTTTTCATAACGAGGAGTAGGTAAGATAATCAAAAAAATCCTAAAAAGTATGCATACGGTGGAGGCGCCTTTTTGGTCAGAAAATACAAACGGGCCAGCCTTTTTTGTCCAGGCTGGCCCGTTTGTACCACTTATTTTTTCGCGCCTCTTACTGCTGCGACCGATAGACAGTAGCCACCGGCGCCCCTTGCGGTAGTAGCTCTGGCTCGGCCGAGAGCGAGGTAGGGGCCTTGCGTACCGCTGGTTTCAGCGGACGGCCCCAGTAGTCGGTAGTGGGGCGCTGGTGCAGGCTAAGGGCCATGCCCGGCGCAGTAGACCAGCCTGTTTCGTATACGGGAGTATCTACTACCTCTGCACGAGCCACTTTGCGGGGGCGGGCCTTTAGGGGGCGGCCGTTGTAATCGGTGCTGGGGCGGGCGCTAACTGTGGGGTTGGCTGCCGGGGCTACCTTCCAGCCGGTAGGGTAGGAATCGGAAGTAGCAGCCGGCGCCGAGTCAAACCAGGGATTCGAGTCGGTAGTCGTTGTCTGGGCTTGGGCGGTGGTGGCACTACCCAATAAGAAGAGAGAGGCGGCAGCAAAGAGGAAGCGTTTCATAGGAGTGGAAAGATGAAGTGAGAAACAGAACTCAATACCCCCCTGCGGCTAGCAACTCCAAGACGTCTCCCGAATCTATCCAAACCAAAGTGGGTATTCTCCTACTTGCAGCAACCGTACCAAAAAGGTGAAATGGTGAGTAGTGAGATGGTGAGTGGTGAAGTGATGAATAAAGTTTGTCATCCTGAGTGCAGCGAAGGACCTTATCACGCGTGCACGACATCCGAGCTAACGACTCGTTCTAGCGTGAGAAGGTCCTTCGCTGCACTCAGGATGACACGCGCTTTCTGATTCACAACTTCACAAACTCACAACTTCACCATCTCACCATTTCACCATCTCACCATTTCCCCTGTACCTTTGCGGTATGATGCAGGAGAATATCACGCGGTTGCGCGCCGACATGGATGCGTACGACATCACCAGCCCCGAGCAGCTGGAGCAGTTCCGCATTGCCTTCACTGGCCGTAAAGGCCAGCTGGCCGATCTGTTCGACCAACTCAAAACCGTGCCCCAGGAGCAGCGCCGCGCTGTAGGGCAGGAACTGAACCAGCTGAAGCAGTTTGCCCAGCAGCGGTTTGATGAGCGACGCGAGCAGCTGGAAGCGGCCCAGAACAACGCCCCCGCCGATCCTACCTTCGACTATACCCTACCCCCCACGCCCCAGGCTCTGGGCACGCGCCACCCCTTGAGCCTGGTGCGCGAAGAAATGGTGCGCATCTTCTCCCGCATTGGCTTCAACGTGGCCGAGGGACCCGAAATTGAGGACGACTGGCACAACTTCACGGCCCTCAACTTCCCCGAAAACCACCCGGCGCGCGACATGCAGGACACGTTCTTCATCGCCCCTACCGCCCCGCCCGCCCACCTGGAAAATGGTGAGATGGTGAATAGTGAAATGGTGAGTGATGAGCGAATGACCGCTACTCACCATCTCACCATCTCGCCATCTCACCTCCTGCGCACGCACACCAGCACGGTGCAGGTGCGCGTAATGGAAAGCCAGCAGCCGCCCATCCGCAGCATTATGCCGGGGCGGGTGTACCGCAATGAGGCTATTTCGGCGCGGGCGCACATGATGTTCCATCAGGTGGAAGGCATTTTCATTGACGAGGGCGTGAGCTTTGCTGATCTGAAGCAGACCGTGTACTACTTCGTACAGGAGATGTTTGGGGAGGCTATTCAGATTCGCTTCCGGCCGTCGTTTTTCCCCTTCACCGAGCCTTCGGCCGAAATTGACATCACCTGCCTGATTTGCAAAGGCAAGGGCTGCAACATCTGCAAGGGGAGCGGCTGGGTGGAAATCGGGGGCTGCGGCATGGTAGACCCCGCCGTGCTCCAGCAGTCCGGCATCGACCCCGAGCGCTACTCCGGCTACGCCTGGGGCATGGGCATCGAGCGCATTACCATGCTCAAGTACCAGATCAAAGACCTGCGCCTGTTCACGGAAAACGACATGCGTTTCCTGCGTCAGTTCGAGGGCGCATAGACTTTGTAGCAGCAGATTGAAATAAAAAAGAACGTCCTGGGGGCTGAACCAGGGCGTTTTTTCGTTTGCAACACTGCCCATCGCCATTTCCCTGCCCTCGCTATGTCATCTACCCGTACAAACCAAGCGCTACTGGCTCTTTTGCTGTTTCTGAGTCAGGCGTTACTAGGCTGTGGCTCCGGCAGCCGCAACGACCCCAGTCCGCAGATTCCCTACGCCATCGTAAACGAGGTGCTGAATCTGACCAACCAGGAAAACGCCAACCTGCGCTTCGACAACGGCGCCATAACCCACGCTGGTGGTCTGCGCGGGCTGATTGTGGTGCGGCAGCCCGGCGGCACCTACACGGCCTTTGAGCGCACTTGCCCCTACCAACCCCAAAACGCCTGCGCCCGCGTTAGCATCGACCCTTCGTCGCGCCTGTTCCTGGTTGATTCGTGCTGCGGCTCCCGCTTCGACCTGCAAGGGCAGGTACTGGCCGGTCCGGCCACGCGGCCCCTGCGCCGCTATACTACCAACGTGTCGGGTAATTTGCTGAGCATCAATAATTAGAAAATTTATCTGAGTTTTTTTGCCTCATAATTTGCAAAAAGCGGGAATCTGCCCTAATATTGCACCCGCAACGACAGATAAACGTCGCCATAACCGCTTCCTTAGCTCAGCCGGTTAGAGCATCTGACTGTTAATCAGAGGGTCCCTGGTTCGAGCCCAGGAGGGAGCGCCACACAAAAGCCCGGTAGTAGACTTTAAACCAGTCTGTTACCGGGCTTTTGATTTGCTTACTACTGCTAGTTGGGGGTAGAATGGTGGCAATGCGACGAGGCTGTAGAACGCACCATTCAACCGCAGGCCTAAACCGCAGCCGCTTGCTCGATGTTGAATAGTCGAGACCTGATTACACCAGAAAATCAACCCCGTTATTCTATGTCTATTACTTTCCAGGCCGATGTAATTGGTCTTCAGCGCATCAGCGAAGCCGTTGGCACTACCCTCAAGCACATGCGCGCCTACGCCCAGCCCGGCATGACTACCAAAGAGCTGGACGAATACGGCGGACAGCTGCTGACGACGTTAGGCGCTAAGTCGGCCCCACGGCTTAGTTATGGTTTTCCGGGTTGGACGTGCATCAGCGTGAACAACGAGGTGGCGCACGGTATTCCGTCGGCGCGCAGAGTGCTGCAGGAGGGCGACTTGGTGAACATCGACGTATCGGCGGAGCTAGACGGCTACTGGGCCGATAACGGCGGTTCTTTTGTGCTTGGCACTGATCTGCATCAGCACCAGCCGCTGGTAGACGCCTCGCGGCAGATCCTGCGCACGGCCCTCAGCCGTATCCGCGGCGGGGTGCGCATTGCCGATATTGGTGGGCTGATAGAAGGCGAAGCGCGCAAGGCGGGCTTTCGGGTGATTAAGAACCTGGTAGGGCACGGCATTGGGCGCAGCTTACACGAGGAGCCCAAGGAAATACCCTGCTTCTACGACCGGGGTAATAACCAGCGCTTCAAGAAAAACTCGGTGGTAGCCGTGGAAACATTCATCTCCACTCGCGCCTCCATCGCGCACCAAACCAACGACGGCTGGACGTTGGTAACGAAAGACGGCAGCTTCGTGGCCCAGCACGAGCATACCATCATCATCACAGACGACCAGCCAATTATCCTAACCAAGGCAAATGGCATCTGGGAGTAGGCAAGATGAGCAATCAATAGAAAACAAAAGTGCCGGCTACCAGCCGGCACTTTTGTTTTCTGGCTTCCGGTGAAGGAAGGCAAGCAACCTGCACCTTAGCGCAGTACTACCGGGAAGGTCACGTTCGCATCGTCGGAGCCGGGGGCTTCGGTGCCGTCCTTGGTGCCGGGCTGGTGGCGTAGCCGGATAGTCAGATTGCCCGACGCAGCAGCTCCCGTTTGTACAGTGGTAGTGAGGCCTACTTCCAGGTTGTTGCGGTCCTTGTCGGTGCGCGTGATGGTCATGAGGCTAGTAGGATTAGGCGTGTATACTACCAAATGCTCATAGTTTTCTTCCTTCACTTCTTCGGTAATGTTGTCAGCAGGAGTTTTCGTCTCGTCGAGGAACTCGACAGTACCGGTGTAGGTGGTATTAGGTGCCAGCGTGATAGTGCTGATGGTAGGAGCCGTGCCGCCGGCACCGTCCACGTCTTTCCACTCGGCCGTTATGGCCTGGCCCGTGCCGCTGGTGGGCGTGAGTCTATAGCGAATAGTAGTGATGAACTCATTGTCGTCTTCGGGCTCCGGGTCGCTATCGTCGCTGCACGAGGCGAAGAACAAGGGAGTAGCCAGCAGAAGCGCGGCAAAGGGGCGGAAAAGTGAAGTCTTCATGGGAAAAAAGAAAAGTGAAAAAGTGAACGAAATGCTTAGTTAGGGCTAAAATTCAAGGGGACATGCACGCGTAGCGTCACGTTGCGGCCCATGTCGTCGGCGAAATAGCGGAAGCGGTTCAGGTAGTCGCGGTACCGCTCGTTGAGCAGGTTGGAGCCAGCCAGGCTCACCTCCACAGGGGTGCCGCCCAGGCGTAGGGTAGCGCCTACCTCGGCACCCAGCAGGCCATAGCCATTGGGGGCGGGCTGGGGGTCGTACTCGGCGCTGGGCACGCGCGTTTGTCGGCGCACCGCCGTGCCCCGTACCAAGGCAAAGAACTGGCTGGCGCGGGCGGCCTTCTGGCCGGCCCAATCGCGCCGCACCGACAGCTCAAACCGGTCGGCGGGCACGTAGATGAGGTAGTCGTTGAGGGTACGGTTGCGTGCCCGAATCACGGCCGCTTTGCCGTTGAGCAGCCAGTTGGCGGCCAATTGATAGTCAAGGGTAGCGTCTACGCCGCGGAATACGGCATCGGTCTGTTGGAAGCGCCAGGGTAGGAAAGAGCCCTGAATAGTGGTAATCGGCTCGCCTATCACCTGGTAGATGTAGCCGTTGATGATGTTCTGGTACACAGTCAGCTCCCCGTTCAGGCGCGGATTGTCGTGCAGGGTAGCCGTCAGGCCCAAATTGTAGGAGGTTTCGGGTTGAAGCGGGAGCGTGCCAGCCGGCCGCGAGATATCGTAGCCTTCCTCGTAAATGCCGCCGTGCACGCCCTGGGAGTACCGCTCGTTGGCGGCTGGGGCGCGCTGCACTAGGGCCGCGTCGGCGCGCAGGGTGAGGTGCACGTTGGCATCGTACACGGCCCCTACTGAGGCCGAGGGCGTCCAGAACTGAAAGCGGTTGCGCGCCACGCCGTAGAAGGAGCTAGAGTCCGTCTCGAAGCCGCGGGTGAGGCGGCGGGTGCGCAGGTCGCGGTGGTCGAGGCGCAAGCCGGCTTCCAAGAGCAGACGCTCGTGCTGCCAGCGCTCAATCACGAACGCGCCCTCCGTACGGTTGGTGTAGAACGGGATAAACTGCCGCGTACCGCCCGCATAGCGGTTGAACTGGTAGGTGCCGCTCAGGCCCACGCTACCCCGAAAGTTGCCTAAGGTAGGGTGTTCCCACACCACATCGGCGGTGGTGGTGTAGTTCTGGTAGCTGAGTTGGGGCAGGTTGCGCCGCCCCGCGTCGCTCGACGCCCGAATCACGTCGTACTCGTCGCGGTAGTCGCGCTGGTTGGCTACGGTAGCCGTCAGTCGCCCGCCGTTGCCGGTCTTCACGAAGCCGCTCAGCTTGGCCAGATCATGCTGGAGCTGCTGGTAGGGCCTGTCAATCTGGTAGCTGAAGCCAGGGTTGAGGATGGGCCGACCGCGGGCAATAGCGGCTTCCAAGTCGGCGCGGTTGCCCACAATGGCGCTACTTAGAATACCCAGGCGGGAGTTGAACTGACTGTAGAAAGCCTCCACCCCGTAGTTGTCCTTGCGCCAACCCACGGCCGCCGAGAAGTTGTGCTCCCGGAAGCCGGTATTGTCGAGGCGGTAGTCGGGGGTGCGGGTGTTGCCTGCCTGCTTCAGGGTACCTTGCAGGCGCCAGCTCAGGGCGGGTAGGCGGCGCAGGTTGCCATCCACCGCCGCCGACACGGCCCCTAGCCCGTTGTTCGACATGCCCACTAGGTTTATATCGGCCCCTACCCCCGCCGAGTCGCGCAGGGCTTTGGGCTGCACCAGCACCACGCCGCCCACGGCATCGGTACCGTAGCGCACGCTGGCGGCGCCCTTCACTACGGTTAGGTCAGATGCAATAAACGGGTCGATTTCCGGGCCGTGCTCCTGCCCCCACTGCTGCCCTTCCTGCCGCACACCGTTGTTCATAATGGCCACGCGATTGGAGTGCAGGCCATGAATCATGGGCTTGAAAATGCTGGGGCCGGTTTGAATGGCGGCCACGCCGGGGAGCTTCTGCAAGGCTTCGCCCAGGGCCTGACCACGGGTTTGTTGCAGGGCCTGCCCCGAGAGTGAGCTGCTGGCCTGGGGTAGGGGCGCCTGCACCCGCTCGCCGCGCACGGTGGCGCCGCGCAGCGTCACGGCATCGGGGTGGAGCTGGAAGTTGCGTACAGTGGCGCTGTTCAGGCGTACCTCGGCCCGCTCGGTGGCGTAGCCGATAAAGCGCACCTCCAGCTGGTAGGTGCCGGGGCACACATGGAAATGGAAGTTGCCGTCGGCGTCGGTCTGGGTGGCTTGCTGGCCGGGCTGCACAATTACGGTAGCCCCCGCCAGCCCCTGCCGCGACTCGTGGTCGGTGATGCGGCCCGCCAGCGGCAGGTTGCACCCACTTTGGGCCGCGCTGCTACGCGCAAAGCCCAGGCACACTCCTGCCGTCAGCAAGAACGCTACAAAGCGAAACAACATGAAATAGAGGGGGTTAGCAAAGCAGCCTGTTGCTGTATGTCGAAAGACAATAGGCTGATGATTAGCTACATATAAGGTAATGTAGCTGTGCTGCGCAGAAGCGTCGCGCAAATATGTAATGTCTCTGGATGGTCAGTAGACCAGCAAGCGGCTGCCTACCCGAGCATAGCTACTACGGTAGCTTACGCACTATAACGCAGGCAGAAACAGCACATAAAAACAGGCGCGTTTACGCCTGCCAGGCCGCTGGGGGGCCGCGCAGATGGCAGGTAGCCGCTAGGGCCTGACGCCATACCGACTGGCGCGGCATCATCCAACGGGGCGCGTGCGCAATGCCATTAGCAAAGACTACGCTTGTTGCCGAGAGCTGAAACGGAACGTTATAGAACTGATCTACGCTGCAATGCTGGTGCTGGGCCGAAACCACCGGCGCCCTCTTACGCGTTGCCTCATGCACCGTGTGCTCATGCGCGTGCAACGCCAACAGCCACGTATCCGGAACCATCACCCGCACGAAGCAGATGAGGAGGAAATAGGCTATAAAGGAGCGTAATGCAAGCATGCAGGCAACGAAAGGCGCAGAAGAAAGCGCTACTTGTCCAAAGCGTGTGGTAAACAACGCCCGTTTTGCACAAATGTTGCAAAATAATTTTTGAAAGAGGCAGTACCAGCACGCAGGATAGCGTAAAAACACCTTTCCTGCATCCTTGTGAAGTGTTATTATTATGAAGTATAATTTTGTTAGTGAGTTATTTGTGTGATAATCTATCGTGCTCTTCAAAGAGGTGATGTATGGGCTAAGGTAATGTGCTGTAGTCGGTGTTTAATGCAACGTGACTACGAAGTAGCTTCTGTCTGCAACAGCTGCCTTACCTGCTTCATCATCAACCCAACCGGGCAGCGTGCACGAGAAGAAGCCTCGGATGGTTGAGTAAATAGCAGATAATGAGTTGCTAAAGCGTCAGGGAACAAACCCGGTGCCCCTAGGTGTCTGGCTGATGTGCCCATCCATTTTCGTCTACCCAACTTCTTCCAACAACGCTTCCCATGGCTGCTGTGGCTGCTGGTGTGGCCCCTGGCTGCCGGTCGCCTCCCCAACACCGACAAGCCCCTTACGCTCCGCCCCGAACCGCTGGCCTTGCAGCCGCCTACCTTCCGGGTGGCGCAGGTGCGCGACGAGCGGCCCGACCGCCGGGCCGTGGCCTGGCTGCTGCCCGCGCCCGGCACCAACCCGGCCACCCCGCGCCCAATCGATTTGCAGGGCGGGGCCGCAGTGGCCTTGCAGCAGTTTGCCACCCAAAGCCTACCAAGCCAGCCAAGCACGCGGGCGGTGCGGGTGCGTATCCGCGCACTGCGCATCACGGAAAAGGCTGCGCCGGGAGGACGTGTGGAGGGCGAAATACAAGTGCAATTGGCCTTCGACTGGCTCCGGCCCGATGCTGCGCCGCTATTGCTCACGGAGTACCGCAGCGGTGCACGCTACGGTCGCCTGGCTACGGATGCCGCGGTGGTGGAGCCGGCCCTGCGGCAGGTGCTGGCGGGTGGGCTGCGCTACCTCAATGGGTGGTTGACACGAGCTGCCGAGCAGGATGCGCGCCTGGCTACCCGCGTGCAGCCCACCTTCCGCTACGACCAGCGCCAAACCGAGCCCGACACACTGTTCTACGACCCGGCGCGGCCCCTGGCTTGGTCGGATTTCACGGGGCCACCGCGGGCCGGCAACTTTGCGGCGGCCGTGTTCCCGGGGTTTTCCTACCAAGGCAAGCCCCGCCTGCGCAACGGGGTGATTGAGCTGGATATCACCCTGCAAGTATTTGTGGTGCGTAGCTCCTCCTGGGTAGGGCCCGGCAAAAATGCCTACTACCTAGCTCACGAGCAGCGCCACTTCGACTTGGTGAAGTTGGTGGCCGAGCGTTTCCGCCGCTCCGCCACCGCCGACAGCCTCACCGTGGAGGACTACAACAGCATCCTACAGCGCCAATACCTGCGCTCCTTCATGGAAATGAATCGCATTCAGGAACGGTACGACGCCGAAACTCACCACGGCACCAACGCCGCCGCCCAGCAGCGCTGGGACCAGCAGATAGAAGCGGATTTGCGGCGGTTTGGGGAAAGGTGAGGTTGTGAAATTGTGAGTTGGAAATAGGAATCTACCTGTCATCCTGAGCAGAGCGAAGGACCTTATCACGCGTGAACGAGTCGTTGTTATGACTGTCGTTCACGCGTGATAAGGTCCTTCGCTCTGCTCAGGATGACAGGTGTGTTTTGCATAACAACGACTCGTTCACGCGTGATAAGGTCCTTCGCTCTGCTCAGGATGACAGATTCTTCCCTACTTCCAACTCACCACCAACGGCGAGCTGATACGCTGGGCAAACTCCGCCAAATACGTGTCCCAAGCATCGGCGGAAGCAAACTGCCCGCTTTTCTGCCACCCGAAACCAGCGTAGAACACCACTACATCTTGTTGAGGCTTGGTGACCATGTAGAGCTGGCTCTGATCTTTCTGCTCGCTGCGGTGCTCCTGGTAATCAGTAAGATAACGCGGGGCTACTACCACGCCGGTGCCCAGGTAGGAATCATCTATCTTCTCCCAATAGCGGCACCAGCCGGCTTTGGGGTCGGCCTTCACCTCGCCTTTTTGCTCGTGCAGGGTGAGGCCTACGGTGCAGTTGGGGAGGGGCTGGCCGGCCGAAAGGTGCTCCTCGTAACGCGTGAGGTTACTGCCCCGATCCAGCGAAATGCGCTTGGTTTCCATCACCGACAAGCTACCGGCGGGGTAGGGTGCATACGTCAGCTCGAACACCGTGCGGATGAGGCCGGTGGCCAGCACCTTGTACTTGGTGAAGTTCTTGGATACGAATAGCTTACCATCCACTAATACGCCGGTGCCGCCCACGCCGCGGCTGCTGCCCACGTGGTAGGGGTCGTAGCCCTCGCCGATGTCGGTGTGGTAGGCAAAGGGCTTCTCGTGCACGTGGCGGCCGTACCACTTGTCGATGATGGGGTAGGGCACGCGTTTCAGCCAGCAGTCCATGCCACTGCTGAGCGTGCCGTTGGGGTCCTTTTTCTCCGCTAGCTCCTGGGCGTTGGGGCCATAGGTGCGGAAGGCCACCCGGTCGTTTTCCCAGGCAAAGTCGTCGGTGCGCTCCGGCACGAAACGCGCAAACGTGACATCGGGTGTGGTCGGAACCGGCCCCGCCGCGGCCGGTTCCACCGTAAACGTCTTGCTTGCCCTGGCCCCAATATCCGTCTGAAACAGCAGTTCGTCGGGCTTGCCGTCGGCGTCGTTGTCTACCAGCTGACTGATCAGCAGGGCTTTGCTGGCCGCGTCGCGCACGCGCAAATCGGCGGGGTCTAGCTGGCGAGCGGCGGCGGGCAGCTTAACCAGCGGCAGGCTGATGGTTTCGGCGCGGCGGGCCAGGTTCAGGGCGTTGCGTACTGTGATGGTAGCGGCCGGGCGAGGCGCTGGGGCCGCGCCCGCAAACAGCAGCGCGGCCAGAGGTAGGGCAAGCGGTAACGGTTTCATCGGCAAATGAAAAGGGTAGGAAGCAGGCTAGCGCAGTTTGTCGATGGGGGCGGGGTCCATGTCGGTATACTCCTGGTTTTCACCACCCATACCCCAGATAAACGTGTAGCCGGCCGTGCCGCAACCCGAGTGAATCGACCACGGCGGCGACAGAATGGCCTGGCCCTCGGCTACCCACAGGTGACGGGTTTCCTGGGGCTGGCCCATTAGGTGCAGCACCCGCTGGCCCTCGGCCAGATCGAAGTAGAGGTAGGCCTCCATGCGCCGGTCGTGGGTGTGGGCGGGCATGGTGTTCCACACCGAGCCGGGGTGCAGCTGCGTGAGGCCCATCACCAGCTGGCAGCTGGGCAGGCCTTCGTTGTAGATGTACTTGAAAATGGTGCGCTGATTAGCGGCTTCCATGGTGCCCAGCGTCACGGGCGTGGCCTCGGCCTGGGTGAGGCGCTTGGTGGGGTAGGTGGCGTGGGCCGGGGTAGAGAGCAGGTAGTAGCGGGCCGGCTGCGACGGGTCGGCGCTGGCGAATACCACCTCTTGGGCGTCCTTGCCCACGTACAGGCAATCCTGGCGGCCCAGCTCGTAGGTGGTGCCATCCACCGTCACGGTGCCGGGCTGGCCGATATTGAGAATGCCCAGCTCGCGGCGTTGCAGGAAGAAGTCGGCCTTCAGATTATCGGGGCAGGGCAGGGGGATGGCGTCGCCGGTGGGCACCACGCCGCCTACCACCATGCGGTCGTAGTGGGTGTATACCAGCTGAATATCGCCGGGCACAAACAGGTTTTCCAGCAGGAAGTTCTCGCGCAGCTCGGCGGTGTTCATCATGGCCGTCTCGCGCGGCCCGATAGCATATCGTTGGATCATGGTTGTTAGGGTCTTGGGGTCTTGGATGGGATGTTTAATTGGAACTGTCATCCTGAGCGCAGCGAAGGACCTTATCACGTCAGGGCGACTTGCGTAACAACGACTCGTTCTGCGGGCATAAGGTCCTTCGCAAGCTCAGGATGACAGCCGTATTTATTCACAATTTCACCACTCACAATTTCACCACTTACCTCCCCATCCAGCCGCCGTCGACGGTGAGGATAGTGCCGTGTACGTAGTCGGCGGCCGGCGAGGCCAGGAAGACGGTGGGGCCTTTGAAGTCGGCAGGGGTGCCCCAGCGGTTGGCTGGGATGCGGCTCAGGATGCTCTGCGAGCGGTCGGGGTCGTTGCGCAGGGCCTGGGTGTTGTCGGTGGCGATGTAGCCGGGGGCAATGGCATTCACGTTTACGCCCCGGCCGGCCCATTCGTTGGCTAGGGCCTTCACCACAGAGCCAATGGCGCCTTTGCTGGCCGCGTAGCCCGGCACCGTAATGCCGCCCTGAAACGTGAGCAGCGAGGCCGTGAAGATGATTTTGCCGCTGCCACGTTGCAGCATTTGCCCGCCAATGGCGCGGGCCAGCCGGAAGGGCGCATCCAGGTTGATGGCCAGCACCTCGTCCCACAGCTCATCCGAGTGCTCGGCGGCGGGGGCGCGTTTGATGGTGCCGGCGTTGTTGATCAGAATATCAATCTGCGGAAAGTCCTGCTGCACTTGGGCGATAAAGGCATCCACGGCCGGGCGCTGACTGAAATCGGCCTGGTAGGCGTGAAATTGCCGGCCCAGCGCCTGCACCTGCTGCTCAGTCTCGGAGCCGCTCAGCGCCAGCGACGACGACACGCCGATGATGTCGGCGCCGGCTTCGGCCAGACCAACGGCCATGGCCTGCCCAATGCCGCGGTTGCAGCCCGTTACAAGGGCCAGCTTGCCCGTCAAATCGAAAGAAGAAGTCATACGTAAAGGGTAGGAGGTAAGCCGACAAGATAGAGCACGTGGCCGGTTCCACTGTCCTGGGCTGTCGGGGTAGGGTAGGAAAAGTGGGGTCTTACAGGGCGTGGTCGGTCTTGATATCCTGCCCCGACCAGATTTTTTTGGCGGTCCAGTCTTGGGCCGAGGCGGTCCAAAACGCGTCGGTGCTGGGCAAGCCCAGGGGCAGGAAGGCGGCGGTGCACAGGTAGAGGCTGCCTGTGGAAATGTAGACCTCACCAATGCCCGGCTGATGCCCACATAGCCCAATTTGCAGCCAGCCCTTGCTGTCGAAGGTGCCCTTGGGCTCTAGGGTGCGCCGGATAACGGCCGTGAGGGCGCTGCGCACCTGCCCGGCCGGCAACTCCTCGGGCAACAACTGCTGCAAGGCCACCTGCGACAGGTGCTGAAACGCCCCGCAGCGGTAGGCCAGCGAGCGGCCGAAAGCGGCAAACGAGCCATCGGCACAAATCAGCCGCTCCTGCACCTGGGCATAGCGCCGGGCGCGGGCGCGCAGCAGCTCCAGCAGCTCTTTGCGCTCCTTGCCGGCCGCCACCAGGGTGCCCACTACATCCAGCAGCATGGGCTGAATCACGTAGCTATTATAATAGTCCCAGTGGTAGTCGGGGCCGTCGCCGTAGGTGCCGTCGCCCTTGTACCAGGTCAGGTGCTCTTTGATGGCGTAGTCCATGCGCATCAAGTCGCCAGCGCCGGTGAATTTCAGCAATGCCGCCTCAATGATAGCACTGAACAACAGCCAGTTGCTGTAATACGGCTTGATGACGCGGCTGCTTTGCAGAGCCGCTACCAGCTGCGTCTTGGTAGCCTCGGGCAACTGGTCCCAGAGCTGGGTAGGGGCGCGCAGCATGGCGTGCGCCAGAAACGCGGCGTCTACCACCGGCTGCCCGCCCTCCGTAAAGTTCAGGAAGTCCGGCGACTGGGGGTTGACGCCCTGGGCAATGGCCTGGCGGGCCAGCTCCCGGTAGCGCTGCTGCCGGGCCAGCTCGTTGGCGGGCACCGCTTGTAGCTCCAGCCAGGGCGCCAGCCCCGTGAGCGTGCGACCCAGCGCTTCGAGGTAGGTGACACTGCGGCGGCCCGCTTCCTGACCGGGGGCAGATTCTACGGGCATCTTAGCTTTCAGCCGACCAGCCGCGGCGTTGGTCAGCACCGGGTCGGCTACTTTCAGCAAGGTGCTGAGCCAGTATTCGCGGTCGGTAGGTTTGGCAGGGGTGGGTAGGGGCAAGGCGCTGCTCGCCAGGCTGGCACCGGGTAGGGCCAGTGCCGATAAAGCCGCCGCCGATTGCGCAACGAAGGTGCGTCGTTCCATGAGCAGAAATAGAGTAAAACGAAGCAGCCGGGCTACTTCAGCTTGATAACTTCCGAACCGGCCAGCAAAAACGCGCCGGTGCCGTACACCTCCCAGCTGTCGGCCGAGAAGTCGCGGCGCGGGTCGGCGCCGATGGGCTGCACCCACCCCACGCGCCCCTCCGGCGACACGCACCGGTTCAGCCCGGCCCACGCTTGCTGCACATGGGGTAGGTAGGTGGCTTGGTCGAGCAGGCCCTGGTTGATGCCCCAGGCCAGGGCGTAGCAGTCGAAGCCCGAGCCTGAGGCCTCGCCGCCGGGGTAGGCGCCGGGGTCGAGGAGGCTGGCGCGCCACAGGCCGTCGGGCTGTTGCAGCTCGATGAGGCGGGCGCTCATCTCCTTGAATAGGTTTTGGTAGAACGGCCGCGTGGGGTGGTCCTTGGGTAATTCTTGCAGGATTTGCACCAGGCCGCCCATCACCCAGCCATTGCCGCGGCTCCAAAAAATGGGCTGGCCGTTGCTTTCCTTCTTGCCCTCGCCGGCCGCGTTCCAGAGGTAAGAGGCGTCGCGGGTGAACAGGTGCTGCTGCTGGTTATAGAGCCGGCGGTAGGTCTGCTTATATAAGGTGTCGTTGAAAGCGAGGTAACGGGGCTGGTTGTCGATCAGGGCGGCCTTCACCAGCACGGGCGGACCCATAAACAGGGCATCGCACCACCACCACGTAATGCCGTGCTGCTGCACCTCGGGGCCGGGCGTGGTGTAGAGCTTATCTAAAGCGGCCAGGGTAGGCGCTATCATCTGCCGGTCCTTTTTGAGGCGGTACAGATTGAGGTAGGTCTGGCAGATGGCAATGTCGTCGGCGTGGTCGTAGCGCTTGGCGGGGCGCCATTGGGTGCGGTTGCCCATGGCCATGAGCGAATCCAGCACCCACTTGGTTTTGGTGGTTTGATAGGCCGCAAACACGCCCGAGTAGAAAGCTGCGTTGGTCCAGTCGGTGAGTTCGTGCTTGGGGTGGGCCAGTTGCCAGCGGGTGGCTTTCAGCAGTTGCTGCTTGATGAACTTGGGCTTGAACAGCGCCTTGTCAACCGGCGTGGTGGCCTGGGCATGGCTAGTCAGAGGTAGACTTAGCGTGAGAAGTACACCGGTAAGCAACCGGCGCAAACGGAAAGAACGAGGCATAGGCAGTAGGGTAGGGAAGGTATCCGCAATAGTAGGCATCTGCCCGCACAAGGTAGGGGGGCGTATCCTAAGATTAAGGGGGAAAGATTCGTCTGGTAGCCTGATGTATAGTGCAAAGGCCGTCATGCTGAGCTTGCCAAGCATCTCGCGTGCTGACATCTGGATTACCGTTGCAACATCAGCACGCGAGATGCTTCGGCAAGCTCAGCATGACGGCCTCCCTATTCGATATGCCTACTCCACGGCAGCCGCTTCCTTGCTCTGGCGGTGTTGCCGGGCGTACTCCGAGGGCGTCACGCTGTAGATCTTCTGGAACATCTTGCGGAAGTACTTGGCATCCTCAATGCCCACCTGAAACGCTACCTCCGACACGCGCATAGTAGTACCAGCCAGCAGTTGGGCGGCGCGCTTCATGCGCACGTCGCGGATGAACTCTACCACCGTTTGGCCCGTGATGCTCTTGATGCGCCGGTAGAACACCGACTGGCTCATGCCTACCTTCCGCACCAGCACCTGCACGTTGAACTCGGCGTCTTCGAGGTGGTCTTCCACTACGCGCATGGCGTTTTCCAAGAACTCGCGGTCGGCGTCGGGAACGGTTATTTCGGTGGGCTCTAGTAAGATGTGGCGCTGGTAGTACTCGTGCAGCTTGCGGCGGTTGCGCAGCAGGGCGTCCGCTTTGGCCAGCAGCAGGGTAGGGTTGAAGGGCTTGCTCATGTAGTCGTCGGCACCCAAGCCCAGGCCTTCTAACTGGTGGGTTTCGGCGGTGCGGGCCGTGAGCAGCAGCAACGGAATATGCGCCGTTTTGGGATGCTGCTTCACGCGTTGGCACAGCTCCAGGCCGTCGGAGTGTGGCATCATCACGTCCGAGATAATCAGGTCAGGGAGGTGTTGCAAGGCCTCGTCCCAGCCTTCCAGACCGTCGGCGGCCGTCAGCACTTCGTACTCGGTCGCGAAAAGCTGTTGCAGATACTGGCGCACTTCGTCGTTGTCTTCCACCACCAGCAGGCGCGGCGGCCCCGTCGGGGCGGCGGGTAGGGCCGCGTACTCCTCTGCTGGTTCTTTGGCTACTTCGAGCACCTCCAACAGCTCTTCCGACTCGGCGGGGGTAGCCAGCGCATCATCTTCCGGCTGAATGTCCTCGGGCTTGAGGTGCTGCTGGCCCAGCGGCAGGCGCAGCTCGAACGTGGTGCCTACCCCCTGGGTGCTGCTCACGGTGAGCTGGCCGCCGTGGCGCTCGGCAAACTGCCGCGCCAGCGACAGGCCAATGCCCGTGCCCGTCATGCGCAACGTGTTGGTGTGCGAGGCCTGGTAGTAGGGGTCGAAAATCCGGCCCAGCTCGCTGGCCTTGATGCCCACGCCCGTATCCGTCACGGTGATTTTCAAGTAGTTGCCCGCCAGTTGGCCCTGGTGGTAGAGGGCCTCGCCGGCAGCATTGCCAATGACGGTGGCGGCCAGCTCTACCCTACCCTTGTTGCGGGTATACTTGAAGGCGTTGGCCAGCAGATTGGTCAGGATGATTTCCAGCTTGCTCCGGTCGAAATACAGCGGCACCGGCTGGGTAGGCACGTCCAGCAGGTAGGTCACGCTGCGCTCCTGGGCTTTCAACTGAAAAACGGAGTAGATATCAGTGAGGAAGCGCACGGCATCGGCGCGCTGGGCACGCAGGGGCACGTGGCCGGTTTCCACCTTCCGGAAGTCCAGTAGCTGATTCACCAGCTCCAGCAGCTTGCGCGTTTGGCGGTGCATCAGCTGCACCTTGCCCCGCAGGTCGGCCACGGGGCCAGCGGCGCGCATGATTTCTTCCATCGGCCCTAGAATGAGGGTGAGCGGGGTGCGCAGCTCGTGGGAGATATTGGTGAAGAAGCCCAGCTTTAAATCGGTCAGCTCCTTCTCCTTTTCAACCTGAAACTGCTCTAGCAGCAGGCGGTTTTTAAGCTGCTGCTGGGCCATTTCCACGCGCCGGAACCAGGCCACCGCGCCCACCGCCGCCACCACGTAGAGCAGGTAGGCCCACCACGTGCGCCACCAGGGCGCCAGCACCTCAAACTGCATGGTGGCGTAGTGCTTCGACCACACGCCCTCGCCGTTGCTGGCCTTCACCTCCAGCGTATAATGGCCCGCGGGTAGGTTGGCAAAGCTGGCTGTGCGCTGCCCCGGCGCGGGGTACACCCAGTCCTCGTTGTAGCCCACCAGGCGGTAGGCGTAGCGGCTCTTTTGGGGATTGGCGTAGTTCAGGGCCACAAACTCCACCAGAAAGTCGTTTTCAGCGTTGCGGATGGTCACGGTTTGCGGCACCGATAGCGCCTGCCGGAGTAGCACGCGGCCATTCACAGTGTCGCCTACGGCTACGGGGCGGTTGGTCACGCGCAGGCCGGTAATCTGCACTGTCGGCGCGTAGGGGTTGGCCTGGATATCAGAGGGTTGGAAGTAGTTGATGCCGTTGATGCCCCCAAAGTAGAGCGTGCCATCCTGGGCGCGCGCCGCCGAGCCTATCTTAAACGCATTGCTTTGTAGGCCGTCGGCCACATCGTAGCGTAGGTATTGGCGGGTGGCGGGCGTGAAGCGGTAAAGGCCGGTGCCGCCTATCCAGAGGTGGCCTGCCTCATCGGCCAGAATGCTCTCTACGTCCTGCTCCGGCAACTGGTCGAAGTAGGAGCGCATGGTTTCATGGCCGGCCGCATCGGTGCGCAGCTGGTGCAGGCCGCCGCCAATGGTACCAATCCACAGAGTGTTTTGCTCGTCCAGCAGCAGCGGCCACGTGTAGTTCACGCGCAGGCTGTTGGGCTTTCCTGGCGCGTACTGGTAGTGTTGCAGCACGCGTAGCGCGCTGGGAGTGGCGCGCAGCTTCAGCAGGCCCGCGTCGCGGGTGCTGGCCCACAGCACGTCGCGCTTGGCATCGTAGAGCAGAAAGGAAAACTGGTTGGTGGGCAGGGCGCTGTTGGTGGTGCGGTAGGTGCCCAGGTACTGGCCGTCAGGGCTGAAGCAGCACAGTCCGTCCGAAAACGTAGCCACCCACACTGTGCCGCGCTTGTCCTGCGTGATGCGCTCAATGGCCGTGTTGCTGAGCGAAAGTCCACTGGGTAGCTTATCGTAGGTGGTCAGCTTTTCCTGGCCGTTTGTCCGGCTAAGCGTGACCAGGCCGTGGCCGCGCGTCCCAAACCAGAGCGTGCCGTTGGTGGTCTGAAAAACTGCCGAAACATCGACCCCGCGGGCGCCACCGCTTTGCTGATCGAGGTAGTTGTGGTAGGTGTGCCGGGCCAGGTCGTAGCTGGCTACCCCGTTGCGGGTGCCAAACCACAAGGTATTGCGTGCCTCCTCCTTATAAATGGCATTGACGTAGTTGTTGGACAGGGCCAGCCGCCCCGTAAGCTGCTGCCGAATGCTGCCAAAGGGTTTCTGGCGCAGGTCTACCTTGTTGAGGCCGCCAGCCGAGGCGCACAGCCACAGCACTTGGTGCTGATCTTCAAAGATTTGGTGCACCCGCTCGGAGTTGATGCTGAATGGCTCCCCGTCCTGCGGCAGAAACAGGGTAGGAGTCTCGGCGCGTAGTGGGGGCGCAAGACCGGTGCGGGCACCTGCTTCCCACACGTGCAGCCCGTAGATAGTGCCCACCCAAAGCCGCCCAAACGAGTCTGAATATACTGATTGAATGACCGGCAGCTCCTGGGGTAGGGGGTGTGTGCTTAGCTCCCGCACGGTGCGCCGGTTGGCGGCACTCACCCAATACACCCGGTGGTCGGTGCCTACCCACAAGTCGCCGTGGCGGTCGAGGTGCAGGGCCCGCACCGATGTGATGGCCCCGGTGGCAGTCTGTGGCTGAAAGCTGGCTAGGGTAGTGCGGATGAAATGGAGCCCCGAGGTTCTGCTGCCTACCCACAGCTTGCCTTCCGCATCAAGTGCCAGGCTGGTGATGTGCAGCAGCACAGGCTGCTGGTGCGTATAAGGCGACAATTGCTGTACTGTCTGCACGCGCCCCTGCTGGTCGAAGGTCAGTACAAACAGACCGGTGCGGTCGGTGCCTACCCATAGGCGTCCCAGCGTATCCGACGCCAGGGCCGTTACGTCGGACTGGGCCAGCAAGCGGGCCTGGGCCTGGTAGGCCGCCGGAATGTGCTGCTCATCGAGCCGAAAAAAGTCGTCCTGATCTGCGTTATATAAACTCAGGCCGGCCCGCTCGGTGCCTACCCATAGGCGCCCCTTAGTTCCCACATGCAGCACCGAAATCCGGTTGCTGGATATGCCGTTGTGCGGGTTCACGGGCAGCGAGTACTGCTTCAGGGTGTAGCCGTCGTAGCGGTTGAGGCCGCGGTTGGTGCCCACCCAAATGAAGCCGGCCCGGTCCTGGGTCACGGCCATACCGTCGCTGTGTGAGAGGCCTTCATTCACAGTCAGGTGCTCGAAACGAAACGCACTGGGCGCGCTCTGCGCCAGCGCCTGATGGCCTCCAGCCAGCGTCAACAAAACCCCCCATCTATACCGGCTGCATACCGCCTTCAGTACCACAAGAAATGGGGCAGAAAGGAATACGAGAATGTCCCGGAGGTGAGTTTGCAAACGATTGCGGTTACCCATTTAGAAAGAAAAAGAAAAGCAGTAAGAGAGCTAAATAAGGATGCAACTGCCTGCTGCAGAACAGGTTATTGTAATTGATTAAGTATATCAATCGATTGTGCGAGGAATGGATGACCAATTTAACCCCTTTTTTCGATTGAATTGTCCCCTACTCTCCTCTAAAGCTCCTTCTACATTTGGCTAGTTCCCAACACCACGGAGGTAGTTGCCGGAAGCAGCGCTTACCTACCACCAAGGAGGCGCCCGCAAACGGATAGGTTGGCCTGCACTGAGCAACATCCTTCCCTGCCCCGCCCCGACAACAACGCCTACTTACAGAAGACTTTTTGGAAAAATTTTACATCTCCCACCTTGCTCCGGCCTTTGCCGGACGCAAAATCCCTTCACTTCTATGAGAGTAAAACCGTTACTCTTATGCGGGACGCTTGTACCCCTGCAAGTAGCCCTCGCCGCACCCGCTGCGCGCAGCCACCCCGGAGCACCAGTGCGCCCCACCACGGAGGCGGTAGCCCCCGTCGACCAGACCATTACCGGCCGCGTAACCGACGACCAGGGCCAGCCCCTGCCCGGCGCCACGGTGGTGGTGAAAGGTACCACCATCGGCACGGGCACCGACGCCGACGGCCGCTTCTCGCTGGTAGTGCCCACGGCCAACCAAGGCGGTACGCTGCTGATTTCGTCTATCGGCTTCACCTCGCAGGAGTTTCCGCTGGGTAGTCGCACCACCTTTGATGTGCGAATGGTAACGGATACCAAGGCCCTGGAGGAAGTGGTGGTAGTGGGCTACGGCACCCAGAAGCGCTCCGACGTGACGGGCTCGGTGGTATCGGTGCCGCAGGACCGCTTGGAGAAGATTCCGGTATCCAACGTGGCGCAGGCACTGGCCGGCTCGGTGGCGGGCGTGAACATTGTGACCAGCTCGGCGGTGCCGGGCGCGCAGCCCAACATTCAGATTCGGGGGGTACGCTCCATCACGGCCAGTACCTCGCCCTACATTGTAGTGGACGGGCTGCCATTTCCGGGTAACCTCAACGACATCAATACCAACGATATAGCCTCTATTGAGGTGCTGAAAGACGCCAGCTCCACGGCCATCTACGGTACGCGCGGCTCCAACGGCGTTATCCTGATTACCACCAGGCGCGGCAAAACCGGCAAGCCCGAGATTCGCTACAACGGCTACGCGGGGCCCGAGTTTTTCATTCAAAACCTGAACCCACTCTCCCCGGAAGCATACGCGCAGAAGTATCAGGACTTTGCCGTTCAGCGCGGCTTTACGCCTACCCAGCCCCTACCCAACTCGGCGGAGGTAGTGAACTTACAAGCCGGCCGCACGGTGGACTGGATGAAGGAAATCAAGCAGACCGGCGTGATTCAGGACCACAACCTGTCGATTTCGGGCGGTACCGACGACGTGAAGTATTTCGTGTCGGGGGAGTATTTCAAGCAGCGCGGCACGCTCAAAGGCTTTCAGTTTCAGCGCGTGAGCCTGCGCACCAACATCGACGCCAACCTGACGCCGTGGCTGCGGGTGGGTACCTCGTCGTTCTTCTCCACCAACAACGACAACGGCGGCCGCGCCGACCTCACGCTGGCCCAAGTAACCAGCCCCTACGGCAACCTCTACAACCCCGACGGCAGCACCTACGCCATCTACCCCCAGCTGCCGGAATTGCTGATCAAAAACCCCCTGCTGGCTCTGAATACCACCCGCGAAAGCGTGGTGAACCAGCTCACGGGCACGGGCTACGCCGAAGTGGCGCCCACCTTCGCGCCAGGACTGAAGTACCGCCTGAATGCCACCTACTCTTTCCGCCCCTACCGCTATGCCTACTACGAGGGTAGGGATTTTGGTAACCTCAACGGCTACGCGCAGCTGCTGAATGATGAGCGCCGCAACTACACCATTGAGAATATTCTGAGCTATGCCCGCGACTTTGGCAAGCACCACGTGGACGTGACGGCTCTGTACAGCTCCCAGCAGAACACCTACTTTACCACCACCGAAAACGCCAACGGCTTCATCAACGACAACATCGGCTTCAATGGCATCGGCGGCGGCTCCTTGCCGCCTACTATCAGTTCCTACAGCGAGCGGCGGGCATTGCTCTCGCAGATGGGCCGCATCAACTACAACTACGACAGCCGCTACCTGCTCACGGTAACGGCCCGCCGCGACGGCTCCACGGTGTTTGGGGCCAATACCGACAAATACGGCGTATTCCCTTCCATCGCCCTGGGCTGGAACATCGCCAACGAAGCCTTCTTGCAGGATAATTCTCTGGTGAGCCAGCTGAAACTGCGCTTCTCGTACGGTACCACCGGCAACGAGGCCATCGGCCCATACGGTACCATCACGGGCCTGTCGCAGCTACAATATGCTTATAATGGAGTGACGACGGTAGGCCTGCGTCCTAATATCATCGGCAATGCTGATTTGAAGTGGGAGCGCACCTCTAGCGTCAACTACGCCGTGGACTTTGGGGTGCTGAAAAACCGCGTTACGGGCTCGGTGGAATACTACGATGCCAAGACCAACGACTTGCTGCTGAACCGCCAGCTACCCATTATCACAGGTTACGGTTCTATTCTAGCTAACGTGGGCTCGGTGCGCAACCAAGGCGTGGATGTGGCCCTGGCCACCAGGAATATCGATAAGTCTGATTTCGGCTGGGAAACCAATCTGAACTTCTCCGTGGTGCGCAACCGCGTGCTGCAAATCTACGGCACGGGCGGCGACGATATCGGCAGCAACCTGTTCATTGGCAAGGCGCTCAACGGTATCTACACCTACGAGAAAGAAGGCGTGTGGCAGGTAGGCGAAGACCCCAGCCGGCAAGATGCCTCCGCTAAGCCCGGCGACCTGAAGTTTCGGGACGTGAACGGCGACGGCAAGATTGACAGCAACGACCGCACCTACCAGGGAAGCACCATCCCCGAGTGGCAGGGCGGCATCACCAATACCTTCCGATACAAGGGGCTGAGCCTGCGCGTGTTCTTCCAAACGGTGCAAGGCGTGCTGCGCAACAACGGCAACCTGAACTTTGTGGACCTGGGTGGCCGCATCAACACCTCCCAGGAAATTGGCTACTGGACGGCGGCAAACATGAGCCAGGACCGCCCCGGCCTTAACTACAACAACCCCCGCGGCTATAGCTACCCCAGCGACGCCAGCTTCACCCGTCTCAAAGACGTGACGCTGAACTACAACTTCCCCTCCTCGCTGGCCGAGCGCCTGCACATGGGCAATCTGTCGGTATATCTGAGCGGCCGCAACCTCTACACCTGGACCGACTGGGTAGGCTGGGACCCCGAGCAGAGCTACACCGTGGGCAACGGCACCGGCAACGGCGGCACCAACTACCCCAACGTGCGCACCGTGGTATTCGGCCTGAACATCGGCCTGCGGTAGAAACAGTAGCTGATAGCTATTAGCTGCTAGCTGATAGCTTTTTATTGAACAACAGCTAGCAGCTAACAGCCATTAGCTAACAGCTTAAAAAAAATTTGATATGAAACGTTTTACGTTAGCTTGCCTTGGGCTGCTGAGCGCGATGCAACTGCTCAGCTCCTGCGAAAAAGAATACCTGGACGAGAACCCGCCCTCACTCTATACGCCCCAAACCGTACTGGTCGACTCGCTGGGCTTTGAGGCCGCTATGGCCGGCCTGCAATCCGTGGTGCGCGAGCAGTACACGTCCGCCGGGCGGCAAGGCCTGCTCGGCATCATGCAGGAAGGCACCGACGTGGCCATTCCGGGGCAGGTAGAGGGCGTAGAAGTCCCCTACTACAACTATACCCAGCTGAACTCGCAGGATGCGGGCGCCAGCTTCTACTGGAGCTGGGCCTACCGCACCATCAACAACGCCAACCAGATTATTGCCGGGGCTGAGGCCGCACCGGCCTCGCTGCGCCAGGGCTACAAAAACCGGATTTCGGCGGAGGCGCGCTTCTTCCGGGCCTATGCCTACGACTTTCTGGCTACGCTCTTCGGCGACGTGCCCCTGGTAAAGGAGCCCGTGACCTCGCCCCGCACCGACTTCACACGCACGCCCATTGCCGAGGTCAATGACTTTATTGTGAACGATTTGAACACGGCCATTCCCAATATGTTTGATGCGAATAAAGCCGTGTCGGGCCGGATTACGCGGGGGGCAGCCCAGCACTTGCTGGGCCAGGTATACCTGCGCATGAACAAGCCCGCCGAGGCCGAAAAGGTACTGCAAACGCTCATCAGCAGCGGCACCTACAAGCTGATTACGGCCCGCTACGGCGTGCGCACCAACCAGCCCGGCGACTACTTCTCCGACATGTTTATTGTGGGCAACCAGCGCCGCAACCAAGGCAACACGGAAATCATCTGGGGCATAGAACAGCAGCTGAACGTGCCGGGTGCGCAGACCGATGCCCAGCAGCGCCGCATGTGGGTGCCCGGCTACTACAACATCAAAGGGATGGTCATTGCCGACTCGCTGGGTGGCCGCGGCATCGGGCGCATGCGTCTCAGCAACTGGGTGGATTACCGCCTGTATCCCAAAGACGAGAGTGCGGATATGCGCAACTCGAAATACAACCTCAAGCGTCGCTTCTACTACAACGACCCCGCTCAGACAGCTTTGTATCGCCAGCGTGTAACGGGCCTGAAGGGAACCGACACCATCTACTACATCACGCCCTACACCACCAAGTGGAACCAGTATAATCCCGCCGACCCCTTCGGCTACGGTACCATCAAGGACCTACCCATGATGCGCCTGGGCGAAACCTACCTGCTGCTGGCCGAGGCTCAGATGAAGCAAGGCAACACGGCCGGCGCCGCTACCAGCATCAATGTGCTGCGCACCCGTGCCAAAGCCCCTCAGGTAACGGCCAGCCAGATGGATCTGAACTTCATCCTGGATGAGCGCGCCCGCGAGCTGATTGGCGAGGAGCAGCGCCGCATTACGCTGGTGCGCACCGGCACGCTGGTAGAGCGCACGCTCCGCCTGAACGGCGCCTCCGTGACGGGCCTGACGGCTCAGAAGGCGCTGATGCCCATTCCGCAGTCGGAAATAGACCGGAACACCAGCGCTACGCTGACGCAGAATCCTGGCTACTAACCACATCCCTGTCATGAGGTATACGGCCGGCTGCCGGCGCAGCCGGCCGTATGCTTTTACGCGTATGCAAAGAGTATTTCTTGTTTTAGCAGGCCTCGGGCTGAGTGTTGGGACGACCCTAGCGAAACTCCCCGCTACCCTCAGCAACGCCCCAAAGACGAAAAGCACTGCTTTCCGCCCCGGCGAGCTGTGGTACGACACCGACGGCAACCTCATCAATGCCCACGGCGGGGGCCTATTGCAGGTAGGGAATACCTATTATTGGTACGGTGAGAAGCGCGCCCAGCACCAGGAAGAAGGCGTGAACGTGTACTCTTCCAAAGACCTGTATAACTGGAAGTACGAAGGCGTGGCCCTACCCCCCAGCCAGGATGCGCAGAGCGACATTGCGGCCGGCTGCCTGATGGAGCGGCCCAAGGTCATCTACAACAAGAAGACCGGCAAGTACGTGATGTGGTTTCACCTGGAGCTGAAGGGCCAGGGCTACAAGGCCGCCCGCGCCGGTGTGGCCGTGGCCGATAAGCCCACAGGCCCATTCAAGTACGTGAACAGCTTCCGGCCTAACGGCAACATGTCGCGCGATATGGGTCTGTTTGTGGACGACGACGGCACTGCCTACCACGTCTACTCGGCCCGCGAAAACTACGACCTGCGCCTGGCCCGCCTCTCGGCTGACTACCTCACCGCTACCCCCCAGGACTCGTTGCTGTTTAGTAAGCACCAGGAAGCGCCGGCCCTGTTCAAAACCGGCGGCAAGTACTACCTCATCACCTCAGGCTGCACCGGCTGGGACCCCAACCAAGCCTCTTTGCACGTAGCCGACCACCCGTTCGGCCCCTGGAAACCCCTGGGCGACCCCATGACCGGCCCCAACGCCAAGCTCACTTTTGGTGGGCAGTCGACCTACGTGCTGCCGGTGGCGGGCAAGAAAGACGCCTTCATCTTCATGGCCGACCGTTGGAATCCCAAAGACCTGAAAGACAGTCGCTATCTGTGGCTGCCGGTGCAGTTCAAAGACGGCCAACCTACCATTGGTTGGCTGGACCACTGGAGCCTCAATTTCTTCAACAAACCCTCTGCTAGACCTCTGTAAGCTGTGCTGAATCAGACACTTGTGCGGGCGCTGCTACTGAGCGGCCTTAGCCTTACTACCCTCGCCGCCACGCAGGCGCAAACCAAACCTGCAACCAAAACCGCCGCTGCCCCCGCGGCCGCCAAACACACCTTTGCGCTGGGCGACGAGCACTTTTTGCTCGACGGTAAGCCATTCCAGATGATTTCGGGGGAGATACACTACCCCCGCGTGCCGCGCGAGGCCTGGCGCCAGCGCATGCGCATGGCCAAGGCCATGGGCCTGAACACCATCGGCACCTATGTGTTCTGGAATGCGCACGAGCCGGAGCCCGGCAAGTACGACTTCAGCGGCAACCACGACGTGGCCGCTTTCGTGAAAATGGCCCAGGAAGAAGGCCTGTGGGTGGTGCTGCGGCCCAGCCCCTACGTGTGCGCCGAGTGGGAGTTTGGCGGCTACCCCTACTGGCTGCAAAACGTGCCCGGCCTGAAGGTGCGCAGCCAGGAGCCGCAGTACGTGGCCGCCTACAAGCGCTACCTCAACGCCGTGGCCAAGCAGCTGACGCCCTTGCAAGTAAACCACGGCGGCCCGGTGCTGATGGTGCAGGTGGAAAACGAATACGGCTCCTACGGCGCCGACAAGGAGTACCTGGCCCAAAACCAGAAGCTGTTCCGAGAGGCCGGCTTCGATGGGCTGCTGTACACCTGCGACCCGGCCGCTGACGTGGCCAACGGCCACCTGCCCGGCCTGCTACCCGCCGTGAACGGCCTCGACAAGCCCGACCAGGTGAAGAAAATTGTGCGCGACAACCACGCTGGCAAAGGACCCTACTACATTGCCGAGTGGTACCCCGCGTGGTTCGATTGGTGGGGCGCACCGCACCACACCGTGCCCGCCGAGAAATACGCTGGTCGCCTCGACTCGGTGCTGGCCGCCGGCGTGAGCATCAACATGTACATGTTTCACGGGGGTACTACCCGCGGCTTCATGAACGGGGCCAACTACAAGGGCGAAGGCACCCGCTACGAACCCCAGATCAGCAGCTACGACTACGATGCGCCCCTGGACGAGGCCGGCAATGCTACGCCTAAGTTTATGGCGTTTCGGCAGGCTATTGAGAAGCACCTACCCGCGGGTACTAAGCTGCCTGCCGTGCCTGCGGCCAAGCCCACTACCCGCATTCCGGTTGTTAGTCTGAGCCAGACTACCCCGCTGCTGAGCGTGTTGCCCAAGGCCGTGACCAGCGCCAAACCCCAGACGTTTGAAGACCTGCACCAACCCTACGGCTTCGTGCTCTACCGTACCCAGGTGCCGGGCGGCCGCACGGGCGTACTCAGCCTGACGGAATTGCGCGACTACGCCGTGGTGCTGGTGAACGGCCAGCGCGTGGCCGTGCTGGACCGCCGCAAGGGCGAGCACCAGGAGGCCACCATCACCCTACCCGCTGGCACCGTTACGCTGGATATTCTGGTGGAAAACCTGGGCCGCATCAACTTCGGCGCCTACCTGTTGCAGAACCGCAAGGGCATCACGGAGAAGGTGACGTTTGCGGGCAAAGAGTTGACCGGCTGGCAGCATTTCCCGTTGCCGTTTGATGACATTTCGAAGGTGCCAGCCACCAAACCCGGCAATGCCGCTACCGGCAACGGCCCCGTACTGCGGCGCGGCTCCTTCACGCTCACTACCCCCGCCGATACCTACCTCGACATGAGCCCTTGGGGCAAAGGCAGTGTGTGGCTGAACGGCCACCACCTGGGGCGTTACTGGGAAGCCGGCCCCCAGCAAACCATCTACGCGCCCGCCGAGTGGCTGAAAAAAGGGCGCAATGAGGTGGTAGTGCTAGAGCTGCTGAAACCTGAGCAAGACCAGCTCGACGGCCTCGAAAAACCTATCCTGAACGTGCTGAAGCCGGAAGGCGAAGCCCGCAAGCCCAACTAACCCGTGCCCATTCCCACCCAACGCGCTTTCTTTCCTCCTCTCATTCCTGCAACCATCCGTCGCACTGCCCTTATGGGCCTGCTGGGGGTAGGCGGGTGGCTAGCGCCTACCCCTGGGGTGGCCCAGACCACCTCGCCTGCCTACTTCGATACGCACGTGGCGCCGGCGCCTACCAAGCTGCTGCCGTTTGAGGTGAAGCAGCCCGACAAGCGCCTCAGCCCCTTCACCGGCATGACGCGTCGGCACTGGCAGGATGCCGCCCGCTACCTGCTCAGCGGCGCGTTCAGCTACGTGCACAAGCTCGACGACCCCATGCAGTTTCCGAAGGAGCCGGGCAAGAGCTACCCCCGCAACGAGGGCCAAGTGCCCACCGAGAAGCTGGAGGGCCTATGCCGCACTCTGTTTATGGCTGCGCCGCTGCTGAAAGAAGAGCCGGGTCTCACGCTCAATGGCGTGAAGGTAGCCGACTACTACCGTCACCAGCTCGGGTTGCTCGTCGACCCGAAAAGCCCCAGCTACATTCAACCCCGCGCCAAAAACGGCGGACCCAGCCAGATTCTGGTGGAGTTTGGGGGGCTGGGTGTGGCCCTGTTTGCCGCCCCCGAGGTACTGTGGGACCCGATGCCCCAGGCTACTAAAGATGCCCTGGCCGCCACCATGCTCAGCTACGGCGACGGCCCCACGGTGCCCCAAAACTGGCGCTACTTCAACATCTTCATCCTCAGCTTTTTCGAGAGCCGCGGCTACCAGGTCAACAAGAAGCTGCTGGAAGAATACCTGCAAAAGCAACTCACCCACTACGACGGCCAGGGCTGGTATAACGACGCGCCTACCTACGACTACTACAGCATGTGGGCGTTTCAGATGTACGGCCGGCTGTGGAGCGAGTACTACGGCCGCCAGCGCTACCCCGAGGTGGCCCGGCAGCTCAACGAGAACTTCGCCCCACTCAAAGACACCTACCCCTACCAGTTTGGGCGCGATGGGCACCTGATTATGTGGGGCCGCAGCATCACCTACCGCTTTGCGGCGGTGGTGCCCTTTCCGCTGATGGGCCTGCGCCCGGCCGCCAATACCAACTTTGGGTGGATGCGGCGCATTGCTTCGGGCGCCATGCTGCAATTTCTGCAACACCCCGATTTTTTAGAAGATAACGTGCCCACGCTAGGCTTCTACGGGTCCTTTGAGCCGGCCGTGCAGCCGTATAGCTGCCGGGGCAGCGTGTACTGGATGGCCAAGGCCTTCCTGGGCCTGCTGGTGCCCGCCGACTCGCCCTTCTGGACCGCCACCGAGAACGAAGGCGCCTGGGCTACCCCAGCCCTAGCCAATGGCACGGTGTTCAACAAGTTTGAGCCCGGCCCTAATATTCTGGTAACGGATTACCCTAACGTGGGCGCGGCTGAGCTGCGCGCCCCCTGCCACCAGGATAGCTCTGACCCCTACCGCGGCGACGAGAACTACAACCGCCTGAGCTACAACAGCGCCTTCCCCTGGCAGGCCGATGGCCCCAACGGCGAAGTGGCCATGAACTACGTGTTCAAAAACAAGGAAAATAAGTGGGAGCCCCTGCGCCTCTACACCTTCAAGAAATTCGAGGATGGCGTGTATTACCGCGACGCCGTGCTGCAATCCAACAAAGACGTGCAGCTGCACTTGGCCGAAATGCCCCTGCCCAACGGCATTCTGCGGGTAGACGTGGGGCAGAGCCCCACGGCCACCGACCTGCACCTAGGGCACTACGCCCTACCCCAGCTCGCGGGCACCATCCGGCGCAGCACGCGCAAGGTAGGGCGCTACACGGCCCACATCATCGACAATGGCACCTACCAGCTGGCGATAGTGCCGCTCAGTGGGTGGTCGGAGACGCAGGCGGTGGACGCCACCGGGCTGCACCCGGCCGCCGCCCACAGCACCGTGCTCAACGCCGTGGGCACCACCTCGCCTGATAATCACCCCGTGGTGTTCGGCACGTTGCTGCTGTGGAAGAAGTCGGGACAGAAATGGACCGCGAAGGAACTGCTACCCGTGAAAAACATCCACTACGCGGCCCCGGCCGGTACCATCACCCTGACCATGGCAACTGGTCAGCAAAAGACTATACAGCCTTGATACACAACTGATACTATTCCGCATAACGCGCGGCGTTCCTACTGATTAGGTGCTTGAGCATGGCTGTATATTAGGGAAGCAGCCACGCCTACTGATAGCACCCCATTATAGACAGCCTACCCCATGGCCGTGGGAATCTGTGGGGTAGGTGGGGCGCCGCGCGTTCGGAATAGCATATCGAACCTCCTAAACGGCGTAGAGACGCAACCTTGCGTCTCGTCGTTGAACGACATCGGCCACGCGGCGCGGACGACAAGACGCAAGGTTGCGTCTCTACACACCGCTTTACACGAACTACTACTCTGACATACACTCAACCTATCTTTCTTTTGACTACATCCACTCTACGCCCTCTGTTTTCGGCGGCGCTCGGCCTGTTGCTGGTGCCCGCTGCCCACGCCCAGCAATACCAAAAAACCGCCACCGGCCTGCAACTGTCTACCGACTCACTCACGGTGCAGGTGCAGTTCTACAGCCCCGACATTGTGCGGGTAGTGAAGTTTCCGAAGGGTAAAGAAATTGAACCCAAGAGCCTAGCTGTGGTGCAGACGCCCGCGCCGGGCAAGCTGAAATACGCGAGCAAAAACGGCCTCATCAGCCTGAGCAGCCCTAGCACCGAGGTGCGCATCGACCCCAAAACCGGGCAGGTGTACTTCCTCACGGCCAAAAATCAGCCGCTGATCAGCGAAAAGGCCAACGGTTCGCGCTTTACGGCCAAGCAGGATCTGGGCACGGCTACCTACCGCGTGCGGCAGCTGTTTCAGCTGGCGCCCAATGAGGCGGTGTACGGGCTGGGCCAGCACCAGGATGGGCACCTCAACTACCGGGGGCAAAAGGTACTGCTGAAGCAGCGCAATCTGGAAATTGCCGTGCCGGTGCTGCACTCGGGCAAGGGCTACGGCCTGTTCTGGGACAATTACTCCACCACGCAATTCACTGATAGCGAGCAAGGTGCGATGTTCGATTCAGAGGTAGGCGACTGTGCCGATTACTACCTGCTGAACGGCAACGGCACGGCCGATGGAGTGGTGGCCCAATACCGCAGCCTCACCGGGCAGGCCCCCCTGTTTCCGCGCTGGACGCTGGGCTTCTGGCAAAGCAAGGAGCGCTACCGCAGCCAGGACGAGACGGTGGGCGTGGTGAAGAAATACCGCGCCCTAAGCGTACCCCTCGATGGCATTGTGCAGGACTGGCAGTATTGGGGCGAAAACAACGATTACTGGAACTCTACGGAGTTTGGCAACCCGCGCTTCCCCAACCCGCAGGGCATGGTAGATGAGGTGCACGCGCTGCATGCCCACCAGATTATTTCGGTGTGGCCCTCGTTCGGCAAAAAGACCAAGATCTACCAAGAGCTGGCCGCTAAGGACATGCTCTTCGACTTCATCACCTGGCCCAAAACGCCCCACGTGAAGGTCTACGACGCCTTTGACCCCGAAGCCCGCGACATCTACTGGAGCTACCTGAATAAGAACATCTTCCGCCTGGGGATGGATGGCTGGTGGCTGGATGCCACCGAGCCCGACCAGCTCCAGCCCTTCGACACCGACGACGACAACGAAACCGCCCTGGGCAGCTTCCGGCGGGTGCGCAACGCCTACCCCCTCGTGAGCACCACGGGCGTGTACCAGCACCAGCGCGCCGCCAGTGAGGCTAAGCGCGTGTTTATCCTTACGCGCTCGGCCTTTGCCGGGCAGCAGCGCAACGCCACCATGGTGTGGTCGGGCGACGTGAACTCGCGCTGGGACGTGCTGGCCAAGCAGATACCGGCCGCCCTCAACCTAAGCCTGGCCGGTTTCCCGTACTGGAACAGCGACATCGGCGGCTTCTTCCCCTCCGGCGACTACCCCAAGGGCGTGCAGGACCCGGCGTTTCAGGAGCTGTTTACGCGCTGGCAGCAGTTTGCGGCCCTCACGCCCATGATGCGCGCCCACGGTGAGTACACGCCCCGCGAGATTTATCAGTTTGGCGAGAAAGGCAGCTGGGCGTTTGATGCGCAGAAGAAGTTTATCGACCTGCGCTACCGCCTGCAACCCTACCTCTACGCCAACGCCTGGGGCGTAACCAGCCGCGCCGGCACCCTCATGCGGGCCCTGCTGATGGACTTCCCCACCGACCCGAAGGTGACGGACCTGAGCTCGGAGTACATGTTTGGCCCGGCCTTGCTGGTGCGCCCCGTCACGGAGGCGCAGTACGTGAAGCGGCCCGATAGAAACCAGCCCATACCGCCCGATTTCTCCCAAACGAAATCAACCGAAGTATACCTGCCGGCCGGCACCAGCTGGGTGGATTTCTGGACGGGCAAGCGCCACCGCGGCGGGCAAACCGTGCAGCGCGCCACCCCCATCGACCTGATGCCGCTCTACGTGCGTGCCGGCGCCGTGCTGCCCCTGGGGCCGCTGCAACAGTACACCGGCGAGAAGCCCGATGCGCCGCTGGAAATCCGCGTGTATCCCGGTGCTGATGGCGAGTTTACGCTCTACGAGGACGAAAACGACAACTACAACTACGAGAAAGGCGCCTACGCCACCACCCGCCTGCGCTGGAACGACAAGGCCCGCCAGCTGACAGTAGAAAACCGCGCTGGTTCGTTTCCGGGTATGCAACAGGAGCGCACGTTTCGAGTAGTACTGGTGGATGAGCAGCACGGCACTGGGGTAGGTGAGGGCACCGAGCCCGCCAAAGAAGTGCGCTACGTGGGTAAGAAGCTAACGGTGAAGCTATAACTTGCCAAGCGCCCCTTGGGGCTTTGCGTGGGGGGAGGCGAAAGCGCTGCCTGAACCGGCCCCTCGCGCAGCTGCTCTTTACCTGTTCTGCTTGCTGCTCTTTCGATGAAGTATTTCCTGTGTCTGCTATTTCTGTGGGGGCTGCTGACGGTACCCGCCTGTGCTACTACCCGCGCCGTACGCGGCCAAGCGGGCCACTGCCTCCGTGTCAGCCCGGCCGCTAAGGCGCGCCAGTGGGACGCTGCCGACCTGAAGCTGTGGTACAACAAACCCGCCACGGAGTGGGTGGAAGCCCTGCCAGTCGGCAACGGTCGGGTAGGGGCCATGGTGTTTGGTGGGGTAGAGAAAGAGCTGATTCAGCTGAACGAAAGCACTTTGTACAGCGGCGGCCCCGTGCCGGCCAGCGTCAACCCGCAGGCGGCCGCCTACCTGCCGCAGGTGCGCGAGGCGCTGCTGCGCGAGCAAGATTACGGCAAAGCCGACGAGCTGGTGCGGCACATGCAGGGCCTGTACACCGAATCGTACCTGCCGCTGGGCGACCTGATGTTGCAGCAGGACCTGGGCGCGGCCGCCCCCACCGCCTACCGCCGGGAGCTGGAGTTGCCCACGGCCACCACTACCACGCGCTTCACCGTGGGCGGGGTAGAATACACCCGCGAGGTACTGGCCTCGGCCCCAAGCAACGTGCTGCTGGTGCGCCTGCGGGCCAGCCGGTCCCACGCCCTCACGCTGGATGTGGCGGCCAGCAGTCCGCTGCGGCATACCTGGACCGTGGAGCAGGGCAAAGAGCTGGTAGTGAGTGGCAAATCCCCCGCCCACGTCGACCCCAACTACTACAACCCAAAGGACCGGGAGCACATCGTGTACGACGATACCAGCGGCTGCCGGGGCATGCGGTTTCAATACCGCGTGCGGGCGGTGGCGCCGGGCGGGCGCGTGTCGGCTGGGCCCCAGGGGCTGCACATTGAACAAGCCAACGAGGTAGTGCTGTACGTGGTGGCCGCCACCAGCTTCAACGGCTTCGACAAGTGCCCCGACCGGGACGGCCGCGACGAAAAAGCCCTGGCAACTGCGGCCATGCAGCAGGTGGCGGGCCAGTCGTTCGACGCGTTGCGGAAGGCCCACGTGGCCGACGTGCAGCGCTACCTGGGCCGCGTGGCGCTGGTGGTGGCCGATACCACCGGGCGCCCCGCCCCGGCCCTACCCACCGACGAGCGGCTGCAAGCCTACGCGGGAGGTGCTTACGATCCGGCCCTGGAAACGCTGTACTTCCAGTACGGGCGCTACCTGCTGCTGTCGTCCTCGCGGCCGGGCGGGCCGCCGGCCAACCTGCAAGGCATCTGGAACCGGGAGGTGCGCCCGCCCTGGAGCTCCAACTACACCATCAACATCAACACCCAGATGAACTACTGGCCCGCTGAGGTGACCAACCTGAGCGAGCTGCACGAACCGCTGCTGCGCTGGCTGCACGATCTGGCCAAGGGCGGCACCCACACGGCCCGCGAGTTTTACAACGCCCGCGGCTGGGTGGCGCACCACAACTCCGACATTTGGGCCACCACCAGCCCCGTGGGCGACGTAGGCCACGGCGACCCGGTGTGGGCCAACTGGGCCATAGGCGGCAACTGGCTGAGCCAGCACCTGTGGGAGCACTACGCCTTCACCCAAGACAAGCGCTACCTGGCCGAAGAGGCCTACCCCCTGATGAAGGAAGCCGCCCTGTTCAGCCTCGATTGGCTGGTGGAAGGCCCGGAAGGATACCTCGTGACGGCCCCCTCTACTTCCCCCGAAAACCAGTTCAAAGACCAGAACGGCAAGCCGCAGAGCGTGTCGGTGGCTACTACCATGGATATGGCCATCATCTGGGACTTGTTTACCAACGTCATTGAGGCCTCGCAGGTGCTGGGGGTAGATGCCGAGCTGCGCGCCCAGCTGCTGGCCAGCCGGGCGCGGCTGTACCCGCCGCGCGTGGGCACGCAGGGCCAGCTGCTGGAGTGGTACCGGGACTTCCCCGAAACCGACCCGCACCACCGCCACGTGTCGCACCTGTTTGGGCTGCACCCCGGCCGGCAGCTGTCGGAAGCCCAAACGCCCGAGCTGTTCCAAGCGGCCCGCAAAACGCTGGAGCTCCGTGGCGACGAGGGCACGGGCTGGAGCAAGGCCTGGAAAATCAACTGGTGGGCCCGCCTGCGCGACGGCGACCATGCCTACGCGCTCATTCGGCAGCTGCTGCGCTACATGCCCGCCAAGGGTAGGGGCGCGGGCGGCACCTACCCCAACCTGTTCGATGCCCACCCGCCCTTTCAGATTGACGGCAACTTTGCGGGCACGGCGGGCATGGCCGAGATGCTGCTGCAAAGCCACCTGGGCGAGGTGGAGCTACTGCCGGCCCTACCCTCGGCCTGGAACACCGGCCACGTGCGGGGGCTGCGCGCCCGCGGCGGCTTCGAGGTGGGCATGACCTGGCAGCATGGTCGGCTGCAAACCGCCAGCCTCACGGCCCTGGCCGGGGGGCGGTGCGTGGTGCGGGCCGCCCGGCCCTTCCGCATCAAAGGCGTGCGGGCCACGCCTACGCAGGATGCCCGCGGCTACGTGCTCCGCTTTGAAACCAAAAAAGGCCGCACCTATCAGCTTACGGCCGGGTAGGGCGGGCCGTGCGGGCCCGCAATAGCGGCAGAACGGTCAAAGAAGGGGGGCAAATTTGCTTTTGCGCGGCCCGCGCTGGCTTTGCTCCTGGAATTTGACTCTTTTGCGTAGCTCCCACTTCGACACTCTTCTTTCCCTATGATGATGTTCTTTCGTTCTGCATTTCGCCGCCGCGGTGCTACGTCTGCCGGCACTGGTCAGCACTGCTTGTTTGGGCGCACGGCTGGGGTAGTGCTGCTGGTGCTGGCGCTGGTAGGCCCTGCCAAGCCCGCCGCCGCCAAGCCACCCAAAACCACTGCCTACCTGTTTGCCTACTTCACCGGCAATAAAAAGGAGCAGGAGGCCATTCGCTTCGCGCTCAGCGAGGATGGCTACCACTACACGGCCCTCAACGGCAACCGGCCCATCGTCAGCTCGGCGGCCATTAGCGAAACCGGGGGCGTGCGCGACCCGCACATTCTGCGCGGCCACGACGGCAAAACCTTTTATATGGTGGCAACCGACATGGTGTCGGCCAAGGGCTGGAGCAGCAACCGGGGCATGGTGCTGCTGAAGTCTACGGACCTGATCAACTGGAAATCCAGCGCCATCAACTTTCAGAAACGCTACCCCCACCAGGAAAACCTGAAGCGGGTGTGGGCGCCGCAAACCATCTACGACGCCAAGGCCAGGAAGTACATGGTGTACTTCTCCCTGCAATACGGCTCGGAGCCCGATAAAATCTATTACGCCTACGCCAACAAGGACTTCACGGACCTGGAAGGTGAGCCCAAGCAGCTGTTCTTCTCGCCCACCAACGGCTCCTGCATCGACGGCGACATTGCGGAGAAGGACGGCAAATACTACCTCTTTTTCAAGACCGAGGGCCAGGGCAACGGCATCAAGATAGCCGCGTCGGACAAGCTGACGGAGGGCTACAAGCAGCGCGACCCCTACGTGCAGCAAACCACCGAGGCCGTGGAGGGCGCGGGTACCTTCAAGCTCAACAACAGCAACGACTACATCCTGATGTACGACGTGTACGGCAAGGGCCGCTACCAATTCACGCGCACGTCGGATTTTGAGCATTTCAAGGTGATTGACGACGAGGTGAAGATGAACTTTCACCCCCGCCACGGCACCGTGCTACCCATCACGGCCGCGGAAGCCACCCGCCTGGCCACCCGCTGGCTGACCCCCGCCGACCTATTTGGTACGGCCCAGAACAAAGCCATCCGGCAGCAGAACACCGTGGTTGACAGCGCGGCCGCCAAGGTGGCCTACCTGGCCCTACCCGGCACCAGCCTGCAACAGTTCGACCCCCAGCTCACGGCGTTTGGACTGACGGTGAAGCCCAGCGGCCCGCAGAACTTCGCCAAGGGCCCCGTGACCTACACGGTAGGGCAGGGCCCTTACGCGGTGTCCGTGACTGAAACGCACAACCCGGCCCTGAACGGCTACTACGCCGACCCAGCCATTTTGCACTCCGAGAAAACCGGCAAGTTCTATATCTACCCTACCTCCGACGGGTTTACGGGCTGGTCGGGCACCTACTTCAAAACGTTTTCCTCGCCCGATTTGGTGAATTGGAAGGACGAAGGCGTGATTCTGGACCTGAACCGCGACGTGAGCTGGGAAAAGAAAAACGCCTGGGCACCCTGCATCATCGAGCAGAAAACCGCCACCGGCTACCGCTACGCCTACTACTTCTGCGCGGGCGCCAAAATTGGGGTGGCGTTGTCGGACAGTCCTACGGGCCCGTTCAAGGACACCGGCAAGCCGCTCATCGACCAGCGCCCCGAGGGCGTGAAGGGCGGCCAGCAGATTGACCCCGCCGTGTTCAAAGACCCGCAGAGCGGCAAGCTCTACCTGTACTGGGGCAACGGCTACATGGCCGGCGCCGAGCTGAACGACGACCTGGTGAGCCTGAAACCCGGCACCACCCAAGTGATGACGCCTGACCGGACGTTCCGCGAGGGCGCCCATGTGTTTTTCCGCAACGGCACCTACTACTTTATGTGGAGCGAGGACGACACCCGCTCGCCCAACTACCAGGTGCGCTACGGCACCTCCACCACGCCGCTGGGCAAGATTACGGTGCCCGCCAACAACCTGGTCATCACCAAAGACCCCGCGCAGGGCATCTACGGCACCGGCCACAACAGCACCATCCAGGTGCCCGGCCGCGACGAGTGGTACCTAGTGTACCACCGCTTTACCTACCCCAAGGGCATCAAGATGGGCGAGTCGGCCGGCTACAACCGCGAGGTGTGCATCGATAAGATGGAGTTTAATGCTGATGGCAGCATCAAGCCCGTGGTGCCTACTCATGCCGGTATTCAGCCGGTGCAGCGGTGACCCCACCCCCGGCCCCTCCCCTCCGGGAGAGGGGTGCGTTCTGACGAGCCGTTTTGGTGTCGTGTGGCACCCCTCTCCCGGAGGGGAGGGGCCGGGGGTGGGGTGCACGGCCCACCGATGGTAGCAACACCTATACCAAGAGAAACGATAATGAAAGCTACTATACGCCTGATAATAAGCAGCTTGCTACTACTGCCATTCGCCGCGCAGGCGCAGCAAGTCAAAAAGCCAGTTATCCGGCAGAACGTGCCGTTGGATTCCATCCGGCTGAGTGACCCATTCATCCTGGCCGATGCGAAAACCAAGCAGTACTACATGACCGGCACCGGCGGCCTGCTCTGGAAAAGCCCCGATATGAAGCGGTGGTCGGGGCCCTACCCGGTGGCCCGGCCCGACCCTGCCTCCTGGATGGGGCCGAACCCGATGATCTGGGCTGCGGAGATTCAGCCCTACCAGGGCAAATATTACTACTTCGCCACCTTCACCAACCGGGCCGTGACGATTGACACGGTGCAGGGCACGCCCATTGAGCGCCGGGCCTGCCATGTGCTGGTCAGCAACCGGCCCGATGGCCCCTACGTGCCCGTGTCCGGCGGCGACGCCACCTACCTGCCCGCCAACAAGCCTACCCTCGACGCCACGCTGTGGGTAGACAAGGACAAAAAGCCCTACATGGTGTACTGCCACGAATGGCTGCAAAACCAGAATGGCACCATTGAAAAGATACTGCTGAAGCCCGACCTGAGCGGTACGGTAGGGGAGAGCAAGGTGCTGTTTCGGGCCAGCGACTCGCCCTGGAGCCGCGAGAATCCGCGCTCCGGCCCGGCGCGCCCCAACAAAGTAACCGATGGCCCCTACCTGTTTCGCACCGGCACCGGCCGCCTGGGCATGATCTGGACCAGCTGGATCTACGACGTGTACACGCAGGGCGTGGCCTACTCCACCAGCGGCACCCTCGATGGCCCCTGGGTGCAGGAAAAAGACCCCATTACCCCGCCCAACTACGGCCACGGCATGCTGTTTCGCACGCTGGATGGCAAGCTGCTGATGGCCGCGCACAGCCACCAGGATATCAACGGCCGCTACCACCGCGTGCCGCACCTGTTTTCGGTGGATGTATCGGGCAACAAGCTGGTGCTGGGCAAGCCCTACCAGCCGTAAAGGTCGCCTGCCGGCCCGACGCCTACGGCGTCGGGCCGGCAGGCGGCAACTATTTTCTACAAATTCCCTCTTTCACTCCATGACCCGCCTCCCTGCCTACCTGCTCGGCGCCACCCTGCTGCTGGGACTGCCTACCGCCTGCACTACTTCCCAAACGGCTGCCACCTCCTACACGCAGCCGAAAAAGCCCCAGGAGATACTGACCCTCATCACGAAGGTGAATGACCACTGGCAGGCCACGCACCCGCCGCAGGAACGGGCGTTTTGGGACGTGGCGGCCTACCACACCGGTAACATGGCGGCCTACGCCGTCACCAACAACGACAAATACCGCCAGTATTCCGAAATGTGGGCCGAGCACAACAACTGGAAGGGCGCCACCTCCGACGACCGCGCCACCTGGAAATATAAGTATGGCGAAACGCCCGACCACGTGCTGTTTGGCGACTGGCAGATCTGCTTTCAAACCTACGCCGACCTCTACAAGCTACAGCCCAAACCCCAGCGTATTGCGCGGGCTAAAGAGGTGATGGAGTACGAAATGAGCACCCCTCAGAACGACTACTGGTGGTGGGCCGATGGCCTCTACATGGTGATGCCCGTGATGACCAAGCTCTATACCATCACCAACAAACCGCAGTACCTGAGCAAGTTGCACGAGTACTTCAGCTACGCCAACAGCATCATGTACGACCCCGAAACCGGCCTGTACTACCGCGACGCCAAGTACGTGTACCCCCAGCACAAATCGGCGAACGGCAAAAAGGACTTCTGGGCGCGCGGCGACGGCTGGGTGTTTGCCGGCCTGGCCCGCGTGCTGCAAGACCTACCCCAAAACGACCCGCACCGCGACGAGTACGTGGCTAAATACCGCGGCCTGGCCGCCGCCCTCAAACAGGCCCAGCAGCCCGAAGGCTACTGGACGCGCAGCCTTCTGGACCCCGCGCACGCCCCCGGCCCCGAAACCAGCGGCACGGCCTTCAATACCTTTGCCTACCTCTGGGGCATTAACCACGGCGTGCTGGACCGCAAGGAATACCTACCTACCGTTATGCGCGGCTGGCAGTACCTCACCACCACCGCCCTGCAACCCGACGGTGCCATTGGCTACGTGCAACCCATCGGCGAGAAAGCCATTCCCGGCCAGGTGGTAGACAAGAACTCTACGTCCAACTTTGGGGTAGGAGCTTTCCTGCTGGCGGCCAGCGAGATGGTTCGGTATGCCGGCAAACGGTAGTTTGAGGGGAGGCGCCCACCAGAGCAACTCTATCTTGCCAGTTATAAAGACTATCCTAACGTTCCACCAAATGTCCGTTACTTACCTCCGTGCCTTCACGCACTTCTTACCTTTCCTCGGTTTGCTCAGCCTAGCCACTGCCGCCCAGGCCGCCAAACCCATCCGCGTAGCCAGTCCCGACGGCGCCGTGCAAGTAACCGTGGACGTGACCAGCCAGGGCCAGCCTACCTACGCCGTGCGCTACCGCAGCGCCGAGGTGCTGCGGCCCTCGCGCCTGGGCCTACAGCTCGCCGGCGCTGACCTGAGCCAGGGCCTGAAGCTGAAAAAAGCCGATAAGGTAGAAGCCGTGACCGACGACTACCAACTGGCCACCGACAAGCGCGCTAATTGCCGCTACCGGGCCAACCGGCGCGTGGTGCACTTCGCGGGCCGGGCGGGCGCCCCGCAGCTGAGCGTGGTGTTTCAGGTGTCGAATGATGGTGTAGCGTTTCAGTATGTGGTGGAAGGCACCAGCCAGGAGGTGCAGCGCATCACCGCCGAAAACACCACCTTTCACCTGCCGACCAGCGCCAAAGGGTGGCTGCACCCGCACGCCAAGGCCCAGACGGGCTTTGCCAACACCCAGCCCTCATACGAGGAAAATTACCAGCGCGGCATAGCGGCCGGCACGCCCTCTACCATTGGGCAGGGGTGGTCGTTTCCGGCCTTGTTTGAGACGAACGGGCACTGGGTGCTGCTCACGGAAGCCGGCATGGGCCGCACCTACGCCGGCGCCCACCTCGCCCACGAGTCGCCCGACGCGGAGTACCACGTTGCTTTCCCGCAGCCACCCGAGAAAACCACCCCCGATGCGGCCCTGCTGCCCGAAGGCCGCCTACCCTGGCGCACGCCTTGGCGCGTGGTGGTGGTGGGCAACTCGCTGGCGCCCATCGTCGAATCGACCCTGACCACGGACGTGAGTGCGCCCGCCCAAACGCCGGTGCTCACCGACGCGCCCGGCAAGTCGTCGTGGTCGTGGGTGCTGCTGGGCGACAGCAAAACCACCTACGACGTGCAGCGCCGCTTCATCGACTACGCCGCCGAAATGGGCTGGCGCTACTGCCTGGTAGATGCCTTGTGGGACACGCAAATCGGCTACGACAAGATGCGGGAGCTGGCCCAGTATGCGCGCTCCAAAAACGTGGGGCTGCTGGTGTGGTACAACTCCAACGGCCACTGGAACCAGGCCCCCCAGACGCCCACCAACGTATTGTTTGAGCCCGAAAGCCGCCGCAAGGAGTTTGCCCGCATCAAGCAAATGGGCGTGGCCGGCGTGAAAATCGACTTTTTTGGGGGCGATGGGCAGTCGTTTATGAACTACTACCAGGACATCCTGGAAGACGCCCACAAAGCCGGTCTGCTTGTGAACTTCCACGGCACTACCATCCCGCGGGGCTGGAACCGCACCTACCCCAACCTGATGACCATGGAGGCCGTGAAGGGCTTTGAGTTTCTGACCTTCGACCAGCGCAACACCGACCAGGAGCCGACCCACTGCGCCATCCTACCCTTCACCCGCAACGCGGTGGGTCCCATGGATTTCACGCCCATGGCCTTTTCGGAAATCCGCGGCAAGGAGCGGCGCACCTCCAATGCCTTCGAGCTGGCGCTGTCGGTGCTGTTTCAGTCGGGTATTCAGCACTACGCCGAAACGCCCGAGGGCATGGCCGCGCAGCCCGACTACGTGCAAGGCTTCCTGAAAAAGATGCCCCCGCGCTGGGCCGACGTGCGCTTCGTGGAGGGCTACCCCGGCCAGCACGTGGTGCTGGCCCGCCAGACCCCCGATGGCCGCTGGTACTTGGCCGGCATCAACGCCACCGACGCGCCCAAAACCGTGCAACTCGACCTGAGCAAGCTGGGTCTGTCTCAGGGCACGCTCATCACCGATGGCGCCACCAACCGCAGCTTCAGTACCCGGCCGGTATCGGGCACTACCCTGAGCGTGACGCTGCCGGCGCGCGGGGGCTTTGTGGTGGAACCGTAGGTCGTCCCACTTGTCCCAGGGCTGAAGCCCTGGGCTACGGAGCGGTTCTAAGTGCTATTCCGCTGATTAGCCCAGGGCTTCAGCCCTGGGGCAAGTGGGACGCCAAACCACAGGCCAGCATCGTGCAAGCGGCGCTACCGGATTCGGGGCAGAGCCCCTCAGGCGTAGGGCTCACTCGGCGCAGCCGAGCGAGTGCGAGAGCCGAGCGAGGGCGAGAGCAGCCGAGCGAGTGTAGTAGAACCATAGCCCTACCATAACCAAAACCACCCCTGCCCATGACCACTCCCGTACGCTGCGTTTGCGCGGCCATTTTGGCCGTTCTTACCCCCTTGCTCGCGCTGGGCCAGGCCGCGCCGGCTGGCAAGCCCATCAGCCCCGATTTGTTCGGTATCTTCTTCGAGGACATCAACTACGCGGCCGATGGCGGGCTGTACGCCGAGCTGGTGCAGAACCGCTCCTTCGAGTACGCCCCGAGCGACCATGAGGGCTGGAACTCACTCACGGCCTGGGAGTATTTGCACGAGGGCTACGCCATGGGCAGCGTATCGGTGGAAAGCGCGGCTCCGCTACACGCCAACAATCCGCACTACGCGACGCTGCGTGTGGAAAACCCGTTTCAGAAAGGGCTGGGGCTGAAAAACACCGGCTTCGACGGCATACCGGTGCGGGCAGGGGAGAAGTATAACTTCTCGATGTGGGGGCGGGTGAAATCGGGGGCAGCCGTGCCGCTGCTGGTGCAGCTGCGGGGCGCCAAAGACCAGGTGCTGGCCGAAACCACACTCTCGGCGCAGAAGGCGGACTGGCAGCAGTACAGCGCTACCCTCGCGCCCAGCACTACCGACGACAAGGCCACGCTGGTGGTACTGGTCACCGGCAAGGGCGTGATTGACCTTGATATGGTGTCGTTGTTTCCCGAAAACACGTTCCACCGCCATCCCAACGGTCTGCGGCCCGATTTGGCCCAGGCCATTGCCGACATCAAGCCCAAGTTTGTGCGCTTTCCGGGCGGCTGCCTGGCCCACGGCGACGGCCTGGACAACCTGTATGACTGGAAGAAAACCATCGGGCCAGTAGAGCAGCGCGTGGCCCAGCGCAACATCTGGAACTACCACCAAACGGCGGGGCTGGGCTACTTCGAGTACTTTCAGTTTTGCGAAGACATTGGGGCCAAGCCCCTACCCGTGGTGGCGGCCGGCGTAAGCTGCCAGAACTCGGGCGGCTCGTGGCGCATTGGGAGCGTTGGGCAGCAGGCCATTCCGATCAGCGAGATGGATGCCTACGTGCAGGACGTGCTCGACCTGATAGAGTGGGCCAACGGCCCCGTTACCTCGCCCTGGGGTGCCAAACGGGCCGCCGCCGGCCACCCCGCCCCCTTCAACCTGGAGTATGTGGGCATCGGCAACGAAGACAAGATTACCCCCGATTTTCGCAGTCGCTTCACCCTGCTCTACAACGCGGTGCACGCCAAGTACCCCAACCTGAAAATTGTGGGCACGGTAGGGCCCGGCCCCAAAGGCGAAGACTACGACCTGGGCTGGGCGCTGGCCAATCAGCTCGACGTGCCGCTCGTAGACGAGCATTACTACGAAAAACCAAAGTGGTTTTGGGCCAACAACCAGCGCTACGACAGCTACGACCGGGCTAAATCGAAGGTGTATCTGGGGGAGTATGCGTCGTGGGGCAACACCCTCTACAACGCCCTGGCCGAAGCCGCTTACATGACCAGCCTGGAGCGCAACGGCGACGTGGTGCAGCTGGCGTCCTACGCGCCGCTTCTGGCCAAGGAAGGCCACACGCAGTGGAACCCCGATATGATTTACTTCACCAACACCACCATTGTGCCCACGGTGAATTACTACGTGCAGCAGCTCTATGGCCACAACCAGGGCAATACCTACCATCAGGGGGTAGTCACGCTGCCTACCGGCGCGGCCGCCGATACCACCCTGGCCGCCTCCTGCGTGCGCGACGCCCAAACCGGCGACGTAATTCTGAAGCTGGTCAACGCCAGCCCCCAGGTCCAGACGTTCCCAATCAACCTGGCCTCTTTCAAAGGGCTGACCTCTGCCGCCACGCTGACCGTGCTATCGGGTGATAAAGACGCGAAAAACACCTTTGCCAATCCGCAAACGGTGCTGCCTAAGAAGTCGAGCTACAAAGCGGGCAAGTCGTTTGCCTACACGTCCCAACCCTATTCGATGGTCGTTATCCGGGTGCGGGGTAGGGGCGCTCGAAGGTAGGAATCGGAAAAAGAACGTCATGCTGAGCGGAGTCGAAGCATCTCGCGTGCTGATGTGGGATACTATCTGTCGTCAGCACGCGAGATGCTTCGACAAGCTCAGCATGACGTTCTTTTTCGTGTTTCCTTATTCGTGTTTCCTTAAATAGAAGCAGATCTACTGCGTAAGAAAATAGTTTGATAATCAATAGATTACCTATGGTTGCTAGCAGGGTCTAAAAGCCAGCCGCCGCTCCGTCCGACGAATATCACCCCGCCATTCTCCCAAAATGCCCCCGGTGGTGCCCCTGGCTACGGCGTAGGTTTGTAGTATGCATTTCTGAGGCGCCTTGTGCGGTACCAACCACACCGCTGATTGCCTCGCTTACCTCATCTAATCAATGCAAAACGTTCATTTTCTGACGGCTGCTTTGCTCCTAACCAGCGGCGCGGCCACGGCCCAAACCACCCCCAACGAGTGGGAAAACCCGCGGGTGTTTGAGCAGAACAAGGAGAAGCCCCACGCCAGCTTTATGGTGTACGACAAGGCCACCGACGTGGCCACCAACGACTACGCCCGCTCACCCTACTACCAGTCGCTGAACGGCCAGTGGAAGTTCAACTATGTGCCCCGCCCCGCCGAGCGCCCCACCACGTTCCAGCAGCCCGGCTTCGACGACAAGGGCTGGGCCAGCATTGCGGTGCCGTCGAACTGGGAGATGAAAGGCTTCGGCACGCCCATTTACACCAACATCACCTACCCGTTCCCCAAAAATCCGCCCTTCATTGGCGGGCCTAGCAACCCGGTGGGCAGCTACCGGCGCACCTTCACGGTGCCGGCCGCCTGGAAGGGTAGGGAAGTGCTGCTGAACTTCGGCTCCATCTCGGGCTATGCGGTGGTGTATGTGAACGGGCAGCGCGTGGGCATGAGCAAGGTGGCGAAGTCGCCGGCCGAGTTTGATATTACCAAGTACCTGAAAGAGGGCGAAAACACGCTGGCCGTTCAGGTAACGCGCTGGCACGACGGCTCCTACCTCGAAGACCAGGATTTCTGGCGCCTCTCCGGCCTCGACCGCGACGTGTACCTCTACAGCCTACCCCAGCGCACCATCTGGGACTTCTTCACCCACGCCGACCTCGACCCGAGCTACAAAAACGGCCAGTTTTCGGCCGATGTCACGCTGCGCAACTTCGGCGGCACCAGCGGTACCCCGGCCCGACTCACGGCCGAAATTCTGGACAGCAACGGCAAAACCGTACTGCGCCAGCAGCAGCCCGTGGCCGCCGGCGCCGAAACGGTGAAGCTCAGCGGCACGGTGAAGAATGTGCGGCCGTGGTCGGCCGAGGTGCCTACCCTCTACCAGTGCCGCCTGACGCTGGAAGACGCGCAGGGCAAGCCCCTGGACGTGACGGGCTGCCAGGTAGGCTTCCGCAAAGTCGAAATCAAAAACGCCCAGCTGCTGGTGAACGGTCGCCCGGTGGAGGTGCACGGCGTGAACCGCCACGAGCTGGAGCCCACCACTGGCCGCGTGGTGACGGATGAGCTGATGCGCAAGGACCTGGCCCTGATGAAGCAGCACAACATCAATGCCGTGCGCACCTCCCACTACCCCAACGACGAGCGGTGGTACCGCCTCTGCGACGAGCTGGGCTTCTACCTGGTAGACGAGGCCAACATCGAAACCCACGGCATGGGCGCCGAGTGGCAGGGCCGCATCGACGAGAGCAAGCACCCGGCCTACCTACCCGAGTGGGCCCCCGCCCACCTCGACCGCATCACGCGGCTGGTAGAACGCGACAAAAACCACCCCTCCGTTATCATCTGGAGCATGGGCAACGAGTGCGGCAACGGCCCCGTGTTCTACGACGCCTACAAATGGATCAAGCAGCGCGACCCCTCGCGCCCGGTGCAGTTTGAGCAGGCCGGCGAAAACGAAGACACCGACATTGTGTGCCCCATGTACCCCGGCATGAACCACATGAAGGGCTACGCCACGGCCACCGACAAAAAGCGACCCTTCATCATGTGCGAATACTCGCACGCCATGGGCAACAGCAACGGTAACTTTCAGGAGTACTGGGACTTGATCCGTAGCTCGCCGCACATGCAGGGCGGTTTTATCTGGGACTGGGTAGACCAGGGCCTGCAAGCCCGCGCCGCCGACGGCCGCATTTTCTACGCCTACGGCGGCGACCTGGGCGGCCTGCTCCTGCAAAACGACGAGAACTTCTGCGCCAACGGCCTGATTGCCGCCGACCGCACCCCGCACCCCGGTCTGCTGGAGGTGAAGAAGGTGTATCAGGATATCCGCTTCTCCGCCGCCCAGCCCGCCAGCGGCCGCGTGACCGTGCTGAACGGCTTCTCCTTTAAAGACCTGAATGACTACAACTTCCGCTGGGAGCTGCTGCGCAACGGCACGGTGGCCAAAACCGGCACCTTTGCCGTGGGCAAGCTGGCGGCTGGCGAGAAGAAGGAGGTGAAGCTGGGCCTACCCGCGCTGAAAACCGAGCCCGGCACCGAGTACGTGCTGAACGTGTTTGCCACCACCAAAGCCGCCGCGCCGCTGCTACCCGCCGGCCACGAGGTAGCCCGCGAGCAGTTCGTATTGACGCCGGCCACCACCTACTTCGCCGCCGCCCCAGCCACCACCGGCACCCTGCAAGTGCAGCGCGACGGCGATAAGCTGACCTTTACCTCGGGCGACGTGCGCGGCGAGTTCAATACCAAGCAAGGTCGCCTCACCGACTACCGCCGCGGCGACCAGCGCACGCTGGGCAGCTTCCCCGAGCCCTACTTCTGGCGCGCCCCCACTGATAACGACTTCGGCAACGGCATGCCCCAGCAGCTGGGCGTGTGGCGCACGGCCCACGCCACCCGCACGGTGAAGAACGTAACCGTAGGCGAGCAATCGGCCGCCGGCCTACCCATCAAGGTAGACTATATGCTAACGACCGTGAGCGTGCCCTACACCGTGTCCTACCTCATCGGCCCCGATGGCGCCGTGCAGGTAACGGCTGCTATCGACATGACCGGTAAGGAGTTGCCCGAGCTGCCCCGCTTCGGGATGCGCTTGGAGCTGCCTGAGCGTTACAACCAGCTGCGCTACTACGGCCGCGGCCCCTGGGAAAACTACCAGGACCGCAACACGGCCACGTTCCTGGGCACCTACCAGGACTCGGTGGCCGGGCAGTTTGTGCCGGGCTATATCCGTCCCCAGGAAAACGGCTACCATACCGACGTGCGCTGGTTCTCGCTCACCGATGCCGCCGGCCAGGGTCTGCGCGTGGAGGGTCAGCAACCCCTGAGCTTCAGCGCCCTACCCTACCGCGCCGAGGACCTCGACCCCGGCCTCACCAAGAAGCAGCAACACCCCACCGACCTGCCGCCCCACAAACAAACCTACCTCCACCTCGACCTGAAACAGCGCGGTGTGGGCGGCGACAACAGTTGGGGCGCCCTGCCCCACGAGCCCTACCGCCTGCTGGACAAGAAGTACAGCTACACCTACACGCTGCGGTTGGTGGATGGCAAGCAGCCGCAGATGTAACGTACGAAGTAGAGACACAATATTTTTGTCTAGTCTTTGAACGATTGATAGCCCTATCGTTGGATTAAATAACCTCAGCAACGACCAGACACAAAATGTTGTGTCTCTACTTCGGGCGCTGCCGCAAGAACGGCCGTATGTTGTTCGGTAGAAATGCTTTTCTTAGACGAATAATCTACTGTATTCGTCTAAAAAACAATGTTATGCACTATCTGCCACTCACGTTTCTGCTGCTTATGTGTCTGCTCACTGGTCAACCAGGATGGGCACAACGAACACCTGCTGCGCCGCGTGTTCCGGCTATGCAGCCAGCCGCTCCAATAATTCAGCAGACTGCTTCCTCAGATACAGCAACGCAAAAGCCAGTAGCACTGGCTAAACGGCCGAAGTACCCAATTGCGAAGCCACTGGTTATTTTGAATTCGACGTCAATAATAAACTGGCAGTTGATGGATGTAAATCCTGATGACATTGAGGATGTGATTATTTACAAGGGCTCAGATGCTCCTGCTCAATGGCGTAGCCTGACGGCTAATGGCATTATTAACATTACGCTGAAAAGGAGTAAGCAAGTCGAAATAAGAATTTTAAAGCTGATTGACATTGGCCAGCAGCTGCTATTGTCAGGCCCAATTAGTTATTCAGTGAATGGGATGCCGGTGGCGGAAACCAACTTACAGATTGCTAACACTGCCATCAGTAGCATCAAAATAACGCATGCCACCTCATCCAATACCACTACATCGGTTGAAATTCAAACGGCTGTGATGGAGATTGAAATGTTGCCGCCGGCGCCACCCGGTACCATTAGGATTCGAGGTGTGGCATCTCATTGAAATTATTCTCTCTAGTGCTAATTCTTCGGGTTTTTGTTTGCTTGCTGCTGGGCGGCACTGCTTTATTTGCTACGCCAGCCCCCGCCCAAACACCCATAGGGCTGGGCTGGGCCAAAAACAACGTGAACGGGGCCGTGTTCCGCAAGAACTCCGTGGTGACGCACGGCAAGGAACAGTACACCGCCTACTACGACTCCCTGGGCTACGTGGTGCTGGCCAAGCGCCGCCTACCCCGCGGTCCATGGCAGGTGCAGCGCACCCAGTACCAGGGCAAGGTGCAGGACGCCCATAATATTATCAGCATCATGGTGGATGGGCGCGGCTACCTGCATTGCTCCTTCGACCACCACGGTAACCCCCTGCACTACTGTCGTAGCAAAGCCCCCGGCTCGTTAGAGATGAGCGAGTTGCTGCCCATGACCGGCGACCGGGAAAAGAACGTGACCTACCCCGAGTTTCACCACTTCCCCTCCGGCGACTTGCTGTTTCTGTACCGCGACGGCAGCTCCGGCAACGGCAATCTGGCCCTGAACTACTACGCCGCTAAAACCCAGCAGTGGCGCCGCCTGCATGATGTGTTGATTGATGGGGAAGGCCAGCGGAATGCCTACTGGCAGGCCTGCATCGACCCGAAAGGCACCATCCATCTGTCGTGGGTGTGGCGGGAAAGCCCCAATGTGGCCAGCAACCACGATATGGCCTACGCCCGCTCACTCGACGGCGGCAAAACCTGGCAAAAAAGCACCGGCGAAGCCTACCGCCTACCCATCACCCAGGCCACGGCCGAGTATGCGGCCCGCATCCCGCAAAACAGCGAGCTGATCAACCAAACCACCATCACCACCGACGCGGCCGGCACGCCCTATATAGCTACCTACTGGCGGCCACAGGATACGCAAGTGCCGCAGTATCAGTTAATTTATATAAATGGTAACACCTGGAAAACCCAGCAGATCAGCCAGCGCACTATGCCCTTCAGCCTGAGCGGGGTAGGGACCAAGAAGATTCCGATTTCGCGGCCGCAGCTGCTGGTCGAAACCCGCAAGGGCCGCACGGCTGCCTACCTTGTGTTCCGCGACGTGGAGCGCCAAGATCGCGCCTCCGTGGCCGCCTGCCCCGACCTCACGCAAAATCAGTGGGCCGTGACAGACCTGACCACCACCAGCGTGGGCAACTGGGAGCCCAGCTACGACACCGAGCTGTGGCAGCGCCGCCACGTGCTGCATCTCTTCGTGCAGCGCACCGGCCAGGGCGACGGCGAAACCCTGGAAAACCTACCCCCGCAGCCAGTCTATATACAGGAGTGGGCGCCGGGAGAAACTTCTGCGCAGCCAGCTACCACGTCGTGGTCGTTAGGTACCGCGGCGCCTACCCCGGCAGCTACGCAAGACGGCTGGCGGCTGGTGTGGGCCGATGAGTTCGACCAACCCGGCCGCCCTAATCCGCAGAACTGGCAGTTTGAAAACGGCTTTGTGCGCAACCACGAGCTGCAATGGTATCAGTCCGACAACGCCCGCGTGGAAAACGGGATGCTCGTTATTGAAGCGCGCCAGGAGAATCGGCCCAACCCTACCTACGAGCCTGGTAGCACCGACTGGAAAACCAGCCGCACGACCATCGACTACACCTCGGCTAGTCTAAACACCCAGGGCCGGCATCAGTGGCAGTACGGCCGCTTCGAGATGCGGGGCCGTATTGATGCCCGCTCCGGTCTGTGGCCCGCGTTCTGGACGCTAGGCGTGGCCGGCGAGTGGCCCGCCAACGGCGAAATCGACATCATGGAGTATTACAAAGGGAAGATTATGGCCAACGTCGCCTCCGGTACCGACAAGCGCTACACCGCCAAGTGGCACAGCGAAACCAAGTCGGTCAGCTCCTTCGCCGACCCCGACTGGGCCCAGAAATTTCACATCTGGCGCATGGACTGGGATGCCACCGCCATCCGCCTCTACGTAGACGACTTGCTGCTCAACGAAACGCCCCTCACGGCCACCGTGAACCAAGACGGCACCGGCCGCAACCCCATGATGCAGCCGCACTACATCCTACTCAACCTAGCCCTGGGCGGCGACAACGGCGGCCCGCTGGAAGGCACTGCCCTACCCAGCCGCTACGAGGTAGATTATGTGCGCGTTTATCAGCGGTAGAGGGTAAGCAAAATTGACGCAGTGTGGCTGCTATGCGGCCGTGTGGTAGCGGAGATTAAACAAGAAGTGCCTGTTTGAGAAAGGTGAATACCACCCTTCCCCGTGTGAGTAAGTTTCTGAGCTGCAACTACACGGAGATTTTCCAGTGCTAGCGTTCTGCTCGAGATTGAAGACCCGACGAAGCCCTCCGCGCCCACGCTCCACCTCCACAGGAGGCTACCTTAAGAGGCTTAATAACCACGTTCCAGAGCAATAAGGGGGAATACCTACCTGGGCTTTCAGGACTTCGCGCAGTTGGAGCGCAATTACGGCCAGGAGGCAGCCTACACCATCAAGACCACGGCGGGCAATGTGTTCAGCGGACAGGTAGCGAGCAACAATAGCGCGTGACTGAGCGAGTAAATCGGCAAAATCCTACAGCAGCGCCCGCGCCTGAGCATCTCTCTCGTTGCGATATCACTTCGTATCTTGATGTGCCTAACCTGTCGTTGTATCGCCGTGTCCGATTTTTTGCCTCCTGATTCATTCCCGGCAATTCCGGCCGCTGCCTTACAGACTATGTTTGAGCAGACCCCGGCCGCCATCTGCCTGCTCCGCGGGCCAGCGCACCACGTTACGTACTATAATCCAGCCTGTCAAGCGCTGTTTCCGGGCCGCGACCTGCACGGCCAGCCCGCGGCCCAGGTGCTGCCCGAAGCCGCGGCCAACGGTTTTGTGGCGCTGCTTGATCGGGTGTACCGCACCGGCCAGCCGTGTACCAGCCTAGAGGTGCCTCTGGTCGTCAACCTGCACAATGGCCAGCCGCCCCGGCCGCTATTCTTCAACTTCACCTACAACGCCTACCGCGAAGCCGGTCAGCTCACCGGGGTGTTGGTCTTCGCTTATGATGTGACAGAGCAGGTGCTGAGCCGGCAGGCGGCCGAGCGCCAGCGCCAATTGCTGCACCAGCTCTACGAGGAAGCGCCCGTGCCCATTGCCGTACTGGATGGCCCCACGTGGGTGTACGAACTCGTGAATCCGGCCTACCAGCGCGTGTTTCCTGGCCGGGTGCTACTGGGCCGCCCCTTGCTCGAAGCACTGCCGGAAGTGGCCGACTCGCCCATGCCCGCCATTCTGGCGCAGGTCTACCGCACGGGAGAGCCTTATTCGGCCCAGGAAATGCCGCTGAACCTGGCGCGCTACGACGACGCGGCGCCGGAAGTCATTTACGGCTCCTTCACCTGCCAAGCCCGCCGCAATACACAAGGCGAGGTAGACGGGCTGGTGTTTTTTGCAACCGACGTTAGTGAGCAGGTGCGGGCCCGCCAGCAGGCCCAGCAAAGCGAGGCCCGCTTCCGGCACCTAACCGAAACCACGCCCTTGGTGGTGTGGGAAGCCGATGCCCAAGGCCACACCACTTACTTAAGTCCGCACTGGGAGCAGTTTGGCCACCCGAGCGCCGACGGTGGGGGCGGCTGGTTGCAGGCAGTGCACCCCGACGATAGGCAGCCCACGCTGGACGCTTGGCAAACGGCGGTACACCGGGGCCAGCCCTTCCAGGCCGAGCTGCGCCTGCGCGAGGCGGCCACCGGCACCTACCGCTGGCACTTAGACCGGGCCGTGCCCGTGCGCGATGCCGAGGGGCAGGTGGTGCAGTGGGTAGGCGCCGCCAGCGACATCCACGAGCTCAAACACCTGCAACAAACCTTGCTCGAAAGCGAGCAGTACTTCCGCAACATGGCCGACCACGTGCCGGCCATTTTATGGGTCACCGATCCTACCGGCTCGTGTACCTACCTCAACCGGCCCTGGTATGACTACACCGGCCAGACCGAGCGCGAGGCCCTGGGCTTTGGCTGGCTCAATGCTGTGCACCCCGAGGACGCCGCCGCCACCGAAACCGCATTTCGGGATGCCAACGCCCGCCAGAGCGACTTTCGGGTGATATACCGGCTGCGGCGCCCCAACGGGCACTACCGCTGGGCCATCGACGCGGCCACCCCGCGCTTCGATGCCCAGGGCCACTTTGCCGGTATGGTGGGCGTGGTGCTCGATGTGCACGAGCAGCAAACCGTTGAGCACGCACGGCAGCAGCTCACCGCCGAGCTGCGCCTGGCCCGCGACGAAGCGCAGGCCCTAAACCAGGAGCTGCGGACGGCCAACCAGCAGCTGGTGCGCACCAACCTGGACCTGGACAACTTTGTGTACGCGGCCTCGCACGACCTGAAGCAGCCCGTGCACAACCTGGGCGGCCTGCTCGACGAACTGCTGCGCAGCGTCCAAATCATCGATTCGGCGGAGGAGCTGGTGCTGCTGCCCCTGATCCGGCAGGCGCTGCAACAGCTTAGCCTCACCATCGACGATCTGGCTGCCTTGGGCCAGGCGCAGCAGGCCAGTGCCGGACCAGCCGAACCCGTGCCGCTGGCCGAGCTGACGGCGGAAGTGCTGCGCACCCTGGAGCCGCAGGCCCACGCCGCCCGGGCCCACGTTACCACGAACTTTACCGCTTGCCCTACCTTGGCCTTCCCCCGCGCCAACCTGCGCACGGTGCTACTAAACTTGGTGAGCAATGCCCTGAAGTATGCCCACCCAGACCGCCCGGCCCGCATCCATATCGAAATGCGCCGGAGTGACGACCAGGCAGTACTGGTGGTGCAAGACAATGGGTTGGGCTTCGATGCCGAGAAGTACGGCGCCGAGCTGTTTCACCTGTTTCGCCGCCTGCACGGGCACACGGCCGGCTCCGGCGTGGGCCTGTACTTAGTGCACCGCATTGTGCAGGCTGCCGGCGGGCGCATCGAGGTGGAAAGCCAGGAAGGCCAGGGGGCTACCTTCCGGCTCTGGCTGGGTGGGGGCGAAGCTGAAGGCGAATGAAGGACGGAGGACCTGTGAACTGACCCGTAGCAAGCGCAAGAGAAGCTTCCGATTGCGGCGAATTAGGACTGGATGAAAAGCCGGTCAACCTAGTATAAGACAAGACACACGAGTGTATTGCAAGGTCAGCCATGCACCGGCACTCCGGCCAATCGGTCTTGGATCAAAGCCAGCAGGTGAGCTACCGAGTCGGTTAGCTCCACCCCGTCGGCGTTGGTGATGGCAATGCCGTAGATCATCTGCAACTCAAATTGCAGCAGGTGCAGGTCCACGGAGTTCATACCTAACTCGGCAAAGGTAATTTGCAGAGGTGGACCGGGGGCACTGGCCCAAAAATCCCGGCATAGCAGCTCGAACAATACGTCTTGAATGGGCTGGGTACGCATGGCAAAAAGCAAGTGGATAACTACAGATTCAAAGAAAAGCGTTGCGTAAGCCAGCAGCGCTGGGTAGGCTGCACTACCGGGCGCTGCTGGCCAGAAAAAATCAGTCCTGCTCGCCGGTGGCGCGGGCCAGCGCCGCTTCAGCCATGCGGTATTCGGCCTGGGCCTCGACCAGGGCGGCGGCAGCTTGCTGGCTTACTGTTTGAGCTTGCAGCAGGTCTACAAGGGAGAGCAGGCCAGCCCGGAAGCGGTTGTCGTTAAGGCGCAGGTTTTCCGCGGCTTGGGCCACCGTGAGGCGTTGCAGCTCGATGCGGCGGACCGCCTGGTTGAGGCGCAGCAAGTCGCGGCTGATTTCGAGCTGCACCTGCTGGCGGGCCTCCGTCAGCTGGGCCGCGTTGGCCTGGGCCTGATAGCGGCGCTGGGCTTCGAGCAAGCGGTGCTCTTTCCAGTGTACAAGTGGCAGGTTCACACTCACCAAGGCGTAGGCTGGCGTAAGAGTACGGTCGGGTAAGAAGACGTTGGGCCGCTGCACAAGCAGCAGGGCGTTGGCGCTGGCATTCACCTGCGGCCGCCGGGCGCTGCGCGCCAGAGCAATCAGCAGCGAGTCGGCGCGGGTATTCAGGGCAAGTTGGCGCAGGTCGGGGCGTTGGACCTGGGCCCGCGCCTGGTAGTCGGCCGCCGCCACCGGCAAAAACTCGCCTTCCAGAGTGTCGGCCAGGCGCAGGGAGTCGCCGGCCGGCCAGCCGATGAGCTGCCGCAGCACCTGCTGGCTTAGCTGCTGCTCGTCGCGGGCGCGTAGTAGCTGCACGTCGGCGTCGCGCAGCTGCACCTGGGCCCGCAGCAGGTCGGCCTTGTAGACCAAGCCGGCCTGGTACTTGTGGTCCAGGTCGCGCACCAGGGCTTGCAGCTGGAGCCGGTTGCGTTCGGCCAGTCCTACCTGCTCGCGCAGGGCTATGGCCTGCCAGTACGTTTGGTCGGTTTCGGCTACCAGCTGCTGGCGGGCGGCCCGCACATCTTCGCCGCTGACCTCGGCCTGCAAGCCGGCCAGGGCAATCTGGGAGCGGATGCGCCCACCGGAATAAATAGGTTGGCTCATGCCCACGCCGGTTGCCACGCCCTGCGCTTCGAGGGGCGTGCCGCGCAACCCGCGTACGTAGTAGCCGGTGCTGCTGGCATCGAGCTTGGGCAGCCGGCCGGTTTTAGCGGCCGCCTGGGCCGCTTCGGCGGCTTGTTGCCGGCGGGCGGCCACGGTCAGGCGCTGGTTTTGGCGCAGGGCCAGCGCCCGGCATTCGGCCAGGGTAAGGAGGGAAGCGCCCGCACCGGCAGGTGCGGGGGCAGCGGGCAACGACTGGGCAGCCAGGCCCGGCGTGAGCAGCACCAGGGCTGCCGCTAACAGGGATAGGATGTTCATAGGAAAAGCGAGGTTAGTGGGCCAGCGCCAGCGCGGGCTGGTTGCCGTCGTGGGGAGTAGTGGGGGCGGCGTTCCGGCGGGGTTTCAGCGACTGGTAGTAGAGCACGGGCACCACAAACAGGGTCATGCCCATGGCTACCATAATGCCGAAGGCAATGACGCTGCTCAGGGGCGCCCACAGGGGGGATTTGCTCAGAATCATGGGAATCACGCCCACGGCGGCGGCCGACGAGGTGAGGAAGATGGGGCGCATGCGCCGTTGCGCCGAGTGAATGGCGGCCTCCCGGATGCTGTAGCCGTGCTCGCGCACCAGCTCGTCGGCGTAATCGACCAGGATGATGCCGTTGCGCACCACGATGCCCAGCAAACTATTGATGCCCAGAAAGGCGGTCATGCCCAGTGGGTTATCCGTTATCCAGAGGCCAAACATGGCGCCGGGCAAGCTCAGAAAGAACGTAGATAACACGATGAGCGCCCGACCCAGGTGGCGGAACTGAATCAGCAGCGTGAGGAAAATCAGCAGAAAGCTCAGGCCCAGGGCCAGGTTGGCGTTGGGGGCCGCGTCGCGGCCCGATTCGTCGTCGCCGCCGTACTCCAGGTGCACGCCGGCTGGTAGCGGTAGCGCGTCGAGCTGGGGCCGGACCTCGTCCAGAATCTGCCCGGCCACCCGGCCAAAATCCGTGTCGCTGCTCACGGTGAGGGTGCGCAGCCCGTTGCGGCGCACAATATTGCTCAGGTGCCAGGCGGGCACCACGTCGGCCACCTGGCGCAGGGGCACCTTGGTCTGGTAGGCCGTCGTCACGTACACTTGGTTCACGTCGCTGAGCTGCTGGCGGTCTTTTTCGTCGAGGCGCAGCACAATGTCCAGGGGCTTGTCGCCCTCCCAGAGCGTGGAGACGGGCCACCCTTTGAGGCTGCCGCCCAGGGTCTGGCCCACAGCTTCCTTGCTCACACCCAGGCGGCTAGCCTGATCTTCTTTCACGCGCACAGCCACGCCCAGGTAGGGATTGCGCCAGTCGTCGCGCACGAAGTGGGTGTTGGCGGTGCTAGCCAGAAGCTGCGCCACCTGCTGGCCTACCCGGCGGATGGCCGCCACGTTGTCGCCCACCACGCGCACCTCAATCGGGGCCTTGGTTTCCTTCCAGCTCAGGCGGCGCACCCGTACCGAGCCCTCGGGCACCACTGGCTGCAAGGAGTGCGCGTACTCCTTGGCCAGGGCCACGGTGGCCTCGGCGCTGGTGGTGCTAATGAACACCTGGGCGTAGTTTTCGGCCGGGGCCTCGGGAGCGTAGCTCGAGTAAAAGCGCGGCGAGCCGGTGCCGATAAAGCTGACCACCTGCCGGATGCGCTTATCGCCCCGGATGGCGGCCGTCAGGCGGGCAACGGCCCGCTCGGTCTGGGCCACGGGCGTGCCCTCGGGCAGCCACAGCTCCAGGTTGAACTGGTCGCGCTCGGCGTAGGGTAGGTACTCAAACTTGAGCTGCGAGCCGAAAACGCCGGCCAGCAGAATAAACGAAAAGCCCAGCGTGAGCACCAGCTTGGGCCGCGCGAAACTCCAGTCCACGGCCCGGTTAAACCACGCCTGCACCCGGTCGATAACCGAGGGCTTGCCGGCGGGTGCACCGGCCTTTTTCGCGTGCAGCCCCTCCCGAATAGCGAAGTAGCAGAGGTAGGGCGTGAGCAGCATCGAGACCAGAAACGACGACGTCAGCGCCACCGCCACGGTCGCCGGAATGTGCATCGAAAACTCCTTGGTGAGGCCCGTGTACACCAGGGCCGAGGGTAGAAAGGCAAAGATGATGGTGGCCGTGGCCGCCAGCACCGGCACAAATAAATCGGTGGCCGCGCGCCAGGCCGCCTGCCAGCGGTCCAGGCCCTCGTCGAGCTTCTCCACGTAGTTGTCTACCACCACAATGGCGTCGTCTACCACCATGCCCAGCACAATCACCAGCGCCGCCAGCGACACCTGGTGAATTTCCATGCCCAGCAGGTGCATCACGGCAAACGTGATGAGGATGGAGAGCGGGCAGGCAATGGCCGAAATCAGGGCAATGCGCAGCGGCAGCAGCAGCATCACCACCGCAATAACCGAGGCCACGGCAATGCTCAGCTCCACGAAAAAGTCATGCAGCTTGTGGTCGACCACCGCGGGCTGGCTCACAATTTCCTGCACCCGCACGCCCTTCGGGAAGCGGGCTTCCACTTCCTTGATTCGGGCCTGAAGCTGGTCGCCAAACCAGACGATATTGTTGCCCGGCTGCATCTCCACGGTCAGCATCACGGCTGGCTGGCCGTCGATGCTGATGCGCGAAGTCAGCTCCTCGTTGCGACGCTCCAACTGGGCCACGTCGCGCAGCCGCACCTGGTTGCCCGAGGCCGGGTCCGTGTAAATCAGCTGGTTGGCCAGCGCCTGCTGCGAGCGGTAGAGCCCTTCGGTGAACACCGGCACGCGGGCCGCGGGCAGCTTTAGCTCGCCCGAGTAGCGCACGTTGTTCTGGCTTTGCAGCACGGCCGCCATCTGGCCAAAGTCGAGGCCGTACTGCCGCAGCCGGTCGGCCGATGTCGTCACGGACACCTGCTCGCGCTGCTCGCCGTAGCGCCGGATTTTGGCCACCTGGGGTAGGGTTTTGAGGGCGTCTTCCAGCTGGTCGAGGTATTCCTTCAGGTCGGCGTAGCTGCGGTCTGGAGCCGTGACGGCCAGCATCAGAGCCGCCACATCGCCAAACTCGCCGTTTACGTACGGCCCCTGCACGCCCGGCGGAATCAGTTGCTTGTTGGCGTTGAGCCCGTCCTGAAGCTTGGTCCAGAACTTATCAGTATCCGTCACCCAGTCCTGCAAGGTCACGTTGATTACCACGGCCCCGGCCTTGGTGGTGGAGTAGGTCTTCTCCTTCCGCACCTCTTTGTAGCTGAAGAGCTGCTGTTCCAGCTTCTTGGTCAGCTGGTTTTCCACCGTCATCTCGTCGGCCCCTGGGTATACCGCCAGCACCAGGCCCTGCCGAATAGTGATGCGCGGGTCTTCCATGCGCGGCATGCTGTACAGGGCCCAGATGCCCGCCAGCGCCAGTAGCAGGGTGATACCAAAGGTAACCTGCTTGTATTTCATGGCTGCCTCAATCAGGTTGAGGCGGCGTTTGGAAGCTTGTTCTTTCATAAAACGAAGCGGGTTACGGAAGAATGTGAATGGCCTGCCCATCGTGCAGGCGCTGCTGCCCGGCCACAATGACCCGGTCGGTAGCCGCCAGGCCCTGCGCTACCACCACTTGCTGGCCCTGCACCGGCCCCAGCACCACCCGGCGGCGCCGGGCCGTTTGGCCGGCCGCATCAGGCACATACACCACGCTAGCACCGTCGGTCTCCTGCACCACTACCTGCGGCGCCACTGCCACCAGCGGCTTGCTGGAGCCTGGCGGCAGCGGAATGCGCAGGCTGGCCAGCATGCCCGGCAGCAAGCGTAGCCCAGGGTTGGGCAGCAGCACTTTCAAATAGAAGCTGCGCGATGTGGGGTCGGCTACGGGACTGATGACCTGCACCTGGCCCGTCACGTCGCGGTTCAGCGCTGGCACCTGCACCCGCACCGTTGTGCCCTTGGCCATGCGCCCAATCTCCGCTTCCGGCACCACGGCCCGCGCAAACACTTGCTGAGTTTTGATGAGGCTGAACGCCGGACTACCCGGCATGGCCGTCACGCCCGGCTCTACCATCCGGCTTGCCACCAGCCCCGCAAAAGGTGCCCGCAGGTAGGTGTCTTTCAGATGCTTGCGGGCCACCTGGGCGTTGGCTTGGGCGCGCTGCAAGGCCGTGGTGGCCTGCACCAGCTCGCGCTCGGTCAGGCTTTCTGCCTGGAAAAGCTGCTGCGAGCGGCGGGCGTGGTCGCGGGCTTCCCGCAGCGAGGCCTCGGCGCCGGCTACCAGGCTGGCGTACTCCTCCCGTTCCAGCGTGGCCAGTAGCTGGCCCGCCCGCACCTGTTCGCCTTCGCGCACCAGTACCTGGCGCACCGTGCCGGCCGCACCAAAGCCCAGGCTGGCTGTGTTTTCGGCCTCAATGGTGCCACTATAGGTTTGTTCGGCGCTGCCAGATGTAGTGCCTACTGCCTGCACCTGCACGGCCACAGAAGGCACGGAGGAAGGCTGGGCCGTGCGGGCCTGTTCAGCGGGCTTGGAGCAGGCCACTACGCCGGGTAGCAACACCCAAGGCAGCCAGCGCAGGGCTGGCTGCCTGCGTGGCGCGTAAGCAGAGAGTAAGTTTGCTTCGTTGTTCATAAAATGACTATCGGTTCAATTAGAGTAAAAAAATGAGCCAAGACATGTTGCTTTACCACTGCTCCAACTATTTGTTCATAAAATGACTATTAGTCCAAAAATGTTAAAAAAAAGGTGCTGCCTTGTGGCCCGCTAGCCGGCTGGGGCCCGCAAGCCGCTTTCCAGCAGCATTATGTATGCTTCAAACTGCGCAGCAGGGTCGGTGTGCTGGGGCTCCATCAGGTAGCTACCCTTGTTGACGATGAACTGCATCATCCCGTAGGAAGTACCCCATATGCTGTAAGCCAGCAAGTTGGCATCGATATCCTTGCGCATCGAGCCGTCGGCTATGCCCTCGTCGCGTAGCTCCATCATCAGCTGGTGCGTGGTGGTAGCAATGTCGGCAAGCTGCTCGGGAGCATTTGTGGAGAACGGCGACTCGAAGAAGGCAATAAAACCGAAGTAGGCCGGGTTCTCCATGGTAAATTGGAAAAAGGCCCGCCGAGTGCGCAGCAATTTGTCCAGGCCAGAGCCACCTTTGGCCACTGCCGCCACATAGCGCTGGTGCAGCTCCCGGAAAGCCTGCTCGCTCAGGGCCAGCATAATATCTTCCTTGCTGCGGTAATGCCGGTATAGAGTGCCCTTGCCCAGTTCGGCGGCGGCCGCAATGTCATCAATGGTAGCAGCCACCAGTCCCTTGGTCAGGAAAACGGTTTTGGCGGCGGCCAAAATCGACTGCTCCCGATATTCCTTTTCCCGTTGTTTGCGCTCTTTAACTCCCATCGACCAAATAAGTCTGTTTGTGACTGACAGTCCAAAAATACGAATCTTTCGGTGAGTCCACTGCTAGTTTGCCAAAATTCGGCCCCAACTCTACGCGGTGCTGTTCGTGCGCGCCGCAAATACCGAAACCTGCTTAAGCAGAGCAAAGGCGAAGAAAAGATTGGCGCGACGTGACTCAGAACGTGTCAAGACCAGTCGTGAGCCACGCCGCGTCAAATACAAGCAGCGGGTGTAGAGGATAGGGTAGGCAGCCTGAAACCGAGGCACGTAGCCAGGGAGGGCCCAAACCCGCACCTTGGTGGCGGGAAGAGCTATTTCGTCGCCAGAATGCTCTTGGCAATAGCGGTGTACTGCTCATCTGCCTGCTTGGCTTCGTGCAGACTCTGTTGCATGGCTTGGGCCGTTTGGGTGTAGCCAGCTGCTTCGGCGTACTCCCGCAGGGTGCCAAACGAGGCAACCCAATAGAGCAGCGACAACTGGGCGCTACTAATAATGCCCAGGTCGCGCACAGTTTCGGTTTCGGCTTCTTTCTGGGTTTCCTTGCTCACTTCGTAGTGTGCCTCCACAATCTTGTTGTCTTGCGAAGGCACACCCCCAACTTCGGCAATAGCGGCTTCAATGCGCTTGGTCCAGTCCTTGGCCACCTCGATATCCTGGTTGAGGGCGGCGCGCAAATCAGGGTTGGTAGCAGCTTTCAGGGCATCAGCAGTGGCTTTCGCGCCCACTTCACCGCCACTTTGCAGGGCCGATAATGCAGTTTTAATGAGGTCTTTTAATGCTTGCTGGTTCATGAGAAATGGGTTTGAAAAGGGATTAGAAATGGGTGAATGATACCCCTTTTACCGATGTGAATTATTCTTTGTTGCACAAATAGTCAAAAAATGACTGATGGTCCAATTTAGAATTAAAGTGTTATTGGCGCAAAATTTATTTAACGCAACCACCACTCACTTCACACTCACAGAAGCGTAAGAACAGAGCCCCAACGTTATATGCTGTTGGTAAAGAAGTATTTATATCCTTGTGTGCCGTAGTATGCGTGCCGCTCGTGCCTACCGTACTACCAGCTTGCTGATGGCGCCATCGGTGATGCGCAGCAGGTATACACCACTAGTCAGGCCAGTAATTTTGAGGTGGCCGGTGGCGGCGAGGGTGCGTACGGGACAGCCCGTGAGGTCCAACAACGTGCCCGATACGACGCGGCTCAGGTGCACGATGCTATCCTGGGGAGAAGTTGCACCCCTAGCCTCTGGCATGCCCGCTCGAACGACTTCATATGGCTTATCGGCGCGAACGACGGCAGGCCAGAGGCCTGCGCATAGTCGGCACGGGGCACAGCCCCGCGACATCGCCAATATTTCTACTTTTTCTTCGCGCTATACTGCACCTCCACGGCTACGGGGTAGTGGTCGGAGGGCGTTTTGCCACCGCCGTACGTGTCCGTCAGGATGCCGTAGCGGGTGGCGGTGAAGGCGGGGCTGAGGAAGATGTGGTCGATGCGGGCATCGGTTTTGCGGGCGGGGTCGAAGCCGTTGAACGTGCCGTTGGGCGCGTATACGACCTGCGCTGTTTGGTAGGCGTCCTTCAGCGTGCCCGAGGTGCTCAGAATGGTGTAGCTCTCGTTGCGCTGGTCGATGTTGAAGTCGCCGGTAAGGACGGCGGGCGTGGTGCCGGCCATTTCCTTCACCTTGGCCAAGATCAGCTTGGCGCTTTCCTTCCGGGCTTCCTTGCCCACGTGGTCGAAGTGGGTGTTGAAGAAGTAGAACGTGAAGCCGGTGCTTTTGTCGCGCAGGTGCGCCCAGGAGCAGATGCGGGATAGGGCGGCATCCCAGCCCTTGCTGGGCGTGGCGCTGGTAGGCGACAGCCAGAACGTGCCCTGTTGCAGCAGCTCAAACTTGTCTTTCTTATAGAAGATAGTCGAGAACTCGCCGGCCTGCTTGCCGTCGTCACGGCCCACACCTACGTGCGCGTAGCCGGGCAGCTGACCGGCCATATCCTGCAACTGGTTGTAGAGCACTTCCTGGGTGCCAAACACGTCGAAATCTTGAAAGCGAACGAGCTTGGTGAGGTAGGGCACGCGCTTGCTCCAGGCGTTGGCCGTGTCGTTCTTATTGTCGTAGCGGATGTTGTAGGTCGCCAGCTTCAGGGTTTGGGCCGATAGGGTAGTGGCAGCGCCGAGGAAGAGTAGGGCGGCGAGTAGGGTTTGCTTGAGCATTGGGGAAGAAAGCGGTTGTAATGGTTTGCAGGCAAATCGTATGTCATCCTGAGCTTGCGAAGGACCTTATCACGGTAGAACAGCAGGCGTCACAACGACTCGTGCTACCGTGATAAGGTCCTTCGCAAGCTCAGGATGACAGCCGGTTATCTATGTTTGTCTATTCCCAACCCGGATTCTGGCCGAGCTTGGGGTTGATGAGGCGGTCGGCTTCGGGGATGGGGTAGAGGTAAAATTTATCGTCCCATTTGCGGGGCACGTTGGCCAGCCAGGTCAGCTCGCCGGAGGTACCATTTTTGAGTTGCTGCGGGTTGGCGCGGCCGTTCAGGGTAGGCGACACGTTCACGTAGGTAACGCCCGCGGCGGGCGGGGTAGGGGCCGTGTTCTGGTAGAACGCCACGTCGGCTTTGCCGTCCTCGTTTAGGTCGAGGGGTTGGTTGAGGGCGGGCACGTAGAAGCCGTTCCAGGTCATTTCCATCAGCGAGCCGCGGCGCCAGCGGATGATGTCGGCGAAGCGGAAGCCTTCCAGCACCAGCTCGATGCCCCGCTCGCGGCGGATTTCCAGCAGCGCCGGGTCCGAGATGCCGGGGAAGTAGTTGGCTTGCAGGTAGGCGTCGGCCACGGTAGGCTTGGTGGTGAGGCCGCCCGTGATGCCGGCGCGCTGGCGCAGGGCGCCGATGGTTTTCACCCAATCAGCATTACTAAACGTGCCCAGCTCGGCGCGGGCCTCGGCGTAGTTCAGCAGCACCTCGGCGTAGCGAATGATGGGTAGGGAGTTGATGTTGCGGGTGCCGCCGTCGTAGTAGGTGTCGTCCAGCGTTAGCTTAATAGGCTGATAGCCAGTATAGGTATACGAGAAAACCGGCGGGGCGGCCTCGGTGGCGTTGCCGTTGGTGCGGCGGTAGTCGCCCATCCGGATGGTCTGTTGCAGGCGCTTGTCGCGGCCTTTCACCTCCTGGGCAAAGGGTAGGGTTTCGTAGCCGGCCTTGCTGGTGAAGGGCGTGCCGTCGAGGTTCAGGTAGGTGTTCACGAAGGTGCGAATCAGGCTCACGCGCGAGCCGTAGGTAGCGCTGGTCCACCACCAGTTGGCGTCGTTGTACACGCTCAGCGCCGGGTCCGACACGGAAGCCAGAATCACCTCCGAGGCTACCGGTGCCTGGCTGGTAAACACCTGGCGGTAGGCGCGGTCGGTGCCGCCGGCCGCGTTCAGGCTGAAGCCGCCGGTGGTCATCACCTGCTCGGCGGCGGTGGCGGCCTCGGTCAGCCACTGGTTGGCGCTGCCGGTGAGGCCGTAGCCGGTCTGGTACTTCCGAAACGTGCCCTCAAACAAGCACACCCGCGACTTAAACGCGGCGGCCGTTTGCTTGGTCACGAGGCTGCGGCTGTTGTCGGCGGTGGTCGTGATGTTCTGGATGGCAAAGTTCAAATCGGCCAGTACCGAGTCCATCACCACGGTGCGCGGGTCGCGGGCGTTGTAGAGGGTAGGGTCGTCCACCGACTGCGGCTTGCCAATCCACGGCACATCCCCGAAGCGCTTCACCTTATCGAAGTAAAACCACGCCCGGAAAAAGCGCGCCAGCCCCCGGTAGTGGTTGCGCACGGCCGGCGCCACGGCGGGGTTGTTGTTGTTGGCCAGGAAGTAGTTGATGTTGCGCAACGGGCGCCAGTCCCAGCCCGAGCTTTGGCGGGCACTGAAGGCGCCGGGCAGCAGGAAATCGGGCACCTGGGTGCGGGCCGCGTAGTCAGCCATGGCATCGCCGCGCACAATGTCGTTGGCGGTCGGCAGCACGTCGTAGAAGGAGTTGGCGTACAGCTCCAGGCCCCGCTCGCTGCTGAACACGGCCGAGCCCGTCACGGTGGCCTCGGGCTCCTGGTCCAGCGAATCGCAGCCAGCCAGGGCTAGGGCCGAGAGGAGGAAGGTGGTAAGGTATGGTTTCATGAGGAAAATGTGTGGGGAAGGTATTTGTCTGCCGGGCGCCTGCCGGTCCGACGCCGGAGGCGTCCGACCGGTATCGTCGCTGATGTCTGCACCCGCGTCAGTGGGCGTCAGCATGAAGCTCGTTCTACGATACCGGTCGGACGCCTCCGGCGTCGGACCGGCAGGCGACCCTACCGTTAAAAGGTCACCGACAAGCCCAAGATGACGCTCTTGAGAATGGGGTAGTTGTTGCCGTTGCCGCTGTTGCTGGAAGTCAGCACTTGGTCGGAGCGGCCGATGCTTTCCACGTCCAGGTCACGCGTAATCTTATAGAGTGGCGACCACGCCCACAGGTTCTCGCCCGACACGTACACCCGCGCCGCCGAGAGCTTGGCGCGGTTGATCAACGATACCGGTAGATTGTAGCCCAACTGAATGTTTTTCAGGCGGATATACGCCGCGTTGATGAGGTAGCGCGTCTGCGTTTGGCTTAGCTCGCCAGCGCCGTTCTGGGCCACGTAGCCGCGGTAGCGCGGGAAGTAGGCGTCGGGGTTGTCCTCCGACCAGATATTACCCAGCTGCGACTTTGGCAACTTATTATAGGGGCGGTTGTACTGGCCCCAGAAGATGCCCGCTTCCGAGCCGGGGTACCAGTCCTGGTGCCCTACCCCCTGGAAGAAGGCCGAGAAGAAGAAGTTGTGCCAGCTGGCGTCGGCCATCACGCCGTAGGTGTAGCGGGGTAGGGAGTTGCCGATTACGCGCCGGTCGCCGGGGTTAGCCACGGTGTTGTCGCCGTTGTTGATGACGCCGTCGCCGTTCAGGTCGGCAAACTTGATATCGCCGGGTAGCAGCTGGCCGCTGGTAGAGGCCCGGAACAGCGCCTGCGAGGGCGAGGAGCTGATCTGGTCCTGCGACACAAACAGCCCGTCGGTGGTGTAGCCCCAGATTTCGCCCAGGCGCTGGCCCTCGTAGTAGTCGTTCAGGCGCTTGTTTTCGTTGTTGTATTTGGTGATGTGCGCCTTGTAGTCGGCCAGCGTGAGGCGCAGACCGTAGGCCAGGGGGCTGTTGCCCACGTTGGCCTGGTCGCGCCAGTTCAGGGCCACTTCCCAGCCCTTGGTGCGCAGGTCGGCGTAGTTGCCCTTGGGCACGTCGGTGCCAAACACGGCCGGTAGAGTAGGGCCTACCGTAAACATGTCGGTGGTGTTGCGAATGTAGCCGTCGGCGTTCAGCGTCAGGCGGTTTTTTAGCATACTCAGGTCCAGGCCCAGGTCCGAGGTAGTGGAGGTTTCCCAGGTCAGGCCATTGGGCAGCACGTTGGGCTGACCGGTATACTGCGGCCGCACCCCATTCAGCACCCGCCCCGACTGCGCAATGCTAAACTGCTCCTGAAACGCGTAGGAATTGATGTTGCCATTACCCAGCGACCCATACGACCCCCGAATTTTTAGCTCCGAAATCAGGTTGGGCGACACCTTCCAGAACGGCTCGTTGGAGATGCGCCACCCCGCCGAGAACGATGGAAAAAAGGCAAACCGCTCGTTTTCGGGGAATTTTGAGGAGCCGTCGTAGCGGCCGCTGGCCTCCAGCAGGTAGCGCTCCTTGAAGGAGTAGTTCAGGCGGTAGAAGCCACCCGAGATGTTCCACCGGTCCCAGCCGCCGCCCGTGGTAATGGCCTGGCCCAGTGCCAGGTTGATGTCCTGGGCATCGGGGTAGATGAGGCCGTTGCGCTGGGTTTGCAGGCCGCGGTACGTCGACTGCTCGTAGTTGTAGCCCAGCAGCGCCTTGAAGTAGTGCGCCGGCGTGAAGTTGGTTTCGTACTCGGCGTAGAGGTTGGTGGCCAGGTAGCGCGTCTGCCCAAAGGCGCGCTGCAAATCGTTGGTGTTGGTGCCCACGTACTCAATCACGCCGGGCTTGCGGCTATACGGCACCGGCACGCGCGTTTGGGTGCGGTCGTTGTCGGTGTTGCGGATGGTGAAGTTGCCGTTGATGCGGAATTTGTTGTCGAAGAAGTTCGTGCTGAACGCCGTGGTATTCCGAAACACCCGCTCGTCGAAGTCGATGCCGTTTTTGCCGTACCAGAAGTCGCCCACCGTGTAGGCCGCCGAGTAGGTGAGCGTGCCGTCGGGGTTGAACATGGGCGCCACCGTGTGGCCCTCGTCGGCAATGTTGCGCCAGATGCCGCCGCCCTCGCCCACGTTCAGGGGGTTGTGGTAGGTCATATTGGAGTAGTCGGCGTTGTTCTCCACGCGCAGCCACGGAAACAAATCCAGCGCCCCCTTCACCCGGAAGTTATACATCCGGTAATCGTCTGAATTATAGCGAAATAGCCCATCCTGCCCGAAGTAGCGCCCCGTGGCGTAGAAGCTGGCCTTGCCGCTGCTCCCCGATACCGACAGGTTGTGCTCCGACGAGCTGGTGCGCTTCTTATACAACTCCTTGTACCAGTCGGTATTGCCATAATACACGTACTCGCCGGCGGCATTCACGTCTACCTTAGGTAGGCTGGGGTCCTCGGAGCGGCGCTTCAGCTCGGCCAGGTATTCGGGCGAGAACTTCACGGTTTTGTTGATGTTCTGCGGGGTCTGGGAGTAGTCGTTCCACGCCGACCAGCCCTCGTTGAACATCTTGGCAAACTGGTAGCCGTCGGTCACGAAATCCGGCACCGCCGTGGGACTCTTGATGGCTTGGTTGAACGAATACGTGATGCTGGTGCGGTCCTTCGCGGGGTTTTTGGTCGTAATCAGCACCACGCCAAACGCACCCCGCGCCCCGTAAATAGCGGCCGCCGAGGCATCCTTCAGCACCGATACCGTGGCGACATCGTTGGGGTTCAGGCGGCTCGGGTCGCCCTCCACGCCATCAATCAGCACCAGCGCGTTGCCACCCTGCCCAATGGAGGTAGTACCCCGAATGTTATAGGCCGGCGACGTCGTCGGTTTGCCATCGCCGGGCACCAGGTTCAGGTTAGGTAGCACGCCCTGCAACCCCTGCGTGAGGTTGGGCACAGAGCGGTTTTGCAGCACCTCCGACGTCACCTGGTCTACGGCGCCGGTCAGGTTCACCTTTTTCTGGGTGCCGTAGCCCACCACTACCACCTCGTCCAGCGCCTTGGTATCGGGCGCTAGCTTGATGTTGAGGTCGGTGCGGCCGTTCAGCGGCACCTCCTGGGTCTGAAACCCTAAGTATGACACTACCAGCGTGTTGGCCTCGGCGGGCATTTGCAGCGAGTAGGCGCCAGCGGCATCCGTGACGGTGCCAACCTGGGTGCCTTTGGCCAGCACCGTCACGCCGGGTAGGGCCTCGCCAGTGGCATCGGCAATGCGGCCGCTCACGGTGCGGGCCTGCTGAGCCGTGGCTACCAGGCTGCCACACATCGCAACGGGCAGCAGCAGCCCACGTTTCCAGCAAGAAACGGTAGAAAGTAGGTTCATAGGATAGGTGTATTGGTTGGAGGAAAGTAGGTGCGCAATAACCCCAGCGACTTATTCGGGATAAGTCGGCTAAAGAGGTAGGAAAGCGTGGAGAGGACGAAAAGGAACGGCTACAAAAGGCCGTTAAATCAAAAAAATAATTCAACTATATCTTTTGGTAATGCAAATATAAAATAGCTGTTTTAAGCTTTGTTTGTGATTTAGTAAGGTTTATAAAAGGATAATACAAAGCATCTGATTTTAACACAATCGTAATATTTGAATAAAAGTAAGATGATATAAAATTATTGGGCAACAAGTGGCATTATCATATTTTGATATAACAGTGTTTTTTATAATGTATTATTCTAATACTTCTTAATTATTGAACCGAATTTTATATTATTTTTTTATCTATTATTTACACTTCTCTTTTTATAGTTATGGATTAATTGTAATTTTTGCTAATAGATCATTTTTTGAAATTTTTTACATGAGTAATAAAATTTTTATTAGGTTTTTGTTTGTGGTCACTGCTACTTTGAGTATTGTGGGAGTAATAATATATTATAAGTATAATGATGCTAAAATAAATTTAATAGGTTACTTTCATAAAAAAAATAATGTTGATTATGTAGTGGGTTCGTACGATAGGGATATCATAGATAACTATGTAGAAAAGCAAAAATTTCAGCATATAGTGATTGATGTAACAGAAAATATAACACAGAAGAAGGTGCAAAAATTATTGGTAGATATCTCTAGCAATAAATCAATTATAATTACAGTAAATACATTTAGTATTGAAAATAAGGACGTTTTACAACAAATAAATAATGGTAAGTTTGACGTAACTATAGGAATTATATGTGATATTTTGAAAAAAGCGAGAAACCCAATCTATCTACGCTTTAATCCGGAAATGGAAGTACCCGTAATACTTTATCCTTGGCAGTATAACTCACCTATTCTTTACGTGAATACTTTTCGCCGATTTGCGAAAATCAGTAAAAAAATACTGCCTAAAGCTGCCATTGTTTGGGGGCCGGCTGGATACCCAGGATTGGAAGAATTTTGGCCGGGCGACGACGTTGTGGATTTAATTACTTTAACAGTAAATAGTAAATCGGAATTGCAGGCTACGGGTTATCCCCCCGTCCGGGATATGACTGTTTTGCTCAAGCGAAAAATCCATAGAGTACGTTTTATGGATAAGCCGGTTCTGATACTCGGGGCTGGAGACACCAACACAAATACATTGGCTAAACGTGCTCTGCCAATGGCAATTGCTGAGATTCGACGCGAGCAGTCGATTATTTATTCAACGGCAACTTCCAGATTTTCTTCAGCCCCTGTTGCTGGTATAGAGGCCAAGCCAACGGTAGGAGTTTACGACCCTACCCATCAACTTACAGAAACTGCACCTGTAAAAGCGGAACACCTATTTGTTGACTTAGAGGGTATTGAAAGCGGAGCTTTTCGTAAAGATTTTGCAGCCGTTACAGCGCGCAAACACGATATAATTGTGACAGTTGAGCCACTGCTGGATAAAAAATTTAGAAAGAAAAATAATGTGTTGTTAAATACAATAAATGGAAAATATGATTTCTTATTTAAGGAAGTATATAGTGTATTAGCTACCACAAATCAGACTGTGTATCTCAGGTTTGCGCATGAAATGGAAATTCCAATAGAGCGTTATCCCTGGCAAAGTCAAGATCCTGTGCTCTATATCAAGGCATTTCGGTACTTTATGAAGTACAATTCTCCAAAGTTGAGGAACGTTAAGAGGGTGTGGGGACCTGCCGGCGACAGGGGTTCTATTGAATGGTGGCCGGGAGATGATGTTGTCGATTATGTGAGTGTCGCCATTTACGGCTTGCCAGACAAAAACATAACGGACCCCAAAAAGCAGGAGTCATTTAGTGATATTTACAATCGTAAAAGTTACCGTATGCGCCTTGTGCATAAGCCTATATTTATAACTGAATTTGGTGTAAAAGGTCCGGAAGATTTTCAAAGTCACTGGCTCGAAGATGCAGCCAATACGATCAATCAGCATCGGGAAATAGTAGGTGTTTGCTATTTTAACTTAGCTGATAATCCTAAAGTATGGGGTAATATGCCAGCGCCTGATTGGAGTATCAGTCGTGATACCTTTATTAAATTTGATAAAGAGCTGGCGACGAGACGGTAACTAGCCCATTGTTTATAAATAAAAAACATACAATATTACTTGTTTTCAGATTGTGATATCTTATATATTTATATTATTATATATAGGCCTGTATAAAATAGTATTATGCAAATATTTTAGTAACTACTTGTTCACTACGTTATCAGAAAATAAATCCGGGTAATCCGTAATAATGCCGTCTACCTGCTGCGCTACCAACTCCTTAATGGCCGCAGCGGAATTAACAGTCCACGGAATAACCTGTATGCCCTGCTTATGGCAGGTTTGCACCAGTTCGGGCGTTACCAGCTTGTAGGCGGGGCTGTAGATATTCGGCCGGAAGCTCAGGCGTTTTAGGTTGGCCGCCAGGCCATCAGTATTTTCCACTAGCAGGGCCGTGCGCAGGGTAGGGTGCGTGCGGTGCACCACCTCCAGCGTGCGGGGGTCGAACGACTGGATAATGACGCGGTCCTGCACGCCTTTTTCGGTGATGACGGTCAGCAGCAGGCGCACAAACTCCGCCGGCTCGGGGTGCAGGGTGTTGTCGCCGGCCGGGGTGGTCTTGGTTTCGATGTTGTAGTGGGGTAGGGGCCGCCCCTGCCGCCGCGCGTGCGCCTCCGCCGAGTCGATGACCTCGGCCAGTAGGGGCTTATAGGTCTTCAGCTTCTCTTGCCGCGGAAATTTGGGGTTGCCGTGGCTGCCCACGTCGTAGCGCCGGATTTCGGCGTAGGGCAATCCGTAGAGGCGCAGGGCTTTACCCGCGGCCGGGGTGAGGGGTTGACCGTCGGGCGTCCACACAAAATCGGCGTTTAGGTAGGGGTCGTGGGAGAGCAGCACCTGCTTGTCCTGGCTGATGGCCGCGTCCATTTCCAGCGTTGTTACGCCCAGGTCCAGGGCGTGCAGCATGGCCAGCACGGTGTTTTCGGGCAGCAGGCCGCGGCAGCCGCGGTGGCCTTGCACGTCGAGGGGTGGGTGCTGGGTAGGGGCGGGCGTGAGCATGGCGAGTAGGGGAAGGAGCAGCAGGAAGGGTTTCATCGAAAGAAGGTTTTACGGCGCGGGTAGGGGTAGGGCTGGGGGGCATCAATCGTCGTCATCGTCGCGCTTGGGCGCCAGCTTCAGGAAGGCACCGCGCCGGGGAGCGGGGGCCGTGGCATTTTCGCCGCGCACAAACTTCCAGATCACCTCGTTCAGCTCTAGGTCGGGCACGGCGTCTTCGCGGGCCAGGTTGAAGCGCTCCGACTTCTCGGCGCTTTTGTTCCAGGCCACGTTGCGGGCATTCAGGTCTACACGGGCGGGGCGGGCTTGGTAGGGCACGGCGTTGGGCGTGGTGGTGAAGCAGTCGGCCAGGGGTAGGGCGGCCGCATCGTACTGACTCATAGGGGGTAAGCCCAGCAGTAGCTCCATGGTGCGCAACGCGCCCGAGGTGGAGTAGAGCGTGTGGTTGACGGTGCCGCGGCGGGTGTAGGGGCTAATCACGAAGGCCGGGGAGCGGTGCGCGTCCACGTGGTCGGGGCCGTTCTGGGCGTCGTCTTCCAGCACAAACACCACCGATTCTTTCCAGATCGGGCTTTTCGACAGGTGCTCTACCAGCTGACCCAGGGCCAGGTCGTTGTCGGCCATGGCGGCAATGGGCGTGTACTTGCCGCGCCGCTGCCCGCTGGTGTGGTCGTTGCTGAGGCGGATGGTGCTGAATTGCGGCACGGCCCCCACGGCCAGCAGCGAGTCGAAATCCTGCCGCCAGATACGCACCCGCTCCACGTCCTGGATATCCATGTTAAAGCCCGGCGACGGCACGCACACGTGCCCCTGCAACGACTTGAGCGGGGTTTTGCCCTTGTCGGCAAATTCGCCGTAGGTGCGGTAGCGCAGGCCGGCGCGCTGGCAGTAGTCCCAGATGTAGCCGTCGCGGGGGTAAGCAATCGGGCGGGTGCCCTCGTAGTCGTAGGTGCCGCCGCGGCCGCCGTAGCTGGTGGGCCAGGTTTTCTCGGTGTAGTCGGTGGCGTAAGCGGCCATGCTCCAGTTGTGGCCGTCGGCACTCACCTCGGCATTCACGTAGAAGTTATCGAGCAGCACAAACTCGCGGGCCAGGGCGTGGTGGTTGGGCGTCACCCGCTCCGGAAACACGCACAGGGTAGAGTCGCCGTTGCCCTCCGGCATATCGCCCAGCACCTGGTCGTAGGTGCGGTTTTCCTTGATGACGTAGAACACGTACTTGATGGGCGACTTTTCGCCTACCTTGCCGGGTACCGGGTGGCCGGCGGGGCGGGCCGCGGCCTGGCGTTCGGACTCGGCCGTGAAGGGCGTATTGGCATACACCTGCTTGGAGTAGGCGCCCAACTGGGCCTCGCTGGGCTGCGGAATACACGACAGCGTACCTTTGAACAAACTGCCGATGTACTGCACCGGCTGCCCCGTTACGCCGGTGTGCGAGCCGCTGTTATCGGTGTTCTTCACCGGCTGCGGCCCCTGCGGATTGGCCAGCGAAGAAAACCCTTTGCCATTGGCTACCAGGATGGTACGCCCCAGGGTCTTCACGTTGGTGGGGTACCAGCCCGTGGGGATGAAGCCGCGGGCCGCGCTCTTGCCCGGCGTGCGCACATCAAACACGGCCAGGCAGTTGTTGTCGGCGTTGGCGATGTAGAGCGTTTTCTCGTTGGGCGACAAGGCCAGCCCGTTGGTGGTCGAGCCCGTGAGGTGGGTAGGGTAGAGGGCCGTTGAAATCACCTCCAGCACCCGGCGCGTGCGCGTGTCCACTACCGACACCGAGTTGTCGTTGGCGTTGGCCACGAACAGGTAGCGGCCGTTGCGGGTCAACAGCAACTCGTTGGGGTGACTTTCGGTGGCGATTTCGCCGGTGAGACGGCCGGTTTGGGTGTCGAATAGGGCCACTTTGTCGCCGCCCCAGAGGGAGATGTAGAGGGTGCGGCGGTCGGGGGCGAGCAGGCAGGCGTAGGCTTCGTGGCCCAGCGCTACCTTCTGCACGGTGGCCCCGGTGCGGGTGTCCAGCACGTAGAGACTGTTGTCTTCCTTCGTCACCACGTAGAGGCGGTGGCGGGCGTCGTCGAGGGCCAGGCCGGTAGGACCGATTTTATTGGGCCAGGCGCGGCCCAGGCGCAGCGTGTCGGGGTCGCCCAGGCGGTTGTCGGCGGTAGGGTAGCGCAGCACCACGTTGTCGTTGCCGCCCGAGGCGTAGAGCTGCTGCCCATCGGCGCTAAAGGCCAGCCCGTACCACGACTTGCCAATCACCTTTTCATCCAGCAGCTTTTCCGTTTTAGGGTCAATTAGCTGAATGCTCTGCGTGCCCTGCCCGTTGTTGCTGACGGCCAGCAGTCGGCCGTTGCGGGAGAGCTGCATGTTCAGCGGCAAATCACCGAGCGGCAACGACCGCCCCGCCGGACTCAACGACCAGCCATTGGGCAGCAGTATCCGCTCGGCCTGCGGGTTGTTGGTAGGGAGCTGCGCCTGCGCGGCCGGCGCGAGCCAGGTGCTGCCCAGCAGGCAGAGGCCCAAGGCGAAGGAGTGGGTGCGATGCATAGACGAGGGGGGTAGGCTGGCAAGGTAACAAGATACGCAACGGCGCGGGCGGCGGGGCTACACGGCCACCGTTTCGGTGTATTGCTGCCCGAAGCGGTCCGTCACTTCCACCCTGATTTCCTTGGCGTCTTTGGAGGGGCGGGCGTAGAACAGGTGGTCCGTCAGGGTAGGGTCTACCCACTTGTGCTTGGCGGGGCGCTTGTCGCCGGCTTGCAGCTGCACGGCCATGGGGTCGAGGCTGGTTTGCTGGTGCATAGGCCCCTGGCGCTGGCCGTTTTCAAACCACACCACCTGCCACTCGGGGTCCCAGTTCCACACGTTCACCACAAAGTCGTCGGGGCGGTCGGGGTTGGCGCCCTTGGGGTAGCTGCGGAACTGGTGGTTGCGGTCCTTTCCAAACGACTTGTAGTACCACTTAATATTCGGGCCGTCTACCTCATACACGCCGTAGCCGCTGGGCGTGCCGTCGGTGCAGATGGGACCGGTCCACCAGGCGCCGCACACCGCGCCGTGGGTGTGCTCGATGGTGTTTTCGTGGAAGATTTTCTCGCACACGTGCGTGTGGCCCGACATGATGTGGGCTGTATAGGGCTTCAATAGCCGGTACAGCTCGTGGCGGTTAGCCACCACCCCACCCAGCGACTCGTCCTTGAGCTGGTTGCGGCGCTTGTCGCCGCTGTCGACGGGAATGTGCAGGGCCACCACCACCGTGCTGCCGGGCTTCACGTGGCTCAAATCCTGCTCCAGCCACTGCAACTGCGTTTCGGTCAGGTAGCCGATATACTTTTTGGGCGGGCCGATGAAGAACACATTGTCGAGCACCACGTAGTGCACCTCGCCGCGGTTGAAGGAGTAGTAGGTAGGGCCAAACAGGCTCTTGAACGTCTCGGCCGAGCCGTCGTCGGAGCGGGCTTTGATGTTCATGTCGTGGTTGCCAATCACCTGGAAAAACGGAATGCCGGTGATGTCCACGGCCTGCTTGTAGTCCTCAAACAGCTCAAAATGGTCCCACACCAAATCGCCGCAGCCAATGGCGAAGGTGTTGGGGCTGTTGTACTCGGCCGCCAGCGCCTTCAGATCGGGGGCCGACACTGTGATTAGCTCGTGCGTGTCCTTTTTGTCGATCATCTGCGGATCGGCCCACACCATAAAGGTGTGCTTGGTATCGTCGCCGGGCAGCTTTTGCAGGGCGAAATCGGCCGTCATCGACTTCTGGCCGGGCTTGATGGGCTGGTAGAACCGCGCCACGCCCTTCTCCTGCGGAATCTGGTAGCCGCGGGGTAGGGTGAGGTACACAAACTCGGTGGTGCTGTTGCTGGTCAGCGTGTAGCGGCCGCTCTGGTCGGTCAATACAATATTGTAGCCATCCGTGACGGGCACGCCGGCCAGGCCTTTGCCGCTGGTGTGCACGCGCCCTTTGATGGTAAGCGGGGCCAGATCGAGCTTGTGCGGGGCGGCTTTCGGCTCCGCTAGTTCAGCTACGGCGGCCGGGGCCAACGGCAGACTCACGCCCGCACTCAGCAGGCCCAGGCTTTGAAGGAATTTTCTGCGAAACATGTATCTGAATGTAGAGACGCGTACTCGCGTCTCGTCGTTGCTGATGTTGTTTATCTCGGCTTCCTGAATAGTTCTGGCGGGTGTCGTTCAACGCCGAGACGCGAATACGCGTCTCTACATCGTGCCCTCGCCTCCAACTCAGTTCTCGTAAATGGCAATATCATCCAGCCCCAAACGCCCGTTCAGGATGGCGGGCGGGGCGCTGGTGCCCAGGCCAAGCTTACTGATGCGGAAGCGCACGGGGCCTTCAATGTTCATCAGGAAGGTGATGGAGTGCTGCCAGTTGCCGGCATCGGTGATGGTAGGGCCGGTTTGCTGCCAGGTAGCGCCCTGGTCCTGTGAGTATTCCAGCATCCAGGAGCTGGAGGCATCGGTGTAATAGGCGCCGTAGAGCAGGGTCACTTTGCTGGCGCCGTTGGGCAGGTCGAACTTCATTTCTACCAGGCCCGACACGGTCAGGTTTTGCTGCATGCGCAGGCCCTGGGTGCCGGTGTACCGGTCGCGGCCGGCGGTGTTGCCCAGGATGGTCTGGTAGAGTTTCCAGGGACCGGTGCCGAAGGTCACGGTGTTGTCGGGCACGGCGGCGGTATTCATGTTGTAGCTGCCCTTGGTGCTCTGCGGCACCCCCTCGAAGCTCTCGGGGAAGCCCGCGTACACGGGGCCGCTGGGGTCGATGGCATCAGCAATAGTGCGCAGCCACAGCTGGGGTAGGGGCTGCCCATCGGCACCGGTAACCGCCACCGGAATACCCTGGAAAGTGGCGCTAGCCGGCACCCGGCGACTGGCAAACGTCGCCGTGGCCTCGGTGTGCAGCACCAGCTGGTTGCCGGAGCCGTCCACCAGGTTTTTGTCGCCGCTGTAGGTGACGCCCCCGGTAGGCGCGGGCGTGATGTTGCCACCCGTGACGCGCACCAGCGTGGCCTCGTAGGTGCCAGGCGAAGCGCGCAGGGCCTCAATGGTAGCCGCCTGCACCACCGGCTTATTGCCGCTGCTCACTTTGGTGATGTTGGCTGGCGACAGACCCGTAATGCGCAGGCCGCCGTTCTGGCTGGTGAGGGTAGCCCCGCTGATATCCACCACCACCGAGTCGCCCACGGCGTAGTTGAGGGAAGCGCCGTCCGGCATGGGTAGCACCAGCCCGCGCACCAGGCCTTTGCGGCGGTTTTGCACCACCACGGCCTGGGGGCCACCGGGCACGTTACGGCCGCTGGCGTCGGAAATCACGAGGCCCGCAATCTGGCGGGCGCCGGAGAGGTTGCCGTTGTCGAGCAGCACGTCGGTGCCTTTGTAGAGGTTGCGCACGTCGGCAATGGAGATAGTCGGGCTGGGTATGCCGGCGGCGTAGTCGGGGTTGTCTTCGAGGCAGCTACTCAGGGCAAGCGCGCTGAGTAGGAGGGTGAAAGGTAGGATGCGTTTCATGTTTTGAGCTGTTAGCTGATGGCTGATAGCTGGTAGCTTTTTTCGTTCTGGTAGAGAGCTTTCGTGTTTCTTCTAGCGGCGAGCTAACAGCTAATAGCCATCAGCTAATGGCTAGAAAAACCTAGTTCTGCCACCACACCTTGGTGTTCACATCATCCGGGCCCTGGTCGGCTACGGCGGCTTGGTAGCTTTGCTGATTCAGGCTTTGCACGTACACGGGGTAGTTGAGGCGGGCGGGCATCTTGCCGTCGTTGCGCACGCCTGCGCCGATGGGCAGCACTGGGTGGCCCGTGCGGCGGTACTCAAACCACTGCTGAAAGTCGGTGAAAAACAGGGCGTAGTACTTCTGCAAGTGAATCTGCTCCAGCTTGCGGTCCAGGGTGCTGGCGGGGTTCCACTGCACGTCGGAGTTATCGAAGTAGCCGGTGGGCACCGTGTAGCCCCAAAGCGTGATGCCGGCCGTGGTGCCGGCCTCGTAGTAGGTCTGGGCGTTGCCCGACACCCAGCTGCGCGCGGCGGCTTCGGCCAGCAGCAGCTGCACCTCGCCGTAGTTGAGGATGTTGCCCAGCAAGGGCTCGGTCATGAGGGCCGCGGGGTAGGTAGAGCCGACAGGCTGACTCTGCGTGATGGGGTCATAGCCGCTCGGAATACCCTCGTACACCCCCTGGTAGAGCGTCATCCACTTGGCCCGGCGCGGGTCGTTCCACTCGTTCAGGTTGTTCACAAAGAACTGGCTAAGGGAGCTGAACGACGAAAAATCGGCCGTGCGGAAGGTGGCGAACGGCGACTGGTAGGGCGCCGTGCCGGTCCAGCGCATGATGGCCGACTCCTCGTTGTTGCTGATGAGGGGGTAGGCGGCGGCGTTAGTGTTCACCATATCGCGCAGCTTGTCCTGGGGGCTCATGCCGTTGGCAAGGGCATCAGTGCGGTTGGAAACACGCATGAGCAGGCGCAGATAGAGTGAGTTGCCAAACTTGCGCCATTTCAGGGCGCTGCCCTGGTAGAGCGGGTCGAGCTGGCTTTGGTCGGCCGAGAGGTTGGTGCCGGCTTTTAGCAGCTCATTAGCTTCTTCTAGCTTGATAAACAGGTCTTTGTAGATGTCTTCCTGCTTGTCGAAGGAGGGTTGCAACAGCCCCTCGCGCCCCCTAATAGCCTGGGAGTAGGGCACGTCGCCAAACGTATCCGTCAGAAGCGACACTGTCCAGACCTCCAGGATGCGGGCAATGGCTTTGAAGGTAGGGCTGTTCACGGCCTCGGCGCTACGGTACAGGTCGCGGAAATCGGTGAGCTGGGTGTACCAGCCGTTCCACATGTAGTCGGCCTCCGAGGGGCGCACCACGTAGCGATGAATGGCGTCGCCCTCGTTGCGCGTCACCTGCACCTGCATCAGCTCGTTGGTGATGCGCTTGGCGCGGTCCATGTTGCGCTTCACCAGGTCTGTGAGGGCCGGGGCCAGCAGCGTTTCCGGTATCACGTTGGGGTTCTGGTTTGGGTTCACATTCAGCTCCTCAAAGCCGTCGGTGCAGGCGGGTAGGGTAGCCGCGCTGGTGGAAGCGAGCAGCAGCCAAGTGAGTAGTTTGATGGTTTTCATGAGGTTGTGCTTTTTCGGTCTTCGTGCTGGCGTCCGCGGTGTCCCAGGGTTGAAACCCTGGGCTATGTAGAGGGTAGGGCGGTGATTTTCCGCTGATTAGCCCAGGGTTTTAACCCTGGGACGCCTGAGGGTCAAATCCCCACCGTCAGATTCACCCCAATGGTGCGGGTGCTGGGGAACTGGCCTAGCTCGTAGCCCAGGCTCACGGTGTCGTCGTTCAGGGTGCCGAACTCGGGGTCGTAGGCGGGCCACTTGGTCAGGATGTACAGGTCGCGGCCGTAGAGGCCGATGGTGGCCTGCGTGAGCTTGAAGCGCTGCAACAGGCTGGCGGGTAGGGAGTAATCGATGCGGAGCTCGCGCAGCTTCAGGAAATCGGTGCGGAACAGGTTGGCCTCGATGTTGTCGCGGCCGTAGTGCTGGGAGTAGTAGGCGGGCACGTTCTCGGCCACCACGTCGTTGGGGCGGAAGGTGCCGTCGCCGTTGTCAATCACGCCGTTGCCGATGATGCCGTTGTAGCGGCCGGGTAGGGTGAGCTTGGTTTTGCCTTGCTCGGCCAGCACGGCATTGGTCATGGAGTAGGCTTTGGCGCCAAACTGCCCGTCTACCAGCACATTCAGGCGCACCTGCTTGTAGCGGAACTCGTTGCCGATGCTGGCCTTCCACTTGGGTAGGGCCGAGCCCAGCAGCATCACGTCGTTGGTGAGCTGGGGTAGGCCGTTGCGGTAGATGATCTGGCCGTCGGGGGCGCGCAGGTAGCCGCGCCCGTAGATGGCGCCCATGTTGCCGCCAGGCCGGGCCTCCACCGTGCCGCGCCCGCCGGGGCCGCGCTGAAGCTGGTAGGTAAACACGCTGTCGGCCAGCTCTACCACCTTGTTGCGGTTGGCGGTGTAGGTGCCAAACATCTTCCAGCCAAAGCCCGAGGGCCGCGCCAGTATCTCAGCATTGGCCTGAATCTCAAGGCCCTGATTGCGTACCAGACCGGCGTTCAGCACTGAGTAGTTGTAGCCCGAAGCCCTATCCACGGGCACTTCCAGAATCTGGTCGTAGGTATTGTTGCGGTACACGGCCACGTCCAGCCCGATGCGGTTTCGCAGGAAACGCAGGTCCAGACCCAGCTCGGTGCTGCGGGTGCGGCGCGGCTTCAGGCCGGGGTTGGCAATAGAGCCGGGGTTGCTCAGGCCCGACGGAAAGCCCGTGGCTACGGCGTAGGTGTATGCCGTGCGGTAGGGCACCGTAGTGCCGCTACCCACCTCAGCCCACGAGCCGCGCACCTTCGCAAAGGATATCACCTCCGGCAGCTTCACCACCTCCGATACAATGCCGCTGAGGCTCACCGACGGGTAAATCGGAATTTCCGTCACGCCGTTCACGCTGGCCAGGGTGCTGCTCCAGTCCTTGCGGGCGGTCAGGTCGAGGTACAGAAACTTGTTGTAGGCCACCGTCGCCAGGCCGTAGAAGCTGTTCACCGCAAACTCGGCGCGGTAGGGTAGGGTGATGGGTAGGTCGCGGCTGTTGGCGAAGGAGAAAATGCCGGGATAGAGCAGGCGCTCGGCGCGCAGCTCGTCCTTCACGTAGCGGTTGCGCAGACGGCTGCCCCCACCCGAGGCGCTCAGCTCAAATTTGCCCACCGTGCGGGCGTATTGCAGCAGGAAATCGTGGTTGACTTCCTGCGAGAAGATGTTCTGGGTGCGGTACATGCCCTCCTTGTAGCGCTCCGTGTCCTTGGGGCGCTGCTGCGAGCGGGCCTCGTAGGAGTAGTCCAGGGCCGAGCGCAGCATCAGGTTCCAGTGCTGCCCAAACTTGTAGTTCACCTGCACGTTGCCGGTGAGCGTGTTGCGGTTCGATTTGTTCAGCATCTCGTAGGCAATCAGGTAGGGATTGTCGATGAGGCTGCTGAAGGGGCTGCGCTGGGTGATGTTCTCGGCGCCCGGCAGCCAGTAGTCCTTCCACCAGTTCAGGTTGGCGTTGGGCACCTGAAACATGTTCCAGTACATAATCGTCTGATTGTTGTAGCCGGTGCTGGGCAGGTTGTCGCTGTAGCGGTTGGTGTAGTTGGCCTTGGCCGAGATGCGCAGGCGGTCGGTCAGCTTGTGGTTCAAGGACAAGGCCACCGTGTTGCGCTTGTAGCCCGTGTTCGGAATAATCCAGGTATTCTGGAGGTTGGTCAGCGACAGACGGGCCGTGGTCTTGTCAGTACCGCCATCAATAGAAACCGTGTTGACGAAGGTTTTGCCGGTCTCGAAGAAATCCTTGCGGTTGTTTTTGTAGGGCACCCAGGGCGTGCGCTCGGTGGCCGTGGTGTTGGTGGCGGGGTCGTACTGGTAGAACTGCTGCCCATCAAACTTCGGCCCCCAGGCCGAGCTGGTGCTGCGCGTGCTGGGGCCGTCCTCGGTGGCATTATAGGAGTAGTAATTCTCGCCCGCCGAGCCCTGACCGTACTCGTACTGAAAGTCGGGCCAGCGCGAAATCGTCTCAATCGAGCTGTTCGAGTTGAACGTGACGCCGATGCCCCGCTTGCGCGACTTGCCCGATTTGGTGGTGATAATCACGGCCCCGTTGCCGCCGCGGGCGCCGTACAAGGCCGTGGCCGCCGGCCCCTTCAGCACCGACACCGACTCAATGTCCTCGGGGTTGATGTCGTTGAGACTGGTACCGAAGTCCACCGGCGACTCGCTCTGGAGGTAGGCCGAGCTGCCGGTGCCGGTGTTGCGGTTCGAGCCGCCCAGCACCACGCCGTCCACCACAATCAGGGCGTCGTTGTCGCCGGCCAGCGAGCTTTCCCCGCGCAAGATGATGCGGTTGGTACCGGCTGGGCCGCCGCCCGAGCGCACCAGATTCAGCCCCGCCACCTTGCCCGACAGTGCATCGGTCCAGTTGTTGGATTTAGCCTCGGTCAGTGCCTCGTTGTCGAGTTTTGTGACGGCGTAGCCCAGCGCTTTTTCCTCCCGCTGAATGCCCAGCGCCGTTACTACTACCTCGTCCAGACTAGTAGCGTCCTCGCGCAGCACCACATCGTAGGTAGCTTTGGTTTCTACCCGCACCTCCTGCGTGGTGTAGCCAATGAAGCTGAATAGCAGCACCTGGCCCGGCTCGGCGCTCAATTGGTAGCGGCCCTCGGCATCGGTTACGGTGCCGGTGCTAGTGTCTTTGATGCGGATGGACACGCCCGGTAGGCCTTGGCCCTGGCTATCCAGCACGCGGCCGCTCACGGACTTAGGCGCGGCCGGGCGGCTGGCTTTCAGCACAATGCGCTTGTCCTGCACCTCAAACTGCACGCCCGCCTGCGCGGCCACTTGGGCCAGCACTGCTTCCAGGTTGCTGTGCGGCGCCTGCACGCTGATGCGGCGGCTCAGCAGCTGGCCCTGGCCCGCAAACAGGAAGTGGTAGCCGGTTTGCCGCTCAATACTGGTTAGCACTTCGCTCAGCGGCTGCTGCTGCACTTGCACGGCACAAGGCACGGCGCTGGGGCGCGTGGTCTGATCTGCGGTGGCAGCGGCGGGGGTGGCCGTGGCGCTCAGCACCGTGAGGCCCAGGCCCAGCAGGGTAGGGCGCCAGTGGCCGGTTCGTTTCGAGTACCTCGTTTTTTTCATACACTTGTGCGTGAGCGTTTTTCTTTGAGCTATTGGCTGTTAGCTATTAGCCGTTAGCGCTTGATTCTGTATGGCAAAACTCTTAACCTGCTGTATTTCAATGAAAAAGCTAATAGCTAACAGCCAGCAGCTAGCAGCTCAATCTTGGGTGCTGAGGTAGATGGTCTGGCCTTCGCGGCGGTAGGTGATGGGGCCAGCCTCCTGCAAGGCGGCCAGCACCTGGGGTAGGGGCTCGTTGCGGAAGGTGGCCCACAGGCGCACGTTGGCCGTGGCTGTATCGGCAAACACCAGTTTCACGCCGTAGAGGCGCTCAATCTGGTCGGCTACATCGGCCAGCTTTTCATTCTGGAAAATCAGGTGGCGCTGCCGCCAGCCCGTCACGCGGGCCGCGCTGAACGGCTGCCGGTACATGCGCCCCGTGCGGTGGTCGGCCAGCAACTGCTGGCCCGGCGCGAGCTGGTAGGTGGTCTGCTGATCCAGCACTTCCACCTTCCCTTCTAGTAAGGATACCGCCACCTGGGCCGCGCCGGGCCGGGCCTGCACGTTGAAGCGCGTGCCCAGCACCCGCGTAATGAGGGTGCCGCTGTGCACCCGAAACGGCCGGTGCGGGTTCTTGCTAACCTCAAAAAACGCCTCGCCCTCCAGGTACACCTCGCGGCTGGTGGCCGCAAATTGGGTAGGGTAGCGCAGCCGGCTTTGTGGGGCCAGCGTCACGCGGGAGCCATCGGGGAGGCGCAGGGTGCGCTGCTGGCCGGCCGAGGTGCGGGCCAGGCGGTAGGTAGGGGTTGCGGGGGTAGGACGGCGGTAGATCAAGATGCCTACCCCTGCTACCAGCAGTGTCAGGAGTGCCCACAGCGCCACGCGGTAGCGCCGGGCTTTGGCGGAGCGCAGCTGGTGCTGGGGGGGTGGCGTTGGGGCCGTACCGGCCAGTTCCGGCCGGGCTTTCAGGCGGCGCAGGGCGGTAGCCGTTGCGGCGGGCGCGGGGGGCGTCTGGCTGTGCTGCCACACGGTTTTGAGCTGCTCGAAAGTCTGCTCGTTTTCCTGGGAGGCGGCCACCCAGGTGGCCAACTGGTCGTTTTCCTCGGCCGAGGTCTGGCGGGCCAGGTAGCGGGTGATGAGCAGGTACGATTCTTCTGGTTTCAACGGAGGCCGAGCGGCTGGTTACGCTGCCGCTCATGGGTATAGACGCCCCCGCCCGCCCGGCTCGTGACACGCCAAAGCAGGCTTAACCGAATCGTAACAACCGTAATATTGTGGTAACGTAGTGGCCCGGTACCTCGCGTCACTAAGAAGCTTCTGTTTGCATTAGTTAGAAGGGTCGCCAGAACGGTGTAGAGACGCATATTTGCGTCTCGTCGGCCGCGCCGTGTGCACAAAATTGTTCAACGACGAGACGCAAGTATGCGTCTCTACACCGTTCTGGCGACCCTTCTAACTAATGCAAACAGCTTCTACACTACCTGGCCCATGCTACACCTCATCCGCACCACTTCCGAGCACCCCGATTTCCGCGCCCTCGTGCAACTCCTCGACCACGACCTTGCCGTGCGCGACGGCGCCGACCACTCGTTCTATGCGCAGTTCAATAAAATTGATGCCATCCGCCACGCCGTAGTAGCCTACCTCGACGATGAGCCCGTGGGCTGCGGCGCGTTCAAGCCTTATGCAGAAAAACAGGTGGAAATCAAGCGGATGTATGTGCAGCCTGCTTGTCGTGGGCAGGGCGTGGCACCCGCCGTGTTGGCCGCGTTGGAAGCTTGGGCCAACGAATTGGGCTACCGCGGCTGTGTGCTCGAAACCGGCCTCAAGCAACCCGAAGCTATCCGACTGTATGAGAAAAGCGGCTACCAGCGCATCCCCAACTACGGGCAGTACGTGGGGGTAGCGAACAGCGTATGTATGGAGAAGGCACTGTAGCCATTCCGGTTATCAGGGTTGAAAACCTGGGCTACGGAGTGGGTTAGGCGGCAACGCAGAAAATGCTGCATTGCCTAGGGTCTCAACCCTTGGGCCAACTACCGCACGCCCGACACATGAAGTGCTTCTTTCAGAAAGCGCAACGCCCGGAACATGTGGGTTTTCACGGAGTTCAGCGAAATGCTGAGTAAGTCGGCAATTTCCTCGTAGGTGAGGCCCGCGTCGCGGTGGAGCTGGAACACCTGGTGGGTGCGGGCGGGTAGCTGCCCAATGAGCCGGTGCAGGTGCTCGTGCAGCTCTTGGTAGGCTAGCTGTTCGTCGGGGCGCAGGTGGGTGGCTTCGGGCTGGTGCTGGGGTAGCTTGTCGGCTACGGCTATTTCCTGGGCAGTGCGGCGTTGCTGGCGTAGCCTATCGAAGCAGCGGTGGCGCACGGCAGTGTAGAGGTAGGCGGCCACCGAGCCCTGCACCACGAGCTGGGTGCGGCCGGTCCAGAGGGTACAAAACACGTCGGCCGTCACGTCCTCGGCGGCATCGGTGGGGTAGGGCAGCAGGCTGGTGGCGTAGCGCAGCAGGCCGGCGTAGTGGCGGGCAAACAGCGCGTCGAAAGCGGCCTCGTTGCTGAGGGCCAGCGCCGTAAGTAGCTGCTGATCGGAAGAGCTGGGTGCGTAGGTCATACCAGCAGACAAAGCTACCGGGTGGTAGTATACGGCTACGTTATGCTTTCATTACCCAAAGATGAACAACCCGGCCAGGGTAACGAAGTCAGGTAGTGATGCCTACGTATAGGCCGGACGCCAACCTTTTCGCGGTCAAGTCAGTATCAACAAACAGTCCTGACCCTACAGGTCAGCTAGATGCTCTCTCACTCTCTCCCCTTGTATAGTCATGAAAAACTACCGCTTTTTCCTTCCGTTTTTTCTGTTTGTGCTCATGTTCTCGGTCAGCAGCTGCGATGCTATTGTAGGCATCTTCAAAGCAGGTGCCTGGACGGCCGTTGTGGGTATTTTCCTGGTGGTGCTCTTGCTCTGGTGGATTGTAAACCGGATGCGCCGCCCGTAGTAACACCTTGCTACCCAGCACAAAAAAAGGCACCCAGTGGGTGCCTTTTTTTGTGCTGGGTAGGGTAGGGCTAGTTTTTTACAACGCGCACCGTAGTGGCACCCTGTGAGGTTTGCAGGCGCAGCAGGTACATGCCACCGGGCTGCTGTGTGAGGTCGAAGGAGAGTAGGCTGGCAGCCGACAGGGTAGCCACGCGCGTACCCACACTGTTGTAGATTTCGCCGCTGAGGAAGGTAGCGTCGGCGGGCGTCAGCAGCTGAAAGTGGCTGCTGCCGGGGTTGGGTACCACGGCCCAGGTGCCGGCCGCGCCGCGCAGGGCACTCACGGCCACCACCGGGGAGTAGGCCGTGGTACCGTCCAGGTCCGTCTGCCGCAGGCGGTAGTAGGCCAGCGTAGCAGGCGCATTCTGGTCGAGGAAGGTATAGTGGTGGCGCGTGGTTGAGGAGCCAGCCCCCCCTACCTTCCCAATAACCACAAACTGCAGCCCATCCAGGCTACGCTCCACCGTGAAGTAATCGTTATTTTTTTCGCTGGCCGTGGCCCAGGCGGCTGTTACGGTCGCGCCGGTGCGCTGGGCGTTAAACGACACCAGCTCTACCGGCAACACGCTGCCGGGGTTGGATGACACCACAAAGGGCGAGAAACTGGTGATACCGGCGCGGGAAAGCCTGTAGCTGGCGGCAACCGTTCCAGCGGCGGCATTGGCGGGCGTACCCTGGTCAAAGACGCCATCTTTGTAATGGCTGATGTAAGACTTGGCCCGCACGAAGGCATAGGTGCCAGTGGCTTCGTCGGTGCTGTTCCACTGCAAGGTCATCGTCACATCAGAGTTGCCGGTCACTTCTTCGTCTACCAGCCATGTTCTCTTCACGTTCTGGTTGGTCACAGCCTTGGTGCCGGTTCCGGTGGCATCATACGAGGAGTACATATCATCCAGCACGCGCACGCCAAACACGTCCTCGTTGCGGGCAGTGGTACTGTTAGGCTGCTTCAGCCACATGGGAGTATAGCTGGTAGCAGAAGCGCCTACCGGATACAAAACGTCTGCGCCGCTGTTGGGTACCGACTGCCGCAAGGCGCCCTTGCCATTGGTAACCAAGTAGGTAGATGCTGAGGCGCCCGAGACGGTGGCGCCGCGCTGTAGCGTCAGGGTGTAGTCGCCTAGGGTGAGCTTGGAGCCGAGAGCCAGAGCGTTTGTAACCAGTACGTTACCAGCCAGCGTTTTTTCAGTGGGGTTGGATAGCTTCAACTGTCCATACTGCCCCGGCAACACACGGGTAGCGGCATTGGTGGCCATATACTCAACCATACTGGTATAATCCAGCGCACCCAGTGTGAAGGAATAGGTAGGTCGTTTCACCTGTAAAGTAGCGTTGGCCAATAGGTCGATGGTGGCGTTGATGTCGTCGTTGTCGTCCAGAAACAGGGTAGTAGCGGTACCGGCCGCGTCGCCTACTATCACTTTAGAGTTAGTGCCACTCACCGTCCAGGTGTCGGCGGCGGGGTAGTTGGCGGCGCCCCGGATGCGGCTGTTGGCACTGCTGCCCCGCACGTAGTATACGGTATTGGGGGCCGTAAAATCGGCAGGGTTCGTACCCGTGCCATCGATGTTGGTACCCCAGGAGGTAGTCAGGTTCAGCTCGGCGCTAGTTGAGGAGTAGAATATATTCGTCTGCGGCGTTATCACCACATCATCGATGCTGACGCCGTTGCCGTTGGTGGTAGAGTTGAAGGTGTAAGACCAACGAATCATTATCTCGCTATCGGCCGGCAGCTCAATGCCGCTGAGCGTCGTTTTGGCTACTCGGCGGTTCGTTGCGGAGTTACCGTCGCGCGGGGCAATGGTAGTGGTCGTAGAAGGAGCATCTACATTCAGTGCCGAAATGGGCTTCCAAGTGCCGGCAGTAAGCGACGTAATGGCGGCCGTGCTGGTTTGATAATCTACCAGTACCTGCGCCGATTTATTGATGCCTGAATTGTACCACTGTTCCATCACATACGCAATTTCCAGGTTGCGAATAGTCTTGCTTGTACCATTCTTGAGCCGGATACCAATGTACCCCGTACCGGGAGCTGTGGTGCTGGAGGCTACCCCACCAAACGCCCGCTCCGGGTCGTCGGCATAGCCGAAATGGTACCAGTTCTGTACTGGTTGGCTGCCATCGGCATTGGCACCACTGCTGGGGCCTACCGTGGTGGGTGCAAAGCTGGTACCACCCAAAAAGGTAGCAATAGCATACACACCTGGAAAGGTAGTGTTGGAACCGAATGTGGCTGTACCCGTGCCAAAACCATCAAAGTTCTGCGTGTACGGACCCAGGTTGGTGTCTGTGAAGGTGTACTGTGCCTGAGCTTGCCAGTTTGCCAGGCAGAAAAAGGCTGCCAAAGCAACTCCTAAGAGAGATTTCATCTACTTCCTATCTGAATAATCAACTTCTTTTTCCCAAATCAAGAATAAATACAATATATTCTTCCTTATTTGGGTCTTGCAAAAGTATCTGATTGATAATATTATATCTTAATTATTAGGTGATAAATCAATTATTATATTTGAATAATGATAAAATGAGTCCTTTTTATAGACGGTTTTCTATTTTTGGGACAATAAAAAAAGCCCAACTCCTAGGAGTTGGGCTTTGAGAGGAAGAACGGTTCTGCTATTTCTTCGGCTGACGTGAAGGCATGGTGCCAATGATATGGTCCCAGAGGGTAGTGCTCACGCCAAAGGCCTCATCCTCTTGTCGGTAGTGGTGCATAGCATGGTGGTGCCACCAGAACTTCAGGAAATTCTTGGGCGGCGCATACATATGAATAGCATAATGCACAAAGAGGTAGAGCGCATACCCAAACACGAAACCCGCCAAAATGCCGAAACCAGCGTTGCCAAAGGTGAAGCGGAAGATGAAGAACAGCAGCGAGGCCACAAACACCGTCAGGATGGGCGGCATGGCCAGGCGGGTCTTGTCTTTGGGGTACTCGTGGTGCACACCGTGCATGGTATACTGAAACTTGGCCCGGCCGGGAGTAGAGGGCTCGATGTGGTACACGTAGCGATGTACCAAGTACTCGGCCAGCGTAAACAACAGCCACCCGCCCAAAAACAGCCCAAATGCCGAAAGTCCTGTGAGCAGACCCCGGCTCAGGCTATAATACAGGCTAACCGCTGCCACGGCGAAGAAAATGCTGAGGGGGCCTGCTATATGCGTGTGCGTGAGGCGCTCCAACACAGGATTCTGAAACAACTGCGCCGAGCCTTTGGCTTTCGGCTTCACAGTGGTAGCAGGCTTCTTTGCGGGGGCAGCTTGTACCTCAGGTTGGGAGGAGGATGTAGCGTTCATAACAGAATAATCGTCTGAATTCAAGGTCAAAAGTACGCAGCCTGACGCAAACGCCATGCCTGCTCACTCTCGGGGCTGCCACCTACGCCGTAGTACGAAAACGGTCAATGAGTTCACGCACAGCGGGTAACGTGCAGGCCGGTGGTGAGCAGCGAAGGGGTGCGCGCTCGTAAAACTCTTGGCGGGCGCGTAAGGTTTCGTCTAGGCGCAGCAGGAGGGCGGCTTCGTCGCGGGCAGGGGCCAGTAGGGGGCGCGTAGCGGCGGCCCGCAACACCCGGCGCAGCAACTCACTGGTAGGCACGGCCAGATAGAGCGTCAGGCCGGTTTCGAGCAGTAGATCGAGGCTGTTGTGAAAGCAGGGCGTGCCGCCGCCGGTAGCCAGCACCAGTCGAGGGTACTCCTGCAACACCAGCCGCAAAATGGCCGCTTCCCGCTCACGAAAGTAAGCTTCACCCTCCGTCTGAAAAATATCTACCACCGTGCGGCCCTCACGGCGCACAATTTCTGCATCCAGATCCACAAAAGGCACCTCGTAGGCCACGGCCAGTCCCCGCCCCAGGGTAGTCTTACCCGCTCCCGGCATTCCAATTAAGTAAAGTCGCATGAGGTGAAGTGGTGAGATGGTGAGTAGTGATATGGTGAGAGGTGAGATGGTGAGTAAAAAGATGCCTGTCATCCTGAGCTTGCGAAGGACCTCGTGCTCACAGAACGAGTCGTTGGTACGCCTGCCGTTCAGGCATGATAAGGTCCTTCGCGCTGCTCAGGATGACAGGCATCTTTTTATTCACCATCTCACAATTTGACCCTTGGGTCGAGTACGGCATACAGCATGTCGACCACGATGTTGATGGCCACGAACAGGAAGGCAATGAACAGGGTAGCCCCCATCACAACGGGGAAATCTAGGTTCTCAACGGCGCGCAACGTAATGGTGCCCAGGCCTTTCCAGTTGAAGATGTACTCAATAAAGAAAGCGCCCGCCATCAGCGAAGCCAGCCAGCCCGATACGGCCGTTACCACTGGGTTCAGGGCGTTTTTTAGGGCGTGCCCTACCACCGTGTGGTAAGACGAAAGCCCCTTGGCCCGCGCCGTGCGGATGTAGTCCTGGCTGAGCACATCCAGCATAGACGAGCGTGTGAGCTGGGTGATGATGGCCAACGGCCGGATGCCCAGCGCGAAGGCGGGTAGCAGCAAGTTGCGCAGAACCAGGTGGTTGCCCGTAAACGGGTCGGTTTCGTAGAGCTGGCCCGTGAGGTTGAGGCCGGTCCAGTGGCTCCAGTAGAACCCGAACGTCATGGCAATGAGGATGCCCGCCACAAAGGACGGCACCGAAATACCCAGCACTGATGTGGTAATAAGCGTACGGTCGAGCCAGGAGTGGGGCCGCAGCGCCGCCAGAATGCCGAATAGAATACCCAGTACCGCTGCCAGCAGCATAGCAGCCAGCGCCAGCCACAGGGTGCCCGTGAAGTGGTCGAGCAGGATGCTGAGTACGTCCTTATTGCTCTGAAACGAGCGACGCAGGTAGGGCGCTTTCAGTACCAGTGCCTTGCTACCCAGCGGCAGCAGCGCAACACCCCCGTAGCGCGCTACCGCGGCCGAGTCGCGGGCATGGATGCCCAGCGGGGAGGCATCGTTGAGGTAGCCCAGCAGCTGGGCGGGTAGGGGCTTGTCGAGGCCCAGGTCGGCGCTGATGGCGGCGCGGGTGGCCGGGTCGGAGCGCTGGCCGGCCAGCAGGGCCACCGGGTCGCCGGGCAGCACGTTGAACAGAAAAAACACCGTCACGGCCACCCCAATCAACACCAAAATGCCCTGGCCCAGCCGACTGAGTAAGAAAGAAAGCATTCGGTTTTCGTGTTCACTTTCTACACCTGTCATCCTGAGCTTGCGAAGGACCTTCTCACGGCAGAACGACCGTCATAACAACGACTCGTTCTGCCGTGAGAAGGTCCTTCGCAAGCTCAGGATGACAGGTGAAAAATAGTCAATTAAAGAAGCCCTTCCAGCTTGGCGCGGGTAGGGATGTCGTGGTAGTGGAACTTGCCTTTCACTACCCCATTCTGCAGCAGCAGAAAACCAGGGTCGGATCGGATGATGGTTTTGAGCACGGTAGCGTCGGCGTAGTACACGGGCGCCACCAGGTTCACGTCGTGGCGGAACACATCGAAGTCGGCGGGGCTGCTGCTGGTGACTACCAGCGGCATCAGCTTCTTCTTCGACGAGTCGGCAGCCAGCAGCAACTGGTTGATCTGCTTGAACCGGTCCCGGTCGGCACGCTCCACGCTCTGCACAATCAGCACCAGCTTATTGCCTTTCAGCAACTCTTGGGTATAGTCGCCTTCATCATTCCACACCCGGAAATCCGTAATCTTGGGGCCATCATTCGGATTAAGGGCCACCATCTCCTTGAACTTCCAAGTGGTATCGGTAGGGTAGTCGGTGAACTCCTGTTCCGCGCCGTTGCGCGTCATGATGTACTTGTAACGCAGCGGGGCTGAGGGCTGCATCAGCTTGCCAATGTCGTTGCCGACCTTATAAGGGCGAAAATCGAAGTAAGGCAAGTGGCCCAGCGCATACACCCCAATCCCCGCCGACACGGCCGTGGCAATGGTGATGTACATAATTCCCAGCTGCCCAGGTGCGTAGGAGTAGCGTAGGTGGCGCTGCCCACGGTAGACCACCACCCACAGGCCCAACAGGATCATGTCCTTCGTGAACGAGGCCCAGGGCGTCAGCTTCAGGAAGTCGCCGAAGCAGCCGCAGTCCGTCACTTTGTTGAACGCGGCCGAGTAGAACGTGAGGAAGCCAAAGAACACCAGCAAGACCAGCAGCACCCACAGCGTTTTGCGCAGATACCAGCGCAGCAGCAGCGCCACGCCCAGTACCACCTCCAAGGTGCTAAGAATGATGGCCAGCGTGCGAGCCACATTGCGGAAAATCAGGAAAAAGGAGCCAAAATCCTGGGCAAACACCTCGAAGTATTCTTCCAGTTTGAGGCCCGTACCGACCGGGTCGTTGAGCTTGATCAGGCCCGAGAAGATGAACACGATGCCCAGCAGCGCCCAACAAATGCGCGTAATCAGTTTCATATGGTAGGGTCTTGGGGTCTTAGGAGCTTGGGGTCTTGGTGTGGTGCGGGAGCTATTGCGCAAGGTACGCCACGCACGCCAATACGGAAATGGTAGGGTAGAGGGCGTATGTCATTTCGATCAGCGGGAGAAATCTCGCGTGCTGGCACGTTGAACGTCATGCTGAGCCTGCCGTTCAATAGTTAGCTACCGCGGCTCGAAATAACATCCAAGACCCTAAGTCCCCAAGCCCCCAAGCCCCATTTTAATCAACACAAACACCGCATAGTTGAGCATGTCGCGGTAGTTGGCTTCTACGCCTTCCGAAACCTGGGTATGGCCCGCCAAGTCTTCGATCTGCTTGGTGCGGTGCAGCTTCATCAGGATGATGTCGGTGATGCTGGAGATGCGCATCTGCCGCCAGGCCTCGCCGTAGTCGTGGTTTTTGGCGAACAGCAGCTGGCGGTTGGCCTCTATTTCCTGGTCATAGGCAGCGGCTACCTCCTCGGTGGGTAGGTCCAGGGGGGCGTCGGTAGGCAGATGCAACTGCAGCAAGGCAATCACGCAGTAGTTGATGATGGCCACAAACTCTTCCTCCACGCCATCGGCTACCAACTGCGTGCCTTTCTCCTGAATGGAGCGAATGCGCTGAGCCTTAATGTATAGCTGATCGGTGACGGAGGGTAGGCGCAGGATGCGCCAAGCCGTGCCGTAGTCGTGGGTTTTGGCCAGAAACAGCGTGCGGCAGCGCGCAATCACCTGGTCGTACTCGTGCTGGGTTTGCGTTTGCAAGGTTTTCAACCTATTTTGTTGGGAAACGAAGGCGTCTGTCATCCTGACGAAGGAAGGACCTTATGACAGCAGAAGGAACCGTGGGCACGATACTCGTTCTATCTCCATAAGGTCCTTCCTTCGTCAGGATGACAGACGACCCACCCCGAAACTATGCTCCAGGCTCCGCAAGATACGTGTTTTTCGCCGAGGCAAACCCTGCGCTGCCCCCATGGCCGGGTGCTGGATTTGAGCCGCCCGCAGGTGATGGGCATTCTCAACCTCACCCCCGACTCCTTCTTCGAAGGTAGCCGGGTGGGGTCTGATGCCGACCTGCTGCGCCGCGCCGAAGCCATGCTGCAAGCCGGTGCCGCCGTGCTCGATTTGGGCGGCTACTCCTCCCGCCCCGGCGCCGAGGACATCAGCGCCGACGAGGAAAAGCGCCGCGTGGTGCCCGCGGTGGAAGCAGTGCGTCGTGCCTTCCCCGAGGCGTTTATTTCTGTGGATACCTTCCGGGCCAGCGTGGCCTCCGAGGCCGTGGCCGCCGGCGCCGATATCCTCAACGACATCAGCGGCGGCACCCTCGACGATGAAATGCTGACCACCGTGGGCCGCCTGCACGCGCCCTACGTGCTGATGCACATGCGCGGCACGCCCCAAACCATGATTCAGCATACTGAATATAGTGGCGACATCGTTACGGAGCTCGTGCGTTACTTCCGCGACAAGCTCACCCAGCTGCGCTCCTTTGGGGTGCGCGACGTACTGCTCGATCCTGGCTTTGGGTTTGCCAAAACGGCTGCCCAGAACCACGAGCTGCTGCGCCGCCTACCCGAGCTGCACGTACTGGGCCTACCTATCCTAGCCGGGCTGTCGCGCAAAGCCATGTTGTACAAACCCTTCGGCCTCACGCCCGATGCCGCCCTTACCGGCACGGTGGCCGTCAATACCATTGCCCTGCTCAACGGTGCCCGCCTGCTGCGCGTACACGACGTAGCCGAGGCTATGCAAACCATACACCTCGTATCGAACACCTACCCCGCCCACCCTTCCTTTCCACTTTCCCCGTGAGTAGCTCTTTTGCCATCGGCTTCCTGCGCGTCGGCTGGATCGACGTTGTCGACGTGCTGCTCGTGACGGTGCTGTTCTACCAGCTCTATAAGCTACTGACGGGCAGCGTCGCTCTCAAGATTTTCCTGGGGCTGATGTCGCTTTACCTCACCTATCTGGTAGTGAAGGCCGCCGGTATGGAGCTGCTAACCAGCATCTTGGGGCAGTTTATGAGCGTGGGCGTTATTGCGTCGGTGGTGCTGTTTCAGCAAGAAATCCGGCGGTTTTTACTGAATATCGGCAAGGCTACGGCCCTGGAGCGGTTGCGTACGTTCTCGTGGCGCCGCGAAACCGGCGGGCAGCGTATGAGCATCACGCCGTTTGTGGAAGCAGCCAAGAGCCTCTCGGGTAAGAACACGGGCGCGCTCATCGCCTTCACCATGTCTACGGAGCTGAAGTTCTACGCCGACTCCGGCGACCTGATTGACGCGGCCATCAGCAAACGCCTGCTAATGAGTATTTTCAACAAAACCAGCCCCCTGCACGACGGCGCCGTGATTATCGCCAATGGCCGCATCAACGCCGCCCGTTGCATTCTACCCGTAAGCGAAAATCCCGATGTGCCCGCCTCCATGGGCCTGCGCCACCGCGCTGCCATCGGCCTTACCGAGGTAACGGATGCCGTGGTACTAGTGGTAAGTGAGGAAACCGGGCAGGTGTCGTTGGTACGCAGCGGCGAAGTATTCCGTAACCTCGCCCCCGCCGACCTGCGCGCCCGCCTCAACGAGTTCCTGTTCAACGCCGCGCCCCGCGCTACCGCCACGCCTTCTGCCGATGTAGCGGCGTAAGAAAGCAGTCGGATTTCCGGGTTCAGCGTCCTGAGCCCGGAAATCCGGCTGCTTTCTTACGAGGGTCAACCGTGCTATCCTACTTGCAAAAGAGAAGCGGGCTCCTGGTTGTCACTGGCACAGAAAAGGTAGGAAGGACGACGTGCCGTTTAGGGTGTATTGGTCACTACCTGGCCGGGCGTGGTTTCGGCAGCGGCACTCCGGTCTTTCAGCGTGCCCAGTTCCTGCCCTACCTCCACGAAAGCGGCAATGGCCTTGTCCAGATGCTCGCGGGTGTGGGCGGCGGAGAGCTGCACCCGAATGCGGGCCTGTCCCTGCGGCACCACGGGGTAGTAGAAGCCCACCACATAAATACCTTTTTCCAGCATTTTGGCCGCAAACTCCTGGCTCAGTTTGGCATCGTAGAGCATTACGGGCACAATGGGATGCTCACCGGGCCGGATGTCGAAGCCGGCTTCGGTCATTTTCTCGCGGAAGTACTTGGTGTTTTCCTCCAGCTGGTCGCGGAGCTGGGTGCTTTCGGTGAGCAGTTCCAGCACGCGCAGCGAAGCACCCACAATGGCCGGGGCCAGTGTGTTACTGAACAGGTAGGGCCGGCTGCGCTGGCGCAGCATATCAATAATCTCTTTGCGGCCCGAGGTGAAGCCACCCATGGCGCCACCCAGGGCCTTGCCCAGGGTGCCAGTGATGATGTCTACGCGGCCCATCACGTTGCGGTACTCGTGGGTGCCGCGGCCAGTTTTGCCCAGAAAGCCCATGGAGTGGCACTCGTCAATCATCACCAGCGCCTCGTATTTATCGGCCAGGTCGCAGATTTTATCGAGCTGGGCAATGGTGCCGTCCATCGAGAACGAGCCGTCCGTCACGATGATGCGGTGGCGCGTGCCTTTGGCCTGGGCGTCCTGGAGCTGCTTTTCCAGGTCCTCCATATTGTTGTGCTGGTAGCGGTAGCGCTGGGCCTTGCACAGGCGCACCCCGTCGATGATGCTGGCGTGGTTGAGCGCATCACTGATAATAGCGTCCTGCTCGTTGAACAGCGGCTCGAATACACCGCCGTTGGCATCGAAAGCGGCGGCGTAGAGAATAGTGTCTTCGGTGCCCAGAAACTCGGCCAGCTTCTGTTCCAGTTCTTTGTGAATATCCTGCGTGCCGCAAATAAAGCGCACCGACGACATGCCGTAGCCGTGCGTATCGATGGCCGCTTTGGCTGCCTCAATCACCTCGGGGTGCGATGACAAGCCCAGGTAGTTGTTGGCGCAGAAGTTCAGCACGTCGCCCGCTTCCTGGGTTTCAATTTCGGCGCCCTGGGGCGAGGTGATGACGCGCTCCTTCTTGTAGAGGCCGTTGTCTTTGATTTCCTGAAGCTGTTGTTCGAGGTCGGGTTGCAGGGTAGCGTACATAGATAAAGAGTGACTGAGTGGCTGAATGACTGAATGAGCGAAGCCTGGGCTTCATGACGCCGGTGGGGTAGGGGCGCCGGGTAACTTGGGTAAAAATACAGAAGTCGGAACATTGCCGACGGTAACATGCCGTTTGCAACGACCCGACTTCCATTTGCTTACTGACTCCGGAAAGGCTATAAAACCATGCTTACCGCGCCGCTACGTCGGCTTTCAGCAGGTTCGGGAAGGCCTTGCGGAACTTCTCCACCTTGGGCCGCGACACGTTGGCGATATAGCCTTGGTTGGGATTCTCGCGGTAGAAGCCTTGATGGTAGCCCTCGGCGGGCCAGAACTTCTGCATGGGTACTACCTGCGTTACCACTGGCGCGCTGCCATAATGATGGGAGGCGTTGACTTTCTTGATTTCGGCTTCAATCTGCTGCTTTTCCTGGGGCGTGCGGTAGAAAGCCACCGAGCGGTATTCCGGACCATGGTCGGGGCCCTGATAGTTCAGCTCCGTGGGGTTGTGAGCACCCAGAAAGAACACGTCAAGCAGCTGCTGGTAGCTCACCTGCTTGGGGTCGTAGTACACCTGCACCGACTCGGCGTGGCCGGTTTCCTGGCCAGCTACTTCCTCATAGGTAGGGTTTTGCGCTTTGCCACCGGCGTAGCCCGCTAGGGTTTCGCGTACGCCACGCACCTCCCGGAAAGTTTCCTGTACGCTCCAGAAGCAGCCGCCGGCAAAGGTAGCCACAGCCAGGCCTTGGGTGTTTTTGGGTAGGGGCGCAGGTTTTAGCGCGCTGGCCGGCTGTTGTTGTTGAGCGCAGGCGGTAGAGGCCACCGTGGCCAGTACCAGCAGAAAGGATTGGAAGAGTTTCATACGAAAAGCAAGAAAAGACCAAAGCGGACCGGCAAACATGCCGGCCCACCACAGGTACATACGTCTTCTTCAACAAACCGGACTGCAAAAAAGCTCCTGCGTAGTAGCCTGTTACCGATTAGTGTGGGTAGGGCCGGTTGCTCAGCGGCTCGCCCGGTTTCGGCCAAAAAATGCCGCGGCACCATCCCGGCCGCTCTGTACCAACTGTTGCTTCTGCGCTGCCGTCATGCGCTTGATTTTGGGGTTGAAACCGGCCGTGCTAATGCTCACTGTGCGGGGCCAGTCTTGGGGTTGGGCGGGGTTCAGGTTTTCAATAGAAAGCGAATAGAGCGCCCCCATATAGGAGCCGAAGTTCTGAATGGGGTAGGGAGCCAGCTGCTGCCGGCCGCTGGGCAGCGTGTCCAGGGCAATCTGCTCGGCACGGTCGAGGCGCAGGCCCAGGGTTTCGGGGTTGGGGGTAGGGGTAGCCGCCGGGCCGGTGCCGGCCGGCTGGTAGCGCGGGGCATCGAACAGGTCGATGGGGTAGTTGGCCAGCAGGCCGCCATCTACCAGCACGTGCACCGGCTGCCCTTTCGCGGGGCGCGTTACCACGTGGCCTTGCATATCCAGCAGCACCGCCCGGAAGTACAGCGGAATGCTCATGCTGATGCGCACGGCGTCGGCTACGCGCAGGTCGGGATGGGTTTCGTAGCTGAACACCTGCACGCGCTGGGTAGTCAGGTTGGTGCCCGTGGTGTATAGGTCGCGGTAGCGGGTGGGTTGCGCCAGCGCCAGCTGGTGCAGCTGGCCCAAAGTAAGGTAGGGCTGCTGGGTTTGCTGGCCCACCAGCTCGCTCAGGTACTCCGTAAACTGGTCGCCGCGGTACCAGCCGTACTGCTTCAGCAGGCGGTTGCTACCCCCGAAGAAGATAAAGCGCCCGTCGTTGAGGCGCTGCACCGGCGTGCGGTCGATAATGTCGATAATCTGCTGGGGTGAGTAGCCCACGGCCAGCAGCGCCGCCTGAATAGCTCCCGCCGATGTGCCCCCTACCCGCCGAATGTCCGCCAGCACGCCCTGCTCTTCCAGCACCTGCAACGCGCCCCCGTAGGCAATGCCGCAGATGCCGCCACCCTCCATCACCAGGTTGCGGTAGGGGGCACTTGGTTGCGCCAGCAGCGGGAGAACAAGAAGCAGCAGAAACAGAACGGCACAGCAGCGCAGCATACAGCGTATTTAAGAAATGATATTTGGCCTTTCAATATAAGAAAAGGGAAAGTCGAGAAGGTGAATGTGCGCATCATGTACTCTTCACAAGTTCACTATTCACAACTTCCCCTTCGGGCCGGTATCTTTGTACTCACCACCCGCTTCACGTTTTTATTCCATTTGTTTTCTATGGCTATCACCCCCGCCGAACCTGCTACTATTCTCGTGCTTGGCGCCTGCGGCCAACTAGGTCTGGAACTCACCGATGCTTTGCGCCAGCGCTACGGCGCGGCCCAGGTAATAGCCGCCGATGTGCGCCCGCCCCAGCTGCCCGAATTGTTGCAGGGTGGCCCGTTTGAGCTGTTGGACGTGCTAGACCGTGCCCGGCTGTTTGCCTTGGTGGAGCAGTATCGTCCGCGCCAGATCTATCACCTGGTAGCCATGCTTTCGGCCACCGCCGAGAAGCACCCGCAGCTGGCCTGGAAGCTGAACATGGATGGTCTCTTGAACGTGCTGGATGCGGCCGTGGAGCACCAAGTAGCCCAGGTGTACTGGCCCAGCAGCATCGCCGTGTTTGGCCCCGATACGCCCCGCACGCACACCCCCCAACTCACCGTGATGAACCCCAACACGGTGTACGGCATCAGCAAGCTAGCCGGCGAGCAGTGGTGCGAGTGGTATCACCGAAAGCACGGCCTCGATGTGCGCAGCCTGCGCTACCCCGGCCTTATTGGCTACAAGAGCCTACCCGGCGGCGGCACTACCGACTACGCCGTGGACATCTACCACAAAGCCGTGGCCGGCGAAAACTTCGAGTGCTTTCTGCAAGAGGACACCGAGCTGCCCATGATGTACATGCCCGATGCCCTGCGCGCTACCCTGGATTTGATGCACGCCCCCGCCGAGCAAATCAAGGTGCGCTCCAGCTACAATCTGAGTGGGATGAGCTTCTCGCCCCAGGAAATTGCGGCCAGCATCCGGCGCCACGTACCCGATTTCGAGGTGTCGTATCGCCCCGACCAGCGCCAGCAGATTGCCGACTCCTGGCCCCGCAGCATCAATGACTCCCAGGCTCGCCAGGATTGGGGCTGGCAGCCCGAGTTCGACCTGGATAAGATGACGGCCGACATGCTGGCCCACCTGGCCGTGAGCGTGTAGATTTCTGGCAGAAGTACGCAGTGGAAAAGCGCAGAGGTTCGCAGAGTACGATAATCGTTGAACTCTGCGAACCTCTGCGCTTTTCCACTGCGTACTTCTGCCAGAAACATTCCCTCGCATGATTGTCAACCCTACCCCCGCTGGCTGGCAGGTTATCTACCAGCAAGCCCACGCCCTACTAGCCGCGCAGCTGGCCTGGCAGTGGCCGCCCTTCCTATCCCCTAGCCGCTGGGTAGGGCTGCTGGCCGCCACCGCCCAGCACGACGATGAGCAGCAGCGCTGGCGCGGCCACTACGGCCTCACCGCCGCTGGCGCCCCCGCCGACTTCACCCAGAAGGAATTCTCGCTGGAGCAGGCCGAAGGTGTGATGCGTGCGGCCCGCTTCCAAGGGCAATGGCGCAGCCTGCTTACCAGTCTGCATATGAGCTTTTTGTATGAGCCGCAACGGGGGGAAACTACGCAGCAAGACGCGTTTTTGGATGAGCAGCAAACCCTACAAAAGCAGTGGCGCCGTGCCCTGCATGTGACCAAAGCTGAGGCCCAGCAAGCTTACGCGCTGCTGCAATGGTGCGACCGGCTCTCCCTGATTTTGTGCCGGCAGGAGCTGCCCGAACGCGGCCGTGCGCTCGAAATCAGCAAGGGGCCCGATGGGAAGCCGTACACCGTGTGCCGCCCTACCCCCAATGGGCCGGTGCTGGTGTCGCCCTGGCCTTTTGCGGCCGCAGAATTCGATGTGACGGTGGAAGCGAGTGAGTTGCACCAGCTGCAGTTTCAAGACGATGCGGAGCTATCCGCGGCTTTGCACGCCGCACCCATCAAAACGTTGCAGTGGCGGCTTCAGCGCGACGAATAACTAACTCCTAGCCGGGTAGTGCGTACTAGTGAACAATCTTCATCTGTAACTACTGCTACATGGCAACTCGGTATACTGCTGCTAATCTGGGTTCTATCCTTAAGTGCACGGCCAGTAATTTTATTGAAAACAACTCTCTCCGTCTGGCCGGGGCGCTGGCTTACAACGCCATTTTCTCGCTGCCGCCGCTGTTACTTATTGTTATTACAGCGGCCGGCACATTTATGGAACAGGATGCCGTGACGGGTAAGCTGTTCACGCAAATTGATGGCTTGGTAGGGGCCAAGGCCGCTGCTACCATTCAAGAGTCCATTCTCACTTTCAACCAGCAGAAGCAAGGCGGCATTTCAGCCATTATCGGTATCGGTACGCTGATTTTTGCCGCGACTACGTTTTTCGTGACGTTGCAGGAAAGCATCAACAGTATCTGGAATGTGAAGGCCAAGCCCGATACCACCGCCGGCAGCGCCTGGAATTTCGTGCGCGACCGGCTTCTGTCGTTTGGCCTGATTCTGAGCGTAGCGCTGCTCTTGTTGATGTCATTCGTTATCAGTGCCTTGCTTACCTTTTTCACAGATTATTTGTCCCGTATTCTACCCGGCATTACCGTGGTTTTGATTAGGGTAATTGACTTTGTGGTGTCGTTGGGCGTAACCAGCTTACTGTTCGCCATGATCTACCGCTACCTGCCCGATGCCATCATCCGCTGGCGCGACGTGCGCATTGGTGCCCTGATTACGGGTACTCTATTTCTGCTAGGCAAGTATCTGATATCCTTTTATATATCCAATTTTGACCCAGGCTCGGCCTATGGGGCAGCTGGTTCCATCATCGTGCTGCTGGTTTGGATCTACTACTCTTCCCTTATTATTTTCTTCGGGGCCGAATTCACACAGGAATACGCCGCTGCCTACGGACAAGCCGTGCAACCCAAGCGCCACGCCGTGCGCGTCGAAACCCGCGAAGTGCCCTTCCACAAAACCGAAGCCAGCGTAGACAATGGCCGTCCGGAACCCGAGGGAAGCTGGCGGGAGAAGAAATAAATAGTAAAAGTCCGATTCTTAAGCTATAGTATTCGTGCAAATGTTTTGTTATAAGATAGTTAAGTAGATAAAAACAGGCTGGTGCCGGCTGTAGCTGAAGTCTGATTCAGTAGATGAAATTTGGTGGGCAAGAGGGTAAATAGAAAGCGAAACTGCTACGTTTGAGCACTGTCTTTTTCTATCCCTACCCTTATGTATGTACGTCTACTAACGGCCTGCCTGGCTGTTGCTGCCAGTTGGTGTTTTGCTGCTGTTGCCCATGCCCAACAACCAGCCGGAAGCGGGCGCGCTTACGTGCTTAGCCCGGTGGTAGGAGAGGTAATTGACTTGCAGGAAAAGGTGCGATTTGGGCTCTTTCCCTACTACTCAGCCGATTCCTTTCAGGAAGCGCGATTTCTGCAATACTTCAGCGCCGACAGCGCCAGTAGCTCCATTGTGCTACAGACCCTGATGCGGGATGGTACTACCAAAGTCCGTCGCTTCACGGATGCGGAGCTGGCCGAAAGTCGTCGTCAGATTGAAGGTCGCAGCCAGGAGTTGCGCGCGTACAGTCCGCGCGCAAGCAACGCAGTAGCAGGCGATTCTATCGGCGGAACCTATTCTGTGGAGCTGCGCTCGGGGACCAGCTTTGTGGGGGTGCTCCTATCCCGCAACGACATCGAGTTGGAATTCTCGACACCGGATATTGGTCGCGTTGCCATTCAGAAAGACAATATCCGCAGTATGCAGCTGCTTTCTGGACCGCAGCTGCGTAAAGGCTGGGAGCCGGTAGGCAATGGCACCCGTATGTTCTTTGCTCCCACGGCCCGCAACCTGCGCCGGGGCGAAGGCTACGTGCAGGATATCGACATTATTCTACTGGGCGTCAACTATGGCATCACCGATAATATCTCGGTGGGGGCGTTGGTGCCCGCCATTCCGGGGGTAGGGCTCAATGTGTTTGCTGTTACGCCGAAGGTGTCGGTGCCGGTCAGCGAGCGGTTTCATGTGGGCGGCGGGCTGCTCTATGCCTTCGCATTCGGGTCGGGCGGCGGTATTGCCTATGGTCTAGGTACCTACGGCACCGCCGATAACAATGCCACGCTCGGGCTGGGCTACCTGGTTGGTAGCGGAGATGTGGATGCATCGCCGGTGGTATTAGTGGGTGGCGCCACGCGTATTTCGCGCCGCTTCTCACTGCTAACCGAAACCTATATTGCCGACGGAGGGCTGGCTGGGCTGCTCGGCGCGCGGGTTTCGGCGGCGCGCGTGAGTGGTAGCCTGGGCTTTATATACGGTACCGGGCTGCCCGCTATCTACCCGGCCTACCTGGAGGTGGCCTACCGCTTTGGCCGGTGGCAGTAGGCCATTAGGTAACGCCAGGCTGGGCCATAACGGGTAGCGTGCGAGAAAGTGCGGCGGAGCATGCATATCTATGAGCAGAATTTTCTGAACTTCCGGCGCTGGCTGCTACGGCGTCTGTCTCAGATAAAGGCCAGCTAATTAATCCCTGTCACTATATTCATGAAAAAACGACTACTGCTATTGACGCTCTGGCTTGGCTTGGGAGCTGCCGCCCATGCGCAAAAGAAAACCACTGCCCCACTTACCGATCAAGATATTATAGCCTATTTGAGCGTCGACCTCTGCTAGCAGATGGAGCAGGAAAACGCCAAAAAGCCACTGGCGCAACTCACAAAAGAAGATGCGCAGCAATTGTTTGTGCGTCTGTTCACATCGAGCGTTACCAATAACCCTACCCTGCTCAACAAACTTGAGGGCATGGGTAGCGACGCCCGGGACTACGGAGAAAAACTAGGCAAACAGGTAGCCATAGTGCTCATACGCGACTGCCCGGCGGGCCAGGCCTTGCTAATGAAGCTGGGTGGGGACGAGGTAAGCCGGCAGCAGGCTGTGAGCGACAAAGAGGTGCAGGTGCTCCGGCCAATAGCAGCTGTAATGTGCCAGGACATGCAGCCTCGGATAGCAGAGATGAAAAAAATGTCTGCTGCTCAACGATTAGAGGTGTTAAGTCAGTTGTTCGAGAAGAACCTCAAGCCTCACGCTGCCGAGCTGAGTGAGCTTTACGGAGCAGATGTGTTCCTGGACTCGCAACGAATGAAGACCGTAGGAATCAAAATAGCGGCCCAGATGTCCTCGCAGTGCTCCGATGCGCTGATGCTTTTTGTGGACTTAGAGAAGATTGGGCAATAACGCTCCCTTGAAATACAACCGGCCCGCCCCTCGTGAGAAAGGCGGGCCGGTTTGCTACATGCCGGGGCTCCAATCAGGCAACCTCGGCCTTCTCCTTCACCGCCAGCTGTCCGCAGGCCGCGTCGATGTCTTTACCGCGTGAGCGGCGCACGTTGGTTTGCACGCCCCGGTCGGCCAGGTACTTGTGGAAAGCCACCAGCTTATCGTCGGCGGTGTTGATGTAGTCGGCGTTTTCGATAGGGTTATACTCAATCAGGTTCACCTTGCAGGGTAGCCACTTCGAAATCTGGAACAGCTCCTCAGCATCCTGCAGCGTGTCGTTGAAGCTCTCGAATACGATGTACTCGTAGGTGACTTTGCGGCCGGTTTTCTGGTGGTAGTACTGCAAGGCGTCCTTCAGCGCGGCCAGGGAGTTGGCCTCGTTGATGGGCATGATTTCGTTGCGCTTGGTGTCGTTGGGCGCGTGCAGCGAGAGGGCCAAGTTGGCCTTCACGTCGTCGTCGGCCAGCTTCTTAATCATCTTGGCAATGCCGGCCGTGCTGATGGTGATGCGGCGCGGGGCCATGTTCAGGCCGTCGGGGGCGGTGATGCGGCGCACGCTTTCCACCACGTTGGCGTAGTTCAGCAGCGGCTCGCCCATACCCATGTATACAATGTTGGTGAGCGGCGTGCCGTACTGCGCCTCGCACTGCTCGCGGATGCGCACTACCTGGTCGTAGATTTCGGCGGCATCTAAGTTGCGCTTGCGGTCCATGTAGCCGGTAGCGCAAAACTTGCACGTGAGCGAGCAGCCTACCTGCGAGGAAATGCAGGCCGTCATGCGTGTGTCGTGGGGGATGAGCACGCCTTCTACCACGTTGCCATCATACAGCCGGAACGCCGACTTGATGGTGCCGTCGTTGGAGAGCTGCTTGTTCTGCACCTGCACGCCATTAATGACGAAGTGCCGGGCCAGTAACTCACGGGTAGCCAGCGAGATATTGTTCATCTCTTCGAAGGAGCCGGCCGTGTTTTTCCACAACCACTCCGTCACCTGCTTGGCACGGAAGGGCTTTTCGCCGTGCTCGACCATGAAGGTTTTCAGGTCGTCGGCGGAGACTTTGCGAATGTCGCGCTTGGAAACTACGGGCAGCTCTATCATAACCGCAAAGATACAACATGCGCGGCGGTTGGGTTCCCGAAAATCTTCGACTTCTGTTAGGTTTTAGTTGTGTACGGGGTAGAGACACAACATTTTGTGTCTCGTCGTTGAACGACTCGCGGCCGCTCCATCCAAACAACCTCAGCAACGACGAGACACAAAATGTTGTGTCTCTACCCGGTGCGTACGTGCGTTCTGGCAACAGCTAGCCCGAATTTTATAACCACCTGCCTTGGCGTATTCCTCAAAATAACGCCTACCTTACCGACCTAAACTTTAGGGGTGTTCTGCTACGTGCGGGACTGAGAAATACCCTTGGAACCTGATCCAGGTAATGCTGGCGAAGGGAAAAGTGCAAGAAGCGGGTGCCCATTGGCTCCGCATGGGCGTGCGCCACCTAGAGTTTATTGTGTCTGATAGCCAACCAACTACCCGTTGCTTGTATGCTTCTCTATGTCAACAATAAGCCGCACGAAGCCCGCCTCCCTACCCCCACGCTGGCCGATACCCTCCTCGACTTGCAGCTCACGGAGCAGCGCGGCATTGCCGTGGCCGTGAACGACGCCGTAGTGCCCCGCACCGAGTGGATGCGCCACCAATTGCGTGCGCAAGACCGCATCACCGTTATCCGCGCCACGCAGGGCGGGTAACCCCACCCCCCCGACCCCCTCCCCTCCGGGAGAGGGGGAGCCAGGCGTCAGCGACAATTCAGTAATCCAAAAAACTCAATAAAAACTAGCTGCTCTAGTCGCCTGGCTCCCCCTCTCCCGGAGGGGAGGGGGCCGGGGGGTGGGGTCAATCAACGCCTATGAAAAAACAAGACCAAGCACCCCAGCAAACACTGGTGGAGCGTCAGCCGCTCACCGGCTCGCGCAAACTCTACGTTCCCGGCCAGCTCTACCCCAACATTCGGGTGGCCATGCGCGAAATCATTCTATCAGACACCAAGCGCCAGTTTGATTTCGTGCATCCTACGGAGCAGAACCCGCCCGTGACGGTGTACGACACCAGTGGCCCCTACACCGACCCCAACATCGAAATCGACCTGAAAAAGGGGCTGCCGCGCCTGCGCGAAGAGTGGGTTTTGGGTAGGGAAGACGTGGAAGCGCTGCCCGGCACCTCATCAGACTACGGGCAGCAGCGCGCCGCCGACCCCACGCTGGACCACCTGCGCTTTGAGCACATTCGGCCGCCATTGCGGGCCAAGGCGGGCCGCAACGTGTCGCAGATGCACTATGCCAAGCAGGGCATCATTACGCCCGAGATGGAGTACATCGCCATTCGGGAAAACCAGCGCATCGACCAGCTCGCCGCCGATGATGCGCTCCGGGTGCAGCACCCCGGCCACAGCTTTGGCGCTAACACGCCGCAGGGCCACATCACCCCGGAGTTTGTGCGCCAGGAGGTAGCGGCGGGTAGGGCCGTTATTCCGTGTAACATCAACCACCCGGAAAGCGAGCCGATGATTATCGGGCGCAACTTCCTGGTGAAAATCAACACGAATATTGGCAACTCAGCCGTAACGTCGAGCATTGAGGAAGAGGTGGATAAGGCCGTGTGGAGCTGCCGTTGGGGCGGCGATACGCTAATGGACCTGAGCACGGGCAAGAACATCCACGAAACGCGCGAGTGGATTATTCGCAACTGCCCGGTGCCGGTGGGTACGGTGCCTATTTACCAGGCCCTAGAAAAGGTGAACGGCAAGGCCGAGGACCTGACCTGGGAGCTGTTCCGCGATACGCTCATCGAGCAGGCCGAGCAAGGCGTGGACTACTTTACCATTCACGCCGGCGTGCGCCTACCATACATTCCAATGACGGCCAAACGCGTGACCGGCATTGTGTCGCGAGGTGGCTCCATTATGGCGAAGTGGTGCCTGGCCCATCACAAAGAGAGCTTCCTCTACACACACTTCGAGGAAATCTGCGAAATCATGAAGGCCTACGACGTGGCGTTTTCGCTGGGCGACGGTCTGCGTCCCGGCTCCATTGCCGATGCCAACGACGCGGCGCAGTTTGCCGAGCTGGAAACCCTGGGCGAGCTGACTAAAATTGCCTGGAAGCACGATGTGCAGGTGATGATAGAAGGTCCCGGCCACGTGCCCATGCACCTCATTAAGGAGAACATGGACAAGCAGTTGAAGGAGTGCCACGAGGCGCCATTCTACACGCTCGGCCCGCTCACGACGGACATTGCGCCCGGCTACGACCACATCACCTCGGCCATCGGGGCGGCCATGATTGGCTGGTTTGGTACGGCGATGCTCTGCTACGTGACGCCCAAAGAGCACCTGGGCCTACCCAACAAGCAGGACGTGAAAGACGGCGTGATTGCCTACAAGATTGCCGCCCACGCCGCCGACCTTGCCAAAGGCCACCCAGGAGCCCAATACCGCGACAATGCCCTGAGCAAAGCCCGCTTCGAGTTTCGCTGGGAAGACCAGTTTAACCTGAGCCTCGACCCCGACACCGCCCGCGCCTACCACGACGAAACCCTACCCGCCGACGGGGCCAAGGTAGCGCACTTCTGCTCGATGTGCGGCCCGCATTTCTGCTCCATGAAAATCACCCAGGAAGTGCGCGACTTTGCCGCCGCGCAGGATCTCACCGCTGCCGAAGCCCTAACCAAAGGGCTGATAGAGAAGTCGCGAGAGTTTGTGGAGAAGGGCAGCGAGATTTATCTGTAAAGAAGTTGAAAGAACGTCATGCTGAGCTTGTCGAAGCATCTCGCGTGCTGATGTTGGATACTATCTTTCATCAGCACGCGAGATGCTTCGACAAGCTCAGCATGACGTTCTAGAAAAAAGAAATGCCCTACCCGCCCCGCCCCTACGTCCTCAGCCTTGCCGGTTTCGACCCGAGCGCCGGCGCCGGCTTGCTGGCCGACTGCAAGACCTTTGAGCAGCGCGGCGTGTACGGCTTTGGCGTGTGCACGGCCCTCACGGTGCAGAGCGACGTGCAGTTTGAGCGCGTGCAATGGGTGCCGCTGGCCGACATTCGGGCGCAAGCCAAGCCGCTATTAGAACGCTTCGGGGTAGGGTGGGCGAAGATTGGACTGGTGGAGAACCTGACGAAGTTGCCGGAGCTGCTTGATTGGCTGCGGGCGCAAAGCCCAACTATTGGTGTGGTGTGGGACCCGGTGCTGAAGGCCAGCGCCGGCTATGACTTTCACACCGGTCCGGCGCCAGAACTGGTTCGACAGCTATGCACCGGCCTAGCCCTACTTACCCCCAACCAGCCCGAAATGCGGCGCCTGTGGCCGGCTGCGGCCACTGCCGAAGCTGCGGCCGCCACGGTGAGTGCCTATTGCCCAGTGCTGCTGAAAGGCGGCCACGCCGAGGGCTCTGAAGCGACCGATGTGCTGTATCAGAACGGGCAGGAGGTAGCACGCTTTACTACGCCGCGCCTACCCCACGGCGAGAAGCACGGCAGCGGCTGTGTGTTGTCGGCGGCTATTGTGGCGGGACTGGCGCGGGGCGAGTCGTTGGTGGAGGCCTGCCGGTCGGGCAAGGCGTACACGGCGCGGGTGCTGGCCAGCAATGAGTCGTTGCTGGGATATCATTTTCATAATCAAAACGATGCAAATCAGTAGCCTTCACTATATCATTACCACCCCCGAGCAAGCCGAGCGAGCCTGTCTTGGTGGCGTGCGCTGGGTGCAACTGCGCGTGAAGAACACGCCCTACCCTGCGTGGAAGCAACTGGCGCTGGATACGCAGGCCGTTTGCCGCCGCCACGGTGCCACGTTCATCCTCAACGACAACCCGCAACTGGCGCTAGAAATTGGCGCCGATGGTGTGCACCTGGGCAAGGAGGACACGCCGCCCGCCGAAGCCCGCGCCCTGCTTGGTCCGGAGTTCATCATCGGCGGCACGGCCAACACGTTTGCCGATATCGAAGGCTTGGTGACGGCTGGAGTCGACTACATTGGGTTGGGGCCGTTTCGGTTCACGACGACCAAGGAGAAGCTAAGCCCGATTTTGGGACTGGAAGGCTACGAAACGCTGCTGTCCCAGCACCGTGCTGCTGGCTTTACTACCCCCGTCATCGGCATTGGTGGCATTACGCTGGCCGATGTAGCGCCGCTGCTGGCGGTTGGGTTGCATGGCGTGGCCGTATCGGGGGCTATTACGGCGGCAGCTGATCCGGTAGCGGCGGCAGCGCAATTTGTTGAGCGTCTGCCGGTCTTGGCTTTGTGAAAGCCCATACACGCAACGACGGGCGCCTGCAAGGCGCCCCTACCTTATCTACCTTATGAAAACGCAACCCCTCCTCATAGCTGGGCGCACCTTCACTTCGCGCCTGTTCACCGGCACGGGCAAATTTAGCTCAACTGAATTGATGGAAGAGGCCCTGCTCGCCTCCGGCTCGGAGCTGGTGACGGTGGCGCTGAAGCGCGTAAACGTGGCCGACACGAACGACGACATCCTGCGTCACTTGGCGCACCCACAGTTCAATCTGCTGCCCAATACCTCGGGCGTGCGCACGGCCAAAGAGGCCGTCTTTGCCGCCCAGCTTGCCCGCGAAGCGCTGGAAACCGACTGGCTCAAGCTCGAAATTCACCCCGACCCCAAGTACCTGCTGCCCGACCCAGTGGAAACCCTACGTGCCGCCGAGGAACTGGTGAAGCTGGGCTTCGTGGTGCTACCCTACATCCACGCCGACCCCGTGCTGTGCAAGCGCTTGGAGGAGGTAGGCGTGGCGGCCGTGATGCCACTTGGCTCGCCCATTGGTTCCAATAAAGGATTGCTGACCAAGGAGTTCCTGGAAATCATCATCGGTCAGAGCAAGGTGCCAGTGGTGGTGGATGCCGGCATTGGGACGCCCTCGCATGCGGCGGCGGCGCTGGAAATGGGGGCTGATGCGGTGCTGGTAAATACCGCCATTGCCGTGGCCGGCCAGCCAGTGCAAATGGCCCATGCGTTCCGGATGGCCGTGGAAGCCGGCCGCCTAGCCTACGAAGCGCGACTGGCCCAGCCAGTGGCACACGCGGAGGCGAGTAGCCCGCTGACGGCGTTTTTGGATTAGTACTGTCTTATAAAGAACGTCATGCTGAGCTTGTCGAAGCATCTCGCGTGCTGATGTGAGATAGTAACCACCCTATGCAAAGGGAAATACTATCGGATTAAACACGCGAGATGCTTCGACAAGCTCAGCATGACGTTCTAAAAACCAACCGCTATGAGCTTCCGCTCCATCTTCGACGCCCACCACTGGGACAACGTCAAAGCTAGCATCTACGCCAAAACTGCCGCCGATGTAGAGCACGCCCTGGCCACGCCGCGCCGCACGCTGGAGGACTTTAAGGCGCTGATTTCGCCGGCCGCCGCGCCCTACCTGGAGCAGATGGCGGGGCTCAGTCAACAGCTCACGCGCAAGCGATTCGGCAACACGGTGCAGCTTTACGTGCCGCTGTATTTGAGCAACGAGTGCCAAAACATCTGTACTTACTGCGGCTTCAGCCTCGATAATAACATCCGGCGCCGCACGCTCAGCAGTGTGGAGATGGTGCAGGAAGCGCAGGTGCTGAAGGCGTGGGGCTACGAGCACGTGCTGCTGGTAACGGGCGAGGCCAACCAGACCGTGGGCGTCGATTACCTCGAAAAGGCCTTGCACACGCTGCGGCCGCACTTTGCCCATCTCTCCATGGAAGTGCAGCCGCTGGACCAGGAGGACTACGAGCGACTGATTCCGGCGGGGTTGAACACGGTGTTGGTGTACCAGGAAACCTACCATCAGCAGGACTACAAAAAGCATCATCCCAAGGGCAAGAAGTCGAATTTTTACTATCGTCTCGATACACCCGACCGCCTGGGTAGGGCCGGTATCCACAAGATGGGCTTGGGCGTGCTGTTTGGCCTGGAAGACTGGCGCACCGACAGCTTCTACACGGCCTTGCACCTCGACTACCTCGAACGCATATACTGGCAGACCAAGTACAGCCTTTCCTTCCCTCGGCTGCGCCCAGCCGAGGGACTATTGCAGCCGAAAGTGGAGATGAGCGACCGGGAATTGGTGCAACTTATCTGCGCCTACCGCCTGCTGAACGAGGAAGTGGAGCTGTCCATCTCGACCCGCGAAACGCCTACCTTCCGCGACAACATCATTCGCTTAGGCATCACCAGCATCAGCGCCGGCTCCAAGACCAACCCCGGCGGCTACGCGGTAGCGCCAGAGTCGTTGGAGCAGTTTGAAATCAGCGACGAGCGCACGCCCGAGGAAATTGCGGCTATGATTCGGCGACAGGGCTACGAGCCGGTGTGGAAAGATTGGGACGCGGCGCTGATGGCGTCTACCTCAGCTTTGTCATCCTGAGCCTGCGAAGGATCTTATCACGCTAGGACGAGTGGCGTACCAACGAATCGTTCAACTGGCATAAGGTCCTTCGCCGCCGCTTGATGCGCGGAATGCGCAGGATGATAGAAAAAGCTAACCCTGCCCCCCCCCAAACAAACCTTACCCCTCCGCGCTTACTACGCCATGCTCACCCCCGCCGAAACCCGCCGCTACGACCGTCACCTGCGCCTACCCGAAATTGGTCCTGAGGGCCAGCAGAAGCTGAAAGCTGCCCGCGTGCTGGTGGTAGGCTGCGGCGGCCTGGGCTGCCCGGTGTTGCAATACCTGGCCGCGGCCGGGGTAGGCACCCTCGGCCTGCTCGACCACGACACCGTAGACGAAACCAACCTGCAACGCCAGGTGCTCTACGCCACCGCCGACGTGGGTCGGCCCAAAGCCGAAGCCGCCGCCGAAAAGCTGCGGGCACAGAATCCGCTTGTGGCAATGCAGCCGTTGCGGGTGCGCCTGTCGGCCGCTAATGCGCTGGAAATCATGGCCGACTACGATGTGGTAGTCGATTGCACCGATAATTTCGCTACCCGCTATTTGGTGAATGATGCGTGCGTATTGCTGGGCAAACCATTGGTGTTTGGGGCCATCTTCAAATTCGAGGGGCAGGTATCGGTGTTTAACTACCAGGGCGGGCCTACCTACCGCTGCCTGTTTGCGCAGCCGCCCGGCCCCGGCGAGGCGCCGAGCTGCAACGAAATCGGGGTGCTGGGCGTGTTGCCAGGCATTATCGGCACGTTGCAGGCATCTGAGGCATTGAAAATTATTTTAGGGGTAGGGGAGGTGCTAAGCGGACGGCTGTTGGTGTTTGATGCGCTGTATATGCAGTTTCGCACCCTGCGCTTTCAGGCTGTGCCAGGCAACCAACAACTCACCGGCTTAGTCGATTACGATGTTTTCTGCGGCGACGCCCCCACCGACGCCGTTCCCGAAATCAGCGCCGACGAGCTGCGCGAAAAGCTACAGGCCCAAGAGCCACTACAGCTCCTGGACGTGCGCGAGCCGCACGAACACGCCGCCCGCCACATAGGAGGCCGCTTGATTCCGCTGGGCCAACTCGCTGCCGCCCTCCCTACCCTCGACCCTGCGGTACCCGTGGTGGTGCATTGCGCCAGCGGCAGACGCAGCCGCCAGGCCGCTGAGCTGCTGTTGGCTAATGGTTTTCAGCAGGTAGCCTCGCTGCATAACGGGTTGCAGGACTGGTAAATGGCTGCGTAGGCTCATCTACAGCAGGCGCCAGCCATGGCGCGGGGCTGTGCCCCGTGCCGACTATGCGCAGGCCTCCGGCCTGCTGTCGTCCGCGCCGTTAGGATTGCTCAAGCAAATTGTTCTAGTGGTGCAGGCCAGAGGCCTGCGCATAGTCGGCACGGGGCACAGCCCCGCGCCATCGTTGTGCATTAAAGTTCACGCCATAGCTGCCGAAACGCCGCCACCGGATCAGCGGCTTGCCACACGCTGCCCAGCACGGCGGCCCCGGCAAAACCCGCTGCTCGCACCTGCGCTACGTTGCCGGGCGTGATACCGCCCAGTGCTACTACTTGCGGCACATAATGCCGGCGCTGTTGCAGCCGCTGTAGCTGCTGCTGCACCTCCGTCAGCGCAAATGCCTGCCCGTAGCCCTGCTTGCTGATGCTGTCGAAAATCGGGCTCAGAAATACGTAATCGTAGCAGCGACGGTGTTGGCGCAACTCGATCAGGCTGTGCAGCGAGGTAGAAAGGGTGTGGCCTGGCTGCCGCAGGTGTGCCCGCGCCGCCCAGGTAGTTCGCGCCGCGGCTGGTAAGTGCAGCCCGCCTACTCGGTAATGCTGCGCCAACTCGTAGTGCCCGTGTAGCACCACCCGGCCATGATACTGGCGTGGCACGGCTTTTAAGTAGGCTTCTATTTTCGCGCTGGTAGCACCGGGTTTGCGCAGATGAAAGATCTGCAAACCAGCCTCAAACAAACGCTGTAGTGTGGGTAGCTCCGTGGCGGTAGTAGCGGGGGGCGAAACGAGCAGGAGCCGAAACGGGCGGTTGTTTTCTACCCCGCTCATTCGGCCAGACTAGCAAGACGCGTGACCACAGTTTCGGGCAGCGACCGGAGCTTGCGGGTGGTGTAGTCGAAGCAAAGCATACCGGTTTTGGCGCGGGCTATTTCGTTGCCGTCTTGGTTTTTCACCCAGTACACCACGTCGAAGCCGTATTTGTGCTGGTCGGTGGCGGCGAGTTGAATGTGCAGCGTGTCGCCATGAAATCCTTCGCCTTTATACTCCACGGCCACATCGGCCATAATGAAGCCCTGGCGCGTGGCGGGGTCGAACTCCGGCTGTCCCAGAAACTGCAAGAACTGCACCCGCGCTTCGTGCAGGAGGCTCAGCAGGGCGTCGTTGCCGAGGTGGGCGCCGTAGTTCAGGTCGGTGATGCGGATGGGTAGGGCAACCGTGAGCAGGTAGGTGTCGGGTAGGGCGACTTTGATACGGGGCATGCGCGTTGGTTTTTGATTACTTACGGATGGTTTTTGGTTATTTGTTCCGTTGAACCTGTCTAACTCGACCAGCGAGGGAATAACGTTCAGCCAAAAACCATCCGTAAGTAACCAAAACCCGATGCAAGTAGAAGTTCGCCCCACCGCCGACGGCTCCAGCACGCTCTACGTGCCGGCGCTGGACGAGCACTACCATTCCACCCACGGCGCCGTGCAGGAAGCCCAGCACGTGTACCTACAAGCAGCCCTGGAGCCCGCCCTGGCCGCCGCCACCGATACCGTGCGGGTGCTGGAAATCGGCTTCGGCACCGGTCTCAACGCCATCCTGACCCTGCAACGTAGCCTCACCGCCCCCGTGGCCCTGGCCTACGACACCATAGAAAAGCATCCCCTACCCCCCGCCGTAGTAGCCGACCTGCACCCCGAGCGCTACCTCCTGAATCCGGAACTGCTGGATAATTTCAATCAGCTACACGCGGCGGCCTGGGATGAAGCCGTGCCGTTACTTCCACACTTTCTGCTGCACAAACTCACCGGCGAGCTACAGCACACCGCCCTACCTGCCAACTACTACCAGGTCATCTACTTCGATGCTTTCGCGCCTGAAAAGCAGCCCGACATGTGGACCGACGCGGTATTTGCCCAGCTCTACGAAGCCGCCGCGCCGGGCGCCCTACTCACCAGCTACTGCGCCAAGGGCAGCTTTCGCCGCAGCCTGAAAGCAGCCGGGTGGCTGGTAGAAAAACTGCCAGGGCCAATAGGCAAGCGCGAGATGACGCGGGCGCGGAAGGAGTAAGTTGTTGGATTCAACATATAAGTAGTATCCTCAGATACCTAATCATCCCTACCCTATTTATCAACTTCAACAAACAGATTATGACTAAGATGATGCTTACTTTTCTCGTCCCGCTGTTGCTTCTTCAAAACGCTGAAATGATGCAGCCGATGACGCCGACAGAGCCGGTGCCGCAGGAATATATTGCCTTCGAGCAGGTGAAAATTAACGGTCGTCTTCCTCTAAAAAGCAAACGGACACAGCTTTTCAAGGAGTTGGGTCAGCCCGACAGCCTGGCTAAGCCCAATATAGATGATGTTTGTGTCTCTTTCTACGATAAGCCCTTCTCGTATGCTTACTTCAAAGGAAGTCAGGTTGAGCTATACGGCGATTTAGCTATGGTAGGAAATCTTGAGTTTGCGGGCAACTCTCGCCTCACGCTTACTACGCCTACTATCACACTTAGTAACAAAACGACGCTTGCGGAACTGGCCAAGCGCTTTCCCAAAGCAGTAGCCGCCAAAAGCGAAATGAACGTGCACCGGAAAGGCAAATACATGACCGTACACATTGCAACCGACAAAGCGACTGCCGAAGACTATTGGATCCTGTTTTTTAGAAATGGTAGGTTAGCGCGTATAGATTACTGGATGCCGTGCTGAGTGAGGTCTAGGATAGATAAGGTCCGTTCATTCTGCCCATATTGCAGAAGCTATGAGTCGTAAGTTTATTGAAGTCGAAGGCCCGAAATGGGTCGAGCAAGGTATTATTACCACAGAGCAGGAACAGCGGTTGCTGGCGTTGTATCCCGTTGATGATAAAGCCATTGGGTTGCTGCCGCTGCTGGGAAGCCTGCTGGTGCTGTTGAGCGCCTTGAGCCTGATTGCGGCCAACTGGCAGGAGCTGCCGCTGCTGGTGCGCTTCGGGATTTTGCTGGGGTCGGTGGCGGGGAGCTACGCGGCGGGCGAGTATTTCCGGCGGCGCGGCAACACGCAGCTGGGCATGGGCCTGGTGGGGCTGGGGCTGATTTTGTTTGGCACCAGCATCATCCTCACCAGCCAAATGTTCCAGCTCATCGGCTACGACGTGACGGGCCTGGTGGCCTGGGGCGTGGCCGGGGTAGGACTCACCTACCTCTACCGCTCGCGCCTGCTGTTTGTGATGACGGTGGCCATTGGTGGCATTGTGCAGGGCTACAACACCGAGGCGCTGGGCGCGTTCAGCTATGCCACGGCTGTTTTCATGGCCCTTGCGCTGGGCTATTACTGGTGGCGCTACCCCGATGCGCTGCTGGGTGCTGTGCTGGCTACCGGCCTGCTCTGGCAAGTGGGCTTGCTCATCGGCGTGCTGCACGTAAAAATTACCTGGTTTTTCGTGGCGACTATGCTGATTTACGCCTTTGGCGACTGGCAGGCCGACCGCCCAGCGGGACGGGCGTTGCAGGGGCCGCCGCTGGTAGCGGCGTTCCTGTTTATGCTGGGGCTGGCCATTTTCGGGGAGGCTGGCAGCTATACCGACCGCCTGAGGCCGCCCCTGCTGGCCTACCTGGCGGCGCTGGGGGTAGTGCTGGTCCTCTCACTGGTGGGCAAAAAAGCGCGGGGCCGCCTGGGCAGCGCTACCGACTGGCTGCTGCTGCTACCCGGTTTCTACCTGCCCGCCGGCCTGCCGTTGGCCGTGGCGGCGTTGGTGGTCCTTTACGCCTACACCGGCACGCTGCTCTGGCGCGCCCACCAGGAGCAAAACCCCGACCGCGTAACGCTGGGCACCGTCCTGTTCATCCTGACCACCGCCGTGGCCTACTTCAAGCTCACCTGGGGGTTCATGAACAAGTCGTTGTTTTTCCTGCTCGGGGGCATCTTGCTGCTGAGTCTGAGCTGGTATTTGCGCCGCCGGGCCGTGCAAACCGCCGCGCCGGACGCTTCCACCTCTAATCCGTAACTGTATGGCTGTTCTTCCTACCCCCGTCAATCGTCGGGTGTGGCTGGTGCTGCTGGTGGGCGCGCAGCTGCTGTTTATCGTGGCGGTGGCGGCGGCAGGCTACGCCACCACCGCCTACGGCCGCACGGTGCAGCTGCGCACGGCCCCCGTCAACCCCCGCGACCTGCTGGAGCGCGACCACCTGCGCCTCACCTACGGTATCACCTACCTGCCTCTCACGCTATGGCAGGAAACCAGCGAGCCGCGCCGCCGTCAGCCGGTATACGTGGCCCTGCGCGCCCAAGGAAGCTCCTACGCCGCCGTGCGCGTGTACGAGCAAGAGCCCAGCGCCCTACCCCCCGAGCAGGTGATCCTGCGCGGGTGGGTGGTAGGCAGCAGCCGACGCACCCTGCACCTGCGCTACGGTCTGGAGCGGTACTATGCGCCGGAAAATCAGGCCAAAGCCCTGAACAAAAAAGGACCGCACGCACTGCTGGTGCACGTGAGCATTGCCCCCTGGGGCCAGGCCCGCATTACGAAGGCGGAGGTGTTGTAGAGCTGTCAGCTACAGCCCATTCTGCTGCAACAGCGCCCGGTCGTTGCGGTCGAGGTCTACCAGAGCGTATTTCTTCTGACTGGTGATGTTCATCTCATCCAGCGCATCCACCAAGTTGCCGTAGGTCGATTCTTGCTCCGATTTGATGAGGACTACGGTGCCGGTTTGCCGATGCTGGAGGTCTAATAACACCTGCCGGAGGCCGTGGGCACTGTAGTCGGTGGTGTGGAGGATAGGGGCGGCGCTGGCTTCGTTCACGCCGTAGAAGTAGTGCACCTGGTTGTGCTTACACAAAATCAGCGTAAGCGCCTTGCTGGCAGGAGTATCCGTCTTCGGGCCTTCAACTGGCATCGCCAATTCCATCACAGTAGGTTTGCTGAACGTGCTGGTCAGCATGAAGAAGGTAAGCAGTAGAAACGCCAGGTCCACCATCGGCGTCATATCGAGGCGGAAGGCCATTTTCTTGGCGCGGGGCTTACCATGTTGAGCGGGGGCGGCTGGTTGGATGTCGGCCATGGATTAGAATAGTTGAGTGAGTAGATATTCAGCCAACGCTATGAATACATGCCGTATTGCCACTTATATAAATGATTTCATACAGTAATTTCATACTTGATTTTTCTATATCACCTTCTACTCAACTAATCATAGCTTCATGATTTCTCTATTCTACCGCGTTGGTATTGCGTTGCTTCTATCGACTATATTATTCAGCATTATATTCAGTTTTGAGGCACTATGGCAGAAGACACTCGATATTCAATTACACAACACTTACTTTGTTGTATCCACTTATCTTGGGCAAATTAGTTTTTTCGTTGTCTGTCTCTTAATAGTTTGTCTACTAGATATGATACGTCGGCGAGCCACTGGTAGCCGCTGGCTTCTTTTAGCAGTTGGAGTGTGTGCAGCCTTATTGGTGTTATTCACTACCGACGCTGCAATTCTAGTGGCCTCCATACAAAATGTCGGTTGGACTATCTATCCACCTTTGGAAGCATCTGCGCAGGGTATTGTGAGACCTCCTCTACCAGAGCCCTCACAAACTTGGGATTATCTAGTGCGCGCAGCACAAACCATCTTTCTGCTTATTACTATTTGGGCCAGCGTCGCTTTCGGCAAACTGCAAACAAGGCAGAAAGCATAGTTCGTTATTTAATTAAAACCACCACACCCGCTCCGGCGTGAGGCAGGCGTGCAGGGGCATGTCGCCGGGCCACACATCCGCAATCTGCGGCACCGGTGGCTCCAGACTCAGACCAATGCGCAGCGCATTGGGCCGGCACTCGGCCAGGAACCGGTCGTAGAAGCCTTTGCCGTAGCCTACCCGGTGCCCTTTCTGATCGAAGGCGAGAAGGGGTAGCAACACCGCATCGAAGGCATCCGGTGCTACCTCGGCAGCGCCTACCGGTTCGGGAATGCCCCAGCGGCTTTCTACCAGCTCCGTTTCGGGTGTAAGGTGGTAGTGGCGCAGCGTAATGCCATCGGCCTGCATGACCGGCACGGCTATTTGCATAGCTGGGTGCTCGGCCCACAGCCAGCGAATGATGGGCCACGTATCCGGCTCGTGCTGCCGGACGGCGGGCAGAAACGTGTGTACCCAGCGCCACTGCGCTACCTTAAAGTGCTGCTGTAGCTGCCCCAGTAGCGCCGCGCTACGGTGTGCTAGTTCGGCGGCAGGTAGGGCGCGGCGGGCAGCCAGGGCAGTACGGCGAAGTTCGGCCTTTGTCATTCTTACGAAGCTGTTTTTGAGTTCTATATGAACAGTAGAGACGCATACTTGCGTCTCATCGGCCGCGCCGGTGCACGAAATCATTCAACGATAAGGCGCAAGTATGCGTCTTTACCCCGTTCATATAGAACTCGGACAGCTTCTTACTCCTCCTCCAGCACCGTAAACTCCAGCGCCAGTGGTTCGAAGGCTTCCAACAGTTGGTCCAGAAACGCTGGGTTATTGATGTAGACACTCAGCACATTATCGGTGCGCTCCTGCATGCCACCGTCGGGGAAGAGCTTGTCTTTGAGGCCGCTGAGTTGCGAGTAGGACGTTTCGTGCCTGGCTTCGGCGGCTTTCGAGAGGCGCTTTTCCAGGCCCGCCACGCTGCCGGCTACTTTGCTGCCCTCGGCGGCTACGGCTTTCACCAGGGTGGGGTCGAGGCGCTCGGCCAGCGCTTTTATCTGCTCAAACGTCTCCTGTAGCGCCTGCTGCTGCTCGGCCAGGCTCACTTCTTCCTGCCCCAGGGCAGTGCCTACCTGCTTTTTTAGCTCGGGTAGGGGCTGAAAGATATCCGTAGCCGTGAGGCCCAGCTTGCGCAGCTTGCCCGCATTGGCCTTACTGATGTATAGCCCCGAGTTGCGCAGCAGCACAATCGGGTAGGGTACCTGGTACTCGGCAAATACCTGCTTCAGCTGAAACCAATACGCCACCTCCGCACCGCCGCCAATGTAGCACAGGTTGGGCAGCAGGATTTCCTGGTACAGCGGCCGCAGCACCACGTTGGGGCTGAACCGCTCAGGCTGCTGGCGGGCCAGGTTGAGTAGCTCTTCCTCACCGAAACAATCGTCAGTATTCAATACGGCCACGCAGCCGCGGGCTTCGTCGGCTTCCAGCCGCTCGCGTTTGCCCTTATCTGTTATATAAAAGAGGTTGAGCGGGCGCGAGTACACCTGCGGCGAGTAGCCAGTAGCTTCCAGATCGGCATCGGTGGACTGCACAGCGCGGTGCGAGGCTTGCGCCTGTATTTCCTTTTCTATCACCGGCACTAGCGCCTGCTTCAGCGCGGGCGTGTCGGCGTCCATACTGATTAGGCCTAACTCCCCAAATAGCGCGTGCGTGAGGCGGCGGGTGGCATCGGTGAGGGTAGTGGCCTGCTGGTAGGCCTCCCGGAAAAGCGCGGGCACGTCGGCGGGCAGCTGGTCGAGTAGCTGCTCCGACAGCCCTTCCAGGCCCAGGCGACCTACCGGACCACCGGTTTCAACAGCTTCCCACGCGTACCTTTTGCCAAACAGCTGAAAATGGTTGATTTCGGCGAAATCGTGGTCCTCTGTAGCCATCCAGTACACCGGCACGAAGTCGTATTGTGGGTACTGCTCCTTCAGCTGTCGGCTCAGCTTAACGGCCGTAATAATCTTGTAGATGAAATACAGTGGCCCAGTCATCAGGTTAAGCTGGTGGCCGGTGGTGATGGTGAAGGTGGTGTCTTTGGCCAGTAGGTCGATGTTGGCCTGCACCGCTGGGTGTATCGGCAGGCCCGTATATTGTGCCCGCAACGCCTCCACCAGCCGTTGCCGGGCTTCGGAAGGGTAGGCGGCTTGCTTTTCTTCTATCTGCGCCGCAAAATTCTCCATGGTTGGGAAGCGGTGGTAGAAAGGCGTTAGCGCTTCATGCTGGGCGAGATAATCCGTAATCAGCTTTGAGAAAGCGCCGGTATCGGCGTACGATAGAGTCGTGACGGGCATACAGAGAGGGGTCATTCGGCTATAACCAGCCAACCGCTATAAAGTAACTGGCAATTTTTTAGGCGCCGGCAACCAACCGCGCTCCAAGCAACCCTGAGTACCATCAGACGGCGCTAGTTAAACCGCCCAAAACCGCATTTCCAACGAAATACGCGTGGCATCGGCATTCAGATTCAACGCCCCACCGTGCAGGAGGTAGGGCGAAAATAGCAATACTTCGTCGGGGCCTGGGTTGGGCCGCACCAGCTCCAACGGCTCGTTGGCACCGTTTAGGGCGGGCACGCTGTAGGTAGTGCCGTTGTAAATGGCCCCACCCGACGTGCGCTCGGTGCGGCTCTCGGGCGCCAAGGTTAGGGAAGAATCCGTTGTACTACTCCCTACCAGGAAGTATTTTCGGCAGCTATCAGAAAGAACGCTACTATCTACCCGCCCGGCGGTGAGGTCGGTGTCGGTGGCAAGGAGTACCCGGTCGTCGGCTGGCTGACTGGCGCCCTCAATCTGGTACTCTACTTTCTGTTGCTGAATCCGGATATGCATACGTACTATTATAAACTGCCTTTTAGCTGGCTGAGTGGGCTGGTAAAAGTACTGAACTGCGTTGTACGGAATGGTTTTTACTGCCCAGCAAGAAAGCCCTGCTCCGGCAGACCGGAACAGGGCTTTCAGCATACTGTAGAGACGCATATTTGCGTCTCGTCGTTGAAGGCGTCAAAAATCGACCACACGGTGCGGACGACGAGACGCAAGTATGCGTCTCTACATCGACCCAACGAAATCTACACTAGCTCGCCGTACAGATCGAAGTCAGATGCCTCGTTGATTTTCACGGTAGCAAAGTCGCCTAGGCGCACGTGCGTGTCTTTGGTGGCGGGCACCAGCACCTCGTTATCTACCTCGGGCGAGTCGTACTGGGTGCGGCCCACGAAGTAGCCGCTCTCCTTACGGTCGAACAGCACCTTGTAGGTTTGCCCTACCTTCTGCTCGTTCAGCTCCAACGAAATGCCCTGTTGCAGCTCCATAATCTGGTCGGCGCGGTCCTGCTTCGTTTCGGCGGGCACGTTGTCATCCAAGGTATAGGCGTGGGTGCTTTCCTCGTGCGAGTACGTGAAGATGCCCAGGCGGTCGAACTTCGTATCGGCCACCCATTGGTACAGTTCCTCGAAATCCTGCTGCGTCTCGCCGGGGTGGCCGGCAATGAGGGTAGTGCGCAGGGCAATATCCGGCACGCGCTGGCGCATAGTATCTACCAGCTCTATAGTGCGGCGCTTGCTGATGCCGCGGCGCATGGTTTTCAGCATATTATCCGAAATATGCTGCAAGGGCATATCCAGGTATTTGCAAATGTTCTCGCGCTCGGCCATTACCGTCAGGGCCTCCATCGGGAACTGCGAGGGGTAGGCGTACTGCATCCGAATCCACTCGATGCCCTCCACGTCGGAGAGGTGGCGGAGCAGGTCGGGCAGCTTCCGCTCGCCGTAGGCTTGCAGACCGTAGTAGGTGAGGTCCTGCGCAATGAGAATCAGCTCTTTAGTGCCCATGCTAGCCAGGCGCTTAGCCTCGCGCACCAAGTCCTCAATAGAGCGGTCGGTGTGCTTGCCGCGCATTAGCGGGATGGCGCAAAACGAGCACGGCCGGTTGCAGCCCTCGGCAATCTTGAAGTAGGCGTAGTGCGAAGGCGTCGTAATCAGCCGCTCGCCTACCAGCTCGTGCTGGTAGTTGGCCTCCAGCTTTTTCATCAGCTGGGGCATTTCCAGGGTGCCGAAGTACGCGTCTACCTGCGGAATCTCGGTTTCCAGCTCGTCTTTGTAGCGCTGCGAGAGGCAGCCCATCACGTAGAGCTTATCCAGGCGGCCGGCTTCCTTCTCGTCGGCGTAGCGCAGAATCGTGTCAATGCTCTCCTGCTTGGCGTTATCGATAAAGCCGCAGGTGTTCACAATCACGATGTTGGCGTCGTTGGTCTCCGCCTCGTGCGTCACGTCGAACTGGTTGGCGCGCAGCTGCCCCATCAGCACCTCCGAATCCACTAGGTTCTTGGAGCAACCTAGGGTAATCACGTTGACCTTATTGGCTTTCTGGCCTCTTACTTTCATGCTTACTTATTATTGCGCTTTGTCATCCTGAGCGGAGCGAAGGACCTTTTCACGTTGCACAACTGGCGTAGCAACGACAATCGTTCAACGTGAGAAGGTCCTTCGCTCCGCTCAGGATGACAAATCGACTTTATTTCTTGCTAAACAGCGAGTTGACGTAAGTGTGCTTGTCAAAAAGCTGCAAATCCGTCATCTTCTCGCCTACCCCGATATAGCGCACCGGCACGTTCAGCTGGTCCGAAATACCAATGACCACCCCGCCCTTGGCCGTGCCGTCGAGCTTGGTGATGGCCAGGGCCGATACCTCAGTGGCTTTGGTGAACTCCTTGGCTTGCAGGAAGGCGTTCTGGCCGGTGCTGCCGTCGAGCACAAGCAGGACCTCGTGGGGCGCGTCGGGAATTACTTTCTGCATTACGCGCTTGATCTTGCTCAGCTCGTTCATTAGGTTCACCTTGTTGTGCAGGCGCCCGGCCGTGTCGATAATTACTACGTCGGCCTGCATATCCACGCCCTTCTTCACGGCGTCGTAGGCTACGGAGGCGGGGTCGGTGTTCATGCCGTGCGAAATCACCGGCACGCCTACCCGTTCCCCCCAGATGATAAGCTGGTCCACAGCCGCTGCCCGGAACGTATCGGCAGCGCCGAGTACTACCTTCTTGCCGGCGCTATGGAAACGGTGCGCCAGCTTGCCGATGGTTGTGGTTTTGCCTACCCCGTTCACGCCGACTACCATAATCACGTAGGGTTGGCCGGTGTTGTCGGGGCGGTCAAGGAGGGCCAGGGAGCCGGACTTGTTGTTGATTAGCAACCCGGCAATTTCCTCGCGCAGAATGCGGTCCAGGTCGCCGGTGCTCACATACTTGTCGCGGGCCACGCGCTTCTCGATGCGGTCAATCACCTTCACCGTCGTGTCGATGCCTACATCTGCGTGCACCAGCAGCGTTTCCAGGTCGTCGAGCACGGCTTCGTCCACGGTGCTTTTGCCCACCACGGCCTTGCTGAGCTGGTCGAAGAAGTTGGTCTTGGTCTTCTGCAACCCTTCATCCAGCGCCTGCTGTTGCTCTTTGCTCTCTTTATCCTTCTTGAAAAAGTCGAAAAGTCCCATGGGGGGTCTTGGGGTCTTAGGGTCTTGGGGTCTTGGAATAGGGTAGGGCTGACTGATGTACTGCGTTGCAGTCATGCGGTATGACGCGCAATACGCTTATCAGCAGAGAACCTAAGACCCCAAGATCCTAAGTCCCCAAGACCCTAACACGCAAAAAAGTCCCACGGTTGGCGGGACTTCTTCACGTTGGTTGGGTAGCCACGAATGGCGCCAAATTACTTGGTGCCCGAAGCCAGATACTCCTGCACTTTGTCCACCAGCACCATCTCTTCGCGGAAGGTATAGGCACCAGTTTTGGGGGATTTTACGGCGCGAATCACTTTCGCCCAGTCTTTACCGCCCGATACTTTCAGGGTTGCTACTACTTTCTTAGCCATTGCTCAGGTTATTTGATTTCCTTGTGAACGGTCATCTTCTTGAGCACGGGGTTGAACTTCTTCAGCTCGATGCGCTCAGGGGTATTCTTACGATTCTTCGTGGTAATGTAGCGCGAGGTGCCCGGCTGACCCGAGGTCTTGTGCTCGGTGCACTCCAGGATTACCTGCACCCGGTTTCCTTTTTTAGCCATCTCGACTGTTGTTTTTGGATTAAGGACTGCAAAGGTACTGGCTTTTCCGGAATTGTCAAACCCTCAGGCTATAAGAAATATAGCCTTTGTTTAATTCCGAGGTGGCCTACCCATTACAAGTCCCGCAGTCGGGCACCCGCAACAGGTACGTAGCAGCCGCTGATAAAGCTAGTAAACGATGAAGCCTTGCTCCTTGGCCTTCTTCAGCACCGACATGATGCCGTTCTTGTTGATCGTGCGGATAGTAGAAGCTGCTACTTTCAGCGTAACCCAGGCGTCCTGCTCCGGAATGTAGAAGCGCTTCTTTTGCAGGTTGGGGTAGAACTTACGCTTGGTCTTATTGTTGGCGTGCGAAACGTTGTTACCCACACGGGTACGCTTGCCGGTCAGATCACAAACTCGGGCCATGATATTGAGGAACTTAGAGGTTTCTATGTCAGAAAAAGGGACGCAAAGATCGGTATTTATCCGAGAAAAGCAAACCGGAGCGCTGAAAAATAGATGGTTAGCTATCAGAAGGTTCTGCTGAGTGAGACTTTTTCTCACGCCCGTAGCCCCAGGGGCAGTGCCGGCAGCGGCTTTTACAGCAAGTGCCACGCCGCCGGTGGTACTGTTCCGTAAACACCATCAGCCCTTCGGGCGTAAAATAGTAGTCGCCGGGCTGTAGGGGTAGGGGCGTAGTAGACATTGCGAAGACAAAGGTACGTTAGCTTACCGGCCCGAGGCCACATCTGCCCGCATTCGGCGTATCCTTGCTAGTTTGGGTGCCTACTTTAGGGCGACGTGGTCCGAGAGTAACCCGTTGTTTATTATACATGACTGCAACCGTACTATTTCGTGTGTCGCTGCTGCTTGGTTTGCTGACTGGCGTTGCTCCGGTAGCGCAGGCACAACAAAAGCCTGCCAACAATGCGCCATTGGCGGCCCACGCGCCTACCGACCAGCCGCTGGCCTTTGCCACTACCGACGCGGCCCGGCGCCTGCGTGAACTGGATATGCAGATTGCCAGCGCCGTGAAGCAAGCCCGTACTACCCTGCCCAGTGTAAAAAAACGCTTCCAAACCGGCCTACCTGAGGAGCAAGTACTTTTCCTGACTACGCGCCTCTATGACGCCGACGGCACCTTTGAACAAGTTTTCGTGCGGGTACGGACATGGTCGGGCACTACGGTGCAGGGTATCATCGCCAACGAGCTGCTCACCGTGCAGAGCTTCACCCAAGGCCAGCAAATTACTTTCCCCGAAAAAGCTGTGCTGGACTGGACCATCTCCCTGCCCGACGGCAGCGAGGAAGGAAACTTTGTGGGCAAGCTCTTGGACTCCCTACCCCGATAATGGACCAGGGCAAAGCCATTGCATTCCAAACTGCGTATGTTACTACCCACCTGATTGCTACCCATGACCACTACCTCCACTACCCGCAGCCAGGAGCTGATGCAGCTCGAAGATCAGTATGGTGCTCACAACTACCACCCGCTACCGGTGGTGCTCACGCGGGGCGAGGGTGCCCGGCTGTGGGACGTGGAGGGCAAGGAATACTACGATTTCCTCTCAGCCTACTCGGCGGTGAACCAGGGGCACTGTCACCCCCGCATCATCGGGGCCCTCACGGCGCAGGCCAAGCGCCTCACCCTCACGTCGCGGGCCTTCTTCAACGACCAGCTAGGCGAAGCAGAGCGGCAGCTATGCGAGCTGTTTGGGTACGACAAAGCGCTGCTGATGAATTCTGGTGCAGAGGCTGTAGAAACGGCCCTGAAACTAGCGCGCAAGTGGGGCTATGAGCAAAAAGGTATTGCTCCTAACGAGGCCGTTATCCTAGTAGCTGAGCACAACTTCCATGGCCGCACCACCGGCATCATCTCCTTCTCCACCGACCCCGACAGCACGGGTGGCTTCGGCCCCTACGTGCCCGGCTACCAGGTAGTGCCGTATGACGACTTGGATGCCCTGGCCGAAGCCGTGCAGAACCGCCACGTGTGTGCGTTTCTGGTCGAGCCTATTCAGGGGGAGGCCGGGGTAGTAGTGCCATCAGAAGGGTACCTGAAGAAAGCGTACGAGCTGTGTCACAAGCACAACGTGCTGTTCATTGCCGATGAAATCCAGACCGGACTGGGCCGTACGGGCAAGCTTTTGGCTACTTATTATGAAGACGTGCGCGCCGATGTGCTGGTGTTGGGCAAGGCGTTGAGCGGAGGCGTGCTACCCGTGTCGGCGGTGCTGGCCGATGATGCGGTGATGCTCACCATTCAGCCCGGCCAGCACGGCTCTACCTTTGGCGGCAACCCGCTGGCCTCGGTGGTGATGCGGGCAGCACTGGACGTGCTGCTCGACGAAAAACTCACTGAAAAAGCGGCTCAGTTGGGCGAAATATTTCGGGAACGGATGCGCCAGGTACAACAACAGCGTCCCAGGGTAGTAACGGAAGTACGAGGCAAAGGCCTGCTCAACGCCCTCGTGATACGGCCCGCTGCCGACGGCCGCACGGCCTGGGACGTGTGCGTGTCCTTGATGGAGCGCGGCGTGCTGGCCAAACCTACCCACGGCGACATCATCCGGTTTGCGCCGCCACTGGTGATTTCGGAGGCGCAGCTGCACGCTGCCTGCGATGTAATAGAAAGGGTGATTTTGGCGTTCTAATCAGGGGTTCTTTCGAGTGGCGCAGCCTGCGTATCTTTGCGCCGCCGTTGACGGTTTACTTACTTTATGATGAAGGCATTTCTATGGGGTTGCGGGTTGGTACCGGCGCTGCTGTTGGCGGGTTGCCAGAGCGAGCACAAAGTGCTGCTGCCGGAAACGACTGCCTACTCCCCACCGTGCCCATCTACCACCGATTCGGCTTTTGTTGCGCTATCTACTACCCCCGATAGTACAGCGCTGTTGAGTGTTGCGCTACCCTTTGTGGGCACGCGCAGCCGGCAGAAGCCTGCTGCTGCAAGAGCGCAGTTTCTGACCATAAGCCGCGCCTCGCGGGCTTTGCAATTGCCCCGACCGGCCGCCAAGTCAGAAGAAATCAGCCAAATCAGGCGGGCACACCGACAGCCGTTTCGCTTTCGGCAGCCGCAGGACGAGACCGAGGGCAATGCCTGGCTGGTGGCGCTGGGTGTAGTGCTGGTGGCTGCGGGCATTGTAGGTGGCCTGCTGATTGGCGGCGGCTTGGGTATTTTTGCAGGTATTGTGGTTGGCTTGTTGGGCTACTACTTCTTCATGCGCGGGTTGTTGGGGCCGCACGCCTGGCTGGAAACCATCCAGGAGCTGTTTCAGCTATAGGTATCTGGGTTTTGCGGAAGATAGCCTGAACTTTACAGGCAACGCGCTGTTATTTTGCCGTTGAATCATCCTCGCTTTCGCATGTCTATTATCCCCACGCACCGCCCGCGTCGCAACCGTAAGTCTCAGGTAATCCGCGATTTGGTGCAGGAAACCTCCCTGTCGGTACATGATTTTATTTACCCGCTGTTCATGATTGATGGGCAGAACAAGGAGGTAGAAGTGAAGTCGATGCCGGGTATTCACCGTTACTCACCCGACCGGATTATCGACGAAATTGGGCGCTGCGTGGAGCTGGGTATCAAGAGCTTTGCGCCGTTTCCGGGGCTGGAAGATTCCGTGAAGGACCGCCTGGCGCGTGAGTCGGCCAATCCCAACGGCCTGTACCTGCGCACCGTGGCCGACATCAAGCGGCAGTTTCCGGAGGTGGTCTTGATGACCGACGTGGCCATGGACCCCTACTCCTCGGACGGCCACGACGGCGTGGTAGACCCCGAGTCGGGCGAGATTCTCAACGATGCTACCCTGGAGGTGCTCGGCCAAATGGCCCTGGCCCAGGCCCGCGCCGGCGCCGACGTGATTGCGCCCTCCGACATGATGGACGGCCGCGTGGCCTGGATTCGGGACGTGCTGGACAAAAACGGGTTCAGCCACGTGAGCATCATGAGCTACACGGCTAAGTACGCTTCGGCTTTCTACGGCCCCTTCCGCGACGCGCTGGACTCGGCCCCCAAACGCGGCGACAAGAAAACCTACCAGATGAACCCTGCCAACCGTCGCGAAGCCCTGCGCGAGCTGGCCCTCGACGAGCAGGAAGGTGCCGATATGGTGATGGTGAAGCCTGCCCTCAGCTACCTCGACATCATCCGGGAAGTGCGCAATAACACCACCCTGCCCGTTACGGCCTACAACGTGTCGGGGGAGTATGCCGTGGTGAAAGCTGCCGCCCAACAAGGCTGGATTGATGGCGAAAAAACCATGATGGAAGTGCTGCTGAGCATCAAGCGCGCCGGCGCCGATGCCATCCTGACTTACTTCGCCAAGGAAGCCGCCGAAGTGTTGCGGCGAGGGTAGTTGATTGCATAAACGCTATGGCGGTCCGTCTACTCATCAGAAACGATGATTGGGCGGACTGTTTATTTTTGCCGTATGACGCTTCGCCTTGCTACCCCTACCGACATTCCCGCTATTCTCTCCCTCATCCGTCGGGTGGTGCCGCTGATGAATGCAGCCGGCAATTTTCAGTGGGAAGACTCCTACCCTAATGAAGCCGTATTTCAGCGCGACATTGCCCGGCAGCACCTATGGCTGGCAGAGTTGGATGGGCAGCTGGCCGGCATCGCCGCCCTCACCCACAACGACCAGGACGCCGAGTATGCCCAAGCCGACTGGGACGTGACCGAGCCCGCCCTCGTAACGCACCGCTTAGCCGTAGACCCGGCCGCGCAGGGTAGGGGCGTGGCCGCGGCGCTCCTGCAAAAAGCCGAGGAGCTGGCCCAGCAGCAAGGCTTGCGCGTACTGCGCGTAGACACCAACTCCGAAAACCAGGCCACCCAGCGTCTTTTCCCCAAACTGGGCTACCGTTTCGCCGGCGAAATCACGCTGGCGTTCCGGCCAGGACTGCGGTTTTTCTGCTATGAGAAGTGGGTAGGGTAGAACTACCCAGTAGGAGGCAGACCGTCCTTTGGACCAGCGGGAGAAGGGACGGTCTGCATTACTTTCCTTACTCCGGCAGCGCAAACTGCTGCAACGCCGTCAATTCCTTCTGAATCGTCTTTTCCCACTGGGCCTGCTTGGCAGCGATGGTGCTATTGGCCGTCTGGAGGCGGTATTGCTGGCGGCGCTTGGCCGCGGCGGCTGTCATCTGGGCGGCCGGGTCGGTTTTGGCTGAGGTGGGGGTAGGGGCGTCCGTGGGCGTGGCGGGCATCAGCTGGCGCAGCTTGCGGGCGTAAATTTCGGTGATGTCGAACAAGGTCTGCTGGAAGCGGAGCTGCTGCGCCACGTTGTGCGCCGGGTTAATGCTGGACTTGGAGCGTACCAGTCCGTTGCGTACGATGGTGCGCTTTTGCTTGGTGTAGAGGTTGGTACGCGTTTCGGTAGTGAGCTGAAACTCGGCCTTGCCGATGGTTTCTTTCTTCAGCTTCACGCCGAAATCCTGGGCCGTGAGGCGGTGCTTAGCGCTCCAGGGAATGACGTCGGGGGTAGTTTGGGCGAAGGCGGTAAGGCTGAGTAGGGAGAGTAGAAGGATATACAGTAGCTTCATGGGTAGGGAATAGGTGATACTGAAAAAACGTCTGTCATCCTGAGCCTGCGAAGGACTTTTTCACGCGTGAACGATTATCGTAACGACAATTCGCCCTACCCTGAAAAGGTCCTTCGACACTGGCTTGATGCGCCACATGCTCAGGATGACAAGAGGGTTCAACTAACCCACAAGTATAAGCACCCTCACTTACTAAACGGCCACCGCCGTTGCTGCCGGCTCCAGAGCAGAAACGCCACCGCGCCCAATGCCATCATGCCCAGCGCGGCCACTTGGAAATAAAGATTAAACCGAACCCCGCCCCACTCCACCGCCACCGGCGTGATGCCCACAAACACGAACAGCCACACGAGGATAACCAGGATGACGGGTAGGGGATACAGCGGCATCTTGAACGGCAGCGCCGCCGTGCCACGTCGACGCCGGAGCAACACCAGCCCCACCGCCTGGCCCACAAACTGCACCAGAATGCGCATGGCCAGAATGGCCGCAATCACCTCGCCCAGCCGAAACAACAAGCTGAACACAAAACCCACACCCCCCAGCAGCAGCAACGACACGTAGGGAAACTGCTTGGTAGGGTGCAGCTTGCCAAACACGGGCAAAAACTCGCCGTCGGCGGCCGCTGCGTAGGGAATGCGCGAGTAGCCCAGCAGCACCGCAAACAGCGAGGCAAACGCCACTAGCAGCACCATGGCCGTGGCTACGGTGGCAGCGGCCGGCCCGTACAGGCGCTCCACAAATACGCTCACGATAAACTGCGATTTGTCGCCGGCACCGCTTTGCCAGCTCTGCACTTCCTGCCACGGAATGACGGTGCCCACGCTCCAGTTCATCAGCAGGTACAGCCCCGCAATGCCCAGAATACTCAGAAAAATGCTGCGCGGAATCACTTTTTCCGGTTGTTTGATTTCGGCGCCCAAGTGGCATACGTTGTAGTAGCCGAGGTAGGAATAGATGGTATTGACGGCGGCGTGGCCCATAGCTCCCGAGAGCAGCAGCCCTGGCAAAGCCGGCATCCCACCCCCAGGTAGGATATCGACCGGGTGATGGGCGTGCGTGAGGCCGCCAAAAATCAGCCACCCCATCAGGGTCAATACGCCTACCCACAGCGCCACCCCCAGCTTGCCAATATCCTCGATGCGGCGGTAGAGCAGCGCAATAAGCAGCAGTACCACGCTGCCGGCCACCAGCTTGGGCTGCCACCACTCGGTGAGGGGCACGAGGTAGCCAAAATACTGGGCAAAGCCGATGGCACCCGAAGCCAGCACCAGCGGCGACTGAATAAGCGTTTGCCAGACGTACAGAAACGACATCAGCCTACCCCACTTTTGCTCGCCGTAGGCCAGCTTCAGGAAGCGGTAGCTACCGCCAGCCTCGGGGTAGGCCGCGCCCAACTCACTCCAAATCAGGCCATCTACAGCGGCTAGGCCAGCACCTACCAGCCACGCCAGCAAGAAGTTGGGGCCCATAAAGCCCATAACGAGCGGGAGGGTGACAAACGGCCCAATACCCACCATGTCTATCATATTAAGGGCGGTGGCCTGCACTAGGCCCAAGCGCCGCTGCAACGTAGGGACTAATGGGGTAGGGGAGTCTGGGTCGAGGTGAGCCATAAATAGTGGAAAGGGAGCGTGATGAGGGTAGAAAGCCGCGCCGCGCCGAAATGTTTGCCTAGTAGTGGATCTGCAGTGGCTGCGCCAACAACAGCAATTGGGCAGCAGGCATCTTTGCGCCGAAACCAACTCCTTTGCGGCACGTGCCCAAACCGCGCGTCTTAACCTTGCTCCGAGCCCCACCGTACAACCGAGTTACACATATCATCTACTATGGCCGGAAAATCATCCTCCAAGCTAGTTATTTACGGGGCTATTGGGGCCAATATTGCTATTGCCATTGCCAAGTTTGTGGCTACCTACTTCACGGGTAGCTCGGCTATGCTATCGGAAGGAATTCACTCACTGGTTGATAGCGGCAATGGGTTTTTGCTGCTCTACGGATTGCACCAAAGCCTGAAGCCCGCCTCCTTGGAATTTCCGTTTGGGCGCAGTAAAGAGTTGTATTTCTGGTCGTTAATTGTAGCCGTGCTGGTGTTTTCGGTAGGTGGCGGCATGTCGATTTATGAAGGCATTGAGCACCTGCGCGAGCCGGCCCCCATCACCGACCCTACCTGGAACTACTGGGTGCTGGGACTGGGTATCCTGTTCGAGGGCACGTCTTTCCTGATTGCCCTGCGCGAGTTCAACAGCAGCCGCGGGGTAGTGGGATTCTGGACGTCGTTGCGCCGCAGCAAAGACCCCTCCGTGTTTGCCATTCTGATGGAAGACTTCGCGGCGCTGATTGGCCTGGCCATTGCGCTACTGGGTGTGTACTTCGGGCACGCCCTCAACAATCCCTACCTCGACGGCGCGGCTTCCATCTGCATTGGGCTGTTGCTGGTGTGCGTGGCCGTGTTCCTGATCCGCGAAACCAAAGGCCTGCTCATTGGTGAAGGCGTAGACCGCGATACGCTCAACGACCTGCAACAGATTGCCCGTCAGCACGATGCCGTAGACCAGGTGCGGCCCCCACTCACTTCCTACCTTGGCCCCGAGGACGTTATCCTGGCCCTCGATGTGCAGTTCCGCCGCGACCTGAACGCCGTGGAAGTGGAGCAGGCCATCGACGATTTACAGGATGATATTCGGGAGAAATACCCGGAGTTCAAGCGCATTTTCATCGAAGCCAAGTCCCTCGGCCAAAAGCACCGCGCCACCGAAATCAGCGGCTCGTCGCAGTAAGTGGTGAGATGGTGAGTGGTGAAATAGTGAGTTTGATGTTCTGAATACGCCTCTGTGCAAGCTGCTCAGGTAGAACATCAAACTCACCATCTCACTATTTCACCATCTCACCACCAAACCCCTACCCTATGCCACACCACGACCACACCACGACCTCTCCTTTTCGCTCATTCTGGATGGCTGGCTATGAGTGCACCGACCAGCTGAACGCCTTCGGCAACCGGGTCGATTTCTTACCCCTCACGGGGCATTTGCAACTGATAGAGCAAGATTATCAGGACATTCAGCGCGAGTTTCATATCCAGACCGTGCGCGAAGGCATCCGCTGGAGCCAGATCGAGACCAAGCCCTACCATTATGACTGGAGCACCGTGCAAACCATGCTGGAAGTGGGCCAGCGCCTGGGCGTGCAGCAGATCTGGGACCTGTGCCACTTTGGCTACCCCGACGACCTGACGCCCCTGCACCCCATGTTTGCCCGACGCTTTGCCGCGCTGTGCCGGGCCTTTGTAGACTTCTACCGCCAGCAGCGCCCCGAGGGCGAGCTGATTGTGACGCCCATCAACGAGGTGAGCTTTATGTCGTGGCTGGGGGGCGATGTGCGCGGCACTTCGCCCTACTGCGTGGGGCAGGGCTGGGAGGTGAAGCGCGGGCTGATGCGTGCCTACATTGAAGGTGTGGTCGCCCTGCGTGAGGCCGACCCCGGCATTCGGATCTTGACCACCGAGCCGCTCATCAACGTGGTGCCGCGCCTGGGGGCGGGTAGGGCCGAGCGCCAGCGCTGCGTGGAGTTCACCAACAACCAGTTTCAGTCGGTGGATATGCTGGCCGGGCGCCTGTGTCCCGAGCTGGGCGGCCGCGAGGAGTACCTGGATATCCTGGGCTTCAACTTCTACTACGACAACCAGTGGCAGCTGGACCCGCACGAAACCATTGGCTGGGCCGATACGCCGGCCAACCCGCGCTGGACGCCCTTGCACAAGTTATTGCAAATGGCCCACCGCCGTTACGGCCGTCCCGTGGTGCTCACCGAAACCAGCCACCCCGGCATCGACCGGCCCAAGTGGTGGCACTACATTGGCCAGGAGTGTGCCCAGGCCCTGCAAGCGGGCGTGCCGCTGTGGGGCGTGTGTTGCTACCCCATCATCGACCGGCCCGACTGGGACTTCCTCGATAACTGGCACCGCTCGGGCCTGTGGGATGCCGAGCTGCGGCCCGATGGTCCGCCGCTTCGTATCTTAGATCGGCCTTCGGCCGAGGCGCTCCGGCAGGCACAGGCCACCGTGGCCAACGCCCGGCCCCGACGGCAGCCCAAACCGGTGCTTTCTTTTTCCTAACCTCCGAATTTGCTACCCACAGTGCCTCATTCGATTACCCCCGTTCCGCTTTCTACCCCACCCGCCCGCACACCCCACGCTGAGGTGCACTTCAGCCCCCACGACGACTGCGCGGGTGCCATCCAGCGCTTTATCGGACGCGCTGCCGAAACGCTGGACGTGTGCGTGTTCACGATTGCCGACGACCGGCTGACGGCGGCCCTGCTAGAGGCGCACCAGCGCGGCGTGCATGTGCGCATCCTCACTGACAACGATAAGCTGGAGGACTTAGGCTCCGACATCCGCCAGTTACATAAAGCCGGCATTAACGTGCACGTCGACCGCACCGAGAACCACATGCACCACAAGTTTGCCGTAGCCGACAACCAGTCGGTACTCACGGGCAGCTACAACTGGACGCGCTCGGCTGCCCACTACAACCAGGAAAACCTGCTCATCACCGACGACCCCGCCATCGTGCGTCCCTACGACCGCGAGTTTGAGCGCCTCTGGAGCAGCATGGCGCGGTTTGAGGGGTAGAGAAGTGGTGAAATGGTGAGTTTGTGAAATGGTGAGTTTTTCGTTCTGTCATCCTGAGCTTGCGAAGGACCTTATCACGTTGAACGACAGGCGTAACAACGACTCGCTTTCACGTTTATCGTTCTCACGTGATAAGGTCCTTCACAAGCTCAGGATGACAGAACGAAAAACTCACCATTTCACAAACTCACCATTTCACCACTTCCCCAATATGCCTGACGCCTACCTTCCTACCCCAATAGGCCTGCTAGCTTTGCGCGGCTCCAATGCGGGTCTGGCTGCGGTGACTTTTTTAGATGAGCCGCACGGCCAGGCGCCTACCCCCGCGGCAGATGTGCCCGAGTGCCTGCGTGAGGCACACCGCCAACTTATGGCCTACTTTGCGGGCGAGCTGCGGGAATTCAATCTGACGTATCATTTCGAGAAAGGCACTGATTTTCAACGGCAAGTGTGGGCGGCGCTGCTGGGGGTAGGCTACGGCCGTACGGCGTCCTACCTCGATTTGGCCCGGCAATTGGGCAACCCCGGCGCGGTGCGGGCCGTGGGCGCGGCCAATGGGCAAAACCCTTTAGGAATTGTGCTACCCTGCCACCGCATCATTGGGACCAATGGTCAGCTAACGGGCTATGCCGGCGGGCTGCACCGCAAGAAATGGCTGCTGCGCCACGAGCGGCCAACCGGGCAGGGCGAGCTGTTCTGAAGGAAGTAGCTCTTAGCTGCTGGCTATTGGCTGTTAGCTTTTTTGCCAACTTGCACCACTGCATACGCAAAGCAGCAGACGTTTACTTTTATCAACTGCTGCATGTGGCCGCCAGAACGAAAGCCTACAAGCGCCTACCCTTACCAGAACAGCAGCTAGCAGCCAACAGCTAGTAGCTATCAGCCAAGTATATGTCCACTGCCCTTCTCCAGACCCCCGAAAGTACCCACCGCGTTTACCTGCAAGATTGCGACATGCTGGGCCACCTCAACAACGCCCGCTACCTCGATTACTTCCTCAACGCCCGCGAAGACCACACCACCCAGCACTACGCCCTCAACCTGGGCCAACTAGCGCAGCAGCAAAATGCGGGCTGGGTTATCACCAAACACCACATCAGCTACCTGCGGCCGGCGCGCCACGGCGAGGTAGTGCGCATCCGCACCCAACTCATCCACTTCGACAACTCCAACCTGGTGGTAGAGATGCAGATGCTGCACGAAGATGGCCTGCGCCTAAAAGCCGTGCTGTGGTCGGAACTGGCCTTTGTGCGGGTAGACAGCGGCACACGCGCCGACCACGCCGATGCTCTGATGGACATGCTGGAGCAACTGGATGTGGAAGAGGTGAACTACGACCCCGATGGCTTTGATGAGCGTGTGCGCCAGCTGCGCAAGGAACTGAAGCAGCTGCGTCGCGAGGGTGAGGAGTGAGACCTACGTAGCATAGCGTTTTGCAAGTACTAGGGCAAAATTTTATGCTTAACCCCTTGGTATAGGATACGTTGAATAGATAACAAGTGCAGCTTACGGTTGCGCTACTCTGTTTCTATAACACCACCCAAAACGCACCACACACCATGAGTATTTTTGGCAGCGATAAATTGAAAGGTAAGAAAGTAGCCATTGTGGCTACCGATGGCTTCGAGCAGGTAGAACTGACTGAGCCCAAGAAGTTTCTGGAAGACGAAGGCGCTCAAGTAGACGTCATCTCCCTGAAAAGCGGCTCTATTAAGGGTTGGGATAAAACCGACTGGGGCAAGAAAGTAGACGTAGACAAAGTAATCGACGACGCGAAAGTGGCCGACTACGATGCCCTAGTGCTACCCGGTGGCCAAATCAACCCCGATAAGCTGCGCGTAGAGCAAAGCGTAGTGGATTTTGTGGGCGAGTTTGCCCGCTCCGGCAAAACCGTAGCCGCCATCTGCCACGGTCCCTGGACGCTGATTGAAACTGGCTTCGTAAGCGGCAAGCATATGACGAGCTACCCCAGCATCAAAACCGACCTGAAAAACGCCGGCGCCCAGTGGTCCGACGAAACGGTAGTAGTGGATGGTAACCTCATCACCAGCCGCAACCCCGATGATATTCCGAACTTCAATAAGAAGATTAAAGAAGCCTTGATAGGCGAAACGGTAGAAGCCTAACGTCCTACTATAGAAATACAAAGCCCCGGCTGCTCAGCAGCCGGGGCTTTGTATTTCCATCCTATGCCTAGCCTACCAGTTGTAGAAGCTGCGCCGCAAAGCGGTGGTAGATTAAATAAAGCCCGCTATCAAACAGCAGCAGAAAACCACCCTGTAGCCACAACGACCGGCCAAAGCCTAGTAGCCGGACTGGCTTCGGGTCGGTAGCGGCGCGGGCTTGTAGCCAGCTGCCAATGCACAGGTAAGCCACATCGAGGCCCAAGTTCAGCACCAACAGCTTCTCGAAGTTGAACTGCGCCGTGAGGCTATCGGCTAGGCTAAGGCTGCCTACCCCGTAAGGGTTGGCGCGCAGCAGCCCTGCCACGGCTAGCAACAGATTCACCACGTTCCAGCCCACATTCATCAAATGAAAATGATGCAGCACAGTGCGCGCATCGGTGCGGGCCACAAAGTAGCCACTCACTAACAGGTTCAGCAACGCCCAGCCGCCCAGCACGGCCATAGCCCGCTCGGCCAAAAGCTCGCGGGCTTGGTTGATGGCGGGTAGGGCTGCCGTAACCAAGAGTAGGGTAGAAGCCATGCGAGGTTGAAAAAAGCCCTAACAAAAAAGGAAGACGCCCGGCGCCTTCCTTTTTTGTTGGAGTTGAATGTGAGTTAGTTGGAAATCCCCAGGCCCAGATACACCTGGAAGGCTTGGTTGCGCACGTCGCCGCTGGGTACGTTAATTTGCCCAGCTGCGCCCGTAGTAGCATAGCCATCTTTCCGGATTTTAGCGAGTCCTAGGTCGTAGCGGCCACCTATGCGGGCCGGACCAACCCGGAACTCTATGCCGCCTACCACACCGTAGTCGAGCGAGTGGTAGCCGTAGTCGCTGATGCTCTGGTCGACGCCGGCGTTTTTCACTTTCGTGAGCAAGGCAACCTGCGGACCCACGTGCACGCTCACGTTATCAAGGAAATTATACGTCAGCAGTACGGGCAATTTCAGGTAGTCGAGGCGGTTGACACGTTGCTCCGTGGAGCCAGCCTGCGTTTGGTTGTAGCGGTAGCCCTGGCGCGAGTACAGCAACTCGGGCTGAATGGCCACTTTGCTGTTGAGGCCGAACTGGGCATACACACCGGCATGGAACGTGTTTAAGTTCTCGCGGGCCGGAATGCCACCTTTGTCGTCGCCGTGTACGTTGGTGAGGTTAAAACCACCCTTCACGCCAAAGCCATTGTTGCGCGAGTCGGAGCTGGAGCGGAAATAGTCTGTGGAGGACATGGCGCCCCCGGGCCGCACTTGCGCATGGGCCAGTGAAAGGGAGGCTGCAAATGCGGCCAATAGAAGCGTAATCTTTTTCATAAGGAGAAGGAAATCAAGCAGCGTAAATGACGGAAGTAGGTAGCGGCGAAAGCGCGGCTCGCATAACATCCGTAAGCGGCTATACTTCACTGTGGGTAGAAAGTTGCGTAGGCAGGCGGGTTGGTTAAAAAATACCAGTATAAATAGTTGTTGCTACGGTGCCGCATCGTATCTTAGCTGCTAATCCCGGCCGCCGCCAGCGGGCTTGCGGGGCGTTAGCTCAGTTGGTTCAGAGCGCTACCTTGACAGGGTAGAGGTCACTGGTTCGAGCCCAGTACGCCTCACGTAGGTCCGCAAAACATCGTGAGTGAGGCCGATCTGGAATCTGCCGACGGTTTCGCCAACGATGCAGTACCTGAATCACCCAAAAAGCCCGACCAACCGGCCGGGCTTCTTTGTGCACCGGCCGCTCATTCCTATTCTATGCTGCCTGTTGCTTGGGCGCCCTGCTACGCCCACCCGTTGCCCGAAAACCACCGGTTTCCCATGCTCAAATACGAGCTGCTACCCGCGCAGTTGCTGCGCGAAGGCATCATCACGGAAGCCGATTTGTTTGCACCCGCGCCGGCTGCCGCGGCGGATATCCTGCGCGTGCATACCGCAGATTACTATCACCGCCTCACCACGGGCCAGCTCACGCGGCAGGAAGAGCGGGCCACGGGCTTCCCGTGGAGCCCACAGCTGGTGCAGCGGGAAGTAACCATTTTGGAAGGTACGCTGGAGGCTGCCCGCCGCGCGTTGCAAACGGGGGTAGCCCTCAACATTGCCGGTGGCACCCACCATGCATTTGCTGATAGGGGCGAAGGGTTTTGCCTGTTCAACGACCAGGCGGCAGGCGCGGCCTACCTGCTGGCCCAGCCGAAGCTAGGGGTAGGCAAGGTGCTGATTGTGGACTTGGACGTACACCAGGGCAATGGGACGGCGCGCATTTTTGAGTACGAGCCGCGCGTGTTCACGTTCTCGATGCACGGCGCCCGCAACTACCCCGGCCGCAAAGAGCGCTCCGACCTCGACCTCCCCCTCCCCGACGGCACCACCGACGCCGAGTACCTCAAGCTGCTAGCCGATACCCTACCCCGTTTGCTGGATGAGGTACAACCGGACTTCGTATTCTACCAGGCCGGCGTCGATGTGCTGACCACTGATAAGCTGGGCTACTTGAGCCTCACCCGCGAAGGCTGCCGCCAGCGCGACCAGCTCGTGCTACGCCTCTGCCATCAGCACCGCCTACCCGTGGTGGTGTGCATGGGCGGTGGCTACTCTCCCCGCCTCGCCGACATCCTCGACGCCCATGTCAACACCTTTCGCACTGCCACGGAGATATGGGGGTAGTGGTGAGATGGTGAAATGGTGAAATGGTGAGTTGTCGTTCTGTATCAAGCGGCGCATCAGGCAAGTGTCGAAGGCCCTTCTCACGCGTGAACGACGAACGAGAAAACGAGCCGTTGGTACGATAGTCGTTCACGCGTGAGAAGGGCCTTCGCAAGCTCAGGATGACAGAACGACAACTCACCATCTCACCATTTCACTATCTCACCATCTCACCGTACAGCACCACTTGCCAGCGGAAAGCCCAGCACCAGCGCAACGCGTAGTGCTGGATACCGGCGGCGGCTAATAGGCGTTGCCAGTCTTGGCGAGTAAAGGCGCGGGCCACCGACAGCGGGGCATCGTGTTGCACGAGGTAGGAGCCGCCCAGCAGGCGCGTTAGCCAGTGGATGCTGTGGTAGGCCAGTGGGTGACGATGCAAATCGTTAATGACCACGGCTACGCGGGCCTGCTGATGCCATTGACGTAGCAGCGGCACCAGCTCTGCATCGGTGAAATGGTGGCAAAACAAGCTGCACGTGAGCACATCGAAGGGCTGGCGCTGAAATTCGGGAGAGAAGATGTCCTGCTGCTGAAAGCTGATTTCGGCGTAGGCGCGGGTCTTGTCGGCGGCATAGCCTAGCATGAAGGCATTGGCATCGATGCCAACCAACTCAATGGGTAGGGCCTGCCGCCGCGCCCAGCGGGCAATGTGTCGAAGCGTGTCGCCACCGCCGCTGCCCAGGTCGGCCAGGCGAAGCGGGCGGTTGGGCGGCCAATGCGGGCGCAGGGCGGCCAGTGCCGTCAGTACCGGGCGGTAGCCACCTAGCCACATGTTGATGGTTTCCAGCTCGTCGAGGTTCTGCCGCAGCGCGTCGGAGGCCAGTGTTACATCGTCCATCAACTCCGGCTGCGTAGACCGGCGGCTCAAATCAGGCATGCGGGGAAAGGTGAAGTGGTGAGTAGTGAAATGGTGAGATGGTGAATGGAAAAACGCCTGTCATCCTGAGCGTGCGAAGGACCTTATGGCAGTTGAACGACATGTATAGTAACGGTTTGTCCTCGCGTTCATCGTTCAACTGCCATAAGGTCCTTCGCACGCTCAGAATGACAGACGTTTTCCATTCACCATCTCACCATTTCACTACTCACCACTTCACCTCCATCAGCAGCGCTTCCAGTGTAAGCCCTGGTCCGAAGGCGAAGCTGAGGGCGGGCGCGCCGTTCTGGGCGGGCGTGAGGTTTTGCATCAACTCAGCCAAGACAAACAGCACCGTAGCCGACGACATATTGCCGTAGTCGCGCAGTACTTGGTAGGCAAAGCGGTTGTCGTGGTGCGTGAGGCCCAGAGCTTGCTCAATGGCTTCCAGGATGCGCCGCCCGCCCGGATGAATCGCAAACAGTTTGATATCACTCAGCCGAACCGGCAAACGGGCCAGCAACCCATCGGCCAGGTGCTGAATGCCCTGCTTGATCAGGCCTGGCACATAGGAAGAAAGCGTCATCTCGAAGCCAAAATCGTTGATGTGCCACGCCATATCGGCACGGCCGTCGGGTACCAGGTCGCAATGGAAGGCTTGCAGCGCCAGACTAGGGCCATGGGCAGCCGGTTGGGCCTGCACTAAAGCTGCCGCCGCGCCATCGCCAAACAAAGCATTGGATATCAGGTCATCATCATCACGACGCTTCTGGAAGTGTAGAGTGCACAACTCGGCGCACACCACCAGCACGCGGGCTTGCGCATCGGCTCGGCAAAAGGCGTCGGCCAGCTTCAGGCCATTAAAGGCAGCATAGCACCCCATAAAGTTGACGCATGTGCGCTGCACGTGCGGGCTCAGTCCCAACGCCTCTACCAGTTCAATATCCAGCCCCGGCGCATACATGCCTGTGCAGCTCACCGTTACCAGATGCGTGATGCTATGGGGTAGGGAGGCATCCTGCATCTGGGCCAGGCAGGACTGTACGGCGGCTACCGCCAGCGGCAGCGCGTGGGCGCGGTACTGCTCCATGCGTGGCCCTACCCGAGGGAATGGCTCCAGTTGCGGGGTATTGGGAAAGAAGGTGAAGTTGCCGTTTTCCTCGGCGTAGTCGGGTAATACGGAATAGCGCTGCCCAATGCCAGAAGCCCGATACAACGCCCGCAGGCGGCGGGTTTCTGCTTCGTCAAACGACAAAGCATCGGCCATGAAATGGGCAATCTGAGATTGAGGAATGCGGTGGGGAGGATTGGCTGTGCCAATAGCACACAAGTAGCTGGTCATTGCTGACAGTATACGCAATTTATTGGGTGGCAGCGCGAGGGTAGCATAATCATGTTCAGAAGGGTTGGCCGTGCGTGCGGGCCACCAGGGCCTGCACCGCGCTAGGCCAGTGGCGCAGCCCCCCTACCACCCAGTTGCTGAGGTGAGGTTGCCCAAACAGCCGCTGTACCAGGCGCCCTACCCGCAGGCGGGCGCCAAATTGCTGTTGCCAGCTGTAGGTATACGCCATTTCCAGCGCTGCCCTACTTATCTGGCCCTGCAAAAAGTGGTGGGCGTGCCCGGCCGCAAGGCAAGCGCCGTGCAGCGCCATGGCCATACCGTTGCCGCACAGTGGTGTAATTAGGCCGGCGGCGTCGCCGCACAGCAGCACGTGGTCTTCCACGCAGGACTTGGGTGCAAAGGAAATTTCATTGATGACCTCGGGCTGAGGGTAAAGCTGCTCGGCGCCGGTGAGAATGGCGCGCAGATGCGGATTACGCATGAGTACCTGCGCTTCCAGCTCGGCAATGGTGCCGTGGGCTTTCAGATTGCGGCGGGTAGTGAGGTAGCAGAAGCACAGCTTATCTTCCTCAATAGCCGAAAAGCCCGCGTAGCCATCGGCGAAGTTGTGCAGGGAAATCAGGTCGCGGGGGTGGCCGGGCAGGCGCAGGTGGTACTTCACGCCGAGGTAGGGCGAGCGTTGCTGAAAAAACGGCCGCTGCAGCTGGCGGTCCAGGTTAGCGCGCTTGCCATAAGTGCCCAACACCAAGCGGGCTGTCAGGGCCCGGCCATCGGCCAGGGTCAGGTGGTGCTGGTTGGCGGCAGCATCGTAGGCTACAGTAGTCACGGTTGCGCCCTGCTCCACCACCACGCCGCGCGCCTGCGCCAACTCGGCTAGGTACTGATCAAGCCGATAGCGACTCACCCCAAATCCACCTAATGCGAGTGGGGCCGAAAGCAGTGCGCCGTTTGGCGCACTCACCTGCAAACGGCTAATGGCGGCAGGCCCCAGGGGGGCGGGTGGTGCACCCAACCGGTGCAGGTAGGGCACCACTTCTTGGGAAACGTACTCGCCGCACACCTTATGAAATGGGTAGCGCTTGCGCTCTACCAGCGTCACACTGTAGCCGCGCTGCCGTAGGTCGAGGGCTGCCGCCAGACCAGCTAAACCACCACCGATAATGAGAACGTCCAAATGTTTTTATGGGCTAACGTGTTGAAAAGTAATCGGTAGCTAAGGTTATTTTCATAGATAAATTATATTTTGTTAAAATTGCCAAAATTGTCTCTCTACCTTTGTAAACCTAATAAAATACCAGCCGTTTAGAACCACAGACTGGCTGATAATACGTCCACTCTATTTCCCGTCTATGATGAAACGGTTACATTATTTACTCTTTATACTGATAACGGGCAGCGCTGGCCTTATTGGTAGCGCATTACCCACTTGCGCGGCGGCCCAGGTAGTAAGCACCCGCACGGGGTTTCCTAAGACCGCCTTGTCGGATGAGAAATCGGTGCTGGTGTATCCCAACCCCAGCACGGGTATTGTGCACCTCACTATCAACGGATTTGAAAACCGACGGGTGGAACTACGGGTGCTAAACGTCATTGGCTCGGTGGTGTACCGCGAACTGCTTACAGAACTGAGCGACCGTACCACCAAAACCTTGGACTTAAGCAAAATATCCAGCGGCCTGTATTACATTAAGCTGGAAGGCGAAAACGTGAGCGAGATGCGCAAGTTGGTGATTCGCTGAGGAACAATTGACAGTTGAATTGCTGCTATAAATTGATTTTTCGTAGGAATCAGCAATCAATAGCATCCAGCTACCCTGACAAAAAACAACGGGGGCTTCCTGAATAGGAAGCCCCCGTTGTTTTTCAAAATCCGAAAATTATTGACGGGCAGGTACAGTTTCCGGCCGCATCATTTCTTTCAAATTATTTACAGTGCTAAGGGCGAGTACGGCAGTTGCGACAATTAGACCCAGAAGAATTAACCAAGACATAAAAAGAGGATTAAAAGGAAAGAAAACCATTTGCTACCAGCAAATGGGTAGTGCTGTAAGATAAACAGCTTTCTAGTACTTCAACCCTAAAAAACACGTTTGAGTTGTAGTATAATTATGTGATTTTAAAAAATAAACCTTTTGTAGTCATTATTCAGCTCCAAACTCCTGCTCTAACTGCGCAATAACCAAGTCCGTTATCTGGCGCACCTGCTGCACCTGCTGCGTAGCGGCAGGCACTTCAGGAGGGGTTTGCTGGCAAGCTTCCAATTGGCGAATGACGGTATGAAGCGGCCGGATGTGCATACCATCTAGCGAGCTTTTGAGGTGATGCGCCGTAGAGCCCAGCAACTTCCAATTGCCCGCTTCCAAGTGTTCCTCCATCTCGCGCACGCACGGTGGGGTAGTGCGGATAAACAAATGCACCAAGCGCTTCACAAAGCCCTCGTTGCCGTGGGCCAGCCGGCGAATGCCGCTAAGGTCGTAGAGCGGAGCGCTGTCGGGAACTGGCTCTACTTCTTCCACCACTGGCACGGGCTGTTTTTGCAGCACTGCCGAAACGGTACGGAACAGATCCTCCTCGCGGAAGGGCTTCGAGAGGTAGGCATCGAGGCCGGCCGAACGGTAGCGTTCGGCCTCGTCGCGCAGGGCGTGGGCCGTGAGGGCCACAACGGGGGTAGCCGCCCGTTGCGCATCGGGGTGGCGCCGCAGTTGCCGGGTAGCTTCCACACCGTCCATGCCGGGCATCTGAATGTCCATCAGCACCACGTCGTAGGTGTTCTGCCAGAACAGCGTGAGTGCCTCCGAGCCAGAAGAGGCTGTATCTACGTGCATACCCCAGGTGCTCAGCAGTGTCTCCACCAGAAATTGATTGACAGCATTGTCTTCGGCCAGTAGCACACGACGTTTGCCCAATGTATGGTAGCGGGGCGCAGGTTCTGCGGCGGTGGTAGGCGGGGCCTCTTCGGCTGGCTGGAAGGGTAAGGTAAACAGAAAGGAGCTGCCTTCGCCCACCGTGCTTTCGGCCGAGAGCTGGCCGCCCAATAGCTCCACCAGCCCGCGCGAAATACTTAGGCCCAGGCCCGAGCCGCCGTACTCGCGGGCCGTCGACGACGACGCCTGCGTGAAAGGCTCAAACATATGCTCCAGCTGCTCGGCCGGAATGCCAATACCCGTATCGAGCACCGAAAACTGGAAGCGTGGCCTTTCGTGGGCGGCGCTCAGGCGGCGGCAGGCTAGCAGCACTCGCCCGTGCTCTGTAAATTTGACAGCGTTGCTGAGCAGATTGAGCAGTACCTGTCGCAGGCGGTAAGGGTCGCCCGTAACGAAGGTAGGCGTGGTTTCGGGGGGCAGCTCCAGCTCCAGCGACACGCCTTTTTCGGCGGCACGGGGCTGCACCATTTGCTGGCTGGCATACAGCACGTCGCGCAGGTCAAACGAAACCGACTCGAGCTGCAATTTGCCGGCATCGAGTTGGGCCATAGCCAGAATATCATTGATAACCACCAGCAATGCCTCGGCCGAATGTCGGATGTGGCCCAGGTATTGGTTTTGCTGCTCGTCGAGTGGGGTTTTGGCCAGCAGGTTGGCAATGCCCAGAATTCCGTTCATAGGCGTGCGAATCTCGTGGCTCATGTTGGCCAAAAACTCCTGCTTGGTGCGCGCCGTAGCCTCGGCGGCTTCTTTGGCTTCGCGCAATTCCTGCTGCGCACGCTTGATATCGGTAATGTCGGTGCTTACCCCTAACACCTGCAACATGCCATCGGCCAGCATGAAAGGCTGTTTCACAACGTGCAACCACCGGATAGAGCCGTCGGGATTTGTGAAAGTGTCCTCGTAGTCAACGGTTTGCTCTGTGCGCAGTACCGTTTGGTCATACGCGTGGTCCCGTTGCAGGTCGGCCGGGTCGGCGCGGAGAAGCTGGTAGGGCGTGCGTACAATCTCGGTGGTGCTGGAGCCGTAGAGCTGTGCCGTGGCCTGGTTGGCCAGCGTGTAGTTGCCGGCTTCGTTTTTCAGGTAGATGAGTGGCGTGATGGTATCAATCACCTGCCGGAACAAGCGGTTCTGCTCGGCCAGCCGGTAGTTAGCAAGGCGCCGCTGCTCGTCCGCAATTTTCCACTGCGTAATGTCCTCGGCCGTGCCCAGCATCAGGCGTGAACGACCGTCTTCATCACGCTCAAAAGGCGTATGACTACACCGGAACCACCGGGTAGAGCCATCCCGATGTAGGAAAGCAAGTTCAATAGTGTGTACTTCGCCATCTTCCGCCTTCTGAATCTGCACGTTGTGTTGCCGGAGTTTGGCAAGCTCGTTGGGTACAATCAGCCGCTGCGGTGTAGCAGTACCAAAGGCTATTAGCTCATCCGGCGTATAGCCCAGCGCCGTGACGGAGTAATGATTGACGTAGACGAACGATTGCTGCTGCACGTCAAACGTATAAATCAGGTTGGGTGCTAGGCTGGTAATGCGTTCTGTGAGCAAGCGGCTATGGCGCAGCTCTTCCTGTATCTGCCGGGCAACCGTAATGTCTTGCGCGCTGCCAATAAGCTGAATTGGCTCGCCGTTGGGCTGCCGGGTAAACGCTGCCAATTGTAGCCGCAACCAGCGCCATTCGCCGTCGCGGCGACGTATAGGGTATTCAAACACTAATGGCAGCTGTGTCGGAAACTGACCACCTTCGGGCCAGCGGCGGACAATTTCCTCTATTGTTTCAGGAGCCATCAGTTGATGAACGATGGCTGGTCCCATCGCCTTCAGCTCTGTCTCTGTGTAACCCAGCAACAGCTCTGTTTGTCGGTTGGAATACGTGAGGATGCCTTGCGTGAGGTCAAAGAGAAACACCATACTGGGCACCGTATCGTTGATGCGCGATACAAACAGCTGGCTGTGTAGCAATTCTGCTTCGGCCCGCCGCCGGTCGGTGATGTCCGTCAGATAGATAATGGCCGACTGCTCCTCCGGAAAAGGAACTATCTGCCAATGATAGAAATGGCCGCCCAAGCGCCGTTCCGTGGTCCGGATCTGATTTTGTTGCAGGGCCTGCTCTATTTCGCTGCGGACAAAATCGCGGGTTTCCGCTTCCACTGGCTTTTCCAGTATTTGTAACAGCGGCTCTGCTACCGGATTGGCGTATTGTGCCCTACCCACGCGGTCGAACCGGATAAAGGGATTGGGACTATGCTCGGAGAGCAGTGAGTACTGCCGGATTTTTTCCTGGGCCTGCTCGCGCTCCGTCACGTCTTCCAGGCTCCACAGGTGCAGCACCGTTTTGCCATCTTGCAATACCGGCAGGTATTCCTGCTGCAGGATCCGGCCGTTGCGCAGCCGCAGCAACTGCCCACTAATGCGACTTTGCTCAGCAATGGCTCGCTCGATGGTTGCTGATACCAGAGCGGGCTGCTGAAAACAACGAGCCAATACCCGACGCATTTGGTCGTGAGTGTAGCCTAAGTAGGTTTCGGGTGGCTGCCCAAGCCCTACCATATCGCAGAAACGCTGATTTACTAGTGCTACCTGCCTACCCTGGTTTTCGGCCAGGATAGCCGTACTCATCGTTTGCAGCAGAGTGCTCATCTGGCTGGCCGCCGCTAGCCCTTGCTGGGCCAACTGTGCACGTAGCTCCCGCAACTCGGCGGTAGTAGCCAATTGAGCCCGCGTCATCTGCCGCAGGCGCCGCTGCAGGTGGCGATACGCGATAGAACTCATAGGATAGGGTATATAGGGGCAAGTAGAGCAGCGAAACCAGGTATCAGTTAACCCGGATTTCGTTGTTTTGTATCATCCGATAGATAGTGGACTTACCAATTTGCAGTTTCGCTGCTACCTGCAAAATGTTTCCGTTGTGGTTGTCGAGGTAGCGCTGCACAATGGCCGCTGTCTGCGTCCGTAGCGACTCGTCGCCATCTGGCGTGCTGGCTTCCTGCGTGGTGCTGGCGTGCCGCAGCGACAGATCCTGTGGGTGAATAGTGTCGCCATCGGCCAATACAGCAGCTAGCTCTACCACCGCTTTCAGCTCGCGCACGTTGCCGGGAAAGGGGTAGCGCAGCAGCTTCTGCTGGGCGTCCGGCGACAGGCGACAATCGGCCATGTTGTTTTGGGAGCAGAAGGTTTGTAAGAACGACTGAGCCAGCAGCAACACGTCCTGGCCCCGGTCACGCAGAGGAGGGAGTAGAATAGGGAGGCCCAGCAAACGGTAGTAAAGGTCTTCCCGGAAGCGGCCCTGCTTCACTTCTTCCGTTAAGTCGCGGTGCGTGGCTACCATCAAGCGGGCATCGAAAGGAATCGGGGCGCTACCGCCTACCCGCATTACTTCCCGCTCTTGAAGTACGCGCAGGAGCTTGGCCTGTAAGTTCAGGTCCAGCTCGGCAATTTCATCCAGAAAGAGCGTACCCCGATGGGCTTCCTCAAACCGCCCAATGCGCCGGCTAACGGCTCCGGTGAAGGATCCTTTTTCGTGACCAAATAGCTCACTTTCAATAAGCTCTCGTGGAATAGCAGCCACGTTTACGGCTACGAAGGCACCATTGCGACGCTCGGAGCGAAAATGGATAGCCTTGGCAACTAGCTCCTTCCCGGTACCAGTCTCTCCGCTTAGAGATACAGTAATATTTGTACGGGCCGCTTTTTCAACCAAAGAAAATAATTGTTGCATTTGGGGGCTCTTTCCCAAAATAGCACGCTGCGGATCATATTTCTGTCCAATCTGCTCCCGCAGTCGTTCGTTTTCCCGGCGCAGGGCCAGTTGCTGATTTACGTTGCCAATGGTATTCCATAGCCGATCAGCCGTTTCCTCATCTTTTACAAGATAATCATATGCCCCCTGGCGCAATAAGCCAACAGCTGTGCGCACGTCCTCTTGTCCCGAAATGATAATGACAGCTACTTCCGGTAGTCGCTCCTTTATCTGACGCAGCACTACGTCGCCGGTACCATCAGGCAGGGTATAATCTAGCGTAATAAGGTCAGGCTTCTCGTTGAGGTTATCCAGACAGGACTGGGCGGTAGTAAAGCGCCGGACAATATATTCTGGATTCTGAGAGAGCTTATATTCAAGTAGTTCGCCATACCAAGCGTTGTCTTCGACAACGAATATGCGAAGAGTAGAAGATGCAATCATTGGGAAATGTAGCGGAGTAGCCGTGGTAAACAATGTATCACATAGAAACTATACGTAATGTACGGCTTCTGTGCGGAGTGTAGTCCATCCGGCTGGGTTTTCAGTAGCGCAAAGAGGAAAAGTAGGACGAACAGTGCGAGTATAAGTAGGGAAACCTACCTAGTCAAATTTTCTCATAATAGGATTTTGTTTCTCTATTCGGGACAATGGAATAAAATCTATATAATTGTATTATGCTTTAAATCAATGATTTATGCAATAATATAATTTAAAGGCAGCGAAATTGTACTATGATTTTATGAACGTGTTTATGGACTTTTCTAATCTTGATTATGAAACGCTTCGTCTACTTACCAACCTTTTTCCGCTCTCAGGTTGTGTTTTTGCTGATGCTGTGGCTAGGATGCACAGCAACAGTTGCCCAGAGTTCCGTCACGCGAGTTATCTACACCAAAGCGGGCACGGCAAAGGTAACGAAAGGCAACGCCACTGTTACAGCTCAGGTTAATGTGCTGGGACTTGGCCTTGGCATTCGCACAACTTCTCTCGTCTCAGGAGACGTGCTAAATGGCGGAAACGCGGCCGATGAAGGCACTGCTTCCTTCAACAGCTATGCATTATTGAAGACAAGTATTTTGCAATCAGATGTTGCTACCCTGCTCAATACGAGCGCATTATCTGTGGTAGGGCTAAACAGTGCGGTAGAATCAGCGCCTACCTCGGTGCGCGTGGATATGGCCGAGACAATTAAACGAGGCAACCGGGCAGGTGTGGTGATAAGCGGCGACAATTCGCTGCTGAATGTGTCGCTGCTAAATTCCGTATATGTGCAAACCTACCTGAACGAAACGCCCGTGCAGCGTATTCCCATTGCACAACTGGTAGGGGTTGAGTCGAGCCTGACCAGCTCTTTGCGCAACAACCTGCCCTTGTTCAACAACCGCTCTACCCGGGCCGGCTTCATTGCCAGCGGTGATTTCAACAAGATAGAGCTGGTAGCGGGCGGGCTAGTGAATCTGAGCTACGGCATACGCTTCTACTACGCCTTCGGCTTCGACGACCAGAACTCAACTATTCAGTACAAAGGCGCGCTGTCGAACAACGCCAGCCCCGTAGAAGGGCAGGAGTACAGCACCCAATCTCGTGGAGCCGACGGTCTGGTGTGCGTGAATGTGAATTCGAACATCGACAATCCGCAGAACGCCGCCAACACCGACCTTACTGACTTTGCCACGTTCCGAAACCTGCTGAGTGCAAGCGTGCTGAATTGCCCATCTACCCTGCGCGTGAAGCTGCGCAGTGCAGTGGGCCCCACTGACTACCGCGCAGGCTTCGTAGTCGGCAATGGCGGTCTGCTTGACCTGAACCTGTTCCAAAACGTACGCCTGAGCACCTACCTGAACGGTGCCTTACAGGAAAGCGCCTCTGGAGTCAACGCGCTACGGTTGAACGTACTGCCCGACAACCGCTATTTTCTGAGCTTCAAAACAACCAAGCCGTTCAACCAGGTAGAAATTCGCCTAAATGGGGCCCTAAATATCTTGGATAATCTGAACGTGTACTATGGTTTTGGTATCGAGGAAGCGGCCTTTAGCGACCCAGAGCCAGTGTTTTCTGACTTCGAAGACCCGGCCGATAAATTCCGGGCGGCTACTCTCACTCCCAACACCGATGGCGCCTTAACCGTAAGTGCCTGCGCATCAGTGCTTGGTAGTAGCTGCATGGGGTTTCAGGACCCCAGCTTTGCCGCCAAACGCAACCTGACCACTACTTATGCCCAGATCAAAGGCTCACTGGTAAACCTGAGTGTAAATCAGGGGCTGGCACTGGCCGTGAAGCTCAACGGCGCCAATAAGGTAGCAACCGGCAAGGCAGGCAAGGCAGGTAACCGTGCTGGGTTTGTGTTCGACTACACTGGCAACGGTGGCCTGATAAGCAACCTGTTGAGCGCGGGCGTTTTGTCGAACTTCACCATCACCACCTACCGCGAAGACAATAGCACTGCTAACAAGGGGAGTAACACTAGTGCAGTACCATCGTTGGTAGCAGTGGAGAGCGTATCAGGAGCCAATCTGGCGCAGGCTACCATCCTGGGCGGCAGTACGGGCCGGCAAGCCTTATCCTTCATAGCTACGCAGGATTTCGATTGGGTGGAGTTGACTACTACCAACACGGTGGGCAGTGTGCAGGATACGCGTATCTACTATGCTTTTGCCGAGGAGCTGCGGGGCTTCTTTCCCGAGAACCTCGTGAATCCTACCAACCCACTTCCCGTTGAGTTGGCCGCCTTTACGGTACGCGCCACAAGCCAGGGGGCTGAGCTGCACTGGAAAACAGCTTCGGAGAAAGACAACAGCCGGTTTGTAGTGGAACGAGCCGTGCAGCAAGGCTCCGAGGCCGTCTTCCAGGCTATCGGTCAGGTAGCTGGCTCGGGTACCACCACCACCGCCCAGCAGTACCGCTACCTGGATGCTACAGCCGCCGAACAAAGTACTGGCACGGTATACTACCGCTTGCGGCAGGTAGACACCAATGGCAACGAGTCGTTTTCGCCGGTAGTAGCCGCAACCTTTGAAGGGCAAACACTGGCTGTATCGCTCCAATTGGCTCCTAACCCCGCCGGCGCAGCCGAGATGGTGCGCGTGCTGATAGGGTCTGCGCGCGAAACCACCGGAAGGCAGCAACTAGTGGTATATGATGCACAAGGCCGGCAAGTGAATGCAGTAGTCGTAACGGACCGTACTACCCTGCTCCCAACGCAGAACCTAGGCCAGGGACTTTATCATGTGGTGCTGCTGAACGCTTCCGGCCAGCGCCTCACCAGCCAGCGCCTGATTATTGCAGGACGCTAAAGAGGTAGACTTTATAAACACAACGCCACTCCTTATTTATAAGGAGTGGCGTTGTGTTTATAAGAAAAGAAGTGGACTCAGTTTATTTCAAACCTACCGTATCGTCGCTTTCGCCCTCATGGCTATTCATGTAGGAACGGAAAGACAGCGCGACTTCGCTAGCTAGGGACGACGCCTGCGCCCGCACGCGCCGGTCGTTGTTGGTGCGGCTGTTGTTGCGGTCGGCGGCCAACTGCGCCACGTAGTCGTCGAGGGGTAGGGTAATAGCGGGCTGTTTGGCGTTGGGGACTACCTCAAAAGCGCCCACGTTGTAGTCATAGCCATTATCTGTGGCGCGAAACACAAACTCGAAGTGGACTGAGGTTTCGACAGGCTTGTTGTTATCAAGCGTTTTCACTTTACCAGTGCCGCGTAGCCGGAGAGTGCCCACGGCGGCATCGGCCTTCACATCCATTTTAGGAGTATACGCAAACTCTTTTTCGCTCCAGGCCAGCGCGTGTTGATACAAGGCCCGCCGCCCGGCACCGGTCGCTTGCACTTGCTCTCCGTACGCAACGGGGCTGGCAGACTGCGCAAAGGAGGATAATGAGAGAAGCAGCAAACTGCCTAGCAGGAAACCAAGAAACATGTTTTTCATGGAAAGAAGTGAAACGGAGGATTCGCAACAGGAGCGCAAACATACACCACTGATAACCCATGCGCACAACAGGCTATGTTATGAATATATCAAGAAGAGTGCCGGGTGCACGGGGTTGCTCCTTTTGTCTTTTGATAGCTCATGCTTTTTCCCACTCCGGCATTCCAAGCAGTTCGCTATGTCCATGCAGATTGAATAGGGAGCGGGAAGTGCTTTCTTAGTACCCTGTCAATTTTTACTTCATCGCCAGTCTATCCTAATCGGCACTGCGCAAAACAGTACTATTCTCTCTTATTACATTCTGGTCGCTATGCCTGTGGCTACCCGCAACCACCGTTTTTGAAACTGGCGAGTCAGCCGGGCCAACTGGGCGCATGCTGCATGCTAACCAGCTGTATGATAAGCTACTGAATCCGTCTTAGCTGAAAGGTCTGCTGTGTTGGGGTATAAAGCTGAAAGAATCGTTTCAGATCAACGGTAACAACGGTATGTGAGAGGCCGCTACAGAATGTGCTTGGGGCAATCTGTGTGTTTTTGCTTCTGACAAGCTATTAGCTGTTAGCTTTGTAGCTGACATCACGTAGCTGCTAACAACTAAAAAGACCATGAACAAGCTGCTTTCCCGCGTGCAGCGCGCCGATTCACTGCTCTGTGTCGGGCTCGACCCCATCGGTGATGATACCCAGGTAGGGCACCGGTTGCATGAGGTGATTGACCAAACTGCCGACTACGCGGCGGCTTTCAAACCCAATCTGGCGTTCTTTCTGAGCCGGGAAAACGGTGTGGCCCTGTTGCGCGACACCATTCAGCGTATCCCGCAAGACATTCCGGTGATTCTGGACGGCAAGTTCGGCGACATCTCCAACACCGCCGACCACTACGCCCGCTTTGCCTACGACGTGGTAGGTGCCGATGCCGTAACGGTGAACCCCTACATGGGCGACGACGCCATTGTGCCGTTTCTGCGCGAGGGTAAAATGGCCTTTGTGCTGGCCAAAACCAGCAACAAGCCTACCCATTCTCTGCAAGATCTGGCCCTCACGAGCGGTGGCGTCCTCAGCGACCAGGCCGCCCGCATCAGCTGCCAGCTGGATGAGGAGCACGGTGGGGTAGGGCTAGTAGTGGGCGCTACTCAACCCGAAGCCATGGCCCGCGTGCGCGAGCTGTGCCCTACCCAGTGGTTTCTGGTGCCCGGCGTGGGTGCCCAGGGCGGCGACCTAGCCGCTACCCTCCGCGCCGGCCTGCGCCCCGACGGCCTGGGCGTGCTTATCAACTCGTCGCGGGCCATCTGGCAGGCGGCCGATGCCGGCGCGGCTGCCCGGGAATTGAAGGAGCAGATTAACGAGCATAGAAGGGCCGCAGAACCTGCCGTGTCCCAGGATTAAAACCCCGGGCTAAGTAGTGTTGCGGCGTCTGTATGTTGTAGGGCTACAACCAAATTCGCTCCGTAGCCCAGGGTTTCAACCCTGGACGATAGGAGGAAACACCTTATATAAGTATCTCCCTTGACCACTTCCCTACCCTCCGAAACCCTGGAACAGCAACTAGTGCAAGAAGACGCACTATTGCGGGGACACTTCCGCTTGTCTTCCGGCTTGCATTCTGATACCTACGTGCAATGCGCCCGCTTCCTGCGCCGCCCCGATTTGGCCGGCCCCGCCGCTGCCGAGCTGGCGGCCCAGATCCGGGCCGCTGGGTTGCAGCCCGATACCGTGGTAGGCCCGGCCATGGGCGGCGTGGTGATTGGCTACGAGCTGGCCCGGCAGCTGGGCGTGCCCGGCATTTTCACGGAGCGCGATGCTGATGGGCAAATGACCCTGCGCCGCGGCTTCACCATAGAGCCCGGCGAGCGGATTATTATTGCCGAAGACGTAGTGACTACCGGCAAGAGCACCAACGAGGTAGCCCGCCTGCTCACGAGTATGGGAGCAGAAATTTTGGCCGTAGTCAGTTTAATTGACCGCACGAGTGGGAAAGCTGAGCTTTCTTTTCCGAACTTTGCATTGCTGCCGGTTACGGCAGCCACCTACGCACCCGATGATTGCCCGCTGTGTCGGGCAGGTATTCCGGTAGTGAAGCCCGGCAGTCGGCCGGACAAAGCGTTTTCTTAAACCTACCCTACGCTGGACGTAGGGCAAGGCATTTCCGGTGGCAGTTGGGTGCATCCTACTCTATAAAAGGGTAGGGGAGCCAGCGGCAGCGGAAAATAGCAAACCTTATTTCCTTCCTTTTGGAATCTATCCAACGAACCATTCAGCTGCGGCTCAAGCCTACCCGTCACGACGGCGAAGGTCAGCGGGTAGCCGAAGCAGCCCAGCGCCATCTGGGCCTGCGCACCGGGCGCGTGCAAAGCACTGCCCTCTACACCGTGCGCTACCCCCTCACCGACGAGCAGCTGCACAGCTTTGCCACGCGCTGCCTGCAAGACCCGGTGCTGCACGACGTGGCCCTGGACGAGTTCCGCCCCATCGACTCTATTTACAAGAGTTATATTCTGGTAGCCAAGCTGCCCGGCGTAACCGACGACGAAGGCATCTCGGCGCAAAATGCACTGGGCGACTTCCTCAACCAGCCCCTCGACACCCATACCCAGCACATCTTCAGCAAACGGCTCTACTTCCTGGAGCACGAGCTGCCCGCGCAGGACCTGCGCCGCCTGGCCGAGGAACTGCTGGGCAACAAGATGATCAACCGCTTTGAAACCGGCCCCCTCTCCGAGCTGCGCGACTACACCCCGCGCCCCGGCGGTGGGGCCGACGCCATTACGGAGCTGGTGCCGCTGGTAGGCCTCACGGACGAGGAGCTGGTGAAGCTGTCGAAGGACAATCTCTACGCCCTGAACCTGGAGGAAATGCGGGCCGTGCGCGACCATTACGCCACCATTGCGGCCGAGCGCGAAGACGCCGGCCTCCCCGCCGACCCCACCGACTGCGAGCTGGAAATCATTGCCCAAACGTGGTCGGAGCACTGCAAGCACAAGGAGTTTTCAGCCGTTATCAACTACAAGGATGCGGCCACCGGCGAGACCAAGCAGATCGACTCGCTGTTTAAAACCTACATCCGCAACGCCACCGCTGAGGTAGACCGCCAACTGCGCCAAAACGGCAACGACTGGCTGATTAAGGTATTCTCCGATAACGCCGGTGCCGTGCGCATCAACCCCGAGTCGTTGTTTGTGTGGAAGGTGGAGACGCACAACTCGCCGTCGGCCATCGACCCCTACGGCGGAGCCATTACAGGCATCCTGGGCAACAACCGCGACCCGCTGGCTACCGGCATTGGCGGCGCCCGGTTGCTGTTCAATACCAACGTGTTGTGTTTCGGAAATCCCGAGTTCAGCGGCGAGCTGCTGACCAACCAGCTGCACCCGCGCCGCATTTTTGAGGGCGTGCGCAAGGGCATTGAGGACGGCGGCAATAAGTCGGGCGTGCCTACCGTGAACGGCAGCATTGTGTTTGATGACCGCTACGCCGGCAAGCCGCTGGTGTACTGCGGCACCGGTGCCGTGATGCCCATGCAGCTGGCCGGCCAGGACTCGTGGGAAAAGAAAATCGACCCGCAGGACCGCATCATCATGGCCGGGGGTAGGGTAGGCAAGGACGGCATCCACGGTGCTACCTTCTCCAGCATCGAGCTGGACGAAACCTCGCCCGCCACGGCCGTGCAAATCGGCTCGCCCATCACCCAGAAGCTGGCGATGGACTTTCTAATTATCGCCACCCGGCGCGGCCTCATCAAGTGCAGCACCGACAACGGCGCGGGCGGCCTCTCGTCCAGCGTCGGCGAACTAGCAACCATTAGCGGCGGCGCGGTGGTGGAATTGGAAAAAGTGCCGCTGAAATATTCGGGCTTGCGGCCCTGGGAAATCTTTGTTTCGGAGTCGCAGGAGCGGTTTTCGCTGGCCGTAGAGCCGGCTAGGCTCGATGAGCTGTTGGCGCTGGGTAGGGAAATGGAAGTGGAGCTGACCGACATCGGCTACTTCACCGCCGACGGCTACCTCGACGTGCGCTTTGCTGGCGAGGCCGTGGCGAAGCTCGACATGCACTTCCTGCACGACGGCGTGCCGCGCAAGGTGCTGGAAGCCGAGCTGGCGCCCGTCGCCGCCCAGGAGCCTACCCTACCCGCCGAAACCGACTACACCGACACGCTGCGTCGCCTGCTGGGCTCGCTCAACATCTGCTCGCGCGAGTCCGTAATTCGGCAGTACGACCACGAGGTAAAAGGCCGCACGGTGGTGAAGCCCCTGATGGGCGCCACCGGCCAAGCTCCGCAGGATGCCGCCGTAGTGCGTTTCAACTTTGAGAGCTGGGAAGGCGTGGCCGTGAGCAACGGCATCCTACCCCGCTATGGCGACCTGGACGCCTACCAGATGTCGGCTGGCTCGTTTGACGAGGCTGTGCGCCAGATTATTGCCGTGGGCGGCAAGCTGCCCAACCTCACGCCCGGCGACGGCACGTTCTGGTCGGTGAACGACAACTTCTGCGTGCCCGACTCGGTGTACGACCCCGCCACCAACCCCGACGGCAAGCACAAGCTGGCCAAGTTGGTGCAGATGTGCGAAGCCCTGCGCGACGCCACGGCGGCCTACTGCATCCCGCTCACGAGCGGCAAGGACTCGATGAAAAACGACTTTAAGGCCGACGGCGTGAAGATTTCGGTGCCGCCCACGGTGCTGTACTCCATGACCGCCAAGATGGACGACGTGCGCCGCGCCATGACGTCGGATTTCAAGCAGCAAGACGATGTAGTGTATCTCATCGGCGAAACCTACGACGAGCTGGGCGGCTCCGAGTTCTACGCGCTGCACGGTGAACTGGGCGCCAACGTGCCCCAGGTGCGCTTCGACAAAGCCAAGGAGCTCTACACGCTGGTAGGCGAAGCCAACGACCAGCACCTCATTCAGTCCTGCCACGACCTGAGCGACGGCGGCCTGGCCGTAGCGCTGGCCGAGGCTACGTTCGGTTACGGCTTTGGGGCCGATGTGGAACTAACCGGTGAGCTAAGCCTGACGGCGCAGCTGTTCTCAGAGTCGCACTCGCGCTTTGTGGCCACGGTAGCGCCCGAGGATGTGGTAGCCTTTGAAGCGTTGCTGAAAGGCCGTGCTACCCGCCTTGGTACCGTAACCGGCAATGGCCGTCTCACGGTGCGCCACGCCGGCCAGGTGGTAGTTGACGCCGACGTAGCCGAGCTGCGCGACGTGTGGTCGAACGGCCCCGTGAACAAGGTAATCGGGCTGGACCTGGACGCCGTGCGCAACGCCAACGAGGGCTCAACCAGCGGATTAGGATAAGCACATGGAAGACAAGCCCCTCATGCCCGACCTAAACACGCCGCCCCACCAGCAGCGCGACGACACCCCGCCGCCCCAAACGGCGGACGGCAACTTTCTTGTGCCCGGCTTCAAGAGCGTAGACACCGGCCACGAAACCACCGAGCCTTTGAAAAGCCAGCAAGAACAAGCTGAAAACCAGAAACCGAAAACCCAAAACCAATTGGTTCAAGCCCTTATTCTAACGGGTTTCGGCATCAACTGCGAAGAGGAATTCGCGGCGGCCTACCGCCTAGCGGGTGCCGAGCCTACCATCGTGCACCTCAACCAGGTGCTGCACGGCGAGGTCAGTATTCACGATTTCGACATTCTGAACTTCCCCGGCGGCTTCTCGTTCGGCGACGACCTGGGCTCGGGCGTGGTGCTGGCCAACAAGCTGCGCTACCGCAAAAACGCCGAGGGCCGCACCCTGCTCGACGACATCCGGCAGTTTATTGCCGAGGGCAAGTTTGTGCTGGGCATCTGCAACGGCTTTCAGGTGCTGGTGAAGCTGGGCCTGTTACCTGACCTTGCCGGCAACGTAACGCCCGAAGTGACCCTAACGCACAACGCCTCCGGCCGTTATGAGGACCGTTGGGTACGCTTGAAGGTGAACCCTGCCGCCAACACGCCTTTCCTGAAAGGAATGGATACGCTGGAGGTACCCGTGCGCCACGGCGAGGGTCGCCTCATTATCTCAGATGAGGCAACGCGGGAGCACATCGTACAGCGCGGCCTCAACGTGCTAACGTACTGCGACGCCAGCGGCTGCGAGGTATCAGCCTACCCCCATAACCCCAATGGGGCCGACCTGAACTGCGCCGGCCTGACCGACACCACCGGCCAGGTATTTGGCCTGATGCCGCACCCCGAGGCCTACCTCTCGCTCTACAACCACCCGGAATGGACGCGGCGTAAGCGGCAGGACCCTACCCTTTCGGAAGAGGGCGACGGGCTGCGCATCTTCCGCAACATTGTGGAGCACGTGCAGCAACATGCGACCCAGCTGCACGTTGAAGCCGCTTCTGCCTCCTAATCACTACTGCAACCCGCCAGCGATTCGCGTCGGCTTTCTACCCGATATGAACACCCTCAATCACTTCGAAACTCCTCAGCTCGAACTGCTGCACCGCGGCAAAGTCCGCGACTCGCTACGTGCGCCCAACGGCGACCGGCTCATCATCGTGACGGACCGTCTGTCGGCGTTCGACTCGGTGCTGGAAACGCCTGTGGCCCACAAAGGCGCGGTGTTGAACGGCCTGGCCAATTTCTGGTTCGATAAGACCAAGGATATCATTCCCAACCACGTGATTGAGTTGGTAGACGCCAACGCCATGCTGGTGAAAGAGGCCGAGCCGATTCGGGTGGAAATGGTGGTGCGGGCTTACCTCACCGGCTCCATGTGGCGCGGCTACCAGGCCGGGCAGCGCACCTTCTCCGGCGTAACCGTGCCCGATGGCCTGAGCAAGCACCAGCAGTTCCCCGAGCCCATCGTGACACCAACCACCAAGGAAGAGTCGGACCGAGAAATCACGCCCGAGAACTTGGTGAGCGAGGGTTGGGTGAGCCAGGAGCTGTACGACCAGATGAAGGAGAAAGCCCTGGCCCTGTTCAAGGTAGGCTCCGATCTGTTGAAGGAGAAGGGTATCATCCTGGTAGACACCAAGTATGAATTCGGTTTGCTGAATGGCGAGCTGATTCTGATTGACGAAATCCACACGCCCGACTCGTCGCGCTTCTGGTCGGCCGAAGACTACGGCAAAAACCCGGAATCGGCGGAGCAGATGGACAAGGAGTACGTACGCCAGTGGCTGATTGCCAATAAGGTAGACGGCGCATACCCCCGCGCCCTCACGCCTGAGGTGTCGCAGGAAGCCACCCGCCGCTACCTCGACATTTACGAGCGCATCACCGGCCAGCCCCTACCCACCGCCACTGAGCAAACCGCCGGGGGCGACGTACATGCTCGCTTGGTAGGCAACCTGGTGCGTGCTGGTGTAATGAAAGACGCTTAAGGTGTTTCTAAATCTTTATAAATAAGTGTGTTGTGGTCAAGATGAGTAGCTGGAAAAGCACGCTGCGCCTCACTGAAATGGAAGGATTAGTAGCTGATGTGCAGCTGCCGAACTTTTTACAAACCAGTGCGCCCGTGCTTATTCATTTCAGCGAGTTTGACGACAGAGAGGAGCTTCTGCCACAGGAAGAAACTAGTGTGGACACCCTGTTACAGCAGTTGCCAAATCTGGCAAACACTGTTGCTGACACTGCTTTCAAGCACTACCAGTGGATATATAAAGAATACCGGCGTATATATGGGGAGCAACTAGAGATGCCTGTAGCTGCAAACTCTGTAGAGTTACGGTCTTTTTATCAGCTACGAACCATCTACCTGCCAGAAGAGGTAGAAAAAGGCCGTTTCGGCTTAGGCTTCTCTTGCGACTGGGAAAAAGAACACGATTTCGGGATGCAGTTTCGAAACTGGGAAATAGTAGAAGTAGGCGGCGATGCCGAGGCATTCTCATTTTACGATTAACGTCTGTCTCCTTCAATTCAATAACAGCACAATACTTTGAGCACCAGCAATCCTCATATAGTCATCCTCGGTTCCGGCGCCCGTGAGCACGCCCTGGCTTGGAAACTCCGCCAAGACGGTGCCACCGCACATGTGTTGCCGGGCAATCCTGGCATTCCCGGCTCAGTGCCTGCCATTGATGCGCTGGATTTTCCGGCCGTGCAGCAGTTTTGCCAGGAGCACAACGTAAAACTCATTGTGCCCGGCTCTGAGGCAACTTTGGCGGCAGGCGTGACGGATTTCTTTGCCGAAACCGACATCCGCGTATTCGGCCCTACCCGGCAGGCGGCGGCGCTGGAGTCGTCGAAGGTGTGGTCGAAGAACTTTATGCAGCGCCACGGCGTGGCTACTGGCCAGGCCTGGACGTTCCGCTCCGACCAAGTGACCGAAGCCTTAGCCAAGGCCGCCGAGCTGGAGGGTAGGGTAGTGGTGAAGTACGACGGCTTGGCTGCCGGCAAGGGCGTGTACGTGTGCTCGTCGCAGGAAGAAGTGAAGGCCGCCATTGACGAGCTGGTGGATTTGCACTCCGATTGGTTTAGCTTCTTGCTGGAAGAAAAGCTGGTTGGCCCGGAAATCAGTGTGATGGGCGCCACCGATGGCAACCGCATTCGGCTGCTCGCTACCTCGCAGGACCACAAGCAATTGCGCGCCGGCGACCAGGGCCCCAACACCGGCGGCATGGGTGCCTACTGCCCCGTACCCTTCGCCGACGACACCATAATGGCCGAGGTGCGCCGCGACATCATTGAGCCTACCATGCGGGGCTTGCAGGCGTCGCAGTTCGACTTCAAAGGCTTCATCTACTTCGGCATTATGCTCACGCCCAACGGGCCGAAGCTACTGGAATACAACACCCGCCTGGGCGACCCGGAGGCCGAAGTGCTGCTGCCCGCCATGCAAAGCAGCCTGCTCGACCTCATCACGGCCGCCCTCGACGGCGACCTGTCGCGCCACGACGTGTGGCAGCGCCCCGGCCACTACGCTGGCGTAGTGCTGGCTTCGGGCGGCTACCCCGCGCCCAAGTTCCCTACTGGTTTCCCCATCACGGGCCTCGACCAACTGGCACCCGAAACGCTGGTGTTCTTGGGTGGCGTGCAGGCCGGTGCCGAAGCGGGCCAGTTGGTAACGGGTGGCGGCCGGGTGCTGGTGGTAGTAGCGCACGGCAACGAACTAAACGATGCTGTGCAGCAAGCCTACGCCGAAATCGAGAAAATCAGCTTCCAGGATGCGTACTACCGCACCGACATCGGGCAGCGGCCCAGCCCCATTCTTACCCGCGTATACTAATGATAACCAACCTGCCACGGCTGGCGATTTTGCTTTCAGGTAGGGGCTCCAACATGGTGGCCCTGGTGGAGGCGGTGCAGCGTGGCGTATTGCAAGGCGTGACCGAGGTGGCCGTGGTCTTCAGCAACAAACCCGATGCGCCCGGCCTGACTACGGCCGCCGCACTGGGCTGCCCTACCGCCAGCCTAGCCCCTGAGGGTAGGAAGCGCGCCGAGTACGACGCGGCCGTGGTAGACGTGCTGCAAACCTACCAGCCCGACTACGTGGTGCTGGCCGGCTACATGCGTATCCTGTCGCCAGTATTCGTGCGGGCGTTTGCGGGGCGCATCGTCAACATTCACCCCGCCGATACGCATCAGCATCAAGGACTTCATGCCTACGAGTGGGCCTTCGAAAACCACCTGGCCGAAACTAAAATCACGGTGCATTTGGTTGATGAGGGTCTCGACACGGGCCCGATTTTGGCGCAGGCTCCCGTGGACCTGCGCGGCGCCGATACGCTGGCTGAAGTGGAGCGCCGCGGCCTGGCCGTGGAGCACCACTTATACGCGAATACTTTAGCGCAACTCATTCGCCAGGAGTTGCCTACCCCCTCCATTGCCGAGCGGTCGGCAACTCAACATTGACATTTGAATTATGTGCGGAATAGTAGGTTTTTACGGTCCCGATGACGTTGCGCACGATATCGTGTTCGGCCTCACCGCGTTGCAGCACCGCGGGCAGGACGCCGCCGGCATTGCCACCTTCGACGGCAACTTTCACCTGCACAAAGGCAACGGGTTGATTGCCGACGTGTTTCGGCCGAAGTTCCTGAAAAAGCTGACGGGCAACATCGGCATCGGGCACGCGCGCTACACCACGCAGGGCTCCAACGACTCGGAGCTGGCGCAGCCCTTCACCACCAGCTACCCCTTTGGGCTGTCGATGGTGCACAACGGCAACGTTATCAACTTCCGCGACGTGGCCAAGCGCCTGCACGAGAAGTACCATGTGCTGCCCAAAACCAGCAACGACCTGGAGCTGATTATGTACACCTTCGCCTCGGAGTTGCGCACCAAGGACCTCGACCACCTCTCCGTGGTTGACATCTTTGATGCCGTGGAAACGACGCAGGAGCTGGTGGAGGGCGCCTACGCCACCATCACCGTCATTGCCGGGTACGGGCTGCTGGCCTTCAACGACCCGCGCGGCATTCGGCCCCTGGTGTTTGGCCGCCGCGACACGCCCAACGGCCCGGTATACGCATTTGCTTCTGAATCAACCTGTTTTGACTATTTAGGCTTTGAGTTCATCAAGAACGTAGGGCCGGGTCAGGCCATCTTCATCGACCAGGATTTCAAGGTTCACTACAAGAACCCCTACCAGCAGCCCAAAAACTTCTGCGTATTCGAGCACATCTATTTCGCCCGCGAAGACTCCGTGATTCACGGTCGCTTGGTGGCACGGGAGCGGGTGCGCCTGGGCAAGCTGCTGGCGCGCCGCGTGAAAGAAGCCGGATTGCAGCCCGATATGGTAATTGATGTACCTTCCTCGGGCTACTTTGCGGCGTCGGGATTGGCCGAGGCCATTGGGGTGCCCTACCGCCGCGGGCTGGTGAAAAACAACCACATGGGCCGTTCCTTTATTGTGAGCAGCCAGGCGGGTAGGGAAGATGTGGTGAAGAAGAAGCTGAACCCGATTCGGGCCTTTGTGGAAGGCAAGAAGGTAGCCGTGGTGGACGACAGCATCGTGCGCGGCACCACCTCGCGGCGCATCGTGCGCATTCTACGCGAGGCGGGCGCCAAGGAGGTGTACTTCATCTCGTCGGCGCCGCCCATTATATCACCCTGCATCTACGGTATCGATATGGCCATGAGCACGGAGCTGATTGCGGCCAACCACACCGAACAGGAAATCTGCGACTACATCGAAGCCGACCGCGTGATTTACCAGTCGGTGGAAGATTTGAAAGAGCTGTTCTCCGTGGAAAAAGGCCACGGTGGTAGCTGCTTCGCCTGCTTCACCGGCAACTACCCCACCGGCGACGTGACGCGTTACCTACGTCACATCCAGGAGGAGCGCCAAAGCCACCGCAGCAAAAAGGATAAGGCACTGGCTACTACCTCGGTTAGCGCCAAAGCGCCAGCGCCCACAGAGCATTAATTGAGAAATAACTAAATGTCATCCTGAGCGGAGCGAAGGACCTTCTCACGCGAGAACGACTGACGTACCAACGACTCGTTCTCGCGTGAGAAGGTCCTTCGCTCCGCTCAGGATGACAAAAAATAAATAGCCTACCCCATGTCATCTTCCCAAAAACCTGCCGGCTACGACATCGACCTCGGCAACGAATGCTCCCGCAACGCCTACTCGTGGTCCAAGAAAACCTTTGCCAACCGCGCCGGCAAGCCCGGCGAGGCGGCCCAGGACCTGGACGGCGGCTTTGCCAACGAAATCCGCTTTGGTAATGCGCGGCTGGGTATTTCTTCCGATGGCATCGGGACCAAGATTGAGGTGGCCGAGCGGGTAGGAAAGTTCGACACGCTGGGCTACGACCTAGTGGCCATGACCGCCGACGACCTCATCGTGGGTGGCTTCGTGCCTACCAACCTCAGCAACATCATTGACGTGAATACGCTCGATTACGACGTGATTGACGAGATGATGCGCGGCCTGCACGACGCCTGCAACTTTGCCGGTGTGGCCATCACGGGCGGCGAAATTGCCGAGCTGGGCAACCGTATTGGCGGCTGGGCCGGCGCGCGCATGAACTTCAACTGGTGTTCTACGGCCATTGGTAGCCTGCATCCTAGCCTGGAGCGCCCCCTCAGCGGCGCGGGCGTACAGGCCGGGCAGGCCGTGGTGGCTATTCAGTCGCCCAGCTTCCGGTCCAACGGCTTCTCGCTGGCCCGCCGCACCCTGCAAAACCTGTTCGGCGACAACTGGCACTCGGCCCCCTACGATGGCACCGACGCTACCCCGCACGGCACCGCGGGCCACACCTGGGGCGAGGTGCTGCTGGCGCCCTCGCTCATCTACTCGCCCGGCGTGGCCAAGGTGCTCGACAAGGGCCTACCGCTCTACGCCGCGGCGCACATCACCGGCGGCGGCATTGCCGACAACTTCAAGCGCGTGCTCAAAAACGGGGTTGGGGCTGAACTCACGAACCTGTTTGAGCCGCTGCCCGCCATGCAAAAGCTCACGGAGCTGGCCGGCATCACCCCCGCCGACGCCTACCTCTACTGGAACATGGGCAACGGCATGCTCCTCGTAACCGACGAAGCCCAGGCCGAAGCCGTGGCCGAAAGCCTCCGCACCGATGGCTACCAGGCGCAAGTAGCCGGTCGCATCACCGCCGAAGCCGGTATTCGACTGAAAGTAGGCGCCGGTGAGCTAACGTACGTTTAGCCGTTACACGGCCAATAAGCTGATGCCGTAGCGTTTTAGGCTGCGCCGTCAGTCCTGGGTAGTATTTGTAAGGCCCCTATTGGAAGTCTCTCCTTCATTAGCGAAGAGGGCTCTCAATAGGGGCCTTTTATGTGTAGATAGCTTATTGAGTGGACAAACGATGACTAAAAATTGGTGAGAAGGGTAGGTGGTATGTAAAAAGAGTATTTATAAAAATTGACCCCAATTGGTGAGGGGTTATTTCATAAAAAGAGTAATTTTTTAAAAATAACACCCTAAAAATTAGTAGGGTATTGCTAATAATTCAAAAGGCTATTCTATATTGCCCTTATAATTACAACATGCCCCACTGTTGAGCTCGGTTGTGTAATGCACTGCTCAGCAAGTCTGCTCTATCTGTCCCTGCTACTTAGAGTACCTGGTGTTGCCGCCCAATAGCCAGGAGCATCCTTCAGAAGTATAGTACCTGTTTAGCGCTGCTTTGCAAAAGCAGTAGCCTACCTCCGCTTGCCCAAAAAGCCTAGGGCTTCCCGCGCTTTTGTCCATACGCGTACGCTTACTGCTTTCACTTCTATCCCCTCCTGATTATGTTGATGTTGACTACTGCCTTTCTGGCGGCAGCCCTTGCCACCGAGCCCGGCGACTCCGTGCAGAAAAAGCCCTTTGTATTTTCCGGCTCTGCCGATGGTTACTACCGCTACAACTTCAGCAACCCTCAGGAAAGCCCTTACAACAACCGCACAAGCTTCACCAACAGCCATAATTCCTTTGAATTAGGTATGATTTCGCTGAAGGCGGCGCACACAATAGGCAAGGTAGGGCTGGTGGCTGATGTGGGCTTTGGACGTCGGGCAGAGGAGTTTTCCTACAACGACGACAACACTCGGTTCGCTATCAAACAGTTATATGTGACGTACGCGCCCACCGAGAAGCTCAAGTTTACGGCGGGCAGCTGGGCCACGCACATCGGGTACGAGTCGGTAGACCCCTACCTGAACCGCAATTACAGCATGAGCTACATGTTCTCGTATGGGCCCTTCTTCCATACGGGCGTGAAGGCGGAAGTAAGCATGGGTGACAAAACCACGCTGATGGTAGGCATAGCCAACCCCACCGACTTCAAAAGTGCTAGTGCCATGCCCAAAATGGTGATTGGGCAGCTGGCCACCAGCTCCCACGACGACAAGCTGAAGGTGTACATCAACTACCAGGGAGGCAAAGCACTGGACGCGCTGCGGTTGCATCAGGAGGATATCGTGCTTAGCTATTTGATCAACAGCAAGTTGTCGTTTTCTTACAACGGCACCATGCAACAGCGCAAAAGCGTGGGCGAAGGCGGTAGCGACGAGTATCACACGTGGTGGGGCTCGGCCCTGTATGCTAACCTCGACCCCCAGCCCTGGCTGGGCTTCACGCTCCGGGCCGAGTACACCGGCGACAAAAACCGCCTGCTGGGCCTGAGCAAGAATCTGTTTGAAACCACGCTATCCTCCAACATCAGAATCGACAACCTGACCATCATCCCGGAAATTCGCCTGGATAGGAGCAGCAACGATGACAATAACAGCCTCTTCATGAACAAGGCCGGCAACGCCAAAAACGCTACTGTGAGCGGCCTGATAGCGGCCGTATACGCCTTCTAACGCGGCTGTTGGTCTAAAAAAGAAGCAACTACATTCTTGGTCTTACACATACCCTCCAACTACCTAACACCCTTTGCATGGAAACTTCCCTACCCTCTAAATCTGGTCGGAGCCCGTTGGGGCTGCTGCTGCTGGTCGCACTGGGGCTGATAGCAGCCTTCGTGCGCGTACCGCATCCGTCGGCTGAGGCCAACAGTGCCCTCAATACCGGCGACATTGCCTGGATGCTGACCGCTTCGGCCTTCGTACTGCTGATGACGCCGGGCTTGTCGTTTTTCTACGGCGGTATGGTGCGGCCTAAGAACCTGATTTCTACTATGCTGCAAAGCTTTGTAGCGCTGGGCGTCATCTCCATCGTGTGGTATTTCGTGGGCTTCTCGCTGGCCTACGGTGACTCCTGGAACGGCCTCATCGGCAACCCCATGACCTTCCTGCTGCTGCGCGATGTGGGCACGGCGCCTAACCCTACCCTATCGCCTACCATCCCGTTCATTCTGTTCTTCGCCTTTCAGCTGAAGTTTGCCATCATCACGCCGGCACTCATCACGGGTTCGTTTGCCGAGCGCGTGCGCTTCAAGAGCTACCTGGTATTTATGGTGCTGTTTTGCTTATTTATCTACTGCCCGCTGGCCCATTGGACCTGGCACCCCGAGGGCTTCCTGCGCAAGTGGGGCGTGCTCGATTTTGCGGGCGGCACGGTAGTACACATTTCGGCGGGGGTAGCGGCGCTGGTGGCCGCCATGGTACTGGGGCCACGCCGGGCGCATCGCCAAACCGCCTTCGTGACGCCTAACGTGCCTTATGTGCTCTTAGGTACCGGCTTGCTGTGGTTTGGGTGGTTTGGCTTCAATGCTGGTTCGGCACTGGGTTCCAATGAGTTGGCTTCGCTGTCGTTTGTGAATACCAACCTGGCTTCGGCCTCGGCCTTGGTAGCGTGGCTGCTGGTAGAGGTAGCGCGCGGTGGCAAGCCCACGGCCATGGGCGCCTGCATCGGCGCAGTAGTAGGCCTGGTAGGCATCACGCCCGCCGCCGGTTACGTTGATTACGGACAGAGCATTCTCATTGGCATTGTGGCTTCGCTGGTGAGTTTTGCCGCCGTGCACTGGAAAAACAGCCGCACCACCATCGACGATACCCTGGATGTATTCCCGTGCCACGGCTTGGGCGGCATTGTGGGGATGCTGCTCACGGGCGTGTTTGCCGCCAACGTAGGGCTGGTGAATGGTACCGCTACCGTGTTTGGCTACCACGTGCTGGGCTTGATTATCGTTATTGCCTACGTGGCGGTGCTGTCGTGGGTGTTGCTGAAGGTGACGGATGCACTGGTAGGGCTGCGGGTGAAGCAGGAAGAAGAAGAGCTGGGCCTCGACCTAAGCCAGCACGAAGAATCCACTTACCACGTAGACGAAGAGTACGAAAAGCTGTACCGCAAAGAGTTGGTATCGTAGCAGGTAGCTGCCGTCTGCGCAGGGTAGGCCCCAAAGCATCAGCGCCTGCTTCCCCGCATTGCTATGGGAAAGCAGGCGCTGATGCTGCATTGGCTACATAGTCGCTAAAAACGTACGCAATGCCCGATTTTCAGCACTGTTGGAACGCTTCCAAGCGCGCATTTAGCGTACAGCCAGGCCTTCAGGCTTGCGCTGCATGGTCGAGTTTAATTCTTGCAAAAAGGCCTGCAGGCGGGCATCCATTTTGGCGAGCTGCTTGCGCTGATGAGCGGTAGACTTGCTCAGAAGCAGCTCCTCGGCCGAAATATGAAGCGGGCCGGCGCTATGCTTGCCAGCGCGGGCAAAGTGCGGCTGGCTGTATACTACATCTTCCAGCTGGTAGCGGTAGCCGTTTTCCTGCGCTTGCAGCGAAAGCAAAAAGGAATACATTTCCTGCCCCTCGCGGAGTTGGACGTGGGTTTTAATGAAGCCAGCTTCTGCGCTGTTGGTGCGCGTGCTCAGGGTATAGTTCTGCTTGGCTTGCGTCAGCCAGTCTTGGGCCCTGGAATAAAGGTTTTCCTGCGAGGTAGCCGCTACTGGCACTGCGCCCTGGTATAGGGCCTGTTGGGTGGCCGGGTTGAGGCGCAGGGAAGGGGTACTCGTATATGTATCGGGTTGCTGAGCCATAGCTGTACTACCTAGTAGCAGCAGCAATGCAACGGGAATATATTTCATGGGGTGGGGTGGAATAAAGCGTGAAGTAAATAGCTTTATACGAAATACTTACTGCAAAAGGTATTGGAAGCATGCAGAAAGTACTAGCCCCGGTACGCAGAAGCCCGTTGGCTTTCTGCGTGCGAGAAAACCAACGGGCTCCTACCTGATAGCGACCTGCGGCGCCACGAACGGACCGCTAAGCTGCTCTAAAAAGAGTAATTCAGTGAGGCTTTGATGACCCGGTTCTGGGCCTGGAAGCTGTTGTTTTTATCCAAGGAAGACAGGCCGTAGTCGTAGCCGGCGCTCAAACCAAAACCGCTGTCGAACTGGTAGCCCAGGCCACCCACGGCGGCAAAGTCAACTGAGCGGAATTGGTTTTTGGTGTCGAAATCCTGTCGGAAGGCCGTGAAGCCTAGTGCCCCAGCGGCTACGCGCACCTTGCTGCTCACTAAAAACGACGCCTGCGGACCAGCGTAGAGGTAGAGGCCGCGCGTGAGGTAGGCTTTGGCTAGTACGGGTACATCCACATAAGCCGTGCGGGCAGTAGCCGTTACGTTGGCACTCAGCACTTCAAAACCGGGTACAGAAGCCGTGCCGCGTAACTGGGTACCCTTCTCAGAATACAGCACGCCAGGCTCGATGGCAAACCGCTCGCCTAGGGGTAGGGTAGCGTAGAGGCCGGCATGAAAACCAGTGCGGGTTTCACGAGTCACGGCGCCGTTGGTGTAGTCGGCTAGCGACATCACGCTTTGCACCGCGTCGCCGTGCCAGTCGGCTACGTTCACCCCGGCCCGAATGCCGAGTTGGACGCCGTTGGTAGTAGAAGCTGCTTTGGGAGCTGTATAGACTGGCCGCCTACCCAGGGTAGAATAGGTAGTAGGCCGGCGCACTTGCGCCTGAGTTGTTGAAATAGAAACCGTTAGGAAAAGGCAAGCCGCGGCCAGGCGGCCGAAAAGACGCTTCGTTTGCATGATAGTAGGGAACGGGAGTAGAACCAAAAGCCGGGCCGCGTGGTGTACACTAGCGGCGGGCTGTTGCGGTACTATTCAAAAAAACCGTGCCAAAGTGCAATGCTGATCTTGTCATCCTGAACGCAGTGAAGGACCTTATCACACATGAACGGGTCGCTGTGACGACTGTTGTTCATGTGTGATAAGGTCCTTCACTGCGTTCAGGATGACAGAAGAAAAGCTAGATAACTCGCTTCCTTACGGCCTTCTTCGTCGCTTTTTGCGGGGTGGCGGCGGGCTTAGCAGGCGTGGCGGCTTCTTTTCCCTGAAGACGCTCCTCAATAGTTTTCAGCAGGAAGTTGGCGTCGGACTTGTGCTGCTCGTCGGGGAATAGCTCTACGGCCAGCTGGGCCTGCTCTTTGGCTTTCTCAAACTGCTTCAGCTCCAGATACACAAAGGCCAGGTTGAGGCGGGCTTCGGGGTAGTTTTTGCGCAGCTCAATGGAGCGCAGAAACGGCGCCACGCTTTCCTGAAACATGCCCAGGCGCTGGTAGGAATAGCCCTGCGCGTAGTAAGAGCTGTAGTCGCCGTAGCCGTGCTCGTGGGCTACGTCGTAGTATTGAATAATCAGCGGAAACAGGTCGTCTTCTTCCTTGCTGGCCTCGGCGCAGTTGCATTGCTGCACGGCAAAGTAATAGTCGCCCAGGCCGCGGTCCAGCTTGTAATCGTTGGGGTAACGGATTTTCAACGCACGCAGGGCCCTACCCAGCGGAAACGTCGTCATGGTATAGGTGCTGTCCGGGCTGCGGAAGTTCTCCAGGTTGTCGGTCAGCTGCACGTCTTTGAACGCAAACCGCCGATACTGCGAGTGCCCTACGTTGTAGCGCAGCGCAATATCTTCTTTTTGCAGCACCACAGCCGGGCGCTCGTTGCGGGGGTCGTACTTTTGCAGCACTTGGAAGGCCGAAGCATACTTCCGCTCGCCCACCAGGGCATCGGCTTTTTGCAGGATGGCAATGTTGGTTTGGCCCTGCGCCGTTGCCGCCAGGAAGAAGCCGCCAGCTAATAGAAAGGCAGCAGTGATGCGTGAAGAGCCCAAAAAAATCATGATTTTTCCTGCGGAATAAAAAAATGCAAACAAGCGGTTTGCCTGCAAAATACGACGGTTTTGGCAGTGGGTGCAAACACACCAACGTAGCGGCCCGCCCAACGGATGTTTGGTTTTTAAAAAATGATTGCGCAGCTTTGGCCGTTGCCTTTCCTCAAATAGGCCAACGCACCTCGTACATGCTTCTTACTTCGGCCCCGGCTTTTTTTAGCTTTTACTTTACCTACTACGAGCAATCGTAGCAGCGAGGCCGCTTTGTAGGAACCCTACTCCTGAATCACACAAAAGCCTCCCACCCCGGAAGGCTTTTTTTTTAACCCATGCTCGTCAACGTTCCCGCTTTCACCTATTTCTTTTTTTACTTCTTCTACCCGAAGAAGCGGGCCCGCGTTTGCACTTGCTAAGCAGCACAACGAAGGGCCCTACCAAGGAGGCCCTTTTTTTACACCATTTCTCCACGTCGTATGCATCCGACTATTGCCATTCAGGGATTTGAAGGAAGTTTCCACCAGGTAGCGGCCCGGCGGTATTTTGGCCTCGACCACGCCATTGCTCCCTGCGCTACCTTCGGGCAGGTGGTGCGCCACGTGGCCGGCGGCACCACTACCTTCGGGCTGATGGCTATTGAAAACTCGTTGGCAGGCAGTATTTTACCTAACTACTCCTTGCTACAACGCCACGAGGTGCACGTGATTGGAGAAGTGTACCTGCACATCCGGCAGCACCTGATGGCCCTACCCGGCCAGCGCCTCGACGACCTGCATGAGGTGCACTCGCACCCCATGGCTCTGCTTCAGTGCGCCGACTACCTGGGTAGCCACGGCCACTGGCGCCTGGTAGAAACCGAGGATACGGCCCTGAGCGCCCAGCGCATCCGGGAGCACCAGCGGCCGGGCATTGCCGCCGTAGCAGGCGCGCTGGCCGCCGAGCTGTTTGATCTGGAAATCGTGGCGGCTGACATCCACGATGAACCGGCCAACTACACCCGCTTCCTGGTGCTGGAGCGCGGCGCGCCTGCCCCCGATGTGGTGCACCCCGACGCCGATAAAGTGTCGCTGTATTTCCACACCAACCACACCCAGGGTAGCCTGGCTGCCGTGCTGAGCCGCATTGCCGGCATGGGCCTGAACCTATCGAAGCTGCAATCGTGCCCCCGGCCGGGGCGCACTTGGCAGTACGGTTTTCATGCGGATGTGGAGTTGGCGTATGCCGGACAAATAGCTGATCTGTTGCGCGAGCTACGCCCCGTAACGGAGCACCTGGAGGTGCTGGGCGCCTACCGCCGCGATGTGCTGGAGGCTGTGCCAGCCCACGTAGTGAGCCAGGGAAACGTGCTTCAATAACCCTTTGTCATGAACGATCAGCAGATACAGATTACCACCGCCTCGCGCCTGGCCCACACGCAGGAGTACTACTTCTCCCGCAAGTTGCAGGAGATTGATGCCCTCAACAAAGCCGGTAAGCAAATCATCAACCTGGGCATTGGCAGCCCCGACATGCCGCCGCCGCCCGCCGTAGTAGCTGCCCTGGCCGATGATGCGGCCCTACCCAATGCCCACGGGTACCAGTCCTATAAGGGCCTTCCGGCGCTGCGCGAGGCCATGAGCGCATGGTACGCCCGCGCCTACGGCGTAACGCTGGACCCCAACAGTGAAGTGCTACCCCTGCTAGGTTCTAAGGAAGGCATTATGCACATCAGCATGGCGTTTCTGGAAGCCGGCGACGAGGTGCTGCTGCCCAACCCCGGCTACCCTACCTACCGCGCCGCCGCCGAATTAACCGGCGCTACCCTGCGCGAGTACGACCTGACCGCCGAAACCGGCTGGCTACCCAACCTGGCGGCCCTGGCCGCCACCGACCTGAGCCGCGTGAAGCTGATGTGGGTGAACTACCCCCACATGCCCACCGGTACCCACGCCACCGAAACCGAGCTGCAAGCACTGGTTGATTTCGCGCTGGCCCACAACATCTTATTGGTGCACGACAACCCGTATAGCTTCATTCTCAACGACAACCCCACCAGCCTACTATCCGTGCCCGGCGCCCGCGGGTGCGTGCTGGAGCTGAACTCCCTGAGCAAATCGCACAACATGGCGGGCTGGCGGGTAGGCATGCTGGCCGGCCGCGCCGATCTGCTCCAAGACGTGCTGCGCTTCAAGAGCAACATGGACTCGGGCATGTTCCGGCCGGTGCAGCAGGCGGCCGTAGTGGCGCTGGGGCTGGGTGAAGAGTGGTTTGCCGAGCTGAACGCCCACTACCGCGCCCGGCGCGAGCGGGTGTTTGCCCTGCTCGACCTGCTAGGCTGCACCTACAGCTGCGACCAAGTAGGCCTATTTGTGTGGGCCGCCGTGCCAGAGGGGTATGCCGACGGCTTTGCCGTGAGCGACCGGGTACTCTACGACGCCAACGTATTCATCACGCCCGGCGGCATCTTCGGTAGCAACGGCAACGGCTATATCCGCATCAGCCTGTGCCAGAAGGTAGAAGTGCTGGACGAGGCCATTCGGCGGGTAGAGGAAGCTCTTTGAACGTCATTTCGAACGGAGTGAGAAATCTCGCGTGCTCCTGGTAAATCTCAATCGTCAGGAAATTACTCACGAGCGAGATTTCTCCCGCTGGTCGAAATGACGTTTTGTAGAGTCAAAAACCAAACACAAACAACCAAAAACCAACATGATAGTCACGGTAGTAGGAGTAGGGCTGATTGGCGGTTCGCTGGTGCTGAGCATGAAGCAGCACGGCGTAGCCACGCACGTCATTGGGGTAGACCACAACCCTGCCCACCTGCGCGAGGCCGCCGCCCGCCACCTCATCGACGAGGGCACTACCGACCTGCAAGCCGCCGTGCGCCGCGCCGACCTGATTATCCTGGCCGTACCCATGGACGCGTTGCTGACTGTGCTGCCCGCGGTGCTCGATTTGGTAGAAAATCAAGTAGTTATCGACGTGGGATCCACCAAAAAGGCCCTGCTCGATGTAGTGCGTGAGCACCCCAAGCGCAGCCGCTTTGTAGCGGTGCACCCCATGGCGGGTACCGAGTTTTCGGGGCCGGAGGCGGCGGTGCCGGAGCTGTTCCGCGACAAAACCCTGGTACTCTGCGACGCCGAAGATAGTGCCGCCGACGCCGTGGCGCGGGTAGAGCAGGTGGCCGACGCCCTAGGCATGCGGCGCGTGTACCTGGGCGGCGCCGACCACGATATGCACGTGGCCTACGTGTCGCACATCTCGCATATCACGTCGTTTGCGCTGGCGCTCACGGTGTTAGAAAAAGAACGCGACGAGCAGCGTATCTTTGAGCTCGCCAGTACCGGTTTTTCCTCTACCGTGCGTCTGGCCAAAAGCTCCTCGGCTATGTGGGTGCCCATCTTCCGTCAAAACCGCGAAAACGTGCTCGACGTGCTCGATGAACACCTGCGCCAGCTCCAGCACATGCGCGACGTGCTGGCGCGGGAAGACTACTCCGCCTTCACCGACCTCATTCACCAAGCCAACCACATCAAACGCATTCTGAAATAACACTTTCCTGTCATCCTGAGCTTGCGAAGGACCTTATCACGCCAGAACAATACGGCTGGTAGTATCTATCGAACGCATAATCTTGCAGCCGTAATAAGGTCCTTCGCAAGCTCAGGATGACACAATCTCTCATACTATCTATGAACACTTCTCTCGAAACCCAGACACTGGGTGCGGCCGTGGCCGCCAAGAAACCACTGATCATCTCCGGACCGTGCTCGGCCGAAACCGAAGAACAGCTGATTGCCACCTGCACCCAGCTGGCTGCCACTGGTAAGGTAGACATGCTGCGCGCCGGTATCTGGAAGCCCCGCACCAAGCCGGGCCTGTTCGAGGGAATTGGCACCAAGGGCCTGCCCTGGCTGAAGAAAGCCCGCGAGCTGACCGGCCTACCCACCACCATTGAGGTGGCCACGGCCCGCCACGTAGAAGACGCCCTAACGTTCGACGTGGATGCCCTGTGGATTGGCGCTCGCACCACCGTAAACCCGTTCTCGGTGCAAGAAGTGGCCGATGCCCTGCGCGGTGTGGACGTGCCCGTGTTCATCAAGAATCCCATCAACCCCGACCTGGAACTGTGGACGGGCGCCGTGGAGCGTATTGCCAAGGCCGGTGTGAAGCAGATTGGTCTGATTCATAGAGGTTTCGCGGCGTACGGCAACACGCAGTACCGCAATGCGCCTATGTGGCACCTGGCCATTGAGATGAAGCGCCGGATGCCGGAGATGCACATGATCTGCGACCCGAGCCACATTTGCGGCAACCGCCACATGCTGGCCGAGGTGGCTCAAAAGTCCCTTGACCTGGACTACGACGGCCTGATTATCGAGTCGCACATTGACCCGGACAACGCCTGGAGCGATGCTAAGCAGCAGGTGACGCCCGAGCGCCTGGCCGAGCTGCTCGACGGCCTGCACTGGCGCCGCGAAACCACCGACAAGCAGGAGTTCCTGAGCGCTTTGGCCAAGCTGCGCGAGCAAATCAACCACATCGACGACGAGGTGTTGCAGCTGCTGGGCCAGCGCATGCAGATTGCCGAGCGCATTGGCGAGTACAAGCGCGACAACAACATCACCATCCTGCAAACCGCCCGCTGGAACGACATCCTGGACCGCGGCGTGCAGAAAGGCGCCAAGCTGGGCCTCACCGAAGACTTCATCCTGAAATACCTCGACGCCATTCACCTGGAGTCCATCAACCGCCAGAACAAGGTGATGAGCAAGAAGGTCGAGTAGGGTAGGCGGGCTGTTCCAAGCTCGGCTGTCATCCTGAACGCAGTGAAGGACCTTATCACGTGAGAACGACGAGCGTACTAACGACTCGTTCTTACGTGATAAGGTCCTTCACTGCGTTCAGGATGACAGAAGAAAGCAGAATGACCTCAGCATAAAAGAAACTTGCCCATGCTCAAAAATCCCCCGTACTTAGGCGCATGCTCTTTTACACCTTCATGAAGCCCGTGGTGCAGGTGGCGCTGCGCGTGTTTTTTCGGAAGCTTGAAATCCGACGCCGTAACCGCCTGCAAACCAACGGTCCGCTGCTGATTGCCAGCAACCACCCCAATACCCTGATGGACCCGCTGGTGGTAGCCGCCAACCGCCGCGAGCCGGTGTTCTTCCTGGCGAAAAGCACGTTTTTCAAGAATCCCATTCTGCGGGCCGTGATGGAGTCGGGCAACTGCATACCAGTGTACCGGCGGCAGGATACGGAGAGCGGAGCCGAAAAGCTGACGCCCGAGGAAATAACGGCCCGCAACGAAGCCGCTTTCAGCCGCAGCTACGACCACTTCGATAGGGGCGGCACGCTGATGATTTTTCCGGAGGGCACCAGCGTGAGCGAGCGGCGCCTGCGTCCGCTCAAAACCGGGGCGGCCCGCATTGCACTGGGCGCCGAGGCGCGGCGCGACTTCACGCTGGGTCTGCACATCCTACCCATCGGCATCAACTACTTCGACCCTACCCACTTTCGCTCCGATGTGCTGGTGAACCCGGCCCGCCTGATTCGAGTGGCCGACTATGCCGACGCCTACCGCCAGGACCCCGAAGCCGCCGCCGACGCGCTGACCGAGGAAATTCGCCAGCGCCTGGAAAAGCACTTGGTCATCACCCGCGACGCGTCGGAAGATGAGCTGGTGCTGAACATCGAGCGCACCTTTGGCGACCACCTCAACCCCGACGACGACCCCGACACGCTCTACGACAATTTCCAGTTGAGCCGTACGCTGTTGCAAGCCGTGGCCTATTTCGAGCAGCACGACCCGAACAGGCTGAACGAAGTGCGCGAAAAGCTGACCGCCTACCTTGCCCACCTGCGCCGCCTGCGCCTCACCGACGAAGCCCTGGAACCCCAGGAGCCCCGGTCGTCGCGCCTAAGCCGGACCGTGCGCACAACGGCCAAACTGGTGTTGGGCCTGCCGGTGTATCTGTATGGTGTGGTGAATAACTACGTGCCCTACATTCTACCCTCGGTGGTGGCCAAGCGCGCCACGAAGGATGTGGAGTTTGTGGCGCCACTACTACTGTCGGTGGGCATTATCACCTTTAGCGCCAGCTACGCGGCCCAAACGGCCCTGGTGCATCACTACACTAACGACTGGCGCTGGACGGCACTGTACTTCCTGAGCCTACCTATCACCGGCTTCTATGCCCTGAGCTACTGGAACAACCTAGAGGCCCGGCGATACCGCCTGCGGGCATCGCAGCTGTTTCGGCAGCAGCCAGCCGAAGGCGAAAGTCTGCTCCGGCAGCGGGCCGATATCCTGCGCCTGCTCAGCGAGGCCAGCCAGGAATATTTGGTGGGTAGACAAAAGTCAGCTACTAATGGCAAATAGCTTAATGCAACGGGCTATAGCTCCTAGCTATGGATAAGGGGTGAAGCCTACTATTTTATGCCTTTATCAATTCGTACGCGTGCGTGCACGATAGGTCTGTCGCTACTGCTCGCTCTACCAACAGCACCCGCCCGCCTGGAGCCAGCAAAGCGAGCAGCGGTATACTGCACTCCGTCGCATAGCCCGGCAACGCCCGCATACGAACGTGCAGTTTCCCCCTATCCGGCATGTTGTGCCGCGCTACGTATTGATTCGGGGGTACGATATTCTACCCGTCTACAATTCGCCTTATAACCGCGACATGGCCCGCTACTTTGGCGTCGATTCTGTGCGGGTAGACCCAACGGCCCGCGGCGCTGCTTTCTAGAGCAGCGTACGGATTTGCTTACCATCCGGCTTTGGCCCCAAGGCCCAGCGTGAGAATCTCCGGCAGACGCAGGCTTCTGTTGGTGAGGTGACTAACCAGGTGCAAATCGTTGGTGCTGAGGTTGGCGTAGAGCGTAGTACGGCCAGGACGCCACCCGCGCGGGTCGTAGTCGGGTTGGTAGGTGAGGCGCAGGCCGGCAAAGGCACCTAAGCGCACCTTAGGCGACCACCAATAGTAGCCCTTAGGGTAGCGACCGGCAGAGCGGTTGGTCAGGAAAAACTGTTTGCCGGTGGTGTAGGTGGCTTGTGCCCCCACCGAAAGCGGGCTCATGTGCCAGTTGCCGCGCCCCAGCTGCGGCGCAAAAGGCGTATAGGTGGTGCGCAGGGTGAACATGGTCATACCCCGGCCACCGAGGCTGCGGGGCACCCGGCCTACCAGCAGCTCCGGCTCTACCCGGCGGTTGGCTAGCCAGTAGCCACCGCCCACGGCTACCACTCCAATACCTCCGGCAAACTGCACCGTCAGAAAAAACGGGCCGGGTTGGTTGAGGTGGCGGTCGGGTAGTGAGGGCTGAGCCACTGCCACTGCCGGCAGCAGTAAACCAGCGAGCCAGCTGCTACGAGTGCGGAAGCGCGGCGCCATACGCTACGGTTTCGAGGTGAAAGTTTCGCTGACCCCACACAGAAAGCACGAGGTAGCGATGCTTCGCAAAGCTATAGGTGGTTAGGTAAGGCACCCCATCGTGGAAGGGCTGCCCGGCCGTGTAGCGGTGCACATGGCCTGCCAGATGCAGGGTTAGTTGCGGGCTCTGGCGCAGCAAGCGGGCGTAGGAGGACGTAAGGGTAGAGTCGAAGTCGGCATCTAGTGGGGGTACGTGGCACACCACCACCTGCCGGCGTGTGCCCGCTGTATCGGCCAGCTGCTGACGGAGCCACCCTACATCGGGCACGCGGCCGTTGAAGCCGTATTCCCGGCTGTTGGTATCCAAAAAGATAAAGCGCGTGCCGGCGTAGGTGAACGTATAGTTCAGCGGGCCAAACACCTGCTGATAAATCAGGCGGCCATTGCCTACCTGGTCGTGGTTGCCGATGACGGTGAGGTAGGGCACGCGTAGCCGTTGCAGACGGTGGTGTACCCAGCGCATCTCCCGCACCAGACCAAAATCAGAAATATCCCCGGCCACCACCACAAAGTCGATGTTGGGCTGCTGGTTCACGCTGGCAACCAGTTCCTCCGCCTCGTCATAAAACCGTTGCGAGTCGCCGATGAACACGAAGCGTACGGTGTCGTTGGAAGTCTTGGGTTGCTGCGCCAGGCGGGCTACATTCTGGGCCGTTAGGTGGCGCTCGGCGGCGGGTACGTGCGTTTGATTGGGGCTGTATTCCAGCAGTCCGCACGCGGCCAGGGTGGCACTAGCCAACAGGAGCACGGGGTAGAGCTTCAGAATACGTGGCGCTTTCACGGTAGTAAGCTACAACACTATGCTGGTCTTTTTCACAAATCCACCTTCACCCCCACGGCCAGCGTCAGGAGCTGACCCAAGCTGAGGCCCTGGCGATTGGGTAGGTAGCTCACCAAGTACAAGTCGTTGGTGCCCAGCTCGTAATACAAAGATGCCTCGCGCTTGCCGCCAGTAGTGCGGGGGAGGGCCAGCGCTATCCGGCTCCCCAGGAAAGCCCCGGCCCGTAGAGTAGGCGTCCACCAGTAATAGCCACGGTAGCCGTACTTATCGGCGCTGTTGCGGTTGATTTGGGCGGCGGGTGTATAGTTCACCAACCCGCCCACCGACAGCGGCAGCAACCGCCACCGCTCCGCCAGCCGCACCGAAAACGGCGAGTACGTAGCCTTAGCCGTGAAAATGGCAAAGGCCCTGTGCCCAGTGTAGCGCGCCGGCACGTAGCCCACCAGCACATCGGCATCGAAGCGGTGTGGGTGGCGGCCGGGGGTATAGCCCGCGCCGGCCGTTAGCATCCCAATGCCGCCGCCGGTTTGCAGTGTAGCATGATCGGGTACGTACCAGGGGCGCGGGGTAGGAGTGTCCGTAGATTGTGCCGTGGCCGACCAACTGTTTAACAACAGTCCCGCGAAAAGAGTAGCAAAGCGCTGCATACTAATACGATATCGTCTCAAGCTTGTATTGATGCCGGCCCCAAAGCGTGAGCAGCAGATAGTTGCGCTGCTCTATGCTGTAGCCGCTGATGTACGTCACGCGCCCCGGTACCGGCTGGCGCACGTAGAACTTGTCGTTGTGGCCGGTGAGGTGCACCACCAGGCGCGGTGCCTGCTCCAGCGCACGGGTATAAGCGGGCGTCACGGCCGCGTCGAAGTCACCGTCGTCGGGCGGTACGTGGGCCATAACTACCTGACGGCGCACGTCTGCCGTGTCGGCCAGCTGTTGCTGGAGCCAAGGCACGTCGGGCACGTGGCCGTTGAACTCGTACTCGCGGCCGTTGGTGTTCACCAGGATAAAGCGCGTGCCAGCGTAGGTGAAGGTGTAGTTCAGCGGGCCAAAGATTTTCTGGTACGCCTCGCGCCCGTTCTGGGCCAAGTCGTGGTTGCCGACCACGGTGAGGTAGGGGACTTTCAACTTCCTGAATTCGTCGTTCACCCAGCGCATCTCCCTGGCCAGGCCGAAGTCGGAAATATCGCCGCCTACCAGCACCATCGCCAGGCCGCGCTGCTGGTTGATGCTGGCTACCAGGGGCGGGACATCATCGTAGTAGCGCTGCGAGTCGGAGGTGAATACAAACCGGAGCGTATCACCACGGGTGGGCACGGGCTGGCGGGCCAGGGCTGCCAGGTTTTTCTGCGTCAGGTCGCGCTCCGAAGCCGGCGCATGCGTGTCGTTGGGGCTGAATTCGAGCAGGTCGCAGCTAGCGGCCACAGTCGTCAGAAAGGCGCCGAGCAATAGCCGGGTACTCAGCCAGGAAAAGAAAACATTAGTCATACGCAAAGCCAGTAGCCCGTGATAACAGCGGTTTTTCTATACCAGGAAGGGTAGGGTTCTGTTTTGACGCGAAGGGGAGGGGAGGCCCGGCCAAGCCTGGCAAGTAACGGACTAACGGAGTCGACTTACGTTAGCCAGCCCTTGCTAACGGCAATTTTCACTAGGGCCGCCGTGTTTTTGGCACCGGTTTTTTCCATGATGTTTTGGCGGTGTGTTTCCACCGTGCGCGGACTAGTAAAGAGCTTGTCGGCAATCTGGGCAGTAGTCAGGCCATCGGCTACCAGTTGTAAAATCTCGTGCTCGCGCGCCGAGAGGCCACTCGTGGGCTGAGGAGGTAGCTCCAGAACGCTCACCAGCACCTTCTCCAACATGGCCAACCCTAGCTCGGAGCAGAGGAAGCGTCGGCCAGCGGCAACAGCCTGCACGCCCACCACCAGCTCATCGTGGCCTGTGTTTTTGAGCACATAGCCCGAGGCGCCGGCCCCTAGCACTTGCCCAATAGACCGGGGGTGGTCTACCATCGAGAGAATCAACACCCGCACCTCTGGAAACTCTGCCTGTAGCCTTTGAGTGGTAGCCAGGCCATCGAGGCCCGGCATGTGCAGGTCCAACAGCACCACATCGCAGGGGGTAGTCGGTAGCTGGGCAAGCAGCTGTTCGCCGTTTTCGGCTTCGCCTACTACTTGCAGGTCAGGCTCTTGCTGCAGGAGGGCACGCAGGCCGTGGCGCAGTACGGCGTGGTCATCCACGAGGAAAAGACGAATCATGCGGTTGGCGTATCAGGGTAGGGAATGCGGATGCGCACGTACGCGCCGGCGGTAGGCGCAGAGCCCATTTGTAGCTGGCCCCGGAGCAGCGCTACCCGGTCGCGGATGGTGCGCAAACCCAGGCCGGGGCTATTGACTGAGGCCTCCGTAAAGCCCGGACCGTTGTCTTCAGCGCGTAGCAGCACCCAGCCGGGCATAGTTTCCAGCTCCAGGCTGGCCTCGGTAGCATGGTGGGCGTGTTTCACAATATTTTGCACCAGCTCCTGGGCCATGCGGTAAAGCGCCATTTGCAGCGCAGAGGGTAGGGGAGCAGAATCGGCGTCGAGCGCTACATGGCAGTGCAGGCGCAGGCGTGGGGTGCTCATCTTCTGGCAGATGTCGTTTAGGGCAGCCGCCAGTCCGAAATCTGCCAGAGCCAGCGGCACCAGCTCGTGCGAGAGGGCGCGGGTCTGACGGATGGCTTCTACCAGCAGCTGACTGGCCTCGCGGTGGGCAGTGGTCAGGGCGGGAGCGGTGCCCGGCGGCAGGGCGTGTAGGCGGTCGAGACGCAGCTTGGTAGCATACAAAACCTGACCAATGCCATTGTGCAGGCTCTCGGCCAAGCGTTTGCGCTCGGCCTCCTGGGCCGTCTGTACGGCCTCAAACAAGGCTTGCTGCTGCGTGAGCCGCAGGCGCAGGTTGTCGGCTTCGAGGCGTTGCAACTCGCTGATGTCCAAATCGACACCCAGTACCCGCACCGGCTGGCCGGTCTCGTTGCGGAGCACGACGGCCTTGGTGCGTATAGTCTTCACCTGTTCTGCCACGCGCAGGCGTAGGGTTTCCTCGAAGCTACCGCTGCCCGTAGTTAGGCGTTGTATGAGCTGCTCGGCGCGAGGTCGGTCTTCGTCTATCACCAAGTGCAAATAGATGGCGGGGCTGACGAGCTGCCCCAGTGGTATCCCAAACAGCTGATACATGCCATCCGACCACGTAAACTTGCCGCTCAACAGGTCGTAGTCCCAGCTGCCCAGCCCTGCTACCGCCTCGGCTTGCTCTAGCAGGTGCAGGTTTTTCAGGCGCTCCTGCTCAGCCTGCTTGCTGGCAGTAATATCAAGCGTAATGCTTACCACACTGTCGCCTAGCTGGTCAAACAAGCTCAAGAACCAGTGGTTAAAGCCCTCATACGGGTAGTAATACTCAAGCTGTTGCGGCTGACCGCTCGCCAAGGCACGCAACATGACTTCCCATACGCCATTTTTCCGTATGCCCGGATACAAGAGCTTCTGATGCTGACCCACTAAATCCGTACGGCCGGAGATGCGCTCCTGTGCCTTGTTGGCCAATGTAAAAACGAAGTCTTCGACGGTGTTATCTATTCCACGCACGGCCTGAAGCACAGCAATAATCATGGGGCTGGTGTCGAGTACCGACTGTAGCAGGTCGCGGCTTTCCTGCAACTGTTGGGTGCGCTCAATTACTTGCTGCTCCAGCTGTTGACGGTAATGTTCCTCGGCTTCGCGCAGTGCCATTTCCACTTGCTTCTGCTCCGAAGTATTGCTGAACAGCACTGCTACCCGGCGGTGGTTAGACGGCCCCAGGGCAAAGGCATACACATCAAACCAGCGCTCAAGCACAGACGAATACGACTCAAAATTGACCGTTTCGCCCGCGGCGGCTTGGGCGTAACGCTCGTACCAGATTTCTTCCAGGCCGGGTATCAGCTGGCGCGTCGTTTGGCTGAGTACGTCGGCGCGGGGTAGGCCGGTCAGACGCTCAAACTGGGGGTTCACCTCCAGCCACTGCCAATCCAGGGGCGTGCCAGCGGCCTCGTTGGCAGGCAGCACCTGGCCGATGCCGAAGCCCTGGTCCATCGTCTCAAAGAGGGTGCGGTACTTCGTTTCCGACACCAGTAGGGCCTCCTCGGCTTGCTTGCGGGCCGTGATGTCGTAGCTCACGACCAGTGCCGCCTCGGGCTGTCCGGCGGCATCCAGCAGCGACACCCCACGCGAAATGAACGTGCGGCCGTGGGCCGTATGCTCCAGCGCAAAGCCTTGCCCAGCTAGTGCCTGCCGGTAGTGGGCTTCGTACTGGGGTACTAGCTCGGGCGGCATGGCCTCGGCTACGGTGTGGCCTACGAGGTCGGCTGGATTAAGGCCAGACGCGTCGAGGGCTTCGCCGCCGGCCAACTGGTAGCGCAGGTCGTGACCCACCACAAAGGCGGCGGCCCCTGGCAGGTTTGTAATTAGCGCCCGCAGTCGCTGCTCGCTAGCGGTCAGGGCTTCTTCGGCACGGGCGTGCTCCAGCGCCGCCAAGGTACGCTCGGCCACTTCTTCAACCAGGTCAATTTCGCCCAGTGTCCAGCGGCGCGGGCGCGAGCTGATGGCGACCAGTGACCAGAGTGGTTTGTTTTCTTCACGCAACGTGGCCGCCACTATTGCCCGCAGGCCCAACTTTTCACTGTTACGCTTCTCGGCTTCCGACAGGCCTTGTCGTTCAAAATCGTCGTTTATAACAACGGTCTTTCTGAGTGTGGTCTTAAAGGCCTCGGGGTAGTCGGACAGCACGAAATAATCGGGTAGCGGTGCTACACTGTCGTTGCCGAGTTGATAATCGACGTCGGCGTAGTTTTCGTCTAAGCGATAGGTGGCAATGTAGCTACGGTCGAGCCGTAGTTGCTCGATGAGCAGGGCAAGCGCACGGTTGGCCACGGCATCTACGTTGGGCTCGGCGCGCAGCGCGTCGGAGAAGGTCAGCAGGAACTCCTGCCGCTGCTCGCGCTGCTTGCGCTCGGTGATGTCGTTGAACACAGCAGCCACAAACGGACTACCCGCGCCGCCCACGCGCGAATACTGGAGCGTAAACCAGCGGTTGGTATCGGCGTTGTAGCCCTCTAGCCGCTCTGGAGTACCGGTTTGCTGCACGTGGGTTAGGCTGCTCACCCAGTGCGGCTCGATGCGCGGAAAGACCTCGCTGGCCCGTTTGCCCACCACATTACCAAAGCCCGCGTGCTGCGCAAACGCTGCGTTGGCTTCGCGGTAGATGATGTCCGCTACCTGTCCTTGGTCGTCCAGCTCCAGCTCCATCACGCAAAAACCCTCGTCGATGGTTTCGAACAAGGTGCGGTAGCGGTCTAAAGCCTGTTGCGCCAGTTCGTCCTTCAGACGCAATAGTTCTTCTTGCGTTTGCTTGCGCTCGGTCACATCCACAACCGAAGCCACGAGGCCGTCGCCGAGCTTGGCGGCCAGTAGGTGAAACCAGTAGGTGATACCCTTAAGCGTGAGCTGTACTTCCGTATTCAGCGGGCGCCCGGTTTCAACTACCTCGCTGTACAGTCCAAACACGGTGGTATCCAGTATGCCTGGGTAGGCTTCTGGGTAGGCTTCTGGGTAGCGCTTGCCTTCCTCACTTTCGGTGGTGTATCGGCGCGCCTCCCGGTTTTGCAATCGAAAATCGAAGTCGATAATCTGACCCGCAGCGTCGCGCACGGCCTGGTGATAGGCAATGGGATTCAGGGAAACGTCGAACACCGTTTGGATGAGGTCCTTGCTTTCCTGCAGCTGTTGCTCGGCTTGCTTGCGCTCGGTGATATCGAGGGTGTTCATCACGAAGCCGTCGCCCATTCGCACCAGGGTTTGGTGAAACCACGCCCCAAACTGCTCATGCGCGTAGTACTGCTCGTGGTCGACGGGCACGCCGGTTTCGGTCACCTGCACAAATAACTCGAACAACCCTGTTTCCACTACTCCCGGGTTTTCGTGCAGCAGGCTTTTGCCGGTCATGAGCCCGCCGTACTGTTTCAGCCACACTTGGTTGGTGAGAACCCAGGTAAAATCGACAATTTTCCCACTGGCGTCGCGTACTGCTTGGAAGACCTGTACCACGTAGTGGGAGCTGTCCAGCGTGGCTTGCAACAGCTCTTTTGTCTCGCGCAGCTCCTGCTCGGCGCGTTTGCGCTCGGTGATGTTGTGGGTGGTGGTAGTCACGCCGTTGAACTGCTTCACAGTAGACTGGTGAAACCAGCCGTTGAACTGCTCGTGCACGTAGTGCCGCTCGCTCTGGTTGGGCACGCCCGTTTCGAGTACCTGCCGGAAGGTATCGAAGATGCCTTCCTCCACCACGCCGGGGTTTAGTTGAAGCAGGCGCTGGCCGATGACGTTGCCGTATTGCTGCTCGGCTGTGGCATTGTTGAGCACCCAGGCAAAGTCTATCACCGCCCCTTGCTCGTCGCGCACGGCCTCAAACACCTGCACCATGTCCAGGGAGCTGTCGATGGTGGCGCGCAGCAACTCGCGGCTGTCGTGTAGCGCCTGCTCCGCTTGCACCCGCTCGGTGATGTCCTGCACCAAGCCGCGCAGCTGCACGGCGTGGCCGGCTGCGTTGGCTCGCACTTCACCGTGCGCCTCGAGGGTGCGCCACGCGCCGTCGGCGCGCCGAATGCGGCGGCGGTAGGTGTAGGGCTGCCGGGTGCGCATGGCCTTGTCAAGCACTTGCTGCACTGTGATTACATCGTCGGGGTGTGAACGGGCATCAATAGATTCCAGCGAGGGTACAAACGACTGCGGCGGTTCCCCAAACAGTCGGTACATGCCATCGGAGAAATAAAAGTCGCCGGTGGCCAGGTCGGCATCGTAGGAGCCGGTGTGGGCCACGGCCTCCATATCCAGCAGCAACCGGCTGCTACGCTGCTGCGCTACTTCGGCCTGTTTGCGGGGCGTTATGTCTTCCCAGAACACCCACTGCTGCCCGGCCGGAGCGGGAACTGCTTTGAGGCTAAGCCACAACGCAGTTGGCGGCAGCCGCACTTCGTGGGGCACAGCTGCATCAGATGCCAGCACGTGTTGTATCGCCGTGCTCAGTATGGGCGGCAATGGGGCCTCGGCCAAGGGCTGGTTCAGCAATTCCTCGGGCGGGGTGCCGCACCAGTAGGCGGCCTGCTGGTTGATGTGCCGGATTACACCCGCCGCGTCGAGCATCAATACGCCCCAGGGCAGCGCATCGAGCAGTGCCGTGGCTGTGGCCAGAGCAGCCAGCGGCGAAGAGTCGGACGGGGCGGAATGCGGAAGATCCATACAGCGCAAACGGGTTAAAAAGGCCCGTAAGTCAAGTGTACGAAGATTTTTTTGACTACAGCGGTGGCCGCTACCGCAAGCAGAACCGTAGCCAGGGACGATGCCAGGAGCAGGGCATCGTCGAGGGTAGGCACCATATGCAACGGGTTTTCGGGGCCAGCCAATACCTGTTGCAGAATGCGCTCAATCGTGGTGGGTAACTGGCACAGGACCAGGCGCTGCTAGCAGGCCTGTGCCCCGTGAGTGGCCAGGGCCGTTTCGGCGGTGGTGGGCAGCAGTTCATGGCGGATAACCATCATGGCAGACATGCTTGTGCGAAGCAAGTGACACCCCGAGGATCTGTGCCGATAACTACTTTATAGCCCGCCTTTTTTCGTAAAATCACCCTGACGGAAATACGGACTTAACACGCGCCGGATCTGGGGTAGGCGGTAGCAACCACGCAACGGCCTACCCCGGCTACTCTACGCGTCTGCCAGGCCAGCCATTACCGTCTACTCATCCAGATATTGGTGCACAAACTTGATGGCCATAGAACCCTCGCCCACGGCCGAGGCTACGCGGGCCATGGCACCGGTGCGGGCATCGCCGGCCGCAAACACGCCGGGCACGCAGGTTTCGAGGAGGTAGGGCTCCCGATTGTGCTTCCAGGCCTGGGGGTAGCGCGGATCGGCCACTAGGTCGCGGCCGGTGAGCAAGAAGCCCTTGGGGTCGCAAATCACGCTGTCCTGCACCCACTCGGTGCTGGGCTTGGTACCGATGAAGATGAACAAGGCCTGCGCCTCGCGTGTCTCTACCTGGCCGTTGGTGTTGATGACAACTTCTTCCAGATGTCCGTCGCCGCGCACCTCCTGCACCTGCGTAAAAGACATAATGGTGATATTGGGCGTGTTGCCGATCTGCTCAATCAGGTAAGCCGACATGCTGGCAGCCAGCGACTCGCCCCGAATCAGGATATACACGTGGCGGGCGTAGGTAGCCAGGTACATAGCGGCCTGTCCCGCCGAGTTGCCGCCGCCCACAATGTACACGTCGCGCTGCTCGCAGGAGCGGGCCTCGGTGCGGGCGGCGCCGTAGTAGATGCCGGCCCCGTTGAGGCGGTCCATGCCGGGCACTTGCAGCTGGCGGTAGCTCACGCCGGTGGTCAGCACCACGGCGCGCGTTCGGATTTCGCTGCCGTCGGTGAGGGTCAGTACCTTATAATAGCCATCCTGCACGCACATTTCCTGTACCTCCTGCGGGGCCAGCAGCTCGGCGCCCAGGCGGGTGGCCTGCATCCAGGCGCGGTGCGTGAGTTCAGCGCCGCTCAGGCCCGTGGGGAAACCCAGATAGTTTTCGATGCGGGAGCTGGTACCGGCCTGTCCGCCGGGCGTCTGGCGCTCAATCACCAGCGTTTTCAGCCCTTCCGATGCCCCGTATACGGCGGCAGCCAGCCCGGCCGGGCCGGCGCCTACCACTACCACATCGTACAGCTCTTGTTCGGCCTTGGAAGCCAACCCGATCTTAGTGGCAATGGCTGCCCGTTCGGGCCGGGCCAGGGCCGAGCCGTCTTCAAAAATAACTACCGGTAAATCGGCCGCGGTGTACTCAGTGCCGGCCAGCAAAGCTTCCGCGTCGGCGTTATTCTCGTAGTCGAGCCATTGGTAGGGCACCATGTAGCCGGCCAGAAAGTCCTTCAGCTCGTGCGAAAGCGGCGACCATTGAAACCCAATCAGTCGCAGCCCCTCAAAGCGGGGGCGGTAGGTGGCCTGCCAGGCCGCCAGCAAGTCGCGCAGGCTGGGGTAGAGCAGCTCCTCGGGTGGGTCCCAGGGCTTAAGCAGGTAGTAGTCGAGGTGGGCGTTGTTGATGGCCCGAATGGCGGCGGTGGTATCGGCGTAGGCTGTGAGCAGCACGCGCTTGGTAGCAGGAAACAGCGCCCGCGCTTGTTCCAGCAGCTCTACTCCTTCCAGGCCCGGCATGCGCTGGTCGGCCAGGATGAGGGCCAACGGCTCCTGGCGCTGGTGCAGCTCCCGGATGATTTCCAGGGCCTCGTCGCCCGAGGAGGCGCGCAGAATGCGGTAGTCGCGCCGGAACTCCCGGCGCAGGTCGCGGTCCACGGCGCCCAGTACCTGCGGGTCGTCGTCCACGGCCAGGATGATTGGTTTTTTATCGGTAGCCATTAGGGTTGTGGGGTAGGGGCGGTTAGGGAGGTAGGGGCGCGTTGCACGCGCCCGTTGGTGTAGGGCAAACTAAAGGTAGGGGCGATTAATAGAATGTTCGAAATGACGTTCTAGCGTTCGTCATACGCCGGCAGCCAGGAGCAGAACTCGGTGTGGCCGGGCTTGGACGTGACCTCCAGCTTGCCGCCGTGGTTGGCAATAATACGCTGGGCAATATCGAGACCTAAACCAGAACCCGCACCGGCCTGCTTGGTAGAGAAAAACGGCTCGAAGATGCGCGGCAGCACGTCGGCCGGAATGCCGGGGCCATTGTCGATGACGCACACCTGCACAAACCCATTTTCCAGGCGCGTGCGCAGCGTAATTTCGCCGCCTTTGTCGGGTAGGGCATCGATGGCGTTATCGAGGAGGTTGGTCCAGACTTGGTTGAGGCTGCTGGCCTGCCCGCGCACCTTGGGCAGCTCGGGCGCAAACTCGCGCACTACCGTTATGTTTTTGTGGCGCAGGGGGTAGCTGAGAATGTTGAGCGTACTGCGCAGGCCGGCCGTCACGTCGAGGGGGGCGTAGTCGGTGCCGCGGTCCATGTGGGAGTAGGTTTTTACGTCCGTTACCAGCTGCGTGATGCGGCTACCCGCCTCCTGAATGTCGCGCAGCAGGCGCTGGGTGGTGAGGTGCCCTGCCAGCCAGGCAAAGGCTGCCGGGCGCGCTGCCACGGGTAGCTGTTCGGCCATAGCAGTCAGCTCAGGTACGGCCAGCTCGGCTTCCAACAGGCTGGCAGCTAGCGCGTAGCCATCGGGCACGCCCTGCTCCTCCAGCCAGTCCACCAGCTCGTCTTCCCGGTCGGCGCAGGCCAGCGCCGACATGGGCGCGGCGTTGCCGATGGGGGTGGCCGTAGCCAGAGCCGTGAGCTGAATGAGGGCGGCTGGGTCGAGGCAATGCTCGCCCAGGGCGCGCAGCAGGGTAGGCGCGGCGGCGGTTTGCTCGCTCAGGTTGGCGGCAGCGCGGGCAATGGCGGCGGCCGGATTATTCAGCTCGTGCGCGAGCCCCGCCGACAGCTTGCCCAGGGCGCGCAGCTTGTCGTCGCGCTCCTGCGAGCGGGCTTCCTCGCGCACCCGGTCGCTCATCATGCCCACCAGGCGCTGCACCAATTCGGGGCTCACGCTTTCCAGCGCGGCAAACTCGTCGCGGTGCAGGCGGTAAATGGTAGTGTCGCCCAGGGTTATGCCGTAGCCTTTGCCAGCTTGCAGGCGTGAGTAGGGTAGGAGCCCGGTTATCTGCCCCGCCGTAACCCGAAACTTAGGCTCGCGCTGCCCGTTCTGCACCGAAAAATACTGAATGCCACCACGTAGCACGGCCAGCATATAGTCGATGGGCGCGCCGGGCGTCATGGTTTCAGTACCGTTCGGGTATTCCCGAATTTCGCCGTGGGCGTGCAGCCAGTCGAGCACGTCGGTGGGCAGGTCGGCGAAGGCCGTAACGACTGTGAGGTCGGTGGTGGTAGGCGAAATAACAGACATACGGCAGTAGATAAGCCCAAGCGCCACCCGGTTTGGGAGGCATTCCACCAGCTACAACCCGCGCCGGTGGGGTAGGGTTTTGGTTTGCTAAAAAGCCGTTCTTTGCCAAACTTTTTAGCGGGTCCTACCAGTTATAGTAGTTCACATTCAGTTGTCAATGGCCAAGATCAAAACCCTTTATTTCTGCCAGAATTGCGGGGCGCAGTCCGTGAAATGGATTGGGCGCTGCCCCAGTTGCGGCGAGTGGAACACCTACGTGGAGGAAGTGGTGCAGAAGGAAGATACCAAAGTGGCCGGCTCCTGGAAGCCGCCTACCGCGGCGCCTACCCTCAGCAAAGTGGCCAAGCCCCGGCCCGTGAGCGAAATTCACTACGAAGAAGAAGCCCGCATTGCCACCCAGGACGGCGAGCTGAACCGGGTGCTGGGCGGCGGTATTGTGCCCGGCTCACTGGTGCTCATCGGTGGCGAGCCGGGTATCGGCAAAAGCACGCTGATGTTGCAGATTGCTATGTCGCTGCGGCGGCTGAAGGTGCTCTACGTGTCGGGTGAGGAAAGCGAGCAGCAGATCAAGATGCGCGCCGAGCGCCTGGGCGACCAGCATCCCGGCTGCTACATCCTCACGGAGACCAACACCCAGAACATCTTCAAGCAGATTGACCAGCTTCAGCCCAACATCCTTATCATTGACTCCATCCAGACCCTGCACTCGGGGCTGGTAGAGTCGGGGGCGGGCTCGGTGAGCCAGGTGCGCGAGTGCACCGCCGAGCTGCTGAAGTACGCCAAGGAAACCGGCGTGCCGGTGCTGCTCATCGGCCACATCACCAAAGACGGCAGCATTGCTGGCCCCAAAATTCTGGAGCACATGGTGGATACGGTGCTCCAGTTTGAGGGCGACCGACACCTGAGCTACCGCATACTGCGCACTACCAAAAACCGCTTTGGCTCTACCTCCGAGCTGGGCATCTACGAGATGCAGGGCGCGGGGCTGCGGCAGGTGAGCAACCCGTCGGAAATCCTGCTTTCCCAGCGCCATGGCGACGAGCTGAGCGGCATGGCCATTGGGGCTACCCTGGAGGGCAACCGCCCCCTGCTGGTGGAGGTGCAAGCCCTCGTGACGCCCGCCACCTACGGCACGCCCCAGCGCTCGGCTACTGGTTTCGACAGCAAGCGCCTGCAAATGCTGCTGGCGGTGCTGGAAAAGCGCTCCGGCCTGCGCCTGGGTCAGCACGACGTGTTCCTGAACATTGCCGGCGGCCTGCGCCTCGACGACCCCGCCCTGGACCTGGCCGTGTGCGCCGCTGTAGTCAGCTCCCTCAATGATATACCTATTCGGGGGGAGGTGTGCCTGGCTGCCGAGGTAGGACTAAGCGGTGAAATCAGGGCCGTGAGCCGATTGGATCAGCGCCTGGGTGAGGCCGAAAAGCTGGGATTTGCCGAAATGTACATTTCCCAGTTCAACGCCCGCGGCCTGGATCTGGCCCGCTACGGCATTCGGGTGCAGCCCGCCGGCCGCCTCGATGAGGTACTGAGCGGTCTGTTTGGGTAAACAAAATTGCGCGTAACCTATAAAGTAATGCCACGGCGTAGCAGCCGTGGCATTACTATTGTTGACAAGCAGCAACTGCGTCGCCAACGAAACGTATCGATGGTGCCGGGGTTACGAAAAAAGACTTCATTCGGATTGAATATCCTACATGGAAGTCTAGTATCTTCGATTAACTAATTGTCTTTTACCGCGAATGCCATTGTTTATATGGTCTATTCTATGACGTGGTAGGACAAAATCATGATGTTGATTTTTTAGTCTTCCGCCAGACTTCTCCGCCCGATGCTCTCCTTCCGCGTTTCTTCCTTCCTACCCCTACTTGTAGGGTGCTTGGCCTCCTTCTCCACTCAGGCCCAAGGTACCGTTGTTATCACAGGTAAAATCAGCGGGCGTACGGCTGACTCAGTAGCCGTGTCGCTACGCGAAAACCCGCTCGACGCTAAGGAGCAAATCACTTATGCGCCCGTCAGCGACAAAGGGGAGTTCCGGCTGGCGCTGAAAGTGAACGGTCCTATCCGCGCCGACCTAGTGTATAACGATGACGTGACAGACCTGTTTCTGGAGCCCGGCTACGCGCTTGACGTGCGTTTCAAAGGCAATGACCTAGCGTCTTCCGTCAAATACAAGGGTAAAGGTGCCGAGGCGAACAGCTATCTGTCGGAAGTGGATGCATCGTTTGTGGAAAACGATGGTTTTCAGGTGCTGCCCGATAACATCATGCTTTACGAAGCGCCTTTTCTGTCGTTTCTGGACTACCGCCGCAAGCAGGAAGAAAAGTTTATGGAGCGTGGCACCGAGGGGGTAGACATGTCGAAAGCCTTCCGCGACTACGCCAAGGCCACCATCACCTACAGCTACGCCAACGACCGACTCACCTTCCCCGATTTACGCGAGCAGGTAGTAAGCACCGAGGGCCGCCTGAAAATGTCGCCTACGTACTATGATTTCCTGAATGATAAGGCGCTGATTGAAAACCCCTCGGCTACGCAAAATGAGCTGTACCAAGAGTTTTTGCTCAACTACGTGCACTATCTGGCTACCGCCGACAAGCACCAGCGCACCGACCCCGATTTCTACCTGGTGTGCTACGACTTGGCCAAGCAGAAGCTGAGTGGTCCCGTAAAGCCCATCATCTTGGGGCGGGTGTTGCAGGAGTCGTTCCGGTTTGGGCACGTGAAGCAGTCGGCGGCCATGCTGGAAGATTTCCGGAAGATTGACAAAGACAATCAGTACTACCCCATCTTGGTACAGGACTTCAACTTGCACAAAACCTTCGCCATCGGCTCGCCGGCCCCCGATTTCCACCTGCGCACCGCCCAGGGTGATTCCGTTTCGCTGCGCGACTTTGCTGGCAAGCTGGTGTACGTCAACTTCTGGCGCACCACCAGTGGCCTCAGCCTGCGTGACTTACCCTACGCCGTGGAGCTGGCTAAAAAGTTTGAGGGTAAGGATATTGTGTTCCTGAATGTGGCGCTGGACGAAAACGAAGGTGCCTGGAAGCAATTGGTTATCAGCCGCAAACTGCCAGGTGTGCACGTGCGCGCCAATGGTGGCATGAAGGCCGCCATCGCCCGCGCCTACGGCGTGCAGGACGTGCCCACGTATATTCTGCTGGCCGAGGATGGCACCTTCCTCAATACCAAGCCCAAACGCCTGAGCAGCCGCGCCGCCGTCGATGAAATTAAAGAGTCGTTTGGGAAGGCCAGCACCTATTCCGGTATTATGCCAACAGGCTCGGGGGGGAAGTAGCCCCGCAAAACACAGGCTGCACTAGCTCACGTCATTAAAACTAACAGTGCCTTCTCGGGTTGAGAAGGCACTGTTAGTTTCTGCGCCTACCATCTGGCGGCGGTGCGGGCTGCTTTCAGCGGCTTTCCCGACCTTTACTTTTCGTATGACTTCACTGGTGCGCGATGCGCTGACACTGCTTTCCAAAACCACACCCCGCCGCGTGCTGAACACGGGGCAGGTGGTAGGAGGCTACGTACTCAGTAAACTCACAGGCAAAGCCCGGCACTGGGGGCTACCCATGGCCCTGTCGTTTGAGCCCACTACCAGCTGTAACCTGCGCTGCCCCGAGTGTCCCAGCGGCCTGCGCTCCTTCACGCGTCCTACCGGTATGTTGCCGGCCGAGCTGTTTCGGCGTACCATTGACGAGGTGGCTAGCCGCCTGTGGTACCTGATTTTCTACTTTCAGGGGGAGCCATATTTGCACCCCGAGTTTCTGGATCTGGTGCAGTATGCCGCCGCCAAAGGCATCTACACGGCCACCAGCACCAACGCCCACTACCTCAACGACAAAAACGCCCGCCGCACCGTGGAGTCGGGCCTCGACCGGCTTATCATTTCCCTCGATGGTACCACCCAGGAGGTGTACCAGCAGTACCGGGTAGGTGGTAAGCTGGACAAGGTATTGGAGGGCACCCGCAACGTGGTGCGGTGGCGCGAGGAGCTGAAATCGAGCACGCCGCGCATCGTGTTTCAGTTTTTGGTGGTGCGCCCCAATGAGCACCAGATCGAGGATGCCCGGCGCATGGCCCGCGAAATGGGCGTAGACGACGTGTGGTTTAAAACCGCCCAGATCTACGACTACCACAACGGCTCGCCCCTCATCCCAACCATCGATTACTACTCGCGCTACCAGAACAACGGCAACGGCACCTTCAGCCTGAAAAACCGCCTGCTGAACCACTGCTGGAAGATGTGGCACTCCTGCGTAATTACCTGGGACGGCCTAGTGGTACCTTGCTGCTTCGACAAAGACGCTGAATACCGCCTCGGCGACCTGAAAACGCAGACCTTCCGCCAGCTCTGGCAGGGCGAGAAGTACCGCCGGTTCCGGGCCTCCCTGCTCAAAGGCCGCGACCAGATAGAAATGTGCCGCAACTGCACCGAGGGCACCAAAGTATGGGGGTAGGGTAGGCGCCTACTTCGTGAAATCCAGATCGTAGGCCAGCACCGTGCGGACGCCGTGGTTGTACTCAAACACGGGCGTGTTGGTGCCGGGGGCGTCTTCCTCGTGCTGCGTGATTTGGTAGAGATACTGCACGTCCAGCCGAAAATTGTCGCTGAAACGGTAGCCTACCCCGCCCGCCAGACGATTTTGGTTGAACACGTTGTTCTGCACGTTGCGCCCGAAGCTTATAAAAAGTTCGTCGAAGGCCGTGAGGTAGGGCTCGTGGTTGTCGAGGGTAGGGCCGAGGAGCGGTAGTTGCAGGCTGAGCTGGTAGCGGATTCGGTTTTGAAACCACCAGCTTTCTATCGATTTTTCCACAAATTGAGCCTGCCAGCGCTGCTCCAGCCGCACGCGGTGCGTAAGCTCCAGCCGGCCCACCGCATCCTTCAGCGACACATCTTCATACAGCCGGTGCTCCGGTTCGCTCCGCCCGCTGGCGGCGGTAGGGTAGTCGCCGTAGGGGTAGGTGATGAGCAGCGTGTAGCCACCCGACACCTTCACCCGCTCAGAAAGCTGATAGATGCCACCCAAACGGGCCAGCAGCTGCTGCGGATCCGAGATAAGATGCACACGCCGGAGCTGCAACTCGCTGTGCAGCTGCCATTTCTTGCTGATCTGGTTGTCGCCGTTGTACACCAGCCAGCCAAGCGTGTTGTGGTCTGCAATGCGGTTGCGTTGGGTTTGCGCCCGGCTATGAGTGACAGTAAAACACAGCAGAAGCAGGAGCAGACAGGAGGGTAGGCGCACAGAGGAAGAAGGCGAAAAAACGAAAAGGAAATCAACCAAACGACTTACTAAGAACAACCCCAGCGGGATTCACGGCCCTACCAGGATAGGGTAATCCGCAATGCCCTGCATGCTAGTGTTGCCAGGTGCCAAAGCGCCCGGCGCGGTAATCCTGGTAGGCCTGCTGAATTTCCTGCTCCGTGTTCATTACAAACGGCCCATAGGCCACAATAGGCTCCTCGAAGGGTAGGGCGTGGCCCAGCAGCAGCACAGCGTCGGTCAGCGCCTCTATGTGCAGGTCGTCGCCGTCGTGGTTAAACTCCGTGAGGGTGCGGGCTTCCGTTTCCTGCCCGTTCACGCGTAGCTTGCCGCGGATGGTGTAGAAAAAGATGCTACGAGCAGCCGGAATAGTGAAGTCCAGTACGGCGCCGGCCTCCAGGTCAATAGTAGCCAGCTGAATATCGGCTAGCGGCTGCACCGCCCCGGCCTGGCCGGCCCAGGTGCCCGATACGGCGTGCAGGCGGGCCCGGCCATCGGCCAGCGTCACTTCCGGAATGTCAGCTTTCTGTAGGCCCTGATAGTGCGGTTGCACCATTTTGTGCCGGGCCGGCAAGTTCACCCAGAGCTGTAATATTTCCAGGTTGCCACCCGTTTGTTTGAAGTGGTCCGAAGATATTTCACTATGAATCAAACCGCTGCCGGCCGTCATCCACTGCACGCCCCCGGCCTCAATCACACTCTGGTGGCCGCTGCTATCTTGGTGCATGATATCGCCGGCCAAAATAAACGTCACCGTTTCGAAGCCCCGATGCGGGTGCGGCCCAAAGGGCAACCCCCCGTTGTGGGGTCGGTACACCTGCGGACCGTGGTGGTTCAGAAACAGAAACGGGTCGATGTGCTCTACGGCTGGTGTAGGCAGGGCCCTGTAGGTGGTAAGGTCGGCAATGGGGGCGCTAATGGCGCGGTGCTGGGCTTTAATCGTGCGCATGCTATAGTATTTGCTGTACTACCCACAGCCGTGGCAATATGTTTGTAAAGATGCCTCGCGCGTTATCCACACATCCGCCTCAATTTCAAGGGTAACTCTTGTCTCAAAAGGGTAGGGACTTCCTTTTTTCCTTGCTTATATTGTACCCGTTTTGTTTATAACATTCCATCCATGTCTGCTTCCCTCGACACAGTCAAACAATTTTTACAGCTAGCGGAGTCCTGCGTAACCGACCACGCTGCCTACGTGCCGGTGTTGCATCCGGAGGTAGAAGAGATTGAGTTTCCGAATCTGCACAACAAGCAAAGCGTGCGCCGCAACTTCAGCGGCATTATCGATGGCATCCGCGAGGGCCGCGAGCTGTTGAACCGGCAGGAGCTGGCCGGTTGGAACTTCGTAACCAGCAACGACAATACGGTGGTGGCGGAGATTCGCTGGCGCGGCGAGATGAGCATCCGCAACGAACGCGTGGTGCCGGGCCAAATATTGACGGGCCACCTTTGCCGGGTCTTTGAGCTGAAAGAAGGCCTGATTTTCCGGTTGCGCGACTATTACTGCTACGAGATGTTCTAAACCGCTACTTCATTACGGCTGCAATTAGCTAACGCAAGCTACTTGTCGAGGTGCAGAGGGTAGCGTAGCCTGCGCTGCTCAAAAGAGTCATTGGAACAGTTTCGTACCTTGTTCTGATGATGAATAAACCTTTACTGTCTTATCTGGCAGCGGCCGCTGTACTGGCTGGCTGCGCCAGCAGCCACTATACGGCCCCTGTAGGCGCTACCGCGTCGGCGGCCAAAGCCGCTGGCCCCGTACTGCCTGGTGTGGGCCTCGACGTGGCCGACCTGGATACCACCGTGTCGCCCTGCGAGGATTTCTTTCACTACTCCGGCGGCAACTGGCTGCGCAATAATCCCATTCCGGCCTATGCCTCCAGCTGGGGGCCGCGCAACCTGCTCGGCGACCGGACGCAGGCGCTGCTAAAGCAGATTCTGGAAGAGGCTGCCGCCAACACCCGTGCCCCCAAGGGCTCCAATCTGCAAAAGGTAGGCGACTACTATGCCTCCGGTATGGACTCGGTGGGGCTGGACCGCGCCGGGTTGCGGTACTTACAGCCCGAGCTGCGCCGCATCGACGCTATCATCAGCCGCGACGCACTGCGCCGGGAGCTAGCCCACCAGCAGGCACTGGGCACGGGCGCCTACTTCCGCGCCGGCGTCAGCCCCGACCGCAAGAACAGCTCGGTGTATGCCGTGAACCTGAGCCAGGGCGGCCTGAGCATGCCCGACCGCGACTACTACCTCAAAGACGACAGCCGTTCTACCACCGTGCGTGCTGCCTACGTGGAGTACTTGACGACGGTGTTTCAGTTGCTGGGCGAAGCACCTGCTACGGCCCGGCAACGGGCCGCCAACGTGCTGACGCTGGAAACCCGCCTGGCTCGCGCCAGCAAGAGCCGTGTGGAGCTACGCGACCCCTACGCCAACTACAATAAGATGTCGGTGGCGGAGTTCGACCGCGCCTACCCGGCCGTGGGCCTTGGCGACATGCTGAAACAAAATGGCCTGGGCGCCGCGCAGGAGGTGATTGTGGGCCAGCCGGCTTTCTTTCAGGAGCTGAACACGGTGCTGCAAACCACCCCGCTCATAGAGCAAAAGAATTACCTCACGTGGCAACTGGTTTCGTCTGTCACGTCGGCCCTGCCGCAGGCGTACTCAGATGCCGCCTTCCGGTTTCAGCAGGTGCAGAGCGGCACCAAGCAGCAGCCCACGCGCTGGAAGCGCATGCTGGCCGCCACCGATGGCACCCTGGGCGAGGCCTTTGGGCAGCTGTACGTAGACAAAGCCTTTTCGCCGGAGGCCAAGCAGAAGGCCTTGGATATGCTCGCCAACATCAAGGCCTCGATGGCTGAGCACATTCAGTCCAACACCTGGATGAGCAGCGCCACCAAGCAAGAAGCCCTGAAAAAGCTGAACGCCCTGCGCGTGAAAATCGGCTACCCCGATAAGTGGAAGGACTACTCGGCCCTGAACATCACCCGCGAGTCCTACCTGCAAAACGTGCTGGCCGCCCGGCAGTGGAACTACGCCCGCAACGTGGAGAAGTACGGCCAGCCCATCGACCGCACCGAGTGGGGCATGACGCCGCCTACCATCAACGCCTACTACAGCCCGGCCATGAACGAAATCGTGTTTCCGGCCGGCTACCTCCAACCGCCGTTCTTCGACCCTAAGGCCGACGATGCGGTGAACTACGGCGCCATCGGCGGCGTGATGGGCCACGAAATGACCCACGCCTTCGACGACCAGGGCCGCCAATACGACTCGGAGGGCAACCTGCGCGACTGGTGGACCAAGGCCGACGGCGAGGAGTTTACCAAGCGCGCCGCCGTGGTAGGCAACCAATACTCGGCCTTCTCACCCCTCGACTCGGTGTACGTGAACGGTAAGCTGACCATGGGCGAGAACCTGGCTGACTTCGCCGGCCTCACCATTGTGTACGATGCCCTGCAAAAGCAGCTTCAGCAGAAATATGGTAACCGGCCTCGCCCGCGCTACGACGGCTTCACACCCGAGCAGCGCTTTTTCCTGAGCTGGGCGCAGCTACGGCGCACCAACATCCGGCCCGAGGCCCTGCGCCAGCAAATCCTCACCGACCCGCACTCTCCCGGCCAGTACCGCACCATCGGGCCTCTCATGAATATGCCCCAGTTCTACGACGCCTTCGGCTGCCAGCCCGGCCAGAAGATGGTGCGGGCGACTGAAGACCGCGCCAAGATCTGGTAAGAAAACAACTATAATTGATTCAAAGAAACTGTGTGCGCAAGCCCACCGACAAAGGAGACGATACCCCGGGTAACTCCTTCCTTGTCGGTGGGCTTGCCAGTGTAAGAACGACCCATAAAGCACGGTTTTATTGCCACGTATAGGTTTTGTATACTAAGTATAGTAGCTCTTTTGGATGAGTAGGTAACCCATAGGGTATTATAGGGTAGGCAATAACGGCCCCATTTGTGATACCCTATACGGTAAGATTTCTTCCCTACCTCGAGCAGGCTGGATAGAAACCAAAGAAGAATGTATGCGACGAATAATTCTTTGCAAGAGAATTTTTCACCGAATACTTCTATTCGCTTCTCTGCCTACTAACATCCTTTCATGCTATGAGAAAAAATTACGTACTTTTTTTGCTAACGGCAGCCAGTCTAGGTGTAGCACCTGTGGCGCAGGCACAGTCGTTCACTAAATCCAATCAGTACCTATCGGTAGGAGCCAGCCTGAGCGCTTTCAACTACTTCGGCGACCTGACGCCTCGCGTGAGCTTTGCCAGCGTACGTATGGCGGCTGTGCGACCAGGTTTTGGCTTTCACGCTACGCACCGGCTAACCCCCTACGTGTCGGTGCGTGGCGCTTTGTCATTTGGGCGCATCGCCGGCTCCGATCAGCAGGCTGCTGGTAAGGAAGCTGCGTACCGCTACTACCGCAATCTGAATTTTACAAGCAGTATACAGGAGCTGTCGGTGGTGGGCATCTTCGATCTGGTGCCCAATCACAGCCAAGCGGTGAACCGTATGCCCATAGTGCCCTACGTGTTTGGGGGCGTAGCTGGCTTTCATTTCAACCCGAAAGGCACCGTGGATGGTGGCACCGTGCCAGCTGGTCTCAAACCGGGTGCCCAAGTGGAGTTGCAGCCGCTACGCACAGAGGGCCGATACTACCACCGTGCGCAGCTAGCTATTCCCTTCGGCGCTGGGGTGCGCCTGAAAGTGGCCAAGAGCGTTGATGTGGGTATAGAGCTAGGTTGGCGCAAAACCTTCACCGACTATTTAGATGACGTGAGCACCACCTACGTGAGCACGGCTGGGCTATCAACGCCTGCGGCTCGCTATTTTGGACATAGTATTACCCGGACTGATCAAGATACGCCTGCGCAAATGGATGTGCCGGGGGCCTTGCGTGGCAACAGCGCACAAAAAGATTGGTACATCACAACAGGTGTTTCTGTGAGTTACATTCTAAAAAGACAGATGAAAACCAATAAATTTAGATAGGTATATTGTTGATGAAGAGATGATTGTAAAATAATCATTAGTACTTATCTTAAATAGGATGCCGTTACCTCGTGAGGTAGCGGCATCTTTTTTTTGATGTGGTATATCCATTGTTACGAAATATTCGTAGTATTACGAAAGAATCGTATTGACTGATATGGAACGACTTACCCAACCCGAAGAAGAAGCTATGCAGGTGTTGTGGCAGCTGGATGGTGGCTTTGTGAAAGAAGTGCTAGAGCGCCTGCCCGAGCCCCAGCCGCCCTACACCACGCTGGCCTCTACTATCCGCAACCTGGAGCGCAAGGGCTACGTGCGCGCCGAAAAGCTGGGCAACTCGTACCGCTACGCCCCCCTGGTGCGCGATGAAGAGTATCGCCGCCGCTTCATGAGCAGCTTCGTGAGCGACTATTTCCGCAACTCTTATAAAGAGGTAGTGTCGTTTTTTGCGAAAGAGCAGAAAATCAGCGCCGACGAGTTGCAGGAGATTATCCGCATGATTGAGAACGGTAAACGCGACTAGCCATGCCCGCACTACTTTTGTATCTGCTGAAAGTGAACGGGGCGCTGCTGCTGTTCTACCTGGGCTACTGGCTGGTGCTGCGCCGCCTCACGTTCTACACACTCAACCGCTGGTATCTGCTGTTTGCGGTGGGGTTTTCGGCAGCCTACCCAGCGGTAGACGTCAGCGCGTGGCTGGCCCGGCCGGTGGCCGTTACCTCGCTGGCACTAGGCGACACCTGGACCTACCTACCCACTACCGCCACGCCTACTTTCACCTACTGGACGGCATTGGAATGGTGCTACTGGGTAGGGGTAGGGCTGCTGCTGCTGCGCCTGCTTATGCAGCTCATGGCGCTGCACCGCATCCGGCGCGTTTCGCAACCGGCGCAGTGGCACGGGCAGCGGTACCGCAGGGTAGGGGCGGCCATGAATCCGTTTTCGTTCGGGCGCACTATCTATCTCAACCCCGCCCAGCACGCCCCCGCCGAGCTGCCGGCCATCTTGCGCCACGAGCAGGTGCACGTGCGTCAGTGGCATACTCTGGATGTACTGGTAGCCCAGCTCGCGCAGGTCTTTTACTGGTTCAATCCAGGAGTGTGGCTGCTGCGCCGGGCGGTGCAGGAAAACCTGGAGTTCATCACCGACCGCGCCGTGCTGCGCGCCGGCCTGCTCGACGCCAAAGCCTACCAATACAGCCTGCTAAAGCTCAGTACGCTGGCGCCCAGCGCGGCCCTGGCCAATCATTTCACTTTCCTCACCCTTAAAAACCGCATTGCCATGATGAACAAGAAGCGTTCTGCTACTGCCTACCTGGGGTTGTATGCGTTGTTGGTGCCGGGGTTGGCACTATTTACCTTAGCTTGCTCGAAGCCGCAGGTAGAGCCAAGCACTGCTGCCCGTAATACTGATGTAGTTATCATTTCGCAGGAGGCGAAGGAGAACAGAGGGCTGAATTTACCTGATAATGCTATCTATTTTCTGGATGGTAAAGAAGGTGATAAATCGTTGATTGCCAACCTTGAACCAAAGGATATTTCTAGGATAGAAATATTTAAAAATGAATCGGCACAACAGCAATTTGGTATGGGCAAGGAAGGCGGCGTTATCGTCGTTACGACGAAAGCTAACCAAGATTCTGAAGCTATAAAGGCCTTTCAAAAGAAATATAACTTAGCTAATCCTAAGTCCACCCAAGACACTAGCGCAAAGGGCAGCAAGAGAGGAATAGGGTTTCGCACAAAGGACGGAAAGCTGTTACCAGATCCATTATATGTAGTCAACGGAACGCAGGTAACTAATGAGGAATTGGTTGAAATAGATCCTAGAACTATTGACCGGATGGAGGTATTGAAAGGAGAAGAAGCAGTGGCTTCATACGGCGCAAAAGGCCGCAACGGCGTAATAATCGTCACTACCAAAAAGAATTAGTAATCAAAAAACTAGCTGCACAAGCAGTCCTCATCATGAAAACCACCAAAACCATTACCGCAGGAATTGTAACACTGTTTCTGACTGTAGCCGGCCTGAGCAGCCACTCGGCGCAAGCCCAGGCTCCTAAACTGAGCGCAGTAAAACAAGGCCCACTGGCCCTCTATGTGGATGGCGTGCTCACCCCAGGAGAGGAGCTGAGCAGCACAAGCCCAACAGACATAGAGGTGATGAATGTCGTGAAAGATAAAGCCGTGCTAGCTACGCTCGATCCCGCAGCAGCAAGTGGCGCCATCATCGTGACTACCAAGAAAAATAAGGATTCGGAGGCGGTGAAGGCGTTCAACAAGAAGCATAACATCACCTATACGCCGCCAAGCCCGGAGGTGAAGAAAATAAACGACGCGGTAATGAGCGGTACGGGCCTGTCGGCCAGCGACCTGGGCGGCCGGCTGCTGCTGGTGAATGACAAGGAAGCCGCGCTGGAGCAGTCGAAAATAGCGCACGGCCAACTATCGTCCATCTATGTGCTAGACGCGGAGAAAGCCACCAAGCGCTACGGCGCGAAAGGCAAGAACGGCGCGGTGGTTATCACCACTAGATAGATGCTACCGGTAGGAAGCAAAAAAGCGCGGGGCTGTTGCCTCGCGCTTTTTTGTTGGTACGAAGAAAGGTAGCACGTGCTACTTCACTTTCACTTCGCCGTCGTCGGCATCTTTTTTTATTTTGTTGCCGTCGGCATCTTTGATTTTAATGTCGCCGTCTTCTTGTTTTTTGATTTTGCTGCCGTCGTCACCTTTAATAGTAGTGCCGGCGGGCATGTCTTCGGCGCGTTCCATGGCTGTTTTGTCTTGCGAGCAGGAAGCCAGCGACAACGTAGCACCGGCCAGAAGTAGGAGGAGGGTTTTCATATGAGTCGGGGAAGAGTGAGTGGTGTGTGAGGCCGGTGCACTGACGAGCCTACCCTGGCAGTACGCGGCGACGGCCGCAGAGTTGTAGACAAACTCAGCCGAAGGGAGCAGCAGATGGCACCGCGCATTTGGTAATCCCGCAATGGTGTCAGACCTTCGCCGGTGATGCGTATGGCTGGTCCTCCTGTTCTGTATTTCGAGAATGCCGCCGGGCGTTTGTTCGCCGATCCGCTGGGCTTTCTGCGAGCGATGTGGAGCAGCCAGCCGCGCGGCCCCGAAGACGCGCGTGGGCTCTTCACGCACATGACCGAGGCCCTGCAACACTACGGCTGGAGTCGAATTCTGATTAATCAGGTTGGCATGCGCCGCTTTACGCCCCAGGAGCAAGAGTGGGTAGCCAACGAGTGGCTGCCGCACGCCGTGCGCGAGGGCGGCTACCGTCACGGCGCCGTGCTGGTATCGCCAGACGTGATGACGCGGCTGGCTACGGCTTTCATCACCACCAAAATACAAGGCCTACCCCTGGTCTATCACTCTTTTGATGAGGAGGAAGTGGCCGTGAGCTGGCTGCTGCGGCAGGTGCAGTAGCAGGCTAGGGCAGGGGCGGCAGCCGGGCGCGCAATTCGGCTACGGTATACAATTCCAGCGTCAGGAGGGCTTCGTAGGGGTTACCGGGTAGGCCGAGCAGGTGGGCAAAGGCGGGCTCAGTCTTCATCCCCTGCTGCTTGAGCTGCTGCACGGCCTCCCGCCACGACTTCCCGCCGGCTTCCAGCACCCGGTGCTCTACCAGAAGGTGTCGCACCGCGTACTGTTGCCGCGAGGGGCACGCCTGCCCAAATACCTCCACCGCAAACGCCTGGTACTGGAAGCCGCAAACCACGGCCGGCAACTGCTGGCCCACGGTTTCGCGCAGCACGAAGCCGGGTAGGTCTGCATAGTGCAGACGCAGCAATTCCCGAAACGCTTGCTGCTGCTCGGGGTAAACTGCGCAAATGATATCCAGGTCGCTAGCTGGCGTAGCAATGCCCAGTGGGAGCGTGCCGGCCAGTACCGGGTCGAAGGCCCGTAGCGTGGGTATGATGCCCAGCGCTTGCAGTGTATGGTAGGCCTGTTGCTGGCGCGCATCACCAGCCAGAAGAGCGGCAAGGTCGGTGCAATCGGGCATGGGGTATCGTTGGGCGGCTTCCGTTATCTTGGCGCACAATTTCACTCTTACCTAGCTACCGTATGCCCACCGAGCCGCTTGCCGTTTTGCAGCATTATTTCGATTTAGTACAAGCGTTCAACGTAGATGCCGCTGCCTACGCGGAGGTGCTGCATCCCGAAGTAGAGCAGTTGGAGTACCCTAACGACCTCCATAAAGAGCCCGTGCGCCGCTCGTTTGAGGAAATTATAACAAATCTGCGCGTAGGCCGGGAGCTGCTGGTCGATCCTGATTTCAGCGTGCGCCACACCCATGTGGGCGCCATGGATACAATAGTAGTAGAGGGCAGGTGGGAGGCTACCCTCCTCCACGATGCGGGCCCAGTTGTGCGCGGGCAGCGCGTTGCCTCAGAACTATGCCTTATCTTCGAATTCAAAGACGGCAAAATCTACCGGCAACGGCGCTACCCGTGCTACGAGCCGCTGTAGCGGACTATTTGCCCAAGTCGCGTATCCAGATGTTGCGGAAGCTCAGCGGCTCGCTCTTATCGCCGTGCGACTGGAGCTTGATGGGCGAGGCGCCATGCGCTTTGCCCTCGTAGCTGGGCTTGCCAATGTACTGGGTGGGGCCGTCCAGCTCCACGTTGTCCTGCACCACCACGCCGTTGAACAGCACCGTCACGCGGGCGGGCGTTTGCAAAGTGCCGTCCGATTTAAAGGTAGGGGCGGTCCAGGCCACGTCGTAGGTTTGCCACTCGCCGGCTTTGCGGGCGGGGTTGGCCAGCGGAATTTTTTGCTTGTAGATGCTACCCGCCATGCCGTTCACGTACGTTTTGTTGTCGTACGAGTCCAGGATTTGCAGTTCGTAACCGGCGTCGCCCTTGCCGATAGAGGCCAGGAATAAGCCGCTGTTGCCGCGGGCCTGGCCCGTGCCGCTGATGTTGGCTGGCACGCGCCACTCCAGGTGCAGCTGGTAGTTGGTGAAGGTGCGCTTGGTTTCAATGTTGCCCTTGCTCTTGTCCACGGTCAGGATACCGCCGGCCACCTTCCAGTCGGCCATTTTGGAGCGGTCGTCCACCTTCACCCACTCTTGCAGGTTTTTGCCGTCAAACAGCATAATCGCATCCGATGGGGCTGCTACCATGGTCGTCGTTGTGCCAGGCGTTACCTTTTTGGGCACCGGCTCATACACTTCCGTGTCTTCGGGCTTGGCGTTTTGCTGGGCAAACGCCGACATAGAAAGACCAAGAAGGGCCGTAGCAAGCAAGGGAAATTTCATGGCAAGAGGGGTAGAAAGTAAAGTGAAAAGGGTGATGTAGGCTGCGCTATTGTTGGGTAGGGCAAGCGCATTATGTGCGGTGAAAACGTTTGGACAAGAGCAGCCGCAAAACGTTTAATGCACGCGCACAAGTTATTTGGCGAAAGACGTTTTGCAATTACACGTCGCAGAGCTGCACGGCCTGGCGCAAAGAGGCTAGCTTATCAGCTTTTTGCGGCATAAACTCCTGCGCCACGTAGCCCTTGAAACCAGTCTTGAGGATGGCGCGCATAATGGCCGGGTAGTACAGCTCCTGCTGCTCGTCTAGCTCGTGGCGGCCGGGCACGCCGGCCGTGTGGTAGTGGGCAATGTAGGGGTGAAACTCGTTGATAGTCCGAATTACGTCGCCCTCGTTGATTTGCATGTGGTAGATGTCGTAGAGCAGCTTGAAGTGCTCGGAGCCTAGCCGCTTAGCCAGGGCTGCGCCCCAGGCTGTGTGGTCGCACTGGTAGTCCTTGTGGTCGATTTTGCTGTTGAGCAACTCCATCACCAGCACCACTTTGTGCTTCTCGGCCAGCTTCACCAATGGCTGTAAGCCCTGCACGCAGTTGGCCAGCCCCGCCTCGTCCGACAGCCCCCGGCGGCTTCCGCTGAAGCAGATCAGGTTGGTATAGCCAGCGGCGGCCACCTTGGGTATCATCTCGCTGTACTGCTTTTGCAGACGGGCATGGTACTGCGGGTCGTTGAAACCTTCGGTCAGGCTGATTTCGGCGCCGTTGCACATGGGCGAATCCAGGCCGTATTTCTTCAGGGTAGGCCAGTCGGCGGGCCCTACCAGGTCGATGCCCTGGATGCCCATGGCCTTCGCCTCCTTGCAAAGCTGATCTACCGATAAATCGTTGAAACACCAGCGGCACACCGATTGGCGGATGTTGTTTTTGAGCGGCATGGTAGCAGAAGTGTTTTTATCGTCCGGGGCACACGCGCTGGCTACGCCGGCGGTACTCACGGCAGCAGTACTGGCCAGCAGGCCCTTCAAAGCAGCACGACGGTTCCAGAGGGTAGGCATGAGGTTGATTTGCTGATGATGGATGAGTTGAAAAAGAACCAGCTGTTGTCTTTTTTTCCATTGTCATCCTGAGCAGAGCGAAGGACCTTATCACGTTAGAACGAGTCGTCGTTACGCTTGTCGTGCCAACGTGATAAGGTCCTTCGCTCTGCTCAGGATGACAATGACATCAGAATGACAATGACAGCTGAAGCAAATTACTTGGCCTGCGCCATCGACGGGGCCGAGCCCAGCGCCACATCAGGCTCAGAGGTAGCAGCCTGGCGCCGCTCCCGGAACAGCAGCAAAAATAGCAGCAGCACCACGCCCGCAATACCGGCCGGAATCAGCCAGATCATGCGCCAGTTGTGCACATCGGCCGAGAGCTGGTAGGAGTCGAAGATGCGGCCCGAAAGCAGGGTGCCAATCAGCATCCCTACCCCGTAGGTAGCCAGGGTGATAAAGCCCTGCGCCGAGCTTTTGAACTGCTCGCCGGCGAGGTTGTCGGTGTAAATCTGACCCGTCACGAAGAAGAAATCGTAGCACACGCCGTGCAGCACAATGCCGGCAATCAGCATCCAATAGTTGGCGTCGGCGTTGCCGTAGGCGAAAAACACGTAGCGCAGCACCCACGCGCCCATGCCAATGGCCAGCATTTTCTTCACGCCCAGCTTGCTGAAAAACAGCGGAATAGCCAGCATAAACAGCAGCTCCGATACCTGCCCCAGGCTCTGCACGCCAGCCGCCGACTTCATCCCTACCTCGTTCAAAAACGGATTGGTGAAACCGTAGTAAAATGCCAGCGGAATGCAGATAGCAATGGAGGCCAAAAAGAAAATCAGGTAGGAGCGGTTCTTCAGCATGCCAATGGCATCCAGGCCCAGCAGGTCGCCCAGGGAGCTGCTTTGGCCTTTCTTCACGGGTGGGGTAGCGGGCAGCGTGAAGCTGAACACGCCCAGAATGGCCGCCGCTACGGCCGCCATCGTGAAGGTGGCTTGCAGGCCGTCGGTCTGCTCCCAGTTCAGCCAGCCAATGGTGAGGCCCGCCACAATCCAACCCAGCGTACCCAGCACCCGAATAGGGGCAAACTCCTTCTGCGGGTCCTGCATCTGCCGGAAACTGATGGAGTTTACCAGCGCCAGCGTGGGCATGTACAGAATCATGTAGGTGAGAATGCTGGGGTAGAAGCTACCAAAGTCGGGCGCCAGCGACGCCCGCCACAGCAGCACCGCACCCGCCAGGTGCAGCACGCCCAGAATCTTTTGCGCCGAGAAAAACCGGTCGGCAATGAGCCCAATGATGAAAGGCGCCACAATAGCCCCTACGGACTGCGTCAGGAAAGCTGTGCCCACCTGCAAGCCCGTGGCGTTGAGGTTTTTGAGCAGATACGTGCCCAGCGTCACAAACCACGCGCCCCAGATGAAAAACTCCAGGAACATCATGATGGACAGCTTCACTCGGATGGTAGCAGTCATAGGGGGTAGGCTGTTTGGGGTAGGGTAATCGGTAGGGTAATGGAACAGGATGCTAGACCGTCATGCTTGATCCGGCGTCTGCTTGTCGAAGCATCTCGCGTGCTGATGTGAGATACTATCGTCAGCACGCGAGATGCTTCGGCTCCGCTCAGCATGACGGGCGGCAATGTCTTACTTCAGGCTCAGGATATAGCGTACCATCGCCTCGGCGTCTTTCTCCGACAGGTTGGGGTGGGGCGTCATGGCAATCTGACCCCAATTGCCCGAACCGCCGCTGATGACTTTTTTAGCCAGCATCGTCACGTTGGCGTCCGTGTCGGGGTATTTCTCGGCTACGGCCTCGTAGGCCGGACCAATAATCTTTTCGTTGAGGCGGTGGCAGGTGGTGCAGTCGCTGTTTTCGATGAGCTTGGCCCCGGCTGCCACTGCGCCGCCCGCGGGCTCGGTGCCAATCTTGGTAACATCGGTATCCACCTGGGGCTGACGCGCTTCGGCGCTTACATCGGCGCCTTCCATGCTATCGGTATCCAGGGCGGGCGCGTCGTCGGCCAGCGTGTACTCGGGTTTTTCTTTGGCCGTGTCGGAGCCGGAGTTGCAGGCCAGCAGGGTAGTGCCGCAGAGCAGCAGCAGAAACATGTTTTTCATATAGGTGAGGAAGTGAAGGTTACAGTCCTAAAATGGTTTTGTTGAGGCTCTGGTCGATGCCAGAGGCTGCAAAATCGTCAAAAGCTTTGTCTGTCACACGAATAATGTGGTCCTGAATGAACGGAGCGCCTTCGCGGGCACCGTCTTCGGGGTGCTTTAGGGCGCATTCCCACTCCAGCACCGCCCAGCCGGGGAAGTCGTACTGCGTCAGTTTGCTGAAGATGGCGGTGAAATCCACCTGGCCGTCGCCCAGCGAGCGGAACCGCCCGGCCCGGTCTACCCAGCCTTGATAGCCGCCGTACACGCCCTGGCGGCCCGAGGGGTTAAACTCGGCATCCTTCACGTGAAACATCCTGATGCGCTCGTGGTAGATGTCGATGAACTCCAGGTAGTCCAGGCATTGCAGGATGAAGTGCGAGGGGTCGTAGAGCAGGCAGGCGCGCGGGTGGTTGTCTACCTGCGCCAGAAACTGCTCGAAGCTGATGCCGTCGTGGATGTCTTCGCCCGCGTGGGTTTCGTAGCACAAGTCTACCCCGTTCTCATCAAACACGTCCAGAATCGGGCGCCAGCGGCGACCCAGCTCCTCGAACCCGGTTTCTACCAGTCCAGCCGGCCGCTGGGGCCACGGGTACACATAGGGCCACAGCAGTGCCCCACTAAAGGTAGCGTGAGCCGTGAGACCGAGGTTTTTAGAAGCCTGAGCGGCGTATTTCAGCTGCTGCACGGCCCACTGCTGACGGGCGGCGGGGTTGCCGCGCACCTCAGTCGGCGCAAAGCCGTCGAATAGTTGGTCGTAGGCCGGGTGCACGGCCACCAGCTGGCCCTGCAAGTGCGTAGACAACTCCGTGATTTCCAGGCCGGCATCGGCCACCTTGCCCTTCAGCTCATCGGCGTAGGTCTGGCTTTCAGCGGCCAGCTTCAGGTCGATAAAGCGCGGGTCGAGGGTAGGCATCTGAATGCCTTTGTAGCCCAACTCACTGGCCCATTTGCAGATGCTTTCCAGGCTATTGAACGGCGCCTCGTCGCTGATAAACTGCGCCAGGAAGATGGCGGGTCCTTTGATGGTTTTCATAGTGCTTACCTGATTGCTAATAGGTTTTAGCTGTTATCAGAACGTCATTTCGACCAGCGGGAGAAATCTCGCTTGATAGTAATTACTACCACGCGAGATTTCTCCCGCTGGTCGAAATGACGTTCTGCCGTGTTCATACGCATGACATCAACTTACACCGTGAACTCAGTCCATTTCTGCTCCGATTTACCGGAGGCAATAACCGATTCGATGAAGGCCATGCCGCGCACGCCGTCTTCCACGCCGGGGTAGTCGGCGGCTTCGGGCGGGGCGGCGGGGCCACCCAGGTCGGCCATGAGTATAAGGGCGAAGTTACGGTAGAGGTTGGCGAAGGCTTCGAGGTAGCCCTCGGGGTGGCCCGCCGGAATGCGGCTGTTGTGCAGAGCGGCGGCACTGAGGTAGCCCGCGCCCGTCCTGCGGATTTCAGTGGGCTTGTCCAGCCACTTCACCAGCAGGGTGTTGTTGTCGGCTTGCTGCCAGTCGAGGCCGCCTTTTTCGCCGTAGAGACGCAAGCGCAGGTTGTTTTCCTCGCCGGCCGCTACCTGGGTAGCCACCAGCACACCGCTGGCGCCGTTGTTCATCTTCAATAGCACGGCCCCGTCATCGTCGAGCTGTCGGCCGGGTACTACCACGTTGATGTCGGCACACAACTGTGTGACTTCCAGATCACTCACGTACTCCAGCAGGTTGAAGGCGTGGGTGCCAATGTCGCCCATGGCGCCGGCCGCGCCGCTTCGGGTAGGGTCGGTGCGCCAGGCGGCTTGCTTGTTGGCTCCGCCTTCCTCGTAGGTGCTCAGCCAGCCCTGCGGATACTCAATATACACTTTGCGAATAGTGCCCAGTGCGCCAGCGGCCACCAGTTGCTTGGCTTCCTTCAGCATGGGGTAGCCGGTGTAGGTGTGGGTCAGGCAAAGGCGGCGGCCAGTAGTTTCCACTACTGTGCGCAACTCCTTGGCTTCGGCCAATGAAAAGGTCATGGGCTTGTCCAGAATCACGTCGAAACCATGTTCCAGAGCCATTTTGGCGGGCGCAAAGTGCACGTGGTTGGGCGTCACGATGCTGACCACCTGGATGCGCTCGGCCTCGGGCCGCTTCGCTTCCTGCTCCAGCATTTCCTGGTAGGAGCCATACACGCGGTCGGGGGCGAGGTTCAGTTCCTGGCCGGTGGCGCGGGAGGTATCGGGGTTGCTGCTGAAGGCGCCGGCTACCAGCTCATAGAGTCCATCGAGGGAAGCGGCGATGCGGTGCACGCCCCCAATGAAGGAGCCCTGCCCGCCGCCAATCATGCCCAGTCGTAATTTCATGCGTTAGGTGAAGTGGTGAGGTTGTGAAATAGTGAAATGGTGAGATGGTGAAATTGTGAGATGGTGAGTTTGACGTTTTATCCCTACGGCTTGCGTATGCTAGAACGTCAAACTCACCATCTCACAATTTCACCATCTCACCACTCAAAGTTAGGTAGCCCAGGCCCGGTCGCCTTTTTTGTAGGGCACGTTGCCATCGTACTTGCCGGGTACGGCTATGTAGCGCAGGGCTTGGGTAGCGCCCGGCTCGGAGGTGAAGAAGCCCAGCAAGGTCAGCTCCTTCATCATGCGGAAGTAGTGGTTAGGCTGCTCTTGCGTTTTGGTTTGGGCGTATTGCTTCTGCTCGGCATCCAGCGCGGTTAGGAACTCCTTGCGCTGAGCAGCATCGAGGCCCATGAAATCCTTCTGGTACTTCTGCTTGCTGGCGTCGTTGAGCTTGGTGATACCTTCCACGAAGACTTTTTGGTCTTCGGGCTTGTAGCAGTCACGCACCATCACGGCCATAAAGCCGCCCACGTTGGCCGCTTTGGCGCCGGGCGTTTTGGTGGCGGGCAAGATAGTTTCGCCTACCTCGTTCAGCAGCGTTACCTGGTTGGCATCCAGAACTTCTTCCGGTTTTTGGTCGGCTTTCTGCCCGGCCTTGGCGGTTTTCTTGGAGTTGTCGGTAGAGCAACCGGTTAGAAACAAGTCGCCGCCAATCACGGCGCCGCCCATCAGGAGGGCCACCCGGCCCAATGCATCTCTTCTATTCATTGCCGGTAGGAGTTAGATGTTCTGCTTTTTCAGTTCGCTTACGGCATGGTCTACGGCGCGGGCCGTAAGAGCCAGGTAGGTGAGCGAGGGGTTCACACAAGAGGCCGAGGTCATGGCGGCGCCGTCGGTCACATACACGTTGGGGGCGTCCCATACTTGGTTGTGGGCGTTGAGTACCGAGGTTTTGGGGTCGCGGCCCATGCGTGCCGTGCCCATCTCGTGAATGCCGCCGCCCAGCACCGAGCTGTTGTTGTAGGTGTTCACGTTTTTGAGGCCGGCTTTTTCCAGCATCTCCTTGGCGTCCTCCATCATATCCACGCGCATCTTCTTCTCATTCTCGCGAATGACGGCGTCCATCACCAGCACGGGTAGGCCCCAGGCGTCCTTCTCAGTTTTGGAGAGGTAGGTGCGGTTGTCGTGGTAGGGGAGGGTTTCGCCGAAGCCGGTGATGCCCATGGTCCACGTGCCGGGTTCCGTCAGGGCGTCTTTGTAGTCGCCGCCGATGCTCATTTCGGCCACGTCGCGGCTCCAGCCCTCGCGGCTGGCGCTGCCCTGGTAGCCAAAGCCGCGCAGGTAGTCGCGCTTGTCGCCGAACAGATTGCGGTAGCGGGGCACATAGATGCCGTTGGCGCGGCGGCCAAACACATATTTATCCTCGTAGCCGGGCATTTCGCCGTGGGCGCCGGCCCGGAAGTGGTGGTCCATCAGGTTGTGGCCCAGCTCGCCGCTGCTGCTACCCAGGCCATCGGGCCACACGTCGGTGGCCGAGTTCATCAGCACCCAGGCCGAGTTCAGCGCCGAGGCATTCACGAAGATAACCTTGGCGAAGTACTCGTAGGTTTGGTTGGTTTCGGCGTCCAGCACCTCCACGCCCTTGGCCCGCTTGGTGTCCTTGTCGTAGAGGATTTTGGTGACGATGGAAAACGGCCGCAGCGTGAGGTTGCCCGTTGCCATAGCCGCCGGCAGCGTGGCCGACTGCGTGCTGAAATACGCCCCAAACGGGCACCCCAGCCAGCATTTGTTGCGGTACTGGCAGTTCACGCGGTTGTTGTGGGGCTTGGTGATGTTGGCCGTGCGGCCAATAATCATGTCGCGGTCCTTGAAGTGCTTTTTGATGCGGGCCGCTACGTCCTTTTCCACAATATTCATCTCCATAGGCGGCATAAAGTCGCCGTCGGGTAGCTGGGCCAGACCGTCGCGGTTGCCGCTGATACCGGCAAACTTCTCGGCGTGGCTGTACCAGGGCGCCAGGTCTTTGTAGCGAATGGGCCAGTCCACGGCAATGCCTTCCTTGGCGTTGGCCTCAAAGTCGAAGTCGCTGTGGCGGTAGCTCTGGCGGCCCCACATCAGGGAGCGGCCACCCACGTGGTAGCCCCGGAACCAGTCGAAGGGCTTGGCCTCCACGTAGGGGCTTTTCTTCTCGTTGGTCCAGTAAGAGAGGTTGGTTTCGTTCAGGGTATAGTCCCGGCTCAGTACGGGGTAGTCCTCAATCATCTGCTGGGTTTTGCCGCCGCGGTGCGGAAATTCCCAGGGCGCTTTGTTGGCATTCACATAGTCCTTGATATGTTCTATGTTGCGGCCACGCTCCAGCATAATGGTTTTCAAGCCTTTCTCGGTCAGCTCTTTGGCAGCCATGCCGCCCGATATACCGGAGCCGATTACAATTGCATCATAGGTATTCTGTGCCATATAAGAGGGGTGGGTAGTTGTCAGTGAGTAGTTGCTAGTTGTTAGTGAGTGGTTGTCAGTTGTCAGGGAGTGGTGGTTTGTCATTCGTCTATATATCTGACTGACAACCAACTGCAACTCCCTGACAACTGACAACTACTCACTGACAACTAAGACTTATACCAATGTGCGCTTGATGTAAGAAACGCTCTGCTTGATGCTGTCGAAGGGCGAGCCAGGCGTCTGGTCCTGCTCCACGAAGAAGTACTGCATGCCGGCCAGCTTTTTCTGCGCGAAAATGCGCTTGAAGTCGATGCTGCCGTTGCCTACCTCCGTGAAGTTGCGCTGGGGCGTTTTGTCCATGTCCTTCACGTGCCAGAGCGGGAAGCGGCCGGGGTGCTGCTTGAACAGCTCCACCGGGTCTCTGCCCGCCTTGGTGGCCCAGTACAGGTCCAGCTCCATCTTCACCAGGTCCTTGTCGGTGGCTAGCAGCAGGTCGTAGGGCAGCTGACCGTTTTGGGTCTGAAACTCGAAGTCGTGGTTGTGGTAGCAGAGCTGAATACCAGCTTTCTTGCATTGCTCGCCGGCCTTGTTCAGGTAGTCGGCTACTTTCTGATAATGGTCCCGCTCACTGTCCATCAGGTAGGCGCACACCATGTATTTCACTCCTACCTGGGCGGCGTCGTCTATGGCCTTGTCCCAGCCGTGCAGAATGGTGCCTTGGGTGGGTTGGTCGTTGTTCATGGCCTCGCCCAACACGTAGTGGCTGCTGGGCATAATCAGCCCGTTTTGCTTCAATACCTTGGTAAACTCGGCGGGCGTCATGCCGTAGAATTTCTGGCTGCCAGTGTAGGTAGCGCCTTCTACCGAGTTGTAGCCCAGGGCTGCTACTTTGGCCAGGGTACCGGCGGGGTCCTGCTGCATAGCTTCGCGCACCGTATACAGTTGCAGACCAATGTAGGATTTGTCGGCGGCCAGCACGGAGGGCGAGGCACAAGCCGCTACCGATAGCAGGGCGGCAGATTTCAAAAAAGATCTTCTGGTGGTCATGCAAGAGAGTTGGTAGGGTAGGAAATTCAGCGCTGGTACGCTGGTGCAAATCAGGGTGGGAGAGCAGGATACATCCTGTGCAAAAAGGCCTCAAATGCTACAAGCGGGGAGCTATTCTTCCCCAATGTATTCTTCTTTTTGGCAGGAAGCCAAGCCTTTTGCTGGTCTATTTCATGCAGTGAATTGAAAGAGTGCGTAGCCACATACACATAGTACACACGCTAAACCGGGAGTAAGATAAGCTTTTCGAAATCCTACCGCAAACGATTTCCCTCATAAGACACACGCAAAAAAGCAAGGCTGCATGAAGCCTCTACCACAGGCTAGCAACAAGACGGCCCTGGTGTGGGAACCAGGGCCGCAGAAGACAGAAGCCGTAGAGGATGTAACGGGAGGTTAGTAATTCAGCCCCTTGAGGTAGGCAATATTGCGCTGCATGCTCGCAAGCGGGGCGCCTTCGTACTCTTCCTGCTCCACAAAAAAGTATTTCATGCCCGACTGCTTGGCGCTGCGCAGCAGCTTGGCCACATCCAGGCGGCCGGTGCCGAGCACGGTGCTGTGGGCTTCCCCCTTCTTCATGTCCTTGAGGTGCCACAACGGGAAGCGGTTGGGGTAGCGCTTAAAGTAATCGAACGGGTCCTGGCCGGCCACTACCACCCAACCCAGGTCCATTTCCATCGACACCAGGCGCGGGTCGGTTTTATCCAGCAGCACATCGTAGAGCACGCGGCCGTTGTCTTTCTCAAACTCGGAGTTATGGTTGTGGTAGGCGAACTGTATGCCAGCCTTGCGGCACGCTTCGGCGGCTTTGTTGAAGGTGTCGGCGCACCGCTCGTAGTTGCTCACGGTCTGGCCCTGGGTTGGGAGGGAGGGGCACACTAGGTAGGGCTGGCCGGCCTCAGCGGCGGCGTCCACGGCTTTCTGCCAGTTGTTGTCGATGCCCACGTGGCCGCTGCGCAGGTTCATGCCCAAGTCGCCCATCAACTTCTTCATTTCCTTGGGCGACAGGCCGTAGTAGTAGCCCTTGGCGCTGTTGGCCGATTCGATTTCCTTGTAGCCCATTTTGGCTAGGCTGGTGAGCGTGCCCTTGGCATCACGCATCATATCATCGCGCACGCTATACAACTGAAGGCCAATATCTTGCACGCGGGCGGCATGGGCCAGGGTAGGCAGAGCCAACATGCCGGTAGCAAGGGCACCTACGGAAGTCAGAAAGTCTCTTCGGGTAGTCATATAAGGGGGCTGAATGGAAAGACACGGAACAGGTAATGCCCACCAAGATAGAAATTTGCCCACCAGAAATCTGAAAATGGCAAGTTGGGTACACGAATTGTTAAAAAAGTATCGGCTTGCCGCTTACCCATAACAGGAGCTGCACAACAGCAACCCCGCAGAGAAGCGTGGGCATGGTGAACTGGTAGCGGCATTGTTTGGTTGCTGTAGTTTTTCGAGCCTATTTCTCTGCGGAAAAGAGCACGAAACACCGCTTACGCATATCTTTGTGTTCTCCGCATTCATCGTGTTTTTACATGTTTCCTCCCTCCAACCGATTATACTTTGAGAATGCGGCGGGCCGCGTAGAAGAAGACCGGGGCGGCTTTGTGCGGCTAACCTATATGCCGGGCCGCCGGGAGGCCAGCGCATGGCATGGCTTGTTGCAGCATACCAAGCATTTGCTCATGCGGCAGGGACAGGGCATACTGCTTGTCGATCAGCGCCGTATGCAGGCTTTCACGCTGGAGGAGCAGCGCTGGTTGGTAGAGGAATGGCTGCCACTGACCATCGTAGAAGGCGGCTACCGCTACGGCGCCATTGTGCAGGCACACGATGCCTTTGCCCGGCTGGCCATGGATACCGTGCGCCTACACGCGCAAAACATGCAGCTCACCTACCGCTATTTCACCGACGAGGCAGAGGCAATAGCGTGGCTGCGGGCACAAACCCAGGAATTCGCCTTCCGCTACAGCTAAGCGCCATACAGGCAAAGGCCGCGCACCGAGTCAGACGATACTTGTCTGCCCCGGCGCGCGGCCTTTGCGTTGATAACAAGCTGCGCAGCGCCCGAAGACAGCGCCCGGTTTGCTACCAGGAGCCGCTGTTGTCGCTGCTGTCGTCGAAGCCACCGCCACCCACGTCATCCGACGACGAATCATCGTAGGAGTTGTCGGACGAGAAGTAATCGGTACCCGACGCCACGTCGTCGGAGAAGTAGTCCGGGCCAGGGTCGTTGGCAGCGCTGGCGCCACCAAAAAAGTCGTTCACCTCGCCATCCGAAGCGGGCGGGGTAGTACCCAGGCCGGCCGCGCCCATGCCGGCGGCGGCTGTGTTGTCGTGGCCCAGCTGTAAATCGTTGCCGGTGTGGCTCTGGCCCGAAGCCATGCGGTTGCCGAGGTAGGCGCCGGCTGCAGCCGCGGCACCCGTGGCCAACATGCCGCCAATGCCACTGCCACCACCGCCACTGCTATTACCAGCGTTGCTACCCCGATTGGGGAAGAAGTCTGGCGCTGGCCGTTGCCCACCCTGGTTGTAGCCCTGGGTAGGCTGATTGGCACGATTCGGTAGGAAATCAGGCGTGTTGCCAGTAGTATTTTGCGCGGCGCTTTTACGACGAAACAGCTTCACCAAAAGCCAGATTACGCCACCCACCACCAAAGCCCCCAGCAGCAGAGTACCCATACCCGGCCCCGATGGCTCGGGGGTAGGACTGGACATACCCGGCGAAAAAGGCGCGCTAGATGGTTGATCCATGGGCTCATCAAGTGGCGCTGAAGCAACGGGAGCATCAGCAGTAGCGGGCGAAGTGGCTGCCGGGGCCTGGGTAGGCGCCGAGCCGGGGTTGGCCGCTTGTAATAAGGTGTTCAGCCCGGCCCGCAAGCCAGCAAAGTAGCGCCCCTGCTTGAACTGCGGCCCCATCTGCTGACTGATGATGCGGTCGGTAAGCGCGGGCGTAATCTGGCTGCGCAGGCCCGAGCCCGCCTGAATGCTCACTTGACGCTCCTGCGCTGCAATCAGCACCACCACGCCGTTGTTCCGGTCGCGCTGGCCTACGCCCCAGGCGGTGCCCAGCGCGCGGGCATAGTCGGCTACGGAGCGGCCTTTCAGGGTAGGCACGGTTACCACTACTACCTGCGTGCCGTTGTTGTCGGCGTAGGTGCGCAGGCCGTTTTCCAGCTTCCGGGCGTCGGTGGCGTCGAGCAGCTGGGCCTTGTCGGTTACGAAGGTGAAGGGGTTGGGCCGGGGCGGTAGTTCACCGGCCGCCGTGGCGGTGTGGCTCAGGCTGAGCGCTACGGCCAGCACAAAAACAAGAAAGCGAAACATGGCGAAAGAACTAGGAGTGAGAGAAGGGCTTCAATGCCAAGTCGTTCTACGCACACGGCTGCCAATGGGTGCCTACCCCTTGGCAGCTGCGTAGCGCAGCCACAGAATGCCCTCGGGCCGCTGCTCCACGTGCTGCAACGCAAACTGCCGCGGTGGCCCCGGCTGGTCGCCCTGCTCGAAGAGGGTAGGCGATGAGGCCGCGCCGTCTACCACCGGGTAGTGCAACACGCTCAGCTCGTCTATCAGCCCAGCCTTCAGCAAAGAGCCATTGATGTGCCCGCCACCTTCCAGCAAAATGGTTTGAATTGGAAACAGCTCCCCTAGCTTGGTCAGCACCTGCTTGAAATTCAGCTCCTCGGCTCCGCCAAACACATACGACACGCCCACGCGGCGCAGGTAAGCCAGGTACTCGTCGCTCACCTGTTCCGACAACACGCTGATGATATGTTCCCCATCAATATCGGCCGACTCCCAGCCCAGCTTGCCGTGCGCGTCTACGGCCACCACAAACGAGTCGGCGGAGTGCTCGGCTACGAAGTCGGAGCGGTCGAGGGGTTCGGGTACGGGTTGCAGATCGGGCTTCAGGCCTTCGGTGAAGTCCTTCTCCATGGTCACGCGGCCGCACAGCCAGGCATCGGCCTCGAAGGTGGCGGCGGTGGTTTCATACTCCTGGGTGTTGGGCGCATCGCCCCAACGGCTCAGAATAATGCGGCCGTCCAGGGAAGTCATCATGTGGCAGATTACGCGGGGTAGCATAGGCAGAGGGGGTAGAAATGAGATAGTAGCGTACGCTATACGCGCAAAAACGGCCACAGGGCCACCAAGTAGCCGCTATCTGCGAGTAGCTGACCCCATAAGCGAATGTCAGCACATAACGCTGGCCCCAACGCCAACGCAATACCCCAGACCTTGCCTACCCTAATATGGCAGCCGGATAGACGCGCCCGTGGTGATAAAAAAGGCCGGCGCGGCGCGGCTGACGCCCACGCCGCCGGCAATGTCCAGCTGCAAATTCGGCCGCACCAACCACAGCAGCCCCGCATCTACCTCATTGTCGGGGAGGCTACCCGTGGTGGTAGTCCCAAAGGCCTCGCCATAGACCGAAAACTGTTTGTTGAGCCGAGCCGCGAGCTTCACGGCGTACTTCTGCTCGGTGGCATTCTGTATCCAGCCATAGCCGTAAGTGTAGGTGAGGCTAAGCGCATCGGTGAGAGAGTTGGAAAAGCCTAGGCGCAGGCGGGCCTCGGGGTTGGTAGGGCGCAGCTCTTTCTTGCCAACGGGTAGGGTAGCCGTAGCCGTGAAGGCGGCTTGCGGCAGGATGCCCTTCTCATCCCACAACTGCACGCGGGTGCCTACCTCGGGCGCCCCCACACCCCGCTGGCGCTGTCGGCTGCTGCTCGGCACCGACGCCTCAAATCCGGTGCCCAGCCGGAGCTCTACCCTATCCAGCAGGCCATAGCGCACCGTGAGGGTAGGGTAATCATAGGTGCGCGACGACCGCCCCTTCTGGTAGCGCAGGCCGCCTTCCAACTGCACAAAGTGCTTCTGCACCACGCTGGTCCCGTTGGTTTGGTCGGGCCGGCCGGGGTCGATGGAGTCTATGTTCTCGCGCGTCTGCCCGTAGCCGGGCCGCGCCAGCAGCAGGAAGAATACAGTGCTCAGTAATAGAAGGCTCCTACAATCCAGCGCGTCCAGTTTTCTCATATCGATGCCCTGCCAGACACAAGCAGCAGTGCTTGGTGCGCGCTAGCGAGGCTAGCAGCAGTACACCCGCCTACGCTGCTACACGCCATTTCGTTGAAACGATGGCGCGGGGCTGTGCTCCGTGCCGACTATCGGCAGGCCTCTGGCCTGCACTCGTCCGTGCCATTAGGGTTGTTCGGGTAAGTCGTTCGGGCGGGCAGGCCAAAGGCCTGCGCATAGTCGGCACGGGGCACAGCCCCGCGCCAGTAATAGGGTATTGCTTACCGATGGATCAGTAGCTGCTCCCGCGACAATTCAATGTAACTATGCCACTGCAAGGCCTTCGTCAGCTCCGGCAGATTCCGGCGAAATAGCTCGATCAGCTCATTGGTGCTGCTATTGCCTGTAGAAACCAATAGCAACTTATAAGGCCGACTTTGGAGAATAAAACTGTTCACAAAGTCAGCATCCTTGGTGATGACTACCCGATTTTCTCGCACCGATAGCTCGTTGATACTATCGTCGGCGGTACGGTTGGCAGCGGGTAAGTCTAGCGTATGCAAGGCGTCAAAACCGGCTTCGTGCGCAAGCCAGCGCGCCAGATGTCTCGGTAGCTGCGCGTCTACCAGTACCTTCACTGGGGTAGAGGCCATTAAGAAGCCAAGCGGTAAAAGGTCTTGGTCTTTAGCAACTCTGCGGCGTATGCTTGGCAGGCGCGTAAGTCGTCTGCTTCCAGGTCTTCGTAGTCCGCTAGAATCTCGGCCTCCGTCATGCCGGAAGCCAAGAGTTCCAGCACGTTCTGTACCGGGTAGCGTAAGCCGCGCACGGTAGGCTGACCATGGCAGATGGTCGGGTTAATGGTGATGCGGGAGAGTAGGTCAGCCATAAAACTAAGATAGGAATGCTGTGTGTAACTGTGTCTACTTGCGCGGGGCTGTGCCCCGTGCCTACTATTCGCAGGCCTCTGGCTTGCCCGCCCGAACGACTCGCCCTACCCAAATCTCCCTACTAGCGCGGACGACGGCAGGCCAGAGGCCTGCAAATAGTAGGCACGGGGCACAGCCCCGCGCCATTGACAAGAATTTATTTTGCTATTCTGCCGCAATTCCATCAGCAATTAACTTCTTACCGGCAGTAGTTAATCTCCAAGCTGCTAGGTTACCGTTTAAGCCTGGTACTCTTTCTATAATATTTCTTTTGCTCAACTTATAGAAAACGTCTTTTACGGTATTCTCAGATCTTATACCTGTCATATTCCTAACTATACTATTCGTAATCTGAGTATTATGCTGCAAGAAATCTAATATAGATACTTCTGCTGAAGCTATTTTTGTATGAGATATAATTACTCTTACATAATTATTCTCAACGCGTATAATAGGTTCTGACAACTGCATTTCGGACATTCTCTTAAATGCAGTATCTAAACCTTCCCCCATATCCTTGTTAGGAGGATTTTTATATCTGTTCAACGTCCTGACAATTTTAGAATTCCTGGAGAATCTAGCTTCTAAAATATTGTCAACAGTAACATACCCTGGCAGCTTTCCAGGACTAAGTACTTCAATCCGATTGTCAAAAACCAAGACATGTACATCATCGGAAATTGAGTAATCTCTATGTATAAGAGCATTTACCACTATTTCCCAAATGGTTTCAGGCGGATATGCAACTGCATGGAGCCCTCGAGCAGTCCAAGTAACAACGTCAGCCATGACTTGAGTTATCTTATCTACTGTCTCTTGAATTAGGCTGTACAGAGGCCCTTCTAAAGAATATTGCTCCCTCAAATGGTCTCGGGTTGGGTCAAGATCGGATGTCTCATATCTGGTGATTTTGACAGCACATTTTCTCGGAATTACCACCGAAGGATTATCTGCAAATAGTAAAATACCCGCACTTCTAGGGCTAAAGTCTTTTCTATTCACAAGGTTTTGCCCAACTGTAAAATCGATAGGATCTGTGTGGGGAGAGTAGTCTTTAAGAAAATTTCTTATCTCTTTAGAGTCAAAAATATCTTCTGGAACAGCATCGTTGATTATATAATCTTCAAAGGAAGATTCGCCTTTTGCAAAGGATAATTCCTGAATTTTTATAGGGTCTTTTAGTGGTAAGGACTGAGCAGAACGCCTAACGTAAACAGTTTTATCTGATGTGGAGTGAACTTTATCACTCTTCTCAATAGTCAACCGCAATATCACACCTGGCTTCTCTGGGCACACTAAAAAAGTAGCACTGTAAGTAATAGAAGGGTTAACCTCAGCGAGTACTTGAAATATAGAATTAAAATCCTCTACGTCTTTTAACCCTTTCCAACGTTTTACAGGATCAGGCTCGTCTTTATCATCTGCGATACCAATTATTACATCGCCACCATCTGCATTAGCAAAGGCAACAGCGTGCTTCTGTAACGAGGCGGGTTTAATCTCCGCTGCCTTTCTATCATAGAAATGACTTTCCTCTTTCGTAGAAAGTTCCAATGCGTCATTTCCCGAGATTGTGAGTGTTTTCATAAAGATATTTTAGAAGCAAAAAGCTTCCGACTCACTATAAAATTGGAATCGGAAGCTTTTTTAATAGCAGAAAATTATTTTGTTTCCCTTACGACCCGCAAGCCTCGCAGGCGTCCGGATTATCCAGCGAGCAGCTCATGTCGCTTTGGTTCTGGGCGACGTTGGCGTAGACCGGCTCCAGGGTTTCGGCGGCTTGTTTCTCCACCGTGAACTTGATAGCGTCGGCGGCGGCTTTGGTACGCAGGTAGTACATGCCGGTTTTCAGGCCGCGCTTCCAGCTGTGGAAGTGCATGCTGGTGAGCTTGCCGAAGTTCACGTTTTGCACGTGCAGGTTCAAGCTCTGGCTCTGGCAGATGTAGGCGCCCCGGTCGGCCGACATATCAATGATGCGGCGTTGCGAGATTTCCCACACCGTCTTATACAGGTCCTTGATGTGCTGCGGAATCCGGTCGATGTTCTGCACCGAGCCGTTGGCCGCAATGATTTCCTGCTTCATCTGGTCGCTCCAGAGGTTCAGGGCCACTAGGTCTTTCAACAAGTGCTTGTTCACTACCATGAACTCGCCCGAGAGCACGCGCCGCACGTAGATGTTGCTCGTGTAAGGCTCAAACGACTCGTTGTTGCCCAAGATCTGCGCCGTGCTGGCGGTAGGCATAGGCGCTACCAGCAGCGAGTTGCGCACGCCGTGCTCCACTACCTCAGCGCGCAGCGTTTCCCAGTCCCACCGGCCCGACTCGGGCGTTACGCCCCACAGATCGAACTGGAACTTACCTTGGCTCAGCGGCGAGCCGGGGAAGGTCTCGTACGCACCGTCTTTGATGGCTAGGTCCTTGGAGGCCGTCATGGCCGCGAAGTAGATGGTCTCGAAGATGTCCTTGTTCAGGCCGCTGGCTTCGTCGCTTTCAAACGGCATCCGCAGGGCAATAAACGTATCGGCCAGTCCCTGCACGCCCAGCCCGATGGGGCGGTGGCGGAAGTTGCTGCGCTGCGTCTCGGGCACGGGGTAGTAGTTCACGTCAATCACCTTGTTCAGGTTCAGCGTGGTCTGGTACGTTACCTCGTACAGCTTGTCGTGGTCGAAGGTGGTGTTGCCCTGCGCGTCGGTTACGAGGTAGCGGGGTAGGGCCAGCGAGGCCAGGTTGCACACCGCAATTTCGTCCTTGTCGGTGTACTCCATAATCTCGGTGCACAGGTTCGACGACTTAATCACGCCCAGGTTCTGCTGGTTGCTCTTGCCGTTAGCGGCATCCTTGAACAGCATGTAGGGCGTGCCGGTCTCGGTCTGGCTTTCCAAGATGGCAAACCACAACTCCTGCGCCTTGATGGTCTTGCGGCCGCGGCCTTCCTTCTCGTACTTCATGTACAAGCGCTCAAACTCGGGACCCCAAGTGGTGTCCAGGCCGGGGCACTCGTGGGGGCACATCAGCGTCCACTTGCCGTTTTCCTCCACGCGCTTCATAAACAAGTCGGGCGTCCAGAGGGCGTAGAACAGGTCGCGGGCGCGGTTTTCCTCCTTGCCGTGGTTCTTCTTCAGGTCCAGGAAGTCGAAGATGTCGGCGTGCCAGGGCTCCAGGTAGATGGCAAAAGCGCCCTTGCGCTTGCCGCCGCCTTGGTCCACGTAGCGGGCCGTATCGTTGAACACCTTCAGCATAGGCACTAGGCCATTGGAGTTGCCGTTGGTGCCTTTGATGTAGGAGCCGGTAGCGCGCACGTTGTGCACAGCCAACCCAATACCGCCAGCCGACTGCGAAATCAGCGCGCAGTTCTTCAGCGTGTCGTAAATGCCCTCAATAGAGTCGTCCTTCATCGTGAGCAGGAAGCACGACGACATCTGCGGCTTGGGCGTACCGGCGTTGAACAGGGTAGGCGTAGCGTGCGTCATCCACCGCTCCGACATCATGTTGTAGGTCTTGATAACCGAGTCGATGTCGTTCTTGTGAATGCCTACCGACACGCGCATCAGCATGTGCTGGGGGCGCTCCACAATCTTGCCGTCGAGGCGCAGCAGGTAGGAGCGCTCCAGCGTCTTGAAGCCGAAGAAGTCGTAATTGTAGTCGCGGTCGTAGATGATGGCCGAGTCCAGCGTATGGGCGTGGTTATGAATTACTTCCCACACGTCCTTGGCCAGCAAGGAAGCGTTTTCGCCGTTCTTGGGGTCCTCGTAGGTGTAGAGGCGCTTCATGGTCGAAGAAAACGACTTCGAGGTCACCTTATGCAGGTTGCTCACGGCAATGCGGGCGGCCAGGATGGCGTAGTCGGGGTGCTTGGTGGTGAGCGAGGCAGCCGTTTCGGCGGCCAGGTTGTCCAGCTCCACGGTCGTCACGCCGTCGTAGATGCCGTCAATCACCTTCTTCGCCACCTCAATCGGCGACACGAAATCCATATTCAGCCCGTAGCAGAGCTTTTCAATGCGGGCCGTTACTTTATCGAATTTCACGGATTCGCGGCGACCGTCGCGTTTGATTACCAACATAGGCGTAGCGGTTTGTAGGTTAAGATATGGGAATCCCTACCCCTGGAGGGGCGCAGGTACTGATGCGAAAAAGGATGAATCGAAGGAACTTTTCGACTATTGATAGTCGGAAGATATTCGTCTCGAAGGTGTAGGACAAACCTTTCCTTTAGAAGTTTTCCACATAATCGCAAAGCGGTAGTGCTCAGCCGCTTTTTGCATAGAAACTAAAGAATATAGCAATGAAATATTGCTAGTAAAATAGGGTTGCGAGTTTGCCGGAGGAATGGTATTGTAGGGGGTAGGCGAAGCCGGGGTAGGAGTACCAGAAATCGTCTGTCATCCTGAACGCAGTGAAGGACCTTCTCACGTGTGAACGACAAGCGTAACAACGATTCGTTGCTGTACTATCTTTCAAGAAACCATCTGTCATCCTGAGCACAGCGAAAGGCCTTATGCCTGTAGAACGACAGACGTAACAACGACTCGTTCTACAGGCATAAGGTCCTTCGCTGTGCTCAGGATGACAGGATAGATAGCCAAGATTAAACTATGCCCTACTACGTCTACATCACCACCAACCCCGCCCGCAGCATCCTCTACATCGGCATCACCAACGACCTACCTAACCGCATCGCCCAGCACTACGAGAATCGCGGTACCAATCAAACCTTCGCCGGCCGCTACTTCTGCTACAACCTACTCTACTTCGAAGAATACACGGATAGCAAAGCCGCCATTAGCCGCGAGAAAGAATTGAAAGGCTGGACGCGGGCAAAAAAAGACGCGCTCATTGCGACACAAAATCCGCAGTGGGAGTTTTTGGAGGTAGGGTAGGGTAGGGTAGGCACAAAAAAACCGCCTGTCATCCTGAGCGGAGCGAAGGACCTTCTCACGGCAGAACGATAATCGTAACAACGACTCGTTCATACGTGAAAAGGTCCTTCGCTCCGCTCAGGATGACAGGCGGTTTTAGATCAGCAATCTTTAAAAATCCTCGTCCAGCGAGAAAACGTTGTCCTGGCGGTCGGCCATCACGCCGGCTTTCTGGTACTCGGCCACACGCTTCTCGAAGAAGTTGGTTTTGCCCTGCAACGAAATCATTTCCATGAAATCGAAGGGGTTGGTGGCGTTGTAGATCTTGCCGCAGCCTAGGGCCACCAGCAGGCGGTCGGCCACAAACTCGATGTACTGCGACATGGTGGTGGAGTTCATTCCAATCAGGTTCACGGGTAGCGCGTCGGTTACGAACTCCTGCTCAATCGTCACCGCGTCGCGGATGATTTCCTGCACGCGGGCCTCAGGCAGCTTGTTTTGTAGATGGTCGCGGTAGAGCAGGCAGGCGAAGTCGCAGTGCAGGCCCTCGTCGCGCGAAATCAGTTCGTTCGAGAAGGTCAGGCCGGGCATCAGACCGCGCTTTTTCAGCCAGAAAATCGAGCAGAACGAGCCCGAGAAGAAGATGCCTTCTACGGCCGCAAAGGCAATCAGGCGCTCAGTGAAGTTCTCGGAGTTGATCCACTTGATGGCCCACTCGCCCTTCTTCTTCACGCACGGCACGGTTTCCAGCGCGTTGAACAGGCGGTCTTTTTCCTGCGGATTTTTCACGTAGGTGTCAATCAGCAGAGAATAGGTTTCGGAGTGGATGTTTTCCATCATCACCTGGAAACCATAAAAGCAGCGCGCCTCTGCCGACTGCACTTCCTGCATGAAGTTGACGGCCAAGTTTTCGTTTACGATGCCGTCGGAAGCAGCGAAGAAAGCTAAGACGTGGGAGATGAAGTGCCGCTCGCCGTCGTTCAAACTATCCCAATCCTTTTGGTCCTGGCCCAAGTCAATTTCCTCGGCCGTCCAGAACGAGGCTTCGGCCTGCTTGTACATCTGCCACATATCGTTGTGCTGAATGGGAAACAGCACGAAACGGTTGGGATTTTCGGTCAGTAAGGGTTCCATAAGTTGAAATAAATAGTAGCCAGAAAAGACGCGAGACCAGGTATCCTGATCGACTAGTGCAACCCGTCACGCGGCGTGAAGGTTGCGGCAAAATGGTCAGTTTACTGCTGACTGGTTTTCCAAAGATAGGCTGTCAGGCTGCGACCCGGACCGTGGAACGTCATTTTCCACGGATAAATTTTATAATCGAACTAAACACGGCAGTTATCGTATTTTCTCGTTTTGGGATAGTAGAAAAAGCCAATCCTATCAAATAGAGAAAAGTTATCCACATTTTGGGTGTGGACAATGTGATTTATCCACAAAATTCGTATTCGCGTGTTCTTTAATAGAAGGATTGCACCTAGTAGCAGAGCCAAGAAAGTCAATGGCAGAAGGCGAGTAAATGAAGATTAGCGAGTTAGGTTTGCAAATCTGAATTTAAGGGCGTACTTTTGCCTTCCATTTTTCAGAAACCGCGAAGACACTGATGTACGCAATCGTCGATATAGCTGGCAAGCAGACCAAGGTCGAAGCCGACAAGTTCGTTTACACCCACAAGCTGGCTGGCAACGTCGGCGATTCGGTGGAGTTGGGCAACGCCCTCCTGACCGAAGACAACGGCACCATCAACATTGGTGCTCCTACCCTGGACGTGAAAGTAACGGGCACCATCCTGGCGCACGTAAAGAGCGACAAGGTGTTGGTATTCAAGAAGAAGCGCCGCAAAGGCCACCGCAAACTGAACGGCCACCGTCAGGACTACACCAAAGTACAAATCAACAGCATCGGCTAGTTTTTTATAGCAGTTAGCTACCAGCTTTTGGCTGTTAGCTTTCGGTTTGACTAGCTTGCTTCTTACACAAAAGCTAACGGCTAACAGCCAGTAGCTAAAAGCTTAAAAAACATGGCACACAAGAAAGGTGTCGGCTCGTCTAACAACGGCCGCGAATCGCATAGCAAGCGCCTTGGCGTGAAAATCTACGGTGGTCAGAGCATCATCTCGGGCAACATCATCGTTCGTCAGCGCGGTACCAAGCACCACGCTGGTCAGAACGTAGGGATGGGTAAAGACCACACCCTGTTCGCCATGATCGACGGCACGGTACAGTTCCGCAAAGGCCGCGGTGACCGTTCGTTTGTATCGGTTATCCCCGGCGAAGTAGTTGCTGCTGAGGTAACGACTGCGCCCGAAGTAACGCCTGCCTAGTTGGTAGTACGATAACACGAAAAGGGCCATCCATGCGGATGGCCCTTTTCGTGTTTGTTCTATACGAGAGGCTGTTTGAGTTAATGACAACAATGTAGAGACGTATCCTGGCGTCTCGTCTCCACGCCGCGTGGTCGATGTTGTTCAACGACAAGACGCCAGGATACGTCTCTACCCCTGAACAATCATTTCAGTAAGGCATACAGTACCGGCTTGCTAGGGCTGGCGTCCAGCGCCAGACTCGTGATTTGCAGGTTGAGCAGGTACAAACCATCTTCCACCGCATCGGCTACGAAGATCAACTCCGTGATGGTGGCGCTCTGGCGGGTGGCGTGCGGGTATTGCCAGAAGGCATGGTGTGCCAGTAGCTGGCCGCCGTCTTCCTCGCGGTCTACGCTGGGTAGGTCTAGCAGCAGGTGGTCGATGTGATGCTCGGCTAGGTAATGCGCCAGGGCGGGCTCCAGGTAGGGCGGATTGGTGCCGGAGTAGTGGCGCGTGCGTTTGGCGCGGTGGTTGGGAAGCGTGCGCAGCACCAGGGCTTCGGGCGCTACGGCCGCATCGGGGCCTTTTTCCAGCTCACGCTGCACGTCGGCCAGCAATACTACCTGGTCGCCGTTGGGGAGGGGGCGCGGCTGCACCGATACCAGCCGGGCCACAAACAAAAAGCGGCGCAGGCAGCGGCTGAGCAGCGCGTCTGGCTCGGCCGAGATGTGACCGTAGCACTCGGTATGCGTGCCGTTGCCGTGGGGTGTGAGGTGCACGCGCTTGTAGTTGGTGCTCCCGCCTTCGGCCACGCTCCCCACAAAGCTGCCTACCCGAATGGTTTCTATCTCTACCGGCTCAGCCCAGAAACAACTTACCTGCTCCTCGCCAGGCGCCAGGGGTAGGGAAATATCCAGCGGCGCGCCGGGGTCGAAGGAATACATATTGCCTTGGTGAGGGTAAGTAGCAAGCATTCGGTGAGATGGTGAGGTGGTGAATGAATACGGCTGTCATCCTGAGCAGCGCGAAGGACCTTCTCACGTCTGCGCGACGACTCGTTCATATGTAATAAGGTCCTTCGCAAGCTCAGGATGACAGGTGACCTTTATGATAAGTTACCTTCTTCATTCACCATTCTATTCAGAATAGCACTGATTTCCTGGGCATGGGTGAGCACCATGAAGTGGCCGCCGTTGGGGATAAGGTAGTCGACCGGAGATGGGCCAGGCGGAAATACCCGGTCGCGGGTACCCAGGATTTGCACGCCCCGGCCAATATCGGTGCTGTCCCAATGCAAGAGCCGGTCGATGGCCCAGCGGGTATACACAGGGTCCATATCGCGCAGAATCTCGCGAAATAGCTGGTAAGCTTCGCCGTTGCTGATATTGAAATACCACTGCCCCACGCGGGGCAGCAGCTTGAGCAACTGCGGCGGCACTAGTTTATACACGCCCGTATTACGAATAATACGCAGGAGCGGCGGCAGGCAATCGGCATCCGGAATACTGCTAATGAGTACGGGCCGGGCCAGAGGCCGCAGCCGGCACATTTCTAGAGCCACCACCCCTCCAAACGATACACCGACTAGCAGGCACGGCTCGTCTGCTACTACCCGCTCGGCCATGCGGGCCACGTAATGGGGTAGGGTTTCGTGCGGCTCGGGTGTAAACCATTGTAGCACTCGGGTTTCGGCGTGCAAGCGTGGCTGTAAATAACGAAAAATGCGCTCATCGGCACCCAGCCCGGGTAGCAGGTATACCTTCATCTCGGATGTTGTCTGAACCACGGATTTGCCCGGATTGATCGAATTACACGGATTTTGTAGGAGGATCAGGTAGTGGTTGTTTGGAGGAGCCAGTCACAAGTTTCGTTGCAATCCGAACGAAGCGGTAGCTAGGGCTCTAGGCGCAGGAAGATGCCTTCGAGGTAGAAAATATTGTGAGGACGCTCGTCGTCAAACTCCTCTTCCTCAAACTCTTCCTCCTCCGACTCATCAACATCCAAAGGTAGCTGCACAAATGAAACTTCTTCCTCCTCGTCGTCCGGGCCATCGGCGGGGTAGGTGCAGGCCAGTTTAAGCGCTACGCCAGCTAGGGGTACGGGGGGAGCTTCAGAGGTATTGTATTCGAGCAGGCAGGGCCACTCCGTTACGGTGGCCAGCGCTTCGGCTACTTGTTCCTGTAGGGCCTCAGTTCGGTCGCCGGCCAGGCGCAGCAGCAGATCCAGCGACTGAAACTGCAAGCCCAAATGAAAGAAATACAGGGTGTTGTCGAAAAACGTGGTAGCCCATACCGTTACGTCGTTCGTGTTGTCGAACACGACAGCCGTAATTTGTACCTGCTCCACAAAAAAATCGGCGTTGTCCGCCAGGGCATCTATCAAGCGTTCCATTACTACAGATTTACGCCGAATTTCTTGAATTCACCGAAAATAGATGAGCACCGCAATGCTATTGAAACAGGGCCAGCGTGATATGATCGGCCAATAGCTTGCCTTGGTCGGTGAGGATCAGCACATCGTGGTGTAGGGTTGCCCAGCCGTCGGTTTGCAATTGCTGGAGGTAGGCGCCGTGCTGCGCGGGTAGGTCTACGCCGAGGATGTCGCGCAAGTACGCCAGGTCGCAGCCGTGGGCGGTGCGCAGGCTGGTCATCAGGTACTCGTTGGCGCGGTCTTGGGCCGAAAGGTTCTCCATGGTGGCGGGCACCTCGCCTTGCTCCAGCACGGCCGCCACATAGCGGGCATTGTTGGCCACAGTGTATTGCCGGGTGTGGCCGTCGAAGGAGTGCGCGCTCGGCCCCAGCCCCAGGTAGGGCACGCCGCGCCAGTAAGCCGAGTTGTGGCGCGACTCGCGACCGGGCAGGCAGAAGTTACTGATTTCGTATTGCTGATACCCGTGCCTGGTCATTTCCGTGAGCAGCAGCTCAAATTGCTGGGCCACAAACTCATCGGGCGGGGCCTGCATGGTGCCTTTTTTCAGGCGATGCCCGAACACCGTGCCCGGCTCGATAGTGAGGGCGTAGCACGACAGATGCGGCACGCCCAGCGCAAAGGCCGCCGCCATGTCCTGCTCCCACAAGGCGTGGGTAGGGGCGGGTACCCCGTAAATCAGATCCACCGAAATATTCTCGAAGCCCGCGTCCTGGGCCGCCCGCACCGCCTGGTCCGACTCCTGGGCTGAGTGGGCGCGGTTCATCAGGCGCAGGTGCGGCTCGTGGAAGCTCTGCAACCCAATGCTGAGGCGGTTGATGGGCGAGGCCGCCAACTCCCGCAGCTTGGCCGGCGTGAGGTCGTCAGGGTTAGCCTCCAGCGTGATTTCCGCGTCGGGCGCTACCGTAAATTGCTGATGGATGGCCGCGAAAATCGTATCCAGCTCGGCAGCTGTCAGCAATGAAGGAGTACCCCCGCCGAAATAGATGGTATCGAGGGTAGGAGCCGGGCCGAGGTAGGCGGCGCGCAGTTGCATTTCCCGCGTCAGGGCCTCCACAAAACGATTTTTTAGCGCCATGGAGGTGCTAAAGTGGAAGTCGCAGTAATGACAAGCTTGCTTGCAGAAAGGAATATGAAGGTAAAGGCCGGGCATGTGTCAATAATTGAAGCAGAAAACGTCATTTCGACCATTCTGCGCATTAAGCAGAGAAATCTCGCATGCTTTCAGTAATTGTATAATGATTGAGCTTGTGGAGCACGCGAGATCTTTCCCGCTGGTCGAAATGACGTTCTTCACCTACAACACAACCAACAATGGAAAGGTAACTTTAGGCTGACTTTTTGAAATGAAGCGCATTGCGCCGACGTTATCAGCCCGCAAATGTACGCCCGTGTCCTTGTGTTCTGCCTGTTGGGCTGGCTGCTGAGCAGCTGGACGGGCCAAGCATGGGCACAGGTGACGCCTACCCTACCCAACCAGCCAAGCCTGCAAACACCACCGCTGCCGCCCAAAGCAACTGCACCCGATTCAACTGCCAAGCGTCGCATGCCGCCCAAAGTTCCCCGGTTCGTGCGCCTGCGCACCGCCGATGCCGCCGACCAGGCCGTGCTGCGCCGCTACCGCTACCGCGCCACAGCTCCCGATTCGCTGGCGGCCCTGCGCACGGTGCGCGAGGTGGTGCAGGCCCTGCAAGCTAGCGCCTACCTCACCGCCTCGGCCGACCGGCTGCACTGGTCGCGCGATACGCTGGTGGCCGATGTGTACGTGGGTGAGCAGTTTCGGTGGGCACGCCTGCGCAACGGCAACCTCGGCGACGCCCTGCTCACCCGTGCCGGTTACCGGGAGCGGTTTTTCACAAGTCGTCCTTTTGTACCCGGCGAGTGGAGCCGCTTGCAAGAGCGTATTCTGGACGAAGCCGAAAACCAGGGCTACCCCTTCGCCACTGTGCGCCTCGACTCGGTGGAGCTGCGGGGCAATGAGGTGGAAGGCCGGGTGGTGCTGGACCGCGGCCCGGTTATCGTTTTTGATTCGCTGGAGGTAATTGGGGTAACTAAAACCCGGCGCAATTTCCTAATCAAATACCTGCAAATATTCCCCAACCAGCCCTACAGCCAGCAGCGAGTAGATGCTGCCGCCCAGTTGTTGCGCCAACTGCCCTATCTGCAGATAAAGGCTGCGCCCGAGGTGCGCTTTGCCAGGGGTAGGGCGCGGGTGTACTTATTGCTCGCCGACCGCTCGGCCAACCAGTTCGATGCCATTGTGGGGGTGCTGCCCAACCCCAATCCCACGGCCACCCAAAACCGCGTGCAGCTCACTGGCGACGTCACCATCAACCTGCGCAACATCAAGGGGGGCGGCAAGCAGCTGGGGTTGCAGTGGCGCAAGGTAGACGCGGCCTCCCAGCAGCTCGATGCCCAGTACGTGCACCCCAACTTCTTCGGCACGCCGCTGGAAGTGGCCGGCACGTTCAATCTGTATCGGCAGAACGACGCGTTCCTGACCATTCGGCCGCGCCTCCAGATTACCTATCCTACGCCGCGGGCCGGGCGCCTCACCGTTTTCACGGAGTTGCGCAGTTCCCGCCTGCTCGATACGCTGCTGGACCGGCGCACCACCCTACCCGAAAATATCGACTCCGAATACACTAACTACGGCCTCAGCTACACCTGGAACTCGCTGGATGATCTGCTGTTTCCGCGCCGGGGCGTGCTAGTGGCCGCGCAGGGCAACGTGGGCAACAAGCGCATCTCGCGCAACCCCGAGCTAAATGAGGAGCTGTACGCGGGGCTGGCCCTGCGCTCTACGCAGGTAGGCATGAGCGGGCGTGCCGAGCGCTACTACCGCATAGGCCAGCAAGGCGTGCTGCTCACGCGGGTGCACGGCGAGGCGCTGTTCAACCAGCGCCTGTTTCTGAACGACCTGTACCGGGTAGGCGGCTTGGCTACCCTGCGGGGTTTCAACGAATTCAACTTCTACGCCAGCCAGTACGCCGTGGGCACCGCCGAATTCCGGCAGTTCACGGGCAATGAGGCCTACGTGTTCCTATTCGTGGACCAAGCCTACATCCGCCGCGACCTCACCAACGACTTCCGGCAAGATGCCCCCACTGGGCTGGGTGCCGGCCTGAGCTTCCGCACCGGGGCCGGGTTGTTTCAGTTCGTGTATTCGGTGGGCCGCACCCGCGACCAGGCCTTTTCCCTAAATGCCTCCAAGATTCACTTTGGCATCACCAGCCGGTTTTGATAGTGATTCAATGAAAAAATAATGATTTGATAATCAGGCGTTCAGTAATTAATTATAGGTTTTTGTAATCGTAAATATCGTTTTATCGATAAAATTCCTACATTTGCATCACCAAACAGTGCGGGGTGGAGCAGTTGGTAGCTCGTTGGGCTCATAACCCAAAGGTCACTGGTTCGAGTCCAGTCCCCGCTACCTTATAAGAGGCCAAGTAATTCGTAATGAGTTACTTGGCCTTTGTATTTTGCGTCCATAGGACGTTAATAGAACGTTAAGGCCATATTCAGAGCGTTGTGAATATAATGCCTAGTGCATAAAAGGCTAAATTATTTTAGTGGGTTACAAACCCAACGAGCTACTAACTGCTCCTCCTTTATCAAAAAGGGTTCAAATGCTAAAGCTTATCCTCAGAGACACTACAACAGAAAAGAATAGGTCTCTTACTATATAAGTGATGTAAAGGTGATTGGAGGTAGAGTATTCAAAATGATGCTTGGATAGTTAGACTACTGATTGGATAGCCTTTTTGGCTTGTTTACCTTAGCATAAAAACTGCTTACATGCTATTTCACGGTCACAACACTTTTCTTTGTAAGCACGATTGGTTGAAGAAGGGCTTCGATTTTCTACGTGATGAAGAAAATAGTTTTACTGATACTGATGCTGTAGTGGAGCTTGGTGTAGGTAAGAATATGGTGGACGCCATACGGTATTGGTTACGAGCGTTTGGCATCACCGACGATAAAGACAATTTACAGCCACTTGCTTTCAATGTGTTATCTACTAGTGGGTATGACACATATATAGAAGATAATGCTACGTTGTGGCTTCTTCATTATTTGTTAGTTAGAACAAATAGGGCATCCATTTATAGCCTGATATTTAACGAATTTAGGAAGGAGCGCTTCGAGTTTACTCGCCAGCATTTAATGCAATTTATTAAGCGCAGGTGTGTAGAGGAAGGAGAAGGATTCAATGAAAATACGGTGGATAGTGACATCACTGTATTCCTTAGAAGCTACTTAACCCCTAGTAACAAAGGCAAGCATGATATTGAAGATGAATCTACAGGATTGCTGCAAGACTTGTCTTTAATGTCAGCAGAGCCATCGGAAGACTTGGATACTGGTAAACGAACATTCACCTATAAGATTGACAGCCAAGAACGCAATGAATTGCCTTGGCAGATGGTATTATTATCAATCTTAAACCATCCAACTTGGGGAGATGCAATCAATTTCAGGGAGCTTGAAGCAGCTCCATACTCGCCAGGGTTAATATTCGCTCTTAATGAGAAGGGCTTATATGATAAGATTAAGGAGATGCAAGACGGATTTCCAGCTGCTATTGTATTCTCAAATAATGCGGGTTACCGCACATTGACAGTCAAAAGAGATTTACTTCCCCAAGAGGAGGTCTTAAAAACATACTATGGCCAAGAAGCACAGTCTATCGGTTAATATTAACCGAGATGCAGGCCAAGATTTGGTCTATGTCCCTACTCCAAATGCCGTTACTGTGTTTGGGCAGCTAGTGAGTAATTACCTGGCGGGCATTCACTGCTTTAATATAGTAGGAGCATACGGAACAGGTAAATCAGCATTTCTTTGGGCTTTCGAGCAAACTCTAACACGGCAGAAAGACTATTTCAAATCTGATGTCGCTTTTCGTCACATCACCTCATTCCGATTTGAACAGTTTGTAGGCCAGTATGCTTCCTTAAAAGAAGTATTCGCTGCTTACTTCTCACCGAATCTAACTGAAGATGCTACATCAGCTGATGTGATTGAGGCTATTGACCAGCAGGTTCAACTATTAGCTAAAAAGGGCCAAGCATTAGTCATAGTAGTAGATGAGTTTGGTAAGTTCTTAGAGTACGCGGTAAAGGAGAATCCTGAAGCAGAGCTATATTTCATACAGGAGCTGGCAGAGTATATCAATGACGTAGATAAAAACGTCATGTTGGTAACTACTGTGCATCAAGATGTGAGTTCGTACGCTCAATCATTAAAGCGAACTCAGCAGCAAGAGTGGGAAAAGGTAAAAGGGCGACTAAAGGAACTGACTTTTAACGAACCTGTAGAGCAACTTCTTTACTTAGCTTCTCAACGGCTATCTGAGAAGAACGTAGCGACCGAATCTAATTCTAATAGTGGCAAGCAACTGTTTGAAGCTATTAAAGCGGCTAAAGTATTTCCTCTACATGACTATTTTACTTTAGAGGTACAGCAACGAGTATGGCCACTAGATATACTTTCGGCTGCCATTCTAGTATTAGCATTACAGAAGTATGGCCAAAACGAACGCTCTCTTTTTTCCTTCTTAGAGTCTAATGATTACTTAGGTATTCAAGACCATACAGAAGAGGATGTATACTATGGTCTGAGCAGTATACACGATTATCTGATTCACCATTACTACTCTCTTCTTTCATCTCGCTACAACCCACATTATGGTGTTTGGGCAAGTATAAAAACTACTCTAGATAGATTAGAAGGTCTTCTAGAGGAAGGAATAGAAGATGCACGTAAGCTTGTAAAGACGATTGGTCTACTATCAATTTTTTCGCCTGCGGGAGCAGAAATCAACCGCAAATTTATAACTGCTTATGCTGCACTAAGCCTGGGTATGAGTGACCCTGGTGCCATTTTAGAGGCACTAGAAAAACACAAGCTTATTCGCTTTGTAAACCATAAGAAGAGTTACATCTTATTTGAAGGAACTGACCTTGATATCGATTTAGCTATCGATGCAGCAGGGCAACTTGTAGAACAGGTTACTGATGTAGCTAAGCGGCTCAAAGACCTTTTCATCTTTCCGTATGTGGCAGCTAAAGAAGTGACCTTCAAGAAAGGTACTCCGCGTATTTTTGAAATACGCGTTACAGACCATGTCCTGCTAGAGGTTCCTCAGGGAGAAGTAGATGGTTTTGTTAACCTGATTTTCTCAGACTCTCTTACTCCAGAGACTCTACGACAAACTGTTGGTGACCGACACGACGCGGTATTGTATGGGCTATATCGTCGGTCAGGTGAAATCAAAAAGCTTATTCGTGAAATTGACAAGATTGCCAAGGTAAAAGAGGAGAACTTCAATGACCGAGTAGCAATTCGTGAGTTAGACGGGATACTTAACCATCAACAGGCGCTGCTAAATCATTATGTTCTTGATAGTCTTTATAAAAAGGATAGCAAGGATATAGAGTGGTTTTTTAATGGTCCGCAAGGGCCTACTAAGCCAAGCTTTCAAGGTCGGCGAGAATTTAACCGTTGTCTGTCTCATATAGCTCATGAGGTGTACAGCGCTACTCCTCAATTTAGAAGTGAGCTAGTAAACCGTACTAAGCTTTCATCGGCAATTGCTACAGCTCGTAAGAGCTATGTGCGCGCACTTTTCACGAACTGGCAGTGGGAAGATTTAGGGTTTGAACCAAAGAAGTATCCACCAGAGAAAACTATATATCTGTCACTTCTCAAACAGACAGGTATTCATCAAGTAAGTAATGGGGAATATACATTAGCTGCTCCTGTAGAGGAGTCATTCACGCCGTTATGGCAAGCTAGCGAGCGGTTCTTGAGTAGTACTCAGGATGGACCATTGCGTTTATCCGATTTTGTACAGAAGCTACAGCAAAAGCCTCTGAAGCTTAAGCAAGGGTTTATTGACTTTTGGCTACCAACTTTCCTATTCATGAAACGACATGAATACGCTTTGTACGGTGAGCAAGACAGATACATTCCTGAGTTAACGCCAGAAGTAGTTGACCTTTTTACAAAGAATCCTACTCAGTATTCCATAAAAGCCTTCTCACTGGAAGAAGAGAAATTAGCCTTGTTCAACGACTATCGGCAGCTACTACAGTTGTCGCCTGCAGAACAGGTATCTAATGTGGGTTTTATAGAGTCTATCAAACCCTTCCTAACGTTTTACCGGCAACTACCTTCCTACACTCAGAGGACGCGTAAGCTACCTTCTAGCGCAATCCGCCTGCGTGAAGCAGTTGTTCGTGCAAAGGACCCTGAAGCGGCCTTTTTCGATGCTTTTCCAAGAGCACTGGGTTTTAGCATCCAAGAGCTACAGCAAAATACCTCTGCTCGTGAAAAGTACATACCTGCATTACAAGAAGCCATCAATAAACTTCGCAATGCTTATTCTGCTTTGCTGCAACGTCTAGAAAGCTTTATTGCTAAAAATGTAGTGGGTACTCAACCAGTACTTGAGCAATACAAAACATCTTTGCAAAGGCGTTTTAAAGGTTTATCTGCTTATCGTTTGCCTTCTGAGCTTAAGGTATTTCGGGAGCGACTGATGTCTGAGCTGGATGACCGAGAAACATGGTTAAACTCCATGGCTAACGCGCTGCTTAAGAAAAGTCTCAAAGATTTTGAAGACAGCGATGAACTTCTATTTCAAGAGCGTTTCCAGCAGTATGTAAACCAGCTAGATAACCTATGTGATTTAGCTAACGCCAATATTGATATTGACCAAGAAGATGCATTTCGCTTGGAAATATCAGCGTTTGGTGAGCAACAAAAAGCCAGGATTATTCGCCGTCCTAAAGTATCCAGCAAGGAGGATGCTACGCTTGAAGGGAAGATACGAGAGATGCTCGGAGAGGATAAACACCGTAGCCTAGCTATCTTGGCTAGGTTGATAAAGGAGCAATTAAGTGATGAGCAGTAACATACGTCACGTACTAGGTATATCAGGCGGCAAGGACAGTGCTGCTTTAGCTATCTACTTGAGGAGCAAGTATCCTCAGCTGGATATAGAGTATTACTTCTGCGATACTGGTAAGGAGCTTGAGGAGACTTATACTCTCATTAGTAACCTGGAAAACTACCTAGGCAAGAAGATTAAGGTAGAAAGAGCCGCAGCTGATAGCCCAGAAAATTCCTTCGACCACTTCGTGCAAGTGTATGGTGGCTATTTGCCTTCGTCGAGTGCCCGCTGGTGTACCAAAAAACTTAAGCTCGAGCCTTTCGAGAAATTTGTAGGTAACGACCCCGTAGTGTCTTATGTAGGCATTAGAGGAGATGAGGACCGCGAAGGTTATATATCTAGAAAGTCTAATATACAGTCCATATTTCCATTCCGCCGTAATATTTGGAGTGAGGATGTGATACAAAAAGTACTACATGTAGACTCTCTTTCTAAGTTGGTAAAAGCATACGAGAAGCAAGATTTAACCGAGAAACAAGCAAGAATATTAGCTGCTGTTGCAACGCCATTGTCACGGAGTTTCAACCAGACGCACAAGTTAAATCTACTTTTAGATGCTGGTATTGCTGCATTTAATAAAGCAGCCTTTGAGGTGCTACAGGAAACATTATATCCATTGGCAAAAACCTCAGAATTTGCTCTCTTAGATAATGAAGATACATTAGTACGAGACGATATTTTCCGTATTCTACGCGACAGCGGCGTAGGAGTACCAGCATATTATGAGAAGATAGAATTCGAAGTAGATGGGCAGAAAGGAGAATATTCCCGTAGCCGTTCAGGTTGCTTCTTCTGCTTCTTCCAACAGAAAATAGAATGGGTATGGCTATATGAGCAGCATCCTGATTTATTTGCACGCGCGATGGAATATGAGCGTCAGGGCTACACTTGGATGGAAGAATCTCTAGTTGAATTGGCAAAACCAGAACGTGTACGTCAAATTAAATTAGATGCAATAAAAAAGGCTTCAAAGAAAACAGCATCATCATCCATATATCTTCTCGATATTATCGATGAGGCAGAGGAAGAAGGATGTGCATCTTGTTTCATTTAAGATAAAACTATGAACTTTAACCATACACAGTGGTCGATTAAGCAGCTTTTAGATGCGCATAAAAGCAATAGCCTGAATTTGGCCCCTAATTATCAAAGAAATTTTATATGGTCCTCTAGAGACCAGCAAGACTTGATTGATTCTATTAAAAGGGGGTTTCCTCTGCCAACAATTTTTCTCTATGAGAGAGACCCAAATAAATATGAGGTAGTGGATGGTCAGCAAAGATGCAGGACTATTATTAATTATTTTAACGAAAACCAGTCTAATATTGAAAATACACCCGAAGGAAAACAGTTTTTAGAATACGAATTGCCTATTACTATTTTGGTAAAGGTGGATGAAGATGATATTATAGAAGTTTTTTATACAAAAGTTAATAAATCTGGATTGAAACTTAATAATCCGGAGTTAAAAAAAGGGGAGTTTTTCGATACAAAATTTTTGAAGTTAAATGAAAGTTTAGCTGGTTTTAAGGATTTTCAAGATTTAGGATTGTTTACGAATTCATCTGTTAATAGGATGAATGATGTAGATTTAGTCTCTGAACTAACAACATATTTAATATCAGGTGTAATAACGGATAAGAAAGAAACTGTTGATAAGACTTATGAAAAGGATATAAATGATTCGCAAGTTCAAACGACTACTAAGTCGTTTGAAAAGATAATAAAAACACTAACGCTGCTTGATAAAAAATTCCCTATTAATAAAACTAGGTTTAAGCAAAGAAATGATTTTTATACATTATTTCAATTTATTAATGAAAATCCTCAGTTGAGTAGCAGTGATTATAAATATATTTATGATATTTTGCTAGTAATAGCTCAGTATATATCTCCTGCTGATAGTGCTTGCTTGCCTCTCAAAGAATATGCTCGTAATTGCATAACGCAGTCTAATTCTAAAGCAGCCAGATTAAAAAGATACGCAATATTAAAATCTATTTTGCTTGGTGATGGAACCAAGCAGAGTAAAGAGCAGAAGCAAATTCAGGAATATTTTGAATTGGGCTCTGTTTGTATGATAATAAAGAATCCTTCTACAGCCAAGGCATATACAACATTTGATATAAAGAAATTGAACGGTTTGAAATAGATAGTATATTTTTATGGCAAGCTTAAGAAGTCAGTTCGAAGAAAGGCCAGTTCTTTTTCCTAGAGATGTTTTTATTAATGATAGATACGACTTGGAGTTATCTCGTAAAAAAATAAATAACGTAATAACCCTTGGTATAGGAGACTATGAAGCAAAATATCTAAATGGTAATAAGCCAGGTAGCAAAGGCGCACATTCAAACGTTATACGATTAGTTAGCTTAGGTAGTGGCCAGCCAGCAGGTATGTTTATAATGAAAATATGTGCATATGACATAGATGATGCAGATAATGATAATATACTAAACCTTTTTTCTAGAGAAATAAAGGCATTAGAGTTAGCTCGAGATAATAAATGCAAAAGAGTGATTGAGCTAATAGAAAAGGGGCTTTGTCGTATCGGTAAGTATGACTACATGTACTATGTTATGGAATATGCTGACTCAGATTTGAGTAATCATCTGTTGTCAGGTAATTTGAAACCACAACAAAAAGTATTGATATGCTATGACTTGTTGAGAGGCCTTCGTGAGTTACATAATATAGGGGTTTACCATCGTGATATTAAACACGATAATTTGTTAATGTGTAACAACGAATGTAAAGTAGCTGATTTAGGTCTGGTTAAATTCAGGCAGGAAACTCATCCAGAACTAAAAAAGAGACTTGGTGCATACGGATGGGAAGCTCCTGAAGCAATTAATAAGTATTATGCTGAAAGAAATATTTCTTGGAAAGCTTCATATACCGCGGGAGTAGATTGTATTGTAGATGATAAATCAGATGTTTTTCAATTAGGTAAAGTTTTTTGGTACATATTTACTAATAAAATACCTGTAGGACAGTTAGAGCTTGTTAACATGCCTATTGAAGACTCTGAAGATATATTTGATGCAATAAGAAAAATGCTGCTCCAGGATAAGTCAAGTAGGCCTAATGTTGAAGAAGCTATTAGTCTGTTCTTGCCAATTGCCAAAAGGTTAGGTGTAGCTTAGTGTAATATATTTATTCTCCCATTGTTTGCATAAGTTCTGCCATGCCACCATAGTTGAGAATAAACTCTGAATAAAAATTTTCGAATAAATCTTTTAAATATTCACTTAATTCTACAGAATTATTGTTTTCTTGATTCTTACGTATTATTTCGTATTTTCTATTCTTCGTTATGCTATAAAGAAATAAAGTATGTAAATATACACTTGTCCAATATTTGTCGTTAGCTAATTTGATTTGCTCTTCATTAGGGTGTTTTTCTTTAGAACGGAAGTTTTTTAAGACGGTACTATCCATATTGATGTAAATCCGGTCCAAACTATCTCCAGTTGGAACAGGCTCTACAATAGTGTTGAAACCAATAGGATTACCAGTTACAGCCTCTACCTCTACCCATGTTGTAGCTTTATCCTGAGGATGTTCATACATGAAAACGGGTTCTGGAAGACCTTGTAAAGGTTCTTCTTCCTCTTTCAGAGTAGGTTGTGGGGGTGCTTCCTTATCAGTAATCTTCACCCAAAAAATTTCTTCAAACTCTCCTCCGGGAGCTGTTAAAGATACCTTCACCTTTATCGCATCACCTACTTGAGCGCTCTTGCTTGGATTCAGCGCTACCTTAATACAGCCGTCTTGAGGGCTACTTTTAGTAACGTTTAAAATATCTTCAACCTCAGTAGGTATACCAGGTTGATTTCCTCCTTTTGATGTATTGCGTCTAATATCAAGTACACCAACTTTAAGCTGCCCTGGTTCCTCAACTCGATTGAAATACTGGTTTTCAACGTCAGTATCGAAACGAACTGTCTTTTCGCCTCCTAACGAAAGCTTAGTCAATTCTTTATCACCCTGATTATTACCTCGTACCTTCAAAAAGGAAGGGAAACGTTGCGGCTTGAAAGGCTCCTTTTCTTGTTTAGTCGGAGTCTTTTTCTCAGGCTTATCCTTTTTCTCAGACTTGTCCTTTTTATCTTCAAGTTTGAAAGTGCTGCCTAATAGCTTAAGCAATTCAGGGTTAAGCTGAATGTTCTTAGTAACGTTCTTAAGAAGCTCCTTCGCATCGCTGCCGTCAATGGAGATTGAGTTTTTCCTTTTCTTCTCTATCTCAAATAAGGTGCTCCCGCTACGGCTAAGATGGTCAGATAAGAATTTGCGCAGGTATGATGTCTCATCACTAAGCTTAAGTCTGTCGCGAGAAGCCATAAATAGCTCCTTGCGAAATTCATACTTCATCTGAGCACAGTCTATATGGATTAGTAGGTGATTCTTGAGCAGATTTAGCTTAAGAGAGCGAGTAATAAACTCAGAGCCGTAATAGCCATGTACTTGGCCATTCATAGAGAACAGAACAGACATGTTATTCTTGAAGAATTCTCGCTGAATGGACTCGCGTGTCTCTTTAACAGTCTTATTTTCTATTTTGGTTTTAAACACATAGCACGTTACTCGCATTGAGCCAAAACGCTCATGGGTGAACTCCTCTACAAAGGATGTATCAATGTACTTGCTGTCGTCTTGTTCAAGGCGGCGCTTAAGGCCGAATAAAGGGCGCTCAAGGTTGCGGTCTTCTGCATAACGCTCCTTCGTGTCTACAGTTAAAATAGGTAGTGCTGGCTCAAATAGGAACTCATTTAGGCTCTGGTTTAGGTCACGTGATATTACAGAGCGTGCACCTGCTGGCAAATCGTAGGAATAGAGCTTGATAATTGAGCCTGTTATGAACTTCCGGTTATGTAGGCCTAGGTCTAGCTCAGTAATAGCAAATGAAGGAATCTTGCCATCCATGACTAGAAATTCGTACCAAGTGTTCTTCTTGGTCTTTTTCTCCTCTATTGATAGCGGGTGCTCCCGAATCAAAGTGAATCCAAAGTTCCCTGACCCATCGAAACGCTTAGAAGCAATTAGTTGATAGCCTTTCTTACCACAAAATACAATGGCACCACTGCCACCCATGTTATACTTTCCCTGTACAAAATGAATTTCATTCTTGTTGCCCCTTAAAAGGGACAGAAATGATTTTTCGAAATCTTCGGGGTGTTGTCCTTCTCCACTGTCATAGATTACCAAAGAAGTCTCCTTGCGAGGTCCAGAAGCAATAACCTGGATATTTTCAGCCTGAATTTTACGGGCACCTTTCATATCCCAATTACTGTGCTCCTTTGGATAAAACCTACGTATGGCTTCACCCATAGTCTGAGGAGCGTCAGCTGCCTTGGGGTCTATGTTTGCCTCATAACACTTACGCATAAGTGAGGCATCGATAGAGTTGGTCAGTTTCTCAACTAAGGCAGCAATAGGTGAAGCCTGTTGATTCTCGATAACACCGTAGTAGTTTTCGTCGCCACCTAAAGGCTTCCAGTTATGCTGAGCAAAGACTTCCTTTTCCTTGTTTATTACATCCTCAACAGATTGCTCGGTAGAGCAGTTGAATAGCGCTAGAAACAGTGACTTTACACTGACTGCATTCATTGAAAATAAATCCATAAAAAGTTCTATTTTTTTTATAGCTGGTAATAGCTATTAGCAAGGTAGCAAGAAACCGTTTAACCCACATTCCTTATGAGAGCTAAATTGCTATTTATAAGAGGTGTAGTAAAATAAGTGTTGTACTATTATATTTCAACAAAGTCAAAAATAAATGCTTGATAAGCGTAAAGTTTAATTCAACTAATATTAGCTACACAGATAAGAACGTTCAGTGTAAATCTATAACAACAGTTCTAGCCAGAACGCATTCTAAAGAGGGCTAGCAGCATAGTAACGACTTTATATCACTGGAATATTGATATTATCCATTTAAATATGAACATAGTTGACTGTACCACATAACAAAGTATCTTGTAATATGTAAAATTCTCTTAGTTAGAGTAACAAGAAGAAAAATACTTATCTTGTTTTCTATATATAAACATTACAGATACCGGATTAATATATTTAATACAGATTATCTAATGCTTCTTAAGCTTATTAATAGATATATAAGTTAGAGCTTAAGAAGTAGATAATAGTAATAACTTAAAGTAATAATCAGATGCATGACAATATCCACTTATGTTCTATCCGTTTCCTTGTTTTGTATGTTATATGCGTATAAAACAAATACTTAGGTAATTTAAAATACAAATATATTTTATAAAGTTTCCATTCAAGAAACATTGGAATGGTTGAAGGTTTCAAGGAGAAGCGATAGAATGTTCAAACTATCTTTATGATTTATTCAAATTATCATTCCATTCAGTAGTAGGTGGCAGTAAGACTTTATTATTTAGGTCTCGAAACATATGAATATTATATCGTTTATTTGTTACCTGCCTATAGTTTTTAGCTGATAAATAATCGCGAAAACTAGCTTGTGTCTCTACTAAGTTCTATTGGTTTATAACTTGCATCGTATAAGTTAATTCACTACGTTCCATACTAGCTTTCACATGTATTTTGAGCAAAGGGACTATCGTGTTAAATATATTGAGGGTATATTTGCTTGCATTGAATAGTGTTATTCGATGCAGTGAGGGGCACTTGAACCTCTGGAATGAAGCTGCATTTGACTGTAATTCTTCTTCTAATTCAAATTCCTCATAGCAGTCACCAACTATGTACGGTTGGTAACACCTACGTATTCTTCTACATGTTTGTACTCTACATCAATTCGCAAAGCCAAAAAGGCTTTTATCACTAATCGACTTTTATTTGTTCCATCTACCTTAGCTAATATACCCGCTTTTCTAACCTCTTTAGGATACGAAACTTACTTTATCGAGCATCACCAAGATAAAGTAGCATATATACTGCACAAGATTTTAGAGTCTGCTACGTTTGACCCAAACTTTACCTCAGGAGGGTATTCTAATTTAAATCAGAAACATCTTGAAGAGATGTTGGGACCAAAGTATACTCAGACTATTCTAAGAATACTACTAGATTCAGGCGTTATTGAGTGCGATGGTCAGTACATACCAAAAAAAAAGAGTTTAGGTTATCGCGTTGCGAATCAATATAAAAGCACTGCTATTGGTTTATCAATATTCAAACAAGAAGTTCTTGGCAAAAAACTTGACTCCTGGTCTAAGGCTCAAAAAAAGGCCATCAAGAAGTGCTGCTTTTTGAAGTCAGTTTATCAAGATATCAAAGATATTTGTATTAATACTTCGGCTGCAACAGCGCTGATTACATCTATCTATAATCAGACGACAAAATTCATAAAGTCTAATATTGATAGCTTATCTCATCGTAAGCTTGATAAGAAAAAATATGCGGCTCTTCAAGAGACAGCGAAAACAGAGCGATATATCAATTTGCCTTCAATAAAGGCACTGCGTAAATCTCTAAAGAAACAGTCGAATTCCACTATATATGAGTTGCTAATGGACTCAGCTATGCATTCTTATAACGCTAATATTATTTCTATTAATGAAATTGGTAGTCAAGATTTTAGGATGCCAAAACGGCCTATAGAAGGTAGTAGAATTTATACCGTTCTCACTAATTTAAGTCGTGAATTACGTCAATTTTTATATCATGCTAAGTATCCAAATGAATCACTAGTTAACATTGATATTAAGAATTCTCAACCCTTTCTAGCCTCAATTTTATTAGTAAAACAATATGAAGGGTGGGTCCTGCCTGCCGATGTGCAGCGATATATCGAGCTAACATCCAAAGGTATATTTTATAATTATATGGCAGGTCTGATGCATAAGCCGTACAATACACAAAAAGAGAGAAAAGATTTTAAACAATCTTTTTTCGCTAATATATTTTTTTGCAAACAACTACATACCGAAAATAGTAAGGCTGGTAAAATATTTCAATCTTATTTTCCTAATGTGTCATCGTTGTTGTCCTTGCATAAAGAAAAGTGCTTTAAAGATTTAGCATTGACAATGCAGTATACTGAAGCGCAAATTATGCTTGATACAATAGTGAAATCACTCCAAAAAAATAAAATATGGTGTGCTTCCATACACGATAGTATTGTTTGCTTAAAACGAGATAAAGATTTTGTTACAAATGTCATATTAGATGCGTTTCGAAACAAATTCAATCTTGTTCCAAGTGTAGATGAAGAATTATGGATAAGACCTGAAATGTAAGTATGTGAGACAGATTTATTATTATTAATATATTCCGATAGATTAATAATAATGCTAATCTGTGCTTAATGTGTGTACATCTAACTTAAGCGCCTTGCTCTTTTATGCTCTAAAGAATTTATGTGTACTTTAATTCGTTTTATAAGTACTTATGAGCCTTTAAAACATAATTAAAAACACCTATTGATACTCATTAAGTAAGTACAATTAAGCTTGAATAGGGCAAATGACAATAACTTATGCTTGATGAGTATTCGTAAATCATCAATAAGGGGGGGTAGGGGTTTTTTGTATCCCCTACTCCCCGGTATAATACCCCCCCCCGCCCTCTACAATCGGGGGAGGGCGTTTAAAATATGCACCCTATTTTTTTGTGGAGGAATAGGCCTTCAAAAGGTTCTGTGCTGCTTCGGATTCTCCTTGTAAGGCGTTCTGATATTTACGGAATGAACGAGGGTCCACATGGTTGGACCACTTCATGACGTAGTGTTGAGGGGTTCCTAGCTGGATGTTGAGGGTTATGAACGTACGCCGGCAAGAATGACTCGTTATCCATAGATGCTTTGGCTTCTTAATATTTACCTTACGATTTCCTTCGTAGTGAAATTGGCTTACTTCCTCTTTAAGAGACGGCAGCACATCGGCTCCTAGAGCCATTACCTCTTTGATGTACTTATTGAACTTCTGATTGCTGATAGCGGGCGCATGTCCGTCGTATTTAGCTAATATCTCAGCTGCGATGGGAAATAGCGGTATATCGGAGTAGTCCCCGGTCTTATTGATGTCGATGCGTACACGCCACCCATTTCTGGTTGACTTGACATGTTCGGGAGAAAGCCGAGCTACATCGGAAAAACGTAAGCCCAACCACGTTTGGAGTAGAAACAAGTCCCGTACTTTTTCTAATCTGGGAAGGTCATGCAAGGGGAGCTGCCGAATACCTTCTAATTCCTCCGGGGTTAAGGTAACCGGATGAAAATTTCTCGCGGTTTTAACTTTGTATTTAGGGCGTAATGCCTTGTAATCAAGGGCAGTGTGTTCGTTGTGAGCCTCTAGAAACTTTTTGAGCGCAATAACTCTCCTTTCAACAGTAGTATTGTGAAACTTCTTGACTGTGATGAGCCAGACCTGGAATTCCTCAACTGATTGCAGAGTAAGAGTGTCCCAGTGCCATTCCTCGCCGGAGTGCTCTTCATACAGGCGTAGATTCTGGAGTAATGCAGCGTATACTTTCAGGCTGTTAATCTGGATTTCGCTTCTACGTAGGTCTATGTAAGCTAGCAGAGCATTCGTCACAAGCGAAACGGATGCTCCAGGAGCAGTTTCTCTGGGTTTGTCCCTAGAATACACAGCATACAATTGTTCCAGCGACGGTTTTTCTCCTTGTTCCTGGATATGCTGCCGGATGATAGCATCAAGCTTGGCTTTGACCGTTTTCAAGTGAGCATTCGTAGTTAGAGCATCATCTGTGCTAATTGACCGAACTTCTTGTGTTTTCTCATTCCAGCGAGCTTCAGAAGTATGGACACCCGTAGGAAATTTCTTGGTGCGACCTTTAGCTGAGTAGATGACAACCACTTGCCAAAGACCAGTAGCATTCGACTTATTACGTAGCGTCAGGCGCGTCTCAGCAGCATTTCTACAAGTATTTTTCAAGCTCATTTCCTACCTATTTTTAGAACGTTATTAGAACATAGAACATATACTTAGAACGTAATGAGACTTATGAGCGTTGACTTAAAACTGCCTTTAGATTGAATTAAGCCATATTTTGTGACTAACATATAACCCAAAGGTCACTGGTTCGAGTCCAGTCCCCGCTACCTCGAGAAAAGGCCAAATGATTCGGAAGAATCGTTTGGCCTTTTTCTTTATTTCCGTTACTTGCCCATAGGCCTGCCAAGCACGGCAGGAAACTATTCGGACGAAATAGGGTTTTTACAGGCGTCTTACCTCATCATATGTATGTCACACGAAGTAGCTAACCTGGATATGGCTGCGGCCACCCGGCACCTGCCGGTGGTGCACTATGCGTATTGCACCGATGCTTCTGACCGCCCCCTTAACCACCGCGGCGACTGGCCCGAAGAGGGCGCACTGTATCCTGTGCGCGTAGTACCCAGCCGCCTGGAAGGCATGGAGCTGGTACACGTGCTGACTTTTGAGGGCGAAGCTCCCTACTACAATGCCTTCGGGCCGCAGCGCTTTGCCGTGGTAGCGGAGGTGTGGCTGAACTAGGCGGGCTTACTCTATTACCAGATCGTACTTACCTACCAAGCCCACCAACCCTGCCATCGTGAACCGCGCACTGCGCAGCGAATTATTCTCTGGGTCGATGGTGAAGTCGGTGGCAGTTGTAAAATCGGCGCCACTGAGCTGTGTGTGGTGGAAGATGGCCCGGCTGAGGGTAGTATGCGCAAAGGAAGCGTTACGGAGGTCAGCCTGCGTGAAGTCGGCCTCGGTGCAGGAGCAGTGCCGGAAGGAGGTGCCTCGCATCTTCTTACCGGCAAAGCTGGCGTAGTGCAGCTGGCACTGCTCAAAATCAACACCAAATAACATATCCTGGCAGGCGGCGAATTGTACGCCCGTGAGTTTGCACTCGGAAAACTGCACGCCTTGTAGGCCCGCCCCGGTGAAGGTAGCCAGGGCGAGGTTGCACCGCTCGAAGCGGCAGTCGATGAAGCGCTTATGCCGCAAATCTGCCTCGGCAAAGTTGCAGTCAACAAAAAGGCATTGCTCCCATTCGGTCTCTGCCTTGAGTTGGTTGGCTGTCCAGCGCTCAAAGGTGCTTTCGGATAGGTAGGTGGTAGGACGTTTCGGGAGCGAGGGTTTCTTCATACTTGCGAAGAAACAAAATTAGCAGAGCAAGGCGTGCAGCATCCGTTTGCGGCTATATTTCGTTTGTGTTAAAGAACCATGGTTCAGCTCCCTACCTTCTTCCCCCGCCCGCCCATGACCTATTTCCCGCTGCTTACTTTGGCGCTGTTACTAGCTGCGCCCGAACCTACGGCCACAGCTGGCCTTGCTGCCGTTGCGCATTATCAGCAAAACCCGGCCGAAACGAAATTCAACCGGTTGGGCGCTGACATGATGGCTGTGGTGCAACGGGCCTTATCAGCGCCCAACGACGCCGAGGCTATTGCTATTTTGCAGAAGGAAGGTGCTCCCTTGCGCCAACAAGCGCAACAGTTGCGCCCTACCTATGCGCAATGGATGGCGGGGCTTAGCTCGCGCGAAAAGGCTGGCGTGCGGGCACGATTACAAAATTCGAGTTTTGCCAATTATTTCGGCACTCTTGAGACGGACCCGCAGCTAAGCAACCGTCTACGTAGTAATCCGAAGTTGAACCAAGCGGTGAAAGACCTGCTCGGCACGCTGGACATGCGTGCGGGGTAAGCAGATAAAAGGACGTCATTCCGAGCTTGTCGAGGAATCTCGCGTGCTGACGAAAGATACTATCTACCGTCAGCACGCGAGACTCCTCAACAAGCTCGGAATGACGGTCTAACGTTACAGCTTAAATTGAAAGCTGACCTTTGCGCCAAAGTTGCGGGCGCCTGGGGAGTCGCGGTAGGTGAGGCGGTGGATAAAATCAATGCGTACTACCTTAAAGATATTCTCAATACCGTAGCCTAACTCTGCGTAAGGCGTCCGACCCAGTGCCTGAAAGGTAGGGAGTGGCTCGCCAAACTGATTTTCGGTGGGGTTGATGGCGCGGTTGGCCCTGCTGATGCCTCCGTACAGTACGTTGCCGGTTACCAGCAGACGCCAGTTCAGCCGGCGCAGCAGTGGCACGCTGTTGATAAGAAAGCCATCGAGGTGATTTTCGAGTTGAAGCGCCACGTATTTATCGCTTACAAACTCAAAGTACCGCATCAGGTTGTAGGCACCCGCATTATAAAATGGCGTTTGGTTGCCGAGGTGATTTTTGAGCAGGGGGTAGGGCACTGTGCTCGGAATGTAGCCGGCATCCAGAATGTAATCGGTGCGGCCCAGTTGGCCGAATTTCACACTTTGCGTAACCAAAAGATTGATCTTCTGGTACTTGAAATCACTACCCAGCACATTGTTGAGGCCCATCGTGTAGCGTAGCGTAAATACCGGCCAGCGCATCAGCCCAATGGAGTAGCGGCGGTTTTGCGTCTGGCTCTGCACCAGCACCTGGTCGCGGGCGTAGCGCGACTCCAGCACAATTTCGGATAAAGTGAAATTGTCTTCCGTGGGTGCGCCAGGTCTGGGCTCATCGGTGTAATACGCAAACGGGTAGAGTGGCCGGAACTGCTGGTGGCGCAGCGTCACCTTCTGCGTAAAGCCCCGAAACAGGTCGCTTTGCAGCGAGACGCTGGTCAACTCGCGCAATAGGGGGCGGCTGCTTCGAATGTTTCCCAAGCGTGCCGAAGCTTCAAACAGCGGGTTTTCCAGCGCATAGGCGTTGTCGAGTAGAGCAATTTGCTCGATATCGTGACGGCGCTCTACGGTGGCTACCGTCCAGGTGCGGCGGTCCAGAATGCGGCTCACCTGCGCACCGTATTTAAAGCGGCCGTCGCGGGTACCATAGGCCAGGTAGGTGCGCAGCAGCCAGTTGCGGCTAATGGCGGGCGTAGTCCGAAAGCCGAGTTGAAAGCGGTGCCCCTCAATACTATTAAAAGCGTAAGTGCTCAATACGGGCCCCAGGTCCAGTTTGCCCGCCCGATAGTAGCCGTTCACGGCAATGTCCATAATGTCGAGCACCGTGCGCACCTCGGGTAGGCGCTGCACCGAGTCGAGGGTGGCAAAGGTGCCTTGCTCGCGGGCCGTTAGCGTATCGGGGCGGTGGGTTTCCCAGAAACCGGGCGGGGTCTCGTAGGCGCTGGCCAGGGTTTCGATGGGTAGGGTATAGAACTCGGCTGGCCGGTCCTGATTCACCACAAAGTCGGAGTTGATGGTGGTGAACTCAGCCCGGAAAGCCGGACTTTTCTTGAGTGGCTTCACACCCAGCTCCACGTGCGTGCGGCGCGGCAAGCCCGGCCCGGCTGATGAGGCCACCATGTCCTGCTGCACCACGATATTGTCCGCAAAGTTGAGGTTCACGGAGGGGCTCACCTTCAAATCCACCCGGCGCAGGGCGTAGGTTTCGGCGTTGATCCAGATCAGGCCCGTAAATGCCAGATCGGCCGGCCGGCGTGGCTCCACGGCAATGCGGTAGCAGTAATCAGAACCCAGAAATACCGAGTCTTGGAGCTCATATTCATAAGTGAATTTCCAGCCGTCGGCAATAGGCGAGATAAAGTCTTTGCCCAGCAACTGCTGCCAGTTGCGGTAGAAGTCCCAGTCCTGAAACGATGTGCCCATGATCTGCGACAGCACCGAGCCCTCGCGCGGGGCCAGGCCGTGCATTTGCGTATGCCGGATTTCCTCGCGGGTTAGGCGGGGCTGCGACTGCACGTAGAAGCGCGAAATGGCCTCAGAGGCGAAAATGGGTAGGGCCACCCGCCCACTGGTAGTGTCGCCCAGCGCGCCCAGGCTATCAGCCACATTCTGAATCTGCTCAAACAGGCTACCCTCCTCCGGGTCGCGGGGCATGTTGGCCAGAAACACCTGCAGGCGGTTGTAGCTGTCGAAATCGTAGGTGTTGAGGCTACGCTTGTTGTTCTTGTTTTTGTGCGCCTGCACCAACCGCAAAATCCGATAGGCCGGGTTTTCTACCTCGCCGGGCGGACGTATGGTTACCTCTCCCAACGTAAAACCGCCCCCGCCACCCAGGGCAAAGTTGACGGTTTGCGTAGGCTGGGTGCCCACGGCTTTTTTCAGCGGGGTGAAGCCCAGCGCCGAAGCACCCAGCGAATCGACGGGTTGTGCTACGGTGAGCGTGAAGCGGCCGTTTTCATCGGCCGTGGTACCCTGGCTGGAGCCGGGCACGAACACCGAGGCAAACGGCACGGCCTTGCCCGATTTGGCCTCCGTTACGCGGCCGGCAAAACGCACTTGCTGCGCTACCGCCGATAATGTGCTCAAAATCAACAGCAGCCCTACCAGAAAATATGCACGCGGCCGCAATAAAAACATAGAAGAGTATAGAAAAGATGCCCGCTTCACTTTACTGACAGATGGAGTTAAAGTTACGGTATATCCGGCAAGCGGGTGCCAACGTCATCGGGAAAGTACTTGGTTCCGAAGCAGTTTCCCAAGAGCGCCGTCATTTGCTCGTATCTTTGTTGAGAATGGCCCTTGGCCTTGTATATACTATACTCAGCAACACGTGAAAATTCGAGAACGGGGACCGCGCCGGCCGGCGCGGGTAGCTACTCTGGTAGCCGCTCTAGGGCTTATTAGCCAATCTGTGATGTTTGCGCAGTCGCCTGCGCCTCGCAGCCGCACAGTAGCCGTGGAATACACGGCCACACTCCACGACCTACCCACTACCGTTCACTACCTGGACCTGTGGCTTCCCGTGCCGCACAACGATAAGTCACAGGAGATTACTGGGGTCAGCATCACCTCGCCGTACCGCTACGAAATAGCGACTGGCCCCTACAACAACCAGATGGTGCACCTGCGCGTGGCGCAGCCACCGGCCGATGGGTTCACGGTAAAGCTACAGTTCCAGGCCGTGCGCCGCGAGCACCTGAATCCATTTTTGAGCGCGGGCCGCAAGTCGAGCAAGGCCGACGTGAACGACCCCAACATGGCCCGGTGGCTCCAACCCGACCGCCTCGTACCGCTGGATGCCAAAATTAAGACCTGGGCCACGGAGGTAGTGACCAAAGCCGGCGCCAAAACCGACCTCGAAAAGGCTCGCGCCATCTACAACCACGTAGTCAGCACGGTGCAATACGACAAAACCGGCCAGGGCTGGGGCCGCGGCGACATCTACTACGCCTGCGACGCCCGCCGCGGCAACTGCACCGATTTCCACGCCATTTTTATCGGCTACTGCCGGGCGCTAGGTATTCCGGCGCGCTTCAGCATCGGCTTTCCCCTACCCGCCGAGCGGGGCAGCGGCCAGGTGCAGGGCTACCACTGCTGGGCTGAGTTTTACACCAAACAAACCGGCTGGGTGCCCATCGATGCTTCTGAGGCGGCCAAGAACCCAGACCGCCGCCAGTACTTCTTCGGCGCCCACGACGAAAACCGCGTGGAGTTTACCCGCGGCCGCGACCTGACCCTGACGCCCCCGCAGCAAGGCGACCCGCTCAACTACTTCATCTATCCTTATGCTGAAATAGATGGTAAACCTTTCGATAAAATCGACCGGAAGTTCACGTATCAGGATAAAGCGCCAGTGCAGTAGAGGGAGCCTGTCCTTTCGACCAGCGGGAGAAATCTCGCGTGCTGATGATAGATACTATCTTTCGTCAGCACGCGAGATTTCTCCCGCTGGTCGAAAGGACGTTCTTACTTACTTCATCGACGTCAAATTCTGCGTGAGTAGCGCGGAGCCGTTCTGAAAGCTGCGCATGGCCTGAAGCAACTCAGGATCTTGCTGTTGCATCACTTGGTAAAAGGCCGTGTTGCCGTAGGCGTGGCGCGCAATAAGGGCCTTCAACTGCGTGCGGAGTAACAGGGCGCACCGATTTTGCTCAACTAGGGAAGCGCGGGCACCGGCTTTGGCTGCCAGGGCGGCCAGCACTTTCAGCTGCTGATCCGTAATCTGAAACTGCTGATTGAACTGCTCAAAGCGCAGGCCGGCCAGCTCTGCTTGGTGGTCCTGGTAGAAGTTGAGGGCAAACTCCCGGATCAGGTTCAGCTTTTGCAACTTACTGTAGTAGGCCGATTGCAGCAGCGTGTCGCCGGGCACGAAGAGGTCGGGCATGATGCCGCCGCCGCCGTACACGGTGCGGCCATGGGCCGTGCGGTAGCGCAGGGAGTCGGCAAAATGGATGCTGTCGGCATGCAGGTACTCACCGCGGCGCTGGCGGTTGGCTAGCTCCTGCTCGTAGGCCATTGCACCACCCTGGTACGACTTCTGAATGCAGCGCCCCGAGGGTGTGAAATAGCGGGCAATAGTCAGGCGCAGCTCCGAGCCGTCGTTGAGCGTGATGGGCTGCTGCACTAGGCCTTTGCCAAACGTGCGCCGGCCTACCAGTAGGGCGCGGTCGTGGTCTTGCAGGGCGCCGGCCACTACCTCGGCGGCTGAAGCGCTGTTTTCGTCTACCAGCACTACCAATGGTCCTTCCTCGAACTCGCCAGTTACACGGGCGAAGGTTTGGGTATCGTACTGGTCGCCTTTGCCATCGGTATACACCAGCTTGCGGGTGCCGCCAATAAACTCATCGGCGATTTTGGTGGCGCGGTCGAGGTAGCCGCCGGGGTTGCCGCGCAGGTCCAGGACCAAGCGGATCATGCCCTGGCGACGCAAGTCGCCCAGCGCTTGCTTAAACTCATCAAACGTGCCACTAGCAAAGCGGCTGATTTTAATAAACCCCGTTTGATTATCCAGCATATAGCTCACATCCAGTGAGTTGTTGGCAATGCGGTTGCGCGTGACCAGCATGGTGATAGGGGCGTGCTGGTGGCGGCGCATTACCAGCAGTGGCACGCGGCTGCCGCGTGGCCCCCGCAGCAACCCCAGTACCGACTCCAGCGAGGTATGCTTACCCGAAACAGTGGTTTCGCCGATGCGCAGGAGCCGGTCGCCGGGTAGCAGGCCGGCCATGTCGGCGGGGCCGCCGCTGAGTGGGGCTACTACCGTCACAGTGTCATGGAAGATGTTGACTTCGGCCCCTACCCCGTCAAAATCGCTTTGAAGCAGTACCGAAGCCTGCTGCTGCTCGCGGGCCGGAATGAATACCGTGTGCGGGTCCAGCTGCTCCAGCATCCGGCTGATGGCGTAGTCCGACAGGGCTTCAGCATCCACCGAGTCCACATAGTCGCGGTCTACGTAACTCAGAATTTCCTTGAACTTAAGGTAGCCACGAGAGGTGCCATCGGGATTCTGACTGGACGGCCGAAACGGGTTAGCGCCCACCAAAATGCCGCAAACCAGCACGATAGCCAGCAGCATAGGTTGCCGTACCTGCCACTGCCGATTATTGGGTGCTTGTTCCGGCGTTGCGGTTGGGCGAGGGGTAGGGGCAGTGGTTGGCTCAACAGGCATAAACGAAAGCAGCGTGGTGGGTCGGGTGATAGTTCAATCCTGCAAAAAAGTGCCTTGCTTAGGAATAGTAAAACTTTTTCAAGAATAAAGCCATACTATTGAATGGTATTGGTTTTCCAATAACAATACAATTTGATCTTATATTAGGGCTATATATAGCATTTTTTACATAATATTTACGTGAAACAAGCGCAGTTAGATTGCGCTATATAATAGTGCATGAATTATAATTATATATAGTGAATAGATATGGCTTGACGTATAAAGAAAGGAGGGTAGTAACTAATAGCCATATTCTGGCAGTTCCACTTGGTCGTCGTATCTTTGTGGGGCCCACCCGAGCAGGAACTATACGGTGTGGGTAAGTGGTTTTTTACAGTTACAAATGGGGCGCATTCTTGCTATTGACTACGGTCACAAACGCGTGGGCCTGGCCGTAACGGACCCCTCGCAACTCATTGCATCGCCGCTGGATACGGTGCACAGCAAAGACCTACTGGCCTACCTGAAAGCCTACCACCAGCGCGACCCGCTGGCGGCGCTAGTGGTAGGAATGCCGCGTACCCTACTCAATGAGGCCACCGATGCTACCAGCGCTGTAGTAGGTCTGGTGCGGCAGCTACGGCGCGAGTTTCCGGCGGTGCCGGTGCATGAGGTCGACGAACGGTTTACCTCGCGCATGGCGCACGCTACCATGCTGGCCGGCGGGCTAGGCAAGAAGGCCCGCCGCGACAAAGCCACGGTGGACCGCATTAGCGCGGCCATCATTTTGCAATCTTTCCTTGAATCCCGATGATTTACCCTGTTGTTGCCTTCGGCGACCCTGTTTTGAAAGTTCGCGCCCGCGACCTGCCCATTGATTTCTCCGCTGACGAGCTAAAACAGCTCGTGGCCGATATGTACGATACCATGTACTATGCCCACGGGGTAGGCCTGGCCGCGCCCCAGATTGGCAAGAGCATCCGCCTGTTCGTGATTGACTCGGCGCCGATGGTAGACGAGGAGGACGAAAACGGCGAGCCGGTGCAGCTGGAAGCCACCGCGCAACCCGTAAAGCGCGCCTTTATTAACCCACAGATTGTGCACGAAGAAGGCGAGGAGTGGGGTTTTGAGGAAGGCTGCCTGAGCATTCCGGGCGTGCGCGAGATGGTGTACCGCCAGCCCGTGGTAACGCTGCGCTACGAGGACGAAAACCGCCAGCCGCACGAAGAAACCTTTTCCGGCATGACGGCCCGCGTGATTCAGCACGAGTACGACCACTTGGAGGGCGTGCTGTTCACAGATAAGATTTCGGCCTTTAAAAAGCAGTTTATCAAAGGCAAACTCGCCCGCATCAGCAAAGGCGACGTGAAAGCCGATTACCGGATGCGGTTTCCAGTGGTGAAGCAGCGGTAGGGAGACATATCTATCTCATGTAAGCAAAACTGATATATCCGTTGGGGTATATCAGTTTTTTGTTTTTCTTGATATGTACTACCTGTCATGTCATAGTTGCTAGCGCAATGTAGTAGCCCGAACTACTCCTGGACCTCACCAAATTCCTTAGCCAGCAGCTTGCCGTAGTAGCTCTGCTTCAGCGAGTCGGGTAGGGCGCGGTAGTAGGGCCGGAGCACCGGCTGGACGTTAGTTATCTTGGCGTTATCCAGTAGGGCGTAGGCGGTGAGGTCGGAATGGGGATACTGCTTGGCGAAAAGCACCGATGATTGGGCCATGTACTTAGGAAAACGTCCTTCGAAGCGCCGTGCTGAATCGGACCACTGCTCCACGAGGGCGCGGTTGCCGGAATCGTAGGTTTGAACCAGCTTCGCGGTCACAAGGCTTTTATCCACGAAGAATTTGTTCCAGAGACTATCGTTGAGGTATAAGTAGCGTTCCAGCTCTTTTTGTTGCGGTGAAGTAGAAAATATTACCGCATTCCGAAGGTAGGAGCCGAGACCAAGCCGTTGGTAGACATAGTAGAAAGTACGCTTTTCCTGCTCTTTCGGCAAAACCGTTAGCTGCACAGAATCGGCTGGTAGATAGATGGTAGCACCTATACCGAAATTCTTATCTGTAGGCTTATGGCCAAAGACATAATACACACCAGGTTGCGCAATGGTACCTGATAAAACCAACTGACCGGCCTGCCTTTGGGCAGTATCCAGTGTGTTATAAGAAGGAGGGAGGCCCCTGAGCGTAACGGAGCAGTCGGTGCAACCGTCGATTTTTATCAGGTAGGGGTATGTCTGCTGCTTTTGCTGGCAGCCGGGCACCAGTGTCAGTAGCACGAAAGAAAGGCTGTAGTAAATGACGTGTCGTAGCATAAGCAGATACTTCGGGGGTAGGAGATGCTTAAGCTACTCATAAATCAGCACTGCAGAACGTTGGTACGATATTATTACGGAAGGCTTTCCATCGGTGTATCATGCTGCTATGAAAGCTATTACTATCCTCCTCGCTTTATGCTTACTACTCCTTCCCGCCGCTCCTACCCACGCCTGGGGCTTCTTCAGCCACCGACTCATTAACCGGCTGGCCGTTTTTACCTTACCCCGCGAAATGATTGGCTTTTATAAAGCCAACATCGACTACCTCACCGAAAACGCCACCCGCCCCGATTCGCGCCGCACCGTAGTGCCCGGCGAGGCTGCCCGCCACTTCCTGGATGTGGACGCGTACGGCGACTCGGCCCTTACCAAGCACGGCCTACCCCGCAACTTCGCCGATGCCGTGGCCCGCTACGGCGAAGACTCCCTGATGCGCCACGGCATTGTGCCCTGGCAGGTAGCCCAGATGAAAGGCCAGCTCACGGCCGCTTTCCGGGCGCACGACACTGACCGCATCCTGCACCTCTCCGCCGACCTGGGCCATTACGTAGCCGATGCCTGCGTGCCCCTGCATACCACCCGCAATTACAACGGTCAGTTTACGGGCCAGCGGGGCATTCACGGGTTGTGGGAAAGCCGCTTGCCGGAGCTATTGAGCACCGATTATGACCTGATGGTAGGCCAAGCTGCCTACCTTGAGCGGCCCACGGAGGCTATCTGGCAGGCCGTGGCTGCCTCACACGCTGCCGTCGATTCGGTGTTGCGCTTCGAGCGGGAGCAAACCGTGCTGTTTGCCGCCGACCGCAAGTACGGCTACGAGGAGCGCGGCGGGCAAACCATCAGGACGTATTCTCGCGATTTTGTTCGCGCCTACCACCGCCAGCTCAACGGGCAGGTAGAGCGCCGTATGCGGCAGGCCGTGCGGCTGGTGGCGGCCTTTTGGTACACTTGCTGGGTGGATGCCGGTCAGCCTGATCTGGATAAGCTACCCCGCACGCCCTCGGCCAGAGAGCAGGAGCGTTTGGCCCAGGAGGCAGCTCGTCAGCAGGCACCAGCGGTGTCTGTACCGGGCCACGAAGAATAGCCAGTGGGGTAGGCAGCTACACATGCTCTAAAAAGGTAGATTACCGCCAAAACCTGACCGCGCTGATTGCGTACGAAACTCGCCGCTGGCTCAGCGGCTTTGTCATATAACTTTATGAAGAACTACTACAGTTTACTTGTCGCTCTGCTGCTGCTACTGGGTATAGTCCCTCCAGGACAGGCGCAGAAGGTAGGCTTGGTACTGAGTGGCGGCGGTGCTAAAGGACTGGCACACGTGGGTGTGCTGCGCGTGCTGGAGAAAAACCGCATTCCCATCAACTACATTGTGGGTACTAGTATGGGCGCCATTGTAGGGGGAATGTATGCGGCCGGCTACTCGCCCGATGAGATTGAGGAAATTGTGCTAAAGCCAGAATTTCAGAACTGGGTAAATGGCTCCCCCATCGAAGGGAAGGTCTACAATTACTACGACATCGACCCCACGCCTGCTGCTCTGCACCTGCGCCTGGCCATCGACTCTACCTTGAAAACCCGCGTGACGCCCAAGCTCGTCAACGACGTGACGCTGAACTACGTGCTGGCTACCATGCTGGCCCCCGCCGGCGCCATTGCCAACTACAATTTCGACAAGCTGCTGGTGCCCTACCGGAGTGTAGCTTCGGAGGTGTTCACCCGCGAGAAAGTGGTGCAGAAAAGCGGCTCGCTGTCCGATGCCGTGCGCAACTCCATGGCGTTTCCGCTGGCGTTTCGGCCCATCCGGCAGGAAGACGGCCGCTACCTGTTCGATGGGGCCGTGGTGGATAACTTCCCCACCGATGTGATGCGCCGGGAGTTCAATCCTGACATTATGATTGGGGTGAATGTGGGCGACGTGGCGTTTGATAAATACCCCAAGGAAAAAGATGATCAGCTGCTTGCCGGCACACTGATATTCCTGGGTTCTAATGTGGCTGATACTACATCGGTAGGCCCGAATGGCATTTACATACAGCCTAATCTAAACGATATCACGGCAGCCGATTTCAACCAAGTGAAGCAGTTGATTCAGTACGGCGCGCAGGCCGCTGAGCGCAAAATGCCGCTGATTCTGGAACGCATCCAGCGGCGCGAGGATACTGTGGCACTACAGGCGCGGCGTCGGGCTTTTCAGGAACAGGCTCCGCGCCCGGTGTTCAAGCGCATCGACGTGCAGGGTCTGCCTCAACGACAGCAAGGCTTTGTGCGCCGTTTCTTTCAGAAAACAGGGTCCAGCTACTCGCCTAGCGATATTGAGGAGGGCTACTACCGCCTAGTCAACAACGATTTCTTCAACAACGTGTACCCCCGTATCAACTACAACGACCAGCTGAAAGGCTACGTGTTGAACGTGGATGCGCGCCAGAATTCCAACCTGACTACCGACTTGGGCGTGCTGCTGTCTACCCGCTCCATGAGCAACATCTACCTGGGCCTGGGCTACCGCTACCTCAACAAATACCTGTACTCGGTGCGGGCCGATGCCACCATTGGGCGCTTCTACAACGGGGCGCGGGGCTCGTTCCGCATCAGCATTCCCGGCAACACGCCGCTCTATTTCGAGCCCACTATCACCTTCAACAACTTCAATTACCAGGATACAGGCGGGCTGCTGGGTACCTCAGCCCAGAATACCCAGCTCCAGCAGCGTGACCTGAAAACCTACCTACAGGTAGGCATCAGCCCCAACTACCGCAGCCGCTACGTGCTGAGCGTGGGCGCCTTCACCAACCGCGACCGGTTTGCCAACACCAGCGACATCAACACCAGCGCTACCCTGGACCAAGACCGGCTGCAAGGGGCTACCGGCGCCATTCGCTTCGAGCGCAACTCCCTGAACCGCCGACAATATGCCGTGAGTGGCCGGCGTGTGGAGTTTGGCTTTCGGGGTGTGGCGGCGCGGGAAAAATACGTGCCCGGCAGCACCGCCGACAGCTTGCAAGGGCTTAGTCGCAACCACCAGTGGGTGAAGCTGGGCATCTACAACGAGCAATACTTCACGTTCAATAAAACCGACTCGGTGGGTAGCAAGGTGCACGCCTGGGGTTACTTGGTAGAGTCGCAGATTAGTACGCAGGGGCGGTTTGCCAACTACCGCGCCTCCCTCACCATGGCTCCCGCCTTCCTACCCCTGCCCGACTCGCGTACCATCTTCCTCGACCGTTACCGGGGTACGGCTTACGCTGCGGCGGGCCTGCGCTACATCAAGGCTATTGTGGGCAACCTGGAGTGGCGCACCGAAGGCTACGTGCACGTGCTGGTGCGCCCCTGGGAGCGGCAGGAGGCCAACCCGCTGCTGGCCCAGCGCGGCCCTGCCATCAGCCGGCCCTATTTCATCGCCATGACGGGCTTTGTATACCAGACGCCCGTAGGCCCGGCCTCGCTGCAATTCATCCACTACGATGCGCCTACCCGGCAGTTCAGCGTGTTTGCGCACATAGGCTTCGTGCTGTTTCGGGAACGGTCGTTGGATTAGGGTAGGATTGCTCCGTATCGTGCCGCGTTGCTATTTCGTATCTTTGGTAAGTACCTCTTTTGCTGATGCTATGACACTTGCTAACATCGATAACGCGGTGGTGTTGCGCGGCTCCCTGTTGACTCGTCTCACGGATGACGAGTTCTTCGACTTCTGCCAGCAAAACCCCGACCTGCGCCTAGAGCGCACCGCCGACCACGAAATTATTGCCATGCCCCCCGCCGGAGCCGAATCCAGCCGTAAATCAAACGAAGTATTGTTCCAGTTGACGCTGTGGAACCGTCAACACCAGTTAGGCTACGTGTTTGAGTCCTCCGCTGGCTTTACCCTGCCCGACGGTTCTGTCCGCTCGCCTGATGCCTCGTGGGTACCCAAAGCCGCCTACGATGCCCTCACGGAGCAGCAACGGCTGCGTTTCCCACCCGTCTGTCCCGTGCTGGTGGTAGAAGTCCGTTCACCTTCGGATGGGTTGACTGCCTTACGCCGTAAGATGGAAAACTACCTGGAAAATGGTGTAGCCGTAGGCTTTCTACTCGACCCCAACACCGAAACCGCCACTATCTACCGCCAAGGACAGAAACCGGAGGAAATCTATGGGTTCGACAGCAGTTTGAGTGCCGAGCCAGCATTGCCGGGGTTTATGCTGGATTTGCGGCCGCTACGGTAGAAGAGTTGACTGGCGCGAGCTTAATATAGCGTAACGCGCGTCATTAAGGGTCAATAAGAAATATGTGTACTCAATGAAGCACATTACTGAGTCTTCAAATACATAACACGACCATTAGGATAAGCCTTTGCTGTTGTAACCAGTAAATTAAATCCTGCCTGCGCAGCCTTGCTGCCTGACTTCCCGAAAGCGCATGCTTCCGAGTTGGATTTGCGCTTTCGAGGGTTGGCATTACGGGATGCACTATGAGTATTGGTTATGCTGCTTCCACTTAATGTAAGGATGCCGGGTACTGTTTGAGAAATAACCACTGTCATAGTCACTGCACCCAATTTTCGATTTTCTGAACCATTAGCCAGGGTAAGGTAATCGGCAGAAAGCCCTATTTGCTTCTGATAAGCAATTTGAAAACCTTGGGCTTGCAGTAAAGCAGCTATTGCACGCAAGGCTATTTGCGCGCTATCAGTTGTGTATAAAATAACCCGATCGGTGCCTTCACCAGGCAGTATGGTTGGCTGCTGCCAATGCTCCGGGAACTGAGCTAACGTTTGGCTGCATAAGCAAAGGAATAAGCCAACTATACATAGGATCTTCATTACGTAACAGTCTATGGTGTAAAAAAGAAACCGTTGAATAACCCAAGATCAGGCCATTCAACGGTTTCATCAAATTAGAGCTTCGCGCCTCTACTGCGCCTTATATTCGTTCCAGCTCTTGATCTTCAGATCCGACATTTCCAGCTTGCAGAACGCCTTGATAAACGCCTTGGCCAAGCGCGCATTCGTAATCAACGGCGTGTTGAAATCGACTGCTGTGCGGCGGATTTTGTAGTCGTTGTCCAGCTCGCCCTTGGTCAGGTTCTTGGGGATGTTGATGACTAGGTCGATTTTCTTCTCACGCAGGTAGCTGATAACGTTCGGCTCCTGGTAGTCATCGGGCCAGAAGAGGAGTTGGGAGGGCACGCTGTTTTCGGCGAAGAAGCGGTGCGTGCCCTGGGTGGCGTAGAGCGTGTAGCCCTTTTGCACCAGCAGCTTCGCGGCGGACAGGAGCGCCACCTTCGAGGCAATCGGCCCGCCGGAAATCAGCACCGACTGCTTGGGAATGCGGTAGCCCACCGACAGCAGCGACTTCAGCAGCGCCTCTTCCGAGGTGTCGCCCAGGCAGCCTACCTCGCCGGTCGAGGTCATGTCCACGCGCATCACCGGGTCGGCGCCTTGCAGGCGGGGAAAGGAAAATTGCGAGGCCTTCACGCCCACGAAGGTAGAGTCGTATACCAGCTCGCTGGCGTCGCGCTCCACGGGCAGGCCCAGCAGCACCTTGGTGGCTTTCTTGATGAAGTTGTGGCCCGAAATCTTCGACACGAAGGGGAAGCTGCGCGAAGCCCGCAGGTTGCACTCAATCACGCGGATTTCGCCGTTTTTCTCCAAGAACTGAATGTTGAACGGCCCGCTGATTTCAAAGCGTTTGGCCACCTGCTCGGCAATGGTTTTCAGCTTGCGCACCGTGCCCACATACACCCGCTGGGGCGGGTAGTACATGGTGGCGTCGCCGGAGTGCACGCCGGCAAACTCCACATGCTCAGAAATGGCGTAGCTCACAATCTCGCCGTGGTCGGCTACTGCGTCCAGCTCAATTTCCTTGGCATCCTGAATGAACTCCGATACCACCACCGGGTACTCGGCGCTAACCGCCGAGGCCAGATCCAGGTAGGCTACCATCTCGTCGCGGTTCGACACCACATTCATGGCCGCGCCCGACAGCACGTAGCTCGGCCGGATCAGCACCGGGAATCCTACCTCCTGCACAAACTCGTACACCGCATCCAGAGTCGTCAGCTCGCGCCAGCGCGGTTGGGCAATGCCTAACTCATCCAGAATAGAGGAAAACTTATGGCGGTTTTCGGCCTCGTCGATACGGGCGGGGGCGGTGCCCAGCACCGGCACCTCGGCGTCGGCCAGGCGGGTAGCCAGGTTGTTCGGAATCTGGCCGCCGGTGCTCAGAATCACGCCGCTGGGCTGCTCGAAGTCCAGAATGTCCATCACCCGCTCGTAGCTCAGCTCCTCGAAGTAGAGCCGGTCCGATACATCGTAGTCCGTCGAAACGGTTTCGGGGTTGTAGTTGATAATGATAGACTTGTAGCCTTCCTCGGTAGCAGTTTGGGCGGCATTCACGCCGCACCAGTCAAACTCCACCGATGAGCCAATGCGGTACACGCCCGAGCCCAGCACCACCACCGATTTGTCGGTTTCGGGCTCCAGGTCGTTTTCGGTGCCGTGGTAGGTGGTGTAGAGGTAGTTGGTTTGAGCCGGGAATTCGGCCGCCAGCGTGTCAATCTGCTTCACTACGGGCAGCACGCCCAGTGCTTTGCGCTGCTCGCGCACCACCAGCTCGTTGGCTTTCACGTCCTGGTTGCCGTAGAGCTTCACGGCCAGTTGCTGGTCGGAGAAGCCGGCCTTCTTGGTTTCGCGCAGCAGTTCGTAAGGTAGGGCCTCGGCTGAGTCCAGCTCGCCTACCTGGTTGCCCAGCTGGAAGATGGTGTAGAGGCGCTGCAAAAACCACAGGTCAATTTTGGTGAGGTCGTGTACCCGCTCGATGGTGTAGCCCGCCTCAAACGCCAGGTTGATAGCGAAGATGCGCTCCTCGTTCGGCTCGCTCAGGAGCTTGTCGATGGTAGTGGCATCCACGGTTTCGGCGGGGTTGGCCACGAAGCCGCGCTTGCCGGTGTCCAGCATCCGCAGGCCTTTCTGGATGGCTTCCTCGAACGATTTGCCGATGCTCATCACCTCGCCCACGCTCTTCATGCTGCTGCCAATCTGCCGCGCCACGCCCGAGAATTTGCCCAAGTCCCAACGCGGCAGCTTGCACACCACGTAGTCCAAAGCCGGCTCGAAGAAGGCTGAAGTCGTCTGCGTCACGCTGTTTTTCAGCTCCGATAACGCGTAGCCCAGGCTCAGCTTAGCGGCCACAAACGCCAAGGGGTAGCCCGTGGCCTTGGAGGCCAGCGCCGAGGAGCGCGACAGGCGCGCATTCACCTCAATCACGCGGTATTCCTCCGAGAACGGGTCCAAGGCATACTGAATGTTGCACTCGCCCACAATGCCCAAGTGGCGGATGGTCTTGATGCCGATGCTGCGCAGCTTGTGGTACTCGCGGTTGCTCAAGGTCTGCGACGGCGCCACCACGATGCTCTCCCCGGTATGGATACCGATGGGGTCGAAGTTCTCCATGTTGCAGACCGTGATGCAGTTATCATACTGGTCGCGCACCACTTCGTACTCCACTTCCTTCCAGCCTTTCAGCGACTCCTCTACCAGAATCTGGTCGGAAGTAGTGAAGGCTTTCTCGGCCAAAGCGCGCAGCTCGTCGTCGTTGTTGGCGAAGCCGCTACCCAGGCCGCCCAGCGCAAACGCCGCCCGCACGATGATGGGGTAGCCGATTTCTTCGGCGGCTTTCAACGCATCGTCCATAGTCGTCACGGCCCGGCTGCGGGCAATGAGCACACCAATTTGGTCGAGCTTGTCCTTGAAAATGTCGCGGTCCTCGGTGTCGATGATGCTCTGCACCGGCGTGCCCAGCACCTTCACGTTGTATTTCTCGAAGATGCCGCCCTGGTATAGGGCCACGGCGCAGTTCAGGGCCGTTTGGCCGCCAAAGGCTACCAAAATCCCATCGGGCTGCTCCTTTTTGATGACCTCCTCCACGAAGTAGGGCGTCACGGGCAGGAAGTATACGTCGTCGGCAATGTTGTCCGACGTCTGCACGGTGGCGATGTTGGGGTTGATGAGGATGGTACGAATACCCTCCTCCTTCAGAGCCTTCAGGGCCTGCGAGCCGGAGTAGTCAAATTCGCCGGCCTCGCCGATTTTCAGCGCGCCCGAGCCAAGGACCAGGACTTTTTGTGGTTTGTTCATTCTAAGAGGTGGGTCACAAACCGCTGGAACGGTTATGTTAAAAGGCAGTCGTATAAAGTCGGCTACGGCCGATCCCCTGTATGGCAGGGTAGGTTTTATTCAGTAAAGAGAGTGTCGCTTCTCACTATCTCCCAGTTGCCGGACGGTCGTTTGGTCATCCAGATTTTGATACTTGCATCGGCGCGTTCACCATCCAATAAAAAGCGAAAAACAAGAGAGTCTTTTTTGGCATTCAGGTTCTCAACCTTAAAGTTTTTGGCTGTTATTCTCCCAGTTCGACTAGTTATCCGGGGAGAAACTCTGGCTGAACTCATGGCTTTTGCAATCAAATCAGCTGGTTCACCAAGCATTGCTTTCATGAGTGTCTGCTGTCCCATCGTCCTGACAAAATAGAACGCGGCGAAAGCCAAAAGACCCAACAGCATATACCCCCAGTTCGGAAAACCTCTACCTTTTGCTTGCATAAGGGTAATGGTCTAGGAAGTGAAGAAGGAGGAGAAAGGCACGCCATGCTTTACTTTCAATGCGCTCAGGTAAGTATGACATTCTTTCTCAGCTTTTCTACTTCCCCTCCTTATACTCCTCTACCGCCTTCAAAAAGTCATCAAACATAAACTCCGTATCCTGTGGCCCACCGGCAGCTTCGGGGTGAAACTGGGTGGAGAAGAACGGCTTCGAGACGTGCTTGATGCCTTCGCAAGTGCCGTCGTTAAGGTTCTCAAACAGCATGGTCCACTCGGCGGGTAGGGTGTCGGTATCCACGGCGAAGCCGTGGTTTTGGCTGGTGATGTAGCTGCGCTGGGTGCCGGTGAGCTTCACGGGCTGGTTGTGGCTGCGGTGGCCGTACTTCAGCTTGAAAGTGTCGCCGCCCGCGGCCAGGCCCATGAGTTGGGAGCCCAGGCAGATGCCGAAGATGGGCTTGTCCTGCTGCAAGGCCTTTTGCAGGTTGCTGATGGTTGGCTCGCACATCTTCGGGTCGCCGGGGCCGTTGCTGAGGAACAGGCCGTCGTAGTCGAGGGTAGTGAAGTCGTAGTCCCAGGGCACGCGGATCAGCTCCACGTCGCGCTCCAGGAAGCAGCGGATGATGTTGGTCTTGGTGCCGCAGTCCACCAGCACGATTTTGTTTTTGCCGCTGCCGTAGTGCTTCACCTCGGTGGGGCTCACCTGGGCCACCAAGTTGTCCTGGTTGGGGTCGTGCAGGGGCACGTCTTCCTCGGCCACGATTTTGCCCAGCATGGCGCCTTTCTCGCGTAGCTTCTTGGTGAGCAGGCGTGTATCCACGTCGAAAATACCGGGGATGTTGTACTCGGCCAGCCAGTCGCCCAGGCTCTTGGCGGCGTGCCAGTGGCTGTGTTCCTCGGAGTAGTAGTTCACTACCAACCCAGCAATGTGAATCTTGTCCGACTCGAAAATCTTGGAAATCGACTCGTACAGATCTTCGCCAGGCACGCCGTAGTTGCCCACCATGGGGTAGGTGAGCACCAGAATCTGCCCGGCAAACGACGGATCGGTGAGGTTTTCGGGGTAGCCGGTCATGGCCGTGCTGAACACGACTTCGCCCGCGGCGGAGGTGAAGGCGCCGAAGGATTTGCCCTGGATTTCGGTGCCGTCTTCGAGGATGAGTTTTACTGTCTGGGTCATGTCGTTCTGGTGGGCGCCTCACCCCCTAGCCCCTCTCCTAGGGGAGAGGGGGACTAGCTTCTAGCTGTAGAGCTAGTGTGGAGGTAGGCTAAAAACTAAAACTATTTTTTAGAGCTAGTTCCCCTCTCCCGGAGGGGAGGGGGCTAGGGGTGGGGTGAACCGCCCCGATATTTTTTCGGCTGGAACAGGACCGAAAACCAGGGGTCTGTTCCAGCCGAAGCAGGAGGTAAGCCAAACGGGAGCGAAGGAATGCGTTTCACGAAGTCCAGCGCACTGCCGCTTCCAGATGTCAGGCATCGGGAAGTCGGGCGGGCACGACTGCGGCACGGAAAAGGGGATGGCCGTTCTTTCAGGGAAAGAACCAGCCGGCTGCTGCGAACTGGTAGCCAATGGCAGCGTGCAGCTAATCAGAAGGGGAGCTTGGCTCGTGAGCTTCGTCGTGCTACTCATTGGGGCTGCAAGTTAGGCCACAAGTCGCTTACTTCCTCGCCTCCGCCGGAATAAGTGTGTACAGCGCCTCCAAAAACCGGTCTACCTCCTCCCTAGTGATATTCAGCGGCGGCAGCAGGCGCAGCACGCCGGGGTCGGAGGCGTTGCCCACAAAAATGTGGTGCTCCGTGAGCAGCTTGTCGCGCACCTCTTTCACGGGGAAGTCGTACTTGATGCCCAGCATCAGGCCCCGGCCGCGGATTTCCTCGGCGCCGGCGTTGGCTTCCAGCTCCTGGCGCAGGTAGGCGCCCAACTCGCGGGCATGCTCTAGTAGGTTTTCCTGCTCGATGACTTCCAGCACCGCCAGCGCGGCGGCGCAGGCCAGGTGGTTGCCGCCGAAGGTGGTGCCCAACAGTCCATACGACGCCTTCAGGTGCGGCGCAATCAGGATGCCGCCGATGGGGAAGCCGTTGCCCATGCCCTTCGCCACCGAAATAACGTCGGGCCGGATGCCCGCCCACTGGTGCGCGAAAAACTTGCCGCTGCGGCCGTAGCCGCACTGCACCTCATCGGCAATGAGCAGGGCGCCGTATTGCTGACACAGCGCCGCCAGCCCGCGCAGGAACTCGTCGGAGGGCATGATGATGCCGCCTACTCCCTGGATGGGCTCGATGATGGCCGCGCACACGTCGCCGGCTTGCAGGGCCTGCTCCACCTCGGCCAGGTCGTAGGGTAGGAAGCTCACGGCGTGCCCCGCGTTGAAGGGCGCCACAATCTTGGGGTTGTCGGTAGCCGCCACCGCGCCCGACGTGCGGCCGTGAAACGCTCCCTTAAACGCCAGCACGCGGTTTTTACCGGTGTGGAACGACGCCAGCTTCAGCGCATTCTCGTTGGCCTCGGCACCCGAGTTACACAGAAACAGCCCGTACTCCGGGTAGCCCGACACCTCGCCCAGCTTCTCGGCCAGCTCCCGCTGAATCGGAATCTGCACCGAGTTGGAGTAAAAACCCAGGTTTTGCAGCTGCTCGGTGAGGCGTTGCACGTAGTGCGGGTGGCTGTGCCCGATGGAAATCACAGCGTGGCCGCCGTAGAAGTCGAGGTATTCCTGCCCGTTGTCGGCCCACAGCTTCGCCCCCAGCGCCCGCACGGGCGTGATATCGACGAGCGGATAAACGTTGAAGAGGTCCATCTGAAATTCGTTAAATAAGAGGTAAGCCGTCTTTAAGAAGGCCCCATTCCGTCTCTAAAAAGTATTGAAAGACTTATACAGTAGAAAACCGCCGAAATCAAAAAGGCTAGAAAAAGAGCTATGGTGATTCTAACCACTTTTGAGACCTCTTTTAATCGCCACAAAAGAGGAATAGTAATTAGAGGCGTCAACGGTATGCTAAACCATATTGCTTGTCCAATTACATCTGCGGCACTCATTCTGTGACCAATTAAAACAACGCCGCTTTCAACCCCAGCCCTGTCTTCTCCGGCAGCCCAAACAGCAAGTTCATATTCTGCACCGCCTGCCCCGAAGCACCTTTAATCAGGTTATCAAGAGCCGACGTAATCAGCAGCTGCTTGCCAAATTTCTGCACGTGTAGCAGGCACTTATTGGTATTTACTACCTGCTTCAGGTGGATTTCCTTGTCCGACACCGTGGTGAAAGCCGCGTCGGCGTAGAACTGCTGGTACAGCGCCCGCGCCTCGTCCTGCGTCAGCTCCGAAGGCGTGTAGACCGAGGCGAAGATGCCCCGCGTGAAGTTGCCGCGGTAGGGAATGAAGTTGATGTCGACCTCGGCCTGGGGCTGGAACTGCCGCAGACTCTCACCAATCTCGCCCAGGTGCTGGTGCTTGAAGGGCTTGTAGATGGAGATGTTGCCGGTGCGCCAGGTGAAGCCGGTGGTGTCTGTCAGCTCCCGACCCGCGCCGGTGCTGCCCGTAATGGCCGATACGTGCACGGCATCCGTGAGCTTGCCCGCCGCGGCCAGGGGTAGGAGCGCCAGCTGAATAGCCGTGGCAAAGCACCCCGGATTGGCAATGCTCTGCGCTTGCTGGATACGGCTGCGGTTCAGCTCCGGCAAGCCGTACACAAACTCCCTACCCTCAAACTCGGCGTCGGCTTCCAGGCGGAAATCGTTGCTGAGGTCGATGACGGCAGTGGTTTCGGGCAGCGGGTGCTGCGCCAGCCACGCCTTGGAGTTGCCGTGGCCCAGGCACAGGAACACCACGTCTTCGTCGCCGGCCAGCTCCGTGGCAAACCGCAGGTCGGTGTCGCCCACCAGGTCGTCGTGCACCTGGTACACGGGGTTGCCGGCATTCGACGAGCTGACAACGGCGCTCAGTTCCGCGTATTCGTGGTGCAGCAGCAGGCGAATCAGCTCGCCGGCCGTATAGCCCGCGCCGCCCACAATGCCGACTTTGATGTTGTTATTTTGCATGTTCTGGCGTTGCGCCTCACCCCCCGGCCCCCTCTCCGAAAAGGAGAGGGGGAGCCACGGCAGCGCAAACGCAAAAAGCTAGAGCTAAAAAAGAAAGACTAAAAACTAGAGCTAGTCCCCCTCTCCTTTTTCGGAGAGGGGGCTAGGGGGTGAGGCGCCCACGGAGGGCGAACCACTAGGTTACTCGTTGAACGAGCTATGAATCCGCAGCTGGTTGCTGAAAATCTTGATGAAGCCCCGTGCGTCGCGCGAGTCCCAGGCGTTATTTTCCTCGCCGTAGGTCGCCACCTTCGACTGCATCATGTCGTACTTCGACTCGATGCCTTCCAGCTCAAACTGGTAGGGCTTCAGCTTCACGAACACCGTGCCCGACACCCGCTCCTGCGACGACTCCAGCAACGCCTCGAAGTCGCGCATCACTGGGTCGAGGTACTGGGCTTCGTGCAGCAGCGTGCCGTACCAGTTGGCCACGTATTCCTTGTGAATCTGCTGCCAGCGCGAGCTGGTGTGCTTTTCCAGCAAGTGGTGGCCTTTCAGCAGAATCAGCGGGGCGGGCGCCTCGAAGCCTACCCGGCCCTTGATGCCTAGAATGGTGTCGCCCACGTGCGTGTCGCGGCCGATGGCGTACTGGCCGGCCAGGTCGTTGAGCTTTTGGATGAGGGCCACGGGGGCCATCTGCTCGCCGTTTAGCGCTACCGGCTCACCTTTTTCGAAGGTGATTTCGATGCTGGTGGGCTCCGTCTGGGTAAGCTGGGTAGGATAGGCTGATTCGGGCAGGGCCTGGCGCGAGGTCAGCGTCTCGACGCCGCCCACGCTGGTGCCCCAAATGCCCACGTTGATGGAGTATTTGGCCTTTTCCCAGCTCATCTCGAAGCCCTGGCTTTGCAGGTACTCAATTTCCTGCTGGCGCGAGAGTTTCAGGTCGCGGATGGGCGTGATGATTTCCGTGTTGGGCGCAATGACGGCAAACGCCACGTCGAAGCGCACCTGGTCGTTGCCGGCGCCGGTGCTGCCGTGGGCAATGTACTCGGCCCCGGTGCTGCGGGCGTACTCGGCAATGGCCAGGCTCTGAAACATACGCTCGGCACTCACACTCAGCGGGTACGTATCGTTCTTCAAGATATTCCCGAAAATCAGGTAGCGCACACACTCGTGGTAGAATCGCTCCGTCACGTCAATCACCTCGTGCGTGGTGGAACCCAATTCGTAGGCGCGCTTCTCAATGGCGGCCAATTCTTCAGGCGAAAAACCGCCCGAATTTACAATTACCGTGTGGACTTCCAGCCCAAGTTCGCGCGACAAATACACGGCGCAATACGACGTGTCGAGGCCGCCGCTATAGGCTAAGACTACCTTTTTCTTCATTTCTAGGAGTTGGAGGATGGTTGCGAAAGTAAGGGAGAGGGAATTTAGTAGAATGTCATGCTGAGCGCAGCGCAGCGGAGTCGAAGCATCTCGCGTGCTGACGTTGCGCAACTAACCCAACGATGCGAGCGAGATGCTTCGACAAGCTCAGCATGACGTTTTTCTACGCAAAGAGCACTACCGCAGAATCTCGATAGATTCCTGCACAACCTTACCGTACTGGTCATTCAGGTTGTCGTAGACCATGCCGGTGCAGAGGCACATTTTGCGCTCATTTTCCTGCAAGATGTGGTAATTCTTGCAGCTCATGCAGCCTTTCCAGAAATCGTCGCTCTGCGTCAGCTCTGGAAAGGTGACGGGGCGGTAGCCCAGCTCCGAGTTGATTTTCATCACGGCGGCGCTGGTGGTGATGCCGAAGATTTTAGCCGCCGGGTACTTGGTGCGCGAGAGTTTGAACACCTCGTGCTTGATGGCGCGGCCCAAGCCTTCCTTGCGCAGCTCGGTGTTCACGATGAGGCCGGAGTTCACCACGAACTTGGCATCGTCGAACGTCTCGATGTAACAGAAGCCGGCCAGCTCATCGTCCACGAAGGCGATGATGGCGTCACCGTTTTGAATCTTCTTAATCAGATAATTGGGGTCGCGCTTGGCGATGCCCGTGCCTCGCGTCTTGGCCGACTCAACGTACCATTGGCAGAGGGTATCGACATATTGAATGTCGGCGAAAGTAGCGACGCGTAAGTTCATGGAGATACGGCGATGCTTGCCTACAGAGGTAGGCAAAATGTCTCGAAAAGCAGGAATGCGAAAAGAGAGCCGTTGCTGCCAGAAATGGCAGTTTTAGGCAACCGGGGCCGGCGGGACGGGTACTCGGGTAGGACTTCCATATCCGGCTAGTACAGCATAAGCTGGTAGCCGGGCTGATAGGGCCGCCAGAAGGCCCGCAATCAGCGCATGAATAACTGTCCTACACCCGTCGTCGCATCATTTCGGTTGAGTTTATTTCCGCCAGCTACCGAGCAGGTTAGGTGCACGGCGGAAAATTTTTGCAAACATAAACCCCGTAGAGGATATTGCAAGCGTTTACTGAAAATAGCCTTGCTTGGTTGTGGAATTAACCAATTCTTAATCAAGCCGTTGTCAGCGTTGCGAAAATCACATGGGGGTGAAAAAGATTGTGCAAGGAACGCGCCAAAGCGCTTGGCGGTATCGGCAGCCGCACGTAATCAAGACGTTAAGGGTACCTGCCGAATAGAACTATTCTAGTTCGGCTATATAACACGTGCCGGCCGTAGCAGTTCATTTTCTAGGACAAAATTTTGTTTGCGCATGCTGGTGTGTGAGAACGTCATTTCGACCAGCGGGAGAAATCGCGCGTGTTGACGTTAGGTAATAACCGTTATGCTGAGCTTGTTGAAGCATCGCTACTGTGAGCAATTCTCCGTTGACCGTAACGAAGCGGTAAAGATGCTTCGACAAGCTCAGCAGGGCAGTACTATCAAGCCAGATTTCGCTCGCTAATGGAAATGACGTTCTTTGCGTACTCCTTCCATTCGCGATGAAAGAACAACTGAAAATAGTCAAGATAGGCGGCGGTGTGCTCGACGATCCGGAGCAGTTGCACCAGTTTGTAGCCGAGTTTCACCGCCTCCCCGGCCACAAGGTACTAGTGCACGGCGGTGGTAAGGGCGCTAGTACCCTGCTGCAAAGCCTCGGTATTGAACCCCAAATGGTGAATGGCCGCCGTGTGACCGACGCCGCCACACTGGACGTGGTGACGATGTTTTACGCCGGCAAAACCAACAAGCTGCTGGTGGCCCTGCTGCAAGCGCACGGCACCGATGCCCTAGGCCTTTCCGGTGCCGACGGCAACGTGCTGCGCGCCACCCGTCGCCCGGTAGGCGCGGTAGACTACGGCTACGTGGGCGACCTAACCGACCAGAGCGTGAATACCGAGCTGCTGCAAACCCTACTCGGCGCGGGCCTCACGCCTGTGTTCTGCGCCATTACCCACGACGGCCAAGGTCAGCTGCTCAACACCAACGCTGATACCATTGCCAGTGTATTGGCCCGCGCCCTGGCGCCGCTCTACGAGGTAGCGCTGCACTTCTGCTTTGAGAAAGACGGCGTGCTGCGTGATGTGAACGATAATAGCTCCGTGATTCCGCAAATCACGCCCGTGCTTTTTCAGGAGTTGAAAGCCAGTGGCGCCATTGCGGCCGGAATGCTGCCCAAGCTGGAAAACGCCTTTGCCGCGCTGGATGCGGGGGTAGAGAAAGTCATCATCGAAAACGCACTGAAAATCAACGAACCTGTGAAAACCGTGCTATGCCGGAGCTAGTAGACCACTTGGCCGAGGAAGCGGTTCAACTGCTCATCCGATTGATTCGTGTGCCGTCCTACTCGCGGGAGGAGGCCGATACGGCCGCGCTGCTGGAGCAGTTTCTACAGGCACACAGCACCGAGGTGCACCGCGACGCCAACAACGTGTGGGCCGTGTCGCGCAACTGGCAGGACGGCCGCCCCACCGTGCTGCTCAACTCTCACCATGATACCGTGAAGCCCGGTGCTTCTTGGACGTATGACCCATTCGGGGCCACCGTGGAGGGTGATAAGCTCACGGGCCTGGGTAGTAATGATGCCGGTGCCTCAGCCGTGAGCCTGCTGGCAGCCTTTCTCTACTTCGAGGAAAACCCGCTGCCGTTCAACCTGATCTGCGCCATCACGGCCGAGGAGGAAGTGTCGGGTGCCAACGGCATCCGCCGCCTGCTGCCCCTGCTGCCCAAGATTGATCTGGGCATCGTAGGTGAGCCGACGCGGATGGACCTGGCCGTGGCTGAAAAGGGCTTGGTCGTGCTCGACTGCGTGGCGCACGGCCGCACCGGTCACGCCGCCCGCGAGGAAGGCGACAACGCGCTATACAAGGCGTTGGACGACGTGCAGCTACTACGCAACTACCAGTTTTCCCGCGTGTCGGAGCTGCTGGGGCCGGTGAAGCTCTCCGTAACGCAGATTCAGGCCGGCACCCAGCACAACGTGGTACCCGACCGCTGCACGTTTGTGGTAGACGTGCGGACCAACGAGCTGTATACCAACCAGGAAGTAGTGGAAATCATCCGCGGGATGGTAGGGGCCGAAGTCACGCCGCGCTCCACCCACCTCAACTCCTCGCGCATTGCGCTGGCGCACCCGCTGGTGCAGCGCGGGTTGGCGCTGGGTAGGCGCACGTTCGGCTCCGTTACGCTTTCTGACCAGTCGATGATGCCATTTACGACCGTTAAAATCGGCCCCGGCGACTCGGCCCGCTCGCACACGCCGGATGAGTTTATTTATTTAAGCGAGATTCGCGGTGGGGTGCAGGGCTACGTAGAACTGCTGCAAGGGCTAGAGCTGTAACGCGAAGCTCTGCTTCGCGACCGTTCGCGCCATAAGGCAAAAGCAGTGTATGTATGTCGTTCACACGGTCGCGAAGCAGAGCTTCGCATTACTTACTCAACGCTACATTTCAAAACATAAACCTATTCTTTCTCTCTTCGGAGAGGAGCTAGGGGTGAGGCTAATCGTATGAAAATCTGGGAAAAAGGCATTCCGGTAGATGCCAAAATCGAACAGTTCACCATCGGCCAAGACCGGGCGCTGGACTTGTATCTAGCCAAGTTCGACGTGCTGGCCTCTAAGGCGCAGGCCAACATGCTGGCCGGGGTAGGGCTGCTTTCGGCAGAGGAAAACCAGCAGCTGCAACAGGGCCTCACGGAGCTGGGCGAGCAGGTGGAAGCCGGTACGTTCACCATTGAAGAGGAGTTTGAGGACGTGCACTCCAAAATCGAATCCTACCTCACGGAGAAGTTCGGCGACGCGGGCAAGAAAATCCACACCGCCCGCTCCCGCAACGACCAAGTACTCACGGCTATTCAGCTGTTTCTGAAGGACTACACCGAACGTGCCGCCGCCAAAATCGTGCAGCTGGCCGAAGTGTTGCTGCAAAAGGCCGAGGCGCACAAAACCGATTTGCTACCCGGCTACACGCATTTTCAGGCGGCCATGCCGAGTAGCTTTGGGCTGTGGTTTTCGGCCTATGCCGAGCACCTGCTGCTGGACTTGGCCTTGTTTGAAGCTGCCCACACGGTGGCCGACCAGAACCCGCTAGGCTCCGGGGCGGGCTTCGGCAGCAGCTTCCCCATCAACCGCCAGCAGACCACGCAGGAGCTGGGGTTTGGCAACCTGGCCGTGAGCAGCGTGGGTGCCCAGATGCTACGCGGCAAGACGGAAAAAACGCTGGCTTTTGCCCTGGCCGGGTGCGCCGCTACCTTGGCCAAGATGAGCTACGACCTGGTGCTCTACAACTCCCAGGACCTAGCATTTGTGGAGCTGCCGGCCGCTTTCACCACGGGCAGCAGCATCATGCCGCACAAGAAAAACCCCGATGTGTTTGAGCTGATTCGGGCACGGTGCAATGCCTTGCAGGCGCTGCCCAACACCATCACGCTCACCATCAGCAACCTGCCCAGCGGCTACCACCGCGACTTCCAGATTCTGAAAGAGCTGCTCTTCGAGCCGATGACGCAGTTTCTGGACATTTTGGACATCGTGCTGTTTGCCCTACCTCAGTTGCGCATCAAGCCCAACCTGCTGGCTCAGGACAAGTACGATGGTGTGTTTTCGGTGGAGAATATCAACCAGCTCATCCAAACCGGCACACCCTTCCGCGAAGCCTACCAACAGGTAGGCCGCGCCGTGAATGACGGTACTTACGTGCCACACAAGGAATTCCAGACCACTCACTTGGGCAGCGTGCACAACCTGGGCTTGGCGGAAATCGAAGCCAAGCTGGCGCGGGTGCGGCAGGGAAGTAGGGTGCTGAAAGGGGAATAACACAAAAGTTTTGTCATCCTGACGCAGGAAGGACCTTACCACGTTAGCACAAATCATTGAACGTCCGTGTGCTGGCGTGATAAGGTCCTTCCTGCGTCAGGATGACAGATAAAATAATACGGCGGGGTAGGCGGCTACTTGCTGGCTTTCACCCGCTTCACCAGCGGCATAGTAAGCATCACGTTCACCGGCTTGCCGTTCTGCCGGCCCGGCCGAAACTGCCCCACGGTGCGGAAAGCCTCGGCTAGCGCCGGCGCCACCGCTTCTTCCGACTCGATGTAGGTGCCCCCCAACGCTGGCCGCCGAAGCTTGCCGGTTTTGTCGATGATGAAGGTGACGTAGGCCCGCGGTCCGCTGGTTGCGCCGCCAGCCACGTGGCTGGTCACGAAGGCTTGCAGGCCATCCTGTCCACCGTCGAGGTAGACGGGCATCTGCTCCACGTAGTTATAGATCTTGTCGCCATCCAGCAGGGACATATCCGGCTTTTGCGGTTTGACTGCGTTCGGCATGGGTGCCGGCGTGGCCGTTTGGGCGTGGGCGGTAGCGGTGAGCAGCAGCAGGAAACCAAGGAGGCGGAGGGAGTGGGGTAGGGAGGTGGGCATAGTGAGGATATTTTATCTTTTAGTTTTTCTTTTTTTGCGCAAGGGGGGCGGCAAATCCTTGGCAAAGCCAATCGGAACAGTAAAAGGAAAGCTGACCGGTTTACCGTTGTTTCTACCAGGATTCCAATTGGGCATCGATTTAATAACCCGTAACGCTTCCTCATCAAACGCTGGTGCTAGTCCTTTAGCAAGTCGTACGTTAGCAACTTGGCCCGTTTCTGTGATGACGAAGCTAACGAATACCCGGCCCGTTATCGTCGTGTCTGCTGGATAGCGGATGTTCTGTCCAATAAATTGAAGCAAAGCGTTGAATCCGCCGGGAAATTCCGGAGGTTCGCCGAAAAAGCATACAAGACGAGGAAACTCTACTGGTTTCGGCAGGTTGATGGGTAAATCATACTCTTTCATTGGTAGTGAACCAACGGAACCCACTACGCTGGCGTTGCCGGCTACAGCCATATTCTGTCTGGTTTCCTCACTCATCTGCGCAAAGCTGCATCTAGCCAACAGGCTCAACGTGCACACCAGCACAAGAAGAAACCACTGTTTCTTTGGGCACACCTGAAGCAGAGCGGTTAGCTGGTAAGACATAGATGAAATAGGCGGTGGAGACGACCCTAATATCAGGAGGTAGTAGTTTTATTTTGAAATAGGCAAAGAAGACGCCGGCAATTCAAACTTCACAGGCACTGTTGCACCTGCCCTAATGGGTTGATTATCCCGCCGGGCAGGAATCCAGCACGGCATTGAGCGAACTACTCGTAGAGCTTCCGCATCAAGCGCTGGCTCCACGCCTTTGATGACTCGAACATCCTCTATCTGACCAGTTCTTGTGACTGAAAAGGTGATGAAAACAATGCCCGGCTTTGTTGCCTTTGCCGGGTAATGGACATTCTGCCTGATAAATTCCAGAGCTGCTGTTACGCCACCTGGAAATTCAGGACTTTCTCCTACATAACTGTAGGGTTTGCCGATGACAATTTGATCTTCCGCTGTTTTCTCTTGGGTAGCATTGACCGGCAATTCAAGAGGTTTCGGCGGCTCGGGTAATGGTTTCAGATCGTCGGATAAGGTCGATTGCTTCGTAGTTTTAGAGAGCGAAACAGCTTTTGATGCCCCCGCCTGCACCTGCGCCCACGCCTCCCTGCCAGACAACCCCAACCCGCACACCAGCACCAGCGCCACCAGAAACCGCCGCAGCTTGGGGCGCAATTGCGGCTGCGGAACCGCGGCCAGCTGATCCTGCCGGAAACGCCCGCACAGGCGGCCACCGGGTGCGGCGGCGCGGGCGGCTTCCAAGTCGGCGGCGGTGCTGTTGGTGAAGTCTATTACCTCGCGGTTGCAGTGGGCGCAGTGGCGACCCTGGCTGGTGGGCGCCATTTGGTGCCAGTCTGCGGGGCAAGCGTGCAGGTGCACGTTGAGGATAGGTAGGAACAGCATAAAGACAATATAGATAGTTGTGTAGAGTACGTTACGTTGGGAGGGTGGAGCTTATTGCAGACGCACATGTTACGCCATAAGGGAACTTCTGTAAGGCTATTTATGGAGTGCGTGGGAGCTGTTCACGTCATCTTCACGCAGCGCAAACCAGCTTTATTGTAGCTTATTCGAAACAATCTCCGTTTTTTATGTTTTATGTCCGCATCTAACGGCTAGGATTGTGTGAGTATCTTTGCCGCCTACCCCGGAAGGGGTGTTGTTTCTACTTTGCCTTATGTCATCTCTTCAGAATTATCCCCGCTTCACTTTAGGTAATACGCTGACCACGGAGCAACTGGAGTTTTTTCGGCAGTATGGATTTCTGCATTTTCGACCTTTTCTAACCCCCGATACGGTGCAGGATTTGCTACGTGCGTCGGAAGACGTGCAGCGCAAGTGGCTGGCCGAGGGCGTAGAGAAAGTGAACGGCGTACCTATTAAATACGGGAAGGATGTAGATGGGCAGTCCATTGTGCAGCGGTTTGCTTTCGCCTCGCACCATAGCCCCGTGCTGCACGAATTCCTGAAAGACCCGCGCTTTGAGGCGCTGTTTCCGCTGCTGGAAGCACCCGGCGGACGCATCGGCGAAAACGAAAAGGACGGCCTCGTTATCAATCATTACGTGAACGTAACGGGCTCGGAGTTCTCGCAAATGGGCTGGCATACCGATTCCCTGCGCGACGTATTCTACGGCAAGCGCATCGGGCCGATGCTGAACGTGGGTGTGCACCTCGATGGCACGCCGGCTACAAACGGCGGCCTACGCCTGCTGGTAGGCACGCATACGCAAAGCCTACGGAAGATGCTGTTTCGCAAGAAATACTACAAAGACGTAGACTCAGACCCCAACGAAATAGCCGTAGAAACCGAGCCCGGCGACCTGACCGTGCACGACGGCCGCATGTGGCACCGCGTGGCCCGTTCGCCATTGGTAGGCGAGGTATCGCGCCGCCGCGTGATGTACATTCCCATCATCTCGGGCAAATACGAACCCAAAAACGAGGAAAGCCCTACACCCTTCTACCTACGCTTCCTACACTTGGTAAAGTAGCCTTAGGGCCAATTCGACCCTCATTTCGACCAGCGGGAGAAATCTTGCGTGCTATTGTAATTGTTACCTGATGTCAGCACGCAAGATTTCTCCCGCTGGTCGAAATGAGGGTCAAACCAAAAATAAACCCATGAAAACGGCACTTATCACCGGCGCTTCGCGGGGCATTGGGCAGGCCATTGCCACGGAGCTGGCGCGGCGCGGCTACCACGTGCTGCTCACAGCGCGCTCCGAAGCGGCTTTGGAAACGGTAGCCGCTACCCTGCGTCAGCAGTTCGGGGTAGAGGCGCACGTGCTGGCCGCTGATTTGGCTGCGGCTGATGGCCCGGCCCGCGTGGCGGAGTGGGCCCTTGCTACCGCGCCCGAGCTGACTGTGCTGGTAAACAATGCCGGGTACGGACTGTGGGGTAGGTTTGAAGAACTAGGCCTGGATGAGCAGCAACAAATGCTGCGCCTAAACATGCAAGTACCCGTGGAGCTGACGCACCGCCTGCTACCCGCGCTGCGCCGTCAGCCCAAAGCCTATATTCTGAACGTAGCCAGCACGGCGGCCTACCAAGCCGTGCCTACCCTGTCGCTCTACGCGGCCAGCAAGGCGTTTCTGCTCAGCTTCAGCCGCGGCTTGCGCTATGAACTGCGCAACTCGCCGGTGTCCGTCACCTGCCTCAGCCCCGGCTCTACTACCACCGACTTCGCCAATCGCGCCGGCATGAACGACGCGCTGCAAGCCACCGCCAACAAGGTCTCGATGACGCCAGAGCAGGTAGCCAAAGCCGCTGTAATAGCCCTACTGGCCGGCGAGGCCGAGCTGATTCCGGGTGCGCTCAACAAGATTTCAGCCACGCTCACCAGCTTCGTACCCAAGTCGCTGACAGAGAAGATTGCGGCTGGTATTTATGAGAAGCATTTGTAGGAAGTGGTGAGGTAGTGAATATTGAGTAATCACTCGCCTGTCATCCTGAGCTTGCGAAGGACCTTATACCCGAAGAACGATAGACGTAATAACGACTCGTTCACGCGTGAGAAGGTCCTTCGCAAGCTCAGGATGACAGGCGTTTTTACATTCACCTCCTCACCATTTTACTACCTCACTATTTCACCACTCTCCCCGCCAGCCAATTGCAGCCGAAAGCAAACGGCACGGCGGCCAGCACATCGTAGGTGTAATGCGCGTGTTGTACCAACACCAGCGTAGCTACTACCGCTGTCAGAACGGCCAGCACTTGACGCAGCCGGCTCCTACCCACTGCCAGGGCCAGGAGGGCCAGCGTGGCAGTGTGCCCCGAAAAGAACAGGTCTTTGGTGATGGGAGTGGCAGATGCATAGAAGAAGCGCTCCACTACTGGATCGTGTAGCACTAACAGATGGGTAGGGGCTTCCAGAGGGAGTAGCCACAGCGTGGCTACGCGCAGCAAATGTAGGAAGGCATAGGCCCACAGCGCCCGCAGCAATAGGGTAGGGCGAGGCAGCAGGTACACCAAAGCCACTGCAATACTCAGGTAGATAACCTCGAAGGTGGGTGCAGATACGTCGCGGGCGGGTAGGACGTCTAGGAGTGGGTCGGGTAGCACCGTACCCGGCCGCGCCTGAATGAAGGCAAAGAAGGCAGGCAGCACGCAGGAAATCCCCAGCAGGAGCAACAGCACAAGAAGCAACTGCCGACGAAAAACAGGAGAATTTCGGGTCGCAGCCCAGGTGAGTGGGCGTGCCGGTGGGGCCGCAGAGGAACTATGAACGAGCATGCGAGAAAGAACGCCGCACTAAAAAGGAGCGCATTCAATACAAAAATAACAGTCTGGCGGCAGGTATGCGAAAGTGGTGCCATCGGTGTACTTTAGGACGTTTTTTCATGCCCTCTATCCACTGCCTATGCCTCGTTCTTCTACTCTGCTCACTACCGCTCTGGCGCTGACTACCCTGCCGGCCCTGGCCCAAAACGCCGCCCTCAACGCCCGCATTGCCAAACTGGCGGCGCAAGAAGAAAGCAAGGTGATTGCCTGGCGGCGCGACATCCACGAGCACCCCGAGCTGGGCAATCAGGAAACCCGCACGGCCGGCATCATTGCCGACCACCTCAAAAAGCTGGGCATTGAGGTGCAAACCGGCGTGGCCCGCACTGGGGTAGTAGGCATTTTGCGCGGCGGCAAACCCGGCCCCGTGGTGGCTCTGCGCGCCGATATGGATGGCCTGCCCGTGACGGAAACCACCGGCCTACCCTTCGCCTCGCAGGTGAAGACCACCTACAACAACCAACCCGTGGGCGTGATGCACGCCTGCGGCCACGACACCCACGTGGCCATGCTACTGGGCGCAGCCGAGGTATTGAGCCAAGTGAAAAAGGACTTGCCCGGCACTGTGAAGTTCATTTTTCAACCAGCCGAAGAAGGCTCCCTGCCCGGCGAAACTGGCGGCGCCAAGCTAATGGTGCAGGAAGGCGTGATGATGAACCCCAAGGTAGATGCCGTGTTTGGTCTGCACATCAACGCCCAAACAGAGGTAGGCAACCTGCGCTACCGCCCCACCGGCGAAATGGCCGCCGCCGATGTGTTTACCATCAAAGTGAAAGGCAAGTCGGCGCACGGGGCCTACCCCTGGCTGAGCGTGGACCCGGTGGTAACGGCCGCGCAGATTATCCTGGGCTTGCAAACCATCATCAGCCGCCAAACAGAATTGACGAAAGACGCGGCCGTGCTGACGGTGGGCATGGTGCACGGCGGCGTGCGCAACAACATCATTCCCGAGCAAGTGGAGCTAACGGGCACCATTCGGACCCTAGACAAAGACATGCAGCAGAAGCTGTGGGCCGATGTGCGCCGCGTGGCTATCGGCATTGCCAGCAGCGCCGGCGCTACCGCCGAGGTGGAAATCGTGAATTATACGCCCGTGACTTACAACGCCCCAAAGTTGACGGCCCAAATGGCGCCTACCCTGCGCGCCGTGGCGGGTGCTGCCAACGTGCAGGAGCAGAAGGCCGTAACCGGCGCCGAGGACTTTGCCTACTTCCAGGAGAAAGTGCCCGGCTTGTTTGTGTTTGTGGGCGGCATGCCCAAGGGGAAAAACCCGGCAGATACGGCCCCGCATCATACCCCCAATTTTTTCGTAGACGAAAGCGGCCTGACGCTGGGCGTAACGACGCTAGCCACCCTCGCCGCCGACTACCTAGGCGCGAAACGGTAGGTACATAATAGAACGTCATTTCGACCAGCGGGAGAAATCTCGCGTGCCGACGTTAGATGATAGTATCTAGCATCAGCACGCGAGATTTCTCCCGCTGGTCGAAATGACGCTTTACGCCACTACCAGCACCTCGCGCCCTACCCGCAACCCTCCGCGAAATCCATTTAATCCGCACAATCTGCGATGAATATTGCCTTAGTTACTTGCGACATCCTGGCTCAGTATGCCGCGCCCAATGTAGAAGACGAAGACAGCTTACTCACGAATTACCTGCGCGCGCAGGGCCACCACGTGGAGCCGCGCGTGTGGACCAACCCAGCCGTGGAGTGGGAAAAATACGACGTGGTGCTCCTGAAATCACCCTGGGACTATTTCGACCGCATTGAGGAGTTCTACCTGTGGCTGGACCAGATGGAGCAGTTGCAAGTGCGCATGCTGAACCCCGCCGCTGTGGTGCGTTGGAACACCAACAAGCGCTATCTGCGCGATATGGAGCAGGCCGGCGTGCGCATTGTGCCTACCCAGTGGCTGCCCCGCGGCAGTCATTTTGATACCGAAGCCGCCCACGCCGCCTTGCAAACTGACCACTTGGTGGTGAAGCCAGCCGTGAGTGGCGGCGCCAAAAATACGTTTGCCCTACTGCGCGGCGAGTCCTCCATCCGCACGCCCGACCTGAACGAATTGCTCCAGCACGAAGACTTTCTGGTGCAGCCCTTCCTACCCCAGATTCAGGAGCAGGGCGAGTGGTCGTTGGTGTATTTGGGGGGTGAGTACAGCCACTGCGTGCTGAAAACCCCCAAGTCTGGCGACTTCCGGGTGCAGCACTACCTGGGTGGCGGCATTCAGGCACGGCCCGCGCCGGAGCACCTGCGCCGCACCGCCGATGCCATTGTGCAGCAGTTTGCCCCCGCCTGCCTCTACGCCCGCGTAGACGGGGTGGAAATCGACGGTGAGCTGGTGCTGATGGAATTGGAGTTGATAGAGCCCTTCCTCTACCTGGCCACCGAGCCCACAGCGCTGGCACAGTACGAAAAAGCGCTGTCGGCTTTAAATAGCTGAGAAGTTTCCCACTATCTGTCATCCTGAGTAGAGCGAAGGACCTTATCACGTGGGAACGACCATCGTGTCAACGACTCGTTCTAACGTGATAAGGTCCTTCGCTCTGCTCAGGATGACAAACGCTTCCAATTACTCCCGTCCACAAAATCCGACTAATCCGTCAAATCCGCTTCAATCCGTGATTATTGGAACCCATTCACCTCAAAGCCGCCATCTACGCTCAAGCACTGGCCGGTGATGTAGCTGGCGGCGGGAAGGCACAGAAAAGCCACCGCAGCACTGACCTCTTCCGGCTCGCCTACCCGGCGCATGGGCGTGCGGTCGAGCACGCTATGGAGGAAATCAGGGTTGCGGAGCACGGTTTCGGCCAGGGGCGTGCGGATGTACCACGGCGCTACCACGTTCACGCGGATGCGGTCGGCGGCCCACTCCACAGCCAGGTTGCGGGTGAGCTGTACCATGGCGGCCTTGGTCATGCCGTAGATGGAGCCCGTGCGTACGTGCCGCAGCCCCGCTACCGACGAGATATTTATAATGCTGCTCCCCTCAGCGGCTTGCAGCAGTGGGTAGGCGCCCTGGCATAGCGCAAACGTCGATTCGAGATTGGTAGCCAGCAGAAATTGAAACTCGCTGGCGCTGTAGTCTACGGTAGGCTTACGGATGTTGGTGCCCACGTTGTTAACCAGGATATGCAGTCGGCCCCATTGCTCGCGCACGGTATCCAGCACCCGCTGCCTACCCGCTTCTTGGCTGACATCGGCGGCCAGTGCGTGCGCATCCAGGCCAGCGGCTTGCCAGTCGGCTACTTGCTGCTCCAGCGCCGGAGCCGTGCGAGCTACGGCTAGCACCGTAGCACCTAGCCGCAGCAACTCCTCGGCAATGGCAGCCCCGATGCCCTTGGAAGCTCCTGTAACAATGGCAATCTGGTCTTGCAACGACCAGCGAGTCGCAGAGAAAGTAGGACTGGAATCTACCATAGTGAAATTATTGTATAATATTTTGGCTTTTTGTAAAAGAAACCAGACAGCAAAAAATTCCCGGATTTGTAAAATTAACAGGCTCATTGCACACTACGTACTAGAGGCCTAAGTAGGATAGTCTATAAATGGGATTTTCAGTTTTATAGAACGAGCTATCTTAGTAAGAAATTAAAAATACGTTTGCTCTAGTGGTATGCGTGGATATTGAAATATTCTTAATTTGGATAACCTGCTGCTAGCAGATCGTTCTATTTCCTTTCTTCCTTTCCAATTACCCTCCTCTGTATGGCAGAAAACTACTCTGCTGCCGCCTTGCTGTTGCTCGGCGGCCTAAGCATCGCTACGGCCCAAGCGCAGCAAAATGCGCCTGTAGTGACTGGAAAACCAATTAAAAATGCTGCACCAACGTTGGTAGAGCTTCGCGGTGCGAAAACCACTTACTCGTTAAGTGAAGCCTCCAAAGCCTTGCGCGAACAGCTGCAACTAGCTACCACCGACCAGCTGCTACGTAACAAAACGTCGGCCGACGCGCTGGGGTATGTCCACGAAAAGTACCAACAGTACTACCGGGGCATCAGGGTAGAGCACGGCGACTACACCGTGCACGCCAAACAGGGGCAGATTGAAAGCTTGAGCGGTCATCTTACCCGCATCGATAAGCTGGATGTGCAGCCTGCGCTGGCCGAAGAAGCTGCATTGCAGCGGGCCATGCGCTTTGTGGGCGCCCGGCAATATATGTGGCAGGATGCCGCTGAAGAAGCTTTCCTGAAAGAGCAGGAGCAAGACCCTGCGGCTACCTACAAGCCCAAAGGCGAGCTGGTGGTGATTGGGGTAGGCGAAGGCGAAGCCAAAACGGTGCTAGCCTGGAAGTTTAACGTGTATGCCAAGGCCCCCGTGAGCCGCGCCTACCTCTATGTAGATGCGCATTCGGGCGAGGTGGTGTATAAGGACGATATCATCAAGCACGCTGCCGCTACGGGCAGCTTTGCCACCGCCTACAGCGGCACCCGCTCGGTGGCTACCGATAGCTACAACGGCAGCTACCGCCTGCGCGAAACCACCCGCGGCAACGGCATCGAAACCTACAATTGCAGGAAAAGCAACAGCTACACCAGCGCCGTCGACTTCACCGACGCCGATAATAACTGGACCGCTGCCGAGTACAACAACGCCAACTTCGACAATGCCGCCGGCGACGCGCACTTCGGTGCCCAAGCCACCTACGACTATTGGAAGAACATCTTCGGCCGCAATAGCTACGATGGTGCCGGTGCCAAAATCAAGAGCTACGTACACTTCGACGACACGCCTGGCGATGGTAAAGGCTTCGAGAATGCCTACTGGAACGGCTCGGTGATGACGTATGGCGACGGCGGCACTCGCTTCCGCCCCCTCACGGCGCTAGACGTATGCGCGCACGAAATCGGCCACGCCGTATGCGAAAAAACCGCTAACCTGACGTATTCCTACGAGTCGGGCGCCATGAACGAGGGCTTCTCCGACATCTGGGGGGCCTGCGTGGAGCAGTACAACGCGGCCCGTTACGGCCTCACCAAAAGCACCTGGCTCATTGGCGAAGACATCGACAAACAACAGGCCGCCCTACGCTCTATGAGTGACCCTAAAGCCATGGGTCAGCCAGCTTACTACAAAGGTCAGTATTGGTATGCCGGCACCGCCGATAATGGGGGCGTGCATACCAACTCGGGCGTGCTCAACCACTGGTTCTACATCCTGACGCAGGGCAAGAGCGGTACCAACGAAGGTGGCAATAGCTACTCCGTGACGGGGGTAGGCATCACCGACGCGGCCAAAATTGCCTTCCGGACGGAGGACGTATACCTCACTTCGTCGAGCAACTATGCGGCGGCCCGTAGCTACTCCATTCAGGCAGCCGCCGACTTATTTGGGGCGGGTTCGGCGCAGGTAATTGCCACTACCAATGCATGGTACGCCGTGGGGGTAGGCGCCGCCTACTCCGGTGGTGGTACCACCACACCACCGCCTACTACGGTTGCTTACTGCACCTCGAAGGGTACTGATACCTCCTACGAGTGGATTGACTATGTGAAGCTGGGCAGCATTGCCCGCACCTCGGGCAAAGACGGCGGCTACTACGATGGCACAGCCCTGAGCACGTCTATTGCAGCTGGCTCGTCGCAGACCATCAGCTTCAGCGCGGGCTTTGCTTCCTCGACTTATACCGAAAACTGGGATGTGTATATCGACTACAACCAAGACGGTGACTTTGCGGACGCCGGCGAGAACGTGGTAGGTGGTAGCAGCGGCAGCAGCGGTACCTTAAGTGCCACCTTTACGGTGCCTGCCTCGGCCAAAACCGGCAAAACCCGCTTGCGCATCGTAATGAGTGATAACTCGGGCACCACCAGCTGCGGCACCTACAGCTACGGCGAAACTGAAGACTACTCTGTGAACATCACCGGTGGTACCCTGGCCGCCGACAACACGGGCATAGCCGGCCTCGCGGGCGCTACTACCCTCGATGCCAAAATGCCTACCCGCCAAGTGGCTGTTTACCCCAACCCCGCCACCGACCACGTAGTCATTGCCCTGCCCGACAACGGCACCGTAGCGGGCGTGGAAGTAATGGATATCCGCGGTGCGAAACTGGCGGTGCCGTATGCTGGCAAAGGCGAGCTGAACGTATCAGCCCTGGCCAAAGGCGTATACATCCTGCGCATCAGCGACGGACAAAAAACTTTCCACCAGCGGCTTGTGAAGGAGTAATAGCTTCTTTTGAAGCATAACGCAAAAAGGCCCGATGCACAGTGCATTGGGCCTTTTTGCTTACTCTAAACGCTTAGTTCGTGTGGTGGGCTAGCCTCGTAGCGGCCAGCCAAATTTTGCCTACCTGCTCCACGGCGAATACTCCAGCTTCAACTCAACCAACCCATACCCATCCTTGAGCGCGGAAGTAGAGCGGCCGAGGCCGGTGCTGATATCGTCGAGCTGGTCGGTGGTGGTGAAGTAGTAGGCGGCTTCGGCGGTGGCGTTGAGCTTGTGGGTAAGGCGCAGGGTCACGCCTGCGCCCACGGGCGCTACTATCGCCAGGGCGGGGTAGTCGCCGCGCTCGGGGCGCAGAAACGAGGTGGTAGCGTCGGGGCGGGTGGTGCCGTTGTAGGCTTTAGGGCTGTAGAGCGCCAGGCCTACCCCCAGCTTCAGGTAGGGTTTCACGAGGGCCGTGGGGGCCGGCCGCGGGGCAGCGTAATAGGCTCCGTCGCGTAGCGGCTCAAACCGCACGAACACCGTGCCCGTGCCATTGCGTCCCCGGAAAGCGAGGTTGCGCTCGGGCAGGTAGTCCGTAGAACCTATCTGGAAATACGTAGCCTCGCTGCCTACCGTCCAGTGCGGGTGCACAGGGTAGAGCACGCCCAGGCTGAAGCTGGGGCCAGGGAGCTGGTTGCTGAGCCCCTTCGTCAGGTCGCCATTATACAAGCCCACGCCGGCGCCGGCCGAAAAGCGCACTGGTCCCCGATAGTACGTGCGAGCTTGCGCGTCGTAATGCCGTTTGCGGCGCTCGGGGTGGTCCTGCGCACAAACGGAGAGAGACAAGGCAACGAGGGCCGCAGACAGAAGGTAGGATTTCACGGGAGAAACGAAAGAAGTGGGTAGGGTAGGTAGGGAAAAGACCGCCATGCGACGCATAACGTTCAAACAGGAATCTGGCTGTTACTTAAACGTACCCTGGGGGTCGGGCTGCTTGGCTATCAGCTCGCTGATAAAATTGAAATCAATACTGGCCACGCTGTATTTCTGGCCTTGGTGCACGGCGTTCCAGGCTTTGGCGTAGTCTTCCTGAATGTAGTATATGCGGGCCAGCTGCTGCCAGGCGGCGGCATTGGTAGAGTCAGCGGCCAGGGCTTTGTTGAGGAACTCGGTGCTGGTCGTCAGGTCTTTTTTCTTCTTGGTTTGCTCATACCGCATCAGGTAGAGGCTACCCAGGTCGCCGAGGGCCTGGTTGTCGTTGGGCGCTAGGGCCAGCGCCTGGTTGAGCAGGTCGATGGAGGCATCGGGGGTGGGCTGCTGGCTGGCAATCACGCCCAGGCCGCGGTAGGGTAGGGGGTTTTTGGGGTTGAGCACCCACGCCAGGTTGAGGCGGTAGGTAGCCGTATCAACTTGACCTTCGTTGAGGTACTCGAATCCTTTGGTGGTAAAAAAGTCGCTGGCCTCGGCGCGCGATGCAAAGCTTTTCTGGATGTTGCCCAGATAGGTAGCACCCAGGGCCTGCTCGGCCTGCGTCGCCGACAGCCCGCCAAACAACGGCTGCACCCGGCTGTCCGCCGTAATAGTAGCAGCAGCCGACTCAGTTTTACTCTTGGACTTGGACTTGGATTTGCGCTGCGCCTGCGCTGGTGTGGCAGCCAAAAAAGTGAGTAGCAGAGCGCACGGAATCAGAAAATTTTTCATCAAGCAAAAGAAGCAGGGAAACGAACGATAAAGTGGTAACGTGCAATGTTAGCTAACAAATATACAACGCCGCACCACGCAACTACAATGCTTCCCTGGTAGCTGGCAATCCGCCCGCCGCCGGGCCGAGTACGTATGGGCTACTTCCTGTATTCTCTCCTGCTTTCTATGCGTTTTCTTCGCTATGTGCTGCCGGCCGCGTTAGCCGGCGTGCTTTTGCTGCTGGGTGCCAACGAATATGCCGTGGCCCGGCCCAGTCGCCGCATTCAAGATGTAGCCTACGTGCCCCCTACCGACTCGGCCTACCTGGCCGGGCGCCAGGTGTTGGATGTGTACACGCCCCGCCGGCGCGGGCCACAGCCTTTGCCGGTAGTGGTCTTTATCCACGGCGGCAGCTGGAATAGCGGCAGCAAAAACCTGTATTCCTTTATTGGGCGGAGGCTGGCCAAGCAAGGCGTGGTGGCCGTCGTCATCAGCTACCGGCTGGCCCCGCAGGTGCGCGTGCCGCAAATGGCCGACGACTGTGCCCGCGCCGTGGTCTGGACCACTCGGCACGCGGCCGAGTACGGCGGCGACCCGCAACGTCTGTTCGTGATGGGCCACTCGGCCGGTGGTGGGCTGGCGGCGCTGCTCGCCACGAAAGACGAGCTATTCACGCGCTGGGGACTGGCCCACAACCCCGTCCGCGGCGCCATCCTCGACGACCCTGCCGGCCTGGACATGCTCGACTACCTCCAAAAGATGCAGTACCCCGGCGATGAGCAGTATTTGGTGCCTTTCGGCAAAGACCCCGCCGTGTGGCGCGCTACCTCCGCCATGTACTTTGTGTCGGCCAGTAGCCCGCCTTTTCTGTTGTTCGTGGGCGGCGAAACCTATCCTTCTATCCAGAGCAGCAGCGCCCGGTTTCGGGAGCGGCTGCAAACACTGGGGCAGCAGCCCGGCTACACGGTGCTACCAGGCAAAAAGCACGTCCCGATGGTGTTGCAGCTGTTTTGGCAGCACAACATCATCTATCAGCAACTACTGAAAATGGTAGGAGCGAAGGTAGGGTAGGGTAAAAGCAGAACGTCATGTTGAGCGCAGCGTAGCGGAGTCGAAGCACCTCTACCGTCAGTAATTAGTTTACTATCAGTAGAGATGTTTTGACTCCGCTACGCTGCGCTCAATATGACGTTCAAAAACAGCGGCAGCCTGCGAACTACACTACCGGCTCAATCTCGAAGCCGGCTTCCTGCACCGCCCGGATTACCTGCTCCGGCTGCACATGGTCGCCCTGCACGGTCAGGATTTTGTCGGGGTTGTCGGTGTCCACCTGCCAGCTGGAAATGGCGGTTTCGTCGTCTAGTGGGCCGGTTACGGCGCGCACGCAGCCGCCGCAGTTGATGGTGGTTTTAAATCTCAAGGTATTCATAGCGAGTAATATGTGAAGCCGCAAGGGAAGCCATTAAAGCTGCGTGGCGGCTGATTAGACAAGAATAGAACAAGAGAAGAGGTAGAAAGTGTCGTGCAAGGGCGTGTAAGCTTTGGGTAGCAGCGTATAGAATTCGGCTTGCTACGGTTTTTCGCCCTTATTCAGCTTTTTACATTCCGCACTCGCTCGGCTGTGCCGAGTGAGCTATACGCCCAGGCAGCTCTGGTGCGCACGTTTGCGTCACGTTAGCGCGGTGTTGCTCAAACGGCGCGGCCGGATTCGGGGCACAGCCCCTCACACGTAGTCCTCACTCGGCACAGCCGAGCGAGTGCGGAAGAGGGCAAATTTCTGACAAGCCAAAGAGTTACGCCGGCCGTTGCGGCCGTTTCTCCAGAATCAGCTGGGTGCGGTAGTCGTGCAGGGTAGCTTCCAGGCCCACGGGGTACACGTGTGGGTTCAGGAAACGACGAATACTCGGGTCGAGGCTTTGCACCTCGCGTAGGGCGCGGGTACGGCTTTCGGTCAGGGTAGGCAGCTGGTGCACCAGCTCGCCCCACCGGAAGATGGGCTCCAGCAGCTCCCGAAAGTTGGTAGAGCGAATAGAGCGCCGGCGTGTGAGGTCGGTGGGGTCTACAATGGTCAGCGACTCGGGTAGAGGCTCGGCGGTGTTGTAGAGCATGTCGGCGCGGGGCTGGCCTTTCTCATTCTCGTAGCGGCGCACTTGCAAAATACCAGGGATGCTGGTTTTGATGATTTGCTCCGATAGCTTCACGGTGTAGTCCCAGCCCGAATCGTCGGGTTTGCGCAGGGCCGCCAGCTTGTACACGCCTCCCAAAGCCGGTTGGTTGTAGGCCGTTACCAGCTGCGTGCCTACCCCCCAGGTGTCGATGCGGGCGCCCTGCTGCTTGAGGCTGGTGATGAGGTTTTCCTCCAAGTCATTGCTGGCCACAATGCGGGTGTTAGTAAAGCCCGCCTCATCCAGCAGGGCGCGAGCCTCACGGCTGAGGTAGGCCAAGTCGCCCGAGTCGAGGCGGATGCCGCCCAGCTCGTGGCCTTGCGCGCGCATCTGCCGTGCCACGTTGATGGCGTGGCGTACGCCCTCCAGCGTGTCGTAGGTGTCTACCAGAAACACCGAATCGTCAGGAAAAGCCTGCGCGTAGGCCGCAAAGGCAGTTTCTTCGTCATCGAATGCCATTACCCAGCTGTGGGCGTGAGTGCCGCGCACGGGAATACCAAACCGTTGACCAGCCAGCACATTGGAGGTGCCATCGCCCCCGCCCAGGTAGGCTGCCCGGCTCGCCGACAAGCCCCCATCAAAGCCCTGCGCCCGTCGCAAGCCAAATTCCAGGATCTGGTCGGAGCCGGCTACTTCCCGAATGCGGGCGGCCTTGGTGGCAATCAGCGTCTGAAAATTGACGAGCGTGAGCAAGGCCGTTTCCACCAGCTGGGCCTGCAACAGCGGCCCCCGCACCCGCACCAGTGGCTCGTTACCGAACACCACCGTGCCCTCGGGCACCGCGTCTACATCGCAGGTGAAACGTAGGTTGCGCAGGTAATCCAGAAATTTGGGGTCAAACAGCGCAGTACCCTTGCTGCCGCGCAGGCTGGCAAGGTAGGCCAGATCATCGGCCGAAAATTGTAGCTGCTCCAGCCAATCTACGGCGTAGGCCAGGCCCGCCGCCACCGCGTAGCCGCCCCCAAACGGCGGTTTGCGGAAATACAAATGGAACACCGCCTCACGGTCCTGCATACCTTGCTGCCAATAGCCATAGGCCATGGTGAGCTGGTAGAGGTCGGTGAGGAGGGAGAGGGAGGGGGCATAGAGCCCGGAGAGCGGAGCAGAGTTCATGCAGTAACGCTTGGAAGCTAACCGATGGATGGTACATCGGCTACCATCGGGCCATCAAGGTACGCGCTACCAGCGAAGAAATAGTGGCTTGGCTATCGAAAACTGCATTTACGACCAGCACGACCTGCTACTAAGCCTCTATTGCTTTCGTGCAAACACCCGTTGCGCGCTATCCTGTTGGCGAAGAAGCAGGCTGCCGAGTGCATAAACAAATGACAGAATACTGTGACGCTACTACCTGCTTATAAACGCCATAAGACACCAAAAACCGAAAGCCTGTGCCTTCGGTTTTTAGGGTCTGGATGTGGAAAGGAACGGAAAGGAAGTATGGAAAGGGTGAAACCGCTAGGCAGCGGTGGAAACGGAAACCGGTAGGATGCCTGGGGAAGACAGCATCATAACGGCAATTAAATGAAGCAGGCCTTGTTGCGAGGTCGGTGGCTGATGAGAGTGTTGCATAGCTCGGAGGTCGAAGAGTATGCCCAAAGGTCTTACTTCAAGAGCTCCCAAAAAAGGTAATTCCTGATCAAAATGCGACTAGGATATTTTTGATATTTAATATGGTAAAAGGCGATATTTTATATTATATGAGGCTCTTTATACTTCAAAAAGCGTTGGTGTAGACTTCAAATTGTGACAGAACCATTTTTTTGAAAATATTTTTAGAATTCAACTTTCCGCCTAAAACACAAAAAAGCGCGCCTAAAGAGCGCGCTTTCGTGGAAAACAGCATAATATTCGTAGTAGCCGCGACGGGAATCGAACCCATATCAAGCGTTTAGGAAACGCCTATTCTATCCGTTGAACTACGCAGCCAGCCTTGTTGGGTAACTCGGTAAAGATACGGGTATTTCAAGTCCTCTTCCAAGTTGTTAACGGGTCGGAGCGCCACCTGCTGCCTATCTTCGTATGAACGTTCTCCTTCCCTCCTTCACCTCTTCGCTCTATGGGCCTATTGGATGATTTGCGCGCCTCCCGCCGGGCGGCGGGTCGTCGACCGGCCGTGGCTACTGCCGAAACGGACCACCGTACGCCAGCCCTGCTGTGCATTCCCGACATCAGCGGTTTCACGCGTTTCATTCAGGAATCGGGTAGCCAACTTGCGCCGTTTCTGGTAGCTGATTTGCTCGAAATTCTGATTGAAGCCAACATCATTGGCATGCAGGTGAGTGAGATTCAGGGCGACGCTATATTGTTCTACCGTCTGGGGCCGCCGCCCTCCATCAGGCAAATGGTGGAGCAGTGCCGCCGTATCTTCCTCGATTTCCAGAACTACCTGCGCTTGGTAGAACGCGATGCCGACTCAGAGTTGGGCACTGCGCTACGGGGCTATGAACTGACGCTCAAGATTATTGTGCACTACGGCCCGGTGAGCGTGGCGCAGATCCGGCAGCACACCAAGCTCATGGGCAAAGAGGTGATTGTGGTGCATCGCCTGCTCAAAAACAACGTGATGGGTAGCGAGTACGCCCTGTTTTCGGACAGCTACCTGCGCACGCAACCAGCCACCGACATTGCGCAAAGCTTCACCTGGACGCGCCTGTTGCGGGGTTCTACGGCCTACGAGCATCTGGGGCGCGTCCGCTACCGCTATGCTCACCTCACACCCCTGCGCCAGTTTCTGACCACGCCCGACGGCAACGGCGGCGCTAGCAGCCAGAGCGGCGTGCTGAAAGTGCGCCGGGCGGTGCGGGTGCCAGCTGGGTACGCCCTGCGTGTGATCCGCAATTTTCGGCTGCGGCCTTCCTGGATGGAGAAAGCTACTGGCGTGCACTACGACGTGACCAAAGCCGGCCGCCTGGGCACCAGCTACAAAGTAGATGTAGGCAATGGGCAAATTGATTTTCAGACAGTGCAACTGTTCGAGGAAGAGGCCGACCGGTTGGAGTACGTCGAGAAGATTTCGCACTTCCGGCTTTTCCCCAACTCGCTGCTGTTCTTCTTTATTGAAGCCGTAGACGACCGCTCCTGTCTGATTACGCTGGAATTTCAGTACGGCCACGTAGCCAGCCAGCAACGGAGTATCCGCACGGGGCAGTTGCGCCGCATGCGCCGTTTTCTGGGATGCTCCATCCTACAGCTAGCCGCCCTCTGCGAGCGGATGTACGAGCGGCGGTAGAGGTGAGATGGTGAGATGGTGAGATGGTGAAGTTGTGAAAGGCGCCTGTCATCCTGAGCCTGCGAAGGACCTTATCATGTCAGAACAACAGGCGTAACAACGACTTGTTCTGCGGGCATAAGGTCCTTCGCACGCTCAGGATGACAGGCGCCTTTCACTACTCACCATTTCACCATCTCACAGCTTATACAGCAGCACAATACCAAACGACAAGGCCGTGAGAATTAAACCCACCATGAAAATGGTATAGCTGATGCGCAACAGGCGGTACTTGCGCGAGAGTACCTCACCAAGGTAGTACACGTCCGTTACCATGTTGGTGTAGAGCGAATCCTTCTGGCGCATTAGCTCGCGCATGCCACCCTGGAAATCGTCGAGGTTGAGCTTGGTGAAGTTGCCGAAGAACAGCAGGTTTACACGGCGGTTGGTGGCAATTTCGGGACTCTTTTTCAGCCACTTAAAGCTCGTGACATCGGGCTGGGCCGACAGGATGGCCGACACCACCGACCCCAACGAGGTGAGCAGCAAAATACCCATGGGGATAGACAGCACCGGGTTGTGCGTAATGGCCGGGCTAAGCACGGCCGTTTTGCCGCCTACCTTGGTACCCAGGTAGGTGATGATAACGGAGATAAGCACGGCATTCAGCGAAATCATCATGTTGGCCTTTTTATCGGCCATATCCGAAAGCTTCATGTGGTTGCCATACATGGTTCGAAACATCGTTTCGATGCCACGCTTAGGCTCAGCAAAAGTTTCGGTGCGGGCTTTATCCTTCTCCTTACGCTTCTTTTCGGTTTTCTTCAGCAGCTTGCGCTGGTCTTTAATGTTCTCCTTCAGCTGTTCTTTGTACCGGCTCTTGGCCACGGTGGTCAAGAACTTGAACGACATTAGAAAATCGAGCTGCGACTCGGCCCAGCCTACGCTGGAAAACGTGCGGCCCTGCGCTACTTCCCACTCGGCGCGCAACAGCTCGGCGCGGGCCGCAAAATCCTCGCGGCCGGTGTTGCTCATGTCGGCATCTACCAGCAAGCGCTGGAGCTGGGTGGTGCGCGGCTCGTCGCGGTGCGTGGCCCGAATCATATCCACTACTAGCGCAGTGCGGTCGGCGGGGTAGTGCTGCTCCTGCAACCACTGCTCGGCCAGGGCCATACTGCGATATTCATGGCCATCGTAGGACTCGGTGTAGCCTGCGTCATGAAACCAGGCGGCCAGCACCAGTGCCTCCTGGTCTTCCTCGCTCAGGCCGGCGTCTTGGCCCAACGCCCGCGCCTCCCGCACCGTATTCACGGTGTGGTCCAGATTATGATAGACAAGTTGCTTCGGCAGCTTTTCTTCGAAAAGCGTAGTAATGTAAGCCTTGGCTTTCTTAACTATCTCGGCCTTGGTAGACTGTAGCGTGGCGGTTGTTTCCATATAAAAGGAGAGGCTGAAGAAGCGCAGCAAGCCCGGCTGGTGCGCCCCATCGGTTTACAACGAGAATGCCGTCCGGAGGTTTTTGTGTAGCTCTATCCAAACTGTGAAGGCAGCATTTGCGTAGGGCTCTGCACCATGCAAATAAGGTGTCAACTCACCCGAACAGTGGAAATCCCTGAATAAGTTTACTGAAATTATCTAACTGAACAGCTGTAGAGCGGTTCACAGAGCATAAAGCGACACGTAGTGGTCAAAGTTCTGTTTATTTCCTTCGTATGAGAAGAAAGATTTTGCATTATTTCCTGTCGCTGGCTCTTGGAGGATCGAGCGTGCTGTCGGTTCAGGGCCAAGCTACCCAAACGCCCCATCCGGAGCGGCCAAACTACCGTGGCGAGGGTAAGAACTGGGAGTCCTTGACGCCGCCCGACAGCAGCCAGCTGCGCTACACCGTTTTTCTGATTGGCGACGTAGGCAAGCCCGCCGATGCTAAGGTAGGCGGGGAGCCGTCGTTGAATTTCCTGCGCCGCCAGATTCTGGCCGCTGGCTCCAAAAGCACCACCGTCTTTCTGGGCGACAACATCTACGAATACGGCCTACCCCCGGAGGATGCGTTTGACCGCAAGGTGTCGGAGGAGCGCATGGTGGCCCAGTTGAAGACGCTGGAAGGCTACCAGGGTGAGAAGTACATGATTCCGGGTAACCACGACTGGAAGCAGGGCCACGATGGCAGCGTAGAGCAGGTGAACCGCCAGCAGGATTTCGTGGAGCGGTATCTACAGAGCGACTCGGCGGCCTTTGCGTATACCGGCGATTTTTTCATCCCGCGCGATGCCTGCCCCGGCCCCTACGAGATTCAGCTCAACGATAACCTGGTAATGATTGCCATCAACTCGCAGTGGTTTTTGCAAACCAACGGCGAGCGTCCCTACGGCAGCAACAACGACTGCGGCGTGGCAAACGAGACGGACTTCTACACGCAGCTCGAAGACATCATTGCCCGCAACAAGAACAAGAACATCATGGTGGTGGCTCACCACCCGTTGTTTTCCGACGGCATCCACGGCGGCTACTTCACCTTCACGGACCACCTGTTTCCGCTATCTATCGTCTACAAATACGCCTACCTGCCGCTGCCCGTCATCGGCTCTATCTACCCACTGGCGCGCAAATACGGCGGTATTAGCCAAGACCTGCCCCACCCGCAGTACCAGGCCTACAAGAAGGGCCTGATGGAGATTTTTGCGAAGTATCCCAATATCATTTACGCCAACGGCCACGAACATAACCTGCAATTCTTCCGGGAGCAGAACATGACGTTTGTGACCAGCGGCTCGGGCTGCAAAACCCAGCATGTGAAGCCAGGTAGGGGTGGCGATGCCATCTTCTCTGATAAAGAGAAAGGCTTTGCCCGCGTGAATTACTACACCAACGGCGAGGTGTGGACCGAGTATTGGATTCCGAATGACCGGGGCGAAAACGGCCGCCTGGTATTCCGGGCGCCCAACTATGCGTTCCAGAAGGATGTGGCAACCAAGCAGGTAGGCGGCGCGCCGGGCCATACGCTGCCCGCAGCGCCCCAGCGCAATTTCCGCGACAGCACCGTGACGGTAGCCATCAACCCAGCGTATAACGACCACAACGGCTTCCACAACTTCATCTTCGGCAAGCACTACCGGAAGGAGTGGGCCACGCCCGTGAAATTTCCGGTGCTGGACCTGGCGCACGAGAAAGGTGGCCTGACACCGTATAAGGTAGGCGGTGGCAAACAAACGGCGTCGCTGAAGCTCCGCAACGACGAGAACCGCAACTACACCCTGCGCAGCCTCGACAAAGACCCCGCTGCCGTGCTGCCCGAAGCCCTGCGCGATGGGGCAGCCCGCGACCTGCTGCAAGACCAGATTTCGGCCCAGCACCCGTACGCGGCCTTTGCCCTACCCCCGCTGGCCTCGGCGGCGGGCATCTTGCACACCAACCCGGTGCCGCGCTTCATTCCGCAAGACCCCCGACTGGCGCAGTACTACAACCGCTTCGCCAACACCACGGCCATGCTGGAAGAAGACGCCAAGGACGACCAGAGCAACGTGGCCTCGCTGGACTATGCCACCAACTTGGTAGGCACCGACCGCGTGATGGAGCGCCTGGAGCAAGACAACGACAACCAGGTAGACAAGAAAGATTTTGCCCGCTCGCGCCTGTTTGATATGTGGATTGGCGACTGGGACCGGCACGAAGACCAATGGCGCTGGGCCGAGAAAAAGGACGAAGACGGCGACCGGAAGTTTACGGCTGTGCCGGAAGACCGCGACGTGGCCTTCTTTAAAGGTGACGGTCTGCTGCCCTACCTGGCCTCGCGGAAGTTTGCGGTGCGCAACTTCCAGAACTTCGGCAACGACTACGCCGACTGGCGCGGCCTGAACCTGACGGCCCTCAGCAACGACCGGCGCTTTCTGGGCGAGCTGACGCAGAAGCAGTGGGTGAAGATTGCCGAGGATATGAAGTCCCGCCTCACCGACGCCGAGATTGAGCAGGCGTTTAAGAAGCAGTGGCCCGCCGACATCTACGCCCTGCACGGCGCCGAGATTGTGGCCAAACTCAAAAACCGCCGCGACCTGCTGCCCCAGTTGGCCGCCGACTACTACGGCATGCTGAACAAGGTGATAGAGGTGAAGGGTAGCCAGAAGCGCGAGCTATTTGAGGTGGAGCGCCTACCCGACAGCAAAGTGCACGTCACGATGACCAAAATCAGCAAGAAGGGCAACACCAACAAGGTGCTGTTCGACAAGGTGATTGATGGCAACGTGACTAAAGATATACGCCTCTACGGCTTTGCCGGCAACGATATTTACAAAGTCACTGGCCAGTCGAACGGCGGGCCTACCCTGCGCATCATTGGGGGTATCGATAAGGACACCATCACCGACAACTCACGGGTGGGCGGCTTCCTGCGGCGCCACAAAACGCTGGTCTACGATAATGAGGTAGACACGGCCAACGTCATTAATGCCGGCCCCGAAACGCGCCTGCACCTGGAGCCCGGCAACGACGTGAGCCGCTACGACAACCCCAACCGCGCCGACCGCAAAGACTACCGCCTCAACTACTTTGGGCCGGCCGCCTACTTTGGCTACAACATTGATGATGGTCTGTTTGTGGGTGGCGGCGTGACGTACCGCACGTACGGCTTCCGGCGCAACCCGTTTGCCACGGAGCAAACGCTGGTGGCCAACTGGGCACCCTCGCGCAATGCCTACAACATTCGCTACACGGGTACTTTTGTAGATGTGCTGGGCAAGTTTGATCTGAAAATCAACAGCCAGCTCTATGGGCCGCAGCTGCTCTACAACTATTTCGGCAAGGGCAACGACTCGCGCAACATCCTAGCCGAACAGACTGACGACCGGGTGCGCAACCGCGAAATCAACGACAACTACCGCGTCCGCTTCTCGCGCCTGTATGTGGCACCTATGCTGGAAAAGGACGTGTTCAGCTTCCTGAAGGTAGGCTTCGGCCCACAATACGACCAGTTCCGGGTGTCGACGTTTGACGTGGGCAACCAGATTCAGCAAGGCATCAACAATGGCTACACAGGCGCGGCTCTGGGCATTCGGCCTTCCGATTTCCAGTTGAACCGTTATCTAGGCGCTAAGGCCTATATGAACATCGACGCCGTGAGCTCACCCAAAAACCCGCGTATTGGCTTGCGTTGGTACAACAGCGCCGAGTTCAACCACCAGTTGGGCGGCGAGATGCTAAACTATGGCCGCATTGCTTCGGAGTTCCGCGCCTACATCAGCCCCAACTTCCCCTTCCAGCTTACCTGGGCCGGCCGCGTGGGCGTGGCGCACAACATCGGCGACTACCGCTTCTACCAGGCCAATACCTTGGGCGGACAGTCTAATGCCACCATTGCGGCGGCCAACTTGCGCGGCTACCGCCGCACGCGCTACGCCGGCCGCAGCTCGCTCTACGGCAACCTGGAAGCCCGCTTGCAGCTCTTCACCTTCAACGCCTACCTGGTGCCCGGCAAGTTTGGCATCCTGGGCCACACCGATGCCGCCCGCGTGTACTCCGGCAACGATGTGCAGACGGGCCTCAAGGCCTTCCACACATCCTATGGCGGCGGCATCTGGATTGACGTGCTGAAGCAGGCAGTGTTGAATGCTACCTATTCGGTGGGCGAGGAGAAGCTGATTTTTGTGGGCTTCGACTTCCTGTTTTAAACAAATTGGCGGTTAAACACTGCTGAGCCTACCCTTTTTCCGGAAAAGACGTTAAGAGCAACACTTAACGTCTTTTCTTTTTTCGGAACACGCTCACTCTCGCGTATATGCCGCTACTCTATTCTTTGAAATGTCCCGTTAAAGCGGCGCTGTTAAGTGTTGGCCTGAGCCTTGGGTGCTACTCCGCTACGGCTCAGGAAGTGCCCCCTCGCACGCCCGTGTACCCGGTTCCGGCACCCGCGCCCTCCGATAGTATCGGGATAGGCGAGGTAGGCCAGGAAGCTGAAGCCCGCGAGTTTGCCGTGCCCTCGGTTATTGGCATGGGGCCCAGCAAAGGCATTGTGGCGCACATTGAGCGGTTGAGCGACTTTCGGATCGATACCAAGACCAAGAGCAACACGGAGGGGGTATCCGATGTGAACACCCGCACCACGGTCACCAAAAACAGTCGGGCGTTCATCAAAGCCTACGCGCCACTGCTAAACCACCCTCACCTGAAAGTGATTTTGGGCGTGAACTACGACCGGGAGGAGTTTCAGTTCAAGAACCCCGATGCCTCGCCCTTCTACCGCAACCTGGAAGATAAGGGCCTGAAAACCCTAGGCGCGCAGCTGGCCGCCATCCGCCCTATTGATGAGGTGCACTGGTACCTGGCCCGCGTGAAGGGCGAGCTGAATGGCGACTACACCTCGGAGAGCAGCAACCTGAGCTTCAACGACTACCTGAAGATGTCGGGTGAGTTTATCTACGGCTGGAAGCGTAGCGCGCGGTTTGCCTGGGGTATTGGGGCGCAGCTGAGCTACACATTTGGGCGGCAAAGCATCTACCCGGTTATTCTCTACAATCGCACCTGGAACGAGCACTGGGGTGTGGAATCGTTGTTTCCGGCCCGCGTCACGTTCCGCTACAACGTGAACGAGAAAACCCTGCTGCTGGGCGGCTACTCCGTGGACGGACTCAACTACAATATCAAACTGCGCGAGCCCCTCCCCAACAACAACCTCACTACCCTCATCATCCGCGAAACCGAATTTAGGCCTCGCTTGCGCTTGGAGCGCGAAATCTATGATTTCCTGTGGTTTGGTATAGAAGGCGGCTACCGCTACAACGCTTCCTTCAACGGCTTCGATTATGACGGCAACCGCGGTTTTAGCCTATTCCGGGCCGGCACCCGCCCCCGCATCATCGACAACACCCTGGGCGGTGCCCCCTACGCCAGCCTGGAAGTCTTCATCGTGCCCCCTCGCAAGCTGCTGAAGAAGACGATGGGGAAGTAAGAGTGGTGAGATGGTGAAGTGGAGAGATAATGAGTTGAAAAACCGCTTGTCATCCTGAACGCAGTGAAGGATCTTTTCACGCGTGAACGAGTCGTTGTTACGTCAGTCGTTCTAGCGTGAGAAGGTCCTTCACTGCGCTCAGGATGACACACTTTCTACCCTCCTACCCCCACACCCTCCTGCTTACTTCCTACCCTTCTTCTGCGCTAGTTTCTTCAGGTATTCATAGGTAGCGAGCTGGGCTCGCATGGGCGCAGCGCCTTCTTCGGCCTGGATGAAGTGGTTATGGTAGTCGCGGGACTTCACGTTGTCTTGGCGCTGGAAATCAAGGAGCAGGCGTACTTCGGCGCGTAGCTTGTCATCGAGGATGGGGAAGGCTACTTCTACGCGGCGGCTGAGGTTGCGGGCCATCCAGTCGGCGGAGGCCACGTACACCAGCTCCTCGCCGCCATTGCCAAACACGTACACGCGGGCGTGCTCCAGGTAGCGGTCCACAATGCCTTGCTGGCTGATATTGTCAGCTACGCCGGCCGCGTCGGGTATCAGGCAGCTAATGCCTCGGATAAGTAGCTCTACCCGCACGCCGGCCTGGCTGGCCTGGTAGAGCCGCTTAATCATGTCTTCGTCCTGTAAGGCATTTAACTTTAGAATAATATACGCTTCCTGACCACTCTGGGCGCGTTCAATTTCTGCGTCTACCAGCGCATCTAGGCGGGTGCGCAGGTCGAAGGGCGCGGCTAGGATGTGCTCCAAGTTGGTGGGCGGTTGCCGGTCGTGGAAGTAGCGGAACAGCGCGGCCACTTCCTGCGTCAGGCGCGGATCGGCCGTAAACAAGCCATGGTCGGCGTAGATGCGGCTGGTGGCCTCGTTGAAGTTGCCGGTGCTGAGGTAAGCATACTGGCGATTCTGCTCGTTTTCGGTGCGCGTAATCAACAGCAGCTTGGTGTGTACCTTCAGCTCGGGCATGCCCATAATCACGTCGGCACCGGCTTTCTGGAGCTTATCGGCCCAGAAGATGTTGGATTCCTCGTCAAAACGGGCTTTCAGCTCTACTACCACGGTCACCTGTTTGCCTTTTTTCAAGGCTTTCAGCAACGACTTTACCACCTCGCTCTTGCTGCCTGCCACCCGGTAGAGCGTGATGCTGATGCTATTGACTAGCGGATCGGTCGCGGCCTCGCGTAGCAGGTTCACCACGTAGCCGAACGACTGGTAGGGTAGGTGCAGCAGATGGTCTTGCCGGGCAATGGCGGCCAGCATCGTGCCCGGCCGCGCCGGCAGGGTCGGGTGGGGTAGGGGTGGCTGCGGCTCGTACTGCAAGTGCGTCAGCTCGAAATCCGGGAAGCCGAAAAAGTCGCGGAAGTTATGGTAGCGGCTACCCTCCACCAACTCGTCTTGCCCGATGCCGGTTTTCTGCATCACGGCGCGCAGCACTTCCTTGGGCATGGCGGGGTCGTAGAGCAGGCGGGCCGGAAAGCCGGTTTCGCGCTTTTGCAGGCTGCTTTTGATCTTGGTGAGCAAGTTGCTCGATACTTCTTCCTGAATATCCAGCTCGGCGTCGCGCGAGAGTTTGATGGCCTGCACCTGCACGCGCTCATAGTCAGGAAACAACTCATGTGCCCCTACCCTGATTACGTCGTCTAGGAACATCACATAGTGCTCCGTGCCCTCGTCGGGTAGGCGCACGAAGCGGCCACCGTGGCGCTTGGTGGGCAGCTCCATCACCAGCACGCGTTCTTCATCTGCCTGTTTTTTGCTGGCAGGGTGCGTCAGAAAAAAGGTGAGGTATACCGACTGGTCGCGCAGGAATAGGTGGTGCAGGTTGTCGTCCAGGAAGATGGGCGAGAGCAGGTCGCGCACGTGCTCGTGGAAGTACGTCAGCACCCACTCGCGCTGCGTAGGGCTCAGGTCGTGCTCCGAAATCAGGTGAATGTGCTCCTGCTGCAAGCCCGGCAAAATCTGCTGCCGAAACGTATCGCCGAACGCCTGCTGCTGCCGTCCTACCTCTTGCAGCACGGTTTGTAGCAGTTCGGCGGGGTCTTCGCCCAGCTTGGCGCGGGTTTTTTTCTTAAGCTTCACTAGGCGGCGCAGCGTGGCCACGCGCACTTTGAAATACTCGTCGAGGTTGCTGGAGAAAATAGCCAGAAACTTCAGGCGCTCCAGCAGCGGCACGCTGGGGTTCTGGGCTTCCTGCAACACGCGGTAGTTGAACGTCAGCCAACTCAGCTCGCGGTTGAGAAGGGGGAGGGCCGGAGGGGTAGGAGAGGACGTTGACATGAGGCGAAGCGGCTATTTCTGGTTCTTGGGCGTGTCGTAGAAGTAAAACTCTGCGTTGGCGCGGTCAATGGCCGCCCAGCTATCCACCCGAAAGTGCAGACACACTACAGCGCCCGTCGACATTTCATTGAGGGGGCTGGGCGAAAGCAAATTGGCAAAATCGGTGATGGTGTTGTTGTGGCCCACCAGCAGCACCGAGCCGGCCGTGTCGGGGCATTCGCGCACCACCCGCAACAGATCTTTCACCTCGGCCCGGTAAATAGACTCGTCCACCACAATCTGGTCGTGCGGATACTTGAGTTCGCGCGCCACCAGCACGGCTGTGCTTTGGGCGCGTACGGCCGAGGAAGTCAGCAGCAGGTCTACCTTGATGTTACGCTCGGCCAAGGCCTGGCCCATTAGCGGAGCATCGTCGCGGCCCCGGTCGTTGAGCGGGCGTTGGTGGTCGTTTAGCTCGTCGTAGCTCCAGCTGGATTTGGCGTGGCGCATCAGGTACAGAATCTTCATGGGTAGGGGCACGGTGGGTAGGCACGTCTCTTTACTACGGCCCAGCCGAAATGGTTATATGGGTCGGGTAAGGCTATGGCTAGGTCGTCTGCAAGAAGAGAGCCGATATAGGCAGCCGGGCACAAGTAAGGGCGAAAAGTAGGGACTACAGATGTGGTTCAATTCGAGAATGAACTCTCAATAGTGGGAATATTTATAAATCATATAAGATATATGTATTGGTTTATATTCAATGCAAAGGGAATTTTGCTGCCGAAAATTCAAGTAGTCAAATCGATGCGTAGATATTATACCTTTTTGAGTAATAAATTGCTTATTCTCGTTTTAGGATTATTGCTGCATACTGTTGTGTATGAGGCCAAGGCTGAAGGCTCTAAGAACCTAACGCCCGGTACGGCAGCTCGCACCGCAGCCAACACAGCCAACGACTACGTGGGTTATTTGCAGCAGAATGATGGCAGCAACACCCGGGAGTTTCTGAACGAGGGTAGCCCCGCCGCCGAGCGTATGTACGTGCACGTAGAACCCAATGAAACCGTGTATTACGGTGTGCACCGCATGAACTACAACACGGTACACGCATCTTTGCGCATTCAACTGCGCTTCACGCCAGCGGGAGCATCGACCATTAATACGGTCATGACTACGCAGATCAACCCGGCGACGGGTACTAACCCTAACAATGCGCTGTTGGCGGCAGGCCCCGGTGTTATCGACAACTACGCGCAGGCTAGTGTAGGGCCCAACTACAACGGCGCTGTTGCGGGTGGCTATAACCCACTGTCCTATACCAATAGTACGGGTAGCGCTCAGGAATTCTGGTTGGAGCTCATGGCTGTAAATACTGATGGTAGCCCCGCTGCCAAAGTGCGTACGGCCTATGATATCTGGGACGTAACGGTGCGGTCTGCAACTGGCGAGAAACCGGGCCGATTGTACTCGCAGAGCTGGGGCTTCACAGCTGGTTCCGACGTAGCCCGGCTGGCCAATTCCTTTTCGCTCTACCCCCTCATTCCGAATCCTAACTACGACGGCACTTACTTCATCAAGCGGGTAGACTACGCAGGAATGCAGCCCTGGGGCGTACTCCTAACGGCCAACTCGTACGGTGTCAGTAAAGCGTCTGGTACCTACAAGGACTGGCGCAAAAGCCGCAGCGGGTCTTTTAATACGGCCGAGTATAAGCTGTTTGTGAATGATCCGGATCCAGCTGTTTACCCCACCACCATTCGCCCTGCGGCCCCTACCATCAGCACGAGTTGCCGCTCTGATAATAAAGGAGCTATTTTTACGCTGCGCGTCGATCAGACTGGTTTCGGCACCATCTTCATCGATGGCAACAACAACAAAACCTACGAAGCCGCTACCGACCGGCTGCTGGAAGGCCTGACGCAGAAAGGCGACAACCAGTTCGACTGGGATGGTACTTCCGACACGGGCGCTTCCATGCCTTCCGGCAGCATCAACATCACCTACTCCAGCGGGGTAGGACCAGTCAACTTTCCCATCTTCGATGCGGAGAACAACACTGGTGGCATCATTATCCGGGAGGTGCGGCCCGGCAACACCGGCAACATCGACTACGCTTTCTGGGATGATGCTAATTTGGCCAATTTCCCTGCACCTCAGCAAAACCCGTATGGCATCAACTCGGCCGAGGGGGCGCACAAGTGGTCGGGCAACATCGGCGACGTAGTAACGGTGAACACCTATGCCGTGGGCCTGATTGCGCGTAATCAGTCCAACAACATCACCTACAACAACGGCAGCTGCCTGGTAATTGCTCCTATAGTATTGCCAGTAGAGCTAACCAGCTTCACGGCTACGGCGCAAAAACAGCAGGTAGCCCTGCGCTGGGCTACAGCTTCGGAGAAGAATAGTGCCCAGTTCGTAGTGGAGCGTAGCCTCGATGGGCGGTTGTTTGAGGCCGTGGGGCAGGTGGCGGCGCAGGGCAATAGCACCAGCGCCCGCAGCTACACCTTCCTCGACCCGACTTCCGATCTGGGTGGCCGCATCTACTACCGCCTGCGCCAGCTCGACCTCGACCAGACAGCCCACCTCAGCCCGGTGGTGGCCGTGCAGCTGGCCACAGCGGCTGGCATGCTCTACCCCAACCCCGCTACCAGCGAGGTGGCGGTGCGGTTTGCTACGTCCCTACCCAATGAAACCGCATACACAGTGCTGAACGCGGCTGGCCAGGTGGTGCAACGCGGAACAGCATTGCCGGGTGCCGAGCTACGTATTTCGGTGGCCAATCTGCCGGCAAATGGACTGTACCTGCTGCGCGTAGGTAACCACGTCTACCGCTTCTCGAAGTAAGTTGCTATAAAAACCGCCTGTCATCCTGAGCGCAGCGAAGGACCTTCTCACGGCAGAACGATAGACGTATCAAACGACTCGTTTTGCTTTGAGAAGGTCCTTCGCTGCGCTCAGGATGACAGGCGGTTTTTAAATTTACTCCGCCTCGTCGTAGTCCTGTTGGTTGGGGTAGCGCTGGCGGTGCAGCTCGCCTACCTTGCGCACCAGCAAAGCCCGCAGCTCGTCGATGTTTTCGCGCTCCTGGGCCGAGATGAAAATCACCGGGTCGTGCATTTTGGCCATGTAGGTGGCTTGCAGCTGCTCCAGGGTAGGGCGGATCAGGGTGCCTTCCTCCTCGTCGGGGTTCATGTCCTCGAAGCCGCCATCAGGGTCGAGGCCCGCCTCGGCGTCGGGGTTGTACTGGTCTATTTTGTTGAACACCAGCAGGATGGGCTTATCGGCAGCGCCGATGTCTTTTAGTGTGTCGTTCACTACCTCAATGTGCTCCTCAAACGACGGGTGCGAGATGTCGACCACGTGCATGAGCAGGTCGGCTTCGCGAATCTCATCCAGGGTGCTCTTGAAGCTCTCAATTAGGCGGGTAGGGAGCTTGCGGATAAATCCTACCGTATCGGAGAGCAGGAACGGTACCGTGTCCAGTACCACCTTGCGCACCGTGGAGTCGACGGTAGCGAAGAGCTTGTTTTCGGCAAACACATCGGAGCGGGACAGCAGGTTCATGATGGTGCTCTTGCCCACGTTGGTGTAGCCCACCAGCGCTACCCGCACCAAGCCGGTGCGCGACTTGCGCTGCGTAACGCTCTGCTTGTCGAAGTCCTTCAGCTTTTCTTTCAGGAAGGAAATCCGGTCGCGCACCACGCGGCGGTCGGTCTCGATTTCTGTTTCACCTGGTCCGCGTTGGCTTACTCCCCCGCCGCGCTGCTTGTCCAAGTGCGTCCAGAGGCCGGTAAGGCGGGGCAGCAGGTACTGGTACTGCGCCAGCTCTACCTGCGTGCGCGCCGTGGCCGACTTTGCCCGGCGGGCAAAGATGTCGATAATCAGCAGCGAGCGGTCCACAATTTTCACCTTCAGCTCGGCCTCCAAGTTGCGTAGCTGTGAGGGCGACAGGTCATCATCAAAAATGACCATGCTGGCGCCCGAGTGATTCACGTAGGCCTTAATTTCGGCCAACTTTCCCTCGCCCACAAACGTGCGGATGTCGGGCTTTTCTAGGCGCTGCACAAAGCGTTTTACCACTTGTGCACCGGCGGTTTCGGTCAAGAAAGCCAGCTCGTCGAGGTATTCTTGCGTGGTAGTATTGGGTTGGCGCTTATCGGGTACGGCTACCAGCACGGCAGTTTCCTGTTCCTGGCTCGTGTCGTAGGTAGCGTCTTTGTTGCCTTTGGCCAGAATGCGGCCCGCCCGGCCCTTCACCGTATCGGTGGCGCCAGGGTGGCGGGTGCTGTTTTGGCGGCGTTTAGATTCAGATTTAGAACTCAAAGTATGGATGGGTTAATAAGTTTATTGTTAAATGGTTGAGTGATTGGATGGTTGTTTTTCTGTCATCCTGAGCATTCCGCGTATCAAGCGGCGACGAAGGATGACAGAAAAACACTCAGTCACTCGTAAGCGTCAGCGAATACGCCACTACCTGCTCAATTTCAGCGTCGCTGAGCTGGTCTTTGAAACCAGGCATTTTGCCCAGGCCGTTTTTCACCATATATATACGGCCGGTGGTATTGAGGTTGCTCTTGGTGAGGTCGTGGGCACCGTTGGCTTGTTTGCGGCCGTCCTCGCCGTGGCATACGGCGCAGCGTTGCGTGTAAATAGCGTGGCCGGCCGCCAGGGCATCCTGGTTCAATGTGCTCACAATGGCCGTGGGCACACCCGCTGAGTCGGTGGCCGTAACAACCGTAGTGCCCGCCGGCGACACCGAAACCGCCGGCGCAGCCCGCGTGGTGTCGGCCGACTGGCAGCCTCCCAATCCGGCCAAACTGCCAAGCAACAGGCCGCCCCATACAGCGCGCGGTAGGAAAACATTCATAGCAGCCATAACAACAAAACAAAGCACAAAGTAACCAAACTGCTACCGGCTACGGCAGAAAAGCGCGCAAGTTGGCGCCGTACTTGCGCAGGGCCGCTACCTTTACGGGCCGAATCCTGAGCTTATGCGCGTTGCCATCGTACTCAATACTTCCTGGAATATCTGGAATTTCCGGCGTAGTCTGGTGAAAGCCCTGCAAGCCGCCGGCCACGAGGTGCTGGCCATTGCGCCCCCCGACGACTACTCCCAACGCCTGGAAACCGAGCTGGGCTGCCGGTTTGTGCCCATTCTGATGGAAAACAAAGGCACCAACCCCGCTAAGGATGCCCAGCTCACACAGCGCTTCTACCGCCTCTACCGCCGCGAGCGGCCCGATGTGGTGCTGCACTACACCATCAAGCCCAACATCTACGGCACGCTGGCCGCCAAGCTGGCGGGCATTCCCAGCGTCAATAACGTGTCGGGGCTGGGTACGGTGTTTATCGTGCGCAATTTGGTGAGCCGGGTGGCGCTGGGGCTCTACCGGTTCGCCTTTCGGTTTCCGAAGCGGGTGTTTTTCCAGAACGGCGACGACCGGCAGCTGTTCCTGCAGTACCGGTTGGTAGCACCCGGCATCACCGATTTGCTACCCGGCTCGGGCGTTGATGTCACGCGGTTTCAGCCCGCCACAACGTTCACGCGCAATACCCCCTTCACGTTTCTGATGATTGCGCGGGTGCTCTACGAGAAAGGTGTCGAGGAGTATTTTGAGGCTGCCCGACTGGTGCGCCAGGCCGTGCCCGGCACGCGCGTGCAACTGCTGGGCGGTATCGATGAAAGCGGGGGGGTAGGCGTGAAGCGTGCCATCTTCGAGCAGTGGCTGCAAGCCGGCAATATCGAGTACCTGGGCACTTCCGACGACGTGGCCGCCCTCATCCGGGAGGCCGATTGCGTGGTGCTGGCCAGCTACCGCGAGGGCACGCCCAAAACCCTGCTCGAAGCCGCCGCCATGGGCAAGCCCATTGTAACTACCGACGTGCCTGGCTGCCGCGAAACCGTAGTGCCTGGCTACAACGGCCTGCTCTGCCAAGTACGCGATGCTGCTGATCTGGCCGAAAAAATGCTGCAAGTACAACAGCTCTCCGATACCGACCTGGCCCAGATGGGTCACGCCAGCCGCCAGCTAGCCGTGGATAAATTTGATGAGCAACTGGTGCTGGATAAGTACCTGCGCATTGTGGACGAGATAACGCGCCCAGGCCGCCAGCCGGTGTAACTTTCACAGTCGAAAAAGCGGCTGTCTTTACTGCTTAATTAGTGATACATGGAATTCAAGTACTTTGATATTGCAGGTGTAGTAGAGGTGTTGCCCCGCGTATTTGGGGACGCCCGCGGTGCCTTTTTCGAGTCGTTCAGCGCTGAGAAAATGGCCGCCGCCGGCATTGTCGGCGACTGGGTGCAAGACAACCAGTCGCGCTCCGACCGGGGTGTGGTGCGAGGCCTGCACTTTCAGGCGCCGCCCTTTGCTCAAGCCAAGCTGGTGCGCGTAGCAGCCGGCCGCGCCCTCGACGTGATTGTGGACATCCGCAAAGATTCGCCTACCTACGGCCAGCACGTAACCGTGGAGCTGGATGCCAAACGGTATAATATGTTTTACGTGCCGGTCGGCTTCGCCCACGGCTTCACGGCGCTGGAAGACAACACGTTGTTTCTCTATAAGTGCACCAACTACTACGCCCCGCAAGCCGAAGGCGGCCTGCGCTGGAACGACCCCGCGCTGGGTATCGACTGGGGCGTGACGGACGCCACCGTGTCGGCAAAAGATCAGGTGCTGCCGTTGCTGAAAGATTTTGTGAGTCCGTTTTAGAAAACGTTGTCATCCTGAGCACAGCCAAGGACCTTCTCACGCTGGAACGATGAGCGTAGCAACGACTTGTTCACGCGTGAGAAGGTCCTTCGCAAGCGGACGCTAGATAAAGGATGACAGACAAAGTTACATCACCCACCCGTCGGCCCAAACCGCTCGGTTCTGATGTCCTCGGCGGGTAGGCCCAGATTCTGCAAGCCGGTAGCGACGCTTTCTACCAATCCCGTAGGCCCACACACGTAGCATTCGGGCGCGGCAGCAAACCGCTTTACTACCTCTGTTAGCAGCGCTGTATCGATGCGGCGGTGGTAGCCCGACCAGCCATCGGGGGCCTGACGGGTGTAGTCCAGCAGCAGAGTAAAGGTAGGATCGGAGGCGGTCATTGCTTCCAGCTCCTGCCGATAAATAACCTCTTCCGGCGTGCGGATGCTGAACAGCAGTACCGTGGGGTTGCGCAGCATCGCGCGCTGACGGTGGCGCAGCATGGCCATCAGCGGCACCACACCCGAGCCACCAGCTACCAGCAGTAACGGCCGGGCTGTTGCTGTTGCGCGCCACACGAAGTAGCCGCCTATCGGGCCACGTACTTCCAGCTCGTCGTCTACCTCCACGCCTTCAAACAGGTAGCCCGAAACCTCGCCTTCCTCCACGGCTTCTACTGTTAGCTCAATCTCGTCGGGTTGCTCGGGTGGGGAGGCTACGGAGTAGCTACGCTCGGCCTGGTAGCCGTCGGGGGCGGTGAGGCGCAGAGTATAGTGCTGGCCGGGTAAGTGGGGCGTCCAGTGGGGTAGGCTGAGTGTGAACGTTTTCACGCGGGGCGTTTCGGCGTGAATGGCCGTAACGGTGGCCCGCTGCCAGTCCAGCTTACTCATCATCGTCGGCGTAGCGCTGGGCCTTCCACGGGTCGCCGTACATGCTGTAGCCGGCGCGTTCCCAGAAGCCTGGCTCATCTTCGGCCATGAAACGCAGGCTGGTAATCCACTTGGCGCTTTTCCAGAAATAGAGGTGCGGCACCACCAGGCGGGCGGGGCCACCGTGCTCGGGCGTCAGAGGCTGGCCATCGTAGGTGAGGCCGATGAAGGCCTTGCCGTCCCGTAGATCAGCCAGAGGCAGATTGGTCGTATAGCCGCCGTACGAAGTGGCCATCACGTAGCGAGCTTCCGGCCGTAGCTGCACGTGTTCCAGCAGCGTGTCCAAACTCACGCCCCGCCACTTAGTGTCAAACTTCGACCACTGCGTCACGCAATGAATATCGGGGTTGAAGTCCTGCTGGGGTAGGGCGTTGAACTCCTGCCAGCTCCATTTTTTGGGTTCTTCCACTAGTCCTTCCAACGTGAACGTCCACTTGTCCAGCGCAATGCGTGGGGTAGGCCCGGCCGAGAGCACCGGAAAATCATGCGTTTCGTACTGGCCAGGCGGCAGCTTGTGGTTGCTGGGTCGCTTGCGCTGAAAGCCTTGGTTGAAGAAGGTAGGAGGCATGACGGTCTAAGAGGCTGTTTAGGTTAGCTAAAAGGTAGTTAGAATGCTGTAGAGACGCATACTTGCGTCTCGTCGTTGAACGATACGGGTAGTCGTTCAACGACGAGACGCAAGTATGCGTCTCTACATTGTGCAGTGGTTACTCTAACCAATTGCTTAGAAACCTAGCAGTTGCCGTCTACATCACAGGCCGCGCCATCCTGACCGGCTACCAGGGTAGGGGCGGGGTGGTTTTCCTCCCACACCTTCTCCAGCACTTCCTGGAACAGCTCAGCGGGCTGGGCGCCCGACACGGCGTACTTGTCATCGAAAACGAAGTAGGGCACGCCGCGCACGTTGATTTGCTGGGCCTGGTACTCGTCGTAGCGTACTTGCTGGGCGTAGGCGTCGGTTTGGAGGGTGGCTTTCACCTCGGCGGCATCCAGGCCGAGGTCGGCGCCGAGCTGAGCCAGCGTGTCGAGGTCGCCTACGTCTTTGCCTTCGGTGAAGTAGGCCGCAAAGACGCGCTCCTCGGCTTCGTTGCCTTTGCCCTGGGCGGCGGCCAGGTGCAGGAAGCGGTGGGCCAGAAACGTGTTGTTGGGAATAACGCGGTCAAAATCGTACTGCAGCCCTACCTCGGCGGCAATGCCGGCCATGTGGTCGTTCATCTGCTTGCCCTGTGCTACGGATACGCCCTTGCGCTCAGCCAGCAGCTCGTGAATAGTTTGGCCGGGCGTGTGCTGCATGTTGGGGTCCAGCTCGAAGCTGTGCCACTGCACTTCTACGGTATCGGCGTGGGCAAACTTGGCCAGGCCGGCTTCAAACTTCCGCTTGCCGATGTAGCAAAACGGACACATGATATCAGACCAGATTTCTACTTTCATCGTTAGAGAGTTTCTTTCGATGAATAAGTAGTTTGCAAGCGAAAAGTTTACTGCACCGGTCCGCCCGCGCCTACCCTACTTGCCTCTACTACCCATGACCTTGCCTGTTACCTTCCGCGCCGTAGTGCAACCCGGTGGCCCCAGCTTCATGCCCATGCAAGTGCTTGTTGTGCCCGTGAAGGTGGTAGAGGCGTTGGGCGGCAAGGCAATCAAGCGGGTGCTAGTGGAACTGCGGGGGCACGCGGTGCGCCTGGGCCTGCACCCGCTGAAATCGGGCGAGCGGTACCTGATGCTGAACCAGAATCTGCTGACGGAACTAGGGTTGCGCTCCGGCGACGAAGTAACCGTCGGCATCAGCCCCGATCCTACCCCCAACCAGGTAGACCTACCCGACGAGCTGGCCGAAGGCCTAAGCAGCTGGCCCGAAGCTGAAGCCGCCTTCGAGCGCCTGACACCCGGCACCAAGCGCGCCCTGGCCTACCATATCGAAAGCGCAAAACGCCCTGAAACCCGTAGTAAACGCGTAGTCAGCGTATTGCACCAACTGGCTACCGGCGGCCATCCGTTCAAGAAGTGGGAGGGGGAGTGAGGGCAGGAGGGTAAGAGGGTAGGAAGGGTGTCATCCTGAGCTTGCGAAGGACCTTCTCACGCGCGAACGAGGCGTTGCTAAGATGGTCGTTCACGCGTGAGAAGGTCCTTCGTCGCCGCTTGATGCGCGGAATGCTCAGATGACACCCTTCCTACCCTTCTATCCCTTTACGTCTCTCATATCTGAATATTGAACACCAACGGCGCAAAAGACGCTTGGCCGGTGCGTGGGTTGTACACAAAACGCGCACCCAACTCGAACGATGTGCGCAGGTGCAGCACGTTGAACAGCACCGCTCCATCGACGCCCACCGTGCGGTAGTTCTGCGGGGTGATGCCGCGGCTTTCGCCGTGGGCCACGTCCATGAAGGCCGTGGCGCGCAGGCGCTGCACATACAGTACCCGCCCCACCGACCAATGCACAAACGCCAGGGGTAGGGCATACTCGGCGGTGCCTACCCACAGGCGGTCGAAGCTTACGTAGCCAATGCCCCGCGGGAAGAAGATGCTCGGGCTAAACTGATATTCGCGCTGCTGCTGCCACTGGTAGCCGCCGCGCAGCCGGATAGCGTGGTGATGCCCAATGCCAGGCAAATACACGCTGGCCTGCGTGCCGAACTGCGCCGCATTCAAACCCGCACCAAATGGCGTGGTGCGCCACGTAGCCAGCAGCGTGCCGCCCCAGCGCGGTGCTACGTCGCGGGCCGAGAGCTTGAGCTGGCGGGCATAGCTGAGGGAGGTTTGCATGGCATTTATGGGCCGATCAGGGGCAGGGTCGGTGCGGTAGCGCAGGGGTAGGTCGTAGCCGTTCACTTGCTCGCGGAGGTAGTAGGCGCTGAGCGTGAGGGCTTGCAGGTATTTGGAGCGTGTGAGCGTGAGGGGTAGGCGCCCGCCCACCGTGAGGCGGGTGTAATTCCACCGGTCGCGCACGAGGCTGTCGAGGGGCGTGCGGCGGTCAACGTACACGCCGGTGTTGCGGCCACCGTGCTCCACGCTCAGGTCGAGCACGGGGTAGCGGCCCTGGTAGCTGAGGCCGCCGAACACGTTGGCCGTGCGCTCGGCCTGGTTGTAGCCTACCCCTACTTGGGCCTGCGTGGTATTCAGCAAGTCTTGGGAGCGCACGCCCACGTTCACGCTGTTGCCGGTAGGGCTTTGCACCACGCCCCAGCCAAACACATTAAACGCGTGCCGGAGCGGCGAATATGACCGCACCGGGTAGGGCGCCGTGGCCGAATCGGGCCGCACCAGCAGCGGCCGAACTAGCGCAGCAGCCGGCTCTTGGACGCTCAGCTGTTCAGCATACGGGTCCGACAACACGGCCGTGGTAGCCGGTGCGGGTAGGGCGCGCCAGGTTGTGGTATCCAGCGGCATTTCCAGCACGCGGCTGCCCGTAGCCCTAAATTCGTGGAAGGCCAACCGCCGGCCATCCAGCGACACGGCGGCGTGGTAGGCACCCACGGGCCGCGAGGTCACCTGCCAGGTCTGGCCCGTGCGTCGGCTCACAGCGTAGATATTATCAATGCCCGACTGCGGCGAATTATACAGCACGAATTCGCCCCAGGGTTGCGGGTTGGTAAGGTTGATATTGGCGACGGGTAGCAAATCCTGCTCCCGGCCGGTGGCGGGGTCAAGCACCGTGAGGGTTTTGCCGGCCCGGCGCAGGGCCACGGCCACCACGCGGCCATTGGGTAGCCAGCGGGGCTGTTGGTAAAAATCGTTGCGCGGATTGGGCAGGGTGCGCAATTCTTCGCCAGTGGTTACGTCTACAATTCGCAAGGAATGCTGGTAGGCCGAGTCGGTGAGCGTGACCACCAGCTGCCGGCCATCGGGCGAGAGGGCGGCGGCCGTGTAGCGGCGCTTGGTGAGATGCGTGAGCTGGCCGGTACGCAGGTCCAGGATGCGCAGCTCGGAATACACGCGCTGCCGCCAGCGCGGGTCGTAGCGGTACTCGGGCCACACCACTTTGCCGCCGCCCACCGACAGCATTTCCGGGATGTTGGTCAGGCCCTGCACAAACAGCTTTTGCTCGGGTGCGTGCGGGTGCAGCAGCACCAACTGGGCAATGGTGCCCAGGCCGGTTTTCATGGCCAGTACGGTGCTGTCGGTTACGTACTGCGGGTATTCGTACTGCGTAAACACACGCTCCTCAGCCTTCACCCGAAACTCCCTACCCGGCGTAATGGCCAGACTCTGCTGGCCAGCTTGCCAGGTGGAGTCCAACTCATGCATGGTGCGCTGGTAGAGGTCTTCCACGCGCAGGCCGGTGGTGCGGCGGATGCTGTTGGAAAACGAAAACGGGTAGAACGGAAACTGGTAGTACTTGTCCAGCACCGCGGCCCACACGTTGGGGCCGTAGTGCGTTTTCAGGTAGGAAGTCATGTAGTAGCCCAGCACATACCAGTTGGGCACGTTGTCGCGGAAGGAGCCATTCACCGCTTTTTGGTAGCCAAAGTGCCGGTCAGCCAGGCGGTTAGCGCGCATCCCTACCCCAAAATACGGCACGCGGCCCCGGCCGCTGCGGCTCAGGGCCGTTTCGTTTCCTACGGCGTCGCCCTCAAAAAACCACTGCGGCACGCCCACCGCGCCCACGCCCAGGCCCTGGTCGCCGAGCAGGGGCACCAGCAGGCGCCCTACCCCCTGGCGGGCCTTATCAAACTGCCCTACGTGGCGGTACTCATGCAGCACCAGGCCATCCAGCCAGTCCACGGTACCCAGGGCCTGACCCTGCTCGGGCGTGGTGAAAAACTCGGCGTGCCGGGGCAAAAACGTGACAAACGCATTGCTGATGGTTGTCTGGTTTTGCAGCACAAGGGGCAGGTGCCGGGGTACCACGCCCAGCGAGGCCGTGCCGGGACGCTGCACTTGCTCCAGCCGGCGGGCCGTGCGTTGGGCCGCCGAGTCGAGGCCGCGGGGGTAAAGCAGCCGGAAATGCGGCGTGCGCACTTCCTGCCAGCGCAAATCGGGCGGGTTTTGATCAAGCACGGGTAGGCTCTGACCTATACCGGGTAGGGCAGGTAGCAGGCAACACACCAGAAAACAGAGAAACAAACGCATGGGCAGCAGGTAGGATTCTGCAAGAAACTGGTTGCCCAAGCGAAAAGCAACGGCCATCGGAGCGGCCAAGGTATTTAAGACAGAAAATTGAAGCCCAACCGCAGCTTCACTAACACACAGATGCAGTGCGACTTTACCTACGTAAGTGCTTAATATATAAAAATATAGATGTTTATAGAGCCCAAATTATGTTCAGCCCCATAACCGGTTGGCGCGTAAGACCCTGAACACGAGATGAAAGTATCTCTATCATCCTTTCCCTAAAAACTGAATCTTATGAAACGCGTCATTCTTTTTGCAGCAGCTCTTCTTGGTGGTATCTCGGTAGCCTCGGCTCAAACAACCACTGGCGGTATGACCACCGGCACCATGACCACCGGCGGCACCACGGCGGGCACTACCACGGCTACCACAGGTACGACTACCTCGGCCACAACGGGCACCACTACCTACGGCACCACCGCTGGTACCACTAGCGGCACCATGGGCACTACGGCCGGCACTACCACGGGCCGTCGCTCAGGCACTACGGCTGGTACAATGAGCACCACCACGGGCACTACCACCACGGGCCGTCGTCGTACGGGCACCACGAGTGGCACGATGCGTACCACCTCGGGCACCACCAGCGGTACGCGTACCACGTCCGGTACTACCTCGGGTACCATGCGTACCACGTCGGGCACTACATCGGGCACTACCACCATGCGCTAATCGCGCTGGCTTACTTGCTTTTTTAATCAGCGCCGGGCTTCTGTCCGGCGCTGATTTTTTGTGAGGTAAGCCATTGATTTTTTGGGCGACGGGTGGAAACCAAGCAGTCCACAATCTAGTGGAGGCAGTGCCCGTCAGCCTTATACATAAAAATAACGATTGACTTCTTGAATATGGAATACCGGGAATTAGGTGACAGCGGCCTGCGCGTGTCGGCCATTACGTTTGGCAGCTGGGCTGCCGGAGGCTGGATGTGGGGTGGTACGGAGCAAAACGATGCCGTGGGCGCCATTCATGCTGCCTACGAGCATGGCGTTACCAGCATCGATACGGCCCCTATCTACGGGCAGGGCCTGAGCGAGCAGATTGTGGGCGAGGCCATCAAGAGCCTGCCCCGCGACAAGGTGCAGATTCTGACCAAGTTTGGTATGCGCTGGGACTTGCAAGAGCCCAAAGGCGACTTTGCCATGAAAACCAAGAACAACGAGGGCCAGGATATCGACGTGTACAAATACGCCGCGCCCGACAGCATCATCAAGGAGTGCGAGGACAGCCTTCGCCGTCTCGGCACCGACTACATCGACCTCTACCAGATTCACTGGCCCGACACTACCACACCCATCCACGACACCATGGAGGCCGTGGCCAAGCTAGTGGAGCAAGGGAAAGTGCGCGCTGTGGGCGTGAGCAACTACTCGGTGGAGCAGATGCGCGAAGCCGAAAAAACGATTAAGCTGGCTTCCAACCAGGTGCCCTACAGCATGTTGCGGCGCGGTATCGAGCAGGAACTGGTGCCCTACTGCCAGGAGCACAACAAGGCTATTCTGGCTTACAGCCCCATGCAACTGGGCCTGCTGACCGGCAAGTTCAAGCCGGGGCAGAAGTTCGAGGACAGCGACCTGCGCTCTACCAACAAACTATTCACCCCCGACAACATTGAGAAGGTAAACGCCTTCCTGCACCAGCTACAGCCCCTGGCCGACGACAAAAACGCCACCTTGGCGCAGCTTGTCATTGCCTGGACTATTGCGCAGCCGGGCATCACCGTAGCGCTGGTAGGCGCCCGCAACCCCAAACAAGCCACCCAAAACGCCCAAGCCGGCGACGTGCAGCTCTCTGCTGAAGATGTTTCCTTTATCAACGATGAGCTGGCGAAGGTGCAGGTAGGGTGAGTGGTGAAATGGTGAGTAGTGAGTTTGTGAAGTGGTTAGTAATAAAGAGAGGCTGTCATCCTGAGTGCAGCGAAGGACCTTATGCCAGTTGAACGAGTCGTTGTTACGCCTGTTGTTCTGGCGTGATAAGGTCCTTCGCTGCACTCAGGATGACAGCCCCTCTTTATTACTCACCACTTCACAAACTCACCACTCACCATTTCACCATTTCACCATTTCACCACTTCACCACTTCACTCTATTTTCCCTTCACTACCAGGGTGCCGTAGCCGGTGCCGGATAGGCCATTATTCGTCAGGCCTTCCAGCGAGAGGCGGTAGTCGCCGCCGATATCGGAGGTGTAGAAGGTGATGGTGGCTTGGCCGTTGGCGTCCGTCACGATTTGGGGTGCCCAGAATAGCGTGGCACTACGGGTATCATCGGGCGGAAGCTGGGCGCCGGGCTGCTGGTAGGGGGGCTGATAGAACTCGCGCGTGGGGTAGTAGCGCGGCAGTGCGTAGGTCGCCATGCCCATGGGTGCGGCCGCGTAGGGGTCGTTCGCAGGGTCGTAGTTGGGGTTGCCGCGCTTGGTGAAGATGGCAATGACTCCGTTGCCGCCCCGAGAGCCATAAATAGCTGCCGACGCCCCTTTCAGGATTTCGACGCTTTCCACATCCTGCACCGAAATGGAGTTGACAATGCTGGCGTCCGTTTGCACGCCATCAATGATAAACAAGGGCGAGTTGCTACCCGAGAAGGAGCTGATGCCCCGGATAGTAACGTTCATATTCGGTGGATTACCTGTTACCTGCACGCCTGCCACCCGGCCCTGAATAAGCTGGAGGATATTGGTGTAGCTGTTGGCCGCTGGAATATCGGCGGTGCGCACCACGGCATCGGCGCGGGAGTAAAGGCGGCGGCCATCCGAAACTTCCCGGCGGCCTCGTACATCCACGTTTTGGAGTAGGATGCGCTTGCCGTCGGGGCTGTACTGGCGCTCCATCACCTGCTGCTTCTTGCTGCTTTGCAGGTAGGCCACCTCCTCCGCCGATCCTACCTCCAACGGGATGGTAGGTAGGTTCTTAGCGCCCTCGGCCACCTTCCGGTCTAGCCTAACAATGGGGTTGCGCAGGCCTTTCTGGGGCTGCACGCGCACCAGCAGGCGGCTGGTATCCTGCTCCGCAAACCCACTGAAAAAGAAGCGGCCCGCCGAGTCGGTGGTGGCGGTCATGAGCTGGTTTTCGCCCCCAAAGCGTAGCAATAGCACGGTGGCGTTGGGAGCCGGGGTTTCTTTGCTGCCCAATAGCTGCCCGTTCATCACCTGTCCGCTCACGCTCAGGCTCTGCTCCAGGGGGTAGGGGTAGTTGCCGAGACGGTTGGCCAGCAGCTCCTTCCACACAAACCGCCGCCAGCCCTGGGTTAGCATCAGGTTGTCGAGGGCCAGGTTGGTGTCGTAGGTAGGGTTGGCGAAATAGTAGCCGGGGTCTTCCACGGTGCCGCGTAGCTCCGAGGTGAGCAGCAGGTAGGAGCGAATGGTGCGTTGCTCCATAGAAGCGGGCACCAGCTGGGCATTATTCACGGCCAGGGAAAACTGCCCGGCCACGGGCTTGCCCTCAACATCAGCCACTGCCACGCGCAGGGTCACTTTCTCGCGGGGAGCGTAGCGGGCTTTGTCGGGTTGCAAGGTAATGCGCAGGTCGGGCGTGGTGGCGCCCACGAAGGCCAGCCGCTCGCACCGGGCCTGGTTTTGACTATCAAACAAGGTGAAGTGCGCCACACCCGTCTGGAAACGGCTTTTAGGAATGCGGGCACTGAACGTAGCGCCCGCGCCTACCTGGCCCTGCCCGGCGTAGGCCACTTGTCCCCGCACGTGTGCCACCAGCGTAATGGCCTCGGCAGCAGCGGCACCTGTACCCGCTTGGCGCTGAATAAACACCTGTATCTGGTCTTTCAGCTCCATCACCTTCATGGTGAAGCCCGTAGGCAACGCAGCAGGTAGGGGCGTAGTGAGGAAAGCGCCGCCCGACTGCCGCACCGTGGCTTGGTACGTCTGCCCCGGCTCCGGCTTCAGTTGAAAGCGCCCCATGCCCGCATGCAGGCTTTTGAAGGTCACCACATCGCGCCCGCGGCTGTCTTTGATAGAGCCGGCTACGTCTACCCCGCGGCCGTTGGCATCTGTGGCCTTAAAGCCAATCGTGCTTTCCAGGCCGCTTACCAGGTTGCCGCCTTCCGGGAAAAATTGCACCGTGAGGCGCGCCGCCGCTGGTTTGTTGGGCACGCGCCCACGCCGCTCGCCAATGGCGGGCGCCACCGCATCCAGGGGCGTGTGCCACACCATAATCTGCTGATTATAAAAGTACTCGGGGCTGGTGTTGCGCATCCAGTTGGTGTAGGCGCGCACGGTGTAGCGTCCCTGCACCAGGGTGTCGGGCAGCAGGATGTCGCCGGAGGCGGTACCGTTTTGCAGGCGCAGGAGCTGCTGGCGCACCAGCACTTGGTCGGGCGTGAGCAGGTCTACGTACAGCACCCGGCTCAGGGTATCGGGGCGGTGGTTGCCGGCCTGCACCACGTAGGCTTTCAGCCACACGGTTTCGCCGGCGGCATACACGGTTTTATCGAGGTGCAGGTAGCTTTTCTCGGGAAAAGTGGCTGCGTAGAAGCGGTTGAGCTGGCGCACCAGCTGCTGAAGGAAGCCATCGGCCTGGGGCGCTATTTGGAAGCCCGCGAGCAGTAGCACCACGGCCAGCAAACCCGCTAACAGGCCCGCCCGCCGTTGTGAGAAAGGAGGTATCATAAGGAGTATAGTGAGTCAACAGAAGATACGGCCAACGCGGCCAGCTATTCTCTCAACGACGATTGTTACAGCATCCGTTCCTGTTCCTGCTTCACCTTCAGCGTGAGGTAGGTATGTAGCACCAGCAACACCCGCACCGCCAGTACAAACAGCACTAACCCGGCTACCAGGTAGAAAATGGGAATAAGAAATGCGAGTTGAAAGAACAGACCGTTGCCCATAATGCGAAACGAAATAGATAGAGGTGAATAAAGAAAATTAGCTGCTTCGAATATAGGTAAACGCACAAGTAGTCATCACGTTGACGACTTGTGCAGTAATTTCCGTTCTTTTTACTCAATTGCACCCCTGTTGGAGGTGGAGCTTTTCTGGGAAAGAACCTACAGGTATGACCAAACTGTATATCCTGCTGCTCAGCAGCCTGTTGCTGAGCGGGTGTAGCGCCCGCACCTACGCCACCCGCGACGTAAACCAACCGGTGCTGGCTACGCACCGCACGGTGGCTATTTTGCCTTTTGAGGTGGAGCTGGACCGCCTGCGTACACAGGACATTGTGTACCACGGCACCAGCGACCCTACCCCCGAGCAACGAGCGCAGCGCCAGCAACAGTGGACCGAGGGCCAGCGGCAGGCGCGGGAAGCCCTAGCCTACGAACTGCAACGCTGCTTGCACAACCAGGTGCAGACCATGCGCGGCCAAGGCAGCCGCCCTGTAACGTTTCAGCCAGTGCGCGAAACCAACCAGCGCCTCCGCGCCGCTGGCATCACATACAATACTCTGTTTGAGCACTCCATAGCGGAGTTGCAGCAGGTGCTGGGCGTCGATGCGGTACTATCGGGGGCGGCTATGCTCTACCAGCCCATGCCCAACGGGGTAGCCGTAGCTACGCATTTGCTCAGCAATACGCCCTTGCTATTGGGCGGTCCGCTTACCGGCAACGTCACCACGGCCAACCTCACGGTGCACGACTGCCGTAGCGGGGAGCTGGTCTGGCGCTTCAACTACGAGCGCACGGGCAGCACCACCATACCTACCGCCGAGGCACTGGTGAAGCAACTACTACGCCCTGCTGCCAAAACATTTCCCTACCGGCCGTGAGCTGGCACCAGCACCATAAAACAAACTTCTGGAGCCCTGCTACTGCACCGGGCCCGCCACCGAATTGGTGAGGGAGATGTGGCCACGCTCTTTGCGCACCAGGCGCGAGTAGAGACTGATTTCCTGATCAAACAGAAAGCGGAAAAACAGCCGGGTGTAGGAGGTGTGGTGCAGCAGGGGCTCGTAGAACTCGGGGGCTACCTGCTTCAGCTTGGGTAGGTTATTCCACGGAATACCGGGCAAATCGTGGTGCTCGTTGTGAAATCCTACGTTCAGGTTCACGCCGTTTAGGCGGCCGTAGTAGCTGTAGGTTTCCTGGTTGGCATCCAGCGTGAGGTAGTGCTCCTGAATCCAGCGCGCCCCCAGCGGGTGCAGCCCCACCGAAAACCAGAAGCTAAGGGCCAGGTACAGCAGCGCCGTCCACCCCAGAAAATACACTACCGCCACATCAAACGCCACCTGACACACCACGTTGGCCACTACGTAGCGGTCTACGGCCGCCACCTCGCGGCAGCGGAACGTGCGAATCACCTGAAAAACAGGGAAGAAAAACAGCCAGATAGCCTTTCCCAGGGCGTAATTGCGAATCAGCTTGGCCTCGTACCAGTCGGGGAGGTCGGCATCCAACTCATGCACGCCCTGAAACACATGGTGCTTGATGTGGAAGTTTTTGAAGGAAATAGCCGTGGGCACCACCGTTGGGAAGTTAGCCACAATGCCCACCGCCACATTTTGCCACAGCTTCCTGAACACCAGATTGTGCGCCGCCTCGTGAATGACGACAAACAGCGTATGCGAGAAAAAAGCCCCTACCAGGTAGGCCACCGGCACCACCCAGTACCACGGCTGCTGGCGCAGCAGGTAGGCCAGCGCCACCTGCGCCCCCACGCAGGCCAGCGCCACTAGTAGGGTAGTAGGCGTGCGGGTCATCAGTTGCTTCACCTCGGGATGAGCACGCACGATTTGTCGGCCCCGGCTCCGGTGCGGCTCGGGAGTAGTGGTAGTGGCGAAGGATGTGGCGCTCATAGGTATTAGGTATAAAGTCAGCAGGAAAGCTGTATGATAAATGGCATCCCTAGAGCAAGGTAGGGCCTTTAAATAAGGCTAAGATGAAGAAGCACACCTGAAAAAGCGAAAGCTATAAAAAATGCAAAATGCTTGTTTGAATCCAATTTAAACTTGGGGCTTGTTCGATCTGGCGGGGCTTTTGCATTCAGGCAATACCAATCGGCTTTTTCTGTGCGCGCATTCCTGCCAACTATGTTTTTTCCTGCCCCCAAGTTTAACTCTGGCGTCTGGCGTCGCTTTCTACTGCTAGCGGCCGGACTCTATTTACTCTGGTTTTTTGGCTACGAGCAGTGGCTGGGTCCCGATGGGCGCCTCGATGCCCTGCTCACGGCCAATATGGCTGGTAGTAGTGCCGTGCTGCTGCGCGTGGCGGGCTTTGCCGCCACGGTAGGCGCCAACCCCATGCTGGTGCTCATGGACACGCGGCCCTTTGTCTACATCGGTTCGCCCTACAATGGCTTGGCTATCTACGCGTTGTTTGCGGGCTTTATCTTGGCCTACCCTGGCCCCACCCGCACGCGGCTGTGGCTGATTCCGGTAGGCATTGCCGGTCTTTATCTGCTCAATTTGCTGCGCGTAGGTGTGTTGGTCGTCAATCAGTATTATGCCTACCACGCTGTAGCGTTCAGCTATTATTATGGTATCCTCACAGTGCTGGTATACGGCTGCATCTTCAGCCTGTGGCTGTATTGGGTTCGGCAGCAGCCCCAGCACCCACCCACGGTTGGGAGCTAGAGCGCTTGTTGCCGGCCACCCTACTGCTAAAACCAACGGCCCGCTGCGCAGTGCGCAGCGGGCCGTTGTGGTATCACACACTACGCAAAGCCGATATTATTTCGGCATCAGCACCTTGTCGATTACGTGAATCACGCCGTTGCTTTGCAGCACATCGTAGGTAGAGATGCTGGCCACGTTGCCGGCTTCATCTACCAGCACCACGTTTTTGGGGCCGTTCATCATGGCCATCAGCGTGCCGCCGCTCACGGTTTTCAGCGAGGCTTTGCCCTTGCCAGCCTTGATGGCCGCCATAATTTTATCGGCCGTCATGTTGCCGGCTACCACGTGGTAGGTCAGCACTTTGGTGAGGGTAGCCTTGTTCTCGGGCTTCAGCAGCGTTTCTACGGTGCCGGAGGGTAGGTTCTCAAAGGCGTCATTCACCGGGGCAAATACTGTGAAAGGACCTTTGCCTTGCAGCGTTTCTACCAGGCCGGCGGCCTTCACAGCGGCTACTAGGGTAGTGTGGTCGGCTGAGTTCACGGCGTTGGCCACAATGTTTTTGGAGGGGAGCATAGCCTGGCCGCCTACCATCACGCTGTTGGGTGAAAGCTGGGCTTGCTGGGCCAAAGCAGAGGTAGCGGAAGCAGTGCCCAACAGGGCCACGAAAGCAAGGGAAAACAACTGTTTTTTCATCACGAAGGGGGTAGGAAAATGAGGGTGAAGGGAAGAGGCTAAAATTGGAAGAGTACCACTTGCAAGTCTGGTCTCACCTACGACGCCTCTCTGCACTCCGGATTTAGCAGCCCACCCAATTTCTTCGTAAAAGCCCTGTATGTGTCGATCTGACAAGTGCTTACACAGCACAAAAAAGCCTCTTTCAACAAGTGAAAGAGGCTTTTATAGTGGAGGTTGGCCTTAGAAAATTATGATTTCTGCGCTGGGAATTTTTCCAGAATATCGCGGGCCGACTCAGAGAACTGCTTGCCGAAACTAGCCGGGTTGTTTACAGGATCGGCAATGGAGCCGCGCCATACCAGGTCGTTGGTGCTGGCGTCGATGATGTCTACAATCATCGTTCCTTCCTTGTACTGCTCGGTGCGGTAGCCGGTGTTGAAGTAGGCCGGCGAGTACCAAGCGCCATAGTTGATGGGCAGAAAGCCCCCGCGATACGACACGGCGTAGGGGTAGGCAAAGCCCGCGGCGGGCGGGTTGAAAACCGTGCGCTCAGCGTCTTCCACGTAGAGGTGGTAGGTGATGTAGAAATCTGGCTTGGCGTTGCCGCTCACTTGCCGGATGCCCCGATTATTTAGCTCCTGGCTAATGGCACCCTGAATCATCTCGTCGGCCAGGCTACTTTTGTAGATGGGGTTGGCATCGCCGGTGGTCTTTACATCGGTCTTGGCCCAATCGTAGGTACGGAAGCGGCTGAAGTTGACGCCCTGCTTTTCTTGCACGTTCACGGAAGAGCAACTGCTCAACCAGCCTATCAGCAGCAAGCATAAGGCACTTATGAAAAGTTTCATGATTTTAAGAGTAAATAGGATGAGAAACAGTTACTTGACCAATACTCTTTTCAGCACAGGAGGTTACGTTGAGCTACTGGGCCCGGATTCTATACTAACCCAGTGTTAGGCTATCTGCGTATGATAGGGCGCAAGGCAACCAAAACGACACCGTTGGTGAAAGAGGCTTACGGCGTCGCCAGTAGGTGACACGATTTTGCGATTGAGTGTCAAACGCTTACCGCTGCGCGCGCCTGGCCCTGCAACCATTGGTCTACTGCCGGCCTCTTCATCATGGAAAGCATTCAATCCTACTATTTATTTCTATGATTATACCATCGCGGCTGTTAGTGTGTGCTTGCTCCTTCTTGGGGGCGGGCCTTTTCTGGACGGGCGACCAAGTGGCCCCGGCAACTACGGGGGCCACTGCTCCGGTACAGTGGGAGCTGCGTATGCTGGACGGGCAACCCGTGGCCCGGCACCATCGCTACCTCGACAAAGCCCTGCTTCCTGCCCTACCCGTGAGCACCGCGCCTACCAAGGTTCGGCCTCGCGCCGGCACCTGCCTACCCTCGTTTGGTACGCAGCTAGCCGGCACCATGCGCCTGATTGTGACGATGCTGGAAGCCGATAACTCAACCCTGGACTTTGGCTTGCGCTACCTCAGTCTGCTTCACGATATCCGAACGTATGAGATGCATGGCAACCAACTGTGCCTGTACGATGCCGATAGCCCGGCGCCCCGGCTGGTTTTTGTAGCCGCCTCGCCTTCCTCTTAGTCAAAACCAACAAGCGGCGGAGTGCACTAGTGCGCTCCGCCGCTTGTTGGTTTTGGTACCTGCCGCTTAGTTGGTTTCGCCGGCCCAGCGCCGGGCGTCGTCCACGCTGGCAAAATGCTTCGTGTCGAAGGGTACGTGGGCCGAGGCGCGGGTCAAAATGTTGTCGATGCCCATTTGGTTGAGCGCATCGTTGGATACCACCACTGCTAAGCGGCTAACGCCCAGCTTGGTGAACTCCGGAAACCACTCCTGGTTCATCCAGTCCTGGTCGGTGGGTCGAATCGTCCGCATCCGGGTGTTGTTGCCAATCCAGCCCCGCACGCGGTGTTGCCGGCCCAGGCGGAGCGCCTCCATGAGGGCAGAGCGCAATTGCTGACTATTGGCAAAATCCAGCCACTCTGTTTCGAGCACCCGCGTCCGCTCATCCAGCAAAATATTGAGGTAGGGAACGGCAAATAACACTTTCATAAAAGCAAAGCAAGCAAAATGGATGCGAGAAACGGGGTAGGCGAGCAGCCGTTTACCATACGCCGAAAGATGTACAAAGATGCACAGGGCTTTGTTGGAAAAAAACGGTTGTGTCAAACCGGATATATACCGCGTATTCAGTTGCAGAATATGGGCTAAAGATCAGCAGGAATAACTTTCTAAGGGTATTGAAATAGCTGCTGGTAATGCAGGAGGAGCTAAAGCCGAATGCAGACAAATCAGATTGGGTTGCGTATCTGGTGTGGTCCGCAAAACGGCCTACCTTACCAGCATGAAATTTTCGTCGAAGCTGCCCGATGTGGGCACCAGTATTTTCTCGGTGATGACCCAATTGGCACAAGACCACGGCGCCATCAACCTGGCCCAGGGCTTCCCGGATTTCGACCCGCCCCAGAACCTGACCGATGCTTTGGTTCGCCACGCCGGCGCTGCCGGCCAGCAGCAGTATGCGCCCATGCCCGGCCTGTTGCGCCTGCGGGAGCTGATCAGCCAGAAAACCGCCGCCCTCTACCACGTACCCGCTCCCGATCCGGCCACCAACATCACCATCACCAGCGGAGCCACTGAGGGGCTCTACGCGGTGCTGGCCGCCACTGTGCGCCCCGGCGACGAAGTACTGGTGCTGGAACCGGCCTACGACCTCTACGGTCCTGCCATTCGGTTGCAGGGCGGCACGCCCGTGTACGTGCCCCTGTGCCTACCTAGCTTCCGCCCCGATTGGGACCAGGTAGCGGCCCGCCTCACGCCGCGCACGCGCCTCGTACTGCTCAACACGCCCCACAACCCCAGCGGCGCCGTGCTCACCACCCAGGATTTCGATACGCTGGCTGGGTTGCTGGAAAACACCGATACGCTGGTGCTGAGTGATGAAGTGTATGAGCACCTGGTGTTTGACGGGCAGGCGCACCGCAGCGTATTGCAGCACCCTGCTCTGGCGGCGCGGGCGTTTGTGCTGTCGTCGTTTGGCAAAACCTACCACGCCACGGGCTGGAAGGTAGGCTACTGCATAGCGCCGGCATTACTGACGGCGGAGGTGCGCCGGGTGCACCAATTCCTGACATTCAGCGTGAGCACGCCTACCCAGCACGCCCTGGCCGATGTGCTGGCCGACGCTGACCACTACCGCGAGCTACCGGCCTTCTACCAGCAAAAGCGCGACCTGTTTGCGGAGCTGCTGCGCGGTACGGGCTTCGAGCTGCTGCCCGCTGCCGGGGCGTATTTTCTGCTGGCCCGCTACGCCGCACTGGCCCCGCAAGAGCCTGATACTGAATTTGCCCAACGCCTCACGCGCGAAGCCGGCGTAGCTGTGGTGCCTGTGTCGGCTTTCTACCACGATGGGCGGGATGAGGGACTCATACGGTTTTGCTTTGCCAAAAGAAGCGAGACGTTGCAAGAAGCTGCCTTGCGACTACACGCTTTCAGTGAAAGATACGTATAGATAGGTGTTCTTGATTTTTGTATAATTTATCATAAATTAGTACCATAAAGATTCTGTATGGCTGATTTTACATTATCGTTTGTGCAAACGGCATTGCACTGGCACCAACCTGCTGCCAACCGGGTTTTGCTGGAGCGCCATATCGACACAATTTCCCTGCCCATTGACTTGGTTGTGCTACCGGAGATGTTTGCTACGGGATTCACGATGGAAGCAGCTGCCTTGGCCGAGGACATGGCCGGCCCTACTGTGCAATGGATGCAGCGCATGGCCGCGGCCCGCAATGCCGTTGTCACGGGTAGCCTCATCATCCGCGACAACGGCCAGCACTACAACCGCCTGCTCTGGGTGCGCCCCGACGGCACCATGAGCTACTACGACAAGCGCCACCGCTTTGGCATGGCCGGCGAAACCAACGTGTATGCTGCCGGCCAGGCGCGGCTGCTGGAGGAGTGGCGCGGCTGGCGCATCTGCCCGCTGGTATGCTACGATTTGCGCTTTCCGGTGTGGAGCCGCAATGCGGCAGCCGCTCCCTACGACCTGCTGCTGTACGTGGCCAACTGGCCCGCCGCCCGCCGCAATGCCTGGATGGCGCTGCTCCGCGCCCGTGCCATCGAAAACGTTGCGTATGTGCTGGGCGTCAACCGGGTAGGCACCGATGGTAACAACCTGGAATACGCCGGCGACTCAGCCCTATTAGACATGCGCGGTGACTACCTCGTGGAAGTTGGTAATCACGAAACCAGCATCACCCGCACCCTGCGCCGCACCGACCTAGACGCGTTCCGGGAGCAGTTCCCTACCCTGTACGACGCCGACACCTTCGAGGTGCGCCCCGACGACCCAGCGTCGCGCTGGTAGGGGTGGGGCGCAGTTTAGGGGGTATGTATAATAATAAGCGTCCTAGCATGACCAGTTCAGGAGCTTGTATTTTATCGGATATTATCGACTGTACATAGTGGCTTCGCTACCTGGATACTGGTTTACATAAAAAAGACTTATTGGACAGTAACAGCTATATCAATCTATTCTTTTTGCTGTCACCTTATTCGATTGCTTTGATTTTGTTTCCCTTCCGGCCAGTTACCGAGACTAGGTGCATCCCTACCAGCTCTTGCACTATAAACTGTGCTTTATTCGACCCGAGATGTCCGTATCCTGTCACTAGACTATCCTCATAGCGACCAATGGCGTCGATAACTAAATAGTGATTGTTATACTGCGCATGAACCATGACCAACTTGGCTTGAAAAGGCGCACTTACGGAGTCGGCTAGCGTTAGTTCGAGGAATAGGTATTTCTCGCATTCAGGCTCGGGAGAGGTAAAAGCCCAATATTCGTCCATGCCATTGTATACTCCCCGAACATATACTAGCTGATTTCGGTGTTGGGAGAGCTCGCAAAAGGGCACTGTAGTCATTCCTTTATATGGTAGCGGCGGTGGCACACGCGCTGCTGTAGCAGCGGGAGCAAGCAAATACTGTTGGCAACCGGTTAATAATAACAGCGCATAAAGAAGAAGCACCCTCATAGCCGTAGCCGCTTTGCACAGCGCTTGGAAAATGAACATAGAGAGGGGTTTTGGTAGCAGATCGAAGATTTTTTAAATCTAATAACTCAAACTATTATTGAATTATCTAAATAAAATAGAGGGGGATAAGTGACTGATTATTTCTCGAATTTGTCGCTTTACATAATGCGAGTGGCTGTTGCAAAAGTAGAGTAGGAGCCAACGAAATGGGTTAGGTGCTGGCAGCGCTACCACCTGATCGACTTGCT